>NZ_FOPZ01000012.1 GCF_900113615.1 Halorubrum aquaticum
TCGTCAGTCGAGTCGTCCGTGGAGTCGTCAGTCGAGTCGTCCGTGGAGTCGTCAGTCGAGTCGTCCGTGGAGTCGTCAGTCGAGTCGTCCGTGGAATCGTCGTCGCCACCAGTGTCAGCCTCTTCGACCGTCAGCGTGGCCGTCTGGCTGTCGTCGTCGGTGAAGACGCCGTGCTCGTAGTCACCGGCATCGAGACTGGACGTGTCGATGTCGGTGAACTCGACCGTGGTGTCCTCGCCGCTGCCGAGTTCGACCTCTTCTTCGGCGACGGCGTCACCGTCGATCTGGAACTCGACCGTCTGCGTGGCCGAATTCTCGCCGGTGTTCTCGACCGTCGCGGAGACGGAGATGACGTCACCCTGCGTGACGGTCACGTCCTGCGGGTCGAGATCGGAGACCTCGAAGTTGGCGGGTTCGCCGACCGTTTCGACGATCTGCATGTCCGAGCTAGTGATGGAGCTACCGCCCACACGGAAGTTGACCGTACCCGTGTCGTTGACGGACTGAGCACTCACGTCGAACTCGGCGCTGAAGGAGCCATCGTTGCTGATGTTGACATCGCTCGTCTCGATGAACGATGGCGTGACATCTTGATCAGACTGGATACGCACGCTAGCATCCGAGCCGGGCGCGACACTCGTCGAACCACTGACGGTTCCAGACTCGCTGAGAGCGATCTGAACCTGGCCGTCTGCGTTGACGTTGTCGAAGCTCGCTTCCTCCTCAACGATGGTGAACGTGCTGCTCGTGCTTTCAGTGCTATCAGTCTGGAAGTACGGGTAAGCAGCCTCGGTGGAGTCACCGTCGGCACCACCAGTGAACGGAGCGAAGGTGTCGTAGTCACCCGGTGCGCTCACGGGTCCAGACTGGAACCGGTACTGATCTTCGTCGTCAGTCTCGTACTCGAGTTCGGCAGTGAACTCCTCACCAGTATCGATGTCGTTGGTGAAGGCACTGCTCGAACTTGTGTCGACGACGATGAAGAGCTCGCCGTTTTCGTTGTCGGCAAGCGTGAAGATGTCGCTCTCGTCAGAAGCCCCGAAGTCGAGGCCAGTCTCCTCCTGATTACCGGTTGCGGATTCAGCCTCGACGTTGAGGTTGATTCCTTCGCCGTCCTCATTTAGGAGGCTCTGGACCGTGCCAGGAGCGAAGCCATCCTCAAGCGCAGTGTAGTCGCCACCCGCCTTCTCGACCATCGCGCCGTAGAGGCCGGTTGCCTCCATCTGGATGACGAGACGGTCGTCCTCCGCGATGTCCGACCGCTCGGTAGCCGCGTCGACGATCGCCTGGCGGCTATCGTCCGCGTCAGCATTATCCGAGGGTGCAGTCCACGTAGTGACATCGCCCAGTTCCGGCTGGATCAGATCGAGCGTGGCGAGAGCGAGCTCGTTGTCAAGCTCGGACTCGTCATCGTCGTTCACGATGAAGTCACCGTTCCCGTTAACAGCAAGCGGGTAGTCAGTGGGCTGGATCGGACGAACAAGCGGGTTTATGTCGAGCGCGTTGCGGTAATCGTTGAGGGTAGAGTAGGTCGAACCACTATCGACTTCCTCATCCCAGAACGTTACATCGTCGAAGTTGCTACCACCGTCCTCGGCCATACTCTCGACGATGTCGTCCTCGGAGTAGTACGAACCATCAGCGCTGGACGGATTGGTGCCGACCGTCCGCGTGTTGACCTGGAAGGAGACTTCCTGGTCGTCGTCGTCGTCTTCAACGTAAAGGATGTCGAGGTAGCCGGAATCCTCGTCGCCGACTTGGACGTACGCACTGTCGTCGTCCTCAAGCTCGACACTCATGTTCACGACGTCACCGGCAGCCTGGGTGTAGACACCCTGGCCCCAGCTCGCGCTCTGGTCCTGCTCGTTCACCGTGATCGATGAGGTATCCGAAGCCTCCGTGTCACCGACATCGAAGGAGAACTCGTAGTCGCCAGTAGGAGTACCAACGAAGTCGACCGTTTCGTCACGGTCGTTGATGTCGATCAGGGCGATCTTCTCGCCGGCGTCTTCGGCCGAGTTGGAACCGCTGTCCGAGTACGCGAACGCCCGGTACGGGTTCAGCGTCTCGAAGCGATCGCGGAATTCCGAAGCATCGTCAATAGAGACATCTCCGCTGCTATCCGTGCTGAGCGGATCACTGCTGCTGTCTAGATCGTTGACAGCATCCACAAAGGTCTGCCGCTCAGAATTATCGAAGTTACTGTCATCGTTCAGAGCGGATTCAATTACGGTTGCGAATGCCGAGTCTGAGAGGTCGCCGTACGACCCGCCATCAATCTCCGGATCATCATCGGCACCCACCGTAACCTCATTACGGACCTGATCGGTCAGGTGAAGGTCAACGAGGAGACCACCAGCGGCATTCTGGTCGACGAAGATCTCGATGAGTTCCTCGGTACTGAGGTCACCGTCAGCGCTCACGTTGAGGCTGTAGGTACCACGGTTCGAGGAGATATCGAGGTCAGTGTCGGAGTTTGCACCCTCATCCGTCACTTCCTCGTCATCGAACTCGGCACTGAGGCTCTGAGTCGTGACCTCGAAGGTATCGTCCTGGTCGGGGAAGGACGCGAGGAAGTCGAGTCCCGAGATGAAGTAGTCTCCGGACTCGAGGTCGCCGGTGTCTATCTCAACGACCAGATCATTGCTAGTCGGCGTCGAACTGAGGTCGGTGTCGTCAACGTCTTCGACCTCAAGCTGTTCGACCTGAGAGCTGGATGAAACCTCGTCGGCATCAGTGTCGTAGTTGTCGACACTCCGGAGGTTCACTGTAGCCCCTAGATCACCGGACGATCCGGTATCGAAGTCGTCGGAGACCAGGTAGACGTTCTGTCCCTGGAAGACCACGTCAGCGGATCCGCCGTCAATATCGACGTAGTCCGAATTATTTCCTGCCTGTGCTGCTGCCGAGCCGGCAAAGCCGGCAAACCCAACCGTGACCATGGAGAGTACCACGATCAGGCTGAAGAAGACCGCATTGGCCTTCTTGCGTGTGTTTGTTTCGTTTGTCATAGTTTGTTTCGTTCGCATCGCATCAGCGGCTTTCTCCTGACCTTCGAGACGCGCCCGGTCGTCATCACCTACCCTGTCTCGTTGTACAGCCGGACTCGGTCGGGGATTACTCGTCCACTGACGCATTTCGGATAGGGGTTGCGACTGTTTGTTGTGGGGTTCAGTATAAATGCTTTGTGTGAATTCGTCGGGGTGTGTGAACGCGACACAAGGGAGTCTGACAGGGGTCAGACGCTCGTTTTCGCATCTGAGAACGCTCGTCCCAGCGGGTTCCTGTGAGTCGCCGTCGAACATCTCACGAGCGCGAACGTGGCCAATCGACAAGACTCCGTTGTCGGACCGAATTCACGATCCGTCGGCGACGACCGTCTCCCCGTCGAGTTACGGCGACGCCGAGAGCAACGCGACCGCGTCCACACTCGGAGTCGTCACACACGAACCTCAACGCCTACGGAGGCCACTGCTCGGTCCCACGGATCCGCTCGCCGCCGTCTCAGTGCTCGACGGACTCCATCAGCGCGCCCTGGGTCTCACCTTCCTCGATCGCGCGCGGGTGGACGCCCACGAGCACGAGCACGTCCTCGCCGTGTTCGACGGTCGCGACGTGGACAAGCGCCGGAACGCTTCCGTCGGTATCGACCGGCGCGTCCGCGACGTCCTCGAACCGGACCTCGGTCGCGAACGTGGTCACGGTCGTCTCGCTTTCGAGGATCGTCCGGGTCTCGGTGCCGACCTCCTCGAGGTCGCCGACGCTCTCGCCGTCGACGCCGCCGCTGCCGCCCTGCTCGAGCAGTCGCCGGAGCAGCTCCGCGTCGTCGGCGCGAACCAGCGGGTTGACCGACCGGCCCGCCACCGTCGCGTCCGGCGTGCTCGCGACGAGCAGCGATGACGCTCGCTCGAGGTTCTCGTAGCTCGCGACCCACGACGTCGCCGACACCTGCCTCTCGATCCCGGCGACTTCGAACGTCTGCTCGATCTCGAACGACTCGGGTTCCTTGCCCTCGTAGCCCGCGTCCGACAGCGCCGCATCCGGCACCCGCGCCGGCTCCGCATCGAACTCGAAGGCCCCGTCTTCGCCGCCGAGACATCCCGCGGCCGCGACCGCCCCCGACGTCGCGACTACCCCCAGCAGTCGTCTTCGGTACATACCCGGAGTACGTCGCCGTCCCGGTTTAACCATACCGACGGGCGTAGAGGTGGGTGAGAGTGGCCGCTCCGGCCGAAAGTGGGGCGGCGTCGCCTCCAGGTCGCGCGGGTCCCGCCGCGAGGCACAAAGTTCACGTCACCCCGCGCGCGATGTGAGCCAAATGGAACGACGAGGACAGATCGGCCTGCTGGAGGCGCTTCTCTTGGACGTCGTCCGACTCCACGAGACTTGGATGGAGATCGTCTTCCCCAGACAGCTCGACCCAAGCACGGTGCTCGGCAAGTGGAAGCCGGAAACCGTCCCCCAGACCGCGGGCTACTACCTCTGGGCGGTCCTCGGGGCCCCGCTGGTCGCGGTGGCGTATCCCCTGCTTCTCGTCGGGTTCGCAACCCGGTTTTACGCCGCGAAGCTCGACTCCGCCGTGACCCGTATCGGGATCGCGGGTGCAGTGCTCGTCGCGACCGTCGTCTGGGGGGCACTCACCCTCGTCACCTACCTCCAACTCGCCACCGCGGACGTGATCGCCGTCGGCGCGGCCAGCGTCGTTGCGATCGTCTCCGCCGCGCTCGCCGCCGGCTTCTCGAAGGCCGGCGGTCGCCTCGTCAGCGTCCTGTTGGCGTACCCCTTCGCGATGACCGCGCTCTTCTTGCCGCCCGTCGTGGCCGCGCTCGTCACGCCGAGCCTCGAGTCGATCATCCTCCCACCGAGTTACGATCTCGCCGTCTGGATCCTCGACACGTTCCTCACGTTCGGCGACCTCAACGACACGCTCCGGAACGCCTTCGACCTTGATACCTTCGGCGAGCAGTGGGGGCTCCCCGGACTCGGCTACGTCCTGATGTGGATCGGGATCTCGGTCCCGCTCGGCTGGTTCCTCGGCGCGCTCGTCGCGCTCGCGAACCTCGTCCGCCCGCAGCCCGAGGAGTAGTCGGACCTCCACCTCTTTCTCGTCGGGTTCCCACCCACCTCTTTCCCGTCCGGCCTCCTCACGCACTGCGTTCGCGTCGGGAATCGCTCCTCGAAAGACCTAGACGGAGAGATCCGACTCCGCCGTCTTCGATGGCCCCGTCGGTGAACCGCTTGCGGTTCGAAAATCCGAGATGTTCGTCATTGCCGGACCGTGTCCGGCAAGCAGTCAGAATGCGACGGGATCCGACGACGTCGCTGGAGATCGGTCACTGACTGTTCGTCGGAGTCGAAGGTCGCTCGACCTCGATCCACTCGACGTTCCGAAGATCGGAGACACATTCTCGACAGACCGCTACGTCCTTCAGGACAGTGGATCCCTCCAGAATCAGCGTGTAACACTTTGGTGTCGATGCCGCGCAATTGAAACACTCCTCCATTAGGATGAATGAATACATTCAACCAGTTTAATTCGGTGTTTTACTGATCATACTGGTGAGCATCAACACGTGCGCTCGGGAGAGTGCCCGTCTCTCACAGTATTCACGCCCCTCTTCTCACCGACTCTCACTCACTCGCCAGAACCGTATCGCTCGCGCGCCGTCGAGAACGCCGACTCCTCGCGCTCTCTCGTCCGGCGACCCTCCCGCTCCGCGATCGCCTCCGGATCCGGACTCGCGTCGTCGTCGATCCGCGCGAAGGAGGCGTGGACCTTCGAGTGGCACCAGCGACACAGCGCCACCGTGATCTCGTGGGGGCCGGCGTCGTCGGGACCAGCGTCGTCGTCCACGTCCGCGTTCGCGTCCGGCGCGTTCCCGTACGAAAGGTGGTGTTCCTCCACGAGTGGCCGGGCGTCCTCGTGGGCCAGCCGGACCTCCTCGAGCCCGCAGCGTGCGCACTCGCGGCCGTCGGTCGTCGACCGGTAGTGCGGGCACGCCCGCCACTCGCCCTCGGGCCCGACGTGACAGGCGTCCCCGTCCGCGTGCCGTTCGGCCGCGAACGCGGGGTCGTCGCCGGCCCGCGTCAGCGCGAACCGACACCGTCCGTCGTCGGTGAGGTGATCGCACGTCCCCGCGACCGCGTAGGGATCGTCGACCCCGACGGGCGTCCCCTCCGGCGTCCGTTCCATGTCCGTCGATCCGTCCCGAGACACTTCAACTCGACGCGAGAGGGGCCGAGCACCGCCTCGACGCGAGGACGACCCGCACGGGATCGGACGTGTTCGCGCCGAGTACCGGAAAACCTGTACGGTTCCCCAGACTCCCTAATCCGTCGCGTGGTACGTGTCCGCATGAACCACGCGAAAGGCGACCTCCTGACCATCGACGTCGGGGCCCGTGAGGCGAAGACGACGGACATCGACGGGGTGCTGTCGACGTTCGTCGGCGGCCGCGGGGCGGCGACGAAGCTCGCACACGACCGGATCCCGTTCGACGCGGACCCGTTCGGCCCGGAGAACCGGGTGTACTTCTCTACCGGGCCGCTCCAGCACTCACAGATGAGCTTCACGGGCCGGATGAACATGACCGGCCTCTCGCCGCTCACCGGCGGGTTGCTGTCGACGAACGCCGGGGGCTACCTCTCGCGGAACTTCGTCGACACCGGCCACAGCGTCGTCGAAGTGACCGGAGCGAGCGACGAACTGCTCGCGGTTCACGTCCGGGACGGCGGGGACGGCACGCCGGTCGTCGAGTTCGAGGAGGTCTCGGAGCTGGCCGGCGCGGAGGTCCCCGAGGTGACCGAGGCGATGCGTGAGCGCCACGGCCTCGAGAGCGAACACCTCGCGACCGTCGGCCCGGCCGGCGAGAACCGCGTCCGGTTCGCCTGCGTGATGACCTCGGACTCGCGCGCGTTCGGCCGCGGCGGGCTGGGGGCGGTCCTCGGCGCGAAGAACGTGAAGTGTCTCACCTTCGCGGGCGACTCGCCCGCGCGCGTCGACCTCCCCGAGGAGATCCAGTCGGAGATCCACCGCGAGGCGGCGACGACGGACGACATCATGAAACGGCAGGGGACGACGAACGGGACGGAGTTCATCAACGACGAGTTCGGCCTGCCGACCCGCTACTTCTCGGAGATGAGCTTCGAGGGCGTCGAGGGGATCGGCGGCGACGCCGTCGAGGAGAAGAAGTACAAGACTGCGGCGTGTTCGATGTGCGCGTTCGCATGTAAGCTGCCGACCCGCGACGAGGAACGCGGCGTCGAGACCGAGGGCCCGGAGTTCGAGACCGTGATGGCGTTCGGCAGCAACGCCGGCGTCGACGACGTCGTCGACGTGATGATATCGAACGACCGGTGTGACGACCTCGGGATGGACACCATCTCCGCCGGTGACACGGTCGCGGCGTACCTCGCGTCGGAAGGCGAGTTCGGCAACGCGGAGCTGGTCCACGAGACGCTCGAGAAGGTCGCCCGTCGGGAGGGGATCGGCGACACGCTCGCGGAAGGGGTCGCCCGCTGTCACGACGAGTTGGGCGTCGAGAACTGGTCGGTAAAAGGGTTGGAGTTCGCCGCCCACGACGGCCGGGCGATCCACGGCCAGGGCCTCTCCTATGCGGTGGCGAACCGCGGGGCCGACCACATGTACTCGTCGTTCCTCAGCCTCGAGTACGACGGCGAGGTCGACCCCGAGGGGTTGGAAGGGAAACCCGAGCGGTTGATCGAACGGGAGAACCGACAGGTCGTCCGCGACTCCGGGATCTTCTGTGCGTTCGCGAGCGGGTACGTCGACGACGAGGCCAGAGCGACGCTTCTGGACGCCGACTTCGACGACCTCCTCGCGATGGGAGACCGCGTGATCGAACTGGAACGGCACTTCAACAACCGGCGCGGCTTCGACCGCGAGGACGACAGGCTCCCCTACGACCTGCCGGACTTCGAGGCGGCACTCGACGAGTACTACGACCTGCGCGGCTGGAACCCGGACGGGACGGTCCCCGACGGCCACGTCGCCGGAGGGGCCGGCGGCGTCGCCGACGATTGAGGACGTCCGAGTCGATCGCGGGGTCGTCGACGAGCCCTCACCCGCCGTGGATCGGCGGGGCGGCGCGCACCTCATCGCCCGCAGACAGCGCCGTTTCGAGGCCGTCGAGCCGCGAGACGTTGACGCCGTCGACGGTGAGACTGACGGCGTCGCCGAGGTCGCCGTCGGCGTAGAGGAGGTCCTCCAGGTCCGGGTGGTCCTCCAGCAGTCCCGACAGGAGGTCCTCGAGGGTCGCGCCCGGCGGAAGTTCCCGCTCGACCGTCTTCGCGCCGACGACGTCCCGGACCGGCCCGTACGCCCGAAAGACGACCAGCATGCGTGCGGCTATCGCGCGGCCGCGAATAAGCGTTGGCGGTTCCGGGGATCGCTGCGGGAAGGGGGACGACCGACGGTATCGGGTGGAGACTTCATCCGGTGTCGGTCGCGGTGGTTCGAACGACGTCGAGTACGACGCCGAGGCCGAGTGCCCCGACGAATAGAAGGAGCGTGCTCCCGACCACGGCCGCCTCCGCGATCCGCGGGATCTGCTCGACGATCGGTACGAACAGGCGAACGTCGAACGCGACCACTGCGATCGCGCCCACCCCGTTGAACGCCATGTCGAGAACCGTATCCCGGAGGCCGTAGTACTCGAGCACGGGCGGTCTGTCGATGTACTCGCCGATCTCGCGGGCGGCGAGTTCCACGAACTCCCAGAGGACGCCGGCTCCGAGCGTGAACAGGACGGTGAAGACGGCCGCGTAGACGTCCGTGACCTGCGATCCGAGGACGTACTGGCTCAGACTCGCGTAAACGAGCGCCGCGATGAGCGCGGCGGAGACGGTGTGTGTGAGGTGGTCCCACCACCAGACGGTGTCGTACCATCCAAGCATCCCCAGCATATGGAGAAACCCCGCACCCGCGATCCACACCGAGAGTTCGGGGCCGAACGTGATATCCGCCCCGCTTCCGTGCGCGATCGCGAGTTCGGCGAGCGTCGGCGTCGCGGTCGCGAGGAGGGACGCGATCCCGTTCACGACCGCCTGGAGGTCCCGAGACAACACGCCGACGAAGGTCGTTCCGAGGATCCCCGCGAGGAACGCGAGGAATGCGGCTTGTAGAAGGGCCGTCATGTGATGAGGCTCACGGGCGGCGTCAGCCGAGTCTCACACCAGGCTCGCGCCGTCGCAGTCGGTCCGGGCGTAGTCCACGTCGAGCAGCTTCAGGAGGGTGGGCGCGACGTCGAGGAGGTCGGCGTCCTCGACGGCCGCGGCCGAGTGGTCGACGAACAGCGCCGCGTTCTCGAAGGTGTGCATGCCCGTCCGCGGCCCGTCGGGGTCGAAGACGCGGTCGCGCGGCCGGAACCCGGCCTTCAGGTCGAATCCCGGATTGGGGATCGCCACGAGGTCGGGCGCGATCGCGTCGTGGTCGCCACGGAAGGCGGTCTCGCGCTCGACGACGCGGTCGACGACGGGCCTCCCGTTCGGCCCCTCCCAGGCCTCGAGGGCCGCGGTCAGTTCGGCGCGCACCTCGTCGTACTCGCTCTCGGGCACGACCCCCTCCGGCTCGCGCCCCTCGAGGTTGAGGTAGAAGCGGCCGGGGACGAGCGAGTACGCCCGGGCGTCGCCGCCGATGTCCGCGAGCGAGTCGTGGTCGTCGTCCTCGTACTCGAGCCATCCCTCCCGCTCGAGCCACTCGTTACAGTACACGTCGTGGTCGAGCCGCGTGAACCCGTGCGTCGAGCCGACGACGAGCGTCACGTCGTCGGGCAGCGCCGCTCGGATCGACCCGATGTGCGAGTCGAGTGCGGAGTAGAACTCGAGGAAGTCCTCTCGGTACGGGCCCGAATCGAGGTAGTCGCCCCACAGGAAGTGGTTGACCCGGTCGGGGGAAGTGAACGCGCCGACGAACAGGTCCCAGTCGTCGCGCTCGACGTAGCGTTCGAAAAGCGCCGCCCGGTTCTCGAGGGTCTCGCGGGCGTGTTCGATGAACGCCGTCTTGTCCGATTTGTGTCCGAGCTTCGCGTTGACCGACAGGGTGTAGTCGGCCTCCGCGAGGTGCGTCCGAAGCTCCTCGGGGTGTGCGGCCTTGTCGACCTCCGGCGAGAGGTATCCGGAGAGCATCCGCTGGAGGTCCCGCTGGGGCGGGAACGTGACCGGGACGTTCAACACCGTCGCGTCGAGGCCGGCGGCCGTGGCCCGGTCCCACACCCGCGTCGCCTGTACGTCCCGGCCCATCGGGACGTAGGTGTCGTACGACCCGATCTCTCGGTCCTGAAAGCCGTAGACGCCGGTCTCGCCCGGATTCACGCCGGTCGTGAGGACGGGCCAGCAGGCGCTCGACTCCGGCGGGACGGTGCTGTCTATCGCTCCGGCGTCGCCCGCCTCGGCGATCGCCGAGAGCGTCGGGAACGTCTCGGGTTCGTTCGCCACGAGGTCGTACGGAAGCCCGTCGATCCCGACGAACGCCACGCGCGGAGTGTCGTTCCCCCGCAACCGGTCGAAGAGGCCCATACGCCCCCATCGGCGGAGAGGAGCAAAAGGGTTGATATCGACCGGGACGACCGAGTCCGTTTCGACGCCCCACGAGGCGCGTTTCGACGGCCGAGACGGATCGACGCCGGATCCCCGCCACACACAAGTGGGACCGTCGAGAACGGGGGGTCGTGACTGAGCGCCCGGTACCCGTGCTGCTCGCGGACCCCGACGACGACTTCGCCGGGGCGCTCGAGGCGGCACTGACCGACGCGGCCGACGAGTTCGAGCTCCAGCAGGTCGACGACCTCGAGGCCGCCCGCGAGACGTTCCACCCCGATCGCCACGACTGCGTGCTCGCGGAGCGCGACCTCGGCTCGGGAACGGGACTCGACCTGCTCACGGCCGTCCGCGGGACGGAGCCGGCCGTTCCCGTCCTCCTCGTGACCGCCGACGGCGACGAGGCGTTCGCGGCGTCGGCGATCGACGCCGAGGCGACCGCCTACGTGCGGAAGGGCGACCCGGACGCGCTCGAGGAGCTCCCCGATCGGATCGCCCGGGCCGCGGCCGACTACCGGGCGGAGCGGTCGGAGCGGGACCGCGAGCACCGGGCGTCAGTCCTCCACGCGGTCTGTGCCGCGCTCGTCGACGACGCCCCGCTTCACGACCGACTGGCGGCGGCTGCGGACGCGCTCGCGACCGATCGGAGCGACTCCGGCGACGTCGACGCCCGGATCGAGGTCGGCGGCGTCCCGTTCCAGGCGCGGACCGCGGCTCCCGGCGAGGAACCCGACCGGACCGCCGCCGGCGACGATCGCTCGGAGACGACCGTATCGGCGACCGCCGGCGACGTGACGGTCAGGGTCGTGATCGCGTCCGCGAACGGATCGATCCCGTTCGCGGACGACGAGGCGGACGGACGCGACGGCCTCGACGGAGACGAGTCCTTTCTCGAGTCGATCGCCCGGCTCGTGGCCGTCCACGTCGACCGTACGGAGACCACGGAGCGGCTCCGGACGTTCGCCGAGCGGCTGGACACGATCCTCGAGCACACGACGAACCTCGTGTTCATGAAGGACACCGAGGACCGCTACCTCCTCGTCAACGACGCGTTCGCGTCGCTGGTCGGCAAACCGCGCGAGGAGATCCTCGGGTCGACGACCACCGAAGTCCACGGGGGCGGGTTCGCCGACCGGTTCCGCGGCAACGACGAGGCGGCCATCGAGGCCGGCGAGGCCAGACGCTTCGACGAGCGCTATCCGAGCCCCGACGGGGAGCGCCGGTTCGTCACGGTCCGCGTCCCGCTCTTCGACGACGCGGGCGAGCCGTACGCGGTCTACGGGATCGCGACCGACGTCACGGCGGAGCTACGGCTCGCCGAGGAGCGCGCGGAACTGCTCGACCGGATGACCGACGCGTTCGTCGCGCTCGACGGCGACGACCGGATCACCTATCTCAACGCCCGGGCGGCCGCGCTCGCCGCCGGCGACGGCGACCGCGATGATCTCGTCGGCGAGCGCGCGTGGGACGTGTTCCCCGGCGTGCTCGACACGGAGTTCGAAGCGGCCTTCGAACGCGCCCGCGAAACCGGCGAGGCGGCCACTGCGACGATCCACTACGAGCCGGCGGACCGGTTCTTCGAGACGCGGATCTACCCGTCGGACTCCGGCGTCTCCGTCTACTCCCGCGACGTCACCGAGGCGATGTACGAGCGACGCGAACTCGAGCGGCGCGAGGAGGTCATGCGACGGCTCTACGAGGCCATCTCGGAGAAGGACGCGACCTTCGAGGAGAAGGTCGGGTCGCTGCTCGCGCTCGGCAGGGAAGTCCTGGGCGTCGAGTCCGGGCTGCTCTCGCAGGTCCAGGGGGATCGATACCGGGCGGTGGTCGTCGACGACGACGCCGGCGAGATCGTCGAGGGCGACGTCGTCCCGCTGTCGGCGACGGTCTGCGAGCGAGTCGTTTCGACGGAGCGGACCCTCCAGGTCGAGTCGGCCGACGACGACCCCGAACTCACCGACCGCGACGGAGTCGTCGCCCTCGATCTCAGCTGTTACGTCGGCACGCCGGTCGTCGTCGACGACGAGGTGTACGGCACGTTCTGTTTCTACGACCGCGGGGCGCGCTCGGAGCCGTTCTCGAGGTGGGACGTGACCCTCGTCGAGCTGATGGGCCGGTGGGTGAGCTACGAGCTTGAGCGCCGGGAGGCACAGATCGAGGTCGCCCGCGAGCGCGACCGCCTCGAGCAGTTCGCGAGCATGGTCTCACACGACCTCCGGAACCCGCTCTCGGTCGCGATCGGCAACCTCGAGTTGGCCCGGGAGACGGGCGACGAGGAGCGGCTCGACACCGCGTCGCGGGCGCTCGACCGGATGACGGAGCTGATCGAGGACGCGCTCTCGTTCGCCCGGATGGGCGAACGCGTCGTCGACGCCGAACGGGTGGACGTCACGGCCGTCGCGAGGCGGGCGTGGGAGACCGTCGAGACCGGGAGCGCGACCCTGCGGGTCGAGGACCCCGGCGAGGTCGTCGGGGACGCCTCGCGGCTCCGGACGCTGCTCGAGAACCTGTTTCGAAACGCGGTCGAACACGGCGGCGACGACGTGACGGTCACGATCGGTCGCGAGGGAACGACGCTGTTCGTCGCGGACGACGGCCCGGGGATCCCCGAAGCGGACCGCGAGAAAGCCTTCGAGGTCGGGTTCACCACCGCTTCAGACGGGACCGGGTTCGGACTGGGGATCGTCTCCCAGATCGCGGCCGCACACGGGTGGACCCCCGCCGCGACCGAGGCCGAGGGCGGCGGGGCGCGGATCGAGCTCCGCGGCGTCACGTCGGTTCGCGCGAACGAGTGAGACGGGGAGATCCCGCCCGCCCCGGGAGCCTTTTTTACGGGCACGACGAGGGGTCGGCATGGAGACGCGACGCACGCTACTCGTCGACGCGTTCACCGACGACCCCCTCGCCGGCAACGTCGCCGGCGTGGTGCCCGACGCCGCGGGACTGAGCGACGACCGAATGCGCCGGATCGCGGGCGAGCTCGGCGCGTCCGAGACCGCCTTCCTCGCGCCCGTTGACGACGGCGGGGACGATGACGAGGACGTCGACGGCGGGAACGCCGACTCCCGCCGGCGAGTCCGGTATTTCACCCCCACCGACGAGGTCGACCTCTGTGGACACGCCACGGTCGGCTCGTACGCCGCGCTGTTCGCGGACGGCGCGATCGACGCCGGCGACCACGTCCTTCGCACGAACGTCGGCGACCTGACGATCACAGTGACCGAGACGGGGCGGGTCTGGATGCGACAGAGGCCACCGACGGTGGAGACGGTCGAGGTCGACGCGGACCGGTTCGGTGCCGCGCTCGGGATCGACCCGGCCGCGTTACGCGACGTGGGCGCGGACCTCCCCGTCGCGGTCGCCTCCACCGGCCTCCCGTTCCTCGTCGTGCCCGTCAACTTCCTCGAGCGGCTCGGCGAGGCCGACCCGGACATGCGCGCGATCGAAGACCTGTCGGCCGAGTTCGACGTGGCGGGGGTGTACGCCTTCACCTTCGACGCGCTCGAGGCCGATTCGACGCTTCACGGCCGGGCGTTCGCGCCCGCCATCGGCGTTCCGGAGGACCCGGTTACGGGCACCGCGAGCGGCGCGGTCGGCGGCTACCTCCGCGCGGTCGAGGCGTTCGACGGCGATTTCCCCGAGGAACTCCGCTTCGAGCAGGGTCACTTCGTCGACCGACCGGGACACGTTCAGGTTCGGGTCGGGGAGGACGAGAGCGTCGAGAACGGGGGAGACGACGACGTGACCGTGAAAGTCGGCGGCGACGCGGTCATCTCGCTTGAGGGCGAGCTTCGGATCCCCGAGGAGGAGGACGACGAGATCATCGAGGCGTAGGTCGGGTCGTTCGGGTCTACGTCGTTGCCGGCGCGGTGAACGCCACCAAAGCACCAGTCGCCGGCGGCTCCGCCGCCGGCTGCCAGAGGCGCGTAGCGCCTCGCTGCCACGAGGACTCGCGCGGCTGCCTTTGAGTCCCACCCCGCACAGCACCGCACCCGAACCTCACGCCTCCCCAGCCTCGCGAACTCCTCGCCCGTTCGAGCGCTCGGAGGCACGCCACCGCCGTGAACGACGGTCACCGTCGCGTGGGGATCGACCGAACGCTTACGTCCGCGAGAGCCGTACCGATCGTATGGAGTTCGACCTCCCGCGTGCGGCCGGTCTCGTGGCGTTGCTCATCGCCCTCGGCGTCGGCGGGCTCGTCGGGGGCGGCATGATGCCGCTTTCGACGACGCTGATGATGGTCCTCCCGTCGATGGTCGTCTTCGGGGCCGTCGTCTTCGTCGTCGGCATGAAACACGGCGAGTTCCGCGCGACGCGGGCGTAGGGAGCCGACCCACCGCTCCCCCACCGCCGCCAGGTCACCGGGTCCGCCGGCTCGATCGGCTCGCCCCGTTGCCCCGCGCATCGTATCGCGCCGCTTTTGAAACGACGGCGTGAACGGCGCGACATGGTTCTCGGATCGCCGGTGACGGAACTCATGCTCCTCCTCGCCGGCGTCGGCCTGTTGTACGCCGGCGCGGAGCTGCTGGTCGCAGGCGCTCGCGACCTCGCGCTCGCGGTCGGGCTGAAGGCCTCGACCGTCGGCGTCACCGTCGTCGCGTTCGCGACGACCGCGCCGGAGCTGTTCGTGGCGATCCTCGGCGCGCTCACCGTCTCGACCGACATCGGGCTGGGGGCGATCGTCGGCTCGAACGTCGCCAACGTCGGGCTCGTGCTCGGGATCGCCGCGCTGATCCGCCCGCTCGACGTCTCCGCGACGGTGTTCCGCCGCGACGTCCCGTTCATGGTCCTCGCGGCGCTGCTTCTCGTCGGGCTCGGCTGGAACGGCCGGATCGGCCCCCTCGAGGGGGGCGTCCTCCTCGCGACGCTCGTCGCCTTCACCGTCGTCGTGTTGCGGCAGGTCCGGCGGACGCAGGCGGGCATCTCCGCCGCGGAACGCGACGGCATGCCCGACGCCGAGCCGAGGGACGCACTCGCCGTGGTCGGCGGGATCGTCGCGCTCGTCGTCGGCTCCCGCTGGCTGATCGACGGGGGTCGCGACCTGCTCGCCGCGGCCGGCTTCTCCGACCTGTTCATCGGGCTCACCGTGCTCGCGGTCGGCACCTCGCTTCCCGAACTCGCCGCCAGCGTCGTCGCCGCCGTCCGCGGCGAGGCGAGCTTCAGCGTCGGCAACGTCGTCGGATCGAACATCTACAACGTGCTGGCCGTGATCGGGCTCCTCGCGTTCGTCTCCCCCATCGACGTGAACCCGGGAGTGCGGGCGTTCGAGTTCCCCGCGCTTCTCGCGTTCACCCTGCTCGTCGTCGGCCTGATGTACCGCGGAAGCCGGCTCACGCGGGTCGACGGCGCGGTCCTCGTGACCGCGTACGTGACCTTCGTCTACCTGCTGTTGCCGTGAGATCGTCGCGGCCGGGTGCTCAACCGTTCCGCTCACGCCCCGGTCCCACAAAGAGCCCGCGCGTGTTGGGTACCACCGCACACGGCCGCCGGTCGGTGTGTGGCGAACTCACACGAGGGCGGCACGGTTATGACGCCGTTGGCCGAAGACCCGTCGAATGTCGTTCCTACCGGAGCGGGTACGGACGCTCACGTTCGATTCGTACAGCACCCTCGTCGACGTGGACGCCGCCGAGAAGGCGCTCGCCGACCGCGTCGCGGAGCCAGAGCCGGTCTCGCGGCTCTGGCGGGCGCGATCGCTCGAGTACACGTTCGTCGCGAACTTCGTCGACGCCTATCAGCCGTTCTACGAGATGAACCGCGACGCGCTCCAGTACGCGCTCGACTTCCACGGCGTCGACGTCTCGCCGGAGGAGCGCGACGAGATACTCGCGGTGTACCACGAACTCGACGTCTTCGACGACGTCAGATCGGGGATCGAGCGGCTCCGCGACGCCGGGTACGACTGCTACGTCGTCTCGAACGGGGACCCCGAGATGCTCTCGGCGATGATCGACCACGCTGGGATCGGCGACGTCATCGAGGACGCGATCAGCGCAGACGAGGTGGAGACGTTCAAACCCGCCGCCGAGCTCTACCGCCACGCGGCCGCGCGAACGGGGACCCCGATCGACGGGATCGCTCACGTGACGGCCGCCTGGTTCGACGTGCTAGGGGCCGAACACGCCGGAGCACAGGGCGTGTGGGTGGACCGGAAGGGGTCGCCGTGGGACTCCTTCGCCGGGTCGCCCGACCTGACGGTCGAGTCGTTCCACGAACTGGCCGACGCGCTCGGCGTCTGAGGGGATCGCCACACCTCCGATGACGGTCCACCGGGCCCGAACCGATGGCTATTCGGTCGGCGACCGTTCACCGGAACCCGTGATAGCGATCGTCGTCAGCCGGGCCGATGGCGCCTCCGAGCACATCGGCGAGCGCCTCCTCGAGGTCGGCGACTGGACGGACCACGAGGACGGGAGCCGCCCCGACGCCGCGGGCGGCGGGACCTACTACCGGACGGACGGCTTCGAACTCCGGGAGTTCGACGACCTCCACATCGACCTCTCGGACCCCGCGGCTGCCTTCGGTAGGGTAGCCAACGGAAACGACGCGGAGCCGGAGGACCCGGACCTCCTCGTGTTCGTCTCGCGTCACTCGGGGAACACCGGCCCGCTCCTGACCGCCCACGTCACGGGCAACTTCGGGCCCGCGGAGTACGGCGGGGAGCCGCGGACCCTCGCGCGGGCCGCGCCGGGCGCGGTGAGCCGCGTCGTCGACGCGATGGCGACCCACGCGCCCGAGGGATACGGCGTGGGGATCGAGTGTACCCACCACGGCCCGACCGACACCGCGGTCCCCTCGCTCTTCGCCGAACTCGGCTCTGACGAGCCGCAGTGGAGCGACCCCGAGGGGGCCCGCGCGGTCGCGGAGGCGGTCCTCGCGCTCCGCGGGACCGGGCCTGACCGCCGCGGACCAGACGGCCGAAACCGCCACGTCGTCGGCTTCGGCGGCGGCCACTACGCCCCCCGGTTCACCCGGATCGTCCGGGAGACCGCGTGGAGCGTCGGTCACGTCGGGGCCGACTGGGCGCTCGGAGAGATGGGTGCGGCGGACACAAACCGCGACGTGATCGAGGAGGCGTTCGCGCGGAGCCGCGCCGATCGCGCCGTGATCGAGGGCGATCGCCCCGAGCTCGCGGCGACGATCGAGGACCTCGGCCACCGGGTCGTGAGCGAGACGTGGGTCCGGACGGTCGACGATCGCCCGCTCGGGCTGGTCGAGCGTCTCGAGGCGACGATCGGTCCCGTCGACGAGGGGCTCCGGTTCGGGTCGGTGGAGGCGGCGACCGGGGAAACGGGCGGCGGAGACCCGGCCGACGCGGTGACCGTCCGGGAGCTTCCGGCCGAGTTGCTGGCGCGGGCACAGGGGGTCGACGCCGAGGCCGCGCGCGACGCCGTCGAGGCGAACGCAGTCGCGTTCGGGACCGAACAGGCGGGAACGCGCGCGGCCGGAAAGGTCGCGTTCGCGGCCGCCGACGGGACGCCCGGCCACGCGGAACTGGTCGCTGACCTCGCGGCCGTGCTGGAGTCCGGCTACGACGAGGTCGTCGTCGACGGAGACGTCGTGATCGCCCGCGAGACCGCCTTCGACCCGGCGCTTGCGGCCGATCGGGGCGTGCCGGAGGGACCGGCGTTCGGCCGGCTCGCGTCCGGGGAACCGGTCGAGGTCGACGGCGAGACGGTCGATCCGGAGTCCGTCTCCGAACGTCGCGAGGAGCGGTTCCCGATCGAGTGAGCGTGGCCGGGGGTATCGGCGTCTCGAGCCCGATCGGCCCCGTTTCGCGGTCCCCTCTCGCGTCTGACACGGGTCAGACGATCGGGCAAGAATAAATACGTCGGGGTCGCAACGGAACCATATAATGGACTCCATCGTTGAGGACGCCATCGACGAGGCCGAGGAATCCCCGGCGGACGGCTCCGGGGGTCCCGGCGACCCCGCTCAGGACGGACACGCCGGCGCGGCTCCACAGACCGGCACGATGACCGACGACGAGCTGGAGGACGTCTTACAGGACCTCCAGACCAACATCACCGTCGTCGGCTGCGGCGGCGCGGGCGGCAACACGGTCAACCGGATGACTGAGGAGGGGATCCACGGCGCCAAGCTCGTCGCGGCCAACACCGACGTCCAACACCTCGTCAACATCGAGGCCGACACCAAGATCCTGATGGGCCAACAGAAGACGCAGGGCCGCGGCGCGGGCTCGCTCCCCCAGGTCGGCGAGGAGGCCGCCATCGAGTCCCAAGAGGAGATACAGGACGCCATCGACGGCTCCGACATGGTGTTCGTCACCGCCGGGCTCGGCGGGGGGACGGGTACCGGCTCCGCCCCGGTGGTCGCGAAGGCCGCCCGCGACTCGGGCGCGCTCACCATCGCCATCGTCACCACCCCGTTCACCGCGGAGGGCGAGGTCCGCCGGACGAACGCCGAGGCCGGTCTCGAACGCCTTCGTGACGTGAGCGACACCGTGATCGTCGTCCCCAACGACCGCCTGCTCGACGCGGTCGGGAAGCTCCCGGTCCGGCAGGCGTTCAAGGTGTCCGACGAGGTGCTGATGCGGTCGGTGAAGGGGATCACGGAGCTCATCACCAAACCCGGCCTCGTCAACCTCGACTTCGCCGACGTCCGGACCGTGATGGAGAAGGGCGGCGTCGCGATGATCGGCCTCGGCGAGTCCGACTCCGAGTCGAAGGCCCAGGACTCGGTGAAGTCGGCGCTGCGCTCGCCGCTCCTCGACGTCGACATCTCCGGGGCGAACTCCGCGCTCGTGAACGTCACGGGCGGACAGGACATGTCCATCGAGGAGGCCGAGGGCGTCGTCGAGGAGATCTACGACCGGATCGACCCCGACGCCCGGATCATCTGGGGAACCTCCGTCGACGAGGACCTCGAGGGCGAGATGCGGACGATGATCGTCGTCACCGGCGTCGAGTCGCCGCAGATATACGGCCAGAACGACGGCGACGCCGAGGGAGCCGACGCCGAGATGGAGGACATCGACTACGTCGAGTGATCGGCCGACGGAGCCGAACCCGCATCAAAAGGTAAAAACCCTCGCGTCACGAACCCGCTCGTAACATGGACGTCCCGTACGACCTCAACAGCTATATCCGCGTGTTGAAACTGGCGAGCACGCCGAGCACCGACGAGTTCCTCCAGGTGTCGAAGATCGCCGGTGCCGGGATCCTGCTCATCGGCTTCCTCGGCTTCCTGATGTTCGCGATCATGAGCCTCTTGCCGGGGGTCGGCGCGTAATGCCGATCTTCTCGGTCAAGACGACCGCCCGCCAGGAGCGGACCGTCGCGGACATGCTCGCCGAAAAGGAGATGCCGGAGATCCAGGCGGTCATCGCGCCCGACCAGCTCACAAGCTACGTGATGGTCGAGGCGAGCAACGGCAGCGTCTTCGCCCGGATCCTCGACGAGATCCCCCACGCCCGCGGCGTCATCCAGGGCGCGGACGGTCCCGCGGAGAGTCCCTTCTCGGAGGTCGAACACTTCCTCTCGCCGACCCCCGACGTCGAGGGGATCGCCGAGGGCGACATCGTCGAGCTGATCGCCGGCCCGTTCAAGGGCGAGAAGGCCCGCGTCCAGCGTATCGACGAGGGCAAAGACCAGGTGACCGTCGAGCTGTACGAGGCGACCGTCCCCATCCCGGTCACGGTCCGCGGCGACCAGATCCGCGTGCTCGACAGCGAGGAGCGGTAAGCGTCGACCGGCACGGTTCCTCACGGATCTCCGGCAACGACAAGGGCTTTATTCGACGACCCCCGACTCCTTCGATATGTTCGGTTCCGGCGTCCCCGCGATACTGAGCGTGATCCCCGACACGTTCACGTTCGCGTGGATCGTCGCGGTTCTCTTCGCGGCCGCCTGGCTGCTCGACGCTCGGGGATACGAGGCGGGGCGCACGCTGGCGGCCGCCACTTGGGGCTTCTTCGGGCTGTTCTGGCTGACGACGGTGCCGTACTTCGCCTTCGAACACCAGAGCTACGTCGAGTCGATCCTCGCGCTCGTCGGGGTTCCCGCCTGCGTCTACGTCGGCTACCTGCTGTACGACGGGCGGGCGTCGCTCTTTACGCTCACGAGGGCCGTCTCGATCATGCTGTTCATCTACCTCCCGTTCGAGACGATCCCGGCGTTCACGCTGGCCGGCGTGGCGGTCCCGGAGCCGCGGCGGATCCTCATCGAGATCGTCGCGAACCAGACGGGCATGCTCATCGACCTGCTCGGGTACGCGCCCGAGCGGGTGGCGAACTACGAGGGGTACGACGCCGCCTTCGCGTGGACGCTCGAGGACGGCCACCGCATGCGGATCAACGTCGTGCTGGCGTGTACGGGTCTCGGCAGCATGGCGATCTTTGGTGGGCTCGTCGCCGCGGTGGAGGGGCCGCTCGACCGGAAGCTTCGGGCGCTCGCCGTCTCGATCCCGCTCATCTACGTCCTCAACCTCCTCCGGACGACGTTCATCACGGTCGTCGCCGGCAACCAGTACATGCAGTGGCAGCCGGAGCTGGTGTTGGCGATGTTCGGCGCGACCGACCCCTACCGCGTCTCGTTTCTGGTCTCCGACCGGATCATCAGCCAGTTGCTCGCGGTCGTCGCGCTGATCGGGATCACCTACCTCGTCGCCAGACAGCTCCCGGAGCTCGTCGTGATCCTCGAGGACGTCCTCTACGTGCTCACCGGCGAGGAACACGACCTCACGGAGGCGCTCGACCTCCCGCGGGAGCCGACCAACCGGTGACGAGGTGTCGATCCGTGGAACCGATCCGACGCGACCGACGACCGATCGGGTGCGACCGACGACCGATCGGACCCGGCCAACGACCGATCCGGCGCGGAACACGGAGACGTGATCCGGCGTGATGAGCGGCATCGACCCACTGATCTACCTGGAGACGAACGTCGCCAAGCTGGTGTTGGCGACGCTTCTGGGGATGTTCCTGGGGCTCGAACGCGAGTGGTCACAGAAGTCGGCGGGGATCCGGACGTTCGCGCTCGTCAGCCTCGTGGCGGCGGTGTTCTCGGTCGCCGACGAGCCGGGACTGCTCGTCGTCGGCGGCGTCCTGATCGTCGCCAGCGCGGTGTTGTTGGCGGTCAGGAGCTTCGTCGAGACGGACGTCGACGGCCTCTCTCTCACCACGTCCGTCTCGATGCTCGTCGCCTACGGGGTCGGCGTCCTCGTCGCGGCGAGCCTCTTTCTGGAGGCGGTCACGGTCGCGGTGCTCTCCTCGTTCCTGCTCGTGTTGAAACGCGAGCTCCACCAGTTCGCGTGGGGGCTCTCCCGCGAGGAGGTGCGCAGCGCCGTCGAGTTCACGATCCTCGCGTTCGTCGTCTTCCCGATCCTCCCCGCCGAGACGGTCGACCCGTGGGGGGCGGTCCAGCCGCGGCTGGTCTGGTCGCTCGTCGTCGCGATCAGTGCGATCGGGTTCGTCAACTACGTGCTCGTCAAGAAGTACCAGGGTCGCGGGTACGCCGTCACCGGCTTCTTCGGCGGACTGGTGAACTCGACCGCGGTCGTCGCGGAGATGGCCAAACGCGCCGCCGGACGGACCGACTTGGTCGACATCGCCGTCGGGTCGATCCTGCTCGCGAACGCGGCGATGGCGCTGCGGAACGCGGCGCTCGTGGTCGCGTTCGTCCCCGAGGCGGCGCTCGCCGTCGGCGCGCCCCTCGGCGCGATCACGATCGCCGGCGTCTCGATCGCGCTCTGGCGGAGCGACTGGCGGACCGGCGTGGAGGCCGAACTCACCTCCCCGTTCAGCCTGCGGAACGCGCTCACCTTCGGCGGGCTGTTCCTCCTCGTGCTCCTCGTCTCCGCGGGGGCCGAGCGGGCGTTCGGCGCGACCGGGTTCGTCGCCACCGCCTTCCTCGCGGGGCTCGTCTCCTCGGGGACGGCGACGACGACCGCCGTCTCGCTTCTCGGGACCGGCCAGATCACGGTCGACACCGCGGTCGCGGGGATCGTCGCTGGAACGGTCTCGAGCATCCTCGTGAAGACCGCCTTCGCCGCGAGCGTCGGACGGGAACTCGTCCGTCCGGTGCTGATCTGGAACCTCGTACTCATCGCCGTCGGACTGGCGGTCGGCGTGCCGCTGTTGCTGTTTTGAACGGGGAGCGATGGATCGGGAGGCCGATCGAGTCCCGGTCCGCCGCGGCCGCACCCAGCGAAAATCGGACGTTCTCCGGCAGCCGACGCACGGCGTCGGCGACACCACCGCTCGTACTAATACCGTTCTCAGAGCCCGAACCCGGCGGTCGCCGACGAGAGGTCCACGTCGAGGGAGACGACGTAGGTGGTGACCGCCCAGAACGCCGCGATCTCGAGGGCGGTGATGATCACGGTCACGAGGTCGGCGTACTTGCTGCTCGTGGTGACGCCGAACGGGAGGGAGAACTCCTCGTTCGAGAGCGGGTGAAAGAGCGCGATCCCGCGGCGGCTGCCGACCAGGTCGAGGACATAGTGGGTCAACACGCCGACCCAGACGAAGTGGAGGTTGTCGAAGACGATCGGGTACGCGGAGACGACCGCCAGCACCGGGAGGCTGTGTAGCGTCTTCCGGTGTTTGCCGAAGGCCGTGTCGACGTCCGGAAAGAGCGCGCCCAACACGATCGGGACCGTGATCTGTGCGATCTTCCGGGCGGTGTCGACGTCGACGCCCGGCTCGAGCACGAACCCGAGCCCGACGGCGAGGAGCAGCGCGTTCAACACGTGGCCGCGTTTGTTCATGTACCGGTCTCTCGCGGCATCGACCGAAAAGGCACGGATCGCCGTCGGTGGTGGGGAAGGTCTGCGGCTCCGGCGTCGAAAGAGCCACGGGGGCCGACCACCAGGGTCCGACATGGAGTACGAGGAGCCGAAGTTCTTTCAGGTGATGAAGTACGGCGCGGACGCCGACCGCGACGTCATCGACATGGTGAGCGGCAACCCCGACTGGGAGCCGCCCGCCGCGCTCCGCGAGGCGGTCGCGGCGTACGCGGAGCTGCCGTCCGCCGAGTTCCAGTACCCGCCGAGCGAGGGGATCCGGGAGCTTCGCGAGGCGATCGCGGTGCGACGCGGGGTCGACGTCGATCGGATCGTCCTCACCAACGGGACAGGCGAGGCCAACTACCTCGGGATGGCGCGGGCGCTGGAGCGTGACGCCGGCGACGAGGCGCTGTTGATGGACCCCGTGTACCCGTACTACCCCGGCAAGACGGAGCTGCTCGGCGGCGACCCGACGCTCGTTCCGACCCGGCGCGACGGCGGGCTCGACGTCGACGCGATCCGGGAGGCGGCGAGCGCCGAGACCGCACTGATCGTCCTCAACACGCCGAACAACCCGACCGGGGCGGTGTACGACCTCGAGAAGGTACGGGAGGTCGTCGACGTCGCCGCGGAGGTCGACGCGCTCGTCGTCGTCGACGAGGTGTACGACCGATTCGACCACACCGGGACCTTCGAGTCGGCGCTCTCGCTCGACTCGGACCGCGTGGTCGTCACCAGCGGCTTCTCGAAGTCGATGGCGATCACGGGCTTTCGCGTCGGGTACGCGATCCTCCCGGACGAACACGTCGACGCGGCGAAGACGCGCCACATGCTCGTGAACGTCGCGGGCTCGCGGCCCGCCCAGTACGCGGTCTCACACGCCCTGGAGGCGACCGAGGAGGAGTACTACGCGGAGGCCCGCAGGCGGCTCGCCGACCGGATCGACGCGTTCACCGACGCGCTCGACGCGGCGGGCGCGGAGTACACCCGCCCGGACGGCGGCTTCTACGTGCTGGCGCGGTTCGAGGGCTTCCCCGGCACCATGGAGAACGTGAAGCGGCTGATCGACGAGGCGGGCGTCGCGGGGATGCCCGGCGACACCTTCGGAACCGCCCGCGACGACTGGCTCCGGTTCGCCCTCGTCACCCCGCGGTCGCTCGAGGCCGCCGAGCGGCTGGTCGACTACTTCTCGGAACGGTAACCGCGGCTCCGTCCGCCCCCGCGACCGCCTACCCGACGACGTCGACGCCGGTGACCTCGAAGCGCGCCCCGCCCTCGCGGCTCTCCTCGACCCGTATCTCCCAGCCGTGTGCCTCGGCGATCTCCTTCGCGATGTTGAGTCCGAACCCGGTACCGTCCTCGGCGGTGGTGTAGCCCGTCTCGAACACTCGCTCGCGGTCGGCCTTCGGGATCCCGGGGCCGTCGTCGGCGACGTAGAACCCGGCCCCGCCGTGGCTCTCCGCCCGCGTCGAGGTGTACATCGGCTCGACGGTCCCGACCCTGACCGTCACGTCGTCGCCGCCGTGGTGGACGCCGTTGCCGAGCAGGTTCTCGAGAAGCTGTCTCACGCGTCCGGGGTGTCCGCGGATCTCGCCGTCGGTCTCGACAACGAGCGTCGCGTCGGCCGTCTCGACGCTCGTCCACGACGCCTCGACCGCGTCCGCGAGCGCGATCGGTTCGATCTCGGCGATCGTCTCGCCCTCGCGGGCGAGCGTCAGGAGGTCGCCGATCAGCGCGAGGCTCCGATCGACCGCGTCGGCGGCCGGCTCGAGGTGCTCGTCGTCGCGCTCGGCACGGGCGAGTTCCAACCGCCCCTGCGCGACCGAAAGCGGGTTGCGGAGGTCGTGTGAGACCACCTCGACGAACCGCTCGAGACGATCTCGCCGGCGCTCTGCTTCGCGTATCGCGCGAGCCGACTCCACCGCGGTCGCGACGCGGTGAGCTAAGACGGCGTCGCCGTCGGTCGCCGGGTCCCGTCGGACGTAGTCCGTGACGCCCGCCGAGAGGGCCTCGCGAGCCGAGACGGCGTCGTCGCTTCCGAGGCCGTCGCCGCCGACCTCGTCGTCGACGTAGACGACGAACGGGAGGTCCGGGTCGTGAGCGCGGACGCGGTCGTGAAGCGACATCGTGCCGTCGCTCGGACGAGCGGCGGCGACGACGCAGTCGTAGCTCCCGGCGACGAGCCGATCGAGCGTCTCGTCGGAGTCCGCCGCGAGGTCGACAGTGAGCCGATCGTCCTCGCGTTCGAGCGCGGCCGCGGCCCGTTCCGCCGCGTCGGGCTCCGGTCCGACGAGGAGGGTGGATATCGGGGGATCGGTCGTCACCATGAGTACCAGTCTCGATCGGATCTCTCGGGCGTCCGGTGTATATGTATCCCCGGATCGCGACGCTCGGCGGCGTCGCCGACGCGGTTTCGGAGACGTCCGGCGTCGGCCGTCTCCCGACGGCCGCCGCCTCCCGGCCGCTACCGGTCGTTGATCGCCGCGCGGTAGCGGCCGGCGAGCTCGGAGACGACGAGCCGGTCACGGGGGTCGACGCCGATCGCACGGAGGGTGAGCAGGTAGGCGGCGACCCCGACGACCGTCCCGACCGCGGCTCCGGGCGTTCCGCCGACCGCGGCCCGGACGGTCGACATGACGCCGACCATGACCGCTCCCGCCGAGAGCGGCACGAGGAACGTCCGGTCGAACGGCCACAGCCCCTCGAACCGGCGGAGCAGCAGGACCTGTGCCCCGTTCTGGACGGCGATGGCGGCGGAGGTGCCGAGCGCGGCTCCCACGAGCCCGTACCGCAACACGAACGCGTACGTCAACCCGACGTTGAGCGCCGCGAGCAGCCAGTCGAGCGCCATCCGCGCGTACTGGTGGTCCGTCATCATGAGGAGCCAGCCCGTCGCGCCGACCGCGCTGCCGACGAACACCCCGCCGAGGTAGACGACGAGCGGGAGGTACCCCCGGACGTACGTCTCCCCGAACAGCGCGAGGAGGGGCTCGCCGTACACGCCGAGCGTCGCGATGACCGGAATGACCGTGGTGACGATGAGCCGGGTCACCGAGGCGTACACCGCGTTGAGCGTCCCCATTCGGTCGGCGGCGTACAGCTCGGAGGCCACCGGCGGGAGCAGTTGGTTGAACGAGAGCAGGGGGATCCACGCGATCGAGACCAGGACGAGGACGACGTTGTACACCCCGGCGGCGACCGCGGTGAGGAGCGCCCCGACGAGCAGCACGTCGATCCGGTTCTGAAACACCTTGCCGAAGCTGCTCATCGCGACCGGTGCGGCGTGGTCGTAGAAGCGGCGCGCCTCGCGGCGCGCGCCACGGAGGGTCGGCGTGATCCCGGTCGCGCGGACCGAGACGGGAACGCCGACGGCGACGAGGAGCGCGGTACACGCCACGATCGCCCCGGCGACGCCCACGACGGAGTACCCGAGCGCCAGCGCCCCGGCCGCGCCGACGAGCCGGACCGCCGGGCGGAGCAGTTTGTTGAACAGGACCTCGCCGCGCGCCGAGCCGATCGCCCGGAAGACCGCCCCGGTGACGGTGACGAGGCCGATCAGGCCCACGAGGACTCCGAAAAGGCGCATCGTCGGCGGGAACGTCGGGTCCGCCACCGTGAGGTCGTTCATCCGCGGGGCGGCGACCCAGATGCCGAGCGCGAACGCGACGCCCGCGACCGCGGTCGTCGCGTACGCCAGCCCGACCACCCGCGACCGGCGGGCCGGGTCGTCGGCGCCCGGCACGAACCGCTGGAGCGCCGGCACGCTCCCGAACGGGACGAGCCGAACGAGCACCTGGGCGATCCGCCACGCGAGCGCGTACACGCCGTAGGTCACGGGCCCCAGCCCGCGGGCGAGGACGAACTCGGTCGCGGCCATCAGTCCGCGCTGCGCGGAGAAGGCGCCCGAGGTGACGACGGCCCCGGCGGCGATCGTCACCAGCGCGTCGCGCTCGTCGTCGGGTATCTCGTCGGCCCCTTCCGGCGTCGTGTCGGTACCCACGGTGGTTCGTCCGACCGAAGCGTCGTCCGCGGATTAAGCGGTTCGCTCCGCGGCTCCGGCGAGACGTGCCGGTTCGTACCGACGGCCGTCGACGGGGCGTCGACGGCCGTCGGTTCCTACCCGAAGTTCTCGACCTTCGCGTCGTCGGCGTCGCCGCCGGCGGCCTCGATCGCGTCCCGGGCGTCGTCGACGAAGTCGGCGAAGCCGTAGACGAAGACGCCCTCGTCGGCCGCGCCCGTCAGCGCGTCCGTAACGGCCGCCGACAGGTCGTCGTCGCCGCCGAGCACCGCGATCGACGCGCCGGAGCCGCGGAGGTCGTCGAGGCGGGCCCCGTGGGCCGGGTCGTCGTCGCGGTAGACGACCGCGGCCTCCCCGCCGTCGTCGAGCGCGCGCCGGGCGATGGCGACTGCCGGGCCGACGCCGGGGCCGCCGGCGAGGACCACGACGCGTCCCTCGCCGTCGTAGTGCTGGTCGCCGAAGGGGCCCGAGAGCGACATCTCGACGCCGGGCTCGATGTCGGCGAGGAACCGCGAGAAGTCGCCGCCCTCCTCGACGTCGATCCCGACGGTGACCTCGAAGGTCCCCTCCGTGGTGGGCGAGGAGAGCGTGTAGAACCGCGAGACCGGTTCCCCGTCGATCTCCGTCCCCAGCTTCACGAACTGGCCGGGCTCGGCGGCGAACCCGTCCGGCGTGTCGAACCGGATCGCGTACGTGTCCGATCCGACCTCCTCGACCGACGTCACCGCGACTGTCGCGTCCATACGCCCCGTCGGTCCCTGACGCACAAACGTGTTCTCGTCTCGTCGGACGAGCGATCGTCTCTCGTCCGACGAGCGAGTCCGGGTCCGGCGAGCGAGTTCGGATCGATCGACCGGACCGAAACCGGTTCGATCGATCCGGGGACGGTTCGACACGCGTCGAAAAGGGATGCGACGGCCGGTGTCGATCGGGCCGGATCCGGTTGACGAACGACCAATCTCTACGCGTTCGTCCGGCGTGAGCGGCGAATAACGCGACAATATTCGCGAAAAACAGGACGTACGTTGAATAACCGACTGATACCGCCATCCAGAAGCCTTTTGATGAGTCCGAGTGAACCGTCGACATAGAATGGCTGCGGACTTCAACTGGGCCGTCGGTGGGGAGGCCGGCGACGGCATCGACTCGACGGGCAAGATCTTCGCGCAGGCCCTGTCTCGATCGGGTCGACACGTGTTCACGTCGAAGGACTTCGCTTCGCGGATCCGGGGCGGATACACCGCGTACAAGGTGCGAACCTCCGTCGACAAGGTACAGAGCGTCGTGGACAGACTCGACGTGCTCATCGCGTTGACCCCGCGGACCATCGAGGAGAACCTCGAGGAACTCCACGAGGGGTCCGTGATCATCTACGACGGCGAGCGAACCACGATGCAGAACGTCGAGATCCCCGAGGGGATGATCGGCATCGACGTGCCGCTCAAGCGGCTCGCCGAGGAGGCCGGCGGCGCGATCATGCGGAACGTCGTCGCGCTCGGCGCGGCGTGTGAGGTCGCGGAGTTCCCCATCGAGAACCTCGATTCCGCCCTCGAGAAACGCTTCGGCGACAAGGGACAGAAGCTCGTCGACAACAACAAGGAGGCCGCTCGCGCCGGGCAGTCGTACGTCGCCGAGGAGTACGACGCCGACTTCGAGTACGACCTCGAGACGACCGACGAGGACTACGTCCTGCTCAACGGCGACGAGGCGATCGGCATGGGTGCCATCGCGGCCGGCTGCCGGTTCTACTCCGGCTACCCGATCACGCCCGCGACGGACGTGATGACGTACCTCACCGGCCGGCTCGAGCGGTACGGCGGCCACGTCGTCCAGGCGGAGGACGAGCTGTCGGCGATCAACATGGCGCTCGGGGCCGCCCGCGGCGGCGCACGCGCGATGACCGCGACGTCGGGGCCGGGGATCGACCTGATGACGGAGACGTTCGGGCTGGTCGCCACCTCGGAGACCCCGCTCGTCATCTGTAACGTGATGCGGTCGGGTCCCTCGACGGGGATGCCGACGAAACAGGAGCAGGGCGACCTGAACCACATGCTGTACGGCGGTCACGGCGAGGTTCCCCGGTTCGTGCTCACGCCCACCACCGTCGACGAGTGCTTCTGGAAGACGGTCGAGGCGTTCAACCTCGCCGAGAAGTACCAGCTGCCCGTCTACCTCACGGCGGACCTCTCGATGGCGGTCACGGAACAGACGTTCTCGCCGGACACCTTCGACATGGACGCGGTCGAGGTCGACCGCGGCTTCGTCGTCGACGACGCGTCGGTCGAGGAGCACCTCTCGGAGAGCGGCGGGTTCCAGCCGCACGAGCTCACGGAGGACGGCGTCTCCCCGCGCGCGTTCCCCGGGACCGTCGACGGCGCGCACATGTCGACCGGTCTGGAGCACGACGAGCAGGGTCGACGGACCGAGGACACGGAGATGCGCGTCGAGCAGGTCGACAAGCGCAACCGGAAGGTGGAGACGGCGACGGAACGCGAGGACTGGAGCCCCCGCGAGTTCGGCGAGGAGGACGCGGAGAACCTCGTGATCACGTGGGGATCCAACGAGGGGGCGCTCGCGGAGGCGCTCGACCTGCTCGAGGCGGACGGCATCGACATCCGCGTGCTCTCGGTTCCGTACGTCTTCCCGCGACCGGACCTCTCGGACGCCATCGAGGCGGCCGAGCGGACCATCGTCGTCGAGTGTAACGAGACCGGGCAGTTCGCGAACCTCGTCGAGCGCGACGCGCTGGTTCGCGTCGACCGGATCAACAAGTACGACGGCGTGCGGTTCAAGGCCGACGAGCTCGCACACGAGATCAAAGCGACCCTGGAGACGGGGACGGAGGCGACCCAATGAGTTCAGACGTTCGATTCACCGACTTCAAATCCGACAAGCAGCCGACGTGGTGTCCGGGATGTGGCGACTTCGGCACGATGAACGGGATGATGAAGGCCCTCGCGGAGACGGGCAACGACCCCGACAACACCTTCGTCGTCGCCGGCATCGGCTGCTCGGGCAAGATCGGCACGTACATGCACAGCTACGCGCTTCACGGCGTCCACGGTCGGGCACTCCCCGTCGGGACCGGCGTCAAGATGGCGCGTCCCGACATCGAAGTGATGGTCGCCGGCGGCGACGGCGACGGCTACTCCATCGGCGCGGGCCACTTCGTCCACGCGGTGCGGCGCAACGTGGACATGACCTACGTCGTGATGGACAACCGCATCTACGGGCTCACCAAGGGCCAGGCGTCGCCGACCTCCCGCGAGGACTTCGAGACGGCGACGACGCCGGAGGGTCCCAAACAGCCCCCCGTCAACCCGCACGCGCTCGCGCTCGCGTCGGGCGCGACGTTCATCGCGCAGTCGTTCTCCTCGGACGCCCTGCGTCACCAGGAGATCATCCAGAAGGCCGTCGAACACGACGGCTTCGGCTTCGTGAACGTCTACTCGCCCTGCGTGACGTTCAACGACGTCGACACCTACGACTACTTCCGCGACTCGCTCGTCGACCTCGCGGAGGCGGACCACGACCCGACCGACTACGACGCGGCCAAGGACGTCATCCTCGACTCCGACAAGGAGTATCAGGGCGTCATCTATCAGGACGAAGAGTCCGTGCCGTACCACGAGCAACACGGCGTCGACGAGGACATGTCCGACATCCCCGACGGCGCGCCCGAGAACGCGACCGACCTCGTCCGCGAGTTCTACTGAGCCGTCGCGTCCGAACGGACGCGCTCTCGTTTCTCATCGTCCGAATCCGACCTCCGGATCCGGTCAAAAACGGCGGATGACGGCGGGTTCGAGCGGAGTTCCGTCCCGTTTCGGCAAACCTAATTACACGGGTGGGCATGTACGCGGTATGTCCGACCGTTACGACGTCGCGATCGCGGGGGCCGGGCCGGCGGGCGCACAGTGCGCCCGCGATCTGGCCGCTCGGGGCTACGACGTCGTCGTTCTCGAGACGGAAGCCGAAGCCGAGTTCCCGCGGCAGAGCAACAAGTCGACCGCGGGGACGTTCCCGTCTATGATGTCCGCGTTCGGGATCCCGGACGACGTCGTGATGTCCTACACCGACGACGTGGTGTTGGAGTCGCCCAACGACTACTACGAGTCCTACCAGCCGGGCGCGGTGTTGGAGTTCGCCGACTTCAAGCGATACCTCGTCGCCGACGGTCGCGAGAAGGGCGCGGAGTACCGCTTCGACTCGCGGGTCTCCCGGCCGATCCTCGACGACGACGACGTCATCAAGGGCGTCAGGTACAACGGCGACGAGGCGGTGTACGCGGACATCGTCGTCGACGCCACCGGCCCGGCCGCGCCGATCGCGAGCGCGCTCGACGTCGTCGACCTCGAACGCGAGAACCAGGCGATCGGCATCGAGTACGAGTTCGAGGGGATCGATCTGAACCATCCCGAGTACGGCGACCTCCGGCGGGCGATGATGCTCCGGCTCGACCACGCCATCGCTCCCGGCGGCTACTCGTGGATCTTCGCCACCGGCGAGGACACCGCGAAGGTCGGGCTGTGTTACATCCAGAACGACCGTCACCGCGAGGCCGGCGAGGAGGGACAGACCATCGACGGCTACCTCGAGGGGTGGCTCGAGTCCGATCCCCGGTTCGCCGACGCCGAGCGCATCGAGGGGAAGGTCCACCGCGGCTCCGCGCACATCCAGCGACCCGGACGGATGCACACGGACGGCTTCCTCGCCATCGGCGACACCGTCCCCACCATCGACCCGCTGTGGGGAGAGGGGATCCACAAGGGCATGAAGTCGGCGCGCGCCGCGGCGATGTCGATAGACCGGTGTTTCACCGACGCGGCCCAGCCCACCGACGCCGAGAGCCTCGCGATCTACGAGCAGCTCTGGCACCGCGACGTCGCCCCGCGGATGAACTCGCGGCTGCTGTTAACCGAGCTGTTGTATCTCGCGCCCAACGAGCGGTACGACCGGCTCATGCGGGACCTCAGTCGGACCGACGAGGACACGCTCGCGGCGGTCAACCGCGGGGACAAACGCGCGATGCGGAAGCTGCTCCACCTCGACGACCTCCCGATCCTGGCGAAGTACCTCCGCGGGCGGTTCGGGTCGTCGTGACCTGAGAAGGCGAACCGGCCGACCGTCGGTCGGCTTACCGTTCTTCGAGCGGAACGAACTCGGCGGTCTCGGGGCCGGTGTAGCGTGCTCGCGGCCGGATGAGCCGGTTGTCCTCCTGGTACTCGTGGACGTGTGCGACCCAGCCGCCGACGCGGCTCATCGCGAAGATGGGGGTGTACAGGTCCATCGGGATCCCCATTGCGTCGTAGACGGAGCCCGAGTAGAAGTCGACGTTCGGGGCGATGCCCTTCTCGATCAGTCCCTCCTCCTCGAGATACGACTCGATGGCGGTGGTGTACTTGAGCCACTTCTCGTCGCCGGAGGACTCCGCGAGGTCGCGGAGTTTCTCCTCGAGGATCCGCGCTCGCGGGTCCTTCACCTTGTACACGCGGTGGCCGAACCCGGGGATCCGCCGACCGTTCTCCCTCGCGTCGGCGATCCACTCGACCGGGTCCTTCCCGGAGTCGTCCACCTCGTGTAGCATCTCCATGACGTCCTGGTTCGCGCCGCCGTGGAGCGACCCCGATAGCGCGCCGATCCCGCCGGTGACGCTGGAGTAGACGTCGGCCATCGTCGAGCCGATCACCAACGCCGTGAACGTCGAGGCGTTGAGCCCGTGGTCGGCGTGGAGGGTCAACGCCATGTCGAACGTCTCCTCGCTCACGTCGTCGGGTTCGGTCCCGGTGAGCATGTACAGGAAGTTCCCCGCGTGGGAGAGGTCCGGGTCGGGGTCGACGGCCTCCTCGCCCTGTCGGGCCCGCTCGAAGGCCGCCAGGATCGTCGGGACCTTCGCCGTGATCCTCGCGCCCTCCGCGAGGACGTCGCCGTCGTCGCCGTCATCGCCGTCGTACGCCGAGAGCATCGAGACCGCGGTCCGAAGCGCGGCCATCGGTCGGTCACCGGCGTCCGCGAGGGTGCGGACGGTCGAGAGCACGTCGTCGTCGACGGCTCGCTCGGCGGCGAGCTCCGCTTCGAGGTCCTCGAGCTCCGCGCGCGTCGGTAGCGAACCGTGCCAGAGCAGGTGGAGCACCTCCTCGTAGCTCGCGCCGCGTGCCAACTCCTCGATGTCGTACCCGCGGTAGACGAGCTTACCGACCTCCCCATCGACGTGACTGAGCTCCGACTCCGCGACGAGGACGCCTTCCAACCCGCGTTTCAGCTCGTTCGACATGCCATGACCTTCCGACCACCGCCAAAAAAGCGTTATCTTTCAGGAGGAACCGAGTACGACGATCGTGGTTCGCCGTCGCGGCGACCGACGACCGACAGACGACCGACCGGTCAGCGCGCGGGGACGACGGTGATCGTCCGTTTCCGGTCGATCGCGTCCTCCAGCTCCTCGGCGATGGCCGAGCCGCGTGACACCTGTACCTCACCGCCACGACCGACCGTCGCGGTGAAGAGGTACTCGCCGTTCGCGCGGACCTCGACGGTCTCGCCGACTCCGCCGTCGACGTCGAGCACGACGTGTCTCGAGGTGATCTCCGGGGTGACGACGGAGCCGCGCTCCTCGCCAACCTGTCCGTCGCGGCCGTCTCCCGCGCCGCCGCGTCCGTTTCCGCCGGGGTCGCCGCTCCCGGCTCCCCCGCGACCCTTCGGCTTCTCCGAGTGGGTCCGCACGTCGATCTCGATGCCGAGCCGCCCCTCGATGTCGCTTATGCGGCCGCCGCCCTTCCCGATCACGGTGCCGATGTCGCCCTCGTCGACGTACACGATCGCCCCGTCGTCGCCTTTGAGCTCCACGTCGACGTGGCCGTGCGCGACCGAGCGGATCTCGCGTTCGATCTCCTTTTTCGCGATGCGTCCGACCCCGGAGTCCGTGCCGGCGTCGTCGCCGTCCTCGTTCAGCGGGACGGTGACGACCTGCCGGTTGAAGGTGTAGATCTCGAACTCCGGCCGACCGGTCTCGAAGTTCGACACCTGGATGACTGGCCGCGCGAGGTCCTCCGCGGTGAGCCCCGCGGGCACCTTCACCTCCGTCGTCACGTCGTAGACGGTGTGGACCTCGCCCGCCTCGATGTAGACGACCGTATCGACGATCTGGGGGATCATCCCCAGCTCGACCCGGCCGACGAGCCGCTGGAGCGCGTCGATCGCGCGGGAGGCGTGGACGACGCCGACCATGCCGACGCCGGCCATCCGCATGTCCGAGAACACCTCGAAGTCGTTCGTCTTCCGGACCTCGTCGTAGATGGTGTAGTCGGGCCGGACCAAGAGGAGGGAGTCGGCCGTCTTCGCCATCTCCCCGCCGAGCGCTCCGTACTGGGTGATCTCCGGGCCGACCTGGAGGTCCCGGGGCTTCTCCATCGTCTTGACCGCGTAATCGGAGTCGTTGAGGAACTCCGCGACCGCCTGTGCGAACGTCGACTTGCCGGCCCCCGGCGACCCGGAGATGAGCACGCCGCGTTTCCGCTCCTGGAACCGCTCGCGAAGCTCGTCGGCGAACTCGTAGTCGTCGAGCGTCGTCTTCGCGATGGGACGGACCGCCGTGATCTCGATCCCGTCCGCGAAGGGCGGGCGTGCCACGGCGATCCGGTAGTTGCGGTACTGGACGATGTCCATCCCGTCGTCGGAGAGCTCGATGAACCCGTCCGAGGACTGGCGTGCGAGGTCCACGATCGAGTTGGCCAGCTCGGCCATCCGCTCTTCTCCCGTCTCCTCCTCCTCGATGACGACGTAGCGCATCTCCCCGAGCGAGCCGCGTTTGGCCTTCGGCTTCGTTCCCGACTTGAGGTGGACGGACATCGTCTCGTCGGTGAAGTACTCCTCGATGGGCAGCTCGTCGACGACGCCGCGGGCGACCGGCTCGACGTACTCGACGTCGATCCCCTTTGCGCGGGCGACCTCCGCCTGGACGATGTCGCTGGAGAGGAGGGTCGCGTCGTTGTCGGCGGCGACGTCGCGGATGAGCGCGTCGACGTCGCCCTCGGCGGCGCGTGAGCGCTGGTCGCCGCTCGGGCGGTCGCCGACGTATCGCAGGTCGATCGCCCCCTCGTCGCGGCGCTCGGCGAGCCGCTTGAGCTCCTCGAGGCCGTCCCAGCCCGACTCGAGCCCGTCGTTCGCCTGCGACTCGAGTTCACCGACGACGGCCTCGGGGACGACGACCGTCACCCCCTCGTAGCTGCCGTCCTCGACGCGTTCGGACACGCGGCCGTCGACGACCGCACTGGTGTCCGGTACTACGTTCATACCCGAGTTCCGGGCGGGAACCGTATAAGGGTGTTCGACCCGTCCGCGACCCCGACGCGGTCGCTCACCGACGGGTCGTGAAGTCGACGGACTCCTCGAGATCCGACGCGTCCGCGCCGGTCGGATCCGCCGCGGTCGCGTCCGCCTTCTCCCGGTCGGCTTCCTCCGAACCCGTCGACGTGTCCGACTCCTCCCCGTCGTCCGGTGTGACGACCTCCGTGACCGTCTCGACGACGGCGAACTCGCGGGCGCGGTACGCCTCCACGAGCCGGTAGCAGACGACGTAGCTGGGGACCGCCGCGACGACGGCGAGGATCACGTTGCCGACGAGTATCCGCGCGACGATGTCCGGACCGGCCGAGAGCGACACCTCCGCGGCCGTCACGCCCGGAACGGGGCCGAGGATCGCCACGCCAAGCGTGAAGCTGGCGGCGTAGACGCCCCACTTCACCGCGGGGTTGAAGACGACGACCGACGCCAGAAGCGCCGCACGGTTGATCCGCTCCGAGACCCACGCGAGCACGACGAACGCGAGGAGGCCGGTCCCGAGGGTCGGCAGCATCGTGATGAACACGCCCACGGAGAAGCTGCCGGCGGTCTCTCCCACCGTGTGCTCCTCGGTGAACGAGTGCTGGATCTCGGTTTTGACGTGCCCGAGCCACTCGTTCGCCCGACGGAGTATCATCGATTCCCGCTACACCGCCGCGGCGAATGTAGTTGTCGGCGATATCGACCGCGACGACGACGACCACGACGAGAACCGCGACCGAAACGGCCCGCCCTCCTCGAGATCACCGCCGATCAGTCGTCGGCCGCCGCGGCCGCCTCCTGGCCGCGTTCCACGTCCCGGGCGTACGCGACGAAGTTGTCGAAGACCGCCTTCGCCTCGCAGGCCGCCTCGAACGCCTCGGGGGTGATGCCGTCGAGGACCTCGTCGACGCGGGCGTCCCCGAGCCGGTCGCGTTTCCCGTCGGCCACGTCCTCGGCCGTCTCGACGTCGTACTCCGGATGGAACTGGACGCCCCAGCAGTGGCCGTCCCGGAACGCGTGGACGCCGTGTTCGTTCTCGGCCAGCAGCGTCGCGCCCGGCGGGAGGTCGACGACCGCGTCGCCGTGGCTCGTGAAGACGGTGAACGACTCCGGCACGTCCTCGAACAGGTCGTCTCCCCGGTGCCGGACCGTGTTGTATCCGAGTTCGAACCCGTCCATGCCGGCGACGCGCCCGCCGAGCGCCTCGGCGAGGACCTGGTGGCCGTAACAGACGCCGAGCACCGGTACGTCGTCGTCGGCCGCCTCGGCGACGTAGTCGACGAGCTCCGGTATCCACGGCTCGTCCCAGTAGACCGACGAGCGGGAGCCGGTGACGACGATCCCGTCGAAGTCGGTGTGGTCGGGGAGGTGTGCGTCGGTCGCGTCGAACTCGACGAGGTCGGCGTCGATCTCCCGGCGGAAGTTCCGCCGCGTGTGTTCGCCGTCGTGGGCGGCGTTCAACAGGGCGAATCGGAGCTGGCTCATGAACGACCCGACGGGCGAGGGGCTCAAAACCGTTGTGGCGGCGACGGAACCGTCCGGTGTCGGGGACGGCCGCAGTCGCTCGGAGTTCGTCGAATCCGCTCGCTCGCGTGCCCGGATCGGCCACGAACCCGGTCGTTCACGCGTCCGGGTCGCTCGCGTGCTCCGCGAGCCAGCCGGCGACGACGTCGTTGACGGCCGCGGACGCCTCGACGCCGACGAGGTGGCGCGCTCCCTCGACCGCGTGAAACTCGCCGCGCGGAAGTCCCTCGGCGAGCGTCTCCCCGGCGGCAGCGAGCGGACAGACCGCGTCCTCGCTCCCGTGAACCACGAGCGACGGCAGCGTCGCCTCGTAGAGCCGGTCGGCGCGGTCGAACCCCTCGACGGCCGCCCGATGCGCCTCGAAGGCCTCTCGGTCCGCGTCCTCGGCGAGCCGCCACTCGACGATCCGGGAGAGCGCGTCGGCGTGCGTCCGCCGGAACTCCGCCGAGAGCAACCCGGACAGCGAGCCACGGACGGCGTCCGGGTCCGTCGGGTCCGCCCACACGCCCGCCGGGTTGTAGGCGTCGCCGGTCGGCGGCGTCCCCACGAGCGTCAGGCTCGCGGGCCGCGAGGATTCGAGCCCGTACGCGAGCGCGACCATCCCGCCGAGCCCGTAGCCGACGAGGTGGGCGTTCCGGACCCCCTCGGCGGCACACACCGCTTCGAGGTCGCCGGCGAGAGTCTCCACGGAGTACGGCCCCGGCGGCGCGTCCGAGCGCCCCACGCCGCGCGTCTCCGGCGTGACGACCGTGTGTGGCCCCGCGAGCGCGGCGTGTTGCCAGCCGAACTGCCACGCGCCGAGGCCCACGTCGCCACAGAAGACGACCGCCTCGCCGTCGGCCGAGCGTCCCTCGTCGACCTCGTATCGGACCGAGACGCCGCCGTTGCTCGCGCGCGGCATGACCGGTGGTTACGCCTCCTGGAGCGTTCGCAACACGTCGGGAGCGGCGTCGAGCGCGTCGTCGAGGGCGTCGACGTCCGGACCGCCCCCCTGTGCGAAGTCCGGCGGCCCGCCGCCGCCGCCGCCGACCCGACCGGCGAGCTCCGCGACGACCTGCCCGGCGTCCACGTCGGCCCCGTCGGGCACGCCGACGACGAAGCTCGCCGAGCCGTCGGCGCCGCTGCCGATCACCGCGAGCTTCCCGTCGTCGACGTGGGCGTTCGCGGTCGCGCGCAGCTCGTCGGTGTCGCCGTCGAGCCGCTGTATCACGGCGGTGACGCCGCCGATCTCGACCTCCTCGGCGTCGGCACCGCCCGACGCCCGCGCGGCCGCCAGCTCCTCTTTGAGCGTCTCGATCTCCTTGCCGCGGCCCTTCCACTCCTCGAAGAACCGCTCCGCGGTCTCGGGCACGTCGAGCGGGTCGACATCGAGGGCGTCGGCGGCGTCGTACAGCGCGTCCTCGGTCCGCTGGGTCGACTCGATGGCGGCCCCGCCGGCGGCGAAGACGATCCGCTCGACGCCGTCCTGGACCGGCTCCGTCTTCAACACCTTGACCGCCCCGACGTCGCCGGTTCGGTCGACGTGGGTGCCAGCACACGCCTGGACGTCCGCGTCGCCGACGTGGATCAGCCGGACGTTCGTTCCCGGCGGCACCCCGCCCTGATAGAGGTCGAAGCCGTGTTCGGCCTCCGCCTCGTGGCGGTGGGGCCACTCCTGTCTCACCGCGACGTTCTCGCGGACCAACTCGTTGGCGACGCGCTCGATGTCGCGGACGTCCTCGCGGGTGATCCGGTCGTAGTGGCGCACGTCGAGCCGGGAGGAGTCGAGCCCCTTCTGTGCGCCCGCCTGCCGGACGTGGTCGCCGAGGACCTCGCGGGCCGCGTGCCCGATCAGGTGCGTCGCGGTGTGGTGGACGCGCAGCCGCTCGCGGCGGTCACCGTCGACCTGCCCGCGGACGAACTCGCCCTTCCCGGGGTCGGCGTCGGTCCGGTGGAGGACGACGCCGTCGACCTCCTGGACGTCGGTGACGTCGGCGGTGGTCTCGCCGCCGACGAGCTGGCCGCGGTCGGCCGGCTGGCCGCCGCCCTCCGGGTAGAACATCGTCTGGTCCAACACCACGTCGTAGCCGTCGTCGGCCTCGAACACGTCGAGGACGACCGCCTCGAACTCCGTCCGACCCTGGTCGTCGTAGAAGAGCTTCTCCGTCTCGGGGAGGTCGCTGAACCGCTCGTCGCGGTCCCCCTCGGACTCCTCGGCTCCGTCCTCCTCGTGGCGGTCCGCGACGAGCGCGTAGAAGTCGTCGGGAACGTCGACGCTCGCGCCGCGGTCGGCGGCGATCTCCGCGACCATGTCCGGCTGGATCCCGTGGGAGTCGTACAGCTCGAGCAGCTCTCCCGTCGGGATCGACTCGCCCGTGCCGGCGTACTCGTCCGCGAGCTGTTCGACCTTCCGCGAGCCGCGTTCGAGCGTCTTCCGGTACTTCCGCTCCTCCGTGCGGACGATCTCGCGGATCGTGTCGCGGTTCTCGTACCCGAGCCGGTCGGCCTGCATGTCGACGAGCTCGTCGAGCGGGGCGTCGACGCCGACCTCGTCCACGAGCCGCTTCGTCCGCCGGAGCACCATCCGCGCGAGATAGCCCGTGCCGACGTTCGAGGGGACGATCCCGTCGCCGAACATGTACGCGAGCGTCCGCGAGTGGTCGGCGATCGCGTAGATCGACTCGAGCGGCTCGACCAGCTCGCGCAGGCGGTCGACGTCGACGTCGAGCCGCTCGGCGATCTCGCCGCGGGCGTCCTCCACGTCGTCGACGTCGTCGATGTCCAGCCGGCCGGAGAGCTTGGCGGCGCGGGCGACGAGCGTCTCCTCCTCGTCGGTGTACGCGAGCCCCGCGTTCTCCTTGAGGAAGTCGATGGCGTCGGGGTAGATCGCCTCGTAGACGGTGGGCGTCCCCTGGCTCATCCACGTCCATCGCTCCAGGCCGTAGCCCGTGTCGACGATGTACGTGTCCATGAACGAGTAGGTGTTCCCGTCCTTCATCACGTAGTCGCCGTCGGGGTCCCGCTCCATACACATGAAGACGAGCGTGGCCAGCTCGGCGCCCTTGTAGATGACCTCGATCGCGGGGCCGGCGTTGCCGCCGCCGACCCACGGGTCCTCGATGTAGGTGATCTCCTCGAGGTCCGCGCCGAGCTCCTCGAAGAGCCCGTCGCAGTACTCGACGGTCTCGTCCTTCCAGTACACCTCCCCCTCGTAGGCGTACTCCTCCTCGGCGTCCTCGCGGGTGTTGAACGCGTGGTGGGCCATCATCTCGAAGGCCATCGTGTGCCGGCCCGTCTTCCCGACGTTGTCGATGTCCTGCATCCGGATACAGGGCTGTGAGATGGTGAGCGGATTCGCCGGCGGCGGCGTTTTCCCGGACGTGACCAGCGGCTGGAAGTCGTAGATCGACGCCTGCGTGAGGAGGACGTCGTCGCGCCAGCGGTTCGCCGCGACCGGGTACGGGTCGATCCGCTCGTGGCCGTGGTCCTCGAAGTACGAGAGGAACGCCTCGCGCATCCCCGAGAGGGTGTACGACTCCGGGAATCCCGGGTCGTCGATGAAGCTGTAGTCCTCACACGGCGGTTCGCCGCACAGTTCGCGGTCGGGGTCGCGCGTCCAGAAGTGCGCCCCGCAGGAGGGGCACTCCTTTCGCTCGAACCCCTCCTCCTCGAAGTAATCGAGGCGGTACTCCGCTTCGAGATCGCTCATTACCATGTCGTGACCCGTGTTCGTCCAAAAGGGTTCCGGGGCGCGGGTACCGGCGGGAGACCGGTCGCATCCGGGGGAATCCGGTGGAGTCGAGTGGATCCGATCGGGCGCTCACTCGCTCAACAGCGGGCGCGAGGAGTTCGTCACCACCAACAGGCTCGAGAGGCCCATCGCGACCGCGGCGAAGAGCGGGTTCAGCAGGCCGGTCACCGCGAGCGGTATGGCGACCGCGTTGTACAGGAACGCCCAGCCGATGTTCCCCTTCACGCGCCGGCCCGCGGCCCGCGAGAGCTCGAAGACCGTCTCGATGGACGAGAGGTCGTCGTCGATCACGGCCACGTCGGCGGCGTCGGCCGCCATGGCCGTGCCGCCCCCGAGCGCGATGCCGAGGTCGGCGGCCGCGAGCGCCGGCGCGTCGTTGGTCCCGTCGCCGACCATCACCGTCCGCCCCCGCTCCTTCAGTCGCCCGACGGTCTCGGCTTTCCCCTCCGGCGGCACGCCGGCGAAGACGTCCGAGACCGCGTCGTGCTCGCGGAAGACGGTCGCCGCGCGCGCGTCGTCGCCCGTGAGCACGACCACCTCGACGCCGGAGTCGGCGAGCGCGGTCACCGTCTCCTCCCATCCCTCACGGAGCTCGTCGCCGACGACCACCAGCCCCTCGGCCGCGCCGTCGCGACCGATCGCGACCGGGACGCGCCCCACGTCGCGGGCGGCCGCGACCGCCTCGCGGATCGCCTCCGGGACCGCCCAGCCCCGCTCGTCGAAGAGGTCCGGGTGGCCGACGACGACCTCGCTCCCCTCGACGACGCCGGACACTCCCCGAGCGTGGCTCTCGAAGGCGTCGACGGTCGGGGCGTCGGGAGCGGCGGTGCCGTCGGAGGCGGCGTCGCGGTCGTCGTCGGGGGCTTCGGCCGTCCCCTCCGTCACCGCTCCGCCGTCGGTGGCGGGTCCGTTCCCCGCGTCGCCTCCGCCTCCCTCGCCGCCCCCGTCGTCCGCCCGTGCCGCCGCGATCGCCCGCCCGACGGGGTGCGCCGAGCGCGACTCCAGCGCCGAGGCGAGCGCGAGCAGGTCGTCGTCGACGTCGCGGTCGAGCAGCCGCATCTCGCCGGTCGTGAGCGTGCCGGTCTTGTCGAAGACGACGGTGTCGGCCCCGCGGATCCGCTCGAAGACGGTGTCGTCGAAGACGACGATGGAGCGTTCGAGCGCGTCGCGGAGCCCGGCGGCGACCGCGAGCGGCGTCGCGAGCCCGAGTGCGCACGGACACGAGACGATGAGGACGGTGAGCGCGACGAGCATCGCGGTCGTGACCCCGTTGCCGAGCGCGAGGTTGACCGCGGCCGCGACGACCGCGACCGCGAGCACGACAGGGACGAAGACGGTCGCGAGCCGGTCGGCGAGCTTCTGGACGCCGTGGTTGCCGCTCTGGAGGTCCCACACGAGTTCGGCGACGCGGTCGAGACTCGAGCTCGCCTCCTCGCCCACGGCGACCGTGAGCGAGCCGTCGGCGACGACGGAGCCGCCGACGACCGTGTCGCCCGGCTCCTTTCGGACCGGCATCGACTCGCCGGTGACGACCGACTCGTCGACGGCGGCGTCGCCGTCGATCGCCTCGCCGTCAACCGGGATCCGTTCGCCCGCGCGAACGAGCACGCGGTCGCCCGGTTCCAGCGCGTCGATCGAGACCTCCGTCGGTTCTCCGGAGACGCCACCGCCCCCGTCGGCCCCGCTCTCGTCAGCCCCGGCCCCGCCGACCCGCCTCGCGGTGTCGACCTGAACGGCGGTGAGATCTGAGAGCAACTCGGTCGCCCGCCGCTTGACGGAGGACTCGTAGTGGTTGCCGACAGTGACGATCACGATTATCGCCACCGTCACGTCGTAGTAGATGGAGGGGTCGGGGAGCAGCGCGACCGCCAGCGTGCTGTAGAGGTACGCGCTGACGGCGGCGATCGCCACGAGCAGGTCCATATTCGGCGAGCGCGTCCGCGCGCTCACGTACGCGCCCCGGAGGATCGGCTTGCCGGTGACGAACAGGACGATCGTCGTCAACACGCCGATCACGATGAAGAAGTACGTCCCCGACGTCGAGGCCATCGCCTCGTTGAGGTACTCGAGCGTCCGCTCGTTGTAGAAGGGGAACGCGAAGTACGTCGGGTAGATCAACACGACGTACTGTAACATGACGGCCATCCCGACGAGCACGCCGATCGCGAGCCGGGCGGTCGCCATGTTGTCTGCCTGCCGGCGAGAGAAGGCGTCGTCGCGGGAGTACGCGCTGTAGCCGAGCCCGCTCACGGCGTCCGCGAGGTCGTCCGCGGAGACGTCGTCGGGGTCGTGATCCACCCGCACGGTGTCGGTGACGTAGCTCGCGCTCGCGGCGCTGACGCCCTCGGTGTCGGTCGCGACCGTCTCGATGAACGCCTCGCAGGTCGCACAGTGCATCCCGTCCACCTCGAGGAACGTCGCCTCGTGGTCGGCCGGAACGGCGGAGTCGTCGCCCTCGCCGGTGGACCCGTCGTCTTCCCGCCGCGCCGCGACGTCCTCGGCGTCCACGTCGACGTCCCCGAGCGCGTCGTACACGTCTCGACAGCCGACACAGCAGAACCGATTGCCCTCGTCGTCGACGACCTCGACGCCCTCGGTCGGGAGGTCACAGAGCGTACAGTCGGGGAACGGTCGGTCGCCGGGCGACCCGTCACCGGTCGTTCCGTCGTCCGTGCTCATCGCTCAGGCACCTCCGAGACCGCCGAATCCGGTCACGTCTGCCATCCCGCCCGCCAAACCCATCCCGGCCATGCCGGCGTCAAGCGGGTTCCAGAACGGGAGCCGCGGGTGCGGGACGTGGATCCCGACCGACATCAGCCCGTGGGCGAACAGCACGTACCCGAGCGCGAGGAACGCGACCCCGAGCAGGCGGTGGACCCGCCGCCGGTGGACCGCGTCGACGCTCCCGATCAGGGTGCCGTACAGGAACACCGCGGGCATCGTTCCGATGCCGAGCGCGGCAAGCGCCAGTCCCCCCGACAGCGCCGACCCGCTCGCGAACGCGTACAGGTACGCCGGATAGAGGATCGGACAGGGGAGCAGTCCGTGGACCGCCCCGAGCCCGACGATCCCCGGCCCGTTCGCGAGCCGGTCGACGTGTCCCGTCAGCCAGCTCGTGACCCGTCCGAGCCCCGGGAGGTGGACGCCGCCGGTCGCGCCGCCGAGGACGTACCGGACGCCGACGGCCATCACGAGCGCGCCGACGCCGAGGCCGACGACGCCGCGGACCGTCCCCGCCGCGCCGGTGACCGTCGCGGTCGTCACGAGGACGACCCCGCCGAGCGCGCCGAGCGCCGCGCCGATGAGCGCGTAGCTCGCCGTCCGTCCGAGGTTGAACAGCGCGTGCTGACGCACCTCGTATGTGGTGAGGTGGCCGCCGCGGGCGTCGGGGCCGGTCCGGGTCGTCGCCGCACCGCTCGCGCCGCCGTCGGCTCCGCCCGAGCCGTGGGTTCCGTGTCCGCCGCCGTCGGTCCGCCCCGCGTCGGGGTCCATCCGGGCCGCGTACGTCGTCACGAGCGGCCCGCACATCCCGATACAGTGGGCGCCGCCGAGCAGACCGATGGCGAGGAACAACAGGACGTCGACGCCGAGCAGGCTGGATGGGTCCATCGCGTGGTCACCGCGAGTTGGGTGCGCGTGCGGTAATGGGTTTCGTCGGATCCCGCCCGAAGGGAAGCGGCGAACCGCGACGTGAGAGGGCGGGCGCGACCCCCATCTCACTCCTCGACGATCACGGCCCCGACCATCCCGCCCGTCTCGTGGGGGAGACAGACGTAGTCGTATCGACCCGGGACCGAGAACGTGTGTGAGAAGCGGTCGCCGTTCTCGAGGCGGCCGCCGAAGTCGGACCACGCCTCGCGGGCGGCGGCCTCGCTCTCGAACCCACCGGAGGCGAAGTACTCGGCCGCCTCGGGGATCGCGTCCTCGTAGGCGGTGACGGTGTGGCCGCGGACGCTCGTGTTCTCCCAGACCACGCTCTCCCCGACCTCGACGGTCACCTCCTCGGGAACGAACCCGGTGGCGGTCATCCCCACGTCATACTGGTCGGCGAGACAGCCGGCGAGCGCGAGCGAGGAGCCGACCGCGACGCCGGCCGCGCCGGCCCGCTCGAGGAACCGTCTCCGGTACATGTCGGTTCTGGGGGTTTCGGTCGCTTTAATACCGCGATCGCTCCCGCGTCACGGGAACCGCCCTCTTCGTCACTTCCCCCAGAACGGGTCGCGCTTCCGGCGGGTCTCGAGATAGCCCGAGAGCGCCTCACGCTCGTCGGCGGTGATCTCCTCTTTGAGCTCCTGTTCGAGGATCTTCGCGTGCTTCTCGGGCAGCTCCGTCCAGAGGGTGTCGCCCTCCTCGATGTCGCGGCCGACGGTGGGGCCGTCGATGGCGATGCTCACACGCTCGCCGGCGCGGGCCTCGTCGACGTCGTCACCCTGTTTCTGGATCCCGGAGAGCCCGCCGACGCGGTGGAACTCGTTGCCCTCGAAGTAGCCCACGTTGCGGTTGTTCTGGAGCGTTCCGGCGATGACCTCGACGCCGACGACCGCGGGATCGTTCTGTCTGAAGGTGTGATCGGGGAGGAGTCGGAAGCGGGACGGTCGGACCACCTTGTCGAGCACCGTCTCCTGTTGGGCGCGCTGGCGCTCCTCGACGTACGTCTCGTAGTCCTCGATCAGCTGGTAGATCACGTCGTTCGTGAACAGCTTGACGTCGGCGCTCTCGAGTTCCCGCTCGGCGTTCGCGAGGAGGTCGACGTTGAACCCGAGTATCGCCTTGTGCTCGTCCTGGTTGGCCGTCTCCGCCACGGCGATGTCGCGGGGCGCGATGTCGCCGACCTCCGCGCGCAGGATCGGCACCTCCGCCTCCCGGAGCGCGTTCGCCATCGCCTCCAGCGATCCGAGGGTGTCCGCCTTGATCACGACGCCGTCCTCGGCGGTGTCGACCTCGATCTCCGCGAGCTCGGCTTTCACCTCCTCGATCACGTCCTCGACCGGGCTGTCGCGGACGACCCGGACCGGCGCGCCCGCCATCGCGTCGTCGAGGTCGGGCGCGGCGATCTTCACCCCCGCGGCCGCGCCGACCTCCGCGACCTTCTCGAACTTCTTCTCGGTGCGGATCTCCTCGAGCGGGCGCGGCTGGAGGAGCGCGCGCACCTCGGTGACGATCGGGTCGGCCTGCCCGCCGACGACGACCCGGTCGCCGTTCCTCACCACGCCGTCGTACACCACGGTGTCGACGGTCGCGCCGAACCCCCGCTCGTCTTTGACCTCGAGGACGGTCCCCTCGCCGGGACCGAACACGTCGATCTCCATCTCCTCCTTCATGAACCGCTGGGAGAGCCCCATCAGCACCGCGAGCAGGTCGGGTATCCCCTCGGCGGTGAGCGCGGAGACCGGGACGACCCCGATGTTCTTCTGGAAGTCCTGAACCCGCCAGTAGAGGTCCGCCGAGAAGCCGGCGTCGGAGAGCTGGCCGATTATCTCGTAGAGCTTCTCGTTGAGCATCGACTCCGCGCGCTCCGACTGCGCCTCGAGGCTCCGCTGGATCGGCTCGCCCTCCTGGGGGTTCCAGCCGGGCGTCGTGTCCACCTTGTTGGCGGCGACGACGAACGGGGTGCCCGTGCGCCGGAGGATGTCGATCGCCTCCTCGGTCTGCGGCTGGAAGCCGTCGTTGACGTCGACGACGAGCACCGCGATGTCGGCGAGTGCGCCCCCGCGGGCGCGCAGCGTCGAGAAGGAGTGGTGACCCGGCGTGTCGATGAAGAGCAGCCCGGGCAGGTCGAAGTCGTCCGGGTTCACGAGCTCGCCCGCCATCGTCGAGATCGTCGAGAGCGGGATGTCGGTCGCGCCGATGTGCTGGGTGATCGCGCCGGCCTCGCCCTCGCTCACCGCGGAGCCGCGGATCTCGTCGAGGAGGCTCGTCTTCCCGTGGTCGACGTGGCCGAGCACGGCGACGATCGGCGTCCGAAGGGTGTCCGCGTGTGTGTCGTCAGTCATGAGAATCGCCCCCGAGAAGGTGGTTGCCTCCAGTTCGGCTCGGCCGTCAGTTAAGCCTTTCAGAACGCGCTCGCCATCGGGCGCGTCCGTCGGGCGTCCGACGGCCCGTGGCGTTTAATACCGTCGACCGGAAGTGTGCGCACATGGCGAACATCTTGGCGGAGAACCTGTCGGGGAAGGCGGTGATGGGTTCGGACGGGACCGAACTGGGCGATCTGTACAACATCACGATGGACCTGAAATCGGGACAGCTCCACCACCTGCTCGTGAGCCCGCACGAACAGCTCAACCCCGAGCGCGTGGCGTTCGACGTCGACGAAACGGGGCGACTCCGGGTACCGGTCGGGAACGTCCGGGCGGTGAAGGACTACATCGTCGTCGGCCGCTGATGAGAGTTCTCGACACGTCCGCGTTCATCCACGAGTACACCACCGACGACCCCGTGGTCTCCGTCCCGGAGGTCCACGACGAACTCCAGGGCGAGACCGCGCTCCGGTTCGACGCGATGGAGGGCTCGGGGATGACGATCCACGTGCCGGCCCCGGAGGCGGTGACGAACGTCCAGCGCGCGGCCCGCGGCTCCGGCGACGCCGCGGAGCTGTCCGAGACCGACGTACGACTGATCGCGACCGCCCTCGAGCTCGACGCCACCCTCGTCACCGACGACTACGCGATGCAGAACGTCGCCGAGCGGCTCGATCTGGGCGTCGAACCCATCGCTCGCGACGGGATCACGGAGGAGCGGGAGTGGCGGTTCCAGTGTGTCGGCTGTAGCCGGACCTTCGAGGAGAACCGCGAGCGCTGTCCGATCTGCGGCAGCGACCTCACGCGAAAGAACCCGGCGTAGTCGGAGATCGAGAAGTAGGTTTCGGCGTAGTCGGCGGAACGAGAGCCGTTCCGGCCGGCCTCAGTCGGCCGGCTCCGATTCGGCGTCGGCGTCGACCGCGCCGCTCGAGGCCGACGCGACGGGGTCCGTGTCGGCCTCCGGAACGGCCTCGTTTTCCGGGAGTTCCTCGGCGACGACGTCGAGTTCGCTCCGCGGCAGCCGCCCGCGGAGCCGGCCCGCCACCCGGCGCGCCTCCGCCAGTTCGACCTCGGCGACCGCTCGCACCAGGGCCGCGGCGCGTTCCGCACGGGCACGCTGCCAGGACTCCTCTCGAGCCTGGTACGTCCGGATGGCGCGCATGAAGTCCACCTCCGAGAACTCGGGCCAGTAGGGCGTACAGAAGTAGACGGCCGCCTCGTTGCCGTTGGCGTGCCACGGCAGGAAGTTCGAGGTGCGCTCGTCGCCGCCGGTGCGGACGATGAGGTCCACGTCGCGGATCGGGCGGTCGTAGAGCCGGCGCTCGACCGTCTCGACGTCCACGTCCGCGGGGTCGAGTTCCCCGTCCGCGACCTCGCCGGCGACGCCGCGGGCCGCGTCGAGCAGCTCCGTCCGGCCGCCGTACGCCAAGGCGACGTTGAGCGTGAATCGGTCGTTGTCGGCGGTGCGCTCCTCGGCGTAGTCGACCGCGTCGCGGACCCGCGGCGGGAGCCGGTCGACGTCGCCGATGGCCCGGACCTGGACGCCCTGGTCGTGGACGCGGTCCGCGTCGGCGAACTCCAACAGCTTGGCCTCGAGGAGGTCGAAGAGCGGCTCGAGTTCCTCGTCCGGTCGCTCGAAGTTCTCCGTCGAGAAGGCGTACAGCGTCAGCTCCGAGACGCCGAGGTCCGCACACCAGTCGAGGACGCGCTCGGTGGTGTTCGCGCCGGCACGATGGCCGTCGGGCGCGTCGTCGCCGCGCTTGCGGGCGTACCGCCGGTTCCCGTCCTGAATGACGGCGACGTGGGTCGGGACCGTCTCGACCCGGCGGTGGAGGTACCGCAGGTACGCGCGTTCGACGGCCGAGCGGAGCCGGTCCAGCATGGTCGGCGTAACGCCGCCCGGTCGTATGTAGCTTGTCGTTCGTCCTCGTTGACAGTCGCTCTCGCTGGCAGGGACGCGGTCGCGTCCTGACGCCGCCGAAACCGTTATTCGCCGATCGGTGGATGATACGGGCGTGAACGCCGCGTACGTCTTTCGCGTCGCCTTCCGACTCGATCCCGACGGGGCGAGCGCCGACCCGGATCGCTTCGAGACGACGGTGGAGATCCCCGCGGTCGAACCGGGCGAGGAGGGGTGGCTGCTCTTTCGCGACCGGCTCTGGCGCGGCGAGGTCGGCGACGCACCGTCCGCCCGCCGGTTCCTCGGCGAGCGGCTCGGCGTCGAGGTGGTCGAAGTCGACTTTCGCGAACTCCGGACCGACCGGACGTACCTCGAGGCGCTCGAGACCGAGATCGCCGCGGATCCGGACCGGTTCAACGCCGACGACGTCGACGAGGTCCTTCACAAGTACCTCGGGTCGTCGATCCACGTTCGGGAGTAGTGCCGCGGCGACGCCACGACCGTCACCACCGTCACGGTCGCCACCACGGTCACGACCGCCACGACCGCTACGACCGCTACGATATATATCGGGCCGACCCGTGGTTCCGGCCGTGAGCCCTCCACCCGACGACGCGGCCGAGACCCGCGATCGGCCGTCCGATGACGACTCCGGAGACGCGCCGGGCGTCGACGCGACGACCCGTTACTGGATCGTCCGCAAGGCGGTCGAGGACGCGTTGATGAACGTGTTCTGGACGATCGTGTCGCTCGCGCTCGCCGTCGCGCTGCTCTGGTTCGGCGTGATCGCGGCGATCGGCGCGGTCGACGGGTCGCTCCTCATGATCCCCATCGCGGTCGCCCTGCTCGGGCTGGCCGTCGTCACGTTCGCCGTCGCGCTCGAGGTCCCGCTCCCGTTCGTCGGCGACTGACGCTCGCTCGGCGGCGTCGCCACAACGCACTTATCGGGTCGGGGCCTACGGGAGACTCCATGGTCCTCGCCGAGTACGACTTCCACCTGTTCGACCTCGACGGGACGCTCGTCGACGCGGAGTGGGCGTACACCCGCGGCGTGTTCGACCGCGTCGGCGACCGCCTCGGCCGGCGCTTCACGGACCGCGAGGCGTACGTCCTCTGGCACGGGCTCGGCGGTTCACGCGGCGAGACCCTCCGCGGGATGGGCGTCGACCCCGACCGGTTCTGGCCGGCGTTTCACGACGTGGAGGACCCGATCGCCCGCGCGGAGGCGACGTACCTCCACGACGACGCGGCCCGGCTGCTCGACCGGCTCGACGCCGTGAACCGGCCGGTCGGGCTCGTCACCCACTGCCAGCGGTTCCTCGCCGAGCCCGTCCTCGACCGGCTCGATCTCGGCTCCCGGTTCGACGCGATCGTCTGTTGTACCGACGAGACCGGCTGGAAGCCCGACCCGGACCCCTTGGAGGTCGCGATGGACGCGATGGGAGTCGATCCCCGCGACCGGGGGTATTACGCCGGCGACGGCGAGAGCGACGTGGGCGCGGCCTGGAACGCGGGACTCGACGCGGTCCACGTCGAGCGCGTCGGCCACGCGGACCGGGGACGGTGCGTGCTCGGCGACCGCCGCGTGGAGGGGTTCGACGAGCTGTTGGAAGCGACCTGAACGCCGTATCGCTTTTCTTCGACGATGTCTTCGATCGCGGTGGCGCGCGCGAAACGAGCGGCGGAGCCGCGAGTCGCGCGCGAGGGAGTCGCGAACGCTTGAAAAGCGTGAGCGACAGCGAGGCGCTCCGCGCCTCTGGCAACCGGCGCGAAGCGCCGGTGACGAGGTTGGGGAGGGGTGAGGCGCGGTACGGGAACCGCGCCCGTGACTTCCGCAAGTGACTCGTCGTGACTTCCGCGAGGGATCCGTCGTGACTTCCGTGAGGACCCGACCGTGACTTCCTCCGGTTCTCGGGTGTCGACCGAAACCGTCGTGGCGGTTCGACCGGAACACGGGGTATGACGAAGTGGTTCCACAGCGGGCGGCGGCGCGACTGCTGTGTGCTGGTGTACGAGGCCGGCGAACTGCGGGCACAGTCGCTCAAGAGTCGGCTCGAGTCCCACTACGACGAGCGGATCGACCCCCAGAGCTTCTACGCGACCCTCTCAGCCCTGGTCGAGGCCGGCTACCTCACCCGCCGTGCCGAGGGCCTCGCCGACGTCTACACGCTCACCGACGCCGGCGAGGTCGCCCTCCTCGACCACTACGAGTGGATCTCCGAGCGCGTCGCGGCCGGAAACGAGCGGATCGACGAAGGCGGGAACGACGCCGACGGAATCGTCGGAAACGACGACGACGCCACGGACGCCGGAGTCGACGACGCAAACCGAATCACCGGAGTCGACGACTCCCGAGACGACGCCGAGTGAACCGCTACCGACGCCGGCAGCGACGCGGCCGACCTAAAGGATTAACAACATCGAGGGAGTAAATTAATATATGACCGTCGTCAGCGTGTCGATGCCCGAGGAGCTGCTCGATCGGATCGACGAGTTCGCGGACGAACACGGGTACACCGGGCGCAGCGAGGTGGTCCGTGAGGCCTCCCGGAACCTCCTCGGCGAGTTCGAGGACGCCCGGCTGGAGGACCGCCGGCTGATGGCCGTCGTGACGGTGCTCTTCGATTACGAGACCACGAGCGTCGAGGAGCGGATGATGCGACTTCGACACGAACACGAGGGGCTCGTCGCCTCCAACTTCCACAACCACGTCGGCTCCCGGTACTGTATGGAGCTCTTCGTCCTCGAGGGGAGCCTCTCGGAGATCTCCACGTTCGTCGGGAAGGTCCGCGCCACGAAGGACACCCTCACCGTCGACTACAGCGTGACCCCCGTCGACGAGTTCGGCGCCGGCGGGCTCGAGGCCGTGGAGGCCGCGAGCGGGGGCGGCCACGATCACGGAAACGGCCATGACCACGACGACCGGATCGAGCGCGCCGACGAGACCGGCGAGGACGAGGAGTGACGCCGCGCTACGGCCTCGAGGCCGATACGCTCTCGATCGCAGCCGTGAAGTCATCGCCGGTGATCCCGACCTCGTCGGCGTGGTCGTTTGCCGCCTCGCCGTGTTCGTCCGCGACCCGCTCTATCGCGGTCATCGCCGCCTCCCGGCAGACCGCCGCGATCTCCGCGCCCGAGTAGCCGTCGGTCTCGTCGGCGAGCCGCCCTAAGTCCACGTCGTCGGCGACCGGTTTCTCTCGGGTGTGAACGGCGAACACCGCCCGCCTGGCGTCGCGGTCGGGTTCGGGCACCTCGACGTGCGTCTCCAGCCGACCGGGACGCAACAGGGCCGGGTCGATCGCCGCCCGGCGGTTCGTCGCGGCGAGCACCACCAGGTTCGGGTTGTCGCTCGCGCGGTCCAGTTCGGTGAGCAACTGGGAAACCACCCGCTCGCCGACGCCGGAGCCGTCGCCGCCCCCGCCGTCGCGGTCCGCCGCGATCGCGTCGATCTCGTCGAAGAAGACGATCACCGGGGCGGCCTGTCTGGCGCGGTCGAAGAGGTCGCGAACCGCCTTCTCGGACTCGCCGACGTACCGATCGAGCAGCTCCGGACCGGCGACCTGAATGAAGTTGACTCCGCTCTCGCCCGCGATCGCCCGCGCGAGCAGCGTCTTCCCGGTGCCCGGCGGCCCGTGGAGGAGGACGCCCGTGGGCGGGTCCGCGTTCGCGGCGTCGAACAGCGGGCCGTACGTCAGCGGCCAGCTCACCGCGCGCTCCAGCTTCTCCTTCGCCCCGTCGAGCCCGCCCACGTCCGAGAAGTCGGTGGTCGGCTGTTCGGCGACGTACTCGCGCATCGCGCTCGGCTCGACGGCGGCGTGGGCCGCCTCGAAGTCGCCCCGCGTGACCGTCACCTCGGCGAGCGCGCGGGCGTCGCTCTCGCGGGCGCGCCGGAGCGCGGTCATCGCCGCCTCCTGGGTCAGCCCCTCGATGTCCGCCCCGACGAAGCCGTGGGTCCGGCTCGCGATCCGGTCCAGGTCCACGTCGTCGGCGAGCGGCATCCGCCGCGTGTGGACGTCGAGGATCTGTCTGCGACCCGCCTCGCCGGGGACGCCGATCTCGATCTCGCGGTCGAACCGGCCGCCGCGGCGGAGCGCGGGGTCGAGCGAGTCGACCCGATTGGTCGCGCCGATGACGATCACGTCGCCGCGGGCGTCGAGTCCGTCCATGAGCGAGAGCAACTGGCCGACGACGCGGTTCTCCACGTCGCCGCCGTCGTCGCGCTTGCCCGCGATCGAATCGATCTCGTCGAAGAAGACGATCGCGGGCGCGTCCTCGCTCGCGCGCTCGAAGACGTCCCGCAGGCGTTCCTCCGATTCGCCCTTGTACTTCGACATGATCTCCGGGCCGTCGACGGTGATGAACGTCGCGTCGACCTCGTTGGCGACCGCGCGGGCGATGAGCGTCTTCCCCGTGCCCGGCGGCCCGTACAGCAGGACCCCCTTCGGCGGGTCGACCCCGAGCCGGGTGAACACTTCCGGCTCCGATAACGGGAGCTCGATCGTCTCGCGCACCAGTTCCAGCTCCTCGTCGAGCCCGCCGATGTCCTCGTAGGTCGCGCCGGCGGTGTGGTCCGCGGGCGGGGCCGGGTCGTCGCCGGCGGGGTGGCCGTCGGTCCCGGGCGGCCCGTCGGCCGCCTCCGATCCCGTTCCGGACCTCCCGCCCGACTCCGCGCCGGATCCGGTGCCGGGGTCCTTCCGGTTCCCGTCGACGTCCGATCCGGTTCGATTCGGCTCGCCGTCCTCCTCCTCGTAGTCGACCGACACGTCGGTGCCGGTCGTGACCCGGACGGTGCCGCTCGGCCGCGTCTCGCGGACGACGAACCGGAGGCCGCCGAGCCGCTCGACGTGGACGGCCTCGCCCCGGGAGATCGGTCGGTCGCGGAGGTCGCGGGCGAGCGCCCGCTCGACGACCTCGCGGCTCACGTCGACCGACGCCAGCCGGGCGGGCGCGCCGAAGACGACCCGGTCGGCGTCGGCGACCTCCACGGGGCTGACGGTGACCGCGTCGCCGACCTTCACGCCGGCGTTGGCGCGGGTGTCGGCGTCGATGAGGACGGAGCCGTCCTGCGCGTCGGGGCCGCCGGGCCACACCTTCGCGACGGCCGAGCGCTCGCCGTCTATCCGGACCGTGTCGCCGCTGAGGAGGCCGAGTCGCTTGCGCGCGGGTTCGGGGAGCCTGGCGATGCCGCGGCCCGCGTCGCGCTTCTCGGCGGCGCGGACCGTGAGACTGACGCCGGCGGTCTCGTTCATGGGTCGCCTTCCGCCCGCTGGCCCTTTACCCTTACTCGGGGCGTCCACCGAGCGTGACGCCACTCCGCCGACCGCAACCGCCTTACCCCGTCCGACCGGGTGTGCGAGCATGCAACCGACAGGCGACCTCCGCGGCGACGCGGTCCACGTCGGCGGGGACGCCAAACAGCGGTTCTACGACTCGCGGGGCTACGGTCGCCCGGTCGGCGGGAACGCGATCGAGCTCTCGCGAGTCGAGGCCGCCCACCTGCTGTTCCGCGGCGACCTCGCGGGGGTGACCCTCGCGTCCGACGACGACCCCGCCGGATTCGAGCGGTTCTTCGTCGACAGCGCGGTCGCGGTCGACCGGTTCGCGGTGCGGTACCTCGTCTACGCCGACCTCCGCGACCGCGGGTTCTACCTCTCGCCCGCCCGCGAGCCGTGGCCGGGCGGCCGGGCCGAGGTCGCCGACGCGGTCGATATCGTGGCCTACGAGCGCGGGTCGACGCCCGACACCGGGAACGTTCACTACCCGGTGCGAGTGGTGGGCGAACGCGAGTCGGTCCCCGCCGGCGACGTGGCGGGCCAGACCCTCGCCGTCGTCGACGAGGAGAGCGACATCACCTACTTCGAGACCGGCCGTCCCGACCTGGAGGGCTCGACCGACTACGACCCGCCCGCCGACCTGACAGGAGTCCTGCTCGCCGACCGGGTCGTAGTCTGGGACGCGCCGCCGACCCTCTACGAGCGCGGGTTCTACGGCCAGCCGCTGACGGGACGGGCCGCCGCGGTGGAGGGCGTCGTCCAGCTCTCGCTCGTCGAGGCCGCGTCGCTCGCGGCCGACGGGGTCCTCCGGCTCTCCGAGGTCGTGGACGACGACCCCGCGAGCCACGGCGACGGCGACCCGCCGGGCGACGACCCCGTGAGCGCCGACGCCGCCGCCGACCCAGTGAGCGCCGCGGCCGCGATCGTCGCCCGCGGCCACGCGGTCGAGGGCGACCGGTTCGACCGTCGGCTGGCGACCTACCGCGACCTCCGCGATCGCCGGACCGTCCCCAAGACGGGATTCAAGTTCGGCGCGGACTTCCGGACCTACCTCGACGTCGAGACGGTCGAGGACCTCCCGCACTCCGAGCACCTCGTTCGGGTGGTCGAGCCCGGTCACGCGTTCGCGCCGCGCGAGCTCTCGCTCGACGTGCGGCTCGCGGGCGGCGTCCGCAAGGAGCTGCTGTTCGCGCTGACGGACGGGAGCGGGGATCGGGGTGAGCCCGGAGCCGATGACGGAATCGACGACGGGATCGAGTGGCTCTCGGTCGGGAGGCTGACGCCGTGAGGGGACTCCCGTGACCCTCGCGGTCTCGTTCTGGGCGCTCGTCGTCTTCGCGACGATATCGTGTCTGTTCATGGCGTGGTCGCTCGGGGCCAACAGCAACTCGCCGCCGTTCGCCCCGGCGATCGGAGCCAACGCGGTGTCGACGATGCGCGCGGCGTTCCTGATCGGGATCCTCGCCGCCGCAGGCGCGCTGACGCAGGGCGGGGCGATCTCCGAGACGGTCGGCGCGGACCTGATCGACGGGATCGCCATCACGCCGCTCGGGGCGACGACCGGCCTGCTCGTGGCCGCGTCGTTCATGGCGTTCGGCGTCTACAGCGGCTACCCGGTCCCGGCCGCGTTCGCGACGACGGGCGCGATGGTCGGCGTCGGCCTCTCGCTCGGCGGCGACCCCGCCTTCGACACCTACCGGCGGATCGGGACGTTCTGGGTCATGGTGCCGCCCGTCTCCGGCGGGCTCGCGTACCTCACGGCGACGCTGCTGCGGCGCGACGACGTGCCCGACACCGTCGGCGTCCCGCTTCTGGCCGGCGTGGTCGCCGGGATCCTCGCGAACGTCCGGCTCGGCGTGATCCCGCACCCGGAGCGCGCGCAGGGCTCCGTCGCCGAGGCGGTCGCGGCAGCGGTCGACGGTCGCGTCGACCTCCCGACCGCGCTCGGCGTCGACCCCGTCGTCGCCCTCGTGACGCTCGCGTTCGCAGTCGTCGGGTTCCGGTTCATCCGCCGGCGGACACAGGCCTCCGTCGAGAAGGGGATCCGGACGTTTCTGCTCCTCCTCGGCAGCGTCGTCGCCTTCTCGAGCGGCGGCAGCCAGGTGGGGCTCGCGACCGGCCCGCTGGAGAACCTCTACGGGACGGAGCTCGGCCTGCCCGCGATCGCGCTGATGGGCGTCGGGGCGACCGGGATCCTCGCGGGCGCGTGGATGGGTGCGCCGCGGCTCCTCCAAGCGACCTCGCGGGAGTACGCCCAGCTCGGCCTCCGGCGGTCGATCGCGGCGCTCGTGCCGGGGTTCGTCATCGCGCAGGCGGCGATCACGCTGGGGATCCCCATCTCGTTCAACAACATCATCATCTCGGGCGTCATCGGCGGCGGACTCGCGGCGGGCTCCGCGGGCGTCTCACGCCGGAAGATCGGCGTGACGCTCGCGTTCTGGGTGATAACGCTCGTCACGTCCATCGCGATCGGTTTCGGCCTCTACCGGCTCCTCTCGACGGTCCTCGGGATCGCGTGAGGCCGGGGGATCCCGCGTATCCGGTCACCGAACGACGGTGACCGTGACGGGCGCCTCCCCGACGACCGCGGTCGCGACCGTCCCGAGGAGCCGTCGAGCGATCGAGCCGCGCTCGCCGCCGTGGCCGCCCATCACGACGTGGTCGACGTCGTGGTCCTCGACGTACCCGAGGATCGTCTCCGCGGGATCGCCGGTCTCCACCGCGGTCTCGACGGTCCGACCGTCGGCGGCGGCTCGATCGCGGGCGTCCTCGACCAGCCGCTCCGCGCGCGCCGCCGCGTTCCGCTCCCGTTTCCCGTCCGGCTCCAGGACGCCGCCCTCGGCCATGCCGGCGTCCAGCGGGGTGAGGACGTTCAACACCGTCACCGGACGGTCGAAGGTCGCGAGCGCGTGTGCCAGCGCCTCCTCGGCCAGCGGCGAGCCGTCGAGGGGAACGAGCACGTGATCGGGGGTCATACCGGACGATCGGCCGGCGGGGGCATAAAGCCCGCAAGCCGTCGGTCGCCTCCGAGTCGCCGGAGGCGTGCGAGTCGCTCCCGCGCAAGCGAACGGTTTTTGCGTCGACCGACGGGAGGGAAGGTATGAACGAGGACACCCCCCGCACGGACGGCGGGACCGAGCGCGCCGACGGCGAGCCGAGCGAGGACGTCGCGCTCGACCCGTGGGGGTCGGCGTCGGTCGGCGACTACGCCGACCTCTTCGCCGAGTTCGGGATCGAGGCGTTCGACGACGTCGCCGACGACGTGATCGACCCGCACTACCTGATGCGCCGCGGCGTCATCTTCGGGCACCGCGAGTACGACGCAGTCGCGGAGGCGATGGCGAACGACGAGCCGTTCGCCGCGCTCTCGGGCTTCATGCCCACCGGCGACCCGCACATCGGCCACAAGCTCGTGTTCGACGAGCTGATCTGGCATCAGGAGCGGGGCGGCGACGTGTTCGGGCTGATCGCCGACCTCGAGGCCCACTCCGCGCGCGGGATGTCCTGGGACGAGATCGACGAGCACGCCCGGAGCTACCTCTTGAGCCTTCTGGCGCTCGGGTTCGACCCCGAGGCGGGCGAGCTCTACCGCCAGTCCGACAACCGGGAGGTCCAGGACCTCGGCTTCGAGCTGGGGTCGAAGGCCAACTTCTCGGAGTTCGAGGCGATCTACGGCTTCGACGGCGAGACGAACGTCTCGCACATGCAGAGCGTCGTCACCCAGACCGCGGACATCCTCTATCCGCAGCTCGTCGACGAGCCGAAACCCACGGTGATCCCGGTCGGCCCCGACCAGGACCCGCACGTCCGGCTCACGCGCGACCTGGCGACTCGCGTGCGCTACTTCAAGGTGACCGAGGCGTTCGCGAGCTTCGAGCTCGACAACGAGGAGCGGACGCTGGTTCGCGCCGCCTACGACGCGCTCGCGGCCGACGTCGACGACGCCGAGACCGACGTTCGCTGTGAGGACGCCGCCGCGTGGCTCGACGACTACGAGCCGCCCGAGATCGACGAGGAGAGCGTCGACCTCGCCGCCGCCAAGTCCAGCGCCCTCGACAAGCTCCGCGCGGGCGGCAAGGAGCCGCTCCGGCCCCGGGTCCGGTTCCTCGACCGCAACGCCACCGACGAGGCGTTCGAGGCGCTGATCGAGGCGATCGACGGCGAGAAACGGGTCTTCGAGGGCCACGTCGACGCCTTCGATCTCACGCGGGAGGAAGCCGAGTCGGTCGCCCGCGAGGTCGAGATCGACCACGACGGGTTCGGCTTCCGGCAGCCCTCCTCGATCTACCACCGCTTCATGACCGGGCTCACCGGCGGGAAGATGTCCTCGTCGATCCCGGCGAGCCACATCTCGCTGCTCGACGATCCCGAGGACGGCTACGACAAGGTGCGCTCGGCGACGACCGGCGGACGCGACACGGCCGAGGAGCAGCGCGAGCTGGGCGGCGAGCCCGACGAGTGCCCCGTCTACGAGCTGTACGCCTACCTGCTGGCGGGCGACGACGACGGGCTCGCCAAGGAGGTGTACTCCGAGTGCGCGAACGGCGAGCGCCTCTGTGGCGGCTGTAAGGAGCAGGCCGCCGAACTCATGCGCGAGTTCCTCGAGGAGCACCAGGAGAAACGCGAGGAGGCGGAGGAGGTCCTCGACGAACTCGACATCGACCTCGACTCCGACCGGCGCGGGACGGGCGGGGAACACTGACCTCGCCGCCGATCCGTCCGGGCGGACGAGAGCGCGGCCGCTACGCGACTGACGATCCGGTATGAATGGTGGACGGCCGGGGTAGCCCGGTGTTCCGGCACGGGGTATCCCGGTTGCCTCCTCCACCCCGCGACCCGACGAGCGACGGGCGTCCGGCGGTGGGCTGCTCGCTTCCGCGCCTGACCCGTTGTCGCCGGCGAACCATGACGGACCGCTCCTGCGAGCGGGCGCCACGGACCGCTGTCCCCGGCGGACGAGGCTTCCACGTTGGCTCTCGGGGCCCGCGCCGGTCCATCCGGACGTGCCCGGTGTTCGGTCCCCGCTGAAGACTACCTCACGGGTGACGAGCGGGGCCTAACCGCCCGACCTAGTCCGGTTTCCACTACATCGGTGCCCCATAAGGGCCTTTCGTTCGCGGGACACCGCCCGCTCGCCGGCGTCGTCGCTCGGCCCCGGACCTACCCGAGCAGCTCCCGGGCGTACACGCCGGCGGAGAGCGGCATCGGCAGCGACGCGACGGTCACGGCGGTCGCGTGGTGCTCGAGCCAGCGGTACTCGCCGAACATCGTCGTCGGCTCGATCGAGAGCCACCAGACCGCCGCGAGCAGGGTCGTCGCGCTCCCGAGGACGACGAGCGCGCCGGCGAGGGTCCCCGGATCGACGTTCCCGCGCTCGACGGAGGCGAACACGACCGCGCTCAACAGCGCGAACAGCGCCACCCCGCCGGCTCCCACGGGACCGGCCGTGTAGTACCCGGCGAGCTGGGCGTCGAAGCCGGTCACGAGCGCGTACGGCGCGGCGAGCAGGAGCGCGCTGACGAGGGCGGCGGCGATCCCGACCTGTCGGGAGCGAGCGCGAACGTTCATGCTCCGAGATACTCGGTCGGCGCGGTAAAAGGACCGGATCGCGTTCGGTTTCCCACCCGCTCCCGCCGTCGAGCCCGCACCGTTTTGGCTCCCCGGCGCGGACGGGTGGACATGTCGCTCGACATCGAGACGCCGGACCCGCCCGAGCTGTCCGCCGTCGACCCGAACGAGTACGAGGACGCCGACGTGGCCGGCGGCGAGTACCGCCGCGACGAGTTGGAGGCGTTCCTGCGCGAGGGTGCCTGGGAGGAGGCGTTCGCGCGATGGACCGCCGACTGCGACCTCGAGGAGTCCGACTGGCGGATCGTCGAGGACCTCGATCTCGTCTCCCGGTTCGACTTCTTCTGGGACTCCTTCGCCGACCGCGTGGGGTACCACGCGCCGGGCATCCCCGAGGACTGGAAGGAGCGGGAGTACCACGACGACCTCGACTCGTGGGGCTCCGTCTCCGCGATCAACGCCGGGCTCACGGAGCTCGGACAGATCGCCTGTGACGTGCTCAAAGACGAGTACATCGACTGGGAGTCCGAGTACGAGGCGCCCGACGACCTCCCCGACTTCGACGCGTGACCGTACCGGACGACGACCCCGCGAGATCGCTCGATCGCTCGCCGCCGCCCGACTTCTCGCCGCCGCCGATCCCGGCGTTCGACGCCGACGCGGCCGACGCCGCCCGCGAGCGACAGGCCGAACTGACGAAGCCGCCCGGGAGCCTCGGCCGGCTCGAGGACCTCGCGGTCGCCCTCGCCGGGCTCACGGGCGAGCCCCGGCCAGCGCTCGCGAACCCGACCGTCGTCGTCGCCGCGGCGGACCACGGCGTGGTCGAACGGGGCGTCTCGGCGTATCCGCAGGCCGTGACCCGGACCATGCTCCGGAACTTCGTGGCCGGCGGGGCCGCCGTCTCCGCGATCAGCGAGGTCGTCGGCGCGGACACGCTCGTCGTCGACGCGGGCGTCGAGGGAGCGCCGGTCGAGGTCGAGGGGCCGGTCGACGAGGCGGTCGACGAAGCGGCGGACGCGAGAGCGAGCGAAGTCGTCGACGAGCGGGTCGGCTCCGGAACCGACGACATCGCCGCGGGGCCGGCGATGGCCCGCTCGGAGGCGGTCGCCGCGCTCGAGGCCGGCGTTCGGACCGCCCGAACGCGGCTCGCCGAGGCCGGGATCGTCGCGCTCGGCGAGATGGGGATCGGGAACACCACCGTCGCCGCCGCGCTCACGTCGGCGATCGCCGGAGCCGACCCCGATCGCGTCACGGGGCCCGGAACGGGCGTCGACGAGGAGACCCGCGCACACAAGGTCCGGGTCGTCGAGCGCGCGCTCGCGCGGAACGGCCTCGATGGGAGCGGGGAACCCGACGACGGGGACGGACCCGACCCCGTCGAGGTGCTCCGGCGCGTCGGCGGCTACGAGGTCGGATTCCTCGCCGGCGTCGCGCTCGGCTGTGCGGCCGACCGGACGCCCGTCGTCGTCGACGGCGTGGTCTCGGGCGCGGCCGCGCTCGTCGCCGACGCCCTCGCGGACGACGTCCGACCGTACCTCCTCCCCTCCCACGCCGGGAGCGAGCCGGGGCACGCGGTCCAGCTCGACGCGCTGGACCTCGAGCCGCTCTTCGACCACGGCCTCCGGCTCGGCGAGGGCTCCGGCGCGGCGCTGGCGCTCTCGACCTACCGCGCCGCCTGCCGGACCCACGACCGGATGGCGACGTTCGCGGAGGCGGGCATCGAGCGGTGACGGGGCGGATCGAGAGGGGTACCGCTCGTCCCGTCGCCCTCACTGACCGCGAAGCCGACCCGCCGCGCCCGCCGCGCCCGCCGCGAGAAGGGCGAGGACCGCGGCGACGACGCCGAAACCGGGGACGCCGTCGTCGGTGCTCCCCGGGTCGCCGTCTTCGGCGTCGTTCGATCCGCTTCCGGCGTCGTCGTCCGAGGCGTTTCCGTCACCGTCGTCCGAAACGCCTCCGTCACCGTCGTCCGTGTCGTTCTCGCCCGAGCCGTTCTCTCCCGGATCGGTCCCGTCCGCGGTCTCGACGCCCTCGATCGTCACCGGGTCGGACGTGACGTCTCCGTCCCGCGCGACGATCGTTCGATTCCCGGCGGACGATATCGGCACGTCGGCCTCCCCGCGGTCGTCGGTCTCGCCGACCGCCTCGTCGTCGACCTCGACGGTCACGCCCGCCGCCGGCTCGTCGTACGCGTTCCGCACAGTCACGCGGGTCGTCTCGCCGACGAGGACGCGCTCGTTCGCCGGCGCGACGGACAGCGTGGGGGTCCGCCGTGCCGTGACGTTCGTGCTCACCGGGGACTCCCGGACCCAGAGCCGCTTGGGCGTGGCGTCGTATCCGTCCTTTACGACCGCGATCGTGTACGCGGCGTTCACGGGAACGTTGAGCGAGGCCGTCCCCTCGGTCACGCTCACCTCGCCGTCGTACACCGACGAGTCCACCCGGATCGATCCCGTCTCGATCGGGGCGGGCGGGTCGAAGTGGTCGTCGAAGGTACGCACGTCGAGCGTCACGGTGCCCCGCTCGATGGCGACCGTCGTCTCCGCGTTCCGCGTCACCGTCACCTCGCGTTCCGTCTCGAGGTATCCCGGTTTCACGACGGTGACCTCGTACGTCCCGCGCTCGAGGCGGGCCGTCTCGTAGACGCCGTCCGAGCCGGTCTCGCCGCGGTCGATCGCTCGCCCGTCCTCGCGGACGGTCACCCTCGCGTCGGCCTGCGACCGGTTCCGCTCGTCGACGACCGTCACCGTCGCGGTTCCGCTCCGGGAGACGCCGAGTTCGACGTTCGCCGCGCTCGCGTTGGCGATCCGGAGCGGCCGGTTCCGGACGTAGGTGCCGTCGTCGACGTCCAACTCGACGCTCGCCCCCTCGGGGACGTCGAGGAGCACGTTCCCGTTGCTCGCCGTCGTGCCCGTCGCAGTCCCGGTCTCGCCGGATTCGGTCTCCCACGCCGCCTCGACGGCCACGTCGCCGACGGCGTCACCGTCCTCGTCGGCGACCGAGACGGTGAGCGTCACCGGATCGGCGCCGGCGACGCCGCCGGTCGCGACGATCGCGATGAACAGTACTGCCGCTCCGACGAGCGCCGAACGTGGGGCGTTCATACGCGGGACACTGGTGCTCCCACGGTATTGGTATGAGGCGATTACCCGGGGTCTCTCGCGACTGCGACCCCGATCTTCCCGCGACCCCGGCCCCCGCTCCTCCCGCGATATCGACCCCGACTCCGCCGTATTCAAATACGCGGGCGGGAACACACCCGTATGGAGCAGATCGACGACCAGTACACTCCCGCGGACGTCGAGTCGGCGGTCGAGGAGTACTGGGACGACGCGGACGCCTACGAGGCGGCGAAGGAGGCGCACGCCGACGACCCACCCTTCTTCTTCGTCGACGGGCCGCCGTACACCTCGGGGCAGATGCACCTCGGAACCGCCTGGAACAAGACGCTGAAGGACGCCGTCATCCGGCACAAGCGGATGACCGGCCACCGCGTCACGGACCGCCCGGGCTACGACATGCACGGGCTCCCGATCGAGGTGAAAGTCGAGGAGGAGCTCGGCTTCGAGAACAAACGCGACATCGAGGAGTACGGCATGGAGTCGTTCATCGAGCGGTGCAAGGAGTTCGCCCTCGAGAACCGGGCGGCGATGGACGAGGACTTCGAGTCCATCGGCGTCTGGATGGACTGGGAGGACCCCTACGAGACCGTCTCGCCGGAGTACATGGAGGCCGCGTGGTGGGCGTTCTCCAACGTCGCCGACAACGGGCTCGTCGAGCAGGGGAAACGCTCGATCTCGCAGTGTCCGCGGTGTGAGACGGGGCTCGCGAACAACGAGGTCGAGTACGAGGACGTCGAGGACCCCTCGATCTACGTGAAGTTCCCCCTGTCCGACCGCGAGGGGAGCCTCGTGATCTGGACGACGACGCCGTGGACGATCCCCGCGAACACCTTCGTCGCCGTCGACGAGGAGCTCACCTATAACGCGGTCCGCGCCGAGAAGGACGGCGAGGAGGAACTGCTCTACGTCGCCGCCGAGTGCGCCGAGGACGTGCTCGGGGAGGGACGCTACGAGGACTACGAGATCGAGGCCGAGCTCCCGGGAAGCGACCTCGTCGGCTGGGCGTACGACCACCCGCTCGCGGACCGGCTCGCCGAGTATCCCGACTTCGAGGGCGCGGGGCAGGTGTACGCCGCCGACTACGTGGAGGCGGACCGCACCGGACTCGTCCACTCCGCGCCCGGCCACGGGGAGGAGGACTTCCACCGCGGCAGCGAGTTGGGCCTCGAGATCTTCTGTCCGGTCGCGCCGAACGGGGAGTTCACCGAGGCCGCCGGCGAGTACGCCGGGCGGTTCGTCCGCGACGCCAACGAGAGGATCATCGACGACCTCGTCGCCGACGGCCACATGCTCGCACACGGGACGGTGAACCACAGCTACGGCCACTGCTGGCGGTGTGACACCGGGATCATCCAGCTCGTCACCGACCAGTGGTTCATCTCGATCACGGACGTGAAAGACGACCTCCTCGAGAACATGGAGGAGTCGGAGTGGCATCCGCAGTGGGCTCGCGACAACCGCTTCCGCGACTTCATCGAGGACGCGCCGGACTGGAACGTCTCCCGGCAGCGCTACTGGGGGATCCCGATCCCGATCTGGGTGCCGGCGGACGCGGAGGCCGGGAACCTCGACGAGGACATGGTCGTGATCGGCACCCGCGAGGAGCTGGCCGAACGCGTCGAGGAGGACGTCGACCCCGACTCCATCGACCTCCACCGTCCCTCGGTCGACGACCTGACGATCGTCGAGGACGGGACGACCTACCGGCGCGTCGAGGACGTCTTCGACGTGTGGCTCGACTCCTCGGTGGCTTCGTGGGGCACCCTCGGGTACCCGAGCGAGGCGGCGGCACACGACGAGCTGTGGCCCGCCGACCTCATCATCGAGGCGCACGACCAGACGCGCGGCTGGTTCTGGTCGCAACTGGGAATGGGGACCGCCGCGGTTGGCGAGATCCCCTACGAGGAGGTGATCATGCACGGGTTCGCCAACGACGAGGACGGCCGGAAGATGTCCAAGTCCGTCGGCAACATCGTCACGCCCGAGGAGGCGATCGAGCGGGCCGGCCGCGATCCCCTCCGGACGTACCTGCTCAGCCACGACCAGCAGGGCGTCGACCTCGCGTTCGAGTGGGACGGGCTCGGGGAGATCCAGGGGAAGCTCAACATCCTCTGGAACGTCTTCCGCTTCCCGCTCGAGTACATGGAACTCGACGGGTACGACCCGGCCGACGCCTCCCTCGACGACGGCGAGCTCGAACTCGTCGACGAGTGGGTGCTCTCGCGGCTCCAGTCGGTCGAGACCGAGGTCACGGAGGCGTGGGACGACTACCGCGTCAGCGACGCGGTCAACGCGGTCATCGAGTTCGTCACGCAGGACGTCTCGCGCTTTTACGTCAAGGCCGTCCGCGACCGCATGTGGGAGGAGGCAGACTCGCCGTCGAAACGCGGGGCGTACGCCACCCTGTCGACGGTCCTCGACGAGGTGATCCGCCTGCTCGCGCCGATCGCGCCGTACCTGACCGAGCGGATGTACCGGACGCTCGACGGCGAGGCGACGACGGTCCATCAGCTCGCCTACCCGGAGCCGGACGACGACCTGCGCGACCCCGAGCTCGAACGCGACGTGGCGGTCCTCCGCGACGTGGAGGAGGCCGCCGCGAACGCCCGCCAGCAGGCCGGCCGGAAGCTCCGCTGGCCCGTTCCGCGGGTCGTCGTCGAGACCGACGACGACGGGGTCGCGGGCGCGGTCGAGCGGCTCGCCGACCTCATCGCCGACCGCGTCAACGCCCGTGAAGTCACCGTCACCGACGCCTTCGACGAGCTGGTCCAGACCGCGGAGCCGCGGATGGCGGAGATCGGCCCGGCCTTCGGCGGCGACGCCCAGGAGGTGATGGCCGCCGTACAGGGGGCGACCCGGACGGAGATCGAGGAGGGAGTCGCCGTCGACGGCGAGCCCGTCGACCTCGAGGAGTCGATGGTCGAGTACGTCGCCGAGCCGCCGGAGAACGTCACCGGCGTCGAGTTCGACGGCGGGACGGTGTACGTCGACACCTCCCTCACGACCGGGATCGAGTCCGAGGGGTACGCCCGCGACGTGATCCGCCGCGTTCAAGAGATGCGCAAGGAGCTCGACCTCGACGTCGAGGCGCGGATCCGGCTCGGCGTCGCCGTCGACGACGAGCGCGTCGCCGGCTTCGTCGACGAGCACGCCGAGTTGATCGCGGGCGAGGTCCGCGCCGACGCGTGGCTCGAGGACCCGGCCGACGCCGCGGACGACTCCGACGGGCTCGTTGAGGAATGGGACGTCGAGGACGTGACCGTCACGATCGGGATCGCCCCGGTCGAGTAGCGCGTTCCCGCGACGGTCTCGCTCGGTTTCCCGCGGCGATCGGTGACGCTCGCCGACCCCGAAACGTATACCTACTCCCCTCTCCACGGTCCGTGTATGCGTGTTCGACCGGCGCGTCCCGGCGACGCCGAGACGCTTCGGACGACGGTTTCGCGGGCCCGAGAGGCGACGGTGTTCGACGACATCGGCGCACCCCTCCTGGACGTCTCCGCCGCGGGCGTCCGGGAGGCGGCCGTGGGCGCGGAGTGCTGCTTCCTAATGGAGGACGACGACGGACCCGTCGGCGTGGCGATCGCCCACCCCGACGACGAGGGGTCCGAGGCGGAACTCCTCGCGCTCTGGGTCCACCCGGAGCACGTCGGGGAGGGAGTCACCGAGGAGCTGCTCGCGCGCGTCGCGTCGGCGCTCGCCGACCGCGGCGTCGACACGCTCCGCGCGAGCGTGTCCGACGACCGTCCGAGCGCTCGCGAGTTCTACCGCGCTCACGGGTTCGACCGACGTGCGGTGCGCCGCGGTCCCGCCGGCGACGAGGCGGTCGTGGTGGCCGACGTCGAGACGGTCGCGTGACGCCGGCGGATCCGCCCGAAAACCCTTCCTCGTCGCACATCACACTGGACCGACATGACGTCCGCCGATCTCGGCTCCGCCCTCCTCGTCGCGATCGCCGGAGCGCTCCTGTTCGTCGCGCTCGCGAGCCTCCCGGCCGGCAGCCGCGTCCGCCGAGCGTACGGAACTCACCCCGATGACGACGACGCCGCCCGCGCGAACGCCGCCGTGCTCGCCGCCACCGGCGCGTTCCTCCTCGCGCTCGCCGCCGCGACCCGGTTCGGGGTCTCCGACCGACTCGTCGCCGCCGGAACCCTTGCCGTCGCCGCCGCGGGGGTGGTCCTGTTGGGCTGGCTCGTCCGCTATCGGGACCGGCGCGAGCTGTTGACGACGCCGAACGTCGACCGCGAGCGGGCCCGGCGGCTCGGCGGCGCGGCCATGCTGGTCGGCGGGCTCCTCGTCGTTCCGCTGGCCGCGGTCCTCCTCGGGGCGGGCGACCGGACGATGGCAGTCTCGACGGTCGCGGTGGCGGTCCTCTCGACGCTTCTCGTCGCGTTCGCCTACCGGTGAGGAGGAGTCTCCGTCACTTCAGCCGCTCCTGGAGAAACGAGGGGTGAGCGGCGGTGACGCCGTCGACGGCGAGCAGCTCGTCGTTGATGACGTCGCCGAGCTCGTCGCCGTCGGCCGCGCGGACCTCCGCCATCAGCATGTGGTCGCCCGAGGAGGTGTACAGCGCCTCCACCTCCTCGAGGGCCTTCAGATCGCGGGTCGCGGAGACGTACTTGCCCGAGTCCACGTCCATCCCCACCATCGCGATCGACTGCGTCGAGAGCTTCTTCGGGTCGACGTCCGCCGAGTAGCCCACGATGACGCCCTCCTCCTCGAGCTTGTCGATGTACTTTCGCACCGTTGGCTTCGAGACCTCCGCCCGCTCGGCGATCTCCCCACAGGAGGCCTGTGCGTCCTCCTCCAAGACCGAGAGGATACGCTCTTCCGTCGATACGGTACTCATGTGAACTCCTTTGTCACCACGGAAAAAATACCTTGCGAACCCGAAAACAGGGGTTGCGATCTCGAACCGGGCCGATCAGTTCACTCGTGTTTGTCGACGAACCGGTCGTACGAGCGTTCCCACTCGTAGTCGTCGTCCCAGTAGCGCTCCGCCAGCGGCTCCTCGGGCATCTCGCCGATCTGCTGTTTCTCCTGGCCGTAGGAGATGCGCTCGTCGTCGACGTAGAACCGACCGGTGAGGACCTCGCCGTCGTACAGCGCCTCCTCGGTCGTCCGCATCATCTCGGCGGCCTCGACGCGGTCGGTCTTGTCGAAGTCGTAGTCGTCGGACTCGTTGACGTCGATGTACGGGACGTACTGCCGGGCGTCCTTGTTCCACGTCGGGCACTGCGTCAGGAAGTCGACGTGTGCGAACCCGTCGTGTTCGATCGCCTCGATCAGGATCTCCTTGGCCTGGTTCGGGTTGACCGCGGCCGTCCGGGCGACGTACGACGCGCCGGCGTTCAGCGACAGCGAGAGCGGCTTGAGCGGCTCCTTTGCGCTGCCGTGGGGCTGCGTCTTCGACTTGTGGCCCTTCGGGCTGGTCGGGGAGGTCTGTCCCTTGGTGAGCCCGAAGATCTCGTTGTTGAACACGATGTACGTCATGTCGTGGTTCTCCCGGGCCGTGTGGATGAAGTGGTTTCCGCCGATCCCGTAGCCGTCGCCGTCGCCGCCGGCGGCGATGACCTCGAGGTCGGGGTTCGCGAGCTTCGCGGCGCGGGCCACGGGCAGCGAGCGACCGTGGATCGTGTGGAAGCCGTACGTGTCGAGGTAGCTGTTCAGCTTGCCCGAACAGCCGATCCCGGTACAGAGCAGCGTCTCCTCGGGCGATCGGCCGACCTCGGGAAGTGCCTGTTTCAGCGCCTTCAGGACGCTGAAGTCGCCGCAGCCGGGACACCAGGTGGGTTGCGGCTCGACGCCGGGCGTGTACTCGTCGCGGTCGATCTCTCGTTCCTCTCCGATGGCTGAAAACGTGCTCATGGGTTAATCACCTGCTGCTGGGACGAAGGTGGTCTGATGGCCGGACGCGTCGCCGTCGCCCTCGATGATCGCCGCCTCGAAGCCGTCGACGACCTCGGCGGGCTCGAACGGGTTCCCGTTGTACTTGAGGAGGCTCGACAGCTTCTCCCCGTACTGGCCGAGGTTCTTCTGGACGAGCCCGCGGAACTGGCCGGAGGCGGTCATCTCGACGACGAGGACCTCCTCGACGCTCTCGATGAACGTCCGGACCTCCTCGGTCGGGAACGGAAGCATGTCGGAGACGCCGAGCGACTTCACCGAGACGCCGGCGTCGTTGAGCCTACCGACCGCCTCCTCGACGGTTCCCTGCTGGCTGCCGAACGTGAGAATCCCGTACTCGGCGTCGTCGGGGCCGGCGTACGAGCTCGTGTCCTCGTCGTCGAGGTCCGCGCGGATCGCCTCGAGCTTCTGGGTGCGTCGGTCGATCTGTGCGACCCGGTTGTCGGGCGACTCGCTGATGTGGCCCGTGGGGTCGTGTTCGTTGCCCGTCGCGAGGAACCGGCCGCCTTTCTGGCCGGGGATCGACCGCGGGGTGACGCCGTCCTCGACGTCGTGTTGGAAGCGGTGGAACTTCCCGTCCGCCGAGTGGGGCTGTTCGGCGAGCTCCTCCTCGGTGAGCGTCTTGCCGAGCGTCGGGTTCGGCTCGCGGTCGAAGTGGCTCTTGGGGACGTTCTTCAACTCGCCGCCGAGCTTCTGGTCGTACAGCAGGATCGTCGGGATCTGGTACTCGTAGGCGAGCCGGAAGGCGAGCCGCGACTGCTCGTACGCCTCGGCGACGGTACCGGGGGCCAAGACGACGCGCTGGGAGTCACCCTGGGAGGTGTACAACACGTGTTCGAGGTCGGACTGCTCCGGCTTCGTCGGCATCCCCGTCGACGGACCGGCGCGCATCGCCTCGACGAGGACGAGCGGCGTCTCCGTCATCTCCGCGAGTCCGAGCGGCTCGGACATCAGCGCGAAGCCGCCGCCGGAGGACCCGGACATCGCCTTGACGCCGGCGTGGGAGGCTCCCACGGCCAGCGCCGCCGCCGCGATCTCGTCTTCGACCTGCTCGGAGATCCCGCCCAGTTCGGGCAGGTTCTGGGTCATGATCGTGAACACTTCCGTCCACGGCGTCATGGGGTAGCCCGCGATGAAGCGACACCCCTCGTCTATCGCGCCGTACGAGATGGCGTCCGAGCCGGACATGAGGAGCTGCGTCTCCTCGTGTTCGCCGGTCGGAACCGACACCTCGACGTCGTCGACGTCGTACTCCTCGCGTACCTGGTCGTAGGCGGTCTCGAGGATCTCGAGGTTGGGGTCGAGGATCTTCTCGGGCATCGCGTCGCGCATCAGGTCCTCGACGTGTTCGAGGTCCATGCCGATCAGCGCGCAGGTCGCGCCGACGCCGGCCGTGTTGCGCATCACTTCACGACCCATGTCGCGGGCGAGTCCGCGGAGGTCGAGCGGGAAGACGTGCCAGCCGTTCTCCTCGACGCGCTGCTGGAAGTCCGGGATCTCCGAGGGGTCGAGGAGTCCCTCGTCGTAGACGATGACGCCGCCCTCGCGGAGCTCGTCGAGGTTCTCCGAGAGCGGTTTGATCTCCTCGTTCCCGTAGACGGCCCCTTCCTGCGGGTTCCGGGCGAAGGAGTCGCCGAGCGCCAACAGGAAGTTGTAGCCGTCGCCGCGGGAGTCGACCGGGTCCGCGGCCGCGCGGATCTCCGTGTACGTGTGGCCCCCGCGGATCCGGGACGGATAGTGCCGGTGTGTGAACACGTTCAGCCCCGATCGCATCAAGGCCTTCGCGAAGTTCTGGCTGGTGGAAGCGATCCCGTCGCCGGATCCTCCCGATATCCGCCAGATGAGTTCTTGATCAGTCATATCGTGGATCTTGGCCCGGTAAGGCCCAGTAGCCAAACGTTGTGTCGGTCACCTCTTAGGGCTTGCTATGGATTCACATGAAACGATCATGAACGATCCTCGGATCGAGGGCCTCTCGTCGGCGTGTACGGGAGTTCCGGGTTCCGGAGCGACGGGCGAATCCGGGGCGGCGGCGACCCCCGCCGACGCCGGATCGTCGGCGGTCCGCGCCCTTTTAGGCGGTCCTCCCCGGAACGACGGTATGCTCACGTTCATCGGGCTCGGCCTCTACGACGAGCGCTCGATCACCGTCGAGGGGCGCGAGGCGTTGCGGTCGGCCGACCGCGTCTTCGCGGAGTTCTACACCAGCCGGCTCGTCGGCGCGGACGTCGACGATCTCGAGGCGGCTCACGGCGTCGACGTCGAGGTGCGCGACCGCGAGGGAGTCGAACGCGACCCCGAGCCGATCCTCACGGCCGCCGAGACCGGCGACGCCGCCTTCCTGACCGCCGGCGACACCATGATCTCGACGACGCACGCCGACCTCCGCCTGCGGGCCGAGTCGCGCGGGATCGACACGCGAGTGATCCACGGCGTCACCGCCCAGTCGGCCGCCTCGAGTCTCACCGGCCTCCAGAACTACCGGTTCGGGAAGGCCGTGACGCTCCCGTTCCCCTACGCACACGGCGGCGACGACGTGCCGAGCAGCGTACGCGAGACGATCGAGGCGAACCGCGAGCGCGGGCTCCACACCGTCGTCTACCTCGACATCAAGGTGGGGACCGGCCCGTCGGGTCCCGATCCCGATCACGAGGAGTACATGACCGCCGACTACGCGGCGGGCCTCCTCGCGGACGGCTGGCGGGACGAGCTCGCGGTCGTCGTCGCCCGCGCCGGCTCGCCCGACCCCGTCGTCGCCGCGGACCGGCTGAGCGCGCTCGCGGAGCGCGAGTTCGGCGACCCGCTCCACACCCTCGTGATCCCCGGCGACCTCCATCACGTCGAGGCGGAGGCGCTCGTCGGGCTGGCCGGCGCGCCCGAGTCGATCCTCGAGGAGTGAGCCGGAGGGCCCGAGCCTCCGAGAAGCGGCCCGCGAGACGGGATGACCCTCACGATTGATTATCGTGGCCCCCGTCGCCGACGCACATGGGAGACGTACCCGTCGGTCGGCTCATGTCGACGGACCTCGTGACGGTCGCCGCCGACGCCACCGCGGCGGAGGCGGCCGAACGGATGGGAGAGACGGGCGTGAACTCGATCCTCGTCGTCGACGAGTCCGGTCGCCTCGAGGGGCTGCTCACCGGGTGGGACTTCGTGCGTCTCGTCCGCGAGAACGACCCGCACGACGAGACCCTCGTCCGCGAGTGTATGACCACCGCGGTCGTCACCGCCTCGCGGGACGACTCGGTCGACGCGCTCGCCGACCTCGCCGACGGCGAGTACAGTCACCTCCCGGTGACCGACGACGACGGGGTCGTCGTCGGGATGCTGTCGACGACCGATCTCACGGAATACCTCGCCGGACGCTAGCCGCTTTCCGGGAGGCGGACGTCCGTTGCGCCATCCGGAAGACCCAACACGCCCGCCTGCCGAGGTGTGGTATGGACTTACACGATCGCACCCGGGTCAGCGAGGTCATGTCGACGCCGCTCGAGACCATCGGCGGCGACGAGCCCATCCGCGAGGCCGCCCGTCGCATGAGCGAACGCGACATCAGCGCGCTCGTCGTCACCGCCGGCAGCGGCTGTATCGTCACCCAGAGCGACATCATCGCCGCCGTGGCCGAGGGGAGGGACACGGAGGAGACGCTGGTCTCGGACGTGATGACCGAGGACGTCGAGACCGTGACGCCGGACCTGTTGATGGAGGAGGTCGCGGCCATGATGACGATGTACGGCGTGAAACACCTCCCGGTGGTCGACGACGACTACGTCGGGATGATCTCCTCGACCGACGTGACCGCCCAGCTGTCGTAGCGGCGTCGGTGAACCGGTCGTGGGTCGAACGACCGGCGTCGACGCTCACTCGTAGACTGCCACGTCGTCGAACCGACCCTCGTAGGCGACGTTGGACGGGAGCGTCGGCTCCTCGCCGGAGAGGAAGAGCCGATCGGCCTTCGCCCAGGTGTTCTCGTAGGCGAGGTGGCCGAACTCGACGAGCCCGCGGAGCCGATGGCCGAGGCCGCCGCGGTGGACGACCGTCCGCGGGCGTCCCTCGCGGAACGCCTCGACGATCGCCTCGGCGTCGGGGAGGTCGCCCTCGAAGGCGGTCCACGCCTCGCCGACCGTCGGCCGGAGGTGCGCGTAGGAGGAGCCGAACCCGCGGAGGTCGAGGTCGTCCGCGATGTCCCGTGCGCGGCCGTTCTGGTTGGAGAGCAGCTTCGTGTTGTACGTCTCGATGGCGTCGACGCGGGAGTCGTGGGCCGCGAGCTCGGGTCGGGTGAGCGAGATGGTCGCGAACGACGGGTGCGGGACGAGCACCGCGGCGTCCTGTCGTTCGAACTCCGCCATCGCTCCCTCGAAGGTGACGTAGTCGGGGACGGGATCGGAGAGCCCGATCGCGAGGAGGTGCCGGCGGTTCCCCCAGTTCCCGGTGAACACCTCGCGGCCGGGGATCACCGTCAGCTCGTCGTCGGAGAACCGGGCCGCGCGCTCGCGGATCGTCGGCAGCCGGGTGAAGTGTGGCGCGTATACGATCGCGTCGATCCCGCGCTCCTTCGCGCGGGCGACGACGCGGTCGTCGAGGACCTTGACGTGGGCGTCGACGCGCGTTCGGGATCGGCTCACGATCGGAGGTACGCGTAGCCGCCCAAAGGCGTATCGTTCGTCGCCGAGTCCGCGGTGCCGCCGTTCGTCGCCGAGTCCGCGGCGGCATCGGCCGTCGACGACTCGGCGGCGTCGGGGGAAACCGTTAATCCCCTCGGCGGGAACCGTGGGACATGGTTCCCTGGGCGTGCGGCATCGACGGGTGTGACGCCGTCTTCGAGGACGTGGAGTCGACCGTCCTCCACCAGACGCGAGAACACCAGCGTCACGAGTGTAAAGTGTGTGGCACGATCGTCCCGGACGGCTACTTCGCGATCCGGCACGCGTTCGACGAGCACACCCGCGCGGAGTACGTCCGCGCGTACGACGCCGACTCCGCGGCGGTCCGCCGCCGCGAGCAGGTGAAACGCGAGATCGAGACCGAAGCGGACCTCCAGACCGTCGTGGAGCGACTCGACGGGTCGCCGTAGCCCGCTCGCCTGCCGTCCCCCTCCCGCCTCCGTCCCGGCCTTCTCCGCCTCCGTCCCGGCCTGCTCCCGCCTCCGTCTCGGCCTTCTCCGCCTCCGTCCCGGCCTGCTCCCGCCTCCGTCTCGGCCTTCTCCTGCCACTCCTCCCCTGTCCCCGTCCCACCCCCGTTCCGCCCGCGACCCGGACCGACGGGTACACAAGCGCGCCGCCGCCAGTGGCGGGCATGGACGACATCGACGTCGAGCCCGTCGACCGCGTCGACGAGGACGCCGGGAGCGACGCGGCCGGCGAGAACGCGGTCGAGGACGGCGAGAACGCCGGGAAGGACGGGAACGCGCTCGGAGAGGAGGCCGGGAGCGACGGCCTCCCGCGGGGCGTGGACGCGCCGGAGTACGTGCTGTACGGCGGGAAGGGTGGGGTGGGGAAGACGACGATGGCGGCCGCGACCGCGCTCTCCTCGGCGGCGGGGGGCGTCCCGACGCTCGTCGTCTCGACGGACCCCGCCCACTCGCTCTCCGACACCGTCGGAGTCGACGTGCCCGCGGAGCCGGCGGTGATCCACGAGGACCTGCCGCTTTACGCCGCCGAGATCGACCCCGACGCCGCGATGGAGGAGGGGATGTTCGGCGCGGACGGCGACCCGCTCGGCGGGCTGGGCGAGATGGGCGAAGCGATGGGCGGCATGCCGGGAATGGGCGGGATGGCCGACGACGCCGCCGAAGGCATGGACGACGCGCCCGGCTCGCTGCTCGGCGGGACGATGCCCGGCGCGGACGAGGCCGCGGCGATGCGCCAGCTGCTCGAGTACCTCGACGACCCGCGGTTCGACCGGGTGGTCGTCGACACCGCGCCCACCGGCCACACCCTCCGACTCCTCCAGCTGCCCGAGATCATGGACTCGATGATCGGCCGCGTGATGACGCTCCGACAGCGGTTCTCCGGGATGATGGACGGGATCAAGGGGATGTTCGGCGGCGGCGAGGACGACCCGGACCCGAGCGCCGACCTCGAGGAGTTGCGCACGCGGATCGAACGCCTCAGGAACGTGTTACGCGACCCCGACCGGACCGACTTCCGCGTCGTGACCATCCCCGAGGAGATGAGCGTCGTCGAGTCCGAGCGGCTCGTCGCCCGGCTCGACGAGTTCGAGATACCGGTGAACACGCTGGTCGTCAACCGCGTGATGGAGCGCGTGAGCGACGTGGCCGACGTCGATCCCGAGTGGATCGTCGAGCCGGACCCCGAGCACTGCGAGTTCTGTGCGCGCCGGTGGGAGGTCCAGCAGGCGGCGCTCCGGGACGCGACCGACCTCTTCCGCGGACGCGACGTGAAGCGGGTCCCGCTGTTGGCGAAGGAGGTCCGCGGCGAGGCCGCGTTGCGCGTCGTCGCGGCCTGTCTCGACTGACGGAGCGGAAGGCCCCGTCGACCTCACCCTCACTTCCCGGAGCCGTCCGACCGCGCGAGGAGGCCCTCACGGACGCGCTCCGCGACGCCGGTGAGGTGCGCCTGTCCGAAGACGCCAACGACGAGCGCCCCGATGGAGTTGTACATCACGTCGAGGACGGTGTCGTCGAGGCCGTGCTGGGCCAGCGGCATGGTGAGACCGGTCCTGACAGCGATGATGTCGAGCGCGAACTCGAACAGCTCCCAGACGACGCCGAACGCGAGGACGACGATGACGATGAAGGCGAACGCGAACCGGCCCGGGATCCGGATCCGGTCGCTGTGGAGGTCGACGGCGCGCAGCGTAGTGTAGCCCACGCCGGCGACGAGCGACGCCGAAAGCGAGTGCGTGAGGTGGTCCCACCACTCGATCCGCGTGTAAAGGGCGGCCGATCCCATGGTATGGAAGAAGACGGCGCTCGTGATCCACACGCCGAGCCAGGGGTCGATCGGGACGTCGTAGTTCCGTTCGAGGGCCGCCGGAACGAACGTGATGAGTAACGCGATCCCGCCGTTGGAGATCGCCTTCGGCGCGCCCGCGACGATCCCGTAAACGAGGATACCGGCGAGGATCGCCTGCATCGTCCGAGTGAGCCGTTTCTGGTTCCGGACCGACGGGCGGGGCAGAAGCGTCATCGGCGCACCACCCGCCGGAGCGCACGGCGGAGCCGCAGGCCGCGGCGGCGGAAGTAGACGTCGAAGAGGACGCCCGCGACGAGCCCGGCAAGCGTCACGTAGAGCCACTCGATCATCAGCGCCTCGTTCGTCGTCAGGTAGGTGGTACCGAGGACGCGGTCGGCGTTCCATCGGAGGACCGTCCACGCGGCCGCGGTGGCCATCGTCGTCATCACGACGAAGACGATCGCGAACCAGTGGGTCACGCGCAGCGAGGAGAACATCTGGAGCTCGACGGTGATGACGAGCGCCAGCGCGGCGATGGCGAGGTACGTCGCGAAGATGCCGACCTCGCCGCCGAGAAGCGCGCGGACCAGCACGGGCAACAGCGCGAGCACGAGCACCTCCCACGGCGGCACCACCCGCGGGTCCCGTGCGACGATCGCCGGCGCGACCACGACGGCAGTGATGGCCGTGACGAGAGCCATCGGAAGGAGGTCGAACTCCAGAGCGCTCTCGAGGAAGACGCCGACGAGTACCGCGACCATCGCCCACGCGATCAGCGCGTTCGTTCGCCCGTTTCGGAACAGTCCCTCCAGCCAGACCTCGATGACTTCCGGATCCGTCAGATCCGATACGGACCGGTCGGTCACGGACCGATCGGACTCGGATCGATCGGACCCGCCCTCCGGAGCGTCGGTTTCGGAGCCGTCGGATCCCTCGTCCGGGGCGTCCGCATCGGCGCGATCGGTATCCATACACTCCCGTCAGTCCGGCACCGACTAATATCGGTTGCTCCGGAACGGCGGTCGGCGACGGATCCCGGATCGAACGAACGGCCTTTTATCCGGCACGCGCCTCCGGTCGGTATGAACTGTCGGCGGTGTGGGACCCCCCTGGAGAAGCCCGGGGACTACTGTCTGACCTGTAACACCGCCAACAGCGACGCGGTCGTCGTCGAGTTCGCCGAGGACCGCGCGGAGCTGACGGTGCTGGAGGAGGACGCGGCCGTCGGGCGGACGACGATCACGACCCGCCCGGAGGACGACGAGGAGTTGACCCACGTCCACCTCCGCAACTTCGCCGGCCGCGTCGCCGACGAGATCCGCCGCAAGCGCCCCGAAACGGTGTACGCCGCCGGCGCGCGCGAACCGCTCCGCGAGGCGCGCGCACAACTCCACCACGAGTTCTACCGCGTGCCGGAGGGGGGCGGCGAGCGCGGCGCCGGCGGGGGCGGATCCGGCGACGACGACGACGCGGAGGGCGACGCGGGCCTCGAGAGCGACGTGGTCCGGTGGGTGCTCGACCGCCGTGGCGACCGCGCGCTGGAGGTCGTCGAGATGCCGCCACGCGAGAAGATCGGCGGGTCCCACTCGACGCTCATCGGCGACCGGAAGGGACGGCGGGCGATCCGGACGGTTGCCGAGCACCCGCACGTCAAGAAGGTCGTTCCCGGACCGATCGACGCCGGCGGCACCGGCTCGCGGACGGGACTGCGCGCGAAGGCGACGCGCGCGGGGACGAACGGGAACGTTCGGCTCCTCCTCCGGGACGGCTCCAGCGTCCAGGAGAACCGGATCGTCACGACCGCGATGGACCGCGAGACCGGCGAGCGCGTCCGCGAGGACTTGAACGAGGCGCTGCGCGAGGCCGACCTCCAGGACGAGTAGGACTCCCCCTCAGTCGTCGGCCTCGGGCTCCGGCGCGGGCTCGGCCGCACACCGGTTCGGGCCGAGTTCGAGTTCGATCGCGGCGACCTCGTTCCGCGGCGACTCGACCCCGCGGTTGGCCGCGATCACCGACTCGTAGTTCGGCGGCTTCTCCGGCAGCGTCGCCGTGATCTCCTCGACGAACGCCGCCCGGTCCCGTCCGAGGACCTCGAGCCCCGTCCGTGCGTCTCCCACCGTCGTCGCCACGGGCTCGCCGGGAGTCGCCCCGCCGGTAGTCCCGTCGGCGTCGACGGAGAAGTGGCCGGGCAACACGACGACGTCGTCGGGCTCCGCGAGCAGGGTGCCGTGGAGCGAGTCGTAGAGCCGCTCCGCGCCGGTTCGTGCGCCGGCGGACTCGCGCTCCGTCCCTCCGTTCCCGGACTCGTGTCCCGCCTCGCTCTCCCCGCCGGCCGCGAACTGGAGTTCCGTCCGGCCGACGCCCTCGGTGAAGAGGGTGTCGCCGGTCAGGACGGCGGAGCGCCCGACGAGGTAGCTCGCGCCGTCGTCGGTGTGGCCGGGAGTCGCGAGCGCCTTCAGGTCGACGCCGCCGACGTCGAGGGTCCGGTTGCGCCCGATCGGCTCGAACTCGTAGGCCACGTCGCGTTCGGCGGCCGCGGCCGGGAGGACGTAGGGGACGCCCAGCTCGTCCGCGAGCGCCCGGCCGCCGGAGAGGTGGTCGGCGTGGACGTGGGTGTCGAGCACGGCCGCGATGGACGCGTCGTGGTCGGCGGCCGCGGCCCGCCACTCCTCGCCGTGACGGGAGACGTCGACCGCGACGGCGACACGGGAGCCGGCGGAATCGGCGACGGTGAGGGAGTCTTCGGCGTCGTGGCCGTCCCCGTATCCGCCGACCACGAGGTATCCCAGACACCCCTTCGCACGGCGTTGGATCTGGACGACGTCGAGGGGTTCCTCGTCGGCGTCGAGGAGGGGAACCTCGACGCGGTCGTAGACCGACGACCAGCCGCGCATGCCGTCGTCGACGGCGTACACGTCCTCGTAGCCGGCGGCGGCGAGGTCGTCGGCGAGCGCGTGTGAGGACTTCCCCTTCGCACAGACGGTCACGACCGTCTCCCCGGGGCCGATCCCGGTCGCGTCCTCGAACTCGTCGCGGTCGAACGCGTGGAAGGGCTTGTAGACGTAGTTGATCGCGCCGGCGATCCGCCAGCCCGCGTAGCTCTCCTCGGGTCTGGTGTCGACGAGGGCGAACTCGCGCTCGCCGCGTCGCGCCGCGTCGACCATGTCGCGGAACTCGCTCGCGGATATCGTCTCGGCCATGGAGGAGTATTGATCCGAGCGGACAAAAGCGCTGTTCTCGGGGGAGCGTCGGGAGACCCCGTCATCGGGAGAATCGACGGATACCCGGTCACGGACGGTGGCGCGCCACCGCACCCGAATCGATGCCTCCCATCTGTACCGACCACGACAGGGTAATAGACACCTTTTAACGGGACGACGCGGACGAAAGGGCATGGTCGAGGCGTTCGCGGTCGCCAGCGGCAAGGGCGGCACCGGCAAGACGACGAGCACGCTCGCGCTCGGGATGGCGCTCTCCGCCGAACACGACGTGACCGTCGTCGACGCCGACACCGGGATGGCGAACCTGCTGTTCCACACCGGGCTCGACGACGCGGCGGTCACCCTCCACGACCTCCTCGTGGAGGGGACCGCGACCGACGTCTCGGAGGCGACCTACGAGCGCTTCGGGCTCTCGGTCGTCCCCTGTGGCACCTCGCTCGCGGGATTCGAGGCGGCCGACCCCGCGCGGCTCCGCGAGGTCGTCGCCGAACTCGCGCGCGACACCGACGTGCTCCTCCTGGACTCGCCGGCCGCGCTCGGCTCGAAGTCCGCGGTGTTGCCGGTCGTCCTCGCCGACCGCGTCGTGATCGTGGTCGAGCCGACGATCCCCGCGCTCTCGGACGGACTGAAGGTCCAGGAGTACGCCCGCTCGTACGGCACCGAGACGGCCGGCGTGCTTCTCAACAAGGTCAGGGACCCGGCCGCCGCGGTGGCCGAGCAGGCGGGCCGCCACTTCGGCGGGCCGGTGCTCGCGGAGGTGCCCGACAGCGACGTGGTCCGCGCGGCACGGCGGGCCGGGAAGCCGCTCCTCGCGCACGCGCCCGACAGCGAGCCCGCGGCGCGGTACCGCGAGGCGGCCGCCCGCCTCGAGGTGCGCGACGGCGACGAGGACGCGGTGGCGGCGCGGTTCAAGAGCGCGGTCGTCCCCGACACCCCATGAGCGGGTCCACGGACCCGCCGGTCCTCGAGATCCCGCGGGGGGACCTCCTCCGCTCGCGGGTCGTCTCCGACGTGGGCACCACCCTGTCGACCGCGCTCGACCGGGAACTCACCGGCTACGCGACGGTCGTTCCACAGGAGACGCTGCTGCTCGCCGGCGACGCCCGCGGGGTGTTGACCTTCGAGGCGGGCGTTCCCGTGTTAGCGTACAACACCGTGACCGACAGCGGCGGCCCCGACGCGCTCGCCGAACTGGCCGTGCCCGGCCCGTACCGCGTCGAGCTGTACGCGGTCGCGCCCGAGTCGCTCCGGGCGGCCCACGACGAGGAGGCGCTCCGGGTGCCGCCGGCCGCGGCGGCGACCGAACTCGCCGACGATCCCGGCCTCGCCGAGCGGACCCGCGAGGCCGCGCCGGCCGACCGGCTGTCGGACGACGACGGCGAGGAGACCGACGCGGTGGCGGCGTTCCTCGCCGACGACGACCGGATCGAGGCGATCCGCGAGCAGGCGCGTCGAGAGGCGGAGGAGCGCGCGAGCGAGTGGGGACTGGACGACGCGCTCGCGGACGGGGGCGACGACGAGCGGAGCGGCGACGCGGACCGGCCGGAGCGGTTTTGAGCGCGCCGGACCTACACCCGCCATCACCGTCCTCCGTCTCCTCCGACTGACCGCGCCGCGGGACTTCGCCGACTGGTACGCCGCGAGCCGCGCGTACACGCGCCACGTCGCCGAGGGGATGGACTTCCCGGGCGTGGACGCCATCGACGGCGACCGCCTCGCGGCCGCGCTCGCCGAGGACCCGACCGAACTCCCGCCGGCGGCGGCGCGCTCGGTGGCGACGACGTTGCTCGCGGACGGAGCGTTCTCGGAGCCCTACTGCGAGTGGATGCCGCTGTGGTACGAACTCGGCCTCGTCGCGCCGGTCCGGTACGGCGAGTGGCGACTCCGACGGGTGGCCCGCGAGGTGGCCGCCGACGCGGGCGTGAGCGCGACCGCCCCACGATTCTCCCGCCCGCGGGACGTCGTCGTCGACGGGCGACCCGCCCTCGAGGGGCTCTCCGGGTTTCGCGAGCGTTTTCTCGCGGCGGCCGCGCTCCTCCACCTGGAGTGGTTCGTCCACGCCGCGGCCGCCGACGGGATCGCGGTCCCGAACGACCTCGTCGAGCGGGCGCGCGAGGAGTCGCTCTCGTACTACGCCGGCGACCGCGACCGCCTCTCGCCGGAGATCCGGCGGTTCCAGGAGCTGCTCTTCGCCGACGACGCCTGGGTCGCCCGGGTGGACGCCGCCTACGGGCTCGACAGCCGACTGTTCGAGGTCTGGGAACAGCTCCTCCGGGACGAGCGGCGACGGCTCGCGGGCGACTGATCGGCCGGCGGACCGTTCGGCCGGCGGATCGCTCGGCCGGCGACGCGCGGCCGATCGGCGATCGCCGATCACGACGGCGGAACTGCTGTTACAACACCTGTAACACATGATCGGATACGTCATTCGAGCAGCAAGTAAGTATAGGTCGGACGGAGTCGTATGAAAGGGTACGGACCGTTCGTCGGTTCGTCACGCCCGCGACGAACTCGGCCCTCTCTCGCTTTCGAGCCGCCGTTCACGTCCCCCGTCGCTCCCCCGGTCGGCCGGGATCGATTCCCCCCTCGATCCGGTCACGCGCCGACCGCGTTCGTTCGGCGACATCCACCGTGTTGGGACACTAGCGTCCGGTTCGAGGCCGACAACTCGATGCCGAGTAATCCTTTATTCGCCGAGGTTCGGTCCGGAAGATTCATACGGCGGGTCGTGGATCCACCGCACATACGAATGGCAGTACTCTGGCTGGACGACGTCGACGCCGACGACATCGGGACCGTCGGCGGCAAGGGGGCTTCGCTCGGTGAACTCATCGGCGCGGGGCTGCCGGTGCCGCCGGGATTCGTCGTCACGGCGGGGACCTACCGCGAGTTCATCGAGGAGGCGGGAATAGACGAGGAGCTGTTCGCCGCCGTCGACGTGGACCCCGAGGACTCCGCCGCGCTCCGGGAGGCGGAGGCGACCGCCCGGGAGCTGATCACGGAGACCCCGTTCCCCGAGCCGGTCCGCGAGGGGATCCTCGAGAGCTACCGCGAGATGGGCTCGGAGGGCGAGGAGGCGTTCGTCGCCGTCCGCTCCTCGGCGACCGCCGAGGACCTGCCCGACTCGTCGTTCGCCGGCCAGCAGGAGACGTTCCTCAACGTCCGCGAGGCGGACCTCCTCCGGCGGGTGAAGGAGTGTTGGGCGTCGCTTTTCACCCAGCGGGCGATCTACTACCGTCAACAGCGGGGGTTCCCCCACGAGGACGTCGACATCGCGGTGGTCGTCCAACGGATGGTCGACGCCGAGAAGTCGGGCGTGCTGTTCACGAGCCATCCCTCGACAGGCGACCCGCAGATGACGATCGAGGCCGCCTGGGGGCTCGGCGAGGCGGTCGTCTCGGGCACCGTCTCCCCGGACAACTACGTGTACGACCGCGGCCGCGGAAGCGTCGAGAACGTCACGGTCGCGGACAAGAAGGTGGAGATGGTGAAGGACTCCGACACGGGAGAGACGGTCCAGCTCGACGTCGAGGAGGACCGACGCACGGAGCGGGTGCTCTCCGACGAGGAGATAGACGAGCTCGTCGGGCTCGGCGAGCGCGTCGAGGACCACTACGGGACCCCACAGGACGTCGAGTGGGCGATCTACGACGGCGAGGTGTACATGCTCCAGTCGCGGCCGATCACCACGATCCGCGAGGACGCCGGCGAGACGGCCGGCGGCGAGGACGGGGGCGACGACTTCGGCGCGGCCGTGGCCGGGAACGGCGGTTCCGGCGGAAACGCCGGAAACGGCGACGACGACGCGGACGTCCTCGTCGACGGGCTCGGCGCGAGTCCCGGGGTGGTTTCCGGTTCGGTCCGGATCGTCACGAAGCTCGACCACCTCGACCAGGTACAGGAGGGAGACGTGCTCGTGACCGAGATGACGATGCCCGACATGGTGCCCGCGATGAAACGCGCCGCGGGCATCGTCACCGACGAGGGCGGGATGACGAGCCACGCCGCGATCATCTCCCGAGAACTCGGCGTCCCGGCCGTCGTCGGCACCGGTAACGGGACTCGCGTGCTGGAGGACGGCCAGGGGATCACGATCGACGGCGACAAGGGGACCGTCCGCGCCGGAATCGACGAGACGGCCGAATCCGCCGAGGAGTTCGAGCCGGTGGAGGCCGCCCGGCCGGAGACCCCCGTCAAGCCGATGACCGCGACGGAGGTGAAGGTGAACGTCTCGATCCCGGAGGCCGCGGAGCGGGCGGCCGCGACCGGCGCGGACGGCGTCGGGCTGCTCCGGATCGAACACATGGTGCTCTCGCTCGGGAAGACGCCGGAGAAGTACATCGCTGACCACGGCAAGCGCGCGTACCAGGACGAGCTCATCGAGGGGGTTCGGCGGGTCGCCGACGAGTTCTACCCGCGACCGGTCCGGGTCCGGACCATCGACGCGCCGACGGACGAGTTCAGCGAGTTGGAGGGCGGCGACGGCGAGCCGAACGAGCACAACCCGATGTTGGGCTGGCGGGGCGTCCGCCGGAGTCTCGACAAGCCCGAGCCGTTCCGTCAGGAGCTCGCCGCGTTCGCGCGGCTCATCGACATGGGATACGACAACCTCGAGGTGATGTTCCCGCTCGTCAACGACGCCGCCGACCTCGAGGGCGTGAAGGGGCACATGCGCGAGGCCGGGATCGACCCCGAGACGCACCGCTGGGGCGTGATGATCGAGACGCCGGCGAGCGCGCTCCAGATCGACGAGCTCGCCGAGGCGGGGATCGACTTCGCCTCCTTCGGCACCAACGACCTCACCCAGTACACCCTCGCGGTCGACCGCAACAACGAACACGTCGCCGACCGCTTCGACGAGCTTCACCCCGCCGTCCTGCGGCTCATCGGTGACACCATCGAGCGGTGTCGCGAGCTGGACGTCGACACCAGCATCTGCGGACAGGCCGGCTCGAAGTCCGAGATGGTCGACTTCCTCGTCGAGGAGGGCGTCTCCTCGATCTCCGCGAACATCGACGCCGTCCGCGACGTCCAACACGAAGTGAAGCGGGTCGAACAGCGGCTGCTGCTCGACTCGGTGCGCTGAGGCGGGCGGGCGGGCGGTCGGACGCGGCGGTCGGATGACCGGAACCGACGGTCGGAACCGGTGACCGCCGCCGCTTCCGAGCGAGCGGAACCAACATATTCACTATCGGCGATGACGAATCCGGATCCATGAGCACGGACGACGTCTCTCGGCGCACGTTCATGCGGACCGCCGGCGGCACGGCTGCCGCCGTCGGCGGAGCCACGGCCGCGACGGGGACCGCCGCGGGACAGGAGGGCGGTGGCGGCAGCGTCGAGCCGGACTGGCCGAGCGGGGCAAACCAGAACCTCGGCACCTATCAGGACGCCCGAGGACAGGACTCGGTCACCGTCTCGGTGGGAGCCGGCGACCAGGGGCTCGCGTTCGACCCCAGCCTCCTGTGGGTCGATCCGGGCACGACGGTCACCTGGGAATGGACCGGAAGCGGCGGCGCGCACAACGTCCAGACGGTCGAGGACGGCGGGCCCGCCTCGCTCGACAGCGGCGACCCAGTCGACGAGGAGGGATACACCTACGAGTACGAGACGAGCGAGGAGGACGCGGGCATCACCCACTACCACTGCGTCCCGCACACGTCGGTCGGCATGCACGGCGGGCTCGCCGTCGGCGAGGACATCCCGACGGTGGACACCGGCGGCGGGGAGAGCAGCGCGGTATTCGTCCCCGACGGCGCGCGCGCGCTGACGATCGCCACCTTCATCGCCATGGTGAGCACGCTCGGACTCGCCTTCGTCTTCATGAAGTACGGGGGAACGATCGCCCCCGACGAAGCCTGATCGACGGGTCCGTCCGCCTCGGTCCCTCCCTTCATCGGTTCGTACGACCCCGCACGATCAGACCGCGCCGAGTTCGCGGTAGGCGTCGAGGTAGCGGTCGAGGACCGCTCCGCGGTCGTACTCCTCGAGGTCGGGGTCGCTCGTTCGGCGCTCGAGGTCGCCGACGGCGGCGATCGCGTCGGCCAGTTCCGCGGGGCTGGTGACGAGTCGGCCGCGGTCGCGCCCCTCGACCAGTTCGTGCGCGCTCGAGTCGGCCTGATACTCGACGAGCCCGACGCAGCCGCACGCCAGCGCCCACAGCAGTTCCGAGGCGAACGTCTCCCAGCTCGCGGTCTGCGCGAAGACGTGCGTCCCCTTGAACACCGACACGCGCTCCTCGAGCGGGAGCTCTCCGAGGAAGGTCACTCGATCATCGATCCGGAGGTCCTCGGCGGTGGACTCGACACGACCGCGCTCGGGGCCCTCGCCGATCACGGCCGCGTTCCAGTCGTGCCCGCGGCGCTCGGCCAGCGCCAGCAGGAACGTCTCGACGTTGGCGTGGCGGTCGAGCCGCCGGGAGTAGACCGCGTCGAAGCGGTCGTCCGGCTCCGCGCCGGCGACGAGGTCGAGATCGACGCTCTCGGGGATCACCTCGACGGCCGAGCCGTCCGCGCCGTGTTCGCGGATCCGCGTCTTCGTCGTGCGCGAGGGCGTCGTGACCGCGTCGGCGTCGCGCGCGAGCAGCCGATAGGCCCGCCTGGAGTCCGCCGGATGGTCGCGCCACCAGTCGACGAGGACCGGCGACCCGCCGAGCCGGCCGGCGAGCGTGGTCGCGAGCGCCGGCATCGGCGGGCTGTTGACCGCGTGGACGACGTCCGGGTCGAGCCGACGGACCGCCGCCGGAACCCGCGCCGCGAACGCCGACGGCGACGGGTCGACGACGACGGAGCGATACGTGATCCCGTCCGTCTCGAACGTCGGGGCCTCGCCGCCCCACCAGCGGGCACACAGCCACGTCACGTCGTGGCCGCGGTCCGCGAGTCCCGCGGCGGTCCGGTGCGTCCGGGAACGCGCCGGCGTGTCGCCGTGTTCGGGGGTGAAAAGCGAGACGAACGCGACGCGCATACGCCGACCGGAGGACGGGACCGAACAAAAAGACCCGCGATCCGCCCGGAACGAGCGCCCGTGATCCACCCGAAACGGTTTCTCCCCGGCGGCGGAACGATGCGTATGCACAGATACGACGTCGAACGCTACCTCAACGTGCGGGGAGCCGGCGGCGCGACCCTGGGTCCCGACGGTCGACTCTCCTTCCTGCTCGACGCCACCGGCACCTCGCAGGTGTGGTCCGTCGACCGCCCGCTCGCGTGGCCCGAACAACACACGTTCTTCGAGGAGCGCGTCACGTTCGTCGACGCCTCACCGGAGCGCTCGGAGGCCGTCTTCGGCATGGACGAGGGCGGCAACGAGCGCGCACAGCTCTACCGGCTCGAGTTCGGGTCCGGGGAGATCACCGGGCTCACCGAACGCCCGGAGGCGAAACACCGGTGGGGCGGCTGGTCGGGAGACGGCGAGCGGTTCGCGTTCGCGTCGAACCGCCGCGAGGAGTCGGTCTTCGACGTCTACGTTCAGGGACGCGAGGGGACCGGCGACGACGCGGAGCTCGTCCACGAGGGCGACGGGTGGCTCTCCGTGGCCGGCTGGTCGCCCGACGACGACCGGCTGGTCGTCCACGAGGCGCACTCCTCGTACGACCACGACCTGTACACCCTCGACGTCGACTCGGGGGAGTTGACACACCACACGCCCCACGAGGGCGACGTCCGGTACGGCAGCCCCGAATGGGGGCCCGACGGGGAGGCGATCTACCTCGTCACCGACCGCGAGAGCGACACGCTCCGGCTCGAGCGGCTCGATCTGGAGACCGACGAGTTCTCCGTCGTCGTCGACGGCAACGCCGGGGACGGGAACGTGCCGGGTGGTTCCCCGCCCGGCGGCGACGGCTGGAACGTCGACGGGGTCGCGGTCCACGAGGAGTCCCGCCGGGTCGTCTACTCGCGCAACGTCGACGGCTATACCGAGATCACGGTCGGCGAACTGGTCGCGCCCGACCGGATCGACGAGTTCCCCGCTCCCGACCTGCCGCGGGGCGTCGCCGGCGGCGTGAGCTTCGGCCCCGACGGGGACCGGTTCGCGATCACCGCCACGGGCGGCACCGACAACGCGAACGTCCACGTCGTCGAGACGACCACGGGCGAGACCGAGCGGTGGACGAACGCCTCCACGGCGGGGATCCCGCGTGACACGTTCGTCGAGCCCGAACTCGTCCACTACCCGACCTTCGACGGGCGGGAGATCCCTGCGTTCTTCTCGACCCCCGAGAGCGAGACGCCCGAGTCGGGCTACCCCGTCGTCGTGGACGTTCACGGCGGGCCGGAGTCACAGCGCCGCCCCTCCTTCGGCGCGGTCAAACAGTACCTGTTGAACGGCGGGTACGCCGTCCTCGAGCCGAACGTCCGCGGGTCCTCGGGGTACGGGAAGGCGTACGCCGCGCTCGACGACGTCGAGAAGCGGATGGACTCGGTGGCGGACCTGCGGGCCGGCGTCGAGTGGCTCCACGACCACCCCGAGGTCGACCCCGACCGGATCGTCGCGATGGGCGGCTCCTACGGCGGGTTCATGGTTCTCGCGGCGCTGACGGAGTACCCCGAACTGTGGGCGGCCGGCGTCGACGTCGTCGGCATCGCGAACTTCGTCACCTTCCTCGAGAACACCGGCGACTGGCGGCGCGAGCTCCGCGAGGCCGAGTACGGCTCGCTCGCCGAGGACCGGGAGTTCCTGGAGTCGATCTCGCCGATCAACAACGTCGACCGGATCGAGTCGCCGCTCTTCGTCCTCCACGGCGCGAACGACCCGCGGGTCCCCGTGAGCGAGGCCGAACGGATCGTCGAGGAGGCGAGCGAACGGGACGTCCCGGTGCGGAAGCTGATCTTCGAGGACGAGGGCCACGGCTTCTCGAAGCTGGAGAACCGGATCGAGGCGTACCGCGCGATCGTCGAGTTCCTCGAGGAGCACGTCTAGGGCGGTTCGCGCCGCCGGGACGGCGTGGCGGCCGCGGTCCGAAACGACCTTACCCCGCGGGCCCGCCTCACCGGTATGGTCGAGAACGTCGTGTATCCCGCGTACTTCGACGCCGGCCGCTCGCGGTCGGAGGGCCGACGCGTCCCGACGGACCTCGCGATCGAGGACCCGACCGTCGACGAGATCGCGAAGGCGGTCCAGCAGGTCGGCTACGACGCGGTGATCGAACGGGAGAAGACGTACTCCAGAGAGTACGAACCCCGCGGCGCGGTGGTGGTTCGCGGCACCGACGACACCGCGAAGAACGACCTCGTACAGGCGATCGCCGCCTACCTCGGGATCTTACGCGAGTGACGATGCGTCGCGTCGGAACCGTGGTCCGAACCGCCCAGGGCCTCGCGATCGCCCGCGCCGATCCCGGGGAGGAACCCCCGGACATCGGTGCCGGCGTCGTCGACGAGTCCCTCTCGCGTGTCGGTCGCGTCGTCGACGTGTTCGGCCCGGTCGGACACCCGTACGTCGCCGTCAGCCCCGACGACGGAACGTCGCTCGCCGCGCTCGTCGGCGGACCCTTGTACGCGCGATAGAACCGACTCGAACCGCGGAGCGGCGCCGCCCCTCACTCCACGATCGCGAAGTCCGCGAGCGTCTTCGTCGACCGCACGAGGCGTTCACACACCACGAGCTTCTCGGTCCGGTCCAGCCGCTCCCAGTCGATCCCAGCGGGTGCCGACTCCTCGAACGCCCGGAACTGCCGGTACACCTCCTCGTTGACGAACCGCTGGAAGGAGCCGCAGTTCGGACACGTCACGGAGAGGTGGGAGACGTCGAACGCCCGATCGATCGTGTGCTCGAGACAGTTCAGACAGCGGTACTCCCTGTTGGTCACGCCCCCACTCGGGCCCGCGCTCGGTAATACCTGCGGATTCCGGCGGTCGAGAAGCGAAGCGAAGAGCGGACGGGTCAGAACAGCGCCGCGGCCGCGGCCTCGGCCGCCTCGATGACGGGCCCGAAGCCGGGCAGGAGCAGCACGGTCGCGACCGCCGCGAAGACGACCGCCGCGTACAGCGCGGTCGGCCGCACGTCGATCGCGTCCAGCGCGCTCGGCGTCGCGGGGTCGTCGAGGAACATCGCCCGCACGACCCGGCTGTAGTAGTACAGCGACACGACGCTGTTCACCGCGCCGAGCCCCGCGAGCCAGAGGAAGCCGTTCTCGATCGCTCCCATGAACAGGAAGTACTTCGAGAAGAACCCGGCGAAGGGCGGGAGCCCGGCCAGCGAGAACATGAACACGGCCATCGCCGTACACGCCACGGGGGCGCGCCGAGCGAGGCCGGCGTAGTCCTCGAAGGTCCGGCCGATCCCCCACCGCTCCGCCATCGCGACGAAGAGGAACGCGCCGGTGTTCATGAAGCCGTAGACGAGCAGGTGTGCCATCGCGGCACCCATCACGGCCTCGTTTCCGGCGCTACCCGCCGAGAGCGCCGCCAGCCCGATCAGCGCGTAGCCCGCGTGGCCGATCGAGGAGTACGCCAACATCCGCTTGACCTCCTCTTGAACGGCCGCCGCGAAGTTCCCGAGCGTCATCGTCACCGCCGCGAGCACGCCGAACGCGAGCACCCAGTTGATGTCCGCGGCCAGCGACGCCCCGAGCGGGAACGCCTCGGTGAACACGCGGAACGCGACGACGAACCCGGCGGCCTTCGAGGCCGACGAGAGGAACGCGCTCACGGGCGCGGGCGCACCCTCGTACGCCTCCGGCGCCCAGAAGTGGAACGGGACCGAGGCGGTCTTGAACGCGACGCCGCCGACGATCATCACGATCCCGATGCCGGCGACGCCGGACAGCGTGTCGAGCGACTCGATCTGCCCGGCGACCTCGCCGAAGATCAGCGAGCCGGTCGCGGCGTACACCAACGAGATCCCGAACAGGAACACCGCCGAGGAGAGCGCCCCGATGAGGAAGTACTTCAGCCCCGCCTCGACGCTGCCGCGGTTCTTCTTCAGGAACGCCACCAGCGCGTAGGACGGCAGCGACACCATCTCGAGGGCGACGAAGACGATCGCGAGCGAGTTCGCGACCGCCAGAAGCGCCATCCCCGTCGCGGCGAAGAGCGTCAGCGAGTAGAACGCCGCCGGACGCTGGTGGTCGTGGAAGTAGTCGTGTGCGGCCACGACGACGAGCGCCGTCACCGACGCGAAGATCGCGGTGAAGAAGAGCGACATCGTGTCCACCTTCACCGCGCCCTCGAGCAGCGTGATCGCCCCGCCGGTGTCGGCGTGACCCGTGCCCGCGATCACGAACCAGACGGTGACCGAAAGCGACGCGAGCGCGCCGAGCGCGCTCACGACGGCCATCGACGTGTTCGACCGCTCGTTCGGACGGATCGTGTCGACGAGGAGCAGCGCGAGCCCGGTGAGCCCGAGCAGCAGCGCCGGCGACAGCGCGGACCACGCGGGAGCCACGCTAGACATCGACGCTCACCCCCTCGACCACGGGCATCGCGGCGTCACGGATCATCTCGAAGAACAGGTCCGGTGCGACCCCGAGCACGATGATCGCCGCCAGCAGGACCGCGAGCGGCGCGACGTCGTGGAACGGAGCCGGACCGATCTCGTAGTCGGTCTCGAGCCGGAACGGTCCGAACAGCGTCTTCTGCATCGCCGACAGCAGGTAGCCGGCGACGATAACGATCCCGAACATCGCGAGCGCCGTGAAGACGGGCGCGTACGGGAGCGACGGCGCGCCGAACGCGCCGACGAAGATGAAGAACTCCCCGGCGAAGCCGGCCATCAGGGGAAGCCCCATATAGCCGAACGCGCCGGCGACGAGGATGCCGACGGTGACGGGCATCCGGTCGGCCATGCCGGCCATGTCGCCGACCATCCGGGTGTGCGTCGCGTTGTAGACCACGCCGACGGCCATGAACATCAGCCCCGAGATGAGGCCGTGTGCGACCATCTGGAAGGTCGCGCCGCCGACGCCGTACTCGGTGAACACGACGAGGCCGAGGAGGACGTACCCCATCGACGAGACGGAGGAGTACGCGACGATGCGCTTGAGGTCCTTCTGGGCGAGCGCCAGCATCGCGCCGTAGACCACGCTGATCACGGCGATGGCGGCGATCGGGACCGCGAGCGCGGACGCCTGTTCGGGCAGCATCGTGAAGTTGAACCGGAGCAGCGCGTACGTCCCCATCTTCAGGAGGACGCCCGCCAGAAGCACCGACACCGGGGTCGGTGCCTCGACGTGGGCGTCCGGCAGCCACGTGTGGACGGGAACGATCGGGACCTTCACCGCGAACCCGGCGAACATCGCGAGGAACGCGACCATCGCCATCCGTCCGGGGGAGATCCCGAACCAGGTCTCGAGGCCGCCGTCGGCGATCGCCTGCGTGATCTCCGGGAGCGCCAGCGACCCGATCGAGTCGCCGAGCGCGAACGTCAGCGACATGAACCCGATGAACATGAGAAGCGACGCCGCGTTCGTGTACACGAAGAACTTGATCGCGGCGTACTTCCGACGGGGGCCGCCCCAGATCCCGATGAGGAAGTACATCGGCACGAGGACCGCCTCCCAGAAGACGAACCAGAGGAAGAAGTCGAGCGCGGTGAACACGCCGAGCAGGTTCGCCTCCATGAACAGCATCAGTCCGTAGAACTGGCTCTGTCGGGAGTCGACGGGCGTCCACGCGCTGAGTATCGCGAGCGGGACGAGGAACGTCGTGAGCACGACGAGCGGCAGGCTGATCCCGTCGAGGCCGACGAACCACGACACCGTCCGGCCGCCGACCTCGACCCACTCGTACCGCGACTCGAAGGCGATCGTGCCGCCCGTGAGCGCGTTTCCGACCGCGTCGAACCGCGACCAGAGGTAGAGGCTCCCGATGAACGGGACCGTGCTGAGCGCGAACGCGAGCCGGCCCGCCCACGCGTTCGGCGCGAGCAGGACGAGGAGCGCGGCGAGGAACGTGAACCCGATGAGCGCCTCGAGTATCACAGGAACCACCCCCCGTTGACGCCGAGGAGGACGAGCAACGCGATCAGCCCCAGCGTGAGCATCGCGGCGTACTGGGTGACAAGACCGGTCTGTATCCGACGGACCCGGCTCCCCCCGAGGAGGCTCACCGAGGAGACGCCGTTGACCACGCCGTCGATGATCCCCTGGTCGAAGGTGTCCGCGCCGCCCGCGATGTCTTCGGTCCGATACGCGATCCAGACTTGGAGTTCGTCGAGGTAGTAGTTGTTGTACAACACGTCTTTGATCCCGCCGAGTTTCGCCGTGTGCTCGGTCGGCGACGTGACGTTATACAGCCGCCACGCGAGACCGAGGCCGGCGAGCGCCAATCCGAGCGAGACCGCCGCGCCGACGAGCACGGTCGGGACCTCCCCGCCCGCGATGTATCCGCTGCTGTACGGCCCCAGATCGGCGTAGTGGTGTGAGGAGAGCCCCTCGATGCCGCCCCACTCGTTGTCGAGCCAGCGATGGAGGTAGTCGATCCCCTCGAGGCCGAGGACCTTCTGGACGGGGACCATGTTGATGAACCCGGTCACGACCGCGAGCGAGCCGAGCACCGTCAGCGGTCCCTTCACGTTCCAGCGAACGGGCTCGGGATCGGCCGCGAGGTCGGTCCGCGGCTCGCCGTGGAAGGTCAAGAACACCATCCGGAAGGTGTAGAAGGCGGTGACCGGCACCGCGAGCAGTCCCATGACGTAGCCGCCGAGAAGCAGCGGCTCGTTCAGGCCGTGAACGAGCGCCTCGTAGAGGATCTCGTCCTTCGACCAGAAGCCGGCGAACGGGAAGATCCCCGCGAGCGCGAGCGACCCGGCGAGGAACGTGTAGTAGGTGACGGGCATCCTCGATTTCAGCCCGCCCATGTCCCACATGTCCTCGTTGTGGTGCATCGCGATGATGACCGAGCCGGCACCGAGGAACAGCAGCGCCTTGAAGAAGGCGTGCGTCGTCAGGTGGAAGACCGCGGCCACGTACCCGCCCGCGCCGAGCGCGAGCATCATGTATCCGTACTGCGAGATCGTCGAGTACGCGAGCACCTGCTTCAGTTCGTCCTTCACCACGCCCATCGTCGCCGCGAACAGCGCGGTGAAGCCGCCGATGAAGGCGATGACCGCGAGCGTCGTCGGCGTCAGCGCGTAGAAGCCGTACATCCGCGCGACGAGGTAGACCCCGGCCGCGACCATCGTCGCCGCGTGAATGAGCGCGGAGACGGGGGTCGGACCCTCCATCGCGTCGGGGAGCCAGGTGTGAAGCGGGAACTGCGCGGACTTCCCGACCACGCCCCCGAGCACGAGCAGGCCGACGACCGTGAGCCAGGTCTGGAGTTCGAGCCCGCCGGGCGTCCAGACGTCACCGGAGCCGGCGAGCGCCGCCTCCGCGAGCGCGGGGAACGACCCCTCGCCCGCGAACGCGGCCGTCCCGAACGTCGCGAACACGGCGACGACGCCGACGAGGAAGAAGTAGTCGCCGAAGCGGGTGACGAGGAACGCCTTCTTCGCCGCCGAGGGCGGACCGGGCTCGCGGAAGTGGAACCCGATGAGCAGGTACGAGCAGAGCCCGACCAGCTCGAAGAACATGAACGCCATGAGCAGGTTGTCCGCGACGACGAACCCGAGCATCGAGGCCGTGAAGAGCCCGAGCCCGGCGTAGTAGCGCGGAAGCCCCGTCTCGCCCTCGTCGTTCATGTAGCCGAGCGAGAAGACGTGGACCAACAGCGCGACGAGCGTCACGATGACGAGCATGAGCGCCGACAGCGGGTCGATCAGCGCGCCGAACGTGAGCTCGAACTGGTCGCCGGCCGCCCAGGTGTACAGCGTCTCGTTGTAGGCGCGGCCGCCCGCGACGGCCGTCGCGATCCAAAGCGACAGCAGGAACGACCCCGCGGTGGCCGCGATGCCGCCGAAGGCGCCGCCCTTCGGGAGGTACTTCCCCGCCCCGAGCGCGACCAGGAACGAGAAGAACGGTAACAACACGACGGCCGGAACGTAGGCGAATGCGTCCACCATCTTACCACCTCATCTCCGTCGGAACGGTCACGTCGATGTCGCCGAAGTTGCGGTACAACACGAGGATGATCCCGATCCCGATCGCGACCTCGGCAGCCGCCAACGCGATCACGAACAGCGCGAACACCTGTCCGGTGAGGTCGCCGTAGTACAGCGAGAACGCGACGAAGTTGACGTTCGCCGCGTTCATCATGAGCTCGACGCTCATGAGGAAGTACAGGGCGTCGCTCCGGGTGAGGATCCCGAACAGGCCGATACAGAAGACGCCGGACGCCAAGAGCAGGTACCACTCGGGCGGCACCATCACCGCTCACCCCCGTCGCGTCCGCCGTCGGTGAGCGCCTCGCCGATCGCCGCGCTCACGGAGCCGCCGTCCTCGCGACGCGCGAGGTAGATCGCCCCGTCGACGGCGACGTCGAGCGCGACCGCGACGATCAGGAAGGCGGCCAGAAAGCCCTCGGAGGGGATCGACGCCGCCTCGCCCAGGTTGAACAGGGCGTACCCCACGTTGTGGACGATCGACTCGCCCTCCGGGAAGCCGGTCGCCTCCGCGAAGTTCGCCGACAGGAACGTCGCGGCCATCACCGCGAACAGCGCGATCACCGTGATCGCGGGCAGGATCCGGTTTCCGCCGGATTCGTCAGTCATCCGCTACTCACCTCCACGTCGTCCGTTCCATCCGATCGCGTGAGCATCACGGCGAACGTGACGAGTATCAGAACCCCGCCCACGTAGACGAGGATCTGCATGGCGGCGATGAACTCCGCCTGTAACATCACGTAGTGCACCGCGACGCTCGTCAGGGCACCGCCCAGAAGCAACGCGGCGTGAAACACGTCGCGCGCCAGGACGACCCCAAGGCTGAACGCCAGCGTGACCGCGGCGAACAGCGCGAACGCGATGGTGTCGTAAACCATTGTGTAACCCTCCAATCAGTGTCCCTTTGAAGATTTCGAGATACGCCCGTTACTGGTAGTCGACCTCGCCGTCTCCCTCCCCGATCCACGCGCCGCGATCGGGATTCCGGGATTCGAGCGGGTCGATGCCCTTGTACCACGGGACGTTCTTGAGCTGTTCCTTGTTGTAGACGAACTCGTCCTTCGAGTCCGCGGTGAACTCGAAGTTCTGCGTCAACAGGATGGCGTCGACGGGACAGACCTCCTCACACAGCCGACAGTAGATACACTGTCCGATGTGGAGGTTGTACTGCTCGCCGTTTCGCTGGTCGTCCTGAACGATCTGGATCGTGTCGTTCGGGCAGACGTTCTCACACTGCCGACACCAGATACACCGCTCCTGGCTGAACTTGTGGACCCCGCGGAACCGCGGGCTCACGTCGGGTGCGTCCTCCGGGTATTCCACCGTGAACGTCGACCCGTCCAGTGCGTGTTTCATCGTCGTCGCCATCGATTTCATGAGTCCGATCATATCAGGCGATCACCCCCACGATTACGGCCGTGAGCACCAGGTTCGCGAACGACAACACCAGCATTCCCTTCCAGCCGATCTCGATCAGCTGGTCGATCCGGACGCGCGGCAGCGCCGAGCGCGCCCACTGCGTGAACAGGAAGAAGCCCCAGATCTTCACCACGAACCAGAGGAAGCCGATGCTCTCCGGTCCGGGACCCGACGCCCCGCCGAGGAACGTCACGGCGAGGATCGCCCCGCCGAGGAAGACGTGGACGAACTCGCCCAGATAGAACAACACGAAGTACGCCGAGGAGTACTCGGTCTGATACCCCGCGACGATCTCCGTGGGCGCCTCCGGGATGTCGAACGGGTTCCGTCCGATCTCCGCCATGTTCGCCGTGAGGAACAAGACGAACGCGAACGGGTTCACGAACGCGTACCACGTCGGCACGTCGAAGCCGCCGACGCTGAACAGGACGTCGGTCTGGGCGGCGACGATGCCGCTCATCTGGAGCGTCCCCGCGAATATCACGACGGACATCGCGGTCACGATGAGCGGGATCTCGTAGGCGAGGTTCTGTGCGACCGCGCGGAGCCCGCCCAGCATGGAGTACTTGTTGTTCGAGGCGTAGCCGGCCATCACCAGCGACACCGAGGCGATGGAGGCGAACGCGAACACCAGCGCCAATCCGACCTCGGGGTCGGCGATCTGGAGGTTCACCGGGCCGAGCCGCCCCATCGGGATCACGGAGAAGCCGAGCAGCGCCGACGCGGGCAACACGATCGGCGCGAGGTCCCACGTCGGGCGGTCGACGCCCTCGGGGACGATGAGCTCCTTCGCGAGCAGCTGGACCGCCGCCGCCGGGATGATGAGCAGGCCGAACGGACCGATCCGGTTGACGGCGATCCGGTCCGTGAACGCGGCCGTGATCTTCCGTTTCGCCCACGGACCGGCGACGCCGGTGAACGCGAGCACGATGTTCCCGACGACCGCGGCGGCGACGAGCGAGCCGACGACGTCGCCGAGCACGCCCGAGAGCCCGAGCGTCTGTGAAATGAACTCGGGGAACAGCTGTACCGTTCCCATCAGCGGTCCACCTCCCCGAGCACGATGTCGAGGCTACCCAACGCGGCGATCACGTCGGGGATGTACTCGCCGTTCGCCATCTCCGGCAGCGTCTGGAGGTTCGAGAAGCACGGCGACCGGATCTTGAATCGTGCGGGTTTGTCGGTGCCGTCGGCGCGCATGTAGATGCCGAGTTCGCCCTTGGCGGCCTCGACCGCGCGGTAGATCTCCGTGTCGTCGTCGGGCCGGAGCGTCCGCGGGACGTTGGCCTGGATGTTCCGTTCGTCCTCGGGCCAGTCCTCGAGCAGGTCGACACACTGCTCGATGATCTTCGCGGACTCCTCGACCTCGCGCATCCGGACCAACAATCGCGAGTAGTTGTCACAACCGTCCTCGGTCACCACGTCCCAGTCGAGCTCGTCGTAGTAGCCGTACGGATCGTCGCGACGCAGGTCGTAGTCGACTCCCGACCCGCGGGCGACCGGCCCGGTCGCGCCGTAGTTCTTCGCGACCTCCGGCGGCAGGATGCCCGTGTCGATGGTCCGCATCTGGAAGATCTCGTTGGCGGTGACGAGGTCGTGGTACTCCTCGACGGAGCCGGGTAGCTGGTCGAGGAAGTCGCGCGTCTTCGAGAAGAACTCCCCGCGGGGCTCGGGCAGGTCCCAGACGACGCCGCCGAGCCGGAAGTAGTTGAACATCAGCCGCTGGCCCGTCAGGTCCTCGAGCAGGTCCTGGACGCGCTCACGGTCGTTGATCGCGTACATGAACGTCGCGGTGAAGTCGCCGTTCACGTCGAGCGCGAACGTCGCGAGCGCGAGCATGTGCGCGGCGATCCGGCACATCTCCGCGCCCATGGTGCGGATGACCTGTGCGTACTCGGGCACCTCGATGTCCGCGAGGTCCTCGGCCGCACGCGCGTACGCCCACTCGTTGAGCAGGCCCGCCGAGATGTAGTCCCAGCGGTCGGGGTACGGCATGATCTGGTGGCGGTACGTGCCGGACTGGGCCATCTGCTCCTCACAGCGGTGGAGGTAGCCGATGTCCGGCTCCACGTCGATCACCTGCTCGCCGTCGAGGATCGTCTTCAGGTGGAGGACGCCGTGGGTCGCCGGGTGATGCGGCCCGATGTTGAGGAACATCGTGTCCGACTCGGAGTCGTGATGATGGTCCTCGAGCGGGTTGGCGTGCTCCGGCAGCGTGGCGATCTGCGGGCGGTCCTTGTCGTAGTCCATCGAGAGGGGATGGCCCTGCCACGTCTCGGGGAGGAGGATCCGCCGGAGGTCCGGGTGGTCGTCGTACTCGATCCCGATCAGGTCGTACGCCTCCCGCTCGTGCCAGTCCGCCGT
>NZ_FOPZ01000013.1 GCF_900113615.1 Halorubrum aquaticum
CGATCGGGGTCGGCCGAGCGGTCCGGGTCGTCGACGGCCTCGGCGAGGTCGAGCAGGTACGAGAGGACCTCCTCGGTGCCGACCGTCGCGTACGGGCCGGCGTGTCGGTCCGCCAGTTCCTCGCGCAGGCGCTCGATGCGTTCTCGGTGGTCGTCGGTGATCTCAAGCGGTGGCATTCGTTACTCCTCTCCGTCCGCTTCCTCGTCCTTCTCCTCTCCGTCCGCTTCCTCGTCCTTCTCCTCTCCGTCCGCTTCCTCGTCCTTCTCCTCTCCGTCCGCTTCCTCGTCCTTCTCTTCTTCCCTGCCGAACCGTTCGAGCGCCTCCTCCCAGCTCTCGACGAGGCGGGGCTCGCCGGAGTGGTCGACCTCGACGCCGGCGTAGCCGCAGGCGTCACAGCCGACGGCCTCGGCCCCGCCGAGCGTGAACGTCGTCAGCGCGGATCCACAGCGCGGGCACTCGGTCGACACGGTCTCTCGGGTGGACGGTGGACGCCGGCCGTGAAAAATACGGGGGTCACGGGGAACGCGCCGAGGGATCCCTCCGGAACGTTTCAGCCGCATGAACCGATACTAATATATTAACTCGTTCTGTAGTACTATTTGAAATGGGAGCGAACGGGGCCGACCTTCTTGGCGTGCTGGAAAGCGACACGGACACGATCACTGACGCGGTGACTTCGGGGCGGATCGACCTCGACGACCTGGATCGGTTCGTGGAGAGCGTCGATCGGGGGGACCTCGAGGCGGACCGCGGCGTCGACTCGGTGGTCTGGATCGTCGGATCGCTGTTGCGGGGCGACGCGGCCGGCTGGGAGGAGATGGAGCCGGCGAGCTGAGTTCGGAACGCGGGGGCAACAATCATTAGACTCGGCGGAAACGTCGAGACATGAGCGATCCGAGCGAGACGAACCCGCTTTTCGGCTACTACCGACGGTACATCGGCGACCCGGACCGGGCCGTCGACGTGTACGCCGGGTTCGGGCTCTTCTTCGCGGGGCTCGGCCTGGGGATCGTCGGGGTCGCCGTGTTCCTCTACAGCGCGACGTTGCCGGCGAACACCCTCTCGACGTACTCGGTCCGACAGGTGGCCGCGGTCGCCGCCGCGCTCGGACTCCCGGGGCTCCTCCTCGGCGTCGTCGTCCTCCTCCCCGTCGACCGCCGCATGCTGTATCTCGGGAGCGGCGGCGCGGCGGTCTGTCTCGTCGCGGTCGCGTGGTTCGTCCGGGTGTACCCCCACGACTGGAACGTCGCCGAGCCGCCGGACTACAGCGCGCAGGTCGTGGCGCTGTACAGCGTCGGACTCGTCGCCGTCATCGGCGCGACCGGGGCGGCGCTCGTCGCCCACCGCGTCGAACAGGCGTCGGCTGCGGGGGCGGCCGGCGGGGCCGGATCCGCGGCCGCGGGGGGATCGGCCGGCGACGCCGGGGCGGCCGGGGAAGGTGGCACAGGGGGCGAGACCGTCACCGACGCGGAGGTCCGCGCCGACATCGAACGCGAGCTCGACGACGCCGAGCTCACCTGGGGCGGCGTCGAGCGATCGAAGGGTCGCCGGCTGGAATTGAACACCACCGCCGTCGACGACGCGGACATCGACAGCGACGCGCTCTCGGGGTCGGCCACCGAGACCCGGACCACCTCAGGCACCGTCAACGACGCGGTCTCCCAGCTCAAGGGGCTCCAGGGAGGCGAGAAGAAGACCGCGAGCGGCGAGGGAACCGACGACCAGGCCGCCGCGCTGCGCGAACTCCGCGAGCAGCAGCGCGCGGAGGAGCAGGCGGAAGCCGAGGAGTCCTCGGTCGTCGACCGGATCCGCGGGATCTTCGAGTAGCGGCGGTCGCGCTCGCTCCCGACCCACACATCGGTGCCTTATATACCGTCGCCCGCCTATTCGGGGCGTGTCCAGCGTCACCGTTCGGATCGACCCGCACGTCCACTCCGAGGACAGCTACGACGGTCACGAGCCGGTCGAGCTGATCCTGGAACACGCCGCGGACATCGGCCTCGACGCGGTGGTGATCACCGACCACGACACGATGGGCGAGTCGAAGCGGGCGGCCGAGATCGCCCCCGAGTACGGACTGATCGGGATCCCCGGCGTCGAGGTGTCGACCGCCGACGGTCACCTCCTCGCGATCGGCGTCGACCGGATGCCGCCGCGCGGGGAGTCGTACGCGACGACCGTGTCGTGGATCCACGACAGCGGCGGGGTCGCAGTCGTTCCGCACCCCTTCCAGCGGTCGCGACACGGCGTCCGAAGGCGCGACATCCCCGTTCCCGGGTCGAACGCCGACGATGATGACGGGAGCGACGAAGCCGACGATGGCGACGGGGTCATCGGGAGCGACACGGTCGACGAGGTCGACGCGATCGAGGTGTTCAACGCCTGGCTGTTCACCGGCTACCGCAACCGGCGCGCCAGGCGCTTCGCGGCGATCCACGGCTACCCCGGCGTCGCCGCCAGCGACGCCCACCACCTGAACTACGTCGGCCGCGCGTTCACGGAGCTGACGGTCCGGGACCGGGCGTCGGTCGACGACGTGACCGCAGCGGACGTGCTCGCGGCGATCCGCGAGGGGACGACGAGCGCGAGCGGGAAGCGCGCGCCCGTCCCGATGGCGGCGAGACACTACCTGATCGCCGCCGGACGCAAGTCCGGATACTACGCCCGGACGGGAGCGAGACGAGGGGTCGCCACCACGGTTCGCGGGGCGGTCGAGGCCGTCACGATGGCGCGGGTCGGCCTCTCACAGGGCGCTCATCGGTTCGGACGGGCACTCTCGTGGTTCAGGTAGGCCCACCGATCGGGAGGGCGGGAGGGCGATCGATCCGACGGAGCCTCCGGGGAAGCGGGGTTTTTGCCCGCGGAGGCGAAACGGGCGAGCATGAGCCACGACAGACACGAGGCCGGGTTCAAACGGCGGACCCGCGTCGCGGAGGCGCGGGCGACGCTGCTCGATTCCGCCGAGCCCCACGGCCGGACCGAGACGGTCCCCCTCGCCGACGCCGACGGCCGGGTCCTCGCCGAGCCGATCGACGCGCCCGCGCCGGTTCCGGGCTACGACCGGGCGGCGATGGACGGGTACGCGGTCCGCGCCGAGGACACCTTCGGCGCGTCCGACCGGTCGCCCGCCGTCCTCCGGGAACGGGACCACGAGGACGGATCGATCGCCCCCGGCGAAGCCGCCCGAGTCCACACGGGGAGCGCGCTCCCGGAGGGCGCGGACGCGGTCGTGATGATCGAGCACGTCGAGACGGTCGGCGACGAGGTCGAGACGTTCGACGCGGTCGCCAGCGGCGAGAACGTCGGCGCGGCCGGCGAGGACGTGGCGGACGGACAGCGGCTCTACGAGGCGGGCGAGACGCTTCGTCCGTCCGATCTGGGGCTGTGTAAGTCGGTCGGCCTCGAGGAGGTCGCCGTCCGCGATCGTCCCACCGTCGCCGTGATCCCGACCGGCGAGGAGCTGGTCCAGTCCGATCCGGACCCCGGCGAGGTGATCGAGACGAACGGCCTGACGGTCTCCAGACTGGTCGAGCGCTGGGGCGGCGAGCCGCGATACCGCGAGGTCGTCACCGACGACGAGGACGCGCTCGCGGCCGCCATCGAGGCGGACCTCGACGCGGACGTCGTCGTCACGACCGGCGGCTCCTCCGTCGGCGAGCGCGACCTCCTCCCGGAGGTCGTCGACGGCCTCGGCGAGGTGTTGGTCCACGGCGTCGCGCTCAAACCCGGCCACCCGGTGTGTCTCGGCCGGGTTGACGGGACCCCCGTGGTCTCGCTTCCGGGCTACCCGGTGGCGTGTATCGTGAACGCGGTCCAGTTCCTCCGTCCCGTCCAGAAGCGCGTGGCGGGAACGATCGCCGACCCGTTCCCGACCCGGCGTGCGCGACTCGACCGCAAGGTGGCGAGCGAGCCCGGAACGCGGACGTTCGCCCGGGTGAAACTGTCGCATGAGGGATCAGACGCCGAGGACGGCGAGAACGGGGGGGACGACCCCCACCACGACCCGGACGACGCCCCGTACGTCGCGACTCCCACCCGCGCGAGCGGGTCGGGCGTCCTCTCGAGCGTCGCGCTCGCGGACGGCTGGGTCGTCGTGCCGGAGCCGCGCGAGGGCCTCGACGCCGGCGACGTCGTCGACGTCGAGCTCTGGGAGGTGACCGAATGACGGAGCGCAAGGAGTTCCGCGACCTCGCCGAGCCCGACGCCGCCCGCGAGGCGATCGCGTCGTTGGACCTCGTGCCCGAACCGGAGTCGGTCCCGCTCGAGGAGGCCCGCGGGCGGGTGCTCGCCGAGCGCGTCGACGCCGCGATCGACGTGCCGGGGTTCGACCGGGCGTCGATGGACGGGTACGCGGTCCGCGCCCGCGACACGTTCGGGGCCGACGAGGCCGACCCCGTCGAACTCGACCTCGTCGGCGCGGTCCACGCGGGGGCGACCCCCGAGGTGACCGTCGAGCCCGGGACCTGCGCGGAGGTGTCGACCGGGGCGGTGATGCCGGACGGCGCGGACGCGGTGGTGATGGTCGAGCGCACGGACGAGCGGCCGGCGGACGGAAGCGGGACTGGCGGAAACGACGGAGGCGACGATGGAGGCGACGACCGACCGGCCCGGATCGCGTTCCGCACGTCGGTCGCGCCGGGCGACCACGTGATGGCCGCGGGCGCGGACATCGCCGCCGGGGCCCGCGCGCTCGGCCCCGGAACCCGGCTGACCCCCCGCGAGATCGGGCTGCTCTCGGCGCTCGGCGTCGACGAGGTCCCGGTCCGCGGCCGGCCCACGGTGGGGATCGTCTCCACGGGCGACGAGCTGGTCCGCCCCGGCGACGACCTCGACCCCTCCCGCGGGGAGATCTACGACGTGAACTCGACGACGATCGCCGCGGGGGTCACCGAGGCGGGCGGCGAGCCCGTCCTCTACCCGCACGCCGGCGACGACTACGCGGAGATGGAGCGGCTGCTCCGGGAGGCCGCCGACGAGTGCGACCTGGTCCTCTCGTCGGGGTCGACCTCCGCGAGCGCGGTCGACGTGATCTACCGGGTGATCGAGGAGCGCGGCGAGCTCCTCCTCCACGGCGTCGCCGTCAAGCCGGGCAAGCCGATGCTGATCGGGCGGCTCGACCGCGCCGACGGGGGCGAGTCCGCCTACGTCGGGCTCCCCGGCTATCCCGTCTCCGCGCTCACGATCTTCCGGACGTTCGTCGCGCCGGCGGTCCGCGAGGCAGCCGGCCTCCCGGAACCGCGGACCGCGACCGTCGAGGGGCGGATGGCCGTCCGCGAGCGCTACGGCGAGGGGCGGCTCCGGTTGATGCCGGTCGGCCTGCTCGATCTGGGAGACGGCGGGACGACTGGCGGCGGGGCGGCTGACGGCGCGGCCGCGGACGGCCCCGCGGGCGACCGGGACCTCCCGCTCGTCTACCCCGTCGACAAGGGGTCCGGTGCGACGACGAGCCTCGTCGAGGCCGACGGCGTCGTCGCCGTCGACCCGGACACGGAGTACCTGGAGGCGGGCGAGCCCGTCACGGTCCAGTTGTTCTCGCCGGACGTCCGTCCGCCGACCCTGCTCGGCGTCGGCGAGGACGACCCCGCGGTCAACCGCCTCCTCGACCGGCTCGAGAACCCGCGGTACCTCCCGGTCGGCTCGCGCGAGGGGCTGCGGCGGCTCCGCGACGGCGTCCCGGACGTCGCCGTGGTCGCCGGCCCGACCGACCGCGACGTCGACAGCGTCGTCCTCGGCGAGTGGAGCCGCGAGTGGGGCCTCGTCGTACCCGACGGAAACCCCGAGGGCGTCGAGGGGGTCGCGGACCTCGTCGACCGGGACCTCCGGTTCGTCAACCGACCGACGGAGACGGGGCTCCGCCGGAGCCTCGACGACGATATCGGGGACCTCGCGACGGAGCGCGGGGGCTCCCGGGCCGACCTGACCGACCGCATCGACGGCTACGGGCTGACGCTCCGCGCGTTCGAGAGCCCGGTCCGTCGGGTGCTCGCGGGCGACGCCGACGCCGGACTGGGGCTCCGCGAGACCGCCGAGCGGCTCGGCTGCGGGTTCGTTCCGCTCGGCGAACAGCGGGTCGTCGTCCGCGCGGCGACCGACCGGGCCGACCGCGAGGCGGTGGCGTCGCTCGCGGCGGAACTCGACGACGACGGGACAGAGCGGCTGCTCGCGGGGCTCGCGGGCTACTCGGCCTGACGGGGCGGTGAAGGGCTCCCGGGTCCCGCCTCAATCCCGGACGATCCGCTCCTCGCCGTCCTCGACGACGACGTCGAGGCCGTGCTCGTGGACGAACGCGGCGGTGTAGTCGGGAACGATCCGCTCGGCGGCGAAGCGCGCCCGGAGCAGCGGGATCGTGTCGAGGAGGTCGGCGCGCGTCTCGAGGGAGGGGAGCGACTGGACGAACTCCACGTCGAGCCCGGCGTCGCGGCCGCGGGCGGCGAGCGTCGGAAGCGCGGGGGAATCGAACGCGCCCTCGAAGTCGATCGGCTCGGTGAAGCCCGCGTAGTACGCCCGCCCGCGGGTCGACGGGCCGATCACGACCTCGTTGGTCCGGAGCTTCATCGCCGCGGAGTCGACGACCGTCCGCGAGAACAGCGGCGCGGTCGGCCTCACGACCGCGACCGAGTCCGCGTCCTCCTCGCGGAGCAGGTGCGTGACGGTGTTGCCCGCGCGTGCGCCGAACGTCGACCCGACCTGCCGCTCGAAGCGGACGTCGCCGGTCCCGCCGAGCGTGTCGGCGACGACCGTGCGGAGTTCGGCCTCCGGCGGCGTGTCGGTTCGATGAGGTTCGGGAAGGGCCTCCTCGTCGGGGTAGTTGACGAGCAGGTCGCCGCCGGAGCGGTCGACCGCGAGCACGGCGTCGCGGAGGGCGGCCTCGTACAGTTCGGCGGCCTCGGCGGTCGACAGCGGCGTCGACTCCGCCAGCCCGGTCGCGACGAGCCCCTCGCGGGGCGGGTTCGCAAACACGACGACGACGGTCATATCGGACCCAGTCGCGGCTCCGACTTCAACTCGCGGTTTCTCGCCGGCGGAACGGGAGCGGGAGGAAGCCGAAAAGCCGACTGCTACGAGAAGTCGCGCCGCATCGCGATCTCGAACCAGGGACAGAGCCGGAGCTGTCGGTACAGCGCGGGGTTCTCGTGGAGGTGGTCGTAGTCGACCCACATCCGGCCGCCGATCTCCGCCGGGTCGGGATCGAGGTCGGTGTCGGACAGGGTGACCTTCAGGACCGCACACACCTCCCACTCGACGCCCGCGTTGGGGTAGTAACGCTTGTACTCGAAGCGGTCGGTGACCCGGAGGTCGTCGTACTGATCGGGCGAGATCCCGAGTTCCTCCTCGAGCCGCGTCTCGGTCGCGTCCTCCTGTGACTGTCCCTCGACGGGATGGGAGGCGACGGTGCCGTCCCAGTGGCCGTCCCACAGCCGCTTGGTCGGGGCGCGCTGGGCCAGCAGGATCCGGCCGTCGCCGTCGAAGACGAGACAGGTGAACGCCCGGTGGCGGATCCCGTCGCCGGTGTGGGCGTCGAGCCGGTTGACGGTGCCCTGCGGGGCGTCGTCGGGATCGACGGCGACGACGTCCTGGGCGGCGTTCTCGTGGTCGATGTCGGCGTCAGCGCCCCCGCCGTCGGGATCGGGGGCCTCGGCGTCCTCGGAACTCATACGTCACCGTCTCACACCGAGACTAATAAGGGTTCGATACGGCGCGAGGGGGACGAAGACGACCCGCGCTTCGACGCGCTTAAACGCGTGCCACGGCTACCTAACGGGGATGAGTGACCCGGCGCTCGACGTTGTCGAGTTCGTTCTGACCACGCACTTCTACAGCGAGAACCGCGACCTCGACGAGAACGACCTCCCGCCCCGGTTCCGGCGGGTGTTCTGGTCGGACGACGCCGCCGAGGACGCCCCCGGCGGCGTCGAGCGTCCGCTGAAGGCGACGGACGCCAGCACCCGCACGGCGACCGGCGTCGAGCGGCCCTGGGACGCGGTCTCGGACCTGCTATTCACCCAACACACCGAGTTCTCCGGCGAGATCACGCTCACCCAACCCGAGATGGGCCTGGAGTGGTACCGCGATCACGCCGACGACGACCGGATCGCCTCGAACCCGACGCTCGTCGCGGCGCTCGCGGCCGCCGACGGCCTCGAGGCACCCGTCTCCCACGAAGAGGCGCGCGACAGCGTCCGGCCGATCCAGGCGGACCGCGTCTGGATCGACGCGCTCCTCGAGGAGTACTTCGACGAGGACGAGGACGGCGAGATGCTCGACCTCGTCAACGTCCGCGCGCCCGAGGAGATCGAGACCACGCTCGCCGACCTCGTGTTGACCGGCGACCAGGAGGAGGAGATCCAGAAGATCGTCAAGGCGATCGAACACCGCGAGTACCTCGCGAGCATCGGGCTCCGCGAGATCGGGAAGCTGCTCTTCGTCGGCCCGCCGGGCACCGGGAAGACCACGGTCTCGCGGGCGCTCGCCCACCAGCTCGGGATCCCGCTCGTCGAGGTGAAGATGTCGATGATCACGAGCCAGTACCTCGGCGAGACGGCGAAGAACGTCGAGAAGACCTTCGAGGTCGCGAAGCGGCTCTCGCCGTGTATCCTCTTCATCGACGAGTTCGACTCGGTCGCGAAGACGCGCCGGTCGGACGAACACGCCGCCCTGAAGCGCGCCGTCAACACCCTGCTCAAGTCGATCGACGAGGTGTCGCTCGTCCGCGACGAGGTGCTCCTCATCGGCGCGACGAACCACCCGGACCAGCTCGACGCGGCCGCGTGGCGACGCTTCGACGAGATCGTCAACTTCCCCAAACCCGACCGCGACATGCGCGCGGACATCCTCCGGGTCGTCACCCGCGAGATGAAGATCGCCGACTTCGACCCCGAGGAGGTCGCCGACCGGACCACCGGACTCACGGGATCGGACCTCCGGATGGTGCTTCGGGAGGCGGTGCTCGGCGCGCTGACCGAGGACCGCATGACCATCACCCAGGAGGACGTGATGGAGGCCGTCGCCGACTTCGAGGAGCGGGATAACCTCAAGAACATGGATATGATCGACGGCGAGGGCGCGGAGGTACTCGGCCAGACCGACGACAGCGGACCCGATCACGGGGGCGGCCACGACCACGGCGAGGGTCACGACCACGGAGACGGTCACGATCACGACGGCGACGACGCCCACGCGCACGGCCACCCGCAGGACTAGGCCGTCCCGTCCCGATCGAGGCGCACCCCCGCGACGGTGTAGCCGAATCCCCGGTCGACGACCGCCGGGTCGAACCCGGCGGCCTCCATGTCGTCCGCGAGCGCGTCGGGCGTCGAGAACCGCGACCCCATGCCGATCGCGTGCTCGCCGGCGACGAGGAGCCGGCCGAGCGGATGCGTGGGATCGAACTCGCGAACGACGAGAACGCCGCCGGGCGCGATCACGCGCGCGGCCTCCCGGAGCGCGGCCTCGCGGTCCGGCAGGTGGTGGAACGCGTCGACGACCATGGCGGCGTCGACGCCGTCGTCGCGGAACGGGAGCCGCCCCGCGTCGCCGACGACCGCCGACAGCCCGCGGGCGGTCCGCGCCCGACGGAGCATCCCGGACGAGACGTCGACGACGGTGATCTCGGGTCCGGTCAGCGCGGCCGACGCGCGCCCGGAGCCGCCGCCGACGTCGAGCAGCCGGTCGATCGGCCGCTCCGCGCGGTCGAACCCCGCCGAGAGCGCCGCGCCGTTCGCGGACGGCATGACGAGGTCGTAAAGCGGCGCGATCCGGTCGAAGAAGCGAACGTCGCCGAGGCCGTACATGGCGTCCGCTGCGGTCGGCGCGGAGTTATAACCCCGGTCGACGCCAGGATCACCGGGACCGTTTATTCGTTTCCGCCCGTATCGGCTCGCATGGAGTTCACGGTCGCGGGCGCGCCGGGCGAGGGAGCGACGTGCCGGCTCGACTACCGGGCGTTCGCGTACGCCGGGAAGTTCGTCGTCGGCGACACCGGGAAGGCGTTTCTGCGAACCGACGACGGCTCCGCCGCGGTCCCCGAGTGGGAACCCGAGGAGCCGCTCCCCGAGAGCGTCGACCCGGCCGAGTTCGAGGACGACGTCCTCGCGGCGGTCTCCTTTTCGCCGGACCGCACCGACCCCGCGTGCTGTCGGCTCCGCTACGTCACCGTCCACGCCGCGCGCCGCGGCGAGGGGCTCGGTCCCGAACTGGTCCGTCGGACCGTCTCGTGGCTCGCGGACACGGGATACGATCGCGTTCGGATCGCGGTCAACAACCCGTTCGCCTACGAGGCGCTCTACAAGTGCGGGTTCGCCTACACCGGGGAGGAGACGGGCCTCGCGGAACTGGAACTGGAGCGGCCCGCCGACGCACCCGCATCGGCCCGCGACGACGCCGAGCGATACCGCTCCGGGCTGGCCGTCTTCCGCGACCGCGACGACGACCCCCCGGAAGCGGTCCGACGGTTCCTCGCGGACCGTCTCGGCGACGAGGGAGGCGAGCCCGCCGACCCCGCCGGTCCGCCCGGCCCGTCCGACCCACCCAGCCAGTCCGATCCCCGCAACACACTTACCGACGACGGCCCGTCCTAGACGGTATGTACGGCGTCGTCGGCGGCGGGCTCGCCGGGCTCTCGGCGGCCGTCAGGCTCCGGGAGGCGGGCCACGCGGTCCGGGTGTTCGAGGCGAGCGACGCGGTCGGCGGCCGCGCGCGTACGGTCGACACCGCCGGCGACCCGGTGGCGCGGTTCCCGCACTACCTCTCGCCGACGGACGACGCCCTCCAGTCGCTCGCGACCGACCTCGGACTCGGCGAGCGGATCGTCCGGGGGCGCGGCCGAACCGCTCGATACCGCGACGGGGTCGTCCACCGGATCGACGCCCCGTGGGAGCGGCTGGCGTATCCGGGGACCGGCCTCGTCGACGCCGCACGAGCGAGGCGGCTCGCCCGCGCGGTTCGGAGCCTCGGCGGCGCCCCCGCCGACCTCGACGCGACGACGGTCGAGGCGTTCGTCGCCGACCGGGCGTCGCGGGCGACCTACGAGGGGTACGTCGAGCCGGTCCTTCGAGCCGAGTTCGGCGACCGCGCCGGCGACGTCTCCGCAGCATGGCTCGCGGAGTGGCTCCGATCGCGCGAGGCGCGCGGCCGGAGCGGAACGTCGGTCGGCCACGTCGACGGCTCGACGGCCCGTCTCGTGGACGCGCTCGTCGAGTCGATCGGCGAGGAGGCGGTTCGGACCGGGAGCCGCGTCGCCGGGATCGGTCTCGGCGTCGGCGACGACGCCGGTTCCGGCGGGCCGGTCTCGCTGGCCGTCGAGACGCCGACCGGCCGCCGAGTCGTCGAGTGTGCGGGCGTCGTCGTCGCCGAAGGCCCGGCCGTCCTCGAGGACCTGACGGGAATCGATCCCGGCGTCGAGGCGATCCCCGGGGCGTCCGCGCTCGTCACGACGGACGACCCGATCGTCGACTCGTGGCGGGTGACGGTCGAGCCGGGGGCGCTCTCCGGCGGCGAGGACGCCCCGTTCGGAACGCTGTTCGGACACACGAACCTGGTCCCGCCCGAGCGGTACGGCAGCGACCACCTGACGTATCTGGTCGGCCGCGGCGGATCGCTCGCCGGCGGGAGTGACGGAGACGAGGACGATGGAAGCGACGGAGACGACGTGGACGACGAGCGCCTCCGGGATCGCTGGCTGTCGGCGCTCGCGGACCTGTTCCCGTCGGTCTCACGGGAGGACGTTCGGTCGGTCCGCGTCGCTCGCGATCCCGCCGCGGCCGTGGCGGCTCCGCCCGGCGAGGTCCTGTCGGTCGACCTCGGTGAAGTCGGGGTTCCGGGCGTCGCGTACGCCGGTCCGGGGAGCCGCCTCGACCGCTTCGGCGGGTCGCTCGACGCACGGGTCGCCGCGGGAGTCGCGGCCGCGGAGGCAGTGGCGGGCGTCGGAACGACGGGTTCGGGAGCGACCGACGACGGAACGACGGCGGACCCGGCGAGCGATCCGGACGGGGCAGGCTTCGAGTGGGAGTAAGGGAAGGGGCGGAGGGTCGTGGCCCCTCAGGCGCTCGCTTCGTCCTCGTCGAGCCCGGGCGCTGCCGCGGGGTCGACCTCCTCGGGCTCCTCGGTGTCGCCGCCGACGACGGTCTCGCCGTCGTCGGTCTCGACGTACACGTCGTCGGCGAAGCCGGCGAGGGCGTTCTCGTACTCCGCCGTCTCGAGCCGCTCCGGAGTCTCCGGCGCGTCCGCGACCCCGGCCGCCGGGCGGAACTCGCCGAGCGGGTCGTCGATCGTGATCCCGTGTTCCGAGAAGAACGAGTCGTACCGGCGGTAGTGCTCCTCGAGTTCGTCGCCCGGGATCTCCATCATCTCCGTCCAGCCGTGGTTGAAGAAGTCGAAGTTGGCCTGAATGTGGGTGATCTCGCGGGCCTCGGCCTCCGGGAAGCCGGCCTCGAGGGCGGCGACGTACGCGTCCATCGTCGCGTCGAAGAAGTCGTCGAGGTGCGCTCTGCGCTCCTCGCGACGCTCCTCGTCGGCCTTGTTGAGGAAGATGCTCGTGTGGAGGTCGACGAGCTTGTCGTTGGCGACGTCGCCGACCACCGGGGTCGTGAGCGCCTTCTTGGCGGCCCAGTGGCGGATGTTCTGCCGGATCTTCATACGCCGTGTTGGGCCGGGACGACCTTGAATCTGTGGCGACGACGGCGACGACGACCCGGTCGATCGGGCTCGCGTCCCCCGTGACAGGGGCGATCGCTCTCCTTACGACCGGCCGAACGCCCCGCGGACGCGGGAACGACCGGGCGAGCGAGGGACTATCACGATTCTGAACGCGGATGACAATCCACATTAACCCCGAATCCGAAGGGCCGCTCATGAGCGATTCGTACGTGATCGTCGGGGACGGGATCGCGGGGGCCTCTGCGGCCGAAACCCTCCGGGAGGAAGCGCCTGACGCCGAGATCACGGTCATCACCGAGGAGGGGGAGTCCCTCTACAACCGGATCCTGATAAAGGAGTTCGCGAAGGGGAAGCTCCCGGAAGCGCCGATCTCGATCCACGACGAGTCGTGGTACGACGACCACGACGTCGACCTCCGATTGAACACGCTGGTCGTCGACATCGACGTCGAAAACGACGCGATCCGGACCCACGAGGGCGAGACGATCGAGTACGACTCGCTGCTCTTGGCGATCGGCGGGACCCCCCAGCAGCTGCCGGTGGAGAACGCCGACGCCGAAGGGGTCCACCACTTCTGGACGTTCCAGGACGCCCGGAAGATCAAGGAGAGCGTGGAGGACGCCGAACGGGGCGTCATCGTCGGCGCGGGGCTGCTCGGCATCGACTTCGCGGCGATCTGCGGCGAGCAGGACGTGGAGGCGAAGTACCTGATGCGCGGCGACTCCTGGTGGCGATACGCCCTCTCGAACGAGGGCGCCGAGATCATGCACGAGGCGATGCGCGAACGCGGCGTCGAGCCCGTCTTCGACTCCGGCGTGGATCGCTTCGAGGTCGACGACGACGGCCACGTGGAGGCGGCCGTCGACCCGAACGGCGAGCGATACGAGTGCGACTTCGCGGGCGTGGCCATCGGGCTGGACTTCAACACGGAGATCGTCGAGGACACGCCGATCGAGACCGACTCCGGGATCGTCGTCGACGAGCACATGCGGACGAACGTCGACAACGTGTTCGCCGCCGGCGACATCACGGAGTTCCACGACGTCGTCCTCGGCGAGCGCGCGCAGAACGGCGCGTGGGGGTCGGCCAAAGAGCAGGGGACGATCGCCGCACACAACATGATCGAGTACGGCAGCGAGCCCTTCGAGTGGGTCTCCTCGTACTCCATCACGCACTTCGACTTCCCGTTCCTCTCGTTCGGGCACCCGACGCTCGGCGACGACTCGGTCGAGGCCACCACCGACGAGGGCGAGTGGCGTCGCGTCGCGTTGAAGGACGGCCGGGTCGTCGGCGGCGTGCTCATCGGCGACCTCTCGCCGCAGTCCGCGTTCAAACAGCTGATGCGCGAGAAACGGGACGTGAGCGGTCAGAAGGAGCTCCTGATGGAGCCCGGCTTCGCCGTCGACGACCTCGCCGCGTCGACCGAACACTGATCGGCCGGCGCGCCGGGTTTCGTCCCGGAGCGCGTTCCCGGTCTCCGAGGGGAGCCAGTACCTTTTCACGTCGCCCTCGCTTGACGTATCAGTAATGACGCGTCACACCCCCGGTGACCGGCCGGACTCGTCCGACGACGGGTTCCTCGCGTCGTTCGTCGAGGGGAGTTCCGACCCGGTGGTCTCGCTCGACGGCGACGGCACGGTCGTCTACGCGAACCCGGCGGTCGAATCGGTCCTCGGGTACGCCGCGAGCGACCTCCTCGGTCGGCGAATCGCGTCGCTGGTCCCGGAGGCGACCGCCGAGAAGCGCGCCCGGTCCCTCCGCGCACGCCTCGGGGACCCCGAGCGACTCGTCGGCGAGGGGAACGTCACGATCCCGCTCGCGTCCGCCGACGGCGACGTTCACACCTTCTCGGTCCGGTTTCACGACCACGAGAGCGAGGGGAGACGCGTCTACACCGGCAGCTTCCGGGAGCGTACCGAGGGCGACAGGGGCCGGGAGCTCCGGACGTTCCGGAACCTGATCGAGCAGGCCGGTCACGCGATCTACGTCACGGACACCGACGGGACGATCGAGTACGTCAACCCGGCGTTCACCGAACACACCGGCTACGAGGCCGAGGAGGCCATCGGCGAGACGCCGGCGATACTCAACTCCGGAGAGATGCCCGAGGAGTACTTCGCGTCGCTGTGGGAGACGATCCGCGCGGGCGAGGTGTGGGAGGAGGAGATCGTCGACCGTCACAAGGACGGCGAATCGTACCACGCCCACCAGACGATCGCGCCGGTGCTGGACGACGCCGGGACCGTCTCGCGGTTCGTCGCCATCCAGACGGACATCACCGAGCGGAAGGCGGCGGTAGGGCGGTTGAAGCAGTACCGCGACATCGTCGAGCAGCTGGACGAACCCATCCTGTTACAGAACCGCGACGGCGAGTTCGAACTGCTCAACGAGGCCGTGAGCGAGTTCGCGGGCGTGCCGCGCGAGGAACTGTACGGCGACGACGAGTTCGCGTTCATGGACCCGGAGACGGCCGCGACGATCGACGAGCGGCGGGAGGAAGTGCTCGAGACGGGTGAGATCGCCGAATACGAGGTCTCTCCGACGTTCGAGCGGAGCGAGCGAGAGGCGACCTTCAGCACGCGTCGGTACCCGTACTACGACGCCGACGGCGAGCTGTCGGGGACCTTCGCGATCTGCCGGGACGTGACCGACATCAAGGCCCGCGAGCGGGAGTTGGAGCGGTTCGAGCGCGCCATCGACGGCGCGACGGACCTGATAGCCGCCGTCGACCGCGAGGGGCAGTTCCTGTTCGCCAACCGGCAGTATCGGACGTATCACGGCATCGAAGAGGCGGACGTGCGCGGACTCACGCTCGACGACGTCGTCGACGACGAGCAGTACCCGGACGTGAAACGCCACGTCGACCGCGCGCTCCGGGGACACTCGATCGAGTACCGGACGACGCGGACCCATCCGGATCGGGGAACCCGAACGTTCGACGTGCGCTACTACCCGCTCGAGGCCTCGGACGAGGAGGACGGAGTGGCGGGCGTCGTGGGCGTCCTCCGGGACGTGACCGACAGCGAGAACCGGGCCACCCAGCTCCGGGTGGTCGACCGGGTGCTCCAGCACAACCTCCGGAACGCCATGACCGTGATCCGCGGCCGGGCGGAACAGATCGCCGACGGAAACGTGGAGGGGTTCGACGCTCCGGAGGGCGGTTCCGCGGCCCCCGCCGACCCCGCCGACGCGGCGTCCTACATCGTCTCGCGCGCCGACGAACTCCTGACGACGAGCGAGAAGGCCCACCACATCACCGAGGTCCTGAGCGACCCGCCGAACACGGAGCCGGTCGACGTCGGTCGGACGGTCGACCAGCTCGTCGAGGCGACCGCCGAGGGGTTTCCGGAGGCGTCGATCTCGGCGTCGACGCCGGCCGCGGGCGAGGCGGTCGCGTCGGCGACCGGCTGGATCGATCGGGCGATCGAGGAGCTGCTTCACAACGCGATCGTCCATCACGACCGGGACCGACCCTCGGTCGAGGTCGCCGTGGAGACGACGGCGGAGACGGTGACGATCGAGGTCACGGACGACGGCCCCGGACTGAACGGCATGAACCGCGACGTGTTGGAGACCGGCCGGGCGGTCGACGCGCTGTATCACGGCAGCGGGCTCGGGCTGTGGCTCGTGTACTGGGTGCTCCAGCAGTCGGGCGGGTCGGCGACCGTCGCGGACGTCGAGCCCCGCGGTACCGTCGTGACCGTCACGCTGCCGCGCCGCGACGGTCGGACGCTCGACCCGTCCCGCGACGACCGCGCGTTCGAAGGGTGACGATCGGCCGATTCGAGACGTCGCGACCGACCCGTCCGATCCGCTCGAAAGAGTTAACAAATACCATGGTAAATAGTACCATATGGCGCTCCGAGACGAGGGACGACGGATGCGACTGCGTCGCACCGGGAGGGTACCGCCCGACGCGCGGGTCCGCCACTACGACGAGCTCGAGGAGGCGACGCAGGCGGCCGTCGCCGAGCTGGCGGGGCGACCGCGGACCGCTCCGGAGTCCGCGGACCTCGAGGACGGCGACGTCGTGAAGTTCACCGACTACTACCGGATCCGGGCCCGCTGACCCGGCGGCGACCGTCGCCGGCCGTTCGACCCCGTCTCCCGTCCGGACTCACCGTCGGCGGTTCACGCGAGAAGCGAAGTCGTTTTCGCCCGCGGCGCGAAACGCTACGCATGGACAGCGGCGGATCAAGCGACATGACGCTGGCGTTCGAACTCGAGGCACTGAAGACACTCGCCGATCCGAACGCCGTGTTCAGCGGCGCTCGACAGTGGACGGAGTACGTCGGGGTCGTAAGCGAGAAGCCCACGTACGTCGTCACGAACTTCACCCGGAAACACCGCGTGCGCCAGGACTTCTTCTCCGGGCCGCGCGGCGTCGAGGAGAGCCTGGAGAACATCAAGAGCCAGTTCGACACCGACCGGCACGTCTTCGTCGGCGTCGACGACGACGACGCGGCGGTCGCCGAGGCGACCGGCTGGGAGTTCCTCGATATCGAGGACGCCGCCGAGGCCGCCGGCTGGACTCTCGCGGCGCCGGAGGAGGCCGAGGAAGTCGAGGAGCCGTCCCGCGACGATTGGCCCTGATCCCGCCTTTTCCTCGAGAGAGATCCGCTCGCGACGAGTGGTGTTTTCACTCGTCCGGACGAACGGGCGACCATGAGCGACGACGCCCACGACGAAGGTCACCGCGACGAGGGTCACCACGACGACCACGACAGTCACGGTCACGAGGATCACGAGCACGACCACGACGGTCAGGACGACCACGACCATGACCGCCACCACGACCACCACGGCCACGACCACCATCACGCCCACGACGCCGAGACGATCGCCGTCGCGGTCGTCACGGTCTCCTCGTCCCGGTCCCTGGAGGAGGACGCCTCCGGCGACCGGCTCGTCGAGACGTTCGAGGACGCGGGCCACGAGGTCGTCGTCCGCGAACTCGTCGACGACGAGTTCGACGGGGTTCAGGGCGCCGTGGACCAGCTCGCGCGACGCGAGGACACCGACGCGATCGTGACGACCGGCGGCACGGGCGTGACTCCCGACGACGTCACGCCCGAGGCGGTCGACCCCCTCTTCCAGAAGGAACTACCCGGCTTCGGCGAGCTGTTCCGCCGGCTCTCCGCCGAGGAGGTCGGCACGCGAACGATCGGCTCCCGCGCGACGGCGGGGGTGATCGACGGAACCATCGTCTGTTGTCTCCCCGGCTCGGAGAACGCGGTTCGGCTCGGCGTCGAGGAGATCGTCCTGCCCGAGATCGGCCACCTCGCCGGGTTGGCCGACCGAGGTTCGGAATCGTCGGACGGCAGCGACGGTGACGACGACAGCGACGGCGGTGACGACGACAGTGACGGCAGCGACGGTGACGGCCACGGCGACGATCACTGAGGCCGCGTCGCGTCCGCTCCGCGGCGTCAGTCCCGCTTCCGACCCGCGGCCCACCCGCCGAGCGCGATCAGCCCGCCGTTCATCACGAGGAACGCGACCACGACGAGGCCGAACGCGGGGTCGACCCGGCTCGCCCGGAGGTACGCCCCGGCGAGAAAGAGGAGGGCGAAAAGCGCCACAACCGGCCGGGAGGCGTCTCCGAGCCGCTCGAGCGCGGAGGGCGACGGCGACATGTCCGTGGCGACGGCCGCGGGGACCGAAAAGCTCCCGGACGAGGTGCGCACGACCCCGCTCGACCCTACTCGACGGGAAGCAACCCGGCCGTCCGGAGGTCGTCCTCGAGGGTCCCGTCGCCGTGTTCGGCGTACGCCTCGGGGGTGTACGTCTTGATCTCCAGCGCGTGGACCGACCGGGTCATGTGGTCGCCGACGGCGTCGTACACCCGCTGGTGCTGGTCGACGAGCGACTCACCCTCGAATGCGGGCGAGACGACGACCGCCGCGAAGTGGGCGTCCTCGTCCTCGTCGTCGTGGATCCGGGGCGTGCTCACCCGCGCGACCGACTCCGGGATCCCGGACTCGATCAGTTCCTCGATCGTGGCCGTGTCGATGGTCATGGTGGTCGTCCGACGCGGACGGGCAAAAACGGACCGGGAGCGGACGGAACCGACCCGAAACGGACGCTCGAGGGAATCCCACGGGCACCGGACGGACGGTTCCAGCGCCCGAGCGACGAACGAACCGCCTAAATCCCTTGCCGAGAGAGTGTGCTCCATGACTCCGCGTAGTTCGAAGCGAGTCGTGTCGATCGTCGACGACGACGTCACGACGGAGGGCCGCTCGTGAGCGGCGACGAGGAACTGGCGAAGGACCTCGGCCCCCTCGCGGCGCTCACGATCGGTATCGGCACCATGATCGGTGCCGGGATCTTCGTGCTTCCCGGGACCGCGGTCGCGCGGGCCGGCCCGCTCGCCGCGGCCACGTTCGTCCTCGGCGGCGTGATCGCGCTGTTCACGGCGCTATCCGCCTCGGAACTCGGCACGGCGATGCCCAAATCCGGCGGGGCGTACTTCTACGTCAACCGGGCGCTCGGCCCGATGTTCGGCTCGATCGCCGGCTGGGCCAACTGGCTCGGGCTCGCGTTCGCCTCCGCGTTCTACATGTACGGCTTCGGCGAGTACGTCAACGCGCTCGTCGGGCTCGGCCCGGTCGGCCTCGGGCCGCTCACGCTGGAGGCCGCACAGGTGATCGGGCTCGCGGGCGCGCTGCTTTTCATCGCGGTCAACTACTTCGGCGCGAAGGAGACCGGCGGCCTCCAGATCGTCATCGTGATGTCGCTTCTCGGCATCCTCGCCGTCTTCACCGTCGTCGGCCTGCTGAACGCCGACATGGACTCCCTGCGGCCGATCGCGCCGCCGGGGACGCCGGGCGAGGTGCTTCCCGTCACCGGGATCATCTTCGTCTCGTATCTCGGATTCGTCCAGATCACCTCGGTCGCCGAGGAGATCAAGAACCCCGGGCGGAACCTCCCGCTCGCGGTCCTCGGCTCGGTCGTCATCGTCACGGTCGTGTACGCGCTGTTCCTCGTCGTGTTGCTCGCGGCGGTGCCGAACGAACTGGTCGCGAACAACGAGACCGCGGTCGTCGACGCCGCGAGGTTGCTGTTCGGCAACTACGAGGTGTTCGGCTACTCGCTGGGCGCGGTCGGTGCCGGCATGCTGCTCATCGGCGGGCTCCTCGCGACCGCCTCGTCGGCGAACGCCTCCATCCTCTCGTCGTCGCGGATCAACTTCGCGATGGGTCGCGAGAAGATCGTCACCCCGAAGCTCAACGAGATCCACGAGCGGTTCGGCACGCCGTACAAGTCGATCGCGCTCACCGGCGCGCTTATCCTCGTGTTCCTCGTCGCCGGCGGCGTCGAGTCGCTGTCGACGATGGGGTCCGTGCTCCACCTCATCGTCTACGGCCTGCTCAACCTCGCGCTCATCGTGATGCGCGAATCGGGCGTCGAGGGGTACGACCCCGACTTCGAGGTCCCCTTCTATCCGGTCGTCCCGATCATCGGGACGCTGTCGTCGTTCGCGCTGATCGTCTACATCGAGCCGACGATCATCCTGATCTCGTTCGGCCTCGTCGCCTTCGCCGTGCTCTGGTACCTGCTGTACGCCCGCTCGCGGGTGGAGGCGCGCGGCGTGCTGGGGACGTGGGTCCTCGACCGCTCGGAAGAGCTGCCCAAGCCCGCGGTGTCGGCGGCCACCTCGGTCCAGCCGAGCGGCGGCGACTACCGGGTGATGGTGCCGCTCGCGAACCCGGCGACCGAGGAGCACCTGATCACGCTGGCGTCGGCGATCGCGAAACAGCGGGACGGGACCGTCGTCGCGGTCAACATCGCGAACGTCCCCGACCAGACCTCCCTCGAGGCCGCGCGGGACCGGGGGGCTCACGAGGCGGCACACGGCCTGTTGGACCAGGCCCGGGACGACGCCGAGACGTTCGGCGTCGACGTGGAGACCCACGTCGTCCTCTCACACCGCGTCTTCGAGGAGGTCTTCGACGCCGCGCGGACCTACGGCGCGGACCTGACGGTGATGGGTTGGGGCGAGAACTCCCACGGCGCGCCCGGCCGGGCCGAGTCGGCGGTCGACGAACTCGCCCACTCGCTGCCGTGTGACTTCCTCGTGTTCCGGGACCGCGGCTTCGACGCCTCCCGGATCCTGATTCCGACCGCGGGCGGTCCCGACTCCGAGCTGTCGGCGGCGGTCGCGCGGACCCTCAAGGTCGAGTTCGGCTCCGAGATCACGCTGCTCCACGTCGCCGACGACCGCGCCGAGGGGGAGGCGTTCCTCGAGTCGTGGGCCGCGGACAACGGCCTCGCTGACGCGGAACTCCGCGTCGAGTCCGGCGACGTGGAGTCGCGGATCGCCGAGGCGGCCCGCGACGCGACCCTGCTCGTGATCGGCGCGACGGAGAAGGGGCTGCTCTCGCGGCTGGTCCGCGGCTCGCTCGTGCTCGACGTGCTCTACGACGTGGAGTGTTCCGTGCTTCTGGCGGAGAAGCGCCACGATCGCGGTATCGTCGACCGACTGTTCGGCTCCGGCTCCCGCGACCGAGACGACTCGTACGCGGACGTCGGCGTCGAGACCGAACCGACGACCCCGGCGGTGGAGGAGGGATCCGACGGCGATGTGGTGGAATCCGACGACGCCGACAACGACGACCGCGACGGCGACCGCAACGCCGACCGCTAACCGCCCCGCTTCTCCGCGTTCACTCCGGCGACTCTTCGACGATCGCGACCCCCGAGGACGCGCCGATCCGCTCCGCGCCGACCTCGAACATCGCCATCGCCTCCTCGTAGGAGCCGACCCCGCCGGAGGCCTTCACCGGGAGGTACTCGCTCATCAGCTCCACGTCCGGGACGGTCGCGCCGCCGTCGGCGAAGCCGGTCGACGTCTTCACCATGTCGGCGTCGGCGCCGACCGCGGCCTCGCACGCCCGATGCTTCTCGGCGTCGGTCAGGAGCGCGGTCTCGATGATGACCTTCACCGGGACCGGGACGGCCGCGACGACCTCGGCGATCTCGGCTTCGACGGCGTCGTCCTCGCCGGCCTTCAGCCGCCCGACGTTGATCACGAGGTCGATCTCGTCGGCCCCGTCGTCCCAGGCGTTCACCGCCTCGTCGCGTTTGGCGTCCATCGACGACTGCCCGTGCGGGAACCCCACGACGGTCGCGATCGCGTTCGGTGCCGCGTCGTGGTCGGTCGCCTCCGTGAGGTAACACGGCGGGATACAGGCGTTCATCCCGTGCGTGTCGGCCTCCTCGAGGACCGTCTCGACGTCGTCCCAGGTCGTCGTCGGGCCGAGCACGGTGTGGTCGATCCGGGCGGCGAGCTCCTTGCGGTTCATATCGGCGACTCGTGTGGACGCGACAAAGGCCTGCTGGGTCGACGTGGCGGGATCGGTCCCGCCGGCCTACGCCACCACGCCCTTCCGTCGGAGTTCCTCGCGGATCGTCGCTCGCTTGACGAGCGCGAACCCACAACAGATGAGGAGGAAGCCGGCGATCGTGTTCGGGGTGAGCCCCTCGTCCAACACGAGCCAGCCGGAGAGCGCCGCGAACACGGGCGCGACGTAGGAGACGAGGTTGATCTCGATCGGTCCGAGCCGGTCGAGGAGGTCGAAGTAGATGAGGTAGCCGAGGCCGCTCGCGAACACCGCGAGGTAGCCGAGCGCGAGGACCGCGTCGGTCGTCCAGACGACCTCCGCCATCGACTCGCCGAGCCCGAACGCGATCGCGTGCATGATCGCCGCGCCGAACAGCATCGACCACGCCTCCATGGTCTCTATCTCCATGCCCACGTCGAGCGCGCGGGTGAGGACGGACCCGAGCGCGAACGCCGCGGCCGCGAGGAGCACGAGGAACTTCGCGACGGTCCCGCCGGCGGTCAGGTTCGCGGGGTCGGGCGCGGCCAGCACGCCGGCACCGGCGAGCCCGACGAGCAGGCCGACGACGCCGAGGAGCGTCAGGCGCTCGGAGGGGAGGAACGCCCGCGCGAACACCGTCGTCAACACCGGCGAGAGGCCGACGGTGACCGACGCGACCGCGCTCGTCACCTCGGGATCGGTCTGGCCGATGAACAGGAAGGCGTGGTAGGCGGCGATGAGGAGCACCGCGCCGACGGCGACGAGCTTCCACTCGCCGCGGCCGCGGGGGATCGGGTCGTCGACGACGTAGGCGGCGTACCCGAGCACGACCACGCCCGCGATGTCGTACCGGAGGGCGGCGAACAGCACCGGCGGGAAGTACGCCAACCCGGCGTTGATCGCCATGAACGCCGAGCCCCACACCGCGGCGAGGACCAAGAACAACGAGAGGTTTCGATAACGGCTCACGTCGGTGCTTGGGTCAGCCGAGGGTCAAAAGCTTCCGAAAGCGGCCGACGCCGCCGGCTGCTCGAACGGGCCGTTGCGGCCGGCGAGCCGGCTCGTGGGGCCGGACGCGGGGGAGGAACGGCCTCACCGGATCCGGAACCGTTCGCCCTCGCGAGTGACGACCCCGACGTCCGCGAGCCGTCGGAGGGCGTCGACGACCGCGTCCTCGGGCGCGCCGACCTCGTCGACGATCGCCCCGACGGAGCCGTCGGTCTCGGCCAGCGCTGCGAGCACGGCGGCGTAGAACCGGCTGTCGGCCTCGGTGCCGAGCCGCTCGTCGATCTCCGCGAGCGCGTCCTCGACGCGGCCGTGGACCCACCGCTTGGCGACCGACAGCTCCCGGTCGAGCTCGCGGAGCCGACCGTACTCGGCGGCGAGGTCGGCTATCTCGTCCCCGCCCTCTCCCCCGTCGGGTACCTCTATCGAGAGGTGCGGACACCGGCCGGACATGTCGAGGCTGTTGCTGGCGGGGTAGGCGCTCTTCGCGCCGAAGCCGTAGGGGGAGACGCTCACCTCGAGCCGCAGGCTCCGGGTGATCCGGAAGTACTTCCGTCGCTGGTCGTCGGTGGTCGACTCGATCAGCCCGGCCTCCTCGAGCTTGCGGAGGTGGTCGATGACCGCCTTGGGGCTCACGCCGAGGTACTCCGAGATCTCCGTGACGTAACAGGGTTTCTCGGCGAGCAGACGGAGGATGCGTCGCCGGTTCTCGTTCCCGAGGAGATCGAGCAGTACCGCGGAGTCCATTAACGTGTGGTTAGCGTCGGACGGACAAAAGGTTGGCTTCCGCGGGTCACTCGGCGTCGGCCCGTTCGGTCCCAGCGGGATCGACGTAGACGCTGTCCGACAACAACAGCGCGATGGGGACCGCGGACAGGACGACGAGCCCCGAGATCAACAGGAACGCGCGACGGAGTCCCGCCGCATCCCCGATCCAGCCGACGACGGCGGGCGAGGCCGACGAGAGGACGAGCGCCCCGGTCCAGAGGTATCCGAACGTGCGACCCTCGCTCTCGGCCGGCGCGATCTCCGAGACGATCGCGTCCCGCGCCGGGTTGAGCCCCCAGAGGCTGCCGCCCAGGACGACGAGGACGAGAAACAGGACCGGGGGAGAGAGGACCGTCTCGGAGAGAACGGCCAACGTGGACGCTCCGACCGCGAGGAACCCGAGCAGCACGTGCCGCGGGTCGTACCGGTCGATGAGTTTGCCCGTCCCGATCTGAACGCCGCCCGCGGTCAACAGCAACACCGAGTAGTAGAAGCTCGCCGTCGACTCCGGGGTCACGGCGAACCCGCCGACCGAAAAGGAGTAGCCGTACTCGCTGGTGACGAACTCCGGGAGGAACACGGTCGTCCCGGCCGTCGCCACGAGCTGGAGGACGAACGCGACGAAGACGGCCAGGATCGGGTACAGGAACAGTCGACGGTCCGCGTCCCGGATCGAGGACCGGCCGGCGGGTTCCGTCCCGGTCGACGACTCCGGAGCCGATGACGTCGGCGGGCGCGTCTCGAACGCGCCGAGCGTGACGAAGAGGTACGCGGCGTACAGCACCCCGACGACCCCGAAGACGACGAGGATCGTCTCCCATCCGGTGAGGAGCAGTCCGACGCCGACGAACGCTGGTGCGACGCCCTCCCCGAACGACCGGGCGGAGCCCCACATGCCGAGAACCGTCCCCTTGCGCCGTTCGGGGACGTTCTGACTGATGAGTGGATACCCGATCGGGTGGAGCGTGCTCGACCCGAGTCCGACGACGAGCATCACGGCCAACATGCCGACGAACTGGCCGTTCAGCGTCGTCCCCGCGATCGAGGTCTCGAACCCGAGGAAGCCCATCGCCGGGAGCACGGGGAAGACGGCGAAGCTCGCGCCCATCAGGGCGATCCCCGTCGGAAGCATGAGCCGACGGTCGTACCGGTCCGAGAGGTGTCCCATCGGTGCCTGTCCGACGGCGGAACCGAACGTCTGCGCGCCGAGCAGCACCCCGAGTTGCCACAGCGGAAACCCGAACGCGGCCGCCCATACGGGTATCAGCGGAGGGAACGACCGCTTCAGGAAGTGATCCATCCCGTGAGCTCCGCTGATCACGAACGCGAAGCGACGCTCCTCGGTCTCCATTCGGTATCCGGGTGTCTCGACATCGATACATAACGCCTCCGGTCTCACCGACGATCCGCCGGCGTCCGTTACACGATCGAACCGCCTCCGCGATCGATCGGTCGGCTCGGTCGGCCCGGTCGATTCGGTCGCCCCTTCGGACCGGAGCGAAGGGTAATTACGCCGCCGCGGGCAGGGATACGTATGCGAACGGCACTCATCGTCCTCGACGGGTGGGGCCTCGGCCGCGACTCGCCACACCGGACCGGCCTCGAACCCGATGACCCCCACGTTCCGGACACGCAGGGGCGCGACGCGGTCGCGACCGCCGACACCCCGACGTTCGACGCCGCGGTCGAGCGGGGGGCGTACGGATCCCTCGTCGTTCACGGTCGGCGCGTGGGGCTCCCCGACGGGCAAATGGGCAACTCCGAGGTCGGCCACCTCAACATCGGCGCGGGCCGGGTCGTCAAGCAGGCGTACACCCGGATCACCGACGCGCTCGCGGCGGGGTCGTTCGCCGACAACGACGCGCTCGCGTCGGCGTTCGAGCACGCCGCGGCCGCCGGCGGACGGGTCCACTTCATGGGGCTCGTCTCCGACGGCGGCGTCCACTCGCACGTCTCACATCTGGAGGCGCTGATCGACGCGGCCGCCGAGGCGGACGTCCCGGCGACGACCCACGCGTTCACCGACGGCCGCGACACGGCCCCGGAGATCGCCGACGAGTTCCTCGCGGCGGTCACCGAGCGCGCCGAGTCGCGCGGGACCGGCCACGTCGCGACCGTGACCGGGCGGTACCACGCGATGGACCGCGACGAGAACTGGGAGCGGACCCGGCGCGCCTACGACGCGATCGTGAACCGCGAGGCGGATCACGAGGCCGAGTCGGCGGTCGCGGCCGCCCGGGAGGCACACGCCCGCGGCGAGACCGACGAGTTCGTCGAGCCGACGCTCGTCGCCGGCGGGCCCGCCCTCGCCGACGGCGACGCGGTCGTCTTCTTCAACTTCCGTGCCGACCGCGCGCGCCAGCTGGTTCGGATGCTCACCGACACCGAGCCGACGTGGGAATTCGAGTTGGACCAGCCGGACATCGAACTCGTGACGATGACGGAGTACGACGAGACGTTCGCGTTCCCGGTGGCGTTCCCGCCCGAGACCCCGACGAACACGATCGGCGAGGTCGTCTCCGAGGCCGACGGGACCCAGCTCCGGATCGCCGAGTCGGAGAAGTACCCGCACGTCACCTACTTCCTCAACGGCGGCCGCGAGGTCGAGTTCCCCGGCGAGTCGCGCTCGATCGTCGAGAGCCCGGACGTGCCGACCTACGACCTCCGACCGGAGATGTCGGCCCGCGAACTCACCGACGAGGCGGTCCGCGTGGTCGAGACCGACGACCCGGACCTCGTCGTGTTGAACTACGCGAACCCGGACATGGTGGGTCACACCGGCGACTTCGAGGCGGCCGTCGCGGCGGTCGAGGCGGTCGACACGCAGCTCTCCCGGCTGCTCGAGGCGGTCGCCGACGCCGGTGGCCACGCGGTCGTCACCGCCGACCACGGCAACGCCGACGACATGGGCACGCCCGAGGACCCCCACACCGCACACACCTACAACCCGGTCCCGTTCGTCTACCTGACGCCCGACGGCGACGACGGCGGTCGCACGGTTCGGGCGGGCGGCTCGCTGTGTGACGTGGCACCCACCGTGTTGGACCTCATGGGCCTCGACCGGCCGGCGGAGATGACCGGCGAGAGCCTGCTCGGAGAGTCCGGGGAATGAAACGATAAACGGCGGGAGGATTCTTCCCGGTTCCACGCCGTTTTATGTCCGTCACGGGCCTCCGTTCGGACATGAGCGACGACACGACGCCAGTGATCGCGGCCGCGTACCGAACGCCACAGGGACGAGACGGGGGCGTCTTCGCCGACGTCCGGAGCGAGGACCTCTCGATCCGGCTCATCGACCACGCGCTCGCGGAGACGGGGCTCTCGAGCGACCACGTCGACGACCTGATGTGGGGGGTCGCCCAGCAGCGGACCGAACAGGACAACAACGTGGCGCGGGTGATCGCGCTCCTCTCCGAGCTCGGCGAGTCGGTGCCCGCGACCTCGATCAACCGGTGGTGCGCCTCCTCGATGCAGGCGACCATCTCCGCGGCCGACGCGGTCGCCGCGGGCAACCGCGACTGCGTGATCGCCGGCGGCGTCGAGAACATGAGCCGCGTCCCGATGGACGGCGACTCCTACCAGCACCTCCACCCGGAGCTCTCCGAGCGGTACAACGTCTTCCAGCTCCAGATGGGAATGACCGCCGAGAAGGTCGCCGAGGAGTACGACGTGAGCCGGGAGGCCCAGGACGAGTACGCCGCCCGGAGCCATCAGCGGGCCGCGGCGGCGACCGAGTCGGGCCGCTTCGACGACGAGATCGTTCCCGTCGAGACCGAGGAGGGGACCGTCACCGAGGACGAGGGGATCCGCCCGGACACGACCTCGGAGAAGCTCGCGGAGCTGTCCCCGGCGTTCACGGGCGACGGGACGGTCACCGCCGGGAACGCCTCGCAGATCTCCGACGGCGCGGCGCTGACGCTCGTCACCAGCAGGGCGTTCGCCGAGGACCACGGGCTGGACGTGCTCGCGGAGGTGGGAACGAACGCGGTCGCCGGCGTTGACCCCACGGTGATGGGGATCGGACCGGTTCCCGCGACCCGCAGCCTGCTCGAGCGGGCGGGGACGACGGTCGACGACTACGACCTCGTCGAGCTCAACGAGGCGTTCGCCTCCCAGTGTGAGTACGCCCGCCGCGAGCTCGGCGTCGACGAGGCGGTCTACAACGTCAACGGCGGCGCGATCGCGCTCGGCCACCCGCTCGGGGCCTCCGGCGCGCGCCTCCCCGTGACGCTGCTCCACGAGATGGAGAAACGCGACGCCGAGCGCGGGCTCGCGACGCTCTGTGTCGGGTTCGGGCAGGGAGCCGCGATCGAGTTCCTGCGTTAGCTCGCCGCCCCGTCCGACGGTACCGCTTATCGCCTACCGCTCGACCGCGCCGGTTCCGGCGCGGTCGGCGTCGGCGAGCGGGATCGATCCGCCGGTCAGATCCGTCCCCTCGAAGGGGTCCTCCGCGAGCAGCAGCGAGCCGTCGAGGTCGGCGTAATCCAGAAGCGGCGCGAGGTGCGTCGCGGCCGCGATGGAGGCGTTCGACTCAACCATACAGCCGAGCATGACCTCGAGGCCGTGCGAGCGCGCGGTCGCGATCGCCCGGCGCGCCTCCAACAGTCCGCCCGTCTTCATCAGCTTCAGGTTCGCGATGTCACACCGGTCGGCGATCGCGGGGACGTCGGAGGCGGTCACACACGACTCGTCGGCCGCGATCGGCAGCGCCGATCGCTCGTAGGCGAACTTCAGGCCCTCAGGGTCCTCGGCCGGCACCGGCTGTTCGATGAACTCCACGCCCAGGTCCGCGAGCCACTCGCTCTTCTCGACGGTCTCGTGGGGCGTCCACGCCTCGTTGGCGTCGACGCGGACCGTCGCCTCGGGGGCGGCCTCCCGGACCGTCTCGACGATCTCGCGGTCGCGGTCGCCGCCGAGTTTCACCTTCAGGATCGGGTAGCCGGCGTCGGCCGCGTCCGCGGCCTTCTCGCGGATCCGCTCCGTGGTGTCGATCCCGACGGTGAAGGAGGTGTCGGGCGTCGCCGTCGCGTCGAGTCCCCACAGCCGGTACAGCGGGACGTCGAGCCGCTTGGCGGCCAGGTCGTGGAGCGCGATCGAGACCGCACAGCGGGCGGCCGGGTTGTCGCGGACGACCTCCTTCATCCGCGCTTCGATCGTCGTCAGCGCGTGCGGGTCGCCGACCTCCTCGACGACCGAGAGGAGTTCGGGCAACACCGCCTCCACCGTGTCGGCGGTCTCGCCGTAGTGTCGCGCGGGGGCCGCGCCGCCCACGCCGGTCGTCCCCTCGTCGTCGGTCACGCGGACGATCAGGTTCTCGGCTTCCGTCTGGGTCCCCCGCGAGATCGTGAACGGCTCCTCGAGCTCCATCGCGACCCGCTCGAAGGAGGCCTCGAGGCTCATTCCTCGAGCACCCCGTCGACGATGCCGTCGACGATCCGGTCGGCCCCGTGGCGGACCGGATCCGCGGCCGGAACGTCCACCTCCTCGCCGAACGCGTCGACGATCGACGCCGCCTCGTCGTCGTCGTCGACGTCCTTCGTGTTGACCGCGCCGGCGACGACCTCGGTCTCGTGGACCGGCTCCGCGAGGTCCTCGTAGAGGTCGACGTAGTCGGAAAAGGGCGGGAGCTCGAAGGACTCGTAGCCGTGGATCGCCTCGCGGCCGGCGGCGTGACAGAGCACGAGCCCGTCGGCCATCGAGCCGTGGAGGATCCCGCAGGTGACCGCCGAGTAGGCCGGATGGATGATCGTTCCCTGTCCCTCGACGACGAGCAGGTCGTGTTCGTCGCCCTTCTCGAGGATCAGGTCCTCGACCGCGCCCGCGGTGAAGTCGGATATCACGCGGTCGATCGGGTTCCCCCAGCCCGCGATCATGATGCCCGTCTGCCCCGTGGGGACGAACGCGGCGTCGATCCCCCGCTCGCGGGCCGCCTCGACGATCTCCAGCGAGGCCGTCATCTTGCCCACCGAGCAGTCCGTCCCGACCGTGAGCACCACGTCGGCGTCGACGTCGGCCGAGTGGCCGGTCGCGACCCCGAGGTCCTCCGGCGGCTTGCGAACGTCGCGCAGCTCGACGCCGTGTTCGGCCGCCAGCTCGACGAACTCCTCGTCCTCGTTGAGGAAGTAGTGGAGCCCGCTCACGACGTCACAGCCCGCCGCGATCGCGGCGCGCACGTCGTCGCGCCAGGTCTCGTCGAAGCCGCCGCCGATCGGCGCGATGCCGATGTAGAGGGCGTCGACGCCGCCCTCGGCCGCGGCGAGCGCCTCCTCGAAGGAGTCGACGATCGGCGCGTCCGGGAGGCTGGCGTCGTGGTCGGCGACGCGGTCGCCGGCGCGGTCGCGGTCGAGGACGGCCTCGATCGTCTGGTCGCCGTAGCGCATCACGCCGAGGGCGGTCTTCGCTTCGTCGGGAAACTTCTCGTGGGCGAGAACGACTATGCGTTCGCTACTCATGCTCGGTCGGTCATCGCGGGGTGGCTTAAATGGGACGGAGCCGGATCGTGAGCGTCGTCGGGAGCGCCGAGCCGCCGACGAAGCGCGCGGCTACGCCGAGCCGCCGACGAAGCGCTCCGCGCCCTCGTAGAACCAGTAGCCGTTCTCGCGCATCGCGCGCCCGAGCTCCTGGTGGAACTCGACGAAGTCCGCGAACTCGTCCTTCTCGACGCCCTCGAAGATCTCCTCGACGGAGACGACCGTCTCGTAGTCGATCCGGATCGGGTGGTCGCCGTACTCCTCGACGTAGTCGGCCGCCGAGAGCGGGAAGTCCTCCTCCTCGTCGATCTTCTTCGCGAGCACCGCGTGACCGTACTGTCGCATGCCCTCGCTCCCCTGTTCGCCGTCGGGGTCGTGTGGCCAGTCCATACCGCCGGTTCGCCGAGCGCGGTCATAGTGGTTACGGACACGGCCCCATCGGTGGTTACGGACACGGCCCCATCGGTGGTTACGGACACGGCCCCACCCGTCCTCGCCGAGACGCCCGTGACCAACTCGATTATTCGATTTGATAACCCACCGAGTGTGTTTATAGCCCCCTTGTGAGAACCGCGATAGCAATGCCAACTGACGACGAATCGGGCGTCGCCCGGCGCCTCTACGACCGGCTCCGCGGCCGGTACTTCTTCAAGATCGCAGGCGTGATACTGGTCGTCTCGGCGGTGCTGCTCGGCGCGGGCGCGCTGACGTTCGACGAGGTCCAAGCCAGCGTCGAGTCGGACGCACGGAACACGCTGATCTCCTCCGCCGAGCGTGAGGCACAGGGGATCGAGGGGTTCATCGAGGAGGGTGAGGGTCACGCGGCGCGGATCTCCGACACGCGGCAGATCCGGACGTCGAACAAGCACACCATCCGACAGGAGCTCCGCAGCAACGAACGCGCCCTCCCCGAGTACGTCGTCGACGTCCACTACTACGACCTCACGACCGACGAGATCCTGGTGAGCACCTCGCCGATGAAGGAGGGAACCATACACACGATCTCCGACCGGCCGTGGGCGGTCAGCGCCAGCGCCTTCGGAAGCCACCAGTCCGCTCGCTCGTTCGAACCGTACGCGGTCGAGGGCGAGAAGCGACTCGGCTTCGTCAGCCCGGTCACCACCGATACCGACAAGGCGATCGTGGTCACGGCGGACCTCTCGGAGCGCGGCACCCTGTTGACGCCGCCGGTCGAGGGCGCGAACATGGAGATCGTCTCGACGCGGACCGGCCGGGTCGCGCTCGCCGCCGACGACGAGGCGATCCTGAACCAGTACTTCCTCATCGAGGAGCTCTCACACCTGCGCTCCGACGTGACCGGGTCGCGCGTCGACGAGGTGTCCGACTCACAACAGACCGTCGTCGACGCGGACCGACTCGTCGCGGCCACCGTCCCCGTCGAGGGCAAGCCCTGGGCGGTCGTCGTCGCCGCGCCCGAGGAAGCGGTCTACGGGACCGTCGGCGACGTGACCCGGAGCGTCCTGTTGCTGATCGGGATCGCGATCCTCGGACTGCTGGCGGTTGGACTGCTGATCTCCCGGGACGTGAACGGTTCCGTCGACGAGCTCCGAGGGTACGCCGAGGCGATCGAGTCGGGCGATCTCGACGTCGACGTCGACCGGTCACGCGTCGACGAGTTCGGCCAGCTCTCCGCGCTCATCGACCGGATCCGGCTGACGCTACGCGAGCAGATCGCGACCGCCGAGGAGGCCGCCGAGGAGGCCGCGACCGCGCGCGAGGAGGCGGAGGCGCTCTCGACGCACCTCGAGACGAAGGCGGACGACTACGGCGAGACGATCGACGCGGTCGCCGAGGGCGATCTCACCCGGCGGCTCGATCCCGAGAGCGAGAGCGAGGCGATGACGGAGATCGCGGAGTCGTTGAACGACATGCTCGACCGCGTGGAGGCGCTCGTCGTCGCCATCCAGGACGCCGCGGAGACGGTCGGCGAGCAGAGCTCGGAGGTGACCGCCTCCTCCGAGGAGGTGGAGTCGACGAGCGTCGACGTCGCCGAGAGCGTCGAGGAGATCTCCGTCGGCACCGAACGGCAGGAGGAACACCTCTCGAGTGCGGCCGCGGAGCTCAACGACCTCTCGGCGACCGTCGAGGAGATCGCCTCCTCGACCGACGAGCTGGCCCAGCGGTCGGCGACGACCGCGGAGAACGGCGAGGAGGGTCGCGAACGGGCGGGCGAGGCGATAGAGCACATGGACCGGATCGAATCGGAGATGGGGAGCACCGTCGAGGAGATGACGGCCCTTCGCGACGAGGTCGAGCGGATCGGCGAGGTGGTCGGGCTGATCGACGACATCGCCGAACAGACCAACATCCTCGCGCTCAACGCGTCGATCGAGGCCGCGCGGGCCGGCGAGGCCGGTTCGGGCTTCGCGGTCGTCGCCCGCGAGGTGAAAGACCTCGCCGAGGAGACCGCGGAGGCGACGACGGAGGTCGAGTCCCTCATCGAGGGCGTCGAGGAGTCGACCCACTCCGTGGCCGACGACATGTTCGCGATGGAGGCGGACGTCGAGCAGGGTCGCGACGTGGTCGACGAGACGGTCGACACGCTGGAGACGATAGTGGAGGACGTCTCCGACGTCAACGCCGGGATCCAGTCGATCAACGACGCGACCGACGACCAGGCGGACTCCACCCAGGAGGCGGTCTCGATGATCGACGAGGTCTCCGAGGTAAGCGTCGAGACCGCGAGCGAGGCACAGAACGTCTCGGCGGCGGCCGAAGAACAGACCGCGGCGCTCGCGCAGATCTCGACGAGCGCGGAGTCGCTCTCCTCGCGTGCCGACGAGCTCCGCATGCTGGCCGGGGAGTTCGAGGCGCGCGAGGACCGGGAGGTCGACTCGGAGTTCGAGGCGCGCGAGGACCGGGAGGTCGACTCGGAGTTCGACGTCGACGCGGGGACGGACGGGGCGGACTCGCCGGTCGAGGTCGACGACGACCCGATCGAAATCGACGATTCGGCTGCCGAGGTCGACGACGCTCCGGCCGACGCCGGAAGCGATCCGGCGAGATCGGACGCGCCGCCGGCCTCCGGAAGCGCCCCGAGCTCCGCGGTCGAAACCGACGGCGGCGACGACGCGTTCCAGCCCGACGACGAGTTCAGACCCGACGATACGTTCCGATCGGATGACTCCTTCCAGCCCGACGACGAGTTCCGATCGGACGACGGCACCGACGTGGCCGGCTCCGGAGACGACTGAGACCCGGCCCGGTTCCGGCGACTCCACACAAGACACTTGTCCGGTTCCCGCCGTGTTCCGCGCATGCGACGCAGGGCCCTCCTCGCGGTCGCGGCGACCGTCCCCCTCGCCGGCTGCCCGACGCCCCCGTGGGGCGAGACACCCGAGAACGTCGACGGGGCCGAGGTGAGGGTCCGCCGCGAACACACCGGCGCGTTCGATCCGGCCGAACCAGAGTATCGGGACGCCGCCGTCCTGCTCCGCACGCTCGACGCCGACCCGTCGCGTCTCACGGTCAGAGGACAGTTGCTCGCCGGCGCGCGCGAGTGCTACCGCGTCGACCTCGTCGAGGCGGACCTGACCGAGTCCCGCCTCCTGATCCGCCTGACGACCGAGGACGATCCCGACTGGGAGGGCGGCGCGTGTCACGACGTCGGCGAGGCACACCCCTACGAGGTCGAGGTCGCGTTCACGGAGGCTCCCGTCCCCGACCGGGTCGAAGTTCGACACGACGACGAGACGGTGCTCGAGGAGACCGTGACGACCGACTGATGTTCGAGTGTGGACGATTCACCGACGATCGATCCGTCGTCGTCACTCGTCCACGGCGGAGCGCGCAGCCACGCGGACCGCACCGTACAGGACGCTCGCGAGCGAGGTGGAGATCACGACGATGCTTTCGATCACGGACAGCGACGGGAGCTCCCACCCGGAGTCGTCGGACGACGCCTCCGTCCCGTCCGCGGTCGAGGAGTCCCCGTCGGTCGTCGATCCGCCGCCGTCGTCTCCGGCGGTCGATCCCTCCGTGGACTCCGCGTCTTCCGGCGACGTGTCCTCCGACTCGGTGCCCGTCTCCGTCGAGTCCGAGTCCGTCGAATCCGAATCCGTCGCGTCCGACTCCGCGGACGATCCCCCGTCGAACGTCTCGGCGGTGACCAGCCGCGAGGACGCGCCGTCGGGGACGAACAGCCCGCCGGGAACCGGCACGGGTCCGTACCCGATAGCCGGGTTGTCGACGTCGATGGAGAGCCGCTCGAGGCCGTCCTCCAAGCCGACGCCGACGACCCTCCCGCTTCGCGACCCCGTCGTCGCCACGAAGTACACCGTTCCGCCGGCGATCGTCGCGCCCCCGGTTCGCCGGCCGTCCTCCAGCGAGTACCGCCACGCGAGTTCCCCGGTTTCGAGGTCGTACGCGTTACAGCGAAGGGCCTCGAACGGGTCGTCGTCGACGACCGCGACGAGCCCGTTGCCGGCGGCCAGCGGGTGATGCGCCTCCCCCCGGAGGTCGACGGCCCACTGCTCGACGCCACCCGTCGCCGACACGAGCCGGAGGTGTTGCTGTGTCTTCACGACGACGCCGTGGTCCGTGACCGCCGGCGGGGACAGGACGTCGGCCTCGATCGCGTACTCCCACTCGGGCTCGCCGTCGAACGAGAGCGCGACCAGGCGCGACGGGGGTGCCTGCGAGTCGGGAACGTTGACGTACAGCGAGTCATCGCCCACGGCGACCGTCGGGAGCAACAGCCCCGCGGCGTTGTTTCCGTCGGTTTCGAACCGCGCGTCCAGCGGCGTCGACCACTCCAGATCGCCGGACGACGCCGCGAACGCGTACACGGTCCCCTCCGAATCCGCCACGTACGCCGTTCCGTCGTGTATCGTCGGCGCACCCGGCCGCCCGCTCACGCCCACCGACCACCGCTCCTCTCCGGAGTCCCGATCGACCGCGAGAACCGTCCCCTCGGTCGTGACCGCGATGACGGCCGCCGCGCCGACCGCCGGCGAAGCGGTGAGCGGTTCCTCGCCCCTGAACGCCCATCGTCCGGAACCGGACGCCAGATCGGTGGCGATCAGATCGCCGTCGCTGCCCGCGTACGCCGTCCCGTCGGCGACGGCCGGCACGGTCGTCCGCTCGTTCCCGCCGAGCGAGTACGCCGAGCCGGAGACCGAATCGATCCCCTCGACGGCCGTCGTGCCGGTGAGTCGCCGTCCCCCGTGTAACATCGGCCACGAGAACTCGTCGAGATCGCTCGATTCCTGGGCTGCGACCGGCGTCACGCTCCCGGCGGACGCCAACGCACCGCCCGCGGCAGCCGTCGACGCCAGTTGAAGTACCTTCCGGCGAGAAACGGACGTTCGATCCATCAACTGATCGAGAGTTACCGAGATACGCATTAAATCGCTCGGACGAGGCAGAAACACGGAACGAATGGTTGCGACGCGGGGATTCCCGGGTTCGTGGACGGACGCACTCCGAAGGGACGTCGTCGGAACGCGCGTGTCGTTCGGCCTCCCCGCCGGACGGTGATACCGACGTTTCGCCGGCGGATCGGCGGCGTGCCGTCGAGTTCCGCCGTGCGTCTCGAGGACGGACCGGCGGAGCCGAGCCGACGCTCAGGGGACCTTCCCGTCCATCGACCCGCGATACCAGCGGCCGGTCTCCGAGCCGCACTCGACGCATCTGGCGACGACGGCCTCGCCGTCGACGTCATCGATCCGGTTCAGATCCGTGTCGTTCTCGGCGTCGCAGTCCTCGCAGTACCGGAGCTTCGGCTGGGTTCCGTACGCCAGCGGCGCGCCGATCGCGAGGGCGCGAACCCGTTCGTCGCCGTGGTTCCAGCCGCGCTGGAACTCCTCGCGTCCGAACCGGACGAGTTCGTTCGGACCGACCTCGACCGGACCGTCCTCGGTCTCGAAGGTCGCCGTGCCCGAGAGGACGCAGAAGACCTCCTCCTGTACCTCGTGGCTGTGGTACGCGAACGCGAAGCTGTCGCCCGGTTCGAGCTCGTAGTAGTTGATCGCGACGTCGGTGAGTCCGAGCGGCTCGGTGAGCTTCCGCATCACTGCGGCGGGCTGTACGTCGTTCTCCACGTCGTCGATGCGGACTCGGTCCATGCTGCCCCTTTCGACGCCCCGCATCAAAACGGTGCGTGCCGGTGGATCGGTCGACGCGTTTGGGTGGCGTGCCGATCGTCGTCTGAAGCGTTCCATCCGCGTGAACGGCCGTCGGCGGCGCACTGAGCCGTCGGCTGGCCGTGAGGACGTCGAAGGAAAGCGACGGAGTTGGATGCTCCGGCAGGGATTTGAACCCTGGTCCTTGCCGTGAGAGGGCAAGATGATTGGCCGGACTACACCACCAGAGCGTGCGTCCGCGTTCCGTCGCAATTCCGGGTAGGACATTCCACACTAAAACGGTTCCGTTTCGACCGCGCCGTGTCTCGGTTTGTCGCGATCCGCGCGGGTTCTCACGCCCGGCTTCGCCCGCTCGCGCTCAGAGGTCGACCGCGAACGAGTCGACGCCCGCGGCCGCCTCGGCGACCGCCGCGAGCAGGTCCGCGACGCGATCCAAGTCCTCGAGGTCGACGACCTCGACCGGCGTGTGCATGTACCGGTTCGGGATCGAGACGGTGAGCGACGGGACCCCGCCGCGGGCGGTGTAGAACGCGTCGGCGTCCGTGCCGGTTCGCGTCCCGGCCGCCTGATACTGGACGTCGATCCCGGCGTCGGCCGCGGCGTCGCGCGCGAGATCGACGAGGACGGGGTGGTTCGCGCTGCCGCGTGCGACGACCGGCCCGCCGCCGAGCTCGACGGGGCCGCGGCGCTCGGCGTCGACGTCCGGGTTGTCGGTCGCGTGGGTGACGTCGACGGCGACGAACGCGTCGACCGCCTCGAGGTCGTGGCCGACCATCCGCGCGCCCTGGAGACCCAGCTCCTCCTGGACGGTCGAGACCGCGTAGACGGTGGCGTCGACGTCGGCCGCGGCGGCGCGGCGCAGCGCCTCCGCGGCGACCCAGATCCCGGTCCGGTCGTCGATCCCCCGGGCGGCGATCCGGGAGCCGACGAGCTCCTCGGTCCCGGTCGAGAACGTGACCGGGTCGCCCACGGAGACGTGTTCTCGGGCCTCCTCGGCGTCGGTCGCGCCCACGTCGACGAACTGCCCCTCGATCGCCTCGTACTCGTCGGCGTCGGGGTCGCGGAGATGGATCGCGGTCTGTCCGACGACGCCCTGGACGGGCTCGTCGGCGTGGACCGTCACGTGTTGGCCCTTCGAGACGGTGCGGTCGGAGCCGCCGACCGGGGCGATCCGGAGGAAGCCCTCCTCGAGCACGTCCCGGACGATGAACCCGATCTCGTCGGCGTGACCCGCCACGGCGACCGTCGGCGCCTCCGGGTCACCCTCGTGGACGGCGACGGCGTTGCCGTACGCGTCGGTGGTGACGTCGTCGGCGAACGCCGAGACGTGGTCGATCCACACGCGCTGGGCCGCCGTCTCGAACCCGGAGGGGCTCGAAGTCGCGAGCAGGTCGTCGAGGAACGCACGGCGAGACTCGTCCATGCGTTCCCGTTCGTATCGGGGAAAAAGAAGCTCGCGGTCCCGCCCGCGCGTCGAACGGGTCGCACAAGCGGCCGGGCGGTCCCGTCCGGGTCGACGCCACGGTTAAGCGGTCGGCGCGCGAACGACCGACCATGACCGACACGTCGTTCACGCTGTTCGAACTCCACCTGGAGGAGGGAGCGGTTCGGATCGGAGAACACGGGCTGTTCGGAGGCGGAGACTCCGACGAAAACGCGGACGAAGCGGTACCTGACGGGGCGGGATCGGTCGACTCGGCGGGCGCGGACGCCGGGACCCTCGGGTGCGGGCTCTCGGGAACGTCGATCCTCGGAGGGCTGGCGGTCGTCGCGCTCCTCGCGGCCCTCGGCGTCGCGGCCGCGCGCCTGCTCGGCGACGGCGACCTCGAGGACGACGAGGCGATCGACGATCTCGGCGCGTAACCCGGTCGCGCCGCCGCCATCACGCACCGCGACCGTCACGCGCCGCACCGACACAAGGGACTTGAGGCCGGCACGCCTCCGGTTCGTATGGACATCCTCCGAAGCCTCCGTGCGGTCTCCGAGGCGTCCGGGACCGGCGTCGTCGACTGGGCGAAGGCCGGCGAGGCCGCGAGGGCGAGCACGGAGCCGGGGAGCCTCGACCTGACGCCCGCCGACCGGCGGGGCTACGCGACGGACGTGCGGGACGCGCGCGACCGGCTCCGGGAGGTCGCCGGCGTCGACTTCGCGGTCCCCGACGCGATCGAGGTCCAGAACCGCCACCACTGGATCGACGCGAACCTCGAGACGTTCCGGAACGTGATGGAGCCGATCGAGGCGGCGGCGACCCCGTCGATGCCGGAGCTCTCGCGGGTCGTCAACACCGGCTCGATGGCGTTCGCGCTCGGCTTCCTCGCACGGAACGTGCTCGGCCAGTACGACCCGCTGTTGCTCGCCGACGAGCCCGACGCCGACCACGGGCTCTACTTCGTCCACCCGAACGTCGTCGCGGTCGCCGACGACCTCGACGTGGCGTACCCGCGGTTCCGCCGCTGGATCGCCTTCCACGAGGTGACCCACGCCGCGGAGTTCGGCGCGGCTCCGTGGCTGTCGGGGTACCTGGAGTCGCGCGTCGAGCGCGGGATCGACGGACTGGGAGCGGGCGGGCTCGACCCCGACGCGTTCGCCGAGCTCCAGACCGCGATGACCGCGGTCGAGGGATACGCCGAGCTGTTGATGGACCGCGCGTTCGACGACGAGTACGCCGACCTGCGCCGGAAGATCGACGAGCGGCGGGGCGGCGGCGGGCCGGTGACGCGTCTCGCGCGCCGGCTCCTCGGGCTCGGACTCAAACGTCGACAGTACGAGCGCGGAGCCGCCTTCTTCGAGCGGGTCGCGGACGAGCGCGGGCTGGCCGCCGCGAGCGCGGTGTGGGAGCGCCCGGAGCACCTCCCGACGGACCGGGAGATCGACGACCCGGTCGCGTGGCTCGCGCGGGTCGACCCCTGACCGTGTCCACGTTCGACCGATCTCCCGCCGAACGCCCCGCGTCGACCCCGCGAACCGGACGGTGGTTTTAGGCCGATTCCGCCCGGATCGATCGCATGAACCTCACCGGCCCGTGGGACCGGTCACGCGTCGACGAGTTCCTCGCGGACGCGACGATCCCGATCCGCATCGGCTGTCGGACGCCCGCGGACGACCCCTGGATGGTGTCGCTGTGGTTCCAGTGGGACGGGGCGGTCCACTGCGCGACCGGCGCGGACGCCGACGTGGTCGACTTCCTCGCGGCCGACCATCGCGTCTCCTTCGAGGTCTCGACGAACGACCCGCCCTACATGGGCGTCCGCGGACGTGGTCGAGCGACGACGACCGCGGACGAGGACAAACGGCTCCTCCGGTCGCTCCTCGAGCGATATCTCGGCGGGACCGACAACGAGCTCTCGGAACGGCTCCTGCGACCGGACCGCGAGGAGGTACACGTCCGGATCGAGCCGGAGCGGCTCCACTCGTGGGACTTCACGGGCCGGATGCCCGCCAAGCCGGATCCGGCCGACCCGGACCCGGCCGAGTGAGAACGCCTACCGACCGAGTTCCCGGAGGTCGTCGACGGCGACGCGGTCGGGAACTCGGTCGATCGCCGTCTCCGCCCACCCGTCGTGGCCGAGCGTGATCGCGGTCTCCGGGTTGGCCTCGGCGAGCCGGCGAACCCCCTCGGCGGCCGCGGTCTGGGCCGCGGCATCGACCCGCTCCGGGACCTCGGCGGTGAGCGGGTACGTCTCCGAGAGCGCCCGCGGGAAGGGGCCGAACGGCGGCTTGACCCGCCAGACGGCGTCGTGGTCGTGGCTCGAGGGCGGCTTCGACTCCGTGAGAAGCAGGTCGTCGGGCGTCTCGAGCCGCGCGAGCCGGTCGTGGTGGCGGCCGACCTCGGGGCGGCGCGCGGACTCGTGGGAGGTGTAGAAGAACGCGTCCTTCGAGACGGGGTCGGTCGCCTCGAGCTGCTCGGCGTGGTCCAGCAGGGCGCGGTAGCCGTCGAGCATCGCCGGGTGTCCCCGGGCGCGCCGGTCGACCAGTTCCATGAGCGTCCCCTCGCGGATGGCGGCTTTGATCCGACGGATCTCCTCGAAGGTGACGTGGAGGTTGTGCTCGGCGAGCAGCCACTCGGCCCGGTCGTCGTCGCCCTCGCGGAGGTCCGCGGGCGCGTGTTCGGCACACACGGGACACGAGCACGGGAAGTACGTCATCTCCTCGAGGTGGTCGGTCCCCGACACCGTGAGGTAGCGGCCGTCGCGCGCCATCAGCGCGTAGGCGGCCGAGTCGAACAGGTCACAGCCCATGGCGACCGCGAGCGCGAGCATCATCGGGTGGCCCGCGCCGAACAGGTGGACCGGACAGTCCGGGTCGAGCCCGCGTTTCGCGGCCGTCACCGCCTCGACGACGTCGGCGTAGCGATAGGCGTTCATCAGGGGGACCATCGCGCCGACCGGGAACACGTCGAGGGTAGTCCCCGCAGCGTGTCGTCCGGCCGCCTCCCGGAGGTCCGGGTACGTCGACCCCTGAACGGGGGCGTTGAGCAGCATCTCGCCGGTCTCCACGGCCTCCGCGTCCGCGAGCGCCCGCTCGGTCGTCTCGAGCTCGCGCTCGGCGCGGTCGCGGTCGACGTCCGGCGGGGTGGGAACGTCGACGGGCGTCGCCACGTCGCTGCCGATCCGGCGCTGGAACTCGAGGATCTCCTCCGTGGTGACGTCGATGTCGCCGTACTCGGCGAGCTGGAACGATCCCGAGTCGGTCATGATCGCGCCGTCGAAGCCGAGGAACTCGTGGAGTCCCTCCTCGAGCACGCGGTCGCGGATCCGGTCGGTGCTCCGGATGATGTAGGAGTTCGTGATCAGCATCTCCGCGCCGAACTCGGTCCGGAGCCGCTCGGGCTCGACCGTGAGCACGTTGGGGTTGACGACGGGCAGGAGCGCCGGCGTCTCGACGGTGACGCCGGCGCGGGGGACCTCGAGCCGACCGATCCGCCCGGCGGCGTCGTGGTCCCGGATCTCGAAGTGGTCGCGCATACCCCGACTGCGGGCAGCCGGGCGGTAAGGGTTGCGTTCGGCCGTAGGGCTGCGTTCGGCCGTACGGGCTGCGTCCGGCGGGGAGGGAACCGATTCCGTCGCCGTCCGGGACGGGCGACGCGTCCGGCCTCCGTCTACGCCTGCTCCGCTCCGAACACGACCCGAACCGAGACGGTCACGTCGACGTCGCCGACCTCGATCCCGGTTCCGGCCCCGCCCGCCGCGTCGTCTGCCTCGGCCCGGAGGGCCGTGCTCGTGTACGGGCTGGTCCGGACGTTCGTCGTCGAGACGGTGTAGACGCCGGTCACGTCGAGGTCGGCGTTGGCGGCGAGCGTGTCGGCCTCGGCGTGGGCGTTGCCCATCGCGTCGCCGAGCGCCTCCGACCGGAGCTCGTCGGCGCGCTCGTCGCTGAGTCCGAAGCGGACCTGCTGGACGCCGTCCGCGCCGGCGTCGACCGCGACGTCGATGACCTCACCGACCGCGTCCACGTCGTCGACGCTCACCGCGTAGACGTGGACGCCGACGTACTCGCTTCGGTTCACGTCGGGGCGAGTCTCGCGCGTCTGGCGGATGTCGTAGCGCTCGGTACGGACGTCGTCCTCGCTCAGCCCCCAGTCGTAGAGGGCGCTCCGGAGCGCGTCGTCGCTCTCAGCGAGGTCGCTACGGACGGTTCCCGCGTCGTCCGCGGTCGACTCGACCGCGACCAGCACGGTCGCGCGGTCGGGCTCCGCGGACGCCTCGCCCTCGGCTGACACCTCGATGGACCGTTCGAGGTCGTTCGTCCCCGTCGTCTCCGGTTCGCTCGAACCGGTGTCACCCAGCGTTCCCGCCGCTCCCGAGCAGCCGGCGAGGAGGACGAGAAGCGCGATCCCGAGTCCGGCGACGAGTCGTCTCTGTCGTGGCATACCACGGAAGACGGCGGGAGACGGCTATAACGTAGCGAATACACAAAGAGCCGTTTGTCCGATCCGGTCACGGCTGCGGTCGCGACTTCCCGTCAGCCCGCCGGAATCCCGCCGCCCCCGGCTAGAGCCCCGTCGGGTGGCTCACGTACGTCGTCTCCAGTCCCCACTCCTCGGCGAGCGACTGGAGGGACCGAACCCCAAACGTCTCCGTCGCGTAGTGGCCGGCGAGAAAGACCGTGATCCCCGCCTCCCGCGCGTCGTGGTAGATCTGCTGTTTCCCCTCGCCGGTGACGAGCGCGTCCGCGCCCGCCGCGGCCGCCTCCTCGAGCCAGTCGGCCCCGGAGCCGGTGACGACCGCGACCCGTTCGATCCGGTCCGGCCCGAACTCGAGGACGCGGGTCCCGTTCGTGCTCCCCTCGAACCCGTCGAGCCGGTCGCGGATCGTCTCGGGCGGGAGCGGCTCGCCCGTCCCGCCGAGCGTCCCGATCGTGACCGGTCCGAGCGTCCCGAACGGCTCCCGATCCGAGACTCCTATCGCCTCGGCGACGCCGGCGGCGTTCCCCAGTTCCTGCTGTCCGTCGAGCGGGAGGTGTGAGACGTACAACGCGAGGTCGTTCTCCACGAGCGAGGCGATCCGGTCGTACGTCTTCCCGGTCACGTGGTCGATCCCGCCCCAGGAGATCCCGTGGTGAGTGACGAGGGCGTCGGCCCCGGCGGCCGCCGCCTCCTCGATCGTCGCCGTCGCGGCGTCGACCGCGAACGCGACGTGCTCGACCGTCCCGCTCTCCGGTCCGACCTGGAGGCCGTTCGCGCTGGCGTCGACGTCGGCGTACGCGTCGGTGTCGAGCCGGTCGTCCAGCCGGTCGACGAAGGTCCGTAGCTCCATGCGCGTCCGTACGGACGCGGGAGAAAAAGCGTTCCCGTCACGAGAGCCGTTCCCGTCAGTCGTCGAGCTCCTCGGCCGCCGAGTCGGGGATCGCGCCGAACGGCGCGCCGGAGGGTGCCTCCGAGGGCTCGTCGGCGGACCCGTTTCCTCCCGGCGACTCCGGCGGCGCGTCGAACTCGGGGTCGAACAGCTGGAGGGCCGTCCGGATCGTCTCCCAGTCGTCCTCGCCGGCCGCGTCCCGCAGCGACCGGGTCGGGGCCGCGAGCAGCTGTCCGACCAGCGCGTCCGCCATCGCCTCGACGGTCTCGCGCTGGTCGTCGGTCAGCCCGCCCTGCGCCTCGAGCTTCGTGAGCGCGCGGTCGAGCTCGCGGGCCTTCGTCCGGTCCGCGCCGGCGTACATCGCCGAGATGGCGTCGTCGGCGCGCTTTCGCTTGTAGGACCGGAGGATCCGGTCGAGCTCCTCGTCGATGATCGACTCGACCTCGCGGGCCTCCGCCTCCCGCCGCTCGCGCGTCCGGCGGGTGACGTCCTCCAGGGCGTCGATGTCGTACAGCGAGACGCCCGACAGCTCCCCGGTTTCGGGGTCGACGTCGCGCGGCTGGGCGATGTCGATACAGACGACCCGGTCCGCGCCCGCGAAGTCGGTCGGGTCGAGCACCGGCTCCGGGCTGCCGGTCGCCGTGATCACGAGGTCCGCCTCGGGGACCACGGCCGGCAGGTCGCTCAGGTGGACGACCGACGACTCGGTGTCCACCTCCTCGGCGACGTACGTCGCGTTCGGCACCGTCCGGTTCGCGACGACGATCTCCGAGACCGCCGTGTCGTCGAGCGTCCGCGCCGCGAGCGTGCCCATCTCGCCGGCCCCGACGACGACCGCGGTGCCGTCGGTCAGGTCGATCTCGCCGGCCGCGAGCCGGACGGCCGCGGAGCCGAGCGAGACGACGCCCTCGTTTATCGACGTCTCCGTGCGGGCGCGCTCGCCGACGTGAAGCGCCTTCGTGACGGCGTCCTCCAGGACCGGGCCGATCCCGCCGGCCGACCGGGACTCCTCGTAGGCCTCCCGCATCTGTCCGATGATCTGGTCCTCGCCGAGCACGAGCGATTCGAGACCGGAGGCGACCCGCATCAGGTGTTCCAGGCTCCCCTCGTGGTCGAGCCGGCGGACCGCCGCGCCGCGAACCGACGGCGCGAACGACTCGAGCGCCTCGCGCCCCTCGACGGTCCGGTCGGTGACGACGTACGCCTCCGAGCGGTTACACGTCCGGACCGCGAACGCCTCCTCGACCCCGTCGCGCGCGAGGAGGTCCGAGACGGTTCCCCGGACGCTCTCGCCGCCCGCAGAGTCGATCTCGTCGATCGTCGCGGCGCCGTGGGCGACGCTCACGCCCGTGATGGCACCCGGCTCCCTCATCGGTCGACGACCTCCTCGATCACGTTATTTGCCTCGTTTCGGCCCTTGGATCTCCCCTTTTGTAAACCCTTCCAAACCCCCTCGGATCGCACGACTCGACGGATCGCCTCCCGGCGGGTCGACGGGTCGACGCCCGCCTCGGACAGCTCCTCTCGCAGCGTTCCGGTGAGCTCGGCCATCGCGCCCGCCCCCTCGATCTCGGAGCCGATCCGCTCGCGGAGCGTCTTCGAGAGCGCGGGGCTCCGCCCGCCCGTGGAGATCGCCACCCGGACCGGACCGTCCGCGACCGTCGCCGGGACGACGACGCTCCCCGGGTCGCGGCCGCCGGAGACGTCCGTCCGGTTGACTAAGAGCCCCGCCTCGAGCGCCGCGGCCTCCGCGGCCGCGTTCACCGCCCGGTCGTCGGTCGCGGCGACCACGAGCGCGGGAGAGACACGGTCGATCCACTCCGGGATCGTCTCCGTATCCGGGAGCGCCCGGACCAGTTCGATCGACGACGGAGCGGCGGCCGCCTCGCACAACTCGTCGTCGAACGCCGGACTGACGACGACGACGCGCGCCTCCTCGGCGAAGTTCAGGGCCTTCCGCCGGCCGACCGCCCCGCCGCCGACGACGAGGACGGTCTCGTCGGAGAGGTCGTGATACAGCGGGATCATTCGGTGTGCCTCGCGAACACGCGTCTCACGCCGTGTTGCTGTCGGCGCGCTCGGCGAGCCGGATGCCGGTCTTCTTCAGGATCCGCGTCGAGAACAGCGTGTCCCAGTCGTCGGGGCCGACGTCCCAGTAGTCGGCCATCGTCTCCTTCACCTCCCGCACCCGGCGCTCGCTTTCGGCCTCGGTCCGCCCGTGGGTCATCGCGAAGAAGTTGTACTCCCAGACGCCCTCGTGGCGGGGACGCTGGTAGCAGTGGGTGACGAACCCGAGGTCCGCCACGGCGGGACCGACCTCCTCGAGGACGTCCTCGGGCACGTCCCAGACGGTCATCCCGTTCTCCGTGTACCCGAGCGCGTAGTGGTTCGGGATGACGCCGACCCGGCGCACCTTCCCCTCGAGCCGGAACCGTTCGATCGTCTCGAGAACCCACTCGAGGTCGGCGTCGATCGCGGCCGCCACGTCCGCGTACGGCGTCTCCGTGACCGGCAGTCCGCCCTGTATCTCGACGACGAGGTCGCGCTCGGCGGGCGAGAGCGTCGACCGCCCGGACGGCTCGACGGTGGGAGCCAGATCCGAGAGGTCCACGTCGCCGTCGGGCACCGGCCCGTCGACGAGGAACTTCGCGCCGACGTGGAACTCCCGCAGCTTGGGGAGGTTGTACGTCTCCTGGCCGGTCGCCGCCTCGATCTCGGAGAGCACCTCCTCGACCCGGTCTCCCCCGTCCCTGTCGGGGTCGGGGTGGTCGGCGACGCTCACGACGAACCACATGTTGAGGTGCGGGTGCTCGCGCTCGTAGTTGTGTGCCACCGCGGTGAACTCGTTGACCGTCTCCGCGACCTCCTCGTAGCGGTCCTCGGGGGCGTGCATCGCGACGAGCGAGGCCGCGCCGCCGATCTCCTCGGCGTTGACGAGCGCGCCGAACCGCGAGAGCACGCCCGACTCGTCGAGCTCCCGGACGCGCCGACAGAGCTCCGAGCCGGTGACCGCCACCCCGTGGTCGCGGAGCGCGGCCGCGGCGGGCTCGAACGGACGCGCGGTCACGGGGAATCCCCCCTGGAACGCGTTGATGATCCCCCGGTCGAGCGCCGTCAGGTCCGCGTCGACCTCCTTCATGCGGGAGGATCGGGGTCGCGAGAGAATAAGGGATCCGGCCCGCACTCAGCCGTCGAGGTCCTCGGCGATGTCCGCGAGCGAGGACCGGGGGCCGCGACGGGTGTCGTAGACCGCGCGCTCGCCCGGGATCCGGAGTCCGTACTGGTCGCCGGGAACCACCACGTCGAGGACGACGCCGTCGCCCGGCTCGCGGTCGTGTTCGGCGAGCCACTCGGTCAGTCGGTTCTCCCCCTCGCCGGGCGTCCGCGCTAACCGGCGGGAGTCGAACGCCCCGCGGATCAGCCGTCCGGTCGCGTCGGCGACGACTCGCGCGTGGTACTCCTCGCGGTCGATGACGACCCGGACGAGGTCCCCGTCCGCGAGCGAGAGGGACGCACACGACCCCGACTCGACGCGCCCTTCGAGGTCGGCGTCGTCGGGGAGCCGGACGCACGGCTGGCGGGTACCGCCGCTGCGGGCGAGCGTGACGCGGACGGACGCGACGCTCTCGTCGTCGGAGGGAACGCGAGGCATGAAGGTCGGATTACTCGTCGTCTTCGAACGCGGCGGCGACGTCGCCCTCGCCGTCGACGACGGAGACGTTGATCTGGGCCACGTCGTCGGCGATCTCGCGACCGCGGACGGTGATCCGCTTGCGCTCGCCCTCGCGGGACGGCTTGAAGCCGACGCCGCCCTCCAAGAGCAGCTCCTTCAGGCGCGTGCCGGAGACGTCCTCCCGCATCGGGCGACCGGTCTCGTCGGAGCCGCCGGTGACCTCGACGGTGTGATCCGGGAGCCCGACGGCGTCGCCGCCGATCTCGTCGCCCACGTCTCGACCGAGGAATCGGTTCGCGTCCTGTCCGTCGATCTCTCGCTGGAACGTCTCGCCGGTCTCGGGATCGGCGACGACGACTTTGAATTCGGCCATGCGCGGACCGAGACGCCCGCGAATAAAAAGCACGTCGAAAGCGCGACACGCCGGATCCCGGGGAGCCGTCGCCGCGCTCCCTCCGATACCACGTCACCGGACACGCGTCAACCACGGCGCGTCACCGCGACTCGGGACCGACGCGCTCGATGCGCCACGAGCCGTCGTCTCCGGCGTCGGAGAGCGCGTTCTCGACGGCTCGAGCGATCCGTCCGGCGTCGTTCGAGCCCCCGGCGGCAGCGACGCTCCCGACCGAGTCCGGATCGAACGGGACGTCGAGCGCGTCGTACACCCCTTCGAGGACGGCCGCCAACTCGGCCGCGTCGTTCCGGGAGACCACGAGACAGCCCGCGACGAGCGCGGCGTCGGCACGGACCCGCTGGGCGATCCCCGCCAGCTTCCCGCCGTCGACGACGCGGAGCGAGCGTTCGCCCGGACAGAACGATCCGTGCGGTTCGCCGGCCGAGACGTCGGCCCCGACCCCTTCGAGCGCCGATCGGACCGCACGAGTGACCGTCGCGTAGCGTCCGTCGATGCTCCCGCGGAGGTCCCTCGTCGGAACCGCGAGCGCGAACGCGAGGGTGTCCCCGGAGTACGCGACCGCCCGTCCGCCGACGTCGCGCGCGATCGGAGGGAATCCCGCCGTCTCGGCGACGCGGCGCGCCCGATCGTACCCCGGCTCCCGCGTGTCGCGCCGGCCGAACGCGACCTGTCGAGGCGGAGTCCAGACCCGGACGCCGGAGGTACCGTCGGCCGCGTCCGCGAGGAGACGGGCAGTGTGATCGTGATCGCGCCGCGGGGAACTTCCCCGTCCACGGAGGACCTGCATGGGTTCGCGACGGGGCGGACGGAGAAACGGTTTGTGCCCGGAGACGGCCGCTGTGGGAATGGCGCAAAGGTTTTGCCGGTCCTTCGGTTGGTTCCGGTATCGATGAGTGACCCGAGCGCGCTGCCGGTACAGGCGTATCTCCTCGCCTGCCTGCTCTCCGGAGCCGTCGGGCTCCTGCTCGGTCGCGTCGCGTGGACGGAGCGCGACGAGCCGGGCGGCCTCGAGGTCTCGCTCTACTTGGTCTGTGCGGGCGCCATCGCGATCCTGTACGCGGTCAGAGTCGCGAGCGCCGACCCCCTCGTGATGGTCGGGGCGCTCCAGACCGCGACGCCCTTCCTCGCCGCCATGCCCGTGCTCTGGATCGCCTTCGCGTTCGCGTACGCCGGCCGAGACGAGTGGCGGACCGAGCGACGACTCGTCGCGCTCGCGACGCCGGGGTTCCTCTGGGTCCTTCTGGCGTGGTCGAGCCGGACGCACGGACTGGCGCGGCTGTCCTTCGATCCCGTGGTCGAGGGACCGTTCACGCTCCTCGAGGGCGGGATCGGACCGGCGGGGATCGCGTTCCTCCTGTACGCCTACGGGCTGTACGTCGCGGGACTCCTCGTGATCGTCGACCTCTATCGCCGGACCGGGAACCGCTATCGGCTCCAGACGTTCGTCGCCCTCCTCGGAACGCTGTTCCCGCTTCTCGCGGGCGTCGCGACGGTCGTCGACTTCGGAAGCTACTCGGCGGTCGACTGGACCCCGGCGGCGTTCGTCGTCCACGGCGTGTTCCTGTACGGCGTGGTGTTCTGGCTCGGGACCCTCGACGCCGCGGTCGTCGCGAGGGACACGGCGGTCGAGGTCATGCAGGACCCCGTGATCGTCGCAGGGTCGGACGGACGGATCCGGGACCTCAACCCCGCGGCGGAGCGGATCCTCCCCGACGACGCGGTCGGGGAGTCGCTGTCGACGGCGTTTCCCGGCTTGGAATCCGGCGACGAGCACCCGGTCACCATCGACGGTCGCCAGTTCGACATCCAGGAGGACCCGATCACCGACCCCCGCGGGACGGACCGCGGCCACGTCTTCCTCCTCCGGGACGTCACGGCACGGGAGCGCCGACGGGCGGCGTTACAGCGCCGGGAGAGGCAGCTCGAACGGCAAAACGAGCGGCTCGAGGACTTCGCGGGCGTCGTCAGCCACGACCTCCGGAATCCCCTCGCGGCCGCGACCGCGGCCGTCGAGCTGGCGCGTCACGGCGACGGCGACGACGACGCGTTGGATCGGGCCGCGGACGCTCACGAACGGATGGACGAGCTGATCGAGGGACTCCTCTCGCTCGCCACCGCGGGACGGGCGGTCGACGCGGTCGAACCGGTCTCGATCGAGGCGGCGGTTCGGACCGTCTGGTCCCGGCTCGAGACCGGATCGGCGACGCTGGTCATCGAGGACGCCGACGAGACGGTGTTGGCGGACGGCGACCGGCTCCAGCAGCTCGTCGCGAACCTGTTCCGGAACAGCGTGGAACACGGTTCCACGAGCAGTCGGCCCGCGGCCGACGACAGCGTCGAACACGCCGGGTCGGACGTGACCGTCACCGTCGAGAGCGAGCGGACGGACGGAGAAGTCACGCTTCGGATCGCCGACGACGGTCCCGGGATCCCGGAGGAAGAGCGGGCCCGCGTCTTCGAGCGCGGCGTTTCACTCGATGACGGGACCGGGCTCGGGCTCGCGATCGTCGGCGACGTCGCCGAGGCGCACGGCTGGTCCGTGCGGGCCGTCGACGGCCCGGACGGCGGCGCGTGTTTCGAGATCGATGGGATCGAGGTCGTAGCGGAGTGACCGTGTCAGTCGATCTCCCCTCCGAGATCGTCTCGCGATACCGTCGGTTCTCGCGATTCAACTCCCCGTACCCCGCACACGACGCCGGCCATGCGATCGATCTCTATCCGTCCGACGGAGACGGGATCTCGCCCGTCTCAGGGGTCGTGCGCGAGACGCACACCGTCGGCTGTCCCAACCGACCGTACGCTGCCTCGGAGGACCACCTGATCGTCGTCGAACTCGACGAGGAGTGGTGTCGCCGAGCGGGAGCGGCCCCGGGAACGGTCGCGCGGGTGCTCCACGTGATCCCGACCGTGGAGCCGGGCGATCGGGTCGCAGTCGGGGACTCCCTCGGACCCACGACGCGCTCCGGCTTCTTCGGCCGGTGGGTCGACGATCACGTCCACCTCGGATTCCGGTCGTCCGGGACGAACGCGCTCCGAGCGAGCGGATCGCTTCCGGTCGGCGTGGACGTGAACGTCGCGAGCGTTCCCTGGGACGGCACCGGGACGGTCATCGAGTGCGGGCCGAGCCACGTCACGCTGGACGCACCGACCCATCCGGATCCGGGCGAGCGGTTCGCGGCGATCGCGAGCGACGACGGCGTCCCGATCGACGGCGGGCTCGCGCACTACGCGGGCGGCGGCGCGTTCGCGACGCTCGACGCCGGTGAAACCGTTTCGTTGTGGGGAACGCGCGTCGGGATCGCTCGCGATCGAGGGATCGAGTGGGAGCCGATCGACGTGACCGCGAACGGGGAGCGCGTCACCGGACTGTCGCTGTTCGCGGCCCGCGACGGCGACTACGGCGCGAAGATCGTCACCCCGGATCACGACCTCGCGGTCGGGGACGTGGTCTCCGTCGGAGTCGAACCGAGCGACGATCCGATCCGACTCGGCGTCGGCTGAGCGTCCGGTGACGTAGGGCGGTTTCGATCGGACGCGTCTGGCGAACAGCCGGCGTGCGCAGTCGTGCTCCGCGGCGGTGTGCCGGGCACCCGCCTCGACCGCCGCGGGCGGCTCGTCAGGTCACGGGGAGGCTGCTTCGGGATGGCGTATGAACCCACGGATCGGTCTCGTGGATCCCCGGGATACAAACGGGTCGGGGGCGACCTCGGGACATGGACGAGGAGGACATCTCGGAGATGGAACCGCTTCCAGAGGAGGCGGTGTCGCTCATCGAACGCCGGATAGAGGAGGACCACGAGTACCTCTCGTGGCTGAACACGTCGGTCGACGTCGTCGAGCGCGGGCGAATGGTGCTGTCGATCCCGTTCGATCGGAAGCTGACGAACGCGGACGGACGGACGATCCACGGCGGCGTCGCGGCGACGCTCATCGACACGGCGGGCGGGCTCGCCCAGCGGACCGCCTTCGAGGACCCGCTCTCCGGCGGGGTGGCGACGGTGAACCTCAACACGAACTACCTCCGACCCGCGAACGGCGACCTCGAGGCGGAGGCGACCGTCGTCCGGTCGGGGGGATCCATCGGCGTCAGCGAGATGTCGGTGACGAGTACGACCGAGAACGGTTCCTCGGAGGTCGTCGTCGGGCAGGGGTCGTTCCGGCTCTTCCGGTGAACGTCCCGACGGGACCGAGCCACACCGACATCCCTTAGTCGGGGGGTCACGACACGTGAACTCGAGGTGGGGTGGCAGAGCGGCCCATTGCGCCGGTCTTGAAAACCGGTAGCCTCACGGCTTCCTGGGTTCGAATCCCAGCCCCACCGTGAGCGCGCGACGCAGTTCGCGTCGTGCGCGTCTCGTGACGTGGATTCGAATCAGAGAGCGAGAGGTGAGCGAGCCTCGGCGAGCGAACGGGAGCGACCGTGGTTCGAATCCCAGCCCCACCGTGAGCGCGCGGTGTCGTTCCGCGGTACCGTCGTCGTGGAGATCCGGCGTAACCGATCGTGATTACTTCCGTCGGGGTGAACCTGCCGACCCGCCATCGTCCGTCGATCGGCCGTTTCGACCTGAACCGCGAACACACCGTTTCCGTTCGGCCGAGTTCGGTGACGCTCGGGTCCGGTGGCCCGTGGTATCACGTGCCGCATTATCTTTAACAGGAATCCGACCCATTACCGTGATAGGTGATACAGTCATGAGCTACGAACTCGATCCGCTTCCGTACGACTACGACGCGCTTGAACCCCACATCTCCGAACAGGTGCTCGAATGGCACCACGACACCCACCACCAGGGCTACGTAAACGGCTGGAACTCGGCCGAGGAGACGCTCGAGGCCAACCGCGAGGAGGGCGACTTCTCCTCGTCGGGCGGCGCGATCCGCAACGTGACCCACAACTCCTCGGGTCACATCCTCCACGACCTGTTCTGGCAGAACATGTCGCCGGAGGGCGGCGACGAGCCCGAGGGCGACCTCGCCGACCGCATCGAGGAGGACTTCGGCTCGTATGACGCCTGGAAGGGCGAGTTCGAGGCCGCGGCCTCCGCGGCGGGCGGCTGGGCGCTCCTCGTCTACGACACGTTCTCGAACCAGCTCCGCAACGTCGTGGTCGACAAACACGACCAGGGAGCGATCTGGGGCGGCCACCCGATCCTCGCGCTGGACGTCTGGGAGCACTCCTACTACCACGACTACGGCCCGGCCCGCGGCGAGTTCGTCGACAACTTCTTCGAGGTCGTCGACTGGGAGGAGCCGTCCACCCGCTACGAGCAGGCCGTCGAGCTGTTCGAGTAACGACTCGGATCGCGCGAAGTTCGCGCGTCGAATCCCGACGTTTTTCGCACCGTCGCATCCGCCAGCGACGACCGTCCGGTCGACCTCCCGATCGCCGACTGCGCCGAAATCGCCAGCGTTTACGGAACCGCGGGCGTAGCCGACTGACATGCCCGAACCGAGATCCGCCTTCGAGGAGACGTTCCCGTGTGACTTCTACGAGCCGGCCGAGCTGTTCGAGCCCGACCTGCTGTACACGATCCCGGAGATCGGGCGGCTGCTCCAGGGGCTCGAGCCCGACGCCGAGATCGACGCCGACACCGAGGCCGTGCTGATCGACTGGGCGATCCCGTGGGTGATGGTCCACGCCGACGACATGGTCGTCGCCGAGCCGCCGACCGACGACAGCCCCGGCTACTACGGACTGGCGGAGGACGCAGTCGACGATACCGCCGCTGGCGACGACGCCGACGCCGACGAACGGTGAGCGCGAACGCACGCGGCGAGGGCCCGTCGGATCCGCCGACCCTGCTCGTCGCCGGCGGCACACGCGTCGACGCCGGGAAGACGACGTTCTCGACGGGGTTGCTCGCGACGCTCGCTCGACGGACCGGCGACGCGGTCGGCGTGAAACCCCGCGCCGGCAACGACTACTGGTTCGACCACGACGACTTCCGGATCGCCGCCGGTTCCGGACGGCTGTACGGGAAGGACGCCCGGAAACTGGCGGCCGCGAGCACGCGCCCGCTGGACGCGTCGGGTGACGCGTCGGACGACGATCCTGCGACAGCCCGCGGGGCGGTCACGCCGGAGTCGATCAACCCCCTCCACCGGCTGTGGCGACCGACGCCCGGCCGGACCGGTATGCTCGGGGAATCCGATCGAACCTTCCTCTGTGACCGTATCACGTCTCCGGCCGTCGCCGACGGGGTCGGCTCGCGGTTCGTGCTCAACGGCGCGGCCGCGGACGCCGGGCTGGTCCCGGAGGCGCTCCGCGATCACCTTCCGCTCTCCGACGCGGTCCGCGTCGACGACGTGAGCGAACTCGACGAGGTGACCGCCGAGACGTACCTTCCCGCGTTCGAGGCGCTCGCGGACCGCGTCGACGCCGCGACCGTCCCGGTCGTCGTCGAGTCCTACGGGGACGTCGCCGCGCCGCTGTCCGCCGAGTACGACGCGGTGGCCGTCGTCGAGCCGGGGAGAGCCCGGATCTACGCCGGCGACCGCTACCGCAAGGCCCGCGCGGTCGCCTCCGGGAGCCCTCGGGAGGGGAGCCTCGAGGAGCACACCGAGAGGATGACGGAGATGATCGATCCGCTCTCGACGACGCGGTTGCCCGCGCTGTCCGGCGAGGAACGCGGCGACCCGACGCTCGTCGCGGACCGATACGAGCCGGCGTACGGGGCGCTCCTCGACGCGGTATCGGTGTGAACTGAATAATAACGCGGATCGCGGGGAGGCCGACTCCTACGGCTCCAGCCGGTTCGGGTCGCGCGGGAACATGATCGCCTCCTTGATGTTGTCGAGGTCGGCGACCTGCTGGACGAGCCGATCGATCCCGAGCCCGTACCCGCCGTGCGGGGGCGTCCCGAAGCTCAGCGCCTCGATGTAGAACTCGAAGTTCGCCTGCTCGACGCCCTCCGCCTCCATGACCTCGACCATGCGGTCGACGTCGTGTTCGCGCTGGCCGCCCGAGGAGAGTTCCTGACCCTCGTAGATGAGGTCGAACTTCCGGGAGGCGATCTCGTCGCCCTCGACGTCCTGCATGTAGTAGAACTTCTCGTCGGGGTAGCCGACGACGAAGAACGCGGGGTGGCCCTGCTCGGCGAAGTGCTCGCCGAGCAGCTTCTCGCCTTTGGTGTCGAGGTCCGTCGGGTCCTCCGGGAAGTGGCCGAACTCGGTCTCGAGGAGGTCGAGCGCCTCCTCGAAGGTGATCCGCGGGAAGTCCTCCTCGGGGACCGTCAGGTCGACGTCGAGCAGGCCGAGCTCGCGTTCGGCCTCCTCGGCGACCGTCCGGATCGCGTGCCGAAGCGACTCCTCCTGGACGTCCATCACGTCGTGGTGGTCCTCGATGTAGGCCAACTCGACGTCGAACATCGCGATCTCGGAGACGTGTCGGGAGGTCGCGAAGTCCTCGGCGCGGAACGCGGTGCCGGTCTCGTAGACGGCCTCGTAGCCGGCCGCCATCAGGATCTGTTTGTACAGCTGCGGGCTCTGTGAGAGGAACGCGTCCCGGTCGTAGTAGAGGATCGGGAACAGCTCCGCGCCGCCCTCGGCACCGCCCTTCGAGATCAGCGGCGTCTTGATGTCGACGAAGCCCTCGTCATCGAACCACTCCTCCATCGCGGTCATCAGCTTCGAGCGCAGCGAGAACACCGCGAGCGTCTCGGGCTTGCGGAGGTCGAGTGCCCGGTTGTCGAGACGCGTCGAGAGGTCGACGTCGACGTCCTTCGAGATCTCGAGCGGGAGCGGCGAGTCCGCCTCGTCGAGCACCTCGTAGGCCGTCGGCGCGAGTTCGACCCCGCCAGGGGCCTGGTCGCTCTCGAGCGGCTCGCCGACGACCCGGACGACGTCCTCGGAGTTCGCGTCCCCGACGGCCTCGAACAGCTCCGGCTCTCGCTCCTCCTTGAAGACGACCTGGATGAGTCCCTCTCGGTCGCGCACGATGAGGAACACCAGCCCGCCGAGGTCCCGGATCTCGTGGACGTGGCCCGCGATCGCGACCTCGTCCGCGTCCGGGTCGACCTCCGACGTGTGGATACGCTCGATCATAGGTTAGCTTACCTCCGAGTGGCCGGGCGTCGGTCATAGGCCTGTCGTCTTCGCGTCGGCGGCCCGGCTCTTCGTGCCGATGAACCGATCTACTCGTGGATCCGGGGCGTCCCTCGCGGGCCACGAGGGGCTCGCGGTCGACCCGTCCGCTTCAGTCGCCGCCGTCGCCGAGTCCGTCGTGAACGCTCGTCTCCGCCCGACGGAGCACCTCACGGGTCGGGAGGTCCGTCTCGGCGGCGACCGCCGCCGCCTCGTCGTACTCGGCGCTCACGTCGTAGACGTCGCCGTCGGCGGTCGCGGCCACCTTCACCGACACCGCGTGGTCGACCCCGTCGATCGAGAGCGTCGCGGTCTCGAAGGAGCGCTCGGCGATCCAGCGATGGCTCGCCCCCGCCTGCCGCACGCCGAGGGTGCCGGTCTCCCGGGCGAGCCGCTCGGCCACCGCCGCCGCGTCCGCCGGCTTACAGACCACCTTCACGAGATGTCCGGGACGGGACTTCTTCATCGTCGTCGGCACGACCGTCACGTCGCGAGCGCCCGCCTCCGCGAGCGACTCCTGGAGCCCGCCGAGCACCTCCGGCGCGGCGTCGTCGAGGTTGGTCTCCAACACCACGATGTCGTCGTGAACGAGCCCCTCGGAACCGGTATCGGGGCCGTGCCCGTGGACGTGCCCCGTCTCTTCATCGTCGTTTCCCGTCGTCTCCACGCCGTCGCCGACGACCGCGCGGAGCACGTTCGGGTGGCGCTCGAAGGTCGCGTCGCCGGCCCCGTACCCCGCGCCCTCGACGCGGAGTTCCGGGAGCGCGTCGACGCCCTCGGCGACGGCCCCGAGGATCGCCGCGCCGGTCGGCGTCAGGAGTTCGCGGTCGATCGGACCGCCGACGAGCGTGAGACCGGCACGTTCGGCGATCCCGACGACCGCCGGAGCCGGGACCGGGTAGACGCCGTGGGCCATCTCCACCTCCCCGCCGCCGACCGCCAGGGGCGTGGTGACGACCCGGTCGACGTCGAGGTCGTCGAGGAGCAGCGCCGCGCCGACGACGTCGGCGACGGCGTCGTCCGCGCCCACCTCGTGAAAGGCGGTGTCCTCGAGGTCGGTTCCGTGCGTCGACGCCTCCGCCCGCCCGAGCAGTTCGAAGGCCTCGAGCGCGGTCGCCTCGACCGCCGCGGGGAGCCCCATCGACTCGACGACGTCGACGACCTCCGGGTAGGTTCGATGGATGCCGGCCCCCTCGGCGTGGGTGTGGTCGTGGTCGTGATCGTGTCCGTGGTCGTGATCGTGTCCGTGGTCGTGATCGTGTCCGTGGTCGTGATCGTGTCCGTGTCCGTGACTGTGACCGTGTCCCGACTCGTGGTCGTGAGCGTGAGCGTCGCGATCGGCGTCGTCTCCGCCGTCCTCCTCGAGGAGCACGTCGACGGTCGTCGCCCGGATCCCGTTTTTCACCGTCTCACCGACCTCGTAACGGACCGGGAGGCGTTCCTCGACCGGGTCGAGCACCGCGGCGTCGGCACCGGCCGCGATCAGCGCGGCACAGGTCATGTCGCCGGCCGCGCCGGTCCGACCGTCGAAAGCGAGCGTACGCATGGGGACACGCACACGGTCGAGAGATAAAGAGCCGTCCCACTCGTCCCGTCCCGGCCCCGGTCGCCAACCGGGGGCGTGGGGACGGATCGGCGGCCACTACACCGGGTATCAATCAGATCTCGAGAACGATCCGGGATCCGTGAGCGTCGCGGAAACGCCGAAGGAAGTCCCTCTCGACGCGTCGATCGATCAGGGACGTTCAGTATGTCTGTCCGTTGTGATTTCCGAACACCTAAGCCCGAAGTGGCCGAGTCGGGAGGTAACGATGGACCACCCAGGCCCGCCGCAGTTCGCCGCCGTCGGCGACGTGGTACAGTTAGCGCCTCGCGATCCGGACCCCGAGGCCACCTACCGGTGGACGGTCACCGAGGCCCCGATAGCGAGCGAAGCGACCGTCGGCGACGGGGCGGTCGAGGAGTTCGTTCCGGACGCGCCCGGCCGATACAGGGTGACGCTCGAGACTCCCGCGGAGCGCCACCACCTGACGGTCAGGGCGTTCCCGGGCGATCGCCGCCCGACCGGCGAGGGCGCCGGGACCGGCATCGCCGGCCGGAGCGGGTACAGCGGGCAGAGCGGATACAGCGGACGGAGCGGCTCCGCCCGCAAGAGCGGCGGGCAGAGCGGCTTCGCCTCGGGTTCCGGGTCGGGCGCACGAGAGGATCCGTCCGGGCACGACGAGGGGCGGCCGCGCGTCCGGCTCGACGCCGAGATCGACGGCGAGGTGGCGGTCGTCCGCGCGACCCCGACGCCGCACCCGGACTCGTCACGGAACGCCGCCGACCTCGACGTGGAGTTCCTCCTCGACGACCGCGACGGCGTGACCCGCGGCGACGTGACGGTCGAGGGCCGCGAGCTTCGCGTCCCGCTCGCGGCGATCGACGATCGGGTCCGCGTCCACGGGGTCGCCGTCGGCGCGAGCTACAGCGTCGCCGACGCGGTGAGCGTCGATCGGCTCGGAGACGGGGAGGACCTCGGCGTCACGCGGCTCAACGACCCGCCGGAGTGGGCAGGGGACGCCACCCTCTACGAGATATACGTCCGCGGCTACGCGGCCGACGACGAGGCGGCGGAAACCACCTTCGAGGCGCTCGAGAACCGGCTCGACTACCTCGAGGACCTCGGCGTGGACACGCTGTGGCTCACGCCGGTGCTCCAACACGACGGCGCCCCCCACGGATACAACATCACGGACTTCTTCTCGATCGCCGACGACCTCGGCGACCGCGACGACTACGAGGCGTTCGTCGACGCGGCCCACGACCGCGGGATGCGGGTGCTCTTCGACCTGGTGTTGAACCACTCCGCGCGCGATCACGAGTGGTTCCAGGACGCCTACCGGAACCCGGAGTCGCCGTACCGCGACCGCTACGAGTGGCAGGAGTCCGGCGAACCGGGCACCTACTTCGACTGGGAGCTGATCGCCAACTTCGATTTCACCAGCCTCGAGGTCCGCCGACACCTGCTCGACGCGGCCGACACGTGGGCGTCGGTCGCCGACGGCTTCCGGTGTGACATGGCGTGGGCTGTCCCCGAATCGTTCTGGAGGGAACTCAGAGAGCGTCTCAAGGCGGAGGACCCCGAGTTCCTGCTGTTGGACGAGACGATCCCGTACATCGCCGACTTCCACGAGGGGATGTTCGACGTCCACTTCGACACCACGCTGTATTTCACCCTGCGACAGGTCGGTCGTGGGCACGAACCCGCCGAATCGGTTCTCGACGCGGTCGAGGGGCGAGCACGCTCCGGCTTCCCGGACCACGCCGCGTTCATGCTGTATCTGGAGAACCACGACGAGACCCGGTACATCGTCGAGTGCGGCGACGACGCCGCGAAGGCCGCCGCCGGCGCGCTGTTCACCCTCCCGGGGGTACCGATGCTCTACGGCGGCCAGGAGCTCGGACAGCGGGGCAACCGCGACCCGCTCGCGTGGGACCACGCTCGCGAGGACGTCCGGGCCCACTACGACGACCTCCTCGCGCTTCGAGAGGAGCACCCGGTCCTCGGGTCCGCCGGGGACCTCGCTCGCGTCGACTACGAGACGGACGCCCCCGACGACGTCGTCGCCTTCGCTCGCGAGAGCGAGGACGCGAGCTACGTCGTCCTGCTCAACTTCGGGACCGAACCGACCACCGTCGGGATCGACGAGACGGTGGACGCGACCGACCTCGTCTCCGGCGAGTCGCGGGCGGCGGCTGGCGGACTGACCGTCGAGGACGTGGCGGTCTTCGAGGTCGCGGACTGACCGATCGGCCCGCCAACGGAACCACGACCCGCCGGCCGGACGTGTCCGCTTCCCCGGCGAAAACGCACGGTGGCGACGGGGTTTTAAACGCAGGGCGTATACCATGACATAAGATGACATGCCGCACTACGGGCGGCCGACGGGCCGCCCGGCCGGTGGAGCGGACCCCTCGGAGCAACAGGCTTATTCCCGAACCGAGTGCAGGTACGGCTATCCCCCGCGAGGAACCATGAACGAAGTCCAACTCGAAGTGGCGAAGGCGTACCCGAACGACTCGGGGCGCGGCATCGCACGGCTCGACCCCGACACGCTGTTACACCTCAAGCTCTCGCCCGGCGACATCATCGAGATCGAGGGCGCGGAGACGACCGCCGCGAAGGTGTGGCGCGCGGACCGGCAGGACTGGAACACCGACACGGTCCGCGTCGACGGATTCACCCGCCAGAACGCCGACGTGGGTATCGGCGAGCGCGTCACCATCCGGAAGGCCGAAGCCGAGAAGGCCGACAAGCTCGTGCTGGCCCCGCCCGAGGAGGCGTCCGTCCAGTTCGGCTCCGACGCCGCCGGCATGGTGAAACGCCAGATCCTCAAGCGGCCGGTCGTCGAGCGCGACATCGTCCCCGTGATGTCCTCGACGAACCACCCGTTCATGCGCTCGCCGGGCCAAGCGATCCCGCTCATCGCCGTCGAGACCGAGCCCGACGGCGTCTGTCTGATCACGGAGGACACCGAGGTCGAGCTCCGCGAGGAGCCGATATCCGGCTTCGAGAAGACCGGTAGCGGGATCACCTACGAGGACATCGGCGGGCTCCAGAGCGAGATCCAGCGCGTCCGCGAGATGGTCGAGCTCCCGATGAAACACCCGCAGATCTTCTCGAAGCTCGGGATCGAGCCCCCGCAGGGCGTGCTGCTCCACGGCCCGCCGGGCACCGGGAAGACCCTCCTGGCCAAGGCGGTCGCCAACGAGACCAGCGCCTCGTTCTTCTCGATCGCCGGCCCGGAGATCATCTCGAAGTACTACGGCGAGTCCGAACAGCAGCTCCGGGAGATCTTCGAGGACGCCAAGGAGGAGTCGCCCTCGATCGTCTTCATCGACGAGCTCGACTCCATCGCGCCGAAACGCGAGGACGTGACCGGCGAGGTCGAACGCCGCGTCGTCGCCCAGCTCCTGACGATGATGGACGGGCTGGAGACCCGCGGACAGGTGGTCGTGATCGGCGCGACCAACCGCGTCGACAGCGTCGACCCCGCGCTCCGCCGCCCGGGGCGGTTCGACCGCGAGATCGAGATCGGCGTCCCCGACGAGGTCGGCCGCAAGGAGATCCTCCAGATCCACACCCGCGGCATGCCGCTCTCGGACGACGTCTCGTTGGACCACCTCGCCGACGAGACCCACGGCTTCGTCGGTGCCGACGTCGAGAGCCTCACCAAGGAGGCCGCGATGAAGGCGCTCCGGCGGTACCTCCCCGAGATCGACCTCGACGAGGAGGAGGTCCCGCCGAGCCTCATCGACCGAATGATCGTCAAACGCGACGACTTCGCGGGCGCGCTCACGGAGGTCGAACCCTCCGCGATGCGGGAGGTCCTCGTCGAGCTTCCGAAGGTCTCCTGGGACGACGTGGGCGGGTTAACCGACGCGAAACAGCAGGTCCAGGAGTCCGTCGAGTGGCCGCTCACGTCCCCCGAGAAGTTCGAACGAATGGGCGTGGAGGCGCCGAAGGGGGTGCTGTTGTACGGACCGCCGGGGACCGGAAAGACGCTGATGGCGAAGGCGGTCGCCAACGAGACGAACGCGAACTTCATCTCGGTCCGCGGGCCGCAGCTGCTCTCGAAGTGGGTCGGGGAAAGCGAGAAGGCGATCCGCCAGACCTTCCGGAAGGCCCGGCAGGTGAGTCCGACGGTCATCTTCTTCGACGAGCTCGACAGCCTCGCGCCCTCGCGCGGTCAGGAGATGGGCAACAACGTCTCCGAGCGGGTCGTCAACCAGCTCCTGACCGAGCTCGACGGGTTGGAGGAGATGGGCGACGTGATGGTGATCGGCGCGACCAACCGGCCGGACATGATCGACCCCGCGCTGATCCGCTCGGGTCGGTTCGACCGGCTCGTGATGATCGGCCAGCCCGACCAGGAGGGTCGCGAGCGGATCCTCGAGATACACACGCATGACACCCCGCTCGCGCCGGACGTCAGCCTGCGGGAGGTCGCGGAGATCACCGACGGCTACGTCGGCTCCGACCTCGAGGGGATCGCCCGAGAGGCCGCCATCGAGGCGCTGCGAGACGACGACGACGCCGAGGAGGTGGAGATGAAACACTTCCGGCGGGCGATGGAGTCGGTTCGCCCGACCATCACCGAGGACATCCTGTCCTACTACGAGGAGGTCGAACGCGAGTTCAAGGGCGGCGGTCGCGACGCGCTCCGGGACACCGGCGGTCGAGTCGGGTTCCAGTAGGACCCGGACGCGCCACTCGTCGTCGACGCGATCCGGCCCGTTTCCGCGCCTTTTAACCGCCACAATGGCCAAGACGTTCCATGGCCCAGCCGCGCGTTCCCGGTGGCGACGACCACACGCTGGAGCTCCCGTGCGGCGAGACCGTCGGCCTCGGCGAGTTGGACCTCGGGATGCGGGAGTTCGAGTGCGACTGCGGCGAGACGCACGCGGTCGTGATGGACGTCCACCCCCCCGAGCGCTTCCTCCCCGATTTCCTCGTCGACGTCCTCCGGGAGGCGATAGAGACGACGAGCGAGGAGATGCCCGAGTTCGACACGCCGCACCTCCTCGGCGTCGTCTTGGAGGAGTTCCCCGAATCGGTCGTCACACACGACGCCAGCGGCGACGGCGAGGTCGGCTACGCGATGCTGTGGGTCGCCGATTTCGACTCCCGCCGGCTCCACGAGGTGATCGTCGAACTCGTCGTCGAGTTGATGGAACACGCCGTGAGTCACGCCGAGGACGACGACGCCCTCTCCCGGTTCGAACGGGAGATGATGGAGTTCGACGTCGCCGAGTTCGTCGACCAGTATCGCGCGGAACGCGACCTCGAGGCCGAGGACCCGTACGCCTGATCGGCCCCGAACCCGCCGAGACGAATCGGGCGGATCGGTCGGTAGCGAGGCCGTGTGTCCGACACACGTCCGACTCGTGTCTCACTGAAGCCTATACCGTCGGCGGCCGTACGTAAGACACATGCACACCCACGAGTACGAGCGGATCCGCGGTGTGCTCGCCGACGCCGAGGAGCCGTTGACGGCGCGGGAGATCCTGGCGCTCCTGGAGGAGACCGAAGGGATCGACAGCCCGCATCGCGTCGCGACCGTGTTGGGACGGTGGGCGAAGCGCGGGGAAGTGGACGTGATCGCCGGGCGACCGTACCGCTACGAGTTGAACACGTAGCGGTCGACTCGTTCTCCCGACCGGTCTCGACACGATACCGAGGACCAGCCGAGGCGACACCATGACGTATGCGGACGTGTGTCTTGCGAAAATCGCAAATAGCCTGCGAGATTCGTACTTTATCGTCGACCTTATTACGATGAGCGTACTCCGTCGCGATAATGAGCGAGGACCGCACCATACTGCTCATCGGTAGCGGGCCGATCCAGATCGGACAGGCGGCGGAGTTCGACTACTCCGGGGCGCAGGCGTGTCGCGCGCTCCAGGAAGAGGGCGCGCGAGTCGTCCTCGTGAACTCGAACCCGGCGACGATCATGACCGATCCCGAGACCGCCGACCGGGTGTACATCGAACCGATCACCCCCGAGGCGATCGCGGAGGTCATCCGGCTCGAGGAACCGGACGGCGTCATCGCCGGGCTCGGCGGACAGACCGGACTCAACGTCACCGCCGAGCTGGCCGAACAGGGGATTCTGGAGGAACACGACGTCGACGTGATGGGGACGCCGCTCGACACCATCTACGCGACGGAGGACCGCGACCTCTTCCGCCAGCGGATGGAGAACCTCGGCCAGCCCGTCCCGAAGTCGACGACCATCTCGCTCGACGATGACGAGTCGGTCACCGACTTCGACGAGGGTGCGCTCCGGGAGCGCGTCCAGGCGGCCGTCGACGAGGTCGGCGGACTGCCCGTCATCGCACGGACGACCTACACCCTGGGCGGGTCCGGTTCCGGCGTCGTCGACGACTTCGAGGAACTCGTCGAGCGCGTCCGCAAGGGACTCAGGCTCTCGCGGAACGCCGAGGTGCTGATCACCGAGTCGATCTCCGGGTGGGTCGAACTGGAGTACGAGGTGATGCGGGACGCCGACGACTCCTGTATCATCATCTGTAACATGGAGAACATCGATCCGATGGGGATCCACACCGGCGAGTCGACGGTCGTCACCCCCTCACAAGTCATTCCGGACGACGGTCACCAGGAGATGCGGGACGCGGCGCTCGAGGTCATCCGCGATCTGGGCATTCAGGGCGGGTGTAACATCCAGTTCGCGTGGCACGACGACGGCACTCCGGGCGGCGAGTATCGCGTCGTCGAGGTGAACCCGCGCGTCTCACGCTCCTCCGCGCTGGCCTCGAAGGCGACGGGCTACCCGATCGCCCGCGTCACCGCGAAGGTCGCGCTCGGCAAGCGGCTCCACGAGATCGACAACGAGATCACCGGCGAGACGACCGCCGCCTTCGAGCCCGCCATCGACTACGTGGTGACGAAGGTGCCACGGTGGCCCATCGACAAGTTCGATGACGTCGATTTCGAGCTCGGAACGGCGATGAAATCGACCGGCGAGGCGATGTCGATCGGCCGGACGTTCGAGGAGAGCCTCACGAAGGCGCTACGCTCCTCGGAGTACGACCCCGCCGTCGACTTCGCGGAGGTCTCCGACGGGAAACTCGAAACGGAGTACCTCGAGCGGCCGAGTCCGGACCGCCCGTACGCGATGTTCGAGGCGTTCGACCGTGGCTACAGCGTCGACGACGTGGTCGATCTCACGGACATCCACCGGTGGTACGTCGAGCGCTTCGAGAACGTCGCCGACGCGACCGCCGCAGCTGCGGAGGGAGACTTCACCGCGGCCGCGATGGCCGGCCGGACGAACGCGGAGATCGCCGCGGTCGCCGGTGACGGCGGGACGACCGCCGACGTCGGCGAGGTCGAGTCCACGGTCCCCGAGCGCACGTTCAAGCAGGTCGACACCTGTGCGGGCGAGTTCGAGGCGTCGACCCCGTACTACTACTCCGCCCGGCTCCCCGAGTTCCTCGCGGGAGCGGACACGGCCGGCGCGGCCAACGAGGTCCGCGTCGACCCGGACGTGGAGAGCGTCGTCGTCGTCGGCGGCGGCCCGATCCGGATCGGACAGGGCGTTGAGTTCGACTACTGCGCGGTCCACGCGGTCCGGGCGCTCCGCGAACTCGGGATCGACGCGCACGTCGTCAACAACAACCCGGAGACCGTCTCGACGGACTACGACACCTCCGACGGGCTCTTCTTCGAGCCGATCTCCGCCGAGGAGATCGCGGACGTGATCGAGACGACGGACGCGGACGGCGTGATGGTCCAGTTCGGCGGGCAGACCTCCGTCAACGTGGGCGAACCTCTCAAGGAGGAGATCGAGCGTCGCGGACTCGACTGCTCGGTTCTGGGCACGAGCGTCGAGGCGATGGATCTGGCCGAGGACCGCGACCGCTTCAACGTCCTGATGGACGAGATCGGCGTCGACCAGCCGGAGGGCGGGACTGCGACGAGCCGCGAGGAGGCGCTCGATCTGGCCCACCGGATCGGCTACCCCGTGTTGGTGCGTCCGTCCTACGTGCTCGGCGGGCGCGCGATGCGCGTCGTCGAGGACGACGAGGAGCTCGAACGCTACATCGAGGAGGCGGTCCGCGTCTCGCCCGACAAGCCGATCCTCGTCGACCAGTTCCTCGCGGACGCGGTCGAGCTCGACGTCGACGCCGTCGCCGACGGCGAGGACGTGCTGATCGGCGGCGTGATGGAACACGTCGAGAGCGCGGGGGTTCACTCCGGCGACTCCGCGTGTATGATCCCGCCTCGCTCGCTCGGGGACGCGACGCTCGAACGGGTCCGTGAAGTGACCGAGGACATCGCCCGTGCGCTCGACACCGTCGGACTTCTCAACGTCCAGCTCGCGGTGACCGGCGTCCACGACCCCGACGAGCGCGCCGAGGTGTACGTTCTCGAGGCGAACCCCCGCTCCTCGCGGACGGTTCCGTTCGTCTCGAAGGCCACGGGCGTCCCGATCGCCAAGCTCGCGGCGAAGGTGATGACCGATCGGTCGCTCGCCGACCTCGACGTGGACGAGCAGATCCCCGAACACCGCAGCGTCAAGGAGGTCGTCCTGCCGTTCGACCGGCTACCGGGGTCCGATCCGCGGCTCGGACCCGAGATGAAATCGACCGGCGAGGTGATGGGGACCGCCCGCTCGTTCGGGAAGGCGTACGACAAGGCACAGGACGCGACCGGCAAACCGATCCCCGATTCGGGTACTGCCGTCGTCGACCTCTCCGCCGAGGAGTTCCCCGATCCGGACACGGCGGAGGGTGAAGCACTCGTCGAGGGGTTCTCCGAGCACTTCCAGCTGTCGACGGCGACGGACCTCATCGAGGCGGCGCGTCGCGGCGAGATCGACCTCATCGTCTCGCGCCAGCGCGAGCTGTTGGAAGTGGCCGTCGAGGAGGAGATAACCTACTTCTCGACGCACGCGAGCGCGAAAGCGGCGCTGGAGGCGATCGATCACGCGGACGACGACCTCGACGTGATGGCGGTCTCGGACCGGCCGAAACGCGTCGAGAACTGGGGCGAGTAACGTCGCTGGGCGGGTCGTGTCGCCGGGACCGACCGAGTGACTGGCGAACAGGCGGCGTATTCCGATCCCGCGGCGGGTCGCCACACGACCGCCTCGACCGCCGCGGGGCGGCTCTCAGGTCACGGCGAGTCTGCTGCGTCATCCCTCTTGAACCGTCGTCCCGTCTCCGCCCGACCCGATCGGAGGTCTCTCGGGACGAGTTCTTTCGAAACGGCCGCGATATTCCGGGTGTTAGTGGGACGAGCTCTGTGAACGGAGACCCGTCGTTGGTGTCGCGGCGAACGCGACTGCGAGGAACACGTCCAAAGTCCCGAGCCGTCCCGGCTACCTCTTTGAATCCCACCCGACTACAACCGCACCGCACCTCATGCCTCCCCAGCCTCGTCGATCGCCTCCGGCGACCGACTCCCTCACGGGCCGGTCGCGGGCTGGCGGCCCGCGACCGGGCGCAGGGCGAGAGCTTCGCTCTCGCTTGAAGCCGGCGCAAAGCGCCGGCAACGCCACCGCAGTGGTTTGCTCGTTCCTCCGTCCGACCGGTTCGTGAGTCTCGCGTACCGGCTCGATCGGCGGGCCCAACGGAAGCCTCCGGGCGCCTCGGACGTGGAACACAACGTTTAGCCGGGGGCTCCGCCTCATCTCCGGTATGCGCTTCTTCGAGCGGCTCGCGGACCGGATCGAACGGACCGACAGCGTCGTTTCGGTCGGTCTCGACCCGGACCCGGACCGGATCCCGGAGTTCCTCGCGGACGCCGACCTTCCGCGGTGGGCGTTCAACCGACGCGTGATCGACGCGACCCACGAACATGCCGCCTGCTACAAGCCGAACGCCGCCTTCTACGAGGACGCCGACGGCTGGCGCGCGCTTCGAGAGACCGTCGCGTACGCGGCCGGCAAGGACGTTCCGGTGCTCCTCGACGCCAAACGCGCCGACATCGGCAACACCACCCGCCGGTACGCCGAGGTGTTGGAGTGGGTCGACGCGATCACCGTGAACCCGTACATGGGTCGCGACTCGCTTCAGCCGTTCCTTGACCGGGAAGAGAAGGGGGTGTTCGTCCTCTGTCGAACGTCGAACCCCGGCGGAGGCGACCTTCAGGACCTCGAACTCGCGTCCGGGGAGCCCGTATACGAGCGCGTCGCCGCGCTCGCGGACGTCTGGAACGCGAACGGGAACGTCGGTCTCGTCGTCGGCGCGACCACGCCCGACGAGCTCGCGGAGGTGAGAGGGATCGTCCCGGAGGTCCCGTTCCTCGTTCCCGGCGTCGGCGCGCAGGGTGGCGACGCCGAGGCGGCGGTCGAACACGGGCTCGCGGACTACCCGAGCGTCGACGTCGACATCGGACTCGTCAACTCCTCACGGGGCATCATCTTCGCCGGCGAGGAGGCGGCTCGATCGGACGACGAGACGACGTACTTCGGGGCCGCGGGCGACGCGGCGAAGCGGCTGAAGAAGCGGCTGAATCGCCACCGGTAGTCCGTCTCGACGTCAGTCGATCCGGAACCTTCGTGACGGATCGTCCTCGTCGGATGGGTCGTTCGCGTCAGACGGATCGCCGCCGTCGTCGACGCCAGCCGCCTCCGCACAGGCGACACACGCGCCGACCGTTTCCCTCCAGTGGTCTCGACAGACCTGTCGTCCGCAGTACCGACAGTCGTGGCGGGCCGGGGCGTTCTCACACACCTGACAGAGTCCGGTGACGCTCATGTATGGACCGTCGGTCGGGCCGCTTATCACGGTTCGGGCGGACCGACGCGTATGCGACAGTTCGTCGTCGTCGGCCACGACGCACCCACCGACCCGGACGAGATCTCCCTCTCGGACGTCCCCGGCGCGGGACGGCTCGACCTCCTCTGTCGGTGCGTGTCGACCGGCGTCTTCCTCTCACACGGCATCCGCGAGGACGCCAGGGTTCACCTCGTCTGTGCCGACGAGCTCACCGTCACGTTCGACGCCGCGACCCTCCGGCACCTCCATCCCGACGAGCGGAACGTCGCTGCTCGGGTGCGCGACGCGCTCGCCGCTCGCGAGGACGCTATCGGCCACATGCCGGCGGACGTCTCTCCCGGCGTGGAACTGCGTCGAATGGGGTTCTCGGCGACGCTCGACCGACTCGCGGCCGAGGGAACGCTCGTCCAGCTCCACGAGGAGGGTGCGCCGCTCGTCGACGCCGAGCCGCCGGAAGACCCGGTGTTCGTCCTCTCGGATCATCACGACTTCACGGAGACGGAGTCGTCGCTGCTGGCGGAGACGCGTGATCGACGGCTACGGGTCGGCCCCGAACGGCTCCACGCCGACCACACCGTCTCGGTCGTCCACAACTGGCTCGACACGGGCGGATACACGTCGTATTGACTCTCGAGCGCGACTCTCGACGTCCCCCGTTTTCGGAAGGATTAAAAGAACGAGCGGCCTCCGTTGGGATGCGGGCCGGTGGGGTAGCTTGGTATCCTTCGGCCTTCGGGTGGCCGTAACCACGATTCAAATTCGTGCCGGCCCACTTCCCGCATACCGTTTTACGTCGTCTACTGACAAGTGAGCCGGGCGGAGACGATCTCGAGGAACTCCCGCGGGAGGATATTCGGAGAAGATCGCTTCCGCGGCCGTCAGCGTCCACGACGCCGTCCTCGGTGGTTCACCGGGACCGGTTCGGCGGGCGGCGGTCCCGCTGGAACTCGTCGAAGCGGTCGAGGTCGTCCGGGAGCTCGTATTCGATCTCGCGCTCGTCGCTCCGATCGGGGAGCCGACCGTCCTCGAGGTCCTCGGCGACGTCCTCCCAGCCGGGCTTCACGCGGATGCTCCGGGCGGGCGTTCCGACGGCGACGTGGTGGTCCGGGACGTCGCCCTGAACCACGGCACGCGCGCCGACGACGCTGTTCTCGCCGATCCGACAGCCGGCTCGCACCATCGCGTCGTAGGTGACTCTGGCGTCGGCGGCGACGACGGTGTGGAAGTTTCGGACCTCGGTCTGGTCGACGAGATCGTGGTCGTGGCTGTAGACGTGAACGCCGTCGGAGAGGGACGCGCGGTCGCCGATCGTCAGCTTGCCGCGGTCGTCGAGGTGAACGTCGTCGTGGATCACGACGTTGTCGCCGATCTCGATGTTGTGGCCGTAGGTGAAGGAGATGCCTTTGAAAAGTCGGCAGCCGTCGCCGCACTCGGCGAACAGGTGTTTCCCGAGCATCCGCCGGAACCGAAGGGCGAACTCGACGTTGTCGGCCATCGGCGTGGCGTCGAACTGCCGCCAGAGCCACTGGAGGTGTTTCGAGCGCCGGAACTTCTCCTCGTCCTTCTCGGCGTAGTACTCCGACTCGAGGGTGGCGTTACAGGGGTCGTACCCCTGAAGCCGGACGCGTTCCGCCTTCGAGACGTCCTCGCCCGCCTTCCAGGCCTCCCATCGCTCGCGGTCGCCGTGGAGGTCGATCAGCGTGTCCCGAACGACGTCGCAGGTGTCCTCGGCCGAGGAGAGCCGGTCGTCCACCTCGTCGATGAACCCCTGGACCGACGCCTCCGCGTCGTCCGGCAGGGACACGTGTCGTTTTGTCATCGCCGAAGGTTCGGCGGGGATCCACAAATGGGTTCGGTTGTGCGACGCGAACGCCACCACGGGGACGCCTTCGACGCTCCCGAGGCGCATCGGCGACCGCGGCGATTCGGACGATCTCAGCTTCCGGGGACGACCGGGCCCGATAAGTGTCCCCGCTTCCAACGCCGGACCATGCAGCACCGAGAACTCGGGACCTCCGGCGTCGAAGTGTCGGAGATCGGCTTCGGCGCGTGGGTCGTCGGGACGGACTGGTGGGGCGACCGGTCGGACGACCAGGCGGTGTCGATGGTTCGAGAGGCCCTCGACGCGGGCGTCACCTACGTCGACACCGGCGACGTGTACGGCCACGGCGACAGCGAGCGGATCGTCGGGGAGGCGATCGCCGACCGCCGCGAGGAGGTCACGCTGGCGACGAAGATCGGCTACGACTTCTACGACAACCCGCAGGCGGGACACGGCGAGTTGCCGAAGGAACTGAACGAGGAGTACCTCCGGGAGGCGCTCGAGTCCTCGCTCGACCGGCTCGACACGGACTACGTCGACCTGCTCCAACTCCACAACGCCAACGTCGACGAGGTGACGCCCGAGGTTCGCGACCTCCTCAGCGAGTGGAAAGCCGAGGGGCGGGTTCGAGCGCTCGGCTGGGCGCTGGGCCCGTCGATCGGCTGGCTGGCCGAGGGCGACGCCGCCGTCGAGTACGACGAGTTCGACGCCGTCCAGACGGTGTTCAACCTCTTCGAACAGGAGCCCGGCCGACACTTCATCGACACCGTCCGCGAGACGGGCTCCGACACCTCCGTCATCGCGCGCGTCCCGCACTCGTCGGGACTGCTCAACGAGCAGGTGACGCCCGACACCGTGTTGGAGGACGGCGACCACCGTTCACACCGCCCGAAAGAGTGGTACGAGACCGGCTGGGAGAAGGTCGAATCGATCCGCTTCCTCGAGGAGCCCGACCACGCGGCGGGAACCCGTACCCTGAGTCAGGCGTCGATCCGCTGGCTCCTCGCGCACGACGAGGTCGCCTCGGTGACGCCGACGTTCCGCGACGGCGACGACATCGCGGAGTGGACCGCCGCGAGCGACGTGCCCCCGATCTCGGAGGCCGAGTACGACCGGCTCGAGGGGTTGTACGCGCGCAACTTCGACGTCGACCGCGACGACGGGATGGACGCCCTCCGCACCTCCGTCGACGGCGAGGACATCGCGGCGGCGGGCCTCGACAAGCGCGCAGCCTCGTACTGACCGGACGAACCGAGCCGGCGATCCGGTCGTCCACCCTGCTGGAGCCTAATCCGCGTCGATGCGACAGCCGCCGGTGTAGTCGACGCCCTCGATCGTCTCGATCCCGCCCTCGCCACACACCGGACAGTCCGGGTTCCGTTGGTACGGAACCGTCTCGAAGGTCATGTCCATGGCGTCGTAAAACAGCAGCCGTCCCGCGAGCGGGTCGCCGGCGTCGAGCAGGAGTTTGACCGCCTCCGTCGCCTGAATACAGCCGAGCGTCCCGGGAAGCACGCCGAGCACCCCGGTGGTCGCACAGTCGGGGACGGTGCCCGGTTCGGGGGCCTCGGGGAACAGACACCGATAACAGGGGCCGTCGAGGACGAGCGTCGTCGCCTGTCCCTCGAACTTGTAGATCGCGCCGTGGGCGACGGGGACACCCTCGATCCGGGCGGCGTCGTTGACGACGTACCGCGTCCGGAAGTTGTCGGCGCAGTCGACGACGACGTCGTACCCGCCGATCAACTCGTGGGCGTTGTCGACGTCGAGGCGCGCCTCGTGGGTCTCCACGTCGATGTCGGGATTGAGGCGGTCGACGAACCGCGCGGCGGACTCGACCTTGGGCTCGCCGACGTCGGCGTCGCCGTGGATCACCTGCCGCTGGAGGTTGGAGCGCTCGACCACGTCGTCGTCGACGATCCCGAGGGTGCCGACGCCGGCGGCCGCGAGGTACTGGATGACTGGCGCGCCGAGCCCGCCGGCCCCGAGGACGAGCGCGCTGCTCTCCAGGAGCCGTTTCTGGCCCTCCGGGCCGACCTCGTCCATGATGATGTGTCTGGAGTAGCGGTCGAGCTGCGTGGCGTCCAGCGAGAGGCTCATGCGTGGACGTGGGAGGTGATCGGGTATAACGGCTTTCCCGACGCGGTAGCCAGCACCGTTATCGGACGCCGACCCGTACGTCGGCGCGGTGAATGAGAGTTCGAGCCCCCGCGCCGTCGCCGTCAACGTCGCCGCCAACACCAACGAGCCCGGCTTCCGCGGGCCGGTGTACCCCGACGGGTCGTTCGCGTACGTTCCGATCCCGGAGTCGGAAGCGACGCTCCCGCGCGACCGGTTCCCGGTCGACGAACCGCTCCCGACGTACGCCGACCTCGACGTGCCGTTCGCGCTCCCCGATCCGCTCCGCGACCGACCGGTCCACATGGACCCGGAGTTCCCCGGCGTCCACGGCCGCGAGCACGCGACCTACGGCGACCCCTACGCGGTCAAGGCCGGTCCGATCGCCGAACTCGAGCCGGGCGATTGGCTGCTGTTCTACGCGACGCTCTCGCTCCGGCCGGCGGGGTGGGGCGGTCCCGGAACGGATCCCGCGGTCGACCCCGACCTCGTCGACGACGACCTCGCGCCCGACTGGGGCGCGTACCTGTTCGCGGGGATCCGGGTCAACCGCGTCCTCGACGGAGCCGGTTCCGACGGCCCGTCCCGCGCCGCGGCCGCCGGGGCCGTCCCGACGAACGCCCACCTGAAACGCGATCCCTTCGACGCGCGGGTCGTCGTCGCCGGCGACACGCAGGAGTCCGGACTCCTCGAACGCGTCGTTCCGCTGAGTACGCCGGAGTCGGGGTCCGACGCGAACGAACTCGTCACCGACCTCTCGAGCGACTCCGGGAAGGGGCCGTGGTGGCGGCGGCCGCTACGGTTCGACGAGTCCGCGACGGCGACGCTCCTCGACCGGCTGCCTCGGCAGTGACCGAACGGCCCCGCGACGCCGCTCGACCGGCTACGCGTAGTCGTCGTACGTCGGCCGGCCGGACTCGGGCGGGAACTCCTCGACCGGCGCGGTCGTCTCGTCGCCGCTCGCCATGTCCTTCACCGTCACCTCGCCGTTCGCGAGGTCGCGCTCGCCGACGACGACCACCGTCTCGGCGTTGATCGAGTCGGCGTACCCGAGCTGTGCGCCGAACGAGCGGTCCGCGACGTCGCTTTCGACGACCACGTCGTCGCCCAGCGCGCGGAGGTCGCGGGCGATCCCGGCGGCCGTCGAACGGGTGTCGCCGACCGAGAGGACGTAGTAGTCCGTCGAGAGCTCCTCGTCGGGCCAGACGCCGGCGCGCTGACACAGCAGTTTGAGCGTGGCGTGGCCGGGTGCGACGCCGACCGCGGGCGTGGGCTGGCCGCCGAAGCTCTCGATCAGGTCGTCGTAGCGACCGCCGCCGAAGATCGACCGGGAGACCTCGCCGGTGGAGTCGAAACACTCGAAGACGACGCCGGTGTAGTAGTCGAGCCCGCGGGCGGTCGTGAGCGATACCTCACAGAACTCGCCCGCGCCGAAGTCGTCGGCGGCGGCGAGCACGTTCCGGAGGTTCTCGACCGCGTCCTCGACGTCCTCGCCGCCGGCCTCGGCGACCGCGTCGAGGTCCCTGGGCTCGTCCACGTCGGTGATCAGGTCGTCGAACTCGCGGGCCGTCGCGCGGTCGAGGCCGGCGTCGGAGAGCAGGCCGAAGTACTCGCCGTCGTCGACCTTCGCGCGCTTGTCGACCGCGCGGATCGCGGCCTCGGTGTCGACCGCGTCGGGGTCGTCGGCGAGCGCGCGCACGAGTCCGCCGAGCACGTCGCGGTGTGAGACGCGGAACTCGAAGTCGTCGCCGGTGAGTCCCAGGTCGGTCAAGGCGTCGGCCGCGACCGCGAGCACCTCGGCGTCGGCCTCCGGCGCGGACGACCCGAATATGTCGATGTTCGTCTGATAGAACTCGCGGAACCGCCCCTGCTGGACCTGCTCGTAGCGCCAGAACGGGCGTGTCGAGGTCCACTTGATCGGCTTCGAGAGCTCCTGGCCCTTCGCGACGACCATCCGGGCGACGGTCGGCGTGAGTTCGGGCGTGAGAGACACCTCGCGGCCGCCCTTGTCCTCGAAGGCGTACAGCTCCTCGACGATCCCCTCCCCGGACTTGTCGACGTACATCTCCGTCCGCTCGAGCGCGGGGGTCGCGACCTCGCGGAAGCCGTACCGCGCGGCCGCGCCCTCGATGGCGTCGGTCACCTCCCGGCGGGCCGACTGCTCCCCGGGGTAGAAGTCGCGAAACCCTTTGAGTCCCTCGTACATGGAGGCGGGTTCGGCGAGCGGCCGCTTGAAACCATCCTTTCGGGGCCGACCTTACTCTGTCGGGTACTCCTTCTGGAACCCGCGGAACTCGGTGCGGTGGGCCTCCTCGTCGGAGAGGACCGTCACGGCGAGGTCCTCGGTCACGGGGTCGTTCGCCTCCTCCGCGGCGTCGATCAGGTCCCGGTAGGTCGCGATCGCGTCCTCCTCGGCGTCGAGCACGCCCTCGATGACGGCGAGCACGTCCGTCGAGTCCTCCGGCGGCTGAAGCGAGTCCTGACGGGCGGTGAACTCCGCGGACCCCGGCGGTCGCGCGTCGAGCTGTTTGAGCCGCTGGCCGAGCTGTTCCGCGTGGCCGAGCTCCTCTTGGATGTCCGTCTGGAGGCTCTCCTTGATCTCCTCGGCTCGGACGCCGTCGAGAACGATCGCGTTCGTCTGGTAGTTCATCACGGTCTCGATCTCGTCGGCGTACGCCTTCCGGAGCAGGTCGACGACGCGGTCTGATGCCATGTCTCCACGTAGTCGCCGTGGACCGAAAGCCGTTCCGGCTCCTGTCATCCGGCAGGAACGCACGGTTCGACCGTTACCCGTCGCTCAGTCGTTCCGCCCGCGGACGTACGTCTGGTCGTGGTCCGGGAACACGTCGGCGACCGTCTCCTCGCCGTGTTCCTCGGCGATGAGCGCGCGCAGTTCGTCCTCGTAGTCCGCCTTCGGGACCTGCTCGCTCGGGCCCTGTTCGACCTCGAAGGTCGCCTCCACGAGCCGGTCGACCGCGTGCCGGCCGAACCCCGAGAGCGGCGAGATGTAGTCGACGTCGTGGCGGTCCTCCAGGCTCTGCGCCTGCGCGCGCGAGACCGTCGGAACCCGGTCGTCACGGCGGCTGCCGTCGGCGATCGCGTCGACGTCGCGTTCGGCGATCGTCTCCAGCGCGTGTTCGTGGACTCGCTGGATCCCGTTCCGGGGGTAGCCATCGGCGATCATGCGCTCCGCGGCCTCCTCGGCGACCGCGCGGTCGAGTTCGATCCGCTCGAACGGGAAGCCGATCTCCGCGGCCGCGCGCTCGGCGTGCTCCCAGTCGTCGGTGAGCCCGAAGCTCCCGGTCACACACCGCACGTCGTAAAACCGGTCGAGCAGGGCGGCGGCGAGCGAGGAGTCCTTTCCCCCGCTGTACAGCAGCGCGAGCTCCATCTACCGTCGCCGGATGTCGAAGCTCTTCTGTTCGGGCTGGAGCTCCTTGAGCAGGTCGCGCATCTGGTCCTCGTCGATGCGCCCTTGGACGCGACCGCTCTGTGCCAGCGCCGCGACCTGCTGTTTGACCTTCTTCGCGAACTCCGGTTTCGACATCTCGACCGCGTTGAGCCGCTGGCGCGCGCCGTCGGTCAGGTACTGTTTGAGCACCGCCTCCTGTTGGGCCTCCGCGCGCTGTTGGGCCTCCTGTTGGGCCTCGGCGTCGCCGCCCGCCTCGCCTGCTTGGTCCTGAAGCTCCTGAAGCTTCTTCTCACGCAGTTCCTCGAGCCGTTCGTCGTCGGGGTTGCCGCTCATACCCGTCCGTTCTCGGTCCGGGCGAAAAACGATTTCGGAGGATCGACCGCGTTCCGACGCCCCGGAGAATCGACGGCGTTTCGACCGACGCTTCGGGCCGCTTAAACGGCTCACCGCCGTATCCGTGGCCATGAGCGAGTCGCGGGAGTTCTGCCCCCGGTGTGGCGACGCCGTCCCCGAGCGTCGCGACCCCTTACCCGGCGATCCGACGGGGCGGGACGCGCTGTTGTGTGACGACTGTTACTTCGAGGACTTCGAGCTCGTGGACGCGCCGGACCGGATCGAGGTGCTCGTCTGCTCCGGCTGCGGGGCGGTCCGCCGCGGGGAGTCCTGGCGGGACGTGGGCGCGCGCGACTACACCGACGTCGCGGTCGACGAGGTGGCGGAGGCCCTCGGCGTTCACGTCGCCGCCGAGGACGTCGAGTGGGGCGTCGAGCCCGAACAGGTCGACGAGAACACGGTCCGGATGCACTGTCGGTTCTCCGGCGTCGTCCGCGGGACGCTCCGCTCGGCGGAGGTGGTCGTCTCGGTGAAGGTGTCGCGGGGGACCTGCGACCGGTGCGGTCGGATCGCCGGCGGCTACTACGCCGGCGTGGTTCAGGTCCGCGCGGACGACCGCGAGTTGACCGCCGAGGAACGGGCCGACGCGCTCGAGATCGCCGAGTCGTACGTCGCCGAACAGGAGGCGAAGGGCGACCGGGAGGCGTTCATCACGGAGGTGAAGGAGACCGACGACGGCCCCGACGTGAAGGTCTCCTCGAACCGGCTCGCACAGAACGTCGCGACGCGGATCACGGAGGAACTGGGCGGCAGCTTCGAGTCGTATCCGACCCTCGTCACGGAGGACGGCGACGGCAACGAGGTGTACCGGGTGACGTTCGCGGTCCGGCTCCCCCGGTACGCGCCGGGCGAGATACTCGATCCCGAGGATGGCGACGGACCGGTGCTCGTCACCGGGGTCTCCGGCCGGATCCGGGGGACTCGTCTCGCGACCGGCGAGACGTACGAGTCGTCGTTCGACGAGGGGGAATCGCCGGAGGTGACTCGCCTCGGCGTCCGGGAGGACGCGACGGAGACGACGGTGGTGACCGTCGAGGACGACCGCGCGATCCAGGTGCTCGACCCGGAGACGTACGAGGCGCGGACCGTTCCGAACCCCGAATTCGTCGACGACGACGCTGACGCCGTGTTGGCGTTCAAACACGGCGACAACGTCCACCTGGTTCCCAACGAGTAGCGTCGCGGTCGTCACTCGGGAGGCTCTCGGAAGGAGACGGAACCGGAGAGCGGACCGCTCGTGAGTGCGGGATCCGCGAAAAATGAGGACGAACGCGAGTCTGCGTGGGGGTCTTAGTCGGGTCGATTCCGGATCGATCGTCCGATCAGTCCGCGCGGGCGGTGTGGTCGCCCTCGAACGCTGCCGAGCGCTCGGCCTCGGTCACTTCGATGCCGCGGCGCTCCAGTTGTCGAACGAACTCGGCCTCGCTGACGCCCGCCTGCGTCGCCGCCTGTTCGAGCGTCAGCGTTCGCGCACCGTACAGCGTCAGCGCACTCGACAGCGCGTTCGTTGCCATACCCATCTATCCTGCGTGAACGTTTATGAAGCTTACTAATTCATTCAGGACCATGATACACCTTATACGATATAAGGTATCACGGCCGTCAGTCGGAATATATAATGAACGATCGTCACGCACCGCTCGCCGTCGACGACGGCCCGGAGGAATTATGGGCCTCTACGGCCGAGGCGGGACATGGACAGACAGCAGGCCATCGCGCTGTTCTTCGCGTTCCTCATGGTGAGCTCGATGGTCGCCTGGGGCATCAGCTTCCTCTAAAGCTCGGCTCGACCGCCACGCGGAGGACGGACCCGGCTCCCGAACGACCGCTACCCGTCGCCCCAGACGTCCGAGAGCGGGTGGTCCTTCCGCCGCTCGGCGTCGGCCTCCGACCGGGTTCGCGTCGTGCCGCCGTCGTCGGCCGCTTCCGTCGAACCGCCCCCTCCAGTCGACCCGGAACCGCCCGCCGCCGTCCCGCCGGCGGCCCCGTTGTCGTCGTTCGTTCCGTCCGACCGCCCGGACGACGTGGAACGTGACCCTCCACGTCGGCGTCCGGCGCGACCGGGACCCGACGGGTCGGCGTCGATCCCGTCGAGCGCGGCCGACGGGTCGAACTCGGGGAGGTCGGGGGTCGTCATCGCGTCGACCTGGTCGCGGAACCACGGCGGGGTGTCCGCGGCCGCGCGGTCGAAGAGGTCGAGAAGCGAGTCGTCCGCGAGGTACGTCGCCCCGTAGTCGTCGGGCGCACGGACGACGCGGCCGCACGCCTGTATCACGGTCCGCAGCGCGGTTCGGTGGTACCACGCCCACTGGCCGTCGGCCAGCCGTCGGGCGACCCGGGAGTCGTTGGTGTTCCGGTAGGGCGCTTTACACACCACCTGCCAGCGGCACAGGTCACCCTCGAGATCGAGCGCCTCCTCCATCTTCACGGAGACGAACACCTCGGGGTCCGAACTCGCCTTCCACGCCTCGAGCTCGGCGTCGCGGTTCGCGCGGGTGTGTCGGCGGACGCGCGCCGCGACGCCGAACTCGCCCAGCTTCTCGACGAGCCGCCCCGCGATGTCGTAGGAGTGGGCGTGGATCAGCCCCTTCTCGTCGGGGTGTTCGGCCATCAGCCGGACGATGAGCCGGGCGATCTTCGGCACCGTCTCGTCGCGATGCTCGTAGGTCATCGACCCCTTCGTCACGTCGTAGAGGGGACGGTTCGAGAGCGGGAACGTGTGCTCGACGTCGACGAGGGCGACGTTCGAGGGGTCGAGCCCGACGCCCCGGCAGAACGCCTCCTTCGAGAGGATCGTCGCCGACAGCAGCGCGAACTTCTCGCCGCGGTCCCAGACCGTGTGTCTGAGGTACCGCGCCGGATCGAGCGGCTTGATCGCGATCGCCGAGTCCTCGCCGTCCGGCTGGTCGACGACCCACGTCGTCGGCGAGTCGAGGTCGCGGTAGTCCTCGAGGAACCAGCCGAGCTCGGAGACCAGTTCCCCGAGTCGGTCGCGTCTCGCGACCTCCTCGCGGCTCAGTTCGGGCCGTCCAGTCAGTTCGTCCTTCGCGCGCTTCGCGACGCCGCGGAGCGTCTCGACGAACCGGGCGGTGCGGTCGAGCGCGTCCTCGTCGTCGCCGGCGTCCCGCTCCACGTCCGGGACGCCCACGTCGTCCCAGACGGGGACGCGCTCGGGCGAGAGGTCGATGGTCGCGTACATCTCCGCCCACTCCGCGAGCCCGTGGGCCTCGTCGATCACGACGACGTCGCGCTTGCGGAAGGTCTCCGAGCCCGCGGTCCGCATGAAGTACGCGAGCGTCATGGCGGCGAAGCGGCCCGCGGAGGCGATCGCCCGGTCCGAGAAGTACGGACAGCGGTGTTTGATGCTACAGTCGAATCCCTGCTCGCGGACGCAGGGCGCGCGGTCGACCGGCGTGTCGTGTTCGCCCGGGAGGACGCAGTCGTAGTTCGACTTCCCGCGGATCACCTTCAGGTCCTCGAGGAGATCGTCCGCGGCGACGTCGTCGAGCTGGGACACCTGCGGGGTGGTGTAGTAGGCGTCGGTCGGCTCGCTCGGCGCGGCGTCGGCGACCTCGCGGGCCGAGCCCATCACGGCCCGCGCGAGCAGGGACTTGCCGCTGCCGGTCGGCGCGCGCACCAACACCACGTCGTTGCCGGCGGCGAAGGCGTCCCGGATCTCCGCGAGCGCGCGCTCCTGTGCGCCGCGGAAGCTCGGGGCCGGGAACTCCGTGGGGATCCGATCGGGGTCCACACCCCCCTCTCGCGCGCTCCGGGAATTAAACCCTCGGAGAATCTCAGAGAACCCTCGGCGTGGAACGTTCGAGCGAAAGAAACGAACAACCACCGGATCGTTTATTACGTTTCCGGGAGTCCCGGCGGTATGAGTTGGCAGGAAGCCGAGCGCCGGTTCGCGGACGACGCCGTCGCCCGCGAGACCCTCCCCCGAACGTTCGAGCGCTCCGCCGCGCGCAACGCGGACCGTGTCGCCCAGCGGTACAAGGGCGGGATCTACGACCGGTCGCTCGTCACGTCGGGCGTCCTCGATCCCGCGCCCGCCGGCGACTACGCGGACCTCACGTACGCGGAGATGCGGGCGATCGTCAGGAACCTCGCGGCCGGGCTCCGCGAGATCGGCGTCGGGGACGACACCCGGCTCGCGATCTACGCGGGGACCCGTATGGAGTGGGCACAGGCCGACTTCGCGGCGCTCGCGGCCGGCGCGACGGTCACGACGGTGTACGCCTCCTCGTCGCCGTCGCAGGTCCGCTACCTGCTCGAGGACCCCGAGGCGACGGTCGTCGTCGTCGAGAACCGCGCGCTCCTCGAGGAGGTGCTCGGCGTCCGCGACGACCTCGCACACGACCTGGACGCGATCGTGGCGATGGACGAGGTCGGCGAGAAAGCGAACGGGGGCGACGACGGAGCGAACGGGATCGGCGACGGAGCGAACGGGATCGGCGACGGAGCGGGTGGGGACGACGACGGAACGGACGAGGACGACCCGACGGACGCCGAGGACGTGTACACCCTCGGCGAGGTCCACGGGCTCGGCGCCGAGGCCTTCGATGAGACGACCTACGAGTCGTGGCTCGAGTCGACCGCCGTCGACGACCTCGCGAGCCTCATCTACACCTCGGGGACTACGGGGAAGCCGAAGGGCGTCCGGCTCACCCACGGGAACTTCCGCTCGAACGTGAACCAGTGTTACAAGCGCTTCGCGGACCGACCCGATCGCGATCCGGGGGTACCCGGGATCTCCGCAGCGACGACGACCCTCTCGTTTCTCCCGCTCGCACACGTCTTCGAACGGCTGGCGGGCCACTACATGATGTTCGCGGCCGGCGCGACCGTCGGCTACGCCGAGAGCCCGGACACGCTCCGGGAGGACTTCGGGCTCGTCCGGCCGACGACGACGACCAGCGTCCCGCGGGTCTACGAGAAGCTCTACGACGCGATCCGCGAGCAGGCGAGCGAGTCGCCCGTGAAAGAACGGATCTTCGAATGGGCCGTCGAGGTCGGGCGGGCACACCACGAGGCCGACGACCCCGGCCCGCTTCTCGACGCGAAGCGGGCGCTCGCCGACCGGCTCGTCTTCTCGTCGGTCCGGGAGGCGCTCGGCGGGAACGTCGACTTCTTCATCTCCGGCGGCGGGTCGCTCTCGGCGGAGCTTTGCGCGCTGTATCACGCGATGGACCTCCCGATACTCGAGGGGTACGGGCTCACGGAGACGTCCCCGGTGGTCTGTGTCAACCCGCCCGAGGCCCCCGAGGTGGGGACGATCGGGCCGCCGGTCGTCGACACCGAGATCGCGATCGACGGCCGCGTCGTCGGCGAGGAGGTCGCGGACGTCGGCGGCTCCGTCGGGGAACTGCTCGTGCGTGGCCCGCAGGTGACGGAGGGGTACTGGAACCGCCCGGACGCGACTCGCGAGGCGTTCTCGGCATACGACGCGCTTCCCGCGGACGCGACCGTGGCGGGCACGCCGCCGGACGAGCGCGACGGCGACCCGGAGGAGCCGTGGTTCCACACCGGCGACGTCGTCCGGCTCCGCCCCGACGGCTACGTCGCGTTCCGCGAGCGCGCCAAACGACTGCTCGTGCTCTCGACGGGCAAGAACGTCGCGCCCGGGCCGATCGAGGACCGCTTCGCCGCCAACGAGTTCGTCGAGCAGTGCGTCGTGCTCGGCGACGGGCGGAAGTTCGTCTCCGCGCTTCTCGTGCCGAACTTCGAGGCGGTCGAGGCGTGGGCCGACGACGAGGAGATCGACCTCCCGACCGACCGTCAGGAGGTCTGCCGGGACGAGCGCGTCCGCGAGCGGTTCCGAGCCGAGATCGACGCGGTGAACGAGGCGTTCGAGCCCTACGAGCGGATCAAGCGGTTCCGGTTGGTCCCCGAGGAGTTCTCCGAGGAGAACGACCTCCTCACGCCGACGATGAAGAAGAAGCGCCGGAACATCCTCGACCGGTTCGCCGCCGAGATCGAGATGATCTACGAGGAGGAGTGATCCGGACGGAACCGAGTCCGCAACCGCCCGTGAACGACACGCGTCCGCGCCGCTCGCCGAATACGCCGCCGCCGGCAGGTTCAACTGTTACGCCCTCGGAGGGCGAGCCAGTGAGCCGGGAACTCCTCGTCACGCTGTTCGGCGACCCCTTCGCGGTGATGAACACGATCGGGCTCGTCGCGTTCGCGCTCGTCGGGTCGACGAAGGCGATCCGCGAGGAGTTCGACCTGTTCGGGATCACCATCGTCGGGCTGGCGATGGCGTTCGTCGGTGGTGCGACGCGGGACGTCCTCGTGTTGCGAACGCCGTTGGCGCTCCAGTCGCCGATCGAGATCGCGCTCGGGATGCTCGGCGTCGCCCTGGCGATCGCGTTACAGGTCGTGCTCGCGTCGCCGGACACCCACCCTATCACGCTCGTGTCCGACGCGATCGGGCTCGCCGCGTTCGCCACCGCGGGCGCGATCGTCGCCACCGAGGCGGGCGTCTCCGCGTTCGGCGTCGTCGCGATCGCGACGATCAACGCGGTGGGCGGCGGCGCGTTCGCCGACCTGCTGCTCGACCGAGCGCCGTTCATCCTCTTCGAGGACTTCTACGCCAGTTGCGCCGTGCTGGGCGGCCTCACCTACGTCGTCGCCGGGATCGTCGGGGTCGCCGGGAGCACCGCCGCCGCGCTCTGTGCGGCGGTCACCGTCGTCACGCGGCTCGTCGCCGTCACCTACGGCTGGGAGCTTCCCACGGCCGGCGAGCTGGAACCACCGACGCGCTGACCCTCGCCGGTCGGCTCACCGAACGCGTAGACGGTGTTGTGGCCGGTCACCTCGACGGTCAGGAAATCGCCGACCTCGACCCCCCGATCGGTCGCGTTTCGAACGATGATCTGCCGGTAGGCGGAGTCGCGACACTTCACGGAGTCGCCGGTGCCCTCCTCGACGACGAGCACCTCGAACTCGTCGCCGACCATCGACCCGTACGCCTCGCCGACGACCTCCATCTTCAACTCGGACATCGCCTTCGAGCGCTCCTTCTTCACCGTCCCGCCGAGCCCTTTCATGTCGGCGGCGTCGGTGCCGGGCCGCTTCGAGAAGCGCGTGACGTTGATCTTCTCGGGGCGGACCTCGGAGAGCAGATCCATCGACTTCTCGTGGTCCGCGTCGCTCTCCGTCGGGAAGCCGACGATGAAGTCCGTCGAGAGCGTCCAGTGGTCGAGCCGGTCGTCGAGCGCCGCCACGACCTCCCGGAACTTGTCGACGCGGTGTTGCCGGCGCATGTCCTCGAGCACGTCGTCCGAGCCGGACTGGACCGGCGCGTGGATGAAGTCGTACAGCTCCTCGTTGCGCGCGAACACGTCCGCGAGCTCCTCGTGGATCCCGTGGATGCCGCCGGGGTTCGCCATCCCGAGGCGAACTCGGAACTCGCCGTCGATGGCACAGATCCGGTCGAGCAGTTCGGGGAGCTTCCGGTCGCCCGTGTCCCAGCCGTAGACGCCGGTGTCCTGGCCGGTCACGCGGATCTCCTTCGCGCCCGCGTGGACCAGCGCCCGGGCCTTCTCGACGTTCTCCTCGATCGACGGGGAGTCGACGCGTCCGGTCGCGAACTTCGTGATACAGTACGAGCAGTTGCTCATACAGCCGCGCGCGATGGGGAGGATGCCGATCACGCCGTCGAGTATCGGCTCCGTGTCGGGCGTGTGGGTGGGACACTCGCCGTTGAGGACGTGCTCGGGGACCTCGTCCCAGTGGAGCACCTCGGCGTCGATGCCGGCCTCGCGGAACTCCTCGCCCTGTGCCAGCGCCATACAGCCGGTGACGACGAGTTCCGCCGTCTCCTCGGCCAGTTCCTCGGCGCGTCGGAGCATGTTGCGCTCGGTCTTCTCGACGACCGTACAGCTGTTGAGAATGGCGACGTCGGCCTCCTCGGGGCCGTCGGCCGGTCGGTGGCCGCCGTCTCGGAGGGCGCGTTCGATCGCGCGGCTCTCACCCCGGTTGGACGTACAGCCGTACGTCTCGATGTGGTACGTCGCCATCGGTTACCCTTCCTACCCGACGGGCGGGCAAAAGGGCGACGGATCGGCGGGTGAACGAAAGGGCGGCGGATCGGCGGGTCGGAAACCGGAAACCGGAGCGGTCGGCGGACGTGCGGAACGCCGCGGGGACCGCTCCCGGTCAGTCCTCGGCGACGACCGCGGACGGCGCGGGACCGGGAGCCGACTCCGCGTCGACGGCGTCCGCCGGTTCGTACACGGAGCGGCGCGCGTCGGTGGGGCAGAAGCCCTCCTCGACGAGGTCGGCGTCGGCGAGCTTCTCGATCGCGAACCGGACGGTGCGCGTCGAGAGCCGGGTCTCCTCGGCGAGCCCGGTCTGGTCGAACCGACCCTCGGCGTCGAGCACGTAGTACACGAGCTTGGCGCTCGGCGGGAGCGGTTCGAGCCGTTCGCGTACGTCGTCGTCCATACCGATCGATGGGGCGAGCCGGCCATAACCGTGGTCCGGGTGTGCGCAGATCGCGCACGCCCGGTGGACGGGGTTCCGGACCCGCACCGTCGGGCGGTTCGCGGCCGCTACCCGTCGGTTCGGAACTCGAACCGTGCGCCGTCTCCGTCCCCCGCCGCCTCCTCGTCTCCGTCCCCCGCCGCGTCCCCGTCCGCTCCTCCCGTCCCCGCCTCGCGTCCACCGACCGAGACTCGCCAGCCGTGTGCGTCGGCGATCTCCCTGACGATCGCCAGTCCGAGCCCGGAGCCCTGATCCGCACTCGAGACGCCGTACTCCATCGCCTCCTCGGGGTCGACCCCGTCGAACCCCGGCCCGTCGTCGGCGACGGAGAACCCGTCCGGCAGCGTCTCGACGGTGACGGTGACTCCGTGATCGCCGTTGGTGGAACCGTGTTCGACGCCGTCGCCGGATTCCGGAGGAATCCGGCTGCCAGTCGAGCCGTGCTCGACGCTGTCGCCGGGCTTCACCCGGCTGCTCGTGGAACCATGTTCCACGCTGTTCCGAAACAGGTTCTCGAAGAGGGTCCGGAGCCGCTCGGGGTCGGCGTGAACGATCGCGTTCCCGGTTTCGACCTCCAGGGCGGCCCCGTCCGTGTCGACGGTCCCCCATGCCTCCCGGACGGCGTCGGCGAGCGCGACCGGTTCGGGGTCGTCGACCGTCCGTCCCTCCCTGGCGAGCGCGAGGAGGTCGTCGATCAGTTCGCCCATCCGTGCGTGGGCGTCCTCGACCCGATCCAGCTGTTCGTGGGCGTCCTCGCCGTCGATCAGCGCACGGAGGAGTTCGACCCGCCCGGTCGCGACGGTGAGCGGGTTCCGGAGGTCGTGTGAGACCACGCCCGCGAACTTCTCGAGCCGGTCGAGCTCCCGCTGGAGCGCGGCGTCCCGCTCGCGGAGCTGTTCGGTCCGCTCGGCGCGGTCGAGCGCGGCGGTCACGTTCGCGGCCAGTACCTGCGCGAGTCGGACGTCCGTGTCGTCGAAGAAGTGCGGGTCGGGCGAGCCGAGCGGCATCACGCCGTGATCGCCGAGCGGCACGACGAGCAGGCTCCGAACGTCGCCGTACTCGACGACGGTCTCCGCCGACGCGAGGTCGTCGACGACGACCACCTCGTTGCGGTCGTACGCGTCCCACACCAGCCCGTCGCCCGGACCGAACGGGGGCCGATCGCCGATCGCCGCGATGGCCTCCTCGCTTATCGCCGTCGGCTCCAGCGTTCCCGACTGGGGATCGTACAGCCGGACCCCGCTGTTCGGGAACCCGAGCGTGTCGATCGCGGTCCGGGCCGCGACCTCGGCGACCGTCTGGCGGTCCTCGCCGCGGAACATCTCGCGGGTCGCCTCGTGGAGCCGGCGGAGGGTCCGCTCCACCCGCTTCTGTTCGTCGATGTCGGCGTACACGAGGTGGAGCAGCACCTCGTCGTCCCGTTCCGTGGGGATCGCGTTCAGAATGAAGTCCCTGACTCCCGACACCGTCCGCCGCTCGACCTCCGTTCGGATCGGGCCCATGTCGGTCTCGGACCAGTCCGGCTCGATCGATTCGACCCCCTCGGGAACGATGGCCGCGCACATCTCGGCGTAGGTGACCTCTCCGGCCGCACAGCCGAAGGTCGACTCGAACGCGTCGTTCGTCGCGTCGAGGCGACGCTCGCCCGACTCGTCGATCGCGAGCCGTGCGACCGGCGACGGAACGTTGTCGAAGAGCGCGGCCAGCCGGTCGCGCTCGGCCCGGAGCGCCCCCTCCGTTTCGATCTGCTCCATCGCCTCCGCGGCGTGTGCGGCGACCAGCTCCGCGAACTCCACGTCCCGCTTGTCGAACGTGGCCCGCCCGCTGGAGATCGCCTGAATGAGCCCGTATCCGCCGATCGGGACGCTGATCGCGGACTCGACGTCGTCGTCGACGGGGTCGGCGTCCGCGGACTTTCCGACCTCCTCGACGAGGAACGTCCGCTCCTCCGCCACGGTCCGGCCCGCGAGCCCCTCCCCGAGTTCGAACCGCCGCACGTCGTCCTCAGTGACGCCCTCCGAGAGCGCCGCCGGGTAGACGTACTCGCCCTCGCGTCGGGCGGTGAGACACCGATCGAACTCGAGGACCTCCGAGGCGACGTCGACGACCCGCTCGAACACCCCCTCGACGGAGTCCACACACGAGAGGCCGGTCGCGAACTCGTGGATCGCGGTCACCTTCCGGTTGACCTCCCGCAGGTCGGACTCGGCCTGTCGCCGGGAGAGCGCGTTGTCCACGCGGTTCGCGAGCATCTCGTACTGGTCGGTGCCGCCCTCCTTCTGGAGGTAGTCGGTGACGCCCGCGGAGATCGCCTCGCTCGCGATCTCCTCGCTTCCCTTCCCCGTGAACAGCACGAACGGGACGTCGCCCACCTCGGAACGGACGGTCTCGAGGAGTTCCAATCCGGTCGACTCCGGCATGTCGTGGTCGCTGACGACGCAGTCGATCCGCCGCTCCCGGAGCCGCTCGAGCGCCGCGGCCGGGGACGTAACGGTGACCGTCTCGACCTCGTCGAGGAGCCGCTCGAGGTACGTCGCCGCCAGATCCGCCGCGCCGGGCTCGTCGTCGACGACGAGCACGACCTCCCGCCGGTCCGCGGTCTCACCGTCGGTCTCGACGCTCACGTGTCGATCCGCGTCCGCAGCGGATCCCGCCGTCCGCGTTCCCCCGGTCGACTCCTCGGAGTCGCTCTCGGGGTTCGGTACCATACGGTCTGAGACACTTCGCGTTTATTTGAAGCTTTCGCGAAAGTATCAAAAATGATTGAGCCGGCGTCCGGGTCGAGGGACTCCCTACAGGAAGCTCTCGACGTGGTCCGCGACCTCCTCCGGGGTGTCGCCGACGGGAACGCCCGCGTCGTTGAGGGCGTCGATCTTCGACTCCGCGGTACCCGTCCCCGAGCCGGAGACGATGGCGCCCGCGTGGCCCATGCGCTTGCCCGGCGGGGCGGTACGGCCGGCGATGAAGCCGGCGACCGGCGTGTCCATGTGCTCGCCGATGAACGCGGCGGCCTCCTCCTCGTCCTCGCCGCCGATCTCGCCGCACATCACGACCGCGTCGGTCTCGTCGTCGGCCTCGAACGCCTCGAGGGCGTCGATGAAGGAGGTGCCGATGATCGGGTCGCCCCCGATGCCGATGGCGGTCGTCTGGCCGATGCCGCGCTCGGTGAGGTTGTCGACGACCTGGTAGGTCAGGGTGCCCGAGCGGGAGACGAGCCCGACGTTGCCCTCGGCGAAGATGTTGCCCGGCAGGATGCCGAGTTTCGCCTCGCCCGGCGTGATGATGCCGGGGCAGTTCGGGCCGAGCAGGCGCGTGTCGGTCTCGCCGAGACGCTTGTTCACCTTCGCCATGTCCTGGGTCGGGATCCCCTCGGTGATCGCGACCGCGAGGTCGAGGTCGGTGTCGAGCGCCTCGAAGACCGCGTCGGCGGCGAACGCCGGCGGCACGAAGATCACGGACGCGTCGGCGTCCTCCGCCTCGACGGCCTCGTTCACGGTGTCGTAGACGGGGACGCCGGCGGCCTCCTGGCCGCCCTTGCCGGGCACCGCGCCCGCGACGACGTTCGTCCCGTACTCGATCATCTGTTCGGCGTGGAACTTCCCTTCCCCGCCGGTGATCCCCTGGACCACCACGCGCGTGTCGTCGTCGACGAAAATGCTCACGCGAACCACCCCGTGGTGAGCGTGAGGTTATCGTTCGTGAACGAGCGACCGTCGGAAGCGAGTGAACGTACGATAGAACTCATTGGGCCACCTCCTCCGCGTTCTTCACCGCACGCTGGACGGCGTCCTCCAGCGTCTCCTCGACCTCGATCAGGTCGGTGTTCAGGATCTCCATCCCCTCCTCGGCGTTGGTCCCGGCCAGCCGGACGACGACCGGCTTCGGGATCTCGTCGAACTCCGCGAGCGCCTCGTTGATCCCCTTGGCGACCTCGTCGCCGCGGGTGATCCCGCCGAAGATGTTGAACACGACGCTGTCGACGTTCGGGTCCGAGAAGACCATGTCGAGCGCCTGCGTGACGCGCTCGGCCTTCGCGCCGCCGCCGATGTCGAGGAAGTTGGCGGGCTTGCCGCCGTAGTAGTCGACCAAGTCGAGCGTCGTCATCACGAGGCCCGCGCCGTTGCCGATGATGCCGACGTTCCCGGAGAGACGGACGTAATCGAAGCCGTACTCGCCGGCCTTGCGCTCGAGGTCGTCCTCGTAGGACGCCTCGGCCAGTTCGGCCAGGTCCGGCTGGCGGAACAGGGCGTCCTCGTCGATGTTCATCACGGCGTCGGCGGCGACCACGTCGCGGTCGCTCGTGATCATCACCGGGTTGACCTCGATCTCCGAGGCGTCGCTGTCCTCGTACAGGTCGTACAGCGTCGAGAGGATCGACGCCACGTCGAGCGCCACGTCGGCGTCGACGCCGGCCTCGTAGACCACCTTGCGGGCTTGATACGGGTGGAGCCCGAACGCGGGGTCGACGTGCTCGCGCGCGATCGCGTCCGGGTTCTCCGAGGCGACCTCCTCGATGTCGACGCCGCCCTCGGTCGAGACCATCAGGACGGGCTGGCCCTCGCCGCGGTCCATCGTCACGCCGACGTACAGCTCGTCGACGAAGTCGACGCCGGCCTCGACGAGGACCTCCTCGACGGTGTACCCCTTCAGGTCCATCCCGAGGATCTCCTCGGCGTACTGCTCGGCTTCCTCGCGGTCGGTCGCGATCTTGATGCCGCCGGCCTTCCCGCGTCCCCCGACGTGGACTTGCGCCTTGATCGCGGCCGGGTACCCGATCTCGTCGACGGCGTCGAGCGCCTCCTCGACGGTCGCCGCGAGCCGGGAGTCCGGTACCGGGATCCCGGCGTCCGCGAAGATAGACTTCGCTTGATGTTCGTGAAGTTTCATCCGTTTCGAAGGGCGGGCGACGCCGGCTTAAATGGTGTCGATCCCGCCCGAGCGTCGGAGACGGTATGGCCGGCAGCGACGGGTCTTTTTGCCCTCGAAGCGGGTTGAGTCCGCATGGACCCGAGCCAGTTCCTCGAAGGCGGAGCGGTCGGCGTGTCGGACGAGACGTACGCGGTCTGCCGGACCGACCGCGACCACCCCGACGCGTTCGCGACGATCCGCGAGGGGGGCGAGACGACGGTGGTCCTCGAGGGCGACGCCGTCGACGAGATCGACGCCGACGCGGTCGAACCCGGGTGGAGACGCCTGACCTTCGAGATGGACCTCCCGTTCGAACTCGTCGGGTTCCTGGCGGCGGTCGCGACGGCGCTCGCCGAGGCGGACGTCTCGGTGTTCGTCCTCTCCTCGTACGCGACCGACCACGTGCTCGTCAAGGAGGAGGACCTCCCTACCGCCGTCGCGCGGCTGGAAGAACTGGGCTGTGAGGTCGCCGACTGACGGCGAAGCCGGTTCGTTCAGTCCTCGTCGCCGAGGATGACGCGGTGGGTCATCGCCTCCGGGTCGAGCACTTCGTCGGCCTCCGCCTCGGTGAGGTACCCCTCCGCGACGGCGACCTCGCGGACGCTCTTGTCCTCCGCGAGCGCCTGCTTGGCCACCTTCGAGGCCTTGTCGTAGCCGATCGCGGGGTTGAGCGCGGTCGCGAGCGCCATCGACTGCTCGACGCGGGTCTCACAGTACTCCTCGTTCGCCTCCAGCTTCGCGACGAAGCGCTCGCCGAACGTCTCCGCCGCGTTCGAGAGCAGCTCGGCCGACTGGAGGAAGTTGTGCGCGACGACGGGCTTGTACAGGTTCAAGTCGATCTCGCCGCGGGCGGCTCCCGCGGAGACGGCGGCGTCGTTGCCGACGACCTGCTTGTGGACCTGGTTGACCGACTCGGCGACGACGGGGTTGATCTTGCCGGGCATGATCGAGGAGCCGGGCTGGTTCTCGGGCTGTTCGATCTCGCCAAGGCCGTTTCGGGGCCCGGAGGCGAGCAGGCGCAGGTCGTTGGCGATCTTGTTCATGCTCCCGGCGACCGTCCGCAACGCGCCGTGTGCCTCCGCCATCGCGTCGTGGGCGGCCTGTGCTTCGAAGTGATTGTCGGCCTCGCGGAACGTCGTGTTCGTCTCGTCGGAGACGTACTCCGCGACGAGTTCGGGGAACTCGGGGTGCGTGTTGAGTCCCGTGCCCACCGCCGTCCCGCCCAGGGCGAGCTCGCGCAGGTTCGACTGGACGGCCTCGACGCGCTCTATCCCCTTCGCGATCTGCGTCCGGTAGCCGCCGAACTCCTGGCCGAGCCGGACCGGCGTGGCGTCCTGGAGGTGGGTGCGGCCGGTCTTGACGACGCCGTCGAACGCCGCCTCCTTCGCCTCGAGTTCGACGTGAAGCGTCTCGAGTGCCGGAACGAGGTCCTTCTCGACGGCCTCGAGGGCGGCGACGTGCATCGCCGTCGGGATCACGTCGTTCGAGGACTGCCCGTAGTTGACGTGGTCGTTGGGGTGGACGACGCGGTCGCCGATCTCCGCGCCCGCGATCTCGGCGGCTCGGTTGGCGATCACCTCGTTCGCGTTCATGTTCGAGGAGGTGCCCGAGCCGGTCTGGAACACGTCGACCGGGAACTGGTCGTCGTGTTCGCCCGCGATCACCTCGTCGGCGGCGGCGACGATCGCCTCCGCGGTGTCGTCGTCGACGAGTCCCAGGTCGCGGTTGGCCTGCGCGGCGGCCTTCTTCACGACCCCGAGCGCGCGGACGAACCGCCGCCCGAACCCGGTCCCCGAGATCGGGAAGTTCTCGACGGCTCGTTGGGTCTGTGCGCCCCAGTAGGCGTCGGCCGGCACCTGCATCTCCCCGAGGCTGTCCTCCTCCGTGCGGTAGTCCTCACCCATGTCCGGCCCTTCCCCGGAGACGGAGTAAAAACTACCCTTCCCGGCGTGGCCGCATCGCTTTTGTCGTCTCCCGTCGAAGCGCGAGCATGCGAGCTCACCTACTCCTCGCCGCCGGGATCCTCGGGCTGATCGAGGCGGTCGCGCCCGGTCCGCTCGTCCGAGTACTCACCCGCGTCGCCTACCGGAACGCCGAGGACGCGGAGCCGAAGTCGTGGGTCCTCGCGGCCGCCCGGATCGAGGGAGCCGTCATCGTCGCCGGCGCGCTCGTCGGGCTCTTCCGGCTCGCGAACGCCGATGGATCGAAACCGAACGCGCGAGACGCCGGGGATACTCCGACCGATTCCGGAGCATAACACCACGTTCGATCGTCTATCGACGGTCCCGGTACCTCGATACGACGCACGCCGGTCCTCCCACCCGAAGATATATTTCACGCGACAGTCTGTCGTACTATCATGGCCGATCCCCTCCACCGGTCGGAGACCGTCCGGGACGACGGGATCCGAGTCCTTCACGTCGACGACGATCGGTCGTTCACCGAACTCGTCGCCACGTACCTCGAGCGCGTCGACGACGCGTTCTCGGTCCGGTCGGAGACCACCGCGGCCGACGCGTTGGAGGCGCTCGAGGCGGGAGACGAACGGATCGACTGTATCGTCAGCGACTACGACATGCCGGGGACCGACGGACTGGAGCTCCTCGAGACGGTTCGCGAGCGCGACGTCGACGTCCCGTTCGTGCTGTTCACGGGGAAGGGAAGCGAGGAGATCGCGAGCGAGGCCGTCTCCGCAGGCGTCACCGACTACCTCCAGAAGGAGGGTGGCACCGACCAGTACACCGTGCTCGCCAACCGGGTGCGAAACGCGGTCGACCAGCACCGCTCCAAGCGGGCGCTGGCGGCGAGTCAGGACCGGCTCTCGCGGTTCATCGAGCAGTCGCCGCTCGGCACCATCGAGTACGACGAGACGTTCGAGATCGTTCGGGTGAACTCGGTCGCCGAGGAGATAACCGGCTACGACGCCGAGGAGCTCGTCGGCGGCACGTGGATGCCGATCGTCCCCGAGGACCAGCGGCGTCGCGTGGCGGAGATCGAACGCGGTCTGCTCGCCGACCGCGGCGGGTACCGGAGCGTCAACGAAAACGTCACCCGCGACGGCGAGCGGATCCGGTGTGCGTGGCACAACCAGGTGGTGACCGACGACGACGGCGAGGTGATCCGAGTCTTCTCGCAGTTCGAGGACATCACCGAACGCGAGGAGCGGAAGCGCGAACTCGAGCGCACGAACGCCGTCCTCTCGACCGTGTTCGACACGCTCCCGCACGGCGTGCTCGTCGAGGACGCCGACCGGCGCGTCCTCGCCGTCAACGACCGGCTGTACGACCTGTTCGACGTCGACGGCGACCCGGAGGGGGCGGTGGGTGCCGACTGCGAACGGTTCGCGATCGAGGTGAGCGACCGGTGTGTCGACCCGGAGGGGTTCGTCACGCGAATCAACGCGGTCATCGAGGATCGAGAGCCGGTCTACGACGAGCGGTTGGACCTCGCCGACGGTCGGACGCTCCGTCGCACCTACCGACCGGTGGACCTCCCGCAGGGCGGGGGTCACCTCTGGCTGTATCGAGCGGCGGAGAGCGGAGACGACGGGAATTGAGCGGAGCGTCGGGGATCGGCCGGAGACCAGCCGAGTTCCGCCTCCCTGTGAGTCGGGTCGCTACAGGTCCGAGAGTCGGACCCCGTCGTCGACGAGGCGGAAGTTGCGCTCGCGGTCGAGCTCGCCGGCGAGCCACTCGTGTTCGTACAGCTGGCCGATCAGCTCGACGTAGAGGTTCCGCCAGGCGATCGCGTAGATCGGCGACTGTCCCCACGCGCGAAGCTCGGGGACGAACTCGTGGTAGGTGCTCGCCTGCTCCTCCATGCGTTCGACCGCGTCGACGACGACCGCCGCCGCGTCCGCCGGGTCGCTCCCGCCGATCTCCTCGTTCAGCCGGGACTGGATCCCGGCGATGGCCCGCCGCATGTCCCGCTCCGCGGTCTCGTCTCCCTCGGGCAACGACTCGATGACCCCTCGCGGGACGCCTAACTCGATCTCCGGCATGCCACGGAGTCCGGCGTCAACGGACAAAAAGACACGGCTACCCGTTCGAGCCCGGACCACCGACGGGCAGCCTGCCGATTCACGGCGTCGGCGCGGCCTTCTGGAGGGCGGTCTCGGCGACGTTTCCGCCGTAGTCGGCCGACCGGAGGACGGAGTCGACCACGAGGCCCAGGAGCTGTGCCCGCGTCGGGTCGAGCCCGCGGAGCAGCTCGTCGATGGCCCGCACACGCTCGTCGATGGCCCGCACGCCGGTGCGCGCCTCGTTCGCCAGCCGGGTGGCCTCGTCGTTGTCCTCGGCGAACAGCGCGTCCATCGCGGTGTCGACGACCTCGACCGCGTCGCCGTGGAGGTCGTCGATGGCGTCGATCACGTCCTCGGGAAGCGGCTCCTCGATGTTCAGCGTCAGGTGAGCGATCTTGGTCGCGTGGTCGCCGACCCGCTCCAGCTGGCGGGCGCTCGAGTGGTAGTCGAAACACTCCTCGCGGGGGAGTCCGAGCTCCTCCGCGGCCTTCGGCGTCCGGAGGGTGGCCCGGAAGATCCGCGAGACGACGAGCCACAGCCGGTCGAGGTCGTCGTCGCGGCCGATCACGTCGCGTGCGAGGTCGTGGTCGAGCTCGGAGAGCGCCGTGATCGCGTCCTGGAGCATCGACAGCGAGATCAGCCGCATCCGGGTGACGGCGTTGTGGATCGACAGCTCCGAGGAGTCGAGCAGGTCCCGGACCACGACGCGGTCACGGGTCTCCTCCAGCACTTCGAGGCCGACGAGGCTCTGGACCGCCTCCCGGACCATCGAGCGCTGTTCGGTGGTGATCTCCCCGCCAGTCAGTTCGATGACGTCGAACCCGCTGACGTACATCGTCGTCACCGCGCGGGTGAGGTCCTGACCGGTCAGGTCGGTGATCTCGAGGCTACCTCGGGTCCGCTCCTCCTCCGAGCGCGGCGTGAGGAACAGCGAGTCGCCGTCAGGATAGAACTCCACCTCGCTTCCCGCGCCGACGTCGTTCTCGGTCGCCCAGGACTTCGGGATCGAGACCGTGTACGTCGAGCCGCCGGTGACTTGCACCTTCCGCGTTTCCATGTGACCGGATTGTGGTCGCCCCGACTTAAGCCTGTGTTAAAAATATATAGTTCAGTGATGAACGAGTACCCGCCCTATACGCGTACTGTCGCCCATGTGGACTACTTCGGACGAATCTGGACGAGAGGATCTCACGGATACATAGCCCGATCCTCGTATATATATGGGTGTTTTCGGTCCGTGAGCGACTCGCGGCCGGCCCGTGGCGAGCCCGCGACCGAGCCACGGCCGCGACCGGTCTTCGCGGTCCGGGGTCGTGTGAAGGCGTGTCTCGGCGAAGGGAGTTGAGAAGAGTTAAATCGGCCCCGTCGTAACGAGCGAACGCGCTCGGTTGGTGTAGTCCGGCCAATCATGTTGGCCTTTCGACGAACGCGGTACGTCGCCGTGCCGGTTCGGAAGACAGCCGACGACCAGGGTTCAAATCCCTGACCGAGCATTCTGCGAGGAACGACGTGACGAGCAGACGCGCAGCGTCGGCGATTTGAATCAGAGAGTGACGAAGCGGAACG
>NZ_FOPZ01000014.1 GCF_900113615.1 Halorubrum aquaticum
GCCGCCGGCGACTGCCCCTTTGTGTCCCATCCCGCCCCGCACAGCCCCGCACCTCACACCTCCCCAGCCTCGCCGCTCACGCTTTTCAAGCGTTCGCGGCGTCCCTCGCGGGCTCCTCGCGCCCTTCGGGCGCTCGGAGGCGCGCCACCGCCCCGGATTGATACCTCTCTCACCTTTATCGACCGGGGGTTCCACACTGAGTCGCCTGAAAAACGAGCCTCGGCGGAGCCGGCTTGGTGGTAATCAGAACTCGGTGACGACCTCGACGCCGCGCACGTCGTAGTCGTCCATCGCCGCGAGCCGGTCGGAGACCTCCGGCAACGCCAGCTCTCTCGTCACGAGCGCGCCGGGGTCGATCCCGGTCGCCTCGACGAGCGCGAAGAGGTCCTCGTAGTTCGTCGGCGGCATCCCCCGCGCGCCGAGGAACGACACCTCCCAGCGGGTCATCCAGTCGGTCGGCAGCGACACCTCGCCGCGTTCCGCCTCCGTGGTCAGCCCGACCTGAACGTGCGTCCCGCGGGGGCGGACCGACCGAACGGAGTTGCGACAGGTCTCGGCGATCCCCAACGCGTCGACCGAGACGTCGACGCCGCCGTCGGTGAGCGAGCGGATCCGCTCGGGGACGGACGCGTCAGCGTCGGCCCCGGCGTCGGCCTCTCCGCCGCCCGCCAACACCGTCTCCGCCGCGCCGAGGTCCACGGCCCGCGAGAGCGCGTCGTCGTCGACGTCGACCGCGACGACACGCGCACCGACGGCGGCCGCGATCTGGACCGCCGAGAGCCCGACGCCGCCGCAGCCGTGGACGGCCACCCGGTCGCCGCCGCCGACGCCGGCGCGCTCGACGAGCGCGTGATAGGCGGTCATGTACCGGCAGCCGAGCGCCGCGGCGTCGCGGGCGGGCAGCCACGACGGACGCTCGACGAGGTTGTAGTCGGCGCGAGGGACGGCGACCCGCTCGGCGAACGCGCCGGGCGCGTCGGGTTCGAACCCGAGGGCGCGCCCGTCCGCACAGACGTTGCCGTGGCCGCGCCGGCAGTGGGGGCACGTCCCGTCGCCGAGCGAGAAGGGCACCACGACGCGGTCGCCTGGGGCGAACCGGTCGACCGCGTCGCCGACGGCGACGACCTCGCCGGCCGGCTCGTGGCCGAGCACCTGTCCGCGCGGGACCAGGTCGTCGGCCCACTCGCCGTGGCCCTTCCAGGCGTGCCAGTCGCTCCGACAGACCCCGCAGGCGTCGACGCGGACGACCGCGTCGTCCGGTCCCGGCTCCGGCTCGGGGAGGTCCCGGATCGCCAACTCCTCGCCGTATTCGTGAAGGACGGCCGCGCGCATGGTGGGCGGTCGTCGCCCGGTGTGATACGTGTTGTGTCCCCGGCACGACCGGCTCCGCCGTTCGAGCCCGGGGTCGGTCGTCGTTCGGGCCCGAGGTCGATCCCGATCGACGACGGCTCACGGAGCGAAACGCCCGCCGTCGGGCACCGTTCGTGTTCCGGTGTGATCTCCACCGTTATTTCACTGATGGACCCGTTAATTCACTTCGTTTGATCATTGATATCACCGTCCGACAAATGTTATTCAGGTAAGACTTATACCGGCTCACGAACGATCCGGTGGCATATGTCTCCGCGAGCCGATCCGCGACCGGGAGTCGCGTATCGACGACCGGAGGGTGACGCCGCCCGGATCGTGCTCGAATCCGCCGGAGACCCGGAGCTTCCGATCGAGGACCTCGCGCTCGATTCGTGGCTCGAGGCCGTCCATCCCGAGGACCGGGATCGGCTCCGCGAGGAGCTCGGCGGGGACGGCGTCGACGTCGCCTACCGCGTCGTCCGCGACGGTACGGACCCCACGTGGATCCACGAACACGGGCGGCGGGCCGAGGACGGCGACGTGATCGGCTACCTGCTCCCCGCCTACGACCGGATCGAGCGACAGCGCCGGCTCGAACAACAGCGCGAGCGCCTCGAGGAGTTCGCGAGCGTCGTCAGCCACGACCTCCGAAACCCGCTTTCGGTCGCGGTCGGCAACCTCGAGTTGGCCCGCGACTTCGACGGCGACGAGGCGAACGAACGGATCGATCGCGTCCACGACGCCCTGGACCGCATGGACGAACTCATCTCGGATCTCCTCTCCCTCGCCCGCGAGGGCCGCTCGGTCGAGGCGACCGCCGAGACCGACCTCCGGGCCGTCGTCGACCGGGCGTGGGCCACCATCGGGCGGACGGCGAACGCGGAGCTGGTCGTCGAGGAACCCCTCCCGCGGGTCGAGTGTGACCGAAACCGGCTTCGACAGGCCCTCGAGAACCTCTTTCGGAACGCGATCGAACACGGCTCGGACGGCGAGATCGACGAGGACGCGACGCCCGTCGGCGACGACGCGGACCGCCCCGACGACGCCACCGCCGACCGACGGGTCGGCTCCGACGGCGTGCGCGTCTTCGTCGGCCGGACTGACGACGGGTTCTACGTCGCGGACGACGGACCGGGAATTCCCGAGGACGACCGCGAGGACGTCTTCGAACCCGGCCACACGACCGCCGAGGAGGGGACGGGCTTCGGACTCGCCATCGTCGAGCGGATCGCCGAGGCACACGGCTGGTCGGTCTCGGTGGCCGAGAGCCGCGCCGGCGGTGCCCGATTCGAGTTCGCCGGCGTCGAGCGACACGACGATCCGGACGGGACCGCGGGCGACGACCCGGCGAGTGGGACCGCCGTCAGCGATCGCGGATCCCCCTCCGCGGAGTGAGGGCTCTTTCCGTCGTCGGTTGATCCCCTTTCCGAACCCCCGCCTCAACGAAGTCGTTCAATCCCGTCTATACGAAGTCGCTCAGTCCCGACTGGCCGTCGTCGCTTCCGTCGTCCTCGTCGACCTCGCCGTCCGCCGATCCCTCGTCGTCGGTCGGCTCGTCGACGTCCGAACCGGCTCCGCGTTCCCCGCCGTCGCGGTCGGTGTCGTCGCCCGTGCCGGCCGCGCCGCCGTCGTTCGCGCTCGCGGCGTCGCCGTCGCGTCCGGCCCCGCCGGCGAACGCGCCGTCGGCGTGGTCCTCCATGCGTTCCTCGCGGCGCTCCCGAGCGTCCTCGACGATCGATTCCACCTTGTTCGTCGACTCGCCGGAGCCGGTGACGAACGCCACGCCGGCCTCGTCGAGGTCGTAGGCGGCCGCCATCGCCACGGTCAACTCGCGGGGTTTACAGTGGTGGGTGACCGCGGAGAGGAACGGCAACACCTCCCGGCGCGCGGTCGCGACGCTACAGCCGCTCGTCTCGGCGATCTTCCCCACCACCTCGTCGGCGGTCGCGTCCGAGGAGGGCCAGAACTGCGGGCGGCCGTATCGGGTCCACCCGCCCTTGGTTCCGTCGCGTGCGGCGGCGACGCCCGCGGCCGCGTTGTCGGTCGCGTACCGCCAGTAGGAGTAGTTCTGACTGGCGCGCACGCGACCGAGCCACACGTCGGCGTTCGCGAGGAAGTCGTACGCGCGGGTCGCCTCCGCCGCGTCGTACACGTCGAGCACGTTGTCCTCGATCCACTTCGTGAGGTCGTCGGGCGTCTCGTCGACCGCGTACGCCGACCGGAGCGTCTCCTCGGCGGACTCCTCCTTGAGCGCCGCGTCGAGGAACGGGAAGATCCCCATCGCCTTGTCGCGGTCGGCGGTGACGACGTCCTCGACGGCGATCGACGATCGGCCCTCACAGGCGGCCTGGAGGTCGTTTATCGCGCCGCGGAGGTCGCCGCGGTTGCGCTCGGCGATCCGCTGGAGGGCGTCCGACTCGAACTCGATGCCCTCCTTGCGGCAGACGTCCCGCAGGACGGGAACGATGGAGCGCGCGGAGACGTCGCGGAACTCGACGTCCCGACACGCGTTCCGGAGTCCGCGGGAGATGTCGTAGAACTCGTTGGCGATGAGCACGATGGGCTGGCCCGACTCCTTGACCAGCTTCGTGATCGCGGAGGCCCCGCCGCGGTCGTAGTTGCCGTGGATGTTGTCGGCCTCGTCGAGGATCACGAGCTGTCTGGAGGCGGTGTCGCCGCCGGTCGCCCCGCCGCCGGCCGCGCTGCCGCCGAGGGTGGCGTTTCGGGCCGCACGACCGGCGAACCGCTCGATCACGTCGGCGGTCCGCTGGTCGGAGGCGTTCAGCTCCACCGTCTCCCAGCCCATGTCGTTCGCTAAGGCGTGTGCCGCGCTCGTCTTCCCGACGCCCGGGCTGCCGTGGAGGATGACGGCCTCGCGGTGGTCGTCCCACGAACGCGCCCACTCAGCGAACGCGTCGCGGGCCTTGTCGTTGCCGCGGACCTCCGAGAGCGTGCTCGGGCGGTACCGCTCCGTCCAATCGGCCATTATCGAAGGGAGGTGCGAGCGCCGTTTATTCGTTGCGGAGCGTTACCCCTCGTCGATGTTCCGCAGATCTACCCGCGAGGCGAACCCTTCGTAGGCGTCGTCACTGGAGACGATCGTATCCCCGCCGGATTCGACGAGGTGGAGCGCGTCGAACGGAGTGAACCCGTGTTCCTCGACGTAGCTCGCGGCAGCGACGACCGTCTCCGTGTCCCCACGGACCTCGACGAGTTCCGTCGCGTTCGCGATGACGCGTTCCGTATCGAGCCCCTCGCGGTAGGCGACGAGAAGGAGTTCGATGAGGGTGAACCGTGAGGTCCACAGTTCCGTTCGGTGCTCGTCGTAGATCGCCTCCGCGGAACTACCCAACCAGTCGTCCTCCTTGATGAGCGCCAGGAGGAAATCGGTCTCGACGTACATTCAGCGTCCGGCGTCGGTCAGAGCCGCCTCGCGCGCCCCCTGGCGGAGTTCGTCCACAGTCTCGTCGACGTCCGCGAATTCGTCTCTCAGCGCGTCCAGCGGGTCCTCGTCGATCGGGATCAGCTTGATCCCGTCGTGGAGGTCGACCACGTGATACCGCTCGCCGTACCGTTCCCGCAGTTCCTTCGGAAGCGTCAGCCGACCGCGGTCGTCGAGCGTGGCGTGGGACATGCCTCGTCGTACGATGGGTATACGTAATAATATTCCCCAAATCGGGTCGGCTACCCATCACTGCCCTCCGAGCGTTGACCGGTCCCGCCTCACCGTTCCTCGGCCAGCGTTTCGGCCGCATTGAGCGCCTCCGCGAGGACCGGCGCGGCGCTGACGACGCTACAGCCCCGCTCGATCGTGTCGGTGCCGACGATCCGGTCGACGCCGGCGGCCCGCAGCCTCGTCACCGCGTTCTCGGCCAGCATGGGGTGGACGCAGGCAGCGACCACGCGCTCGGCTCCCCGCTCGACCAGCACGTCGACCGCCTCGCTCATCGTCGACCCGGTGGCGACGATGTCGTCGGCGACGACGACGTCCCGGCCGTCGACGGGCGCGTCGGAGGGGGAGACCTCCACGTCGCCCGTCTCGCGGTCGCGGTGTTTCTCGAAGTAGTCCGTCTCGCCCTCGCCGTACGCGTCGCGGACGGTCTCGGCGATCCCGATCGCCCCCTCGTCGGGCGCGAGAAAGAGCGGGTCCCGCAGACCGGAGAGGGGGGCGGCGAGGACGCTCGCCGCGTCGACCGTCTCGACCGGCACGTCGTAGAAGTCGGCGACCGTCGGCTCGTGCGGGTTGACGAGCACCACGCGGTCGGTTCCGGTCGAGACCGCCCGCGCCATCGCCCGCGCGGAGACGGGCTGACCGTCGCGGAACGACTCGTCCTGTCTGGCGTATCCCATGTACGGGATGGCGGTCGTCACGCGCTCCGCGCCGGCCTGACGGACGGCGTCCTGTAACTGGAGGAGTTCGACCCACGCCTCGTCGGAGTCAGTCGACGCGACGACGGTCGCCTCCGTTCCCTCGAACCCCGGGACGGCGGCGAGACGCTCGCCGTCCGGGAAGCGGTCGTACGTCGCGGTCGCGAGCGGACGACCCGTCTCCTCCGCGAGCGCGGCCGCGAGCAGTTGCGAACTCGACCCGGGTACGATCATGGGCGTCCGTTCCGCCGACACCGGTAAACCAGTTTCTGTACTCGTCCGGCCCCCGGACAGCGACACGCACACGGTAGTCGACGGCACGTACACGGCTGGCACTGGCACGCACACGGCCGTCAGGGGAGCGGATATTTACGCACGCGGCGGGAACGACGCCGTAATGACCGAAACCGGAGACCGAGTGAGTCTCGTCTGCCCGTCGTGTTCGTCGGGCGAGGAGACCGTCCACGAGGTGTTGCGACCCGGCGGCCAGGCCACCGTCCGGTGTACCGACTGCGATCACACCCACAAGACCGAGATCCCCGAGGAGGAGACGATCGACCTCACGATCGTCGTCTCACAGGACGGTGACTCGTTTACCACCGAGATGGAGGTCCCCGCCGAGGGCGGCGTCGAGACCGGCGAGGAGTTCGTCGTCGACACCGAGGACGCGCTGATGCAGGTTCGGGTCACCGGGATCGAACTCGGCCCCGAACACCGCGTCGAGGACGCGGCGATCACGAGCGTCGAGACGCTGTGGACCCGCGCGGTCGACAACGTCGGCGTCGACGTCACGCTCCACCCGAAGGACGGCGACGCCGACCGGACCCGATCGATAAGCGTGAACGTCCCCGGCGACATGGAGTTCGTCGTCGGCGAGACCGTCGAGTTCGGCGACGAGGAGTTCACGATCGAAGGGCTTCACATCCGCGAGGACGCCCCCAAGTACCGACACGAGAAGCTCGATCACGCCGGCGACATGGCGTACGCGAAGGACCTCAAGCGGGTGTACGGCCGCGACGAGAGCCTCACCGCCTGGTCCGCCTGGTAGGCTCGACCGACCACCGGCGCGGCGACGGACGCCCGGAACCGACGCCGTATCAGGCCACTCCACACCAGCCGATCATCGTGAGCGCGTGGACCCGCGCCGTCTCCACTAACGAGTCGATCTCGACGAACTCGTCGGCGCCGTGGCCGTTGCCGCCCTCCGGCCCGACGCTCGGGGTGGGGATCCCGTAGTACCGGTTGTAGAACCGCTCGTCGTTGCCGCCGAGGCCGCCCCGGTGTTCCACGGTCCCGCCGGTGACCCGTTCAGTCTCCTCACGGACCAGCCGGTAGAAGTCGCTCTCGAAGTCGATCTCGTGTGGGTCCGTGCTCCAGCCGAACCACTCGATCTCCGGCGGATGCTCGCTCAGCCACTCGTCTCCGGCCGCCACCGCGGCGACGACGTCCTCCACTTCCTCGCGGACGTCGTGCTGGTCGAGGCCCGCGCTCGGCGGCCAGCCGACCCGGAACTCCATGACCGCCTCTCCCGGAACGGTCGACGTCCAGGACCCCGGAACCTCGATGTTCGTCAGGCTCAGGTTGGCGGTGCTGCCCGCCGCTTCCGGGTACTGGTTGAGTGCGGGCCCGTAGTCCTCGATCCGGTCGTTGAGGTCGTCGTGATACGCCTCCAACGCCCGATGGACCTCGAACGCCTTTCCGACGGCGTCCGTGCCGAGGAACTTGTAGGCGGTGTGTGCCGTCTTCCCGGGAACGGTAACGCGGAAGTACAGCACGCCGGCGCTGGCGACGCCGATCTTCGGGACGCCGGACGGCTCCGCGACGATCGCGGCGTCGGGTCGGTGGCCGCGTTCCAACGCCGAGAGGACGCCGCCGACCCCGCCGGCCTCCTCCTCGATCGTCGTCTGAAGCGTCAGATCGCCGGCGAGGTCGACCCCGAGCTCTTGAAGACACTCGTACGCGTGGACGAACGCCGCGATGCCGCCCTTCATGTCCATCGTCCCCCGGCCGTACATCCGCCCGTCCTCGATCGTGGGATCCCACGGGTCGTGCTCCCAGTCGTCGACGGGGTCCGGGTTGACGACGTCGACGTGGCCGCTCACGACGAGCGAACGGCCGCCCTCACCCGCCCCCTCGTCGACCGCCGCGACGTTCTCGCGTCCCTCGTACCCGTACTCCCGATACGGCGTCGTCTCGAAGAATCCCGGATGGTCCCGGAGGTCGTCGGCGTCCGGCTCCCAGACGTCGAGGGAGAGGTCCAGATCCCGGAACTTCGCCTTCATCACCTCCTGTGCCGGCCCCTCCTCGCCGGGGAGCGACCGGGCGGAGACGAGTTCCTCCAGGAAGTCCAACAGACGAGTTCGATTCCCCTCGACGCACTCGCGGACCTCCTCCCGTGAGACGCTCGTTGTCATGGCCGATCACTGCGATCGGATCGACATAAATCGACCGGCGGACGGAACGGTCCTCACGGTCCGACCCGATGCGCGCCGGACCCGCCGAAGGATATAATTCCGTCGCCGGAGAGACGCGCCGTGAACCATGTCCGATTCGCCATGGCCGGACGGATATCGGAGCGCCGCCTGTTTCACCTTCGATCTGGACGCGGACGAGATCTGGAACCTCCGCATCGAGAGCGACGAGGCGTGGGACAAGCCGCCGATCCGAACGCGCGGGGAGTTCGGCCCGAACGTCGCCGTTCCGCGGATACTCGAGCTGTTCGACAGGTACGATCTCCGGTGTACGTTCTTCATACCCGGAAGGGTGGCCGAGGACTGGCCGGAGACGGTCCGGGCCATCCACGAGGCCGGACACGAGATCGGCCATCACGGGTATCGTCACGTCAACCCCTCGAACTTCGATTCGCGGGCCGAGGAGGAGGCGGACGTCAAGGAAGCGCTGGACGTGTTCGACGACCTGCTCGGCGAGACGCCCGTCGGGTACCGCAGCCCGGCCTCCGATCTGAGCGACCACACGCTCGAACTGCTCGCCGAGCACGGCATCCGCTGGGAGTCGACGTTCATGGACGACGACCGCCCGTACGTCCACGACGAGGGGATCGTCGAGATCCCGTTCGACTGGTCGCTCGACGACTGGCCGTACTTCGGATACCAGATGTACCCGCAGCTCCCGTACCAGAGCGGCATCACCCCCACGGGACCGGTCTTCGACTCGTGGCGGAGGGAGTTCGACGGCCTCCACAAGCGCGGGCGCGCGTTCACCCTGACGATGCATCCGCAGATCATCGGTCGTGCCGGCCGCATCGACGCGCTCGAGGAACTGATCCAGCACGTCCTCGCGACGGGCGACGCGTGGATAACGACGGGTGAGGAGATCGCGGAACGATGGGAGACCGGAAAGAACTGACGCCGGAGGAACGGGCGGAAGACGTCACGATCGCTTCCTCCGATGGAGCCGCCAATTTAAGTAGTGATCCGCCGAACTCACCCGCGGAGATCCACCCATGGAGTACGAGTTCACCCACAAGCCGTCGTACACGCACCTGATCGTCACGCTGGAGCCGGGCGAGTCGATCGTCGCCGAACCGGGTGCGCTGGTCGGCCACTCCGCGACCGTCTCGATGGAGACCGGAACGAGCCGAGACGGCCTTCTCAGCTCGGCGAAGTCGCTTCTGGGCGGGGAGTCCGCCTTCGTCAACGAGTTCACCGCCGAGGGCGAGCCGGGCACGGTGACGTTCGCGCCGCCGTCGCCGGGCGACGTCGCGGCCCACGAGCTCCGCGACGAGACGCTCTACACCGTCGACGGCGCGTTCCTCGCGGCGACCGCGGGGATCGACGTCGACTCGGAGGTCGGCGGCCTCAAGTCGATGCTCGGCGAGGCCAGTCTGACGCCGCTGGCGCTGAAGGGGACCGGCACCGCCTTCGTCGACTCCTACGGCGGTCTCGAGACGATCGAACTGGCCCCCGGCGAGTCGTACGTCCTGGACAACCAACACCTGGTCGCCTGGGACGACACGATCGACTACTCGATCGAGCGCGTCGGCGGCCTCAAGTCGAACCTTCTCGGCGGCGAGGGACTCGTCTTCGAGTTCACGGGTCCGGGAACGGCGTGGTACCAGACGCGGGACATGGACGCGCTGGTGTCGGTGCTCGCGCGGCGGCTGCCGAGTCAGGGGGAGTAAGCGGACGTGCGTGTGGCTTTTCGCGTACGCTCGACACCAAAGGTGTGGCCTCGGCACTCATAGGGCTCGTCGTCGCCGGGTGCCGAGTCCGGCTCGGAGCGGTGGATCGTCATCGGCCGCTCGCCGGTACTCGCTCGGTCGTCTAAAAGGGTCCGCCGCGGGGTCACTCCTCGACGTGGAGCGACCCCGCGTACCCGTTCCACTCGTCGGTCCCGTTCGGGAGCCGCCGGGTGTCGCTCGGGTCGAACGTCGCGGCCGAACGCGCGACCGCCTCGGCCGCCGTCGGTAGTTCATCGTCTGTGCCGTCCGTCTCGTGATCCTCGTCCCCGAGGGGAACCGTGCCCGCCGGCCCGGGCTCCGATCGCGGATCAGTCGTGTACTACGGATGCCACGCTCGTCCCTATTCGCCTATCCTTAATAATCGTTCGTGTTAATACGGATCGTTGCCGTCGGGAGCAACGAGGAAGCGACCACGGGGATGAGGGTGACGTCGTCGCGACGGCTGCCGCGTCGCTCGTGGGGACGGAAAAACGGCGGGTCGGCACGGCGGCGGGGACCGTTCCGCCCCGGTGCGGTCGGTCAGTCCTCGGATTCGGGGGCCGCCTCGGTCGCTTCCGCCGTCTCGGCGGACCCGGCGTCCTCGTCCGCGCCCTCCTCGGAGCGGGCGGCCACCAGCGCGCCGCTGGCGACGCTGTACATCGGCTCGTCGGGCGAGCGGACGCCGCTTATCGAGAACGGGATGTTCGCGTCCGCGAGGTGGTCGGCGAAGAGGTCCTCGAAGCCGTTCGGGCTGGAGGTCCCGCCGGTGACGACGACGGGCACGTCGAGGCCCTCCTCGACGTCCTCCTCGTCGACCTCGCGGGTGATGTTCTCGATCACGTAATCGAGCAGGTTCTCGTAGTAGATCGCGAGCGCGCCCTCGACGCCGCCGACGTCGGTGCGGAAGTCGAGCTCGAACTCGTCCTCCTTGATGCTCGTGACCTTGTCGACGGGCGTCCCCGTCGCCTGCGCGGTCTGCTCGTCGACCCAGTCGCCCCCGCGGGCGATGGAGAACTTCATCACGGGGACGGCGTAGTAGGCGAGACAGACGTTCGTCATCCCCGCGCCGAAGCTGATCCCGAGCCCGGTGAAGTTGTTGTCCGCGAGCTCGGAGTAGATGACGGCCATTCCCTCGTTGATCGGTTCGGGGTCGTACCCCATGTCGCCGAGCATCGACTCGAGCGTCTTCTCGTGATACAGCGTCGTGAGCGGCGAGTCGATCGGGTCCGCCGGGCTGGAGTAGAACAGCCGCTCGTTGGGGCGGGAAGGCTCGCCGACCACCTGCTCGGTGATGAGCTTGATCATCGGGATCGCCGAGGACTCGTCGCTCGAGAGGATCCCGTGTTGCATCGGCCGGCGCGTCTCCTTGTTGAAGATGTTCGCGAAGTTGAGGGCGTCGTCGCCGACGACGTACACCTTGTCGTCCTTCCGGATGTGGAGGACTTCGCTCCTGGAGAGCATCTGCTCGGCCATATCGCTGTACTCGATCTCGACGAACGAGTTGCGTTGCTGTACGAACACCGTCTCGGAGCCTTCCTGTCGCCCCGAGAGGATGTTCATCGTACCGACGTCCAGGCCTTTAGCCATGCGCGCACGTTCCGGGGCTCATGGCATAAACGTTAGTGAGGCGTAGATGCGGATCGAAGCCTTCCCGTCCCGTGTCGTATCCGACCGATCCCGCGTCGTTTATGTCGCGCGCGCCGGTGGACGGAAACGAGTTGCAAGACACGTTACGCGGGGCACTGGAGCTAACGCGGCCGGCGAACTGCGTCGCCGCCGGCGTGCTGACGGCCACCGGCGCGTTCGTGGCCGGACTCGGCGACGCGACCCTCACCGCGGCGGTCGCGGTCGTGACCACCGCGGTCGCGGTCGCCGCCGGCAACGCGATCAACGACTACTTCGACCGCGAGATCGACGCGATCAACCGACCGGACCGCCCGATCCCGCGCGGCGCGGTCTCCCCGCGCGGCGCGCTCGCGCTCTCGGCGGCGCTCTTCGCCGCCGCGATCGGGTTCGCCGCGCTGCTGCCGGTCGCCGCCCTCGCCATCGCCGCGGTCAACCTGGTCGCGCTCGTCACCTACACCACGGTGTTCAAGGGGACGCCGGGGCTCGGGAACGCGCTCGTCTCCTACCTCGTCGGCTCGACCTTCCTCTTCGGCGGGGCCGCCGTCGGGAGCCTCGAGGCTCCGCTGGTGTTGGCCGCGCTCGCGGCGCTCTCGACGTTCACCCGCGAGGTGATAAAGGACGTCGAGGACCTCGCGGGCGACCGCGAGGAGGGACTCCGGACGCTCCCCGTCGCGGTCGGCGAGCGTCGGTCGCTGTGGATCGCCGCCGGAACCCTCCTCGTCGCCGTCGCGGTCAGTCCGCTCCCGTACCTCCTCGGCACCTTCGGGGCGGTCTACCTCGTCGTCGTCGCGGTCGCGGACGCGGTGATGCTGTACGCCTGCTACGAGGGATTCTCGGACCCGAGCGCCGCACAGGGCCACTTCAAGTACGGGACCTTCCTCGCGGCGGCGGCGTTCGTCGTCGGGCGCGCGGCGGTCCTGATCTGATCGGTCGTCGGTTCGACGGGAGACGACCCTCCCGAGGAGGAACGACTCTGCGGCTCGTGAGGTATGAAAAACGACGAGATACGCTCGACGACGGGCGGTCAGGTACCGGTCACGCGACGTTGAATCCCTTATCGCGGAGGAAGTCCTCCACGCGACCCGAGTGGTTCCCCTGAAGCTCGATGGCGCCGTCCTCGACGGTGCCGCCGCAGGCGAACTTCGATTTCAGGTCCGAGGACAACGAACTCATGTCCACGTCCTTCGGGTCGAAGCCTTCGATGACCGTTACCTCCTTACCGTACCTGCGCTCGTCGATGCGGATGCTGATCTGCTGGGACTCCTTCGCGACGTCCTCGCAGACGCAGAGTTCCTGGGGCAGCCCGCACGTCGAGCAGACTTCCGACATTACAGTTCGAGAGTACAGGGTGCCCGTATTAAATAGTGTCGGCAGCCCCCTCCTCGATCCGGTCGAAACGCGGGCGGTTCCGACGGGACGAACGCCGAACGGGTCGATCACTTCCGGTCGAACAGCCGGCCCAGAAGCGGCGTCGACTCCAGCGCGAGCCGCCGCACCGTTCGTCTCGCGGCGTCGGCGTCCTCTCGACTCACGTCCCCGGCGTAGGCCGCCCGCTCGTAGACCTCCCCGATCGCGTGGACCCGGTCGTCGACCCCGCGCGCTCGAAGGCCGTCGAGGTACGCCCGCGGCGTCTCGCCCGGGCGGCGCTCCCGGTACCGTCGGGCGAGGATCCGCTCGAGGTCGGCGAAGGCCCGCTCCGCGTCCGCACGCGGCGTCCGCGAGCGGCTCGGCAGTCGGAGCCGCGCCGCGTGGTACGCCCGGTCCGTCGCGCCGACGTGGCGCGCGCCCGCGGTCGCGACGACGACGAAGAGGAGCCAGTACCCGAGCACCTCCCGCGAGGGAAGCGAGGGCCCGCCGTCACCGTCGGGCGCACCCACCGTCGAAGGAGCGTCCGGTCGAAGCTCCTCGGGTACGGAGTCGTTCACCGTCGAGCTGCTCCCGTTCAGCCCGGACTCCGTGTCGTTTCCGGCGGTCGTCTCGTTCCCGCTCGCATTGGCCTCCGGGAGCTGGTTCGGCTCCTCCTCGACGTTCGTGGAGATCTCGAACCCGGAGCGGTCGGTGTCGACGTTCTCGGCGCCGTCCGAGCGAGCCTCCGCCAGCCGGATGTCACGGGCCAGGTTACGCTCGGCGCTCGGGGTCGGGTCGAACTCGACCCAGCCGTGTTCCGGGAAGTACACCATCACCCACGCGTGGGCGTCCTGCCCGCGGACGACGTACTCGTCGGTGTCCACCTGCTGGCCGCTGGAGTAGCCCGTGGCGAGCTTCGCCGGAACCCCCTGTGAGCGCAACATCGCGACCATCGTCGTCGCGAAGTACGTACAGTAGCCGGCCGTCATCTCGAAGAGGAACGCGTCGGCGATGTCGCCCTCCGGCCGGTCTATCGTCAGCGAGTAGTCGTACTCCTCGATCAGGTACGACTCGATCGCGGCCGCCTCGTCGTAGGGGTTCTCGGCGTCCGCCTCCGCGAGCACCTCCGCGGTCCGTTCGCCGACCCGGTCGGGCGTGCTCTCGGGGAGCTGGGTGTACCGCTCCTCGATCGTCGGGTCGTAGTCGGTGCTCGCGTTCCGGAGCTCCGCCGGCGAGGCGTCGAGGACCCGGCTCTCGACGGCGACCTGGTCGCCCTCGAGTATCGGCCCGCCCGGTCGGATCGTCCCGCGGTCGTCCACCTGTGCGGCCCCGCCGACCACTCCGCCGACGTCGACGGCCTGCCAGGGTGCGGGGATCGTCTCCATCTCGGTCTCCGTCGTGAACGTCGACTCGACCGCTCTCGCGTCACCCGGCGGTCCAGAGAGCGGGGCCTCGAGCGGGCGCTCCTCGCCCGACCGGACCCAGCCGTCCCCGGTGTAGGTGTCGTAGGAGGCGACGTGCCAGTTCCGCTCGACGGGGCTCTCCATCGTGAACCGAACCTCCGGCGAGAGCCGGGTCGTTCCCACGATCTCGAGCTCGTCGTCGGCGACGAGCGTGGACTCGATCCCGGGCGCGCCGCGGTCGACCGCCCAGGGCTGTGCCGCGCCCGCCGGCAACACGGTCACCGTCGCGCTCGCGAGCACCATCACCGCGAGCACCGCGGCGAGGGTCCCGCCGTGGCTCCGAAGCCCGCCGGGGACCGAGACGGTCGAGAGCCCGACCGCGACGGCGACGCCGACCACGCCGGCCAGCGTCACCGCGTCGCCCGCGTCCCCGGTGAGCACGAAGAACCCGAGGGTCCCGCCGGCCACCGTGGCGGCGGCGACGTGGCGGGCCCGTCCGGCGAGGTACGCCACGAGGAACGTCGGGACCGGCGCGATGACGAGCACCCACACGTCGACCAGCGCGAGCCGGAGCACGGAGAGCCCGGTCAGAAGCGAGACCACGTCGAGGGCGACGGCCCCGAGCGACCCGATCGCGACGCGGCTTCCCGGGATCGCGAGGTAGTACCCGAACAGCCCGGCGCCGAAGAGGGCGACCGCCAACCGGACCGCGGTCCGCGGGGAGACGACCCGCGCGAGCGCCGCACCGCAGACGGCCGCGACCGCGACGACCGCCGCCAACCGCGCCGTCCCTCCGACGACGTCCGTGATCGAGGCGAACGCGCTCACGTACGCGAGGAACGCGATGGCCACCCCGAGCGTGGCGGGCTCCGTGAGACCCGCGGGGACCGCGCCGAGCGGTCCGGTGCCGCGGAGGTCCCGCGAGCCCTCGTGCGAGCGGTTCGTCATCGGCCCGGCCTCCTCCAGTCGCCCGCTCCGTCCGTCCTCCCGGGCGCGATGACGGGGGAGTCGTTCCCGCGTCGCTCGCTCGCTCCGTGCGCGCTCGATCCGTACGCTCCGTCGACGACGGTCGCGTCCGGGTCGCCGCCCCACTTGCGCCGGTCGACGTCGCGCCGACCGCCATCGCGTTCACCGGCGCCCGGGGCGTTCGCCGCCGCTCGCAGCTCCGAGAAGCGGACGGTTCGGTCCTCGGTCCGGATCCGCGCGTCGTCGCGCCCGGCGACGATCCGGACGTCCGCGTCGTCGAGGTCGTCGATCGCACCCGGCCCCGTGTGCGCGGCGAGCTCGAGGAGTTCGCGCCGCCCGTGAGGGCCGGGCTCCGCCGCGACCGCTCCGGCCGGCAACCGTACGTCGACGGGTACGCCGTCGTCGAGAAGCGAGAGCGCGAGGCTCGCGGTCGCGCTCGCGAGCACGTCGGCCGCGTCGGCGTCGGCCGAGTAACGCGTCCCGCCCGCGATCGACACGCGTCGGTGGTCGGTTTCGGCCGCGAACTCCTTGACGACGATCTCGTCGTGTTTGGCCGTCGCCGGCCAGTGAACGTCCCGGAGCGAGTCGCCCCGCGCGTACTCGCGGAGGCGATCGAACTCCTCGCGCTGTCGGCTCGCACCGAGGGCCTCGTCGGCGTACAGCCCACGTCGGAACCACGACGGGATCGCACGGATCGCGGGATAGACGACGACCCGGTCGCGCTCGTCGATCCGCAGGCGCCTCTCGAAGAGTCCGAACACGTCGGTCGCCGACAGCTCGATCGGTCCGAGCCGGCGGTCGCCCCGCTCGAGAAACCCGAGACGATACGTCGCCGGTTCCTCGCCCACGGCGATCCGGACCGCGCCGGTCCGTCCGTCGACGCCGCCCGAATCGGACGTGTCGGCCAACCCGTCATCGAGGCGGTCCCGGACGTCCGCGACGAAGGAACGGTCGACGGGCGTGCCCGGCGCTCCGCCGTCGAAGTCGATCCTGACCTCGCGCTCCTCGCCGACGAAGCCGTCGCCGGGTCCCGACCGACGGGCTCCCGGCGGCTCCACCCGCGAGATCTGAACGTAGCCGGCGGCGAGCGCGACGGCTCCGGGGAGGACGACGGCGTTGAGCGATCGGCCCCCGGCCGCGACGGCCATGACCGCGCCGGCGACGCAGACCGCCAGGACGACCCGGCCGCGACGGGTGAGGAAGGCGTCGGCCATCGCCTCACTCCACCGGGATACGATCGAGCGCCTCCGCGACGACGTCGGCCCCGTCGGTCCCCTCGGCCGCGCCGGCGTCCGTCCGGATCCGGTGGGCGAGCACCGTCGGGGCTTCGGTCTGTACGTCGTCGGGGATCACGTAGTCGCGGCCGTCGAGGACGGCTCTGACCTGTGCGGTTCGCAACAGCGCGAGGCTCCCGCGCGGGCTGACGCCGAGCGCCGCGGTCCGGCGCGTGTACTTCGCGAGCCGAGCCACGTAGGTCCGGACGGGCTCCCTGACTTCGACGTCCGCGACGGTCGCGCGGGCCCGTCGAACGTCCTCGAGGCTCGCCACCGGCTCGACCGAACCGATCGGGTGGTCGCCCACGGTGCGGTCGAGGATCGTCGCCTCGGCCTCGACGTCGGGGTAGCCGAGCCGGATCTTCTTCGTGAAGCGGTCGATCTCCGCGACCGGCAGCTCGTAGGTTCGCCCCGGTTCCACGTCGTTCTGGGTCGCGATCACGCAGAACGGGTCGGGCAGCGTCCGGGTGACGCCGTCCGTCGTCACCTGTCGTTCCTCCATCGCCTCGAGCAACGCCGACTGCGTCTTCGGCGGGGCGCGGTTGATCTCGTCGCCGAGCACGACGTTCGCGAACACCGGCCCGGGCCGGAAGTCGAACTCGTCGGTGCGCTGGTTGAACACGTTGACGCCGGTGACGTCCGAGGGGAGGAGGTCCGGCGTGAACTGGACGCGTTTGAAGGAGGCGTCGACGGAACGGGCGACCGCCTTCGCCAGCGTGGTCTTGCCGACGCCCGGAACGTCCTCGACGAGCAGGTGCCCGCGTGCGAGCACCGTGACGAGGACGTGTTCGACCGCCTCGCGTTTCCCGACGATCACCGACTCGACGTTCTCGACGAGTCGATCCACCAGGTCCGCCGCGGCGTCGACGTCCAGCGCAGGGCGATCGGCGAGGTCCGCGAGGTCCGCGTTCGGATCGACCGGCTCGGACGCGTCGTCGACGCCGGTCGCGTCGGCCGAGTCGTTCATCGATCCCCGGAGTTCCCCGCGGTCACGACGGCTGTCGATCCCCGACCATTACGGTCTGTGTGAACACGACACATGATATAGCTCGTACACCGAGGTAAGGACAGCAACGGCATAGGCGTTCCGCCGTCAGCACCCCTCGTCAACTCCTACTGTCAACGCCCGCCGTCGTTTTCGAGCGTTTCGTCGATGAGAGTCCGTTATCGCTCCCGGACGTTCCGTCCGGCGGGTTCGCCGAACTCCTCCGCGCCGGTGATCGGGTCGCGTTCGTACGCCGGCTCGCCGCGGACGACCGTCATCTCGGGGAAGACGCCGCGGGAGCCCTCGAAGGGCGTCCAGCCACACCTCGAGTGGAGCGCGCCCGCCTCGATCTCCCGCGGGCTCGTGAGGTCGACGAGGACGAGGTCGGCGTCCGCACCCTCCGCGATCCGGCCCTTCCGGTCGAGCCCGAATATCGACGCGGGGTTGGCGGCGACCACGTCGCGGACGCGTTCGAGCGACAGCTCGCCGGCCCGAACCGACTCCAGGAGCAGCGGGTACATCGTCTCGACGCCCGGGACGCCGCTCGGCGCGTCCGCGAGCCCGGTCCGCTTCTCGTCGACCGCGTGGGGCGCGTGGTCGGTGGCGACCACGTCGACGTCGCCGTCGCGGAGCCGCTCGAAGACGCCGGCCCGGCGCTCCTCGGAACGGAGCGGCGGGTTCATCCGGCCGAACGTGCCGAGCCGCCCGGCGTTCTCCCGCGAGAGAAAGAGGTGGTGCGGGGTGACCTCGCAGGTGACCGACGCGCCCCCGTCGGCCGCGGCCGCGACCGCGTCGATCCCCTCCGGCGTCGACGTGTGTGCGACGTGGATCCGGCCGTCGGCGTCCTCGCCGACTTCCAGGGCGCGCTCGACGGCAGCCGCCTCCGCCGCCGCCGTGCGGTAGGCCGACCACGCGTCCGCGTTCGCGGCGGTACCGACTCCACCGAGGTCGCCGTCGAGCGCCGACTCGTCGAACAGGGTCGCGTCCTCGGCGTGGACCGTCACCGGAACGTCGCGGGCGGCGGCCGCCTCGACCGCCTCGGCGAACAGGTCGGCGTCGATCCCCATCTCCCCCGTCGAATCCGCGAGGAACACCTCGCCGAGCGCGAACAGCGGCCGGTCGAACAGCGCGTCCGGGTCCCACTCCGGGGTGACGCCGCCGTTGATCCCGTAGTCGACGTGCGAGGCGGCCGTGAGCTCGGCCTTCCGATCGAAGGCGTCGCCGTCGACGGTCGGCGGCGAGGTGTTCGGCTGGTCGACCACGGTCGTGACGCCGCCGGCGGCCGCGCTCCTCGAACCGGTCTCCCACGTCTCCTTGTGGCTCCCGCCGGGCTCCCGGAAGTGGACGTGGACGTCGATCGCGCCCGGAAGCAGGTGTCGCCCGCGGCCGTCGACGACGCGCTCGCCCGCGACCGGGTCGAGCCCCTCCTCGACCGCGACGATCGTCCCGTCTCGGACCCGGACGTCCCGGACCCGCCCGTCGGCGAGTTCCGCGCCTGTGATGAGCATGCCTACGCGCTCGCGTCGCGCCGGTTAAACCGTGGTGGTCCGGGCGTCACCGGGATGGCGGCGGTCCGAGCCGACCGACCACAAAGCGTTTGTCTCGGCCGGGAGCCGTTCGGGGCATGGCCCTCCCCTCCCTCGTCGACGGCGCGGTCGGCTGGCTCTGGACGCTCGTGCTGTTCGCGCTCCCCGGACTCGTCGCCGCGCTCCTCTGGTCCCCGTTCCTGATCTCGGCACGGTTTCGGGCGCTGTTTCGCGCGTTGCCGCCTCGTGGCCGGCTCGTTCCCTCGTACGTCGGCATCGCGCTGGCGCTCTCGATCCCGTATCTCGCTGGCCTCCTGCTCACGGTCGGCCTCGTCGACTCGGCGGGTCCCGGGTGGAGCGAGGGATTCATCGACACCGCGCTGTTCGGCGGTATCGCCGTCGCGTTCGTCGCACCTGTACTCGCCGTGGTCGGACTGCCGCGGCTCGGCGTCGACTGGGACCCGACGGGGTACGGCCCCTCGACGTGGACGCTGCTCGTCGCGGCCGGGCTGTGGTACGCGGTCGTCGCCGCGGTGCCGCTGGTCGCGCTCGCGATCGGGATGGCGCTGCCCGGCGGGTACTGAGGGCGTCGAGAGGATCGATCGTTTACGACCCTCGATCCCGTTACAACCGCCGTGAGACGCCGGAACGTCCCACGATCGGCCGATACGGGTCCCCTAACTAAGCGGGTGGGAAGGAAGGGTCGGGCATGGGAATCACCCAGACGGTTTACGACGGAGCTCTAAGCGTCCCCCTACAGTTCGGCGGGGATCTGATCGAACTGGCGATCCTCTTTCTCGTCCTCGCGATCATCGCGGCGGTCGCCGGTGCCAGCGGAGTCGCCGGGCTGAGTATGAACATCGCGAAGTGGCTCGTCATCATATTTATCGTGCTCGCCATCATCACGTTCGTCCTCTGAGCCGGAACCGGTCGATACGACCTTCCGTAGGTCCGTTGGGCTCCTCTTCATCGGACGTGATACGAGGCGAACCGGCCGTTCACTGGAGAGTGCGTGCCGATCGCCGAGACGTCTTTAGTTCGACGGGATGTTCCGACGACCGTGCGAGGTTCGGACGTCGTCCCTCACAGGTCGAACGAGCGTGGCCGCGTCGAGAACAGCCGCGACACCCCCGTCACCGCCTTTCACCAGTTGTACTTCACGTACCGGTACACGATCGGTGCGGTCCCGATCACGATCGGGAGGGTCCCGAACAGGATCCCGTTCATTGCTTGTTCGGTTGAGGCGACGCCAAGCGCCGGAGAGGCGGCAAACAGACCGATCATGACGATCCCGAGCGCGTAGCCGGTAGACGAAACGACGGCCGTGGCGAGGACCGCCACGGCGACGACACCGCCGACCGCGTTGCGGACGAGTCCGTAAGCGGAATCGAGCTGCGTTAGCCCCAGCGCGAGAACGATCGCCAGCACGAACCCGAGCGGGAGTGCGTACACGACGCGCCTGAGAAACGTCCCGAACCCCGGCCGCGTTATCTCCCCGAAATCCGCCGTCACCGCCTCCACGTGGGCTCCGACGCGTTCGATCTGTGCGCCGCCTTTCCACGGCTCGTAGGCCTTACCGTCGTATATCGACGACGCTTCGACCGGGGAGTACGCCACGATCTGCATGGGGGTTCGCAACGTTGCCTTCTGCTCGCGGATGATCCCGCTCCCGTCGGGAAGCGAATCGACCTCGTGCGTCTCGTCGTCGACGCGCTCCCACTCGATCTCATCAGCCGCGATGAGACCTCTGGCGAACGCCGACGGTGACGGATCGACGGAGACGTCCAGTTCGACCTGATACCGGTCGGTTACGCGTTCGTACTCCCAGACTTCTCCGTCTCCCGTACACTGATCACACTCGACGTGATCGCTCTCGTCACAGTTTTCGCACGTCTCTTCGTGTTGCTGATCACACCTCTGGCAAGGCTCCGTTCTGGATCGTTCGCCTGAGCCGTTACACACCTCACAGTCGACCTGTTTCGTTCGTTCTTCGGTTCCGGTTCCATCACAGTTCGGACACGGAACGTCCACCCCGTTTCGTTCTATATGCTTATCTCCTCCACAGACACGGCACTGCTCTTCTTCGGTCCTCTCGACGTCTCCCTGTCCGGCGCAGGCGTCACAAGGATCGTATACGGTTTTCTCACCGCTCCCGTAGCACACGGAACACGGTTTCCGGCCCGTACCATCACACTTCGGACAGATCGTCCGACCCGTTCCCTCACACGTCGGACACTCACCGAACTCCTCGTTCCGAGACGAGACCCGTTTCAGTTCGTGGATGACTTCGTCACCGTCGCTGTCGAGTACCCCCTTCCCGTGCTCTCGTGCCCAGTCGGCGGGGGTGGGTAGATCGTGACCGTCGTATCCGTCCGGGTGCTCGTTGTATGGCGCGAACTCGCGGTTCCGAAACCGGTCATCGGCTTCGATGACGGTCTCGGTGCTTCGCCCGACGTACTGTAGCCGCCTCGTGGCAGTCGCCACGTACTGGCCCTCCTCTTTCGTGGTAGTCTCCGATACGTCGTGATACTCGCTCTTACCGATCCGTTCAAGCAGTTCCTTCGGAGTACGTGTCTCTGTCATAGGTCCTCCGGCTGCTCAACTAGTCACTACCCCTGTACGGAACTATTGTTGCGTTATTAACTACTTATGACTGTCGTGTATTCATGTGAATAACAAATACTGCTCAAAAAATACTTGTTACGTCGCACGAACGTACGAGTATGTCATCGGTATCGGTCGATTGCCCGTACTGCGGCCACGCCGATCAGGTTCCCGTTCCGAAGGGATGCCGGAGTAAAGTGGACAAGGTCCGAAAAGGCGAGCCCACCCACGGCGACATCAAGGATCACGCCGTCTCCCGGAAGTGTCGGGAGTGCGGGGAGTCGTTCGGGATCTGGTTCCGCTACTGAGTCGTACAACGACTCCTCTCGAGTTTCACGGACGGGAACGCGACGAAACCGCCGAACGGGTCGGTCTCACTCCCGGTGGTTCCCCGTCGACGGCGTGAACACGCCCGCCGAAGTCGATGGACGGTCCGACGGGACGCCGGCGACGCTCCGATACGGTTTTGGGTCGGCCCGCGGAACGGCCGGTAAATGCTTTCCCGACAGTTCGTCCGGGAGAACCCCGAGACCGTCCGCGAGGCGCTCGCGAACAAGGGCGTCGACGTGGACCTCGACCGGATACTCGAGGTCGACGAGGAGTGGCGCGAGCTCAAGCGACGCGGCGACGACCTGCGTCACGAGCGAAACGAGGTCTCCTCGCGGATCGGCGACCTCAAGGCCGACGGGAAGGAGGAGGCGGCCCAGGAGGCCATCGAGCGCTCCGGGGAGCTCAAATCGGAGCTTCAGGGCGTCGAGGAGCGCGCAGAGGAGTTGGAGGCCGAACTCGAGGAGTCGCTGCTCGAACTCCCGCAGATCCCCCACGAGTCGGTGCCGATCGGCGCGGACGAGTCAGAGAACGAGGAGGTACGAAGGGAGGGGTTCGACGACCTGCGGGACCTCCCCGAGACGGTCGATCCCCACTACGATCTGGGCGAGGAGTTGGAGATCCTCGACTTCGAGCGCGGCGCGAAGGTCGCCGGCGGCGGCTTCTACGTCGCGAAGGGCGACGGCGCACGCTTGGAACACGCGCTGATCCAGTTCATGCTCGAGGTCCACCGCGAGCAGGGGTACACCGACGTGTTCCCGCCGATCCCGGTCAACTCCGCGTCGATGCGGGGCACCGGGCAGTTCCCCAAGTTCACCGAGGACGCCTACCGGCTCGAGGGGCGAAACGACGAGGCGTACGACGACGAGGACCTCTGGCTGCTCCCGACCGCCGAGGTCCCCGTCACGAACCTCCACCGCGAGGAGATCCTGCTCGGCGAGGACCTCCCGCTGAAGTACCAGGCGTACACGCCGAACTTCCGGCAGGAGGCGGGCGAACACGGCACGGAGACCCGCGGGATCGTCCGCGTCCACCAGTTCAACAAGGTGGAGATGGTGAACTTCGTGCGGCCCGAGGAGAGCTACGAGCGCTTCGAGGGGCTCGTCGACGAGGCCGAGGAGGTGCTCCGGCGGCTCGAGTTGCCCTACCGCGTCCTGGAGATGTGTACCGGCGACCTCGGGTTCACGCAGGCGAAGAAGTACGACCTCGAGGTGTGGGCACCCGCCGATGACATGGACGAGGGGCCCGATGAGGGCGGCCGTTGGCTGGAGGTCTCCTCGGTCTCGAACTTCGAGGACTTCCAGGCGCGCCGCGCCGGGATCCGGTTCCGCGAGGAACACCACGAGTCCGCGGAGTTCCTCCACACGCTCAACGGCTCCGGGCTCGCGGTCCCGCGGATCGTCGTCGCGATCCTGGAGTACTACCAGAACGACGACGGCACCGTGACCGTCCCCGAGCCGCTGCGGCCGTACATGGGCGGCACGGAGGTCATCGAGGGTCACGACGCGGTCGGCGAGACCAAACTCGGCGACGGATAGCCGGTTCAGGCGTCGTCGAGGTCGAGATCGAACGAGAGCCGGACCGCCTCGCCCGCCTCGAGGTCGCCGGGATCGACGACGTCGTCGCCGGCGGCGAACCCTTCATGGAGGTGTTCGTAGCTCCGGTCGACCGCCTCGACGATCACTTTCGTGTCGCCGACGACCGGCATGAAGTTGGTGTCGCCGCCCCACCGCGGGACGACGTGGGTGTGGAGGTGGTCGATCGAGCCGCCGGCGGCCCCGCCGCCGAGGTTGAGCCCGGCGTTGAACCCGTCCGGATCGATCCCGCGACGCATGGCCGCGAGCGTCGCGGCCTTCAGCCGAGCGTGATCGAGCATGGTCGCGTCGTCGAGGTCGGTCCAGTCGTCGACGTGAGCGTCGGGGATCACCATCGCGTGTCCCGGGTTGTACGGCGCGTTGTTCAACAACGCGTAGTTGTGGTCGCTACGCGCGACGACGCGGGCCTCGCGGGCGTTCTCCCGGTCCGGCAGGACGCAGAAGGGACAGCCGTCGATGGGGTCCGCCTCGCGTTCGACCCATTCGATCCGCCACGGGGCGTATATCCGGTCCATGCGCGAGTCTCGGGTGCCGGACGCTTCAAGGGCGGCGATCGGGACTCACGCTCGGACGACTTCCACGCCGGTGATCTCGAAGCGTGCGCCACCGTCGGCGCTCTCCACGACGCGGACCTCCCACCCGTGGGCCTCGGCGATCTCCGCGACGATCGCGAGCCCGAACCCCGTGCCCTGCTCCGCCGTCGAGTAGCCCCCGTCGAAGACGCGGTCGCGTTCGGATTCGGGGATCCCCGGACCGTCGTCGGCGACGTAGAACCCGCCCTCGAGGCCGCCGACGGTGATCGTCGTTCCGCCGCCGCGTTCGATGCCGTCGTCGGGAGAAGCCCGACTGTCAGTCGAGTGGTTCGAAAACTCTCCGGGAGGGTTTTCGTCATCACGAGAGACGGCGTCGCCGTCTCTCGAACGACCATGCTCGACGCCGTTTCGAAACAGGTTCTCGAGGAGCTGTCGGAGCCGGTCTCGATCGGCCATGACCGTGGGTGGCTCATCGATCGAGAGCGTCGCACCGTCGGTGGAGACCTGCTCCCAGCAGACCCGGCTTACCTCGGCGAGGTCGGTCGCCTCCGTCGCGTCGATCGCCTCTCCCTGCCGTGCGAGCGTCAACAGGTCGTCGATCAGTGCCTCCATCCGTGCGTGTGCGTCCGCGACCGCGACGAGCCGGTCGCCGTCGTACTCGTCGCGGACCAACTCGAGGTTCCCGCGGGCGACCGAGAGCGGGTTTCGAAGGTCGTGAGAGACGACGCTCGCGAAGCGTTCGAGCTGGGCGTTCTGTCGCTCGAGTTCGCGTTCGTTCTCCTCGAGCTCCCGGGTCCGTTCCTCGAGCTGTTCGGTACGTCTCGTCGTTTTCGATCGTTGGACGCCCATCAGGAACCCGCTCACGGAACCGATCGTCAACCCGATGGCCTGCGTCCCGATCGACCACTCGACGGTGACGCCGGGATGGAGATCACGGAGCACGATGAACCCGTACATCACGATGACGCCGCCGAACGTCCAGGCGACGATCCGCGGGTAGTAGTGCCGAGGGATCTCCGATCGCGGAAGCCAGTACCCGGCGTACACGAAGGTGACGCCGGGGATCCAGAAGAAGACGATGTCGAGGAACGCCACGAGAGCGGATCCGCCGCCCCGAACCGCGTCGACCGCCAGTCCGGTCCCGACGACGAGACAGAGCACGCCGACGGCGGCGAACAAGAGCGCAAACGGGGAGTTCCGACCGGGCGAGGCGGGATCCCGACCGGTCGAACTCGACGCGTCCATGTGGTGATCGTTGACGCCGCTGTCCCGGAAATAGCTGTGGGTGACGGGTCGATCCGGAGGCCGGCCGAAACGGGGGTCGAATCGATCAGGAGTTGACCGACTCGAGGTACGTCGTCACGACCATCCGTCCCTTTCTGGTCAGCGCCGCGCCCGTCTCGCCGTCGACGACGAGTCCCGACTCCCGAAGCGAGTCGAGGATCATCGACGTTCGCGTGGCGTCGCCGGTGACGACCTGCGAGACGGACGCCTCGCCGCCGGCGGAGTAGATGGACACGAGGACCTCCAGTTCGTCCTCGGTCGGATCGAGCTCCTCGACCTCCGTCTGGACCTCCTCGTACTCGAGTCTGATGTACCGACCGAGCACGTTGAGCGTCCGTTCGTCGGGGACCGTGACGATCGACGTGACGGTCCGGTTCTCGGGGACGTGTCGGAAGACGAGCGCCGGCCGCTCCTTTCCCGCGAGGGTTCGATTCGTCCGATCGTAGTCGATGACCGTCGAGAGGTCCACCGAGAACGGCTCGTCGCCCCCGACGAATCCGATCGCTCCGGGCGACAGCGACACCCTCGCGGTCCGGTCGGTCGCGTCCGTGACCCGACCGCCGACCTTCGCCGGGTGCCGGACGGTCACCGTCACGTCCCGCAACAGCGCCTTGAACAGGACGCGGGTGAACCGCTCCATGTCGTCCGGTTCGCCCTCGACGAGGGCGGTCGATCGCGTCCCTCCGCGCTCGTACGCGAGAGTGACGCTGTCGCTGAAGAACGACCGGAGGTCCCCCGGGACGGTCCCGACGACCACGTCGAACACCCCCGAGAGCGGGACCGTCGTCCGCGCGTCGGCCGTCGCGAGCACGAGCCGTCGCTGACTCAACAGCACCCGACCGCGAACCGGGTCCTCGCTCCCGACGTCGGACGTGTGTACCCGCCCGACGAAATCGGCCACCACCGATTCCTCCATCGACCGCGATTGGGGGACCTCCGTATTTAGCCTTACCCGTACCGTCCCGAAGCCGACAGCCGATCGGGCGTCGGAGTTTCCGTCGTCCTCGTACTTCCGGTCGTCCCCGTACCTCCGGTCGTCCCCGTACCCCTCGCGGTCACGACGCTCCCCGCGCCCCGGAGTTTCGGCGAAGGGGCCGGGTCACTCGTTGCCGGACCACGGGAGGAACAGCAAAGCCTAATGAGGTGGGGGTTGAACTCACGGCTGATGCCCACTGTAGAATACCTCAACTACGAAGTGCTCGACGACCACGGTTGGTCGATGGACGACGACGACCTCTTTGCGGAGGCCGCCGACGCCGGCCTCGACGACGAGGACTACGGTACCCTCGAGGTCAACCAGGGCGAGTACATCCTCGAAGCGGCCGAGGCACAGGGCTACGATTGGCCCTTCTCGTGCCGCGCCGGGGCGTGTGCGAACTGCGCGTCCATCGTCAAGGAGGGCGAGATCGAGATGGACATGCAACAGATCCTCTCGGACGAGGAGGTCGAGGAGAAGAACGTCCGCCTGACCTGTATCGGCAGCCCGGCCGCCGACGAGGTCAAGATCGTCTACAACGCGAAACACCTCGATTACCTCCAGAACCGCGTCATCTAACTACCGGCGTCCCTCCGTGCGACCGCACGGATCGACCCGATCGCGCCGAAACCTCCCCGTCACGTCGGCGGCGTCCCGTCGGATCTCTTCGGGCCGCCCCATCTCGGCCCGCCGACCCCGATCGTCCGGGATCGGCGGGCGAGCACTTCCGCTACTCGATGAACGCTCGAGTCACGTCCTCGAGGACGTCCCTCGCGATGTCGGCGTCGGCGAGGTCGATCGACTCGTCGACCGTGTGTGCCTGATCGAGGTCGCCGGGCCCCCACGTCACCGCCGGTATCCCGGCGTCGTTGACGAAGTTCCGCGCGTCGGTGGCGGCCTCGATCCCCCACGGCTCGCCGACGCCGCCGTCCGCGCCGACCGCCTCGACGGACCCGTCGCGGAGGCTCGTCGCCAGCGGATGATCGACCGGGATCGACGAGGAGGCGTACGTCTGGATCCGCGTCCACGCCGTCTCGACGCCGTGTTCCTCCCGCACCCGATCGAGTAACGCCTCGACTTCGGCGTCGACGGCGTCCGGGTCCTCCCCCGGGAGCACCCGTCTGTCGAGGACGAGTTCGGCGCGGTCCGGGATCACCGCGAGGTTCGTCCCCGTCCCGGCCTCGATCCCGGTCACCGTCGCGAACGCGCCGCCACAGAGCGATCCCTCGCGCTCGCGGAGCTCGGCGTCGTACTCGTCGATCGCGTCGAGCAGCGGCCGAACCTCGTCGATCGCGTTCGTCCCGGCGTCGGGCTGGCTCGCGTGCGTCGCCACGCCCTCGACGGCGATCCGGTAGACGGAGAGCCCCTTGGTGCTCGTCGCGACCCGGAAGTCGGTGGGCTCGAGGACGACCCCGTAGTCGCCGTCGAACCCGCGCTCGAGGAGGGTTCGGGTGCCGGGGTCCGCGGTCTCCTCGCCCATCGCCGCGTGGACGACGACGGAGCCCGACAGCTCGCCAGACCGGATCTCGGGTGCCAGATCGCGGGCGACGAGCATCGCGAGCGCGACGCCCGTCTTCATGTCGGCGCTCCCGCGACCGCGGAGCCGGCCGTCCTCGACGACGCCCTCGTAGGGGCCGGTCGTCCACTCCTCGGGGTCGCCCGCGGGGACCACGTCGAGGTGGCCGTTCAACACGACCGTCGGTCCGTCCTCGCCCACGCGAGCGCCGACCTGCGGTCGGTCGGGGTCCGGCTCTTCGAGCAGCGTCGCGTCGATGCCCTCCTCGCGGAACCACTCGTACACGAACTCGGCGGCCGCCTCCTCGTTCCCGGGCGGGTTCTCCGTGGGGATACACACGAGTTCGCGGGCCAGCTCCTCGAGTTCCGCGGAACGCTCCGCGGCCGACTCCTCACTCACGGGCCACCACCCGCGGGAGCGCCGTCGATCGCTCGGAGGTCGGCAGCCGATCGATGGTCGTCGATCTCGGTCGTGTCGGCCGAGCGCCGTCACGGCGGGCCGACGAGTCGTGTACGGTCATCGTCCCCTATTCGCGAGCGCCGATCGATAAAGCTCTCGGGCGACCCGCCTCAGATCGCGGTCTCGATCGCGGTCGCGGCTCGACCGATCGCGACGTCGATCCGTGGCTCGAGCGCCGACACGGCGGCCGCGTCGTAGTCCGTTCGCCGCTCGCCCGTGAGGAGTTCGATCGCCTCCCGGAGCAGGGAGACGACGGTCGCGAGCCGTTCGTTCGCCCCCGTCGCGTCGCCGCGGTCCGCGAGCCGCACCGCGGTCTCGGCCTCCGATCGAGCGCGCGACAGTCGGTCGATCACCGCGTCACCGTCGTCCTCGGTCACCACGTCGCCGTCGGCGTCCGTCTCACGGTCCGCGTCGGCGGTTTCGTCGGTCCCCTCCCGCAGCGACCGAGCCAGGTCGATCAGGTCCGCCAGTTCGTCCCGAAGCGCTCTCGAGAGGGAGGCCTTCCCGGTCTCGATCGAGTCGAGCACCGTCTCGGTCCCCTCGCCGAACGATCCGGGCGTAACTCGGTACGCGCCGGGACGGCCCTCGGCGTCGACCACCTCGACGGTGTAGCGTCCCTCCCGGTGGACCGCCACGGCGAACCGGTCCGCCTCCGTCGGCGCTCCGTCGTAGACGACGCCCGCGTAGTCCTCGACCACGCGGACGCGGGCGATCCCTCGGGATTCCCGTCCGTCGCCGCGGATCCAGCCCGCGTCCTCGGCCGGGATCACGGTGAGTTCGCCGTCCGCGCCGGCGTGGAACGTGCCGCCGTCGTGGACGAACCGCTGGGCGACCGGGGCGAACCCCGGCCCGTCGACGACGAGGAGGTGTTCGCCCGGCTCGACGTCGAGATATCCGAAGACGCCCTCACGGGTGACCGTCGCGGTCGGGTCCTCGCTCGCGAGCCGTACGGCGACCTCGACCGGCAACGCGTATCGCGAGACGGCGACCGCGTCGCCGAGCGCGTCGCGCGCGTCGTCATCGACCCCGTCGAGAGCGCCGTCCGAGCCGGCGGCGAGGGAGCGAACCCGTCCGACGACGCGGTTCGAGAGCCCCGACGGCGACTCGCCGTCGATCCGGCGCCGGTGCGCGGGGTCGGTGACGTCGGCGAGCGGGTCGGCGTACCGGGGCTGTTCCCACGGGATCCCCACGGACGTGATGTGGTCCGCGAACCGGTCCTCGGCGAACCCCGGGATCGCGAACTCGAAGCTCAGTTGCGGGCCGACGAAGTCCGCGATCGCCTCGGGAAGCGACGCCATCGGTTCGAGCGCGTACGTCGCGTCCGCCCGAGTGGCGCTGTCGGGATGCGTCATCACGAGCCCCGGTTGCCGGAGCGGAATCCCCTCCGGCGGAGTCGGCAGCCCGCGCCAGCCGTTCACGGTCACTCGCTCGTCGATGAAATCCACCCGTTCGACCGACAGCGACGGGTGGTCGTGGAGGGGGTATCCGTCGAGTTCCGGCATGACGAACGGGAGTCTGGCCCCCTCGCCGCGAGGGAGCCCGTACGCGAACGGGGCCGCGAGGTCCCCGGCGACTCCCAACAGGTCGTTCGTCACGTCCGACCGCCAGTTCTCGCCCGGAAGCCGCTCGAAGCTCGGCCGAACCCCGTTGAGTTCGCTGGCGCTCGAGTGTGAGCCGACCTCCGAGAGGATCCCGGGCCGGCGACCCTCCGAGAGGTCGGGATCGAGGAACTCGTTGTTCGGCGTTCCGCGCGCGTGAGCGCTCGCCGACAGCAACAGCGGATCGCCCGTCTCGCGGTCGAGAAACACCTGGAGCAGCTCCCAGTCGTGCCAGTGGAAGTTCACCGTGAACTGGTCGAAGACGGAGTAGAACCAGTACTGGACCGCGTCGACGCCGTCGGCCGCCTCGACGACCCGGTAGAACGCCGTCGGCGTCGGCGGCGATCCGGTCTCGTGGAACTCCCGCGAGTACTCCTCGAGCGCGCGGAAGCCGTCGACGACCGGACCGTCGGGGGAGTCGACGACGTACGCGCGCGGGTCGGTGGGAAACCACTTCTCGAGCGCGCCGAAGTAGAGGTCGGGAGCGTACCGCTCGACGACCGCCGGGACCTCCTCGATCGACTCCCCGTCGTCCCCACCCGCCTGCTCCTCGTCGTTCCGTTCCTCGTCGCTCCGCTCCCCGTCTCCTCCCGACGGTTCCGAGGGCGCGGGGTCGGACCCCGCCGGCTCGTCCGGACGGGTAAGCGTCCACGCGCCGGCGACGCCGCCCGCCCCGACCGCCGCGAGCCCCGCGTACCCCAGGAACCGGCGACGTCGCTCGTCGAGCGGACCGTCTCCGTCTTCACCGATCTCTCTTGACATTTCGACCGTCTCGGGAACCTACGCGCGGTCGATATAACTACTTTCCTGCCGGTCAGGTCCCGATTTTCCGGAGTCGGGGACCCGTTCGGTCGCCGTTCCCGGATCGGTCGATCGTTTAAGTGGGTGCGTGTAGAGACGGATAGACATGCGTGTTCCTCGCTCGAACGGTGACGCGACACGGAGGCCGCGATGGTAGACTTCGTCGCCTCCGGCTCGCGGCTCCTGCTCGCGTTGGTGTTGGTCGTCCTGAACGGCTTCTTCGTCGCCTCGGAGTTCGCGTTCGTCCGGATCCGCTCGACGTCGGTCGAGCAGCTCGTCGAGGAGGGCCGTGCGGGGGCGGAGACGCTCCAGGACGTGATGGCGAACCTCGACAACTACCTCGCGGTGACACAGCTCGGGATCACCCTCGCCTCGCTCGGTCTGGGGTGGGCCGGCGAGCCCGCCGTCGCGGCGCTCATCGAGCCCGTCCTGGAGCCGCTGCTCCCGGCGAACCTCATCCACTTGGTCGCGTTCGCGGTCGGGTTCGGCTTCATCACGTTCCTCCACGTCGTCTTCGGCGAGCTCGCGCCGAAGACGATCGCGATCGCGGAGGCGGAACGGCTCTCGCTCTTCGTCGCGCCGCCGATGAAGCTCTGTTATCTCCTGTTCTACCCCGGGCTCGTCGTGTTCAACGGGACGGCCAACGCGTTCACGAGTCTGATCGGCATCCCGCCGGCCTCCGAGACCGACGAGACGCTCGACGAACGCGAGATCCGCCGGGTATTGGCTCGGGCGGGCGAGGCGGGCCACGTGGCCGACGCGGAAGTGGAAATGATAGATCGGGTGTTCGAGGCCGACGACACGCCCGTGACCGAGGTCATGGTCCCGGGACCGGACGTGGTGAGCGTCCCCACCGACGCCTCGCTCTCCGAGCTCCGGGAGACGATCCGCGAGGCCGGACACACGCGCTATCCGGTCACCTCGGGCGACGGAGGGGAAGTTGTCGGTTTCGTCGACGTCAAGGACGTCCTGACCGCGAGCGACCCGGACGGCGACGGGACCGCGACGGCCGGCGACCTCGCGCGCGAGGTGGTGCTCGTCCCGGAGACGACGACGGTCGCCGAGCTCCTCGTGCGGTTCCAGGACGAGCATCAACAGATGGCGGTCGTGATCGACGAGTGGGGCGCGTTCGAGGGGCTCGCGACGATCGAGGACGCCGTCGAGGCGGTCGTCGGCGACCTCCGGGACGACTTCGACCTCCACGAGCCCTCGATCCGGCGGTCGGGCGACGACGGGTACGAGATCGACGGCGGCGTCTCGCTGTCGGCGGTCAACGACGCGCTCGGGGTCGAATTCGAGAGCGCCGAGTTCGACACCCTCGGCGGACTGGTGTTGGACCGGCTCGGTCGGCCGCCCGAGGCGGGCGACGTCGTCTCCGAGGACGGGTACACGATCGAGGTGCTGGCGGTCGACGGCGCTCGCGTGTCGACGGTTCGGATCCGCCAGGACGACGAGGAGAGCGACGGGACGTAGCTCCTCGCGGACGGCCGGACGCGACCGTCTCACGCGGGACGATCGCACGGCCAACCGCGAGTCGTAACGGTTATCAGTCGAAACGGGATACGTGAGGGTGCGTGTCCGGGTTAGGGTAGTGGACTATCCTTCAGCCTTGTGGAGGCTGAGACGCGGGTTCGATTCTCGCACCCGGACCTTCTCCGCGAGGAGCGAAGTGACGAGCGGTGAAGCCGGAAGGCGAGAGTCTGATCAGACCGAGGTTCTGCGCGGAGCGCAGGTTCTCGATGGCGTCGCCGCTCGCCAGGCTCCCGACGTTCTCGACGCTGATTCCCGTCGCCGACACCTGGAGTTCGTAGTCGGTGACGTCCTCGATGATGCCCTCGAACCCGTGAACGTGCCGTTCGCCTCGACATCCGGCCTCAAATCGGGACGTCGTCAGCCCTCAAAGTGGGACGTCGTCCGGCCTCAAAACGAGACGTCCTCCGTCTCCGAGGTGTCGTCTCGGGGTTCCTGCTGTGTCCCCCGGTCGTCGTAGTACTTCCGACCGATGTGGTCGTCGCTCAGGTTCCCGTATATCGTGGCGAAGAGCCCGTCCGCGGAGTCGAACGAGGTCGTACCGATGGGCTCGAGGATCGAGGCGATCGTTTGGTCGCCGTCGCCGTTCGGACCCTCGATCCGAACCGTCCCCATCCGGTCGACGACCGTTTCCGACTCGATCGGGTAGGTCAGCTCGCGTTCGAGGGACTCCGACAACGCCGAGAGTAACATACCGTCCGATCGGAGCGCAGGTGCTTCGTTAGGCGCCCGTTACCGTGCGCCGTCCGACGCGAGACGGCCCATCGGTACCGACGGTTCCGCCACGCGAACTCACCCGAAGATCCGGAGCAGCCCGAGCACCCACCGGGCGACCTCCGAGAGCAGGAACAGCGCGCCCTCCGGACGCGACAGCCGCCGTCCGGACCAGAGCGCGGCGACCATGAACAGGGTGAGGACGGTCAACCAGAGGAGCGTCTCCATCGCCGCGCCGCCGACGGTCAGCGGGCGGATCGCGGCCGCGACGCCGAGGATCCCGAGCACGTTGAAGACGTTGCTCCCGACGACGTTCCCGACCGACATCCCGACGTGTCCGCGCCGCATCGAGACGAGCGACACGGCGAGTTCCGGGGTCGACGTCCCCGCCGCGACGATCGTGCCGCCGATCACCCAGTCCGAGACGCCGGCGCTCCGCGCGATCGTCGACGACGCCTCGACCATGTAGTGGCCGCTCACCAGGACGAGCCCCAATCCGACGGCGAACAGGATCACGTCCCGCCCCCGGGCCGAACCCTCGGAGCGCGCGCCGTCTCCCGACGTCTCCTCGTCCGACGTTCTCCCGGTTGACCCCCCGCCGGTCGGACGGAGCCCCTCGTAGACCGTCTCGATGGACGCGTCCCGACGTTCGTCCCGGATGAGGTACCCCGTGTAGGCGACGAAGAGTCCGGCGAGGAGGACGCCCTCGAGGGCGGTCACGGTCCCGTCGAGAAGCGCCGCGAAGCCGACGAGCGTCGAGAGGACCAACGCGATCCCGTCCCGGTGAACGAGCGAGCGCTCGACCGGGATGACCCGGAGCAGCGAGACCGCACCGAGGATGAACGCGAGGTTGTAGGCGTTCGAGCCGATCACGTTGCCGACGGCGATGTCGCCCAGCCCGGCGAGCGCGGCGTCGGTCGTGACGATCAGCTCCGGCGTCGAGGTCCCCATCGCGACGACGGTCAACCCGATCGTGAGCTCGCCCACCCCGACCCGGCGGGCCAGTCGAACCACGGCGTCGACGAGGGTCTGTGCCCCGACCCACAGCCCGAGAACCGTCCCGATCACGACCGCGAACTGGAGACCGAGTCCCCCGAGAAGCATACGTCCCCGTTCCCGACAGGTCGTCTTAAAACCGAGTCCGTCCCTCCGGCGGAGACCGAAACGGACCTCCGCGCGTGAGGGTCCGACGGTGCGGCGACGTGCGGAGAGTTATGTCGCTCCGGGAGATAGCCCATGGAATGTTACGACGTAACTCGCTCCGTGCGGGTGCCGCCCTCGCCCTCGCGGGCGTCGCCGGGTGTGCCGGGTGGAGGGGCGACACGGACGGCGAGCCGTCGACGTTCGCCGAGGGGTTCGAGGACGGGATCGGCGAGTGGCAAAGCGGCGCGGCGATCGGTCCCGAGGTCGACCTCGCGGCGTTCGAGTGGGAGGTCGACGTCTCGGACGCCGAGGCGGCGTCGGGCGAGCGTTCGCTGCGGATCTGGAACGAGGGGGACTACGACGACGGCGTGACGTGGGTCGATCATCCGGTCCCCATCGAGTCGGGTCGGGCCTATCGGATCGAGGTGACGGGGGAGTTCTGGAGCGAGTCGGAGTCGTTCAACACGATCCGCCACGCCCTGATGCGGCTCGGGGCCGACCCGCCGTCGACCGAGGAGGACTTCCCGCAGCCGGGCGTCGACACGACCGAACTGGGCGAGACCCCGTACGGCGGGCTCCGCGAGCCGCTGTGGCTCGCCGACGGCTGGCGGGAGTACGGCTTCGAGTGGACGACGCCTCGACTGGACGTCGACACCCTCCACCTCGCCGTCGGCACGGCCGTGATCTGGGAGGCGGACGCGACCCACTACGTCGACGACCTCTCCGTGAGCGTCGAGCCGCGATGAATCGTCGTCGCTTCCTCGCGGTCGCCGGAACCGCACTCGCCGGGTTCACCGCCGGCTGCGCGGGTCGCTTCGGCGACGACGAGGGGAGTCGCCTCGACCTCTCCGTGCGGAACGAGCGATCGGAACCGATCGACGTTCGCGTCGAGGTCGTCGACGACGACGGGACGACCCACGCGGACGAGTCCGACCGCCTCGACCCCGGCGTCGCCCGCGTGTTCGAGGTCGTCGTGGGAACGGACGGCCGCCACGAACTGACCGCCTCGGGCGACGGCTGGGCGGGTCGGCTCGCGTGGGACGCCGGGACCTGCGCGCGCTTCGACGGGACGGTCACGGTGGCCGACGAGGCCGTCGAGGTCGCCGGCGAGTGCGTCGACGTCCGGTGAGGTCCGCCACCCGTCTCGGGGATCGCCGACCCGTCGGTCGTAACGATCTCTGCCGGAAGACGTAGCCCCATGTACCCCACATCCCTCCGGGAGAGTATCCGTGGTCTCGACGCCGTCGATAGCGGGGAGCGATTCGGGGATCGTCCGGGAGCGTCCCTTCCAGTTGTTGCTCCTCATCAACGTCCTCCCGCCGCTCGGGACCGCGCTCCTCTCGCCCGTGTTGGGGTCGCTCGTCGAACCGCTCGGCGCGTCTCCAGCGAACATCGGGCTGTTGATGTCGGCGTTCACCGGGCCGGCCGTGGTCGTCATCCCGATCGCCGGGGTGATCGCCGATCGGTACGGGAGACGGCCGGTCCTCGTCTTCGGGCTGGTGTGGTTCGGGCTGACCGGAACCGCGATCGCGTTCGTCTCGACGTTCGCGGCGGCGCTCGCGCTCCGGCTGCTCCAGGGGATCGGGTTCGCCGCGCTCACGCCGATCATCATCACGAGCCTCGGTGACCTCTACTCGGGGACGAAGGAGGCGACCGCACAGGGGCTGCGATTCACCGGATCGGGGCTCTCACAGACGGTCTTCCCGCTCATCGCGGGCGTCCTCGTCGGGTTCGCGTGGCAGTACCCGTTCCTCCTGTACGCCATCGCGTTCCCGATCGCCGCGGTCGTCTACCTCCGGTTCGAGGAGCCGATGGACGAGGACGCCGCGAACGGGTCGGACGAGGACCTCCGGACGCAACTGGCCGACCTCCGGACGCTCGTCGCCCACCGGCGCGCGTGGACGATCGTGGTCGCTCGCGGGACCGCGAACCTGGCGTGGTTCGGCTTTCTCACCTACAACTCGATCGTCGTCGTCGACGTCCTCGGCGGGACGCCGGCACAGGCCGGGGTCCTCGCCGCGCTTGCCAGCCTCTCGTACGCGCTGGCGGCGACCCAGACCGGACGGATCTCCGCCGCCTTCGACGACCGGCTCTACCCGCTGATCGCGGCGAACGTCTCGATAAGCGCCGGTCTCGGGCTCGTCTTCCTCGCGCCGGCGCTGCCCGTCGCGGCCCTCGGCGTGGTCCTGATGGGCGCCGGCTTCGGGCTCGTGTTGTCCGTCTATCGGAGCATCGTCACGGACCTCGCGCCGACCGCGCTGCGCGGCGGGCTCGTGAGCCTCAGCGAGGGGACCGGTCGCGCGAGCGCGACGCTGACGCCGATCCTCATGGGCGGGGCCATCGCGGTCGCGAGCGCACGGATCGAGTTCGTTCCGGCCGTCAGGCTCGTGGGCGTCGCGACCGGGGTCGTCGGCGCGGTCGTCGGGATCGGCTGTCTGGTGTTGATGAGCCGAGCGCCGCCGATCCGGATGGACGGGTGACCGCCCCTCCCCTCACTCCGACGGTTCCCGTCCCCCGCCGCGACCGCGGGTACTTTGTCCCCCCGCGTCGACGCCCGGACGATGAGCACGGAGCCGACCCCCACCGACATCGCGGTGCTCGACCACGACGCACACGGGATCCCCGCCGCCGACTACGCCGAGATCCTTCGGGAACGCCTCCCGAACCACACCGTCCGTCTCGCGCGGACCGCCACGGAACGGCGGGAGTACGTCGCCGAGGCGACGGTCGTCGCCGGCGGGACCGTGACAGACGAGGACCTCGCGATCGCCGAGAACCTGCGGCTGTTCGCGTGTAACGCCGCCGGCGTCGACCACCTCCCGCTCGAGGACCTGGCCGACCGGGGGGTCGCCGTCACGAACGCCTCCGGCGTCCACGGTCCCAACATCGCCGAGCACGTGCTCGGGTGGGTGCTCACGTTCGTCCGGCGGCTCGACGAGGGGATCCGGCGGCAGGAGCGTCGGGAGTGGCGGCGGTTCCAGTCGTTCACCGAGCTGGCGGGCAGCACCGTCACGGTCGTCGGCCTCGGATCCATCGGCGAGGCGATCGTCGAGCGCTTCGAGGGGTTCGACGTGGAGACGGTCGGCGTCCGCCACACGCCGGAGAAGGAGGGCCCGACCGACGAGGTGTACGGATACGACGACCTCCAGGAGGCGCTGGTACGAACCGACGTCTTGGTCCTCTCGTGTCCGCTCACGGAGACCACCGAGGGGCTGATCGGCGAGGCCGAATTCGACGCGCTCCCGACCGACGCGATCGTGGTCAACATCGCCCGCGGGGGCGTCGTCGACACGCCCGCGCTCGTCTCCGCGCTCAAATCGGGCGCGATCCACGGCGCGGCCCTCGACGTGACCGACCCGGAGCCGCTCCCGACCGACCACGACCTGTGGGGGTTCGGGAACGTCCTCCTCACCCCGCACGTCTCCGGACACACCCCGAAGTACTGGGAGCGACGAGCCGATATCCTCGTGGAGAACGTGGAGCGGGCCGCCGAGACGGGCGAGTACGACGACCTCCGGAACCGGGTCGCTTGAGGGGAGGATCGGAACCGGTCGACTCCCGTCGACGGCGGATCCGAATTCGAGAGTGTGCTCTCAGAAACTCATTGATAAATATATATTACAACGGCGACATATTTAATATCTGGACACCACATTCGGCGAGACATGGATCGGAGAGACGTTCTGCGGGGAGTCGTCGGCGCTGGTTTCGGGGTCGGCCTTTCGACCACGCTCGCCGGGACGGTCCGAGCGGAGACGGAGGTTGCCTCCGAGGTCACGCTTCCGGAGGGGGAAGCGAGAGGGCTCGGGGCAGACGTGTACGAGGGTACGCCGTATCTGCTCACGGCTCACTTGAGCGGGACGACGTACACGCTCCAGTTGGACGGTTCGGTCAGCAGTTCGACGGACGTCGGTTCGAGCATGTTCGCCTGCGGATTCGATTCCAACGCGTCCTATACCGGAGCCGGGCGGACGTTGACGAAATACCCGTACGGCGGTGGAGAGTGGACAGATAAACGGATGCCGGCAAACATCCAATCCATAGCCACCGACAAGTCCGAAAACGAGCTCTGGGTGGGCGGTGAGAACGGCCGTATCTGGAACCTCGACGCCGCAAACCTCTCCATCGAGCGATCGTTCGAGACGGAAACGACGGTTTTCGGGCTGGCTCACGACGGGGAGAACCTGTGGGTCGGCGAGGAGGGGTCGGATCGCATCCAGCGGTACGATCCCGAGAGCGGAGAGACGACCGCGACCTACGCGTATCCGAACGCCCAGACGATCTACGACTACGCGTACGTGGACGGCTCCCTCTGGCTCGAGGGCGACGGAACGGTGTACCGGACCAACATCGATGAGACCCCACCGAACCGAGCGCCCTCGGCGACGTTCACCATATCGCCCACGACACCCGAAGTCGGGGATCCCGTCTCGTTCGACGCGACAGGATCCGACGACCCGGACGAGAACATCTCGTCGTACGAGTGGGACTTCACCGACGACGGGACGACGGACGCCTCGGGTGCGACCACCTTTCACGGGTTCTCGGATGGCGGGGAGTACACCGTCTCGCTGACGGTAACGGACGCCGAGGGTGCGACGGACACGGCGACGCAGTCGCTGACCGTCGTCGAACCGCCTACCGCCGACCTGTCGGTCTCGGCGAGCGAGGTCACGGCGGGCGAGGAGATCGAACTGGTTGCCACCGGATCGTCGGATCCCGACGGCACGATCGTCGAGTACAGGTGGGACCTCGACGGGGACGGAACCGTCGAAACGACGGGCGAGCGGGTCACCCACGCGTACGAGTCGCCGGGAGAGTACGAGGTTCGGGTGACCGTGGTCGACGGCGACGAACTGACCGATGAAGCCCGATCGACGGTCACCGTCGAGTCCAGTCCGGAACAACCGGAGGAACCGGAGGAGCCGGAAGACCCCGAAGGCGATACCGGCCAGCCGACCGACGACGGAAGCGGATCGGACGACACGGATCAGGAAGACGATTCCGCGGAGTCGAGCGATAGCGTCCCCGGATTCAGTCTCGTGAACGGGGTCGTCGGCGTAGGCGGAGCCGCGTACGCCCTGAAACGGCGGGTGGAGGGCGACGACGGTTCAGATTGACGCGTGCGATCCAATAACGGTCGAGCGTCGACGACGCGTTTTTTCGATCGGCGTACCGCTCCAACGCGAAGCCGATGCTGGGACGGAACGACCGATGGATCGGACGTGAGAGAACGGTAAACCGAGCGGGCTGGCGAAAGGGTGAGGGACCCTCCAGGGTTGGTTCGGTTGAGCGCTACTAGTCGCCGGTCTCGGTGCCGTTCCCGGCATCGGTGCTGTTGCCGTTTCCGTTCCCGGCATCGGTGCTGTTGCCGTTTCCGTTCCCGGCATCGGTGCTGTTGCCGTTTCCGTTCTCGGCACCGTTCCCGGTCTCCCTCTCGTCGGACTCGATAACCGGGGCGACGGCGTCGAGGACGGCCTGCTGGGAGAGCGACGAGTCGAACGCGTCCGGGAAGAAGGACTCGCCGTTGACGTCGTTGAGGAACGCGGCGTGACGCGCCTCGACGCTGTGGATCGACAGCGCGGCGCTCTGGAGATCCGGACTCTCGATGAACGGTGCCGCCCCGGCGTAGGCCGCGACCCCCGTGTTCTCGAACACCTGGGCGGTCGCCAGGAACCCGTCCACCGTTTCGACCCCGAAGTCGTAGGAGAGTTCGGGCTCGGGCTCGCCGCCGAGCAGCGTGATCGCCTCGCCGAGGACCTCGACGTGTGCCGTCTCGTGTCCGCCGATCACCTCGACGTGGTCGTAGATCGCTTGAACCCCTTCGGCGGTCTCCGTGCTGAGATCCGCCAGATCCCGTCCGTGCTCCGCCTGTGCGAAGTCGTTCTCGTCGAACATGTCCAGCCCTTCGCGGTAGAAGGCGTTCTCGAGGTTCTCAAGCGTGAGCGCGTAGTTCAACACGTCGAGGTCGGTTCCCGCCACGTCGTCGAAATCCGCGGACGGTTCGTGCGCGGCGTCGTCCTCGTCGTGTGACATGGCGAAGCCCGTACCGGTGCCGAGTGCGAGCAACGTCCCTCCCGCCAGTAGCGAGCGGTTCAGAAACCCGCGCCGGGAACTGCCTCCGTCCTCCATCCGTTCTTTCACCGATTCCGCGATCCGTTCCGCACGCGCCTTTGAGTCGTCTATCTCTGTCATGTTGTGCTGGGATAACCCAGTGATCCCGTCTTAGGGAGAATGACTCATAGTTATATACCGAATCGAGATTGTACCCTCGAATTATTTTTTATTTGGGTGATGTTACTGGCTCCACAGAACTCCTTCGCGATTTACAGTTCCGGCCCGTGGTCTCACAGCTCGAACACCCTCCAGAAATCACTGATTATTCGATTCGCGGAGAGAACGAACGGTTCACTCGCGGTTTCCCTCGCTCTAGGCGGTAATACGTTCAGCGAGATAACTATAGGAACTGTTTCAAAAAGAAGGGATTACTCGGAGTCCGATCGTTGAACGGCGAAGTAACGTGCCGTTTTCAAACGTAAAACATATGATGTAACTTCGATTGTGTCGGTCGTTTGTAACTCCGGGCCTCGGTTAGCTCGCGTTGGACCCGTGACATCATCGGTCACCCGCTCCTAACGACCGATCGGTTCACACGCGATCCATCACGGAAATGGGATGACTGCGGAACGGCGGTCGCCATTCCTCCCGGTCGTGGTTCTCCTACTGGTACGCCTGTATCCCGGTGAGGTCCTCGCCGAGGATGAGCGTGTGGATGTCGTGGGTTCCCTCGTAGGTGTAGACGGTCTCCATGTTGGTCATGTGTCGCATCGGAGAGTAGTCGGCCGTGATCCCGTTGCCGCCGAGCATCTCGCGGGCGATCCGCGACTGGTCGCGGGCCATCCGGACGTTGTTGCGCTTGGCCATCGAAACGTGTTGCGGGCGCATCTCGCCCGCTTCCTTGAGTTCGGCGAGCCGGTGAGCGAGGAGCTGGGCGAGCGTGATCTGGGTGGCCATCTCCGCGAGCTTGCGCTGCTGGAGCTGGAAGCCGCCGATGGGTTTCCCGAACTGCTCGCGGTCGGTGGCGTACTCGCGGGCGGTCTCGAAGCAGTCCTGTGCCGCGCCGACCGCGCCCCACGCGATGCCGTAGCGCGCCTGCGTCAGACACGACAGCGGGCCCTTCATCCCGGAGACGCCGGGCAGGCGGTTCTCCTCGGGGATCCGGGCGTCCTGAAGGGCGATCTCGCCGGTGATCGACGCGCGGAGGCTGAGCTTCTCGTCGATCTTGTTGGTCGTCACGCCGTCGCGGTCGGTCTCGACGAGGAACCCGCGGACTGGCGTGTCGTCCTCGCTGTGGTCCTTCGCCCAGACGACGGCGACGTCGGCGATCGGGGAGTTCGTGATCCACGTCTTCGAGCCGTTCAGGACGTACTCGTCGCCGTCCTTCTCGGCGCGGGTCTCCATCGCCGAGGGGTTCGAGCCGTGTTCGGGCTCGGTCAGGCCGAAACAGCCGACGGCCTCGCCCTCGCCGAGGGCGGGCAGCCACTCCTCCTTCTGTTCGTCGCTGCCGAACGCGTGGATCGGGTACATCACGAGCGCGCCCTGGACGCTCGCCATCGACCGGAGCCCCGAGTCACACGCCTCCAGCTCGCGCATCAGGAGCCCGTAGGAGGTCTCGCTGACGCCCGGTAGCCCGTACCCCTCGAGGTTCGGCGCGTAAAATCCCATCTCGCCCATCTTCGGGATGATCTCCGTCGGGAAGGTGCCCTCGATCCAGTGTTCTCCCATGTCGTCGATCTCGCCCTCGACGAACGAGCGCGCGGAGTCGACGAGCAGTCGTTCCTCTTGGGAGAGCGACGCCTCCAAATCGAAATAATCGATCATGTACGGGGTTACGTATCCACGAATAAATAACCCTACTTCCCGGGACGGGCCGGCCGATCTTCCCCGGACGATCCGCCGGGTCAGAACCCGTCGGTTCCCTCGAGGAGGTGCTCGTCGACGACGTCCATGTCGAGTTCGATCCCCAGTCCCGGCGCTTCCGGAACCGCGATCCGGCCGTCCTCGATGAGCGGCTCCTCCCGGACGAGCAGGTCGTCCCACCAGTCGACCTCGAGTGCGTGGTACTCCAGCAGGTCGAAGTTGGGAGTCGCCGCGCCGAGGTGGACGCAGGCCATCGTCCCCACGGGGCTACAGACGTTGTGCGGGGACATCGGCATGTAGTTCTCCTCGGCGCGGTCGGCGATCCGCATCGTCTCGTGGAGCCCGCCAACCGTGGTCGGGTCGGGCGTGACGACGTCGACGCCGTGGTCGTAGATGAGATCCGAGAGCTCGAAGACGCGGAACCGGTTCTCGCCGGTCGCGACCGGTGTCCGCGTCGCCTTCGTCACCTCCTTCTGTGCGTCCATGTTCTCCGGCGGCACGAGGTCCTCCAGCCACATGAGGTCGAACTCCTCCAGTTCGTGTGCCAGCCGCTTCGCGCTCTCGACGGAGTAGTCCCAGTGGCAGTCGAACGCGAGGTCGACGTCGTAGCCGATCTCCTCGCGAACCGCCTCGACGATCTCCCGTTTCTCGCGGATCGCCGCGTTCGTCAGCCGGCCGTTGTACGGGTCGTTCTCGTTGTCGGCGGGCAGGTCGAGGTCGAACTTCAGCGCCGGAAAGCCCATGTCGACGACGCGCGCGGCCTCGGCGGCGTACGCCTCCGGGGAGTACGCCTCGGCCTCGGCGTAGGCGGTCGCCCCGTCCTCGACCGCGTACGCCTCGCCGGCGTGACAGTCGCAGTAGATCCGGACCTCGTCGCGGTACTTCGAGCCGAGCAGCTGGTAGACGGGCAGACCCAGTATCTTTCCGGCGGCGTCGAGTAACGCGATCTCGATGCCGGATGCCGCGGTGACGACCTTCCCCGTGGTGCCGCCGTGGCCGGACATCTCCTGGAAGATATACCGGACGAGCCGCTCGACGTCGAGCGGGTTCTCGCCGACCAGAAAGCGGTTCGCGTACTCGACGATCTCCGGGATCCCGCCGCCCCGATACGACTCGCCGATGCCGGTGACGCCGGCGTCGGTCTCGACCTTGATCAGGTTCCACTCGAAGTTGCCCTCGACGACGCAGGCGTCGATGCTCGTGATCTCCACGTCCCGCTCCGGGTCGCGAACGTCGATCCGGTCCGAGTAGTCCCTCATGCGCTGAACTCCTCCAGGGCGTCCTTATCGAGCGTGACGCCGTGGCCCGGCTCCTGGGGCATCGCGATCCGACCGTCGTCATCGGGGGCGAGCGGCTCCGCGACGACGTCGTCGAACGCCTTCACGTCCATGTCGCGGTAGAAGTACTCGATCCACAGCCCGTTGTCTATCGCCCCGAGCAGCGAGGTGTGGACGTTCCAGTTGTAATGGGGCGCGATCGGCACGTCGTAGGCGGCGGCGTAGTTCGCGATCCGGAGCCACTCCGTGATCCCGCCGCAGACCGTCACGTCCGGCTGGAGGACCGTCGCCGCGCCCGTGTCGTGGAGCCGCGCGAAGTTGTGGCGGGTCCCCTCCAGTTCGCCGGTGGCGACCGGGTAGTCGATGGCGTCGTTCACCTCCGCCATCGTCTCCACGCGGTCGATCATCACCGGCTCCTCGATGAAGTACGGGTCGTACGGCTCGAACGCCCGGCAGGCGCGGACCGCCTCGGTCGTCGACTCCCAGACGCCGTTGGCGTCGAGGAGCAGCGTCGTCTCCGGACCCACCTCGTCGCGGACGGCGGCGACGCGCTCGACCTCCTCGTCCACAGAGAGGCGGCCCACCTTCATCTTCACGACGTCGTGTCCCTCGTCGACGTACCGACGCACCTCGCCGCGTAACGCCTCGTGACCCTTCTCATCGCGGTAGTAGCCCCCGCTTCCGTAGGAGGGGACCGACTCGCTGTTGCCGCCGAGCAGCTTGTACAGCGGCTGGTCGGCCGCCTTCGCCTTCAGGTCCCAGAGCGCCATGTCGACGGTGGAGATGGCGCGTAACATGACGCCCATCCGCCCGATCTGGACGTTGCCCTCGTACATCTCGCGCCAGAGCCGGGTGGTGTCCCGCGGGTCCTCGCCGCTCACGATCGGCTCGAGCATCGACTCGACCGCGTCGGCGACGAGGTGGGCCCCCTCGTATCCCAGCGAGTAGCCGACACCCTCGAGCCCGTCGGCGGTTCGAACGTACGTTATCGCGTGGTCCCGGTACGTGAGCGTCCGGTTGGAGAAGGAGACGGGCGACTCCAACGGGAGCTCGATCGGGAACGACTCGACTTCGACTATCTCCATGCGTGAGCCGCTAATCGTGTCCGTAAATACCTCGTTGTATGGGCAAGAAATTCGCGACCGTTCGTGCGCGCTCCCCGTCCGAGACGCCTCCCAGTATCCACGAACGCTGACGCCTCCCGCCGTCCACGAACACTATTTGTCCCGCCCCCACGAGAGTACATCCATGGAGTTTCCCGACCGCAGCGACGTCGACCACCTCATCGACGCACAGCCGCTCCCGTCGTTCGCGCGGGTTCGATACGACCCGCCGAGCGAGACGCTCGCGGACCCGATCGGCTCGGCGCGCTCGGAGCTCGACCGGCTCGACGTCGACGATCTCGAACCGGGAGACACCGTCGCGATCGGCGTCGGCAGCCGCGGTATCGACCGGATCGACGAGATCGCCGCCGCGGCCGTCGACTGGGCCGACTCGAAGGGATACGACCCCGTCGTCGTGCCCGCGATGGGGAGCCACGGCGGGGCGACCCCGGAGGGACAACTGGAGGTGCTCGAGGCGCTCGGGATCGACGAGGCGAGCGTGGGGGCTCCCATCGACGCCCGGATGGACGCGGAGGCGCTGGCGACGGTGACCGTCGGCGACACGGACGTGCCGGTGTACTTCTCGACGGCGGCACTGGAAGCCGACGCGGTCCTCGTGGTGAACCGCGTGAAGGCACACACCAACTTCAGCGGGCCGATAGAGAGCGGGCTCGCGAAGATGACCGCCGTCGGCCTCGGCAAACAGCGCGGCGCGAAGTCGTTCCACTCGACGGCCATCGCGGAGGGGTACGTCGAGACGCTGACGGCCGCGCTCGACGTCATCGAGTCGGCGGTGCCGCTGCTCGGCGGGCTCGCCCTCGTCGAGAACTTCGAGGAGGAGCTCGGCCACGTCGAGGCCGTGCCGGCCGGGTCGTTCCTCGACCGTGAGCCCGAGCTGTTGGAGCGCGCCTACGAGGGGATGCCGATGCTTCCCGTCGAGGAGATCGACCTCCTCGTCGTCGACGAGATCGGCAAGGAGATATCGGGAGCCGGGATGGACACGAACGTGATCGGCCGCTACCGCGTCCTCAACGCGCCCGACCCGGAGACGCCCGACATCGACCTGATCTACGTGCGCGGGCTCACCGAGGCGACGAAGGGGAACGGCAACGGCATCGGGCTCGCGGACCTCACCCGGCGGGCGGCGATCGACCAGCTCGACGTGAAGAAGACGTACGCGAACGCGCTCACGAGCGGATCGCTCGCGAAGTCGAAGCTCCCCGTGGTCGCGCCCGACGACGAGTTCGCGCTCCGGACCGCGCTGGCCGCCCTCGGCGGCTACGACCCCGAGACGGTCCGGATCGTCTGGATCCGGAACACCGAGGACCTCGGGGAGCTCCACGTCTCGGAGGCGGTCGTCGACGACCTCCCCGAGGCGGCGACGGTGCGGGAACGCGACGTGACGGTGGGATTCGAGGACGGAACCGCGCGGATCCCGGAGCCGTCGTCGCCGGAACGGTGACGCGATCCCCTCGGGCGGTACCGCGGTCCGCCCGGACGGTGACGTGGTCCACCGGGACGGCAAACGTTATCACTCACGTCGTGTTCGAGCCTATCATGGTTAGAGAAACGGATCCCGCGGACGCAACGATAGAGGAGTCACGATGAAGCCGGTCGCCTTCGACGAGGCCGAGACGTACGAGCCCGACGACGGGTGGCGGCGGGTCGCGATGGCCGGCAGCGACCGGTTCTCCTTCGAGTGGTTCGAGAAGCCGCCGGGGCACAGCTCGCCGATGCACGACCACGAGAACGAGCAGGTGTGTCTCTGTCTCGAGGGCGAACTCACCGTGGCGACCGAGGACGACTCGGTCACGCTCGAGAAGAACGACTCGGTGCTGCTCGAGTCGAACGAGGCCCACCGGGTCGAGAACACGGGCGACGAGCTCGCGGTCGGCCTCGACGTGTTCGCGCCGGGTCGGTCGTTCGACTTCTGGACGGACCGGGAGGAATGAAGTACCTCGCACGCGCTTCGACCGGGGAGCCGCTGCTCGGCGACGACGAGGGCTTCGTCCCGCTCGGCTCGGTCGAGCCCAACCTCGGGAGCGTCCGCGAGGCGCTGCCGCGAGCGGCCGACGGGACCCTCGGCGACGTCGACGACGCGACCGCCGAGCCGATCCCGGCGGCGGACCTGACGCTCGCCGCGCCCCTCGAGCGGTTCGGCAAGCTCTGGGGGATCGGGCTGAACTACGAGGAGCACGCGGGCGACCTCGACGAGGACCGACCCGAGGAGCCGGCGAGCTTCATGAAGCCCTCGACGGCCCTCACCGGGCCGGGCGGTCCGATCCGGCTGCCGCCGACCGAGCGGAGCGAGCGGGTGACCGCGGAGGCGGAACTCGCCGTCGTCATGGGTCGGACGTGCCGGAACGTCCCGGAAGCCGACGTCGACGACGTCGTCGCCGGCTACCTGCCGGTGATCGACATGACCGCCGAGGACGTCCTCCAGCGGAACCCGCGATTCCTCACCCGGGCGAAGAGCTTCGATACGTTCCTCGTTCCCGGCTCGACCATCGTCGTGCCCGAGGAGCCGCTCGACCTGTCGTCGCTGTCCGTGCGGACCGAGGTCAACGGCGAGGTCGAGGCCGAAAACGAGATCCGCAACATGCTGTTCCCGCCCGCGGAGATCGTCTCGTTCCACTCGGGCGTGATGACGCTCGAACCCGGCGACCTGTTCAGCACCGGAACCCCCGGTGCCGCGCCCATCGAACCGGGGGATCGGGTGCGTGCGGTCGTGGAGTCCATCGGGTCTGTCGACGCACCGGTGACGCGGTAGGGCTCGGGGACGCGCTCGCGACCCGGAGACGCGGCGGCGCTCGGGAGGACGACCCGAACGCGCAGGAACCTTTATTTCCGAACCCATGCCATCTATCCGCATGTATCGAGTGCTGGTTCCCGTCGGCGACGACACGGAACGATCGATGGCCGCGGCGGAGGCCGTGAGCGGGCTCCCGAGCGCCGCCGACGAGGTCGAGGCCGTCGTGGTGAACGTCTTCGAGGAGTTCGACGTCACGGGCGAGGGCGGGCGGGTGGACTCCGAGGACGTCTGGGACGAGACCAACTATCCCGAAAGCGTCGACGCGGTCGTCGAACGCCTCGAGTCGGCGGGCGTGACGGTCTCGAAGCGGCGCGAACACGGCGACGTGACGAAGCGGATCCTCGCCGTCGCCGACGAGATCGACGCCGACGGGATCGTGATGGGCGGACGCAGACGGAGTCCGACGGGGAAGGTCCTGTTCGGGAGCACCACCCAGTCGGTGATGCTCTCCGCGGACTGCCCCGTGACGGTCGCGCTCACCGATTGACACAATGCGGCTGACAGTTCTGGGATAAGGGGACCGTGGCGCCTCGAACGATCGATGAGTTTTCGATCCGTTAGTAGCGGGATCCGACCGTTTTCCCGAGTGTTTCCGTCCGATCGTATCGCTCGATCGGATCGATCGGAACCGGATCCGTGATCGATCGAATGACGGAATCATTATACGTTCGACATATTGTGTGAGGTGTGAGTATCGGAACAAACAGATACATTATTATGCACCGGAGTGATCATCACATTCGAACATGGCTGACAAAGACGTAAACCGACGGAAGTTCCTGTACGGCACGGCTGCGGCGGGTGTAACGGGACTCGCCGGCTGTAGCGGTGGCGGCGGGGGCGGCGATGACGGCTCCGGCGACGACGGCTCCAGCGGCGACGACGGCTCCGGCGACGGCTCCAGCGGCGACGGCTCCGGCGACGACGGAAGCGATGCGAGCCTGGAACTCCGCGTCGGGACGTCCGCCGGCGGGACCCAGGACGTCGGGCTGGCGGTCGAGCGGGCCGTCAGCCAGGAGAGCGACACTCTGGAGTACTCGACGATCGAGAGTCCGGGGTACATCGGGACCATCTATCGGATGGCCCAGGAGCAGTTCAACGCCGGCATCACCGACAACAACTCGCTCAACAAGGCGCTCGACGAGACGGGCCAGTTCGCGGAGCAGGCGGTGTCGCGGATCCCCCAATACGGGTTCTCGGCGTTCCCGTACAGCATCTACATCGTCGCTCGTGACGGCACGGGCATCGAGACGTTCGACGACCTCGCCGGCGCGAACGTCTACCCCGCCGAGCCCGGCTACTCGACGCGCGCGACGACGCTCGACGTCTGGTCACAGGACCCGACCGCGGACGTCTACGACCAGATGAACATCCAGGACATGGGCGTCGGCGACGCGCCCGGCGCGATGGAGGAGGGGACGATCGACGCCAGCATCGCGTACGGGACGCCGGGCGTTCGATACACCGGCTTCGTCCAGGAGATGGCCTCCCGAATCGACCTCCACTACGTCGAGCCGACCGACGCGCTCATCGAGTCCGCGGAGTCGTTCGCGGGTGCCGGAACGACCACCACGAGCTACGACGACTGGCCCATCGCGAACGCGGACATCGGGACCGACGAGGTGTTCACCTGGGACCTCGAGGTGCTCTACACGTTCAACCCCGAGGCCAACGCCGACGCCGTCTACGAGCTGTGTCGCGTCGTCGACGAGCACAACGACGTCGTGAACGAGGGCGAGGCCCAGTTCAACGACTTCGAGTCGACCGCCGACATGCTCGGATACGCCCAGGAGCGGATCCCGGTCCACCCCGGCGCGGCGCAGTACTACCGGGACAACGACGCGTGGGACGACAGCCTCCAGGAAGGCGAGTAGACTCCCCGAGTTGACCTCCCCCGCTTCGATCGCGTAGCCGATAAACGACACTACATTTCTATACGATACAACAACATGGACACACAAGCGGAACACACGACCGGACCGTCGAGCTGGATTCGCGGCCTCGACGTCACCGTCACGCTCGCCGCCGTCCTCTTCTGGGCGATAGCGCTCGGCTGGATATACACGCAGACGTGGTCGCCCGTCAAGTACGGCGTGATCTTCGTCGGCGGCATCATGACGGTGTACGCGCTCAACGAGACGAAGGAATCGCTCGAGGAGGGAAGCTGGGTCGACGCCGCGGTCCTGCTTCCGGCCGCCGGCGTGTTGATCACGGCCTCGGCGTACTTCTTCGCGAACTTCGACACCGTCTACCTCCTGCGCCAGGGCTTCGCCACCCCCCACGAGTACATGCTCGCCCGGCTCGTCATCGTCTCGCTTCTGTACCTCACGTGGCGCGAGTTCGGGAACCTGTTCTTGGGACTCGTCATCGGCGTGATGCTGTACGCGATCTTCGGCGACAGCGTTCCCGGCGTCCTCGGACACGCGGGGATGACCGAGTTGACGCTGCTTCAGGCGCTCGTCACCGACCTGTACGGGTTCTACGGGTCGCTCACGCAGCTGACCGCGTCGTGGATCGCGCCGTTCCTGCTGTACGCGGGGCTGCTGTTCGCGTACGGCGCGTTCGATCTGATCCTCCGGCTCGCGATCGTCGCCGCCGGCCGGATCCGGTCCGGCGTCGCACAGACCGCCGTTCTCTCGTCGGCGGTCATCGGCTCGATCAACGGCTCCTACACCGCGAACGCCGCGATGACCGGGTCATTCACGATCCCGACGATGAAGGAGAGCGGGATGGCCGGCCACCGGGCGGCCGCCATCGAGGCGGTCGCCTCGACGGCGGGACAGGTGCTCCCGCCGGTGATGGGAGCGTCCGCGTTCGTGATGGCGTCGTACCTCGGCGTCGCGTACCTCAACATCGTCATCGCCGGGATGGTTCCCGCCGCGATCCTGGTCGCGTCCATCGCCATCGCGGTCCACTACACCGCGATCAGCGACGCGAGCGACCAGGACATGGAGTTCTCCGAGTTCTTCGACGAGGAGATGACCTCGAGCGAGAAGGTCATCGAGGGGGTTCGTTTCGGGCTCCCGTTCGGCGTCCTGATCTACTACCTCGGCATCGCCCAGTACACGGTGATGACCTCGGCGTTGTACACCGTCATCGCGATGGTCCTCACGGGCGTCCTGATGCCGCCGGTACAGCGGCTCGTCGACGGCTCCGAGACGACCTTCGTCACGGAGTTCGTGACGCAGGTGAAGAACACGATACACGGGTTCCGCCGCGGGGCCATCATCCTCGCGCCGATCGCGATCATCCTCGTGGTGGTGAGCGGCGTCGTGAACCTCTTCTCGACGACCGGCGTCCCCGCGAAGATCGCGCTCCTGATGATCAACCTCTCCGGCGGCGTCCTGCTTTTCGCCGTGCTGCTCGGCATGGCGGTCGCCATCGTGATGGGCGTCGGCATGCCGACGGTCGCCGCGTACGTCATCGTGGCCATCCTCATCGTGCCGACGTTCGTCTCCGACTTCGGGATCGCCCGGGAGACGGCCCACTACACGATGTTCTACGCGGCGATCCTCGCCGGGATCACGCCGCCGGTGGCGACGGCGGCGGTGGTCGCGGCCGGGATAGCGGAGGCGAACTTCTGGCGGACCTGCGGGGCCGCCCTGAAGATCGCCGCGCCGCTCTTCGTCCTTCCCGTCGCGTTCGTCTACAACCCGGGGCTGATCTCGATGTCACCGGACGCGAACACCCTGTTCCTCGGGGCGCTCGTGATGATGGGCGCGATCACGATCATCTACGGTCTGAACTACCCGTTCGAGCTGTCCATCGGTCGGATCACGCTGGTTCGCGTCGGACTGACCGTCCTCGGCGTGCTGATCATGACGTATCCGGTACTCGTCCTGAAACTCGTCGGGATCGCCGTCTTCGTCGCCGTCTTCATCGGTGAGAAGGTGATGGTTCGCGGAATGGATCTCCCGTTCGGCTCGGGGGTGAACCAATGAGCTCGACGAAGGACTCCACCGAGGACCAGATCGACACGTCGAACGTCGGCGGACTCGAGGAGATAATTCCGGAGCCGCTCATGCCCGCCTGGCGGCGGATCGAGTTGATCCAGCAGTTCCGCGAGACGCACGGGGACACCTACGTGACGGTGCTCGAGGTGCTCACGGCGCTCGTCCTCGGCGTCGGCTACGCCTGGTGGGCGTACATCTACTTCTTCGGGAGCGGCGTCGTGACGATCTGAGAACGGCTCCACGCTTCCGATTCGACTCCACGCACGTACTTCCGGAACCTCTCACGCGTCCCCGTCCGACTGGAAGGGTTCGCCGACCGCGCGCCGAGGGAGGAGGCTCATCAGCTCCTCGGTGAGTTCCTCGACCGAGGCGAACTCGACCGCGGTCGAGGAGCTCACCGTCGCGCCGAGGTTGACCTCGCCGTCCGCGAGCCTGACCGTCACGTCGTCACACTCCGTCGCGACCGTCGAGGGTTCGACGGGATACTCCAGCTCGGAGAGGACGCCGTCGATCCGGTTTAACCTGATCGTTCGTGTCATTACGTCCTCGACGCTCCCCACCGACATGAACGTGTCTCCTCGCGGGACGCGTGTCGTTTCGGGAGCGGGCGGTCCCGCGCGGGACGGTCGCTCCCGGGACGTTTATTTTCGACGGCGGTCGACCGTCGGTATCGCATGGTCGAGCCGATACTCAAGTGGGCCGGCGGGAAACGACAGCTCCTCGACGCGCTGTACGCGCGGTTTCCCGACTCGTTCGACCGGTACCACGAGCCCTTCGTCGGCGGCGGGGCGCTCTTCTTCGACCTCGAGCCGAACGCGGGCACGATCAACGACGCGAACCCTCGGCTCGTCTCGCTGTACGAGCGGGTACGCGACGAGCCGGGGCGACTCATCGAGCGGCTGGAGTCGTTCGCGGACCCCGAGTCGGAGCCCGATCCGGACCTCCCGTACGCGGAGACGACCCAGCGCGGCCGGGACGTGGAGAGCTACTACTACCAGCAGCGCGCCCGGTTCAACGACCGGCCGTACACGGGCGAGTACGACCCCCTCGAGGAGGCCGCACTCTTAGTGTACCTGAACCGCACCTGCTATAACGGCCTCTACCGCGAGAACGCCGACGGCGGCTTCAACGTCCCGATCGGCCGGTACGCGGACCCGGACTGGATCAAACGTGACCGGATCCGGCGGGCGAGCGAGACGCTCGCCGACGTCGAGGTGTACAACCGCGACTTCGAGTACGTCCTCGACGTCGCAGACCCCGGCGATCTGGTGTACTTCGACCCGCCGTACGAGCCGATGAGTCTGACGGCCGACTTCACCGCCTACAGCGCGGACGGGTTCGACCGCGAGGACCAGGAACGCCTGATCGAGGTCGCGACGACCCTCGACGACCGGGGCGTGAACGTCCTCGTCTCGAACAGCGGCGTGACGTACGACCGATACGCGGCGACGGGCTTTCACGTCGACACCGTGGACGCGACCCGCGCGATCAACAGCGACGGCGACGGTCGCGAGGCGGTCGACGAGGTGATCGCGACGAACGTTTCCGGATCCGACCGCCTCGACGCCGGACAGCGCGCGCTCTCGACGTTCGAGGACCGGTGAGTCGCCGACCCCTGCCGACGGTCCGCCCGCGGTCCGCCATCCGACGGGCTTTTTGACCTTCCCCGCCGTCGAGTCGGGTATGACGAAGCTCGACATCGACCTCGTTCTCGCGCCCGTCGACGGCAGCGAGGCGTCCCACGAGGCCGTCGATTACGCGATCGGGATCGCGAGCGAGTACGGCGCGAGCGTCCACGCGCTGTACGTCCTCGACGAGGAGGTCGTCCGGGCGTTGGAGTCCGGCTCGATAGACGAGCGGGACGTCGCCGAGGACACCGCGACCTTCACCGAATCGGTCGCGGAGCGCGCGGAGGCGGCGGGAGTCGGCCACAGCAACTCCATGGCGTACGGCTTCTCCACCGAGGTCAAGACGGTTCATCCCGGCAGCGTCGTCCTCGACACCGCCGAGGAGATCGAGGCGGACTTCATCGTCGTCCCCCGTGAGCCGGTCACCGGCGAGCCGGGACAGGTCCTCGAGAAGGCCGCGGAGTACGTCCTGTTGTACGCGAGCCAGCCGGTCCTCTCGGTGTGATCCCGGCGTCCGCATCGCCGACGGATCCGGTCTCCGCGACGGTTCGGGGATCGGTCCCCGCGACGCTCGGCGACCTCCCGTTTCTCCCGGCGGGGACGACGCTGCCTCCGCTTCCGTACCTCCTCGTCGTCCTCCTGGCGACCGGCGGGGTCGCCCTCGCGCTCCGTCGGCGACGACCGGCGGTCGGTGTCTCGCACGTGCTCGCGTTGACGCCGTGGATCGTTCTCGGGTCCGCGCTCCACGTTCTGTACGTCGTGGGGGCGCTCCCCGAACCGCTCGCTCCCTTCGGCGGATCGCCGACGGTGTACCCCACGGTCGCGGCGCTCGCGGGCGCGGCCTGGCTGGCGGCCGAGGAAGCCGTTGCCGACGGCGAGCGGGTCCCGGGCGTCATCGCCGCGGTCGGGACGGTCCTCGTCGTCCCCGTCGTCGTGGTCGCGCTCACCACCGGCGTCTCCGGGTCGGGGGCGTCGTGGTCGGCGGTCGCGGTGCTCGCTTCGGCTCCGATCGCGGCGGTCGTCTGGCGTGTCCTCGGTCGGCTCGAGCCGGGAGTCGCCGTCACCGGAGGCGTCGGTGCGCTCGCCGTGTACGGACACGCGCTCGACGGCGTCTCGACGGCGATCGGGGTGTCCCAGCTCGGCTTCGGCGAACGCAGCCCGCTCTCGCGGATCATCCTCGAACTGGACGGCGTGCCGTCGGTGCCGGTGCTCGGCGAGGGCTGGCTGTTCCTCCTCGTCAAGCTGGCCGTCGCGAGCGCCGTCGTGTCCCTGTTCGCTCCGTACGTCCGCGAGGAGCCGGAGGAGGGGCTTCCCCTCTTAGGCTTCGTCGCCGCCGTCGGACTCGGCCCGGCCGCACACAACCTGCTTCTGTTCTCCGTGACCGCGTGACTGCGGAGAGTAGAACGACGGCGAACCGGCGGCGGGCGAAACGACGGCGGGCGAACCGGCGGCGGGCGAAACGACGGCGAACCGGCCGACGAGAGGGGATCGCCGACGCGTCGCGTAGCGGTCAACGCCGGCGGGAGAACGAGACGGGTCCCGGAGGGCGGTGGTTCGACGGGGCCGAGATCGGGGCTCTCAGTCCTCCTCGACGACCTCGGGGTCCTCGATCGCGGACTGGAGGGAGTCGAGCCCGTTGACCCACTCGGAGACGAGTCCGTACTCCAGTTCCTCGGCGAGCTCCATGTCGAGACGCTCCCCGTCGATGACGCGGGTGCCGGCCTGGACGACGTATCCCAACGCGGCGTCGAGGTCCTCCTCGGCCTCGGCGTCGGCGGCCGCGTGGACGAACTCGTCGACGTCGCCCTCGACGACCCCGCCGACGACGAACTCCTCGGCGGCGTAGAAGACGGGAACGAGCGAGGTCTGAACCCCGTCGATCAGCATGTTCTTGTCCTCGTCGTCGAAGGAGACCTCCGCGAGGACGATGTCGCTCACGTCCCGGATCTCCTCGACGGCCCGGTCCTCGTCGATGCGTTCTTCCTCCAAGGCCGCGAGGACCTTCGCGATCGCGATCGCGGCGTCGTCCTGGAGGTTCAAGAGCAGCCGCGCGGAGTCCTCGTTTTCGGGATCGAGGTCCTCGTCGGCGAGCCTGTCGAGCCAGTTCTGCCAGCGCTCCTCGGAGTAGAACGTCTCAACCGCCTCGTCCTCGGTCATGTCCCATATCTCTCCCGGACTACTCAAAGGCCTTTCTTATTTATGCCCCCGAGAGACGCCGTCACACCCGGCTGAGAACTGACGGAGCCCCGATCAGTCGAGGTTGCTCTTCAGCTCCGGAACCAGCTCGTCGGGGTCCACCGGCTTGGTCACGTAGCCGTCCGCGCCGGCTTTCACCGCCTCCATCATCTTCTCCTGCTGGTCGACGCTCGTACACATCACGACCACGGCGTCCGGCCATCGGTCCTTGATGTTCCGCGTCGCCTCGATCCCCGTCATCTCCGGCATCACGACGTCCATCGACACGGCATCGGGCTCGTGCGCCTCGAAGAGCTCCACGGCCTCCGCGCCGTTCTCCGCCTCGCCGACCACGTCGAAGGACCCCTCCAACGCGTCCCGAACGACGGTCCGCTGGAACGAGGAATCGTCGACGACGAGCACCCGCTCGGTCATATCGGCTCGTCGCCGGCGGTCGATATAAGTTCGCGGATCGACTCCGGAACCGCCCGGACCGCGTCCGAGGGCGTCGCTGGCGGACGGACGCCTCGACGTTCGATCACCTTGTATATTTGATCGAGCGTATAATGAACATAGGAACAAGGTTAAGGTATCTCACACGATACCGATGGATATGGAAACGCGGAAGGTCCAACGGCTCGGGCCGTCGACGCTGGCGATGACGCTCCCGGCCGAGTGGGCACAGGAACACGGCGTGAACAAGGGCGACGAGGTCTCCCTGCGGATGGGTGGGAAGGGAACGCTCACGGTGCTGCCCGAGTCGGTGAGTTCGGAGGAGTCGGAGGCGGTCATCAACGCGGACGGGCTCGACGCTCGGGCGCTCGAGCGAGCGGTCGTCGCCCAGTACGTGCTCGGCCGGCGCGTGATCCACGTCCGGAGCGAGGGGACCCTCGACAGCGAGCACATCAACGCGGTGTACAAAGCCGAGACCCAGCTCATGGGACTCGGCGTTATCGAGGAGACGCCCGAGGACATCTCGATCCGGTGTTCGGTCGACCCCGAGGACTTCACGCTCGACAACCTGCTCGAGCGGCTGGAGAACACCGGTTCGACGATGCGCGGCGAGGCCGTCAAGGCGCTCGCACACGGCAACGCCGACCTCGCCCAGCGCGCGCTCAACCGCGAGCGGCAGGCGAACAAGATCTTCGTGCTCCTCCTGCGGCTGATCTTCACCGCCTACCAGAACCCGAACCTCGCGCGGGCGGTCGGACTGGAGGAGGGGTTCCCGCTCATCGGCTACCGGTCGGTCGCGAAGAACCTCGAGCTCACCGCCGACAACGCCGAGGACATCGCCGACATCGTGATGGAGGCCGACGGCCACACTCTCGACGTCGACAAGGCAACCATGCGACAGATCCGCGAGTTCACCGACCAGGTCGACGAGCTCACGGCGCTGGCGGTCCGGGCGGTCGTCGAGCGGGACTACGACCTCACCGTCGAGTGCCGCGACCTCTTCGCCCGGCTCGAGGACCGCGAACAGGAGATACTCGGCGAGCTGCCCGACGACCTCGACAACGACGTGCTGTTGATGACCCGTGAGGTGCTCGTCAGCCTCCAGCACACCGCGGAGTACGCCATGCGAAACGCCGAGATCGCCGCGAACCTCGCGCTCAACGAGGCGTCCGACCACGTCGACATCGTCTAGACGGGCCGTCGACGCCCCGCGAGTCCCGTCCCCTCACGCGGATCGCCAAGTTCGCATGAACTAAGTGTCCACCCGCGAAGCGACTCGTATGACCGAGGGATCCATCGAGTCCGACAAGGGGATCGGCGTGACGCTCGCGCTGTCCGCCGTCGCGGTCGTCGGCGCAGTCGTGATGTACGGCCACCCGACCCAGTTCGGGAAGGCGTGGGGGTTCGCCGCCGCGTTCGTCTTCGCGCTGCTGGCGGTCGTCGCCGTCCAGGCGTTCGAGTGAGACGGCTCGACGAGAAACCGTTAAGCGCGTCAGACGCCAACGTCCGACGATGACCGAGTACACCGAGGAGGAGCGGCGGATCCTCGCGTACCTCACGGACAGCGTCACCCGCGGCGAGCGATACGTCCGCTCGAAGACGATCGCCGACGCGATCGGTCTCACCGCCAAGCAGGTCGGCTCCCGGCTCCCGCGGCTGGCCGAGAAGGCCGACGACGTCGAGATCGAGAAGTGGGGTCGGGCCCGCTCGACGACGTGGCGCGTGACGCAGGGGTGAGCCGGCCCGAACACCCGATCGAACGCGTTCGGAGCCGGCGGTCGGATCCGCGACTCCACCCTTTTAATCTCCCCGCGTTCGTACTCCGATCCATGACCGTCCGAGTCTCCCGGACGTTCGAGTTCGACGCGCCCGCAGCGGACGTGTGGGCGTTCATCTCGGACGCGGAGAAACGAGCAGGGGCGATTAGCGTGGTCGACACCTTCGAGGTCCACGGCGACGGGACGGCGACGTGGCACGTCGCGCTTCCGGTCCCGATGATCCGGTCGACGATCACGGTCGAGACCGAGGAGGTCGAGCGCGACCCGCCGAACCGGGTGAAGTTCGTGGGCAGATCGAGCGCGTTCCGGGTGACCGGCGAACACACGATCACGGAGACCGACGGGGGCTGCCGGCTCGCGAACGAGTTCGTCGTCGAGGGGAAACTCCCCGGCGTCGAGTCCTTCTTCAAACGCAACTTCGACGGCGAGCTCGACAACCTGGAGGATGCGCTCCGGCGGTCCCTGACGCTCGACGCCTGAGTTCCGCTCGAGTCGCGGGTCGATCCGGTCCGGTGGCCGGTTCGGCCCGGTCCGATCCGACTCGGTCCCGTCTCCGTGGTTTTATACGCGAGCGGGACGTACCGGAGACTGCCGAAGTTCGACGCTTTTCTCGTCGAAGTTCGGCGACAACGACCCGCGCCCGTCCCGCCTCGGGCGACGGCCCGATACAGCCAGGGGGTCCGCTGTTCGGTGCCGTCACCCGTCCACTCGCCTCCCGTTTCCGCCTTCGCCTTTCGCCGCCATCCGGCTTCCGCCACCTGCCGCCCTTCGCCACTCCCCCGAGAGTATCAGCACGGATAATTCGAGCGACAGCTTCTTCATCCGTTTCGGCTTGCGTACGAACGCCGCGGACGAATCCGGCCGACCACCCGTTTCGGGCATGGTCGGCTCGACCACTCGCTTCCACCGTCCGTCGTCCGTCGGCGTGGGTTCGGGCCACCCGCTCCCACCACCACCCGGACCCGTTCGAGGCGTGGAAGCACCGATCCCTCTTCCCGGAACGGAGCCGATCCCTCGAGTCACGACCCCGTCGTCGAAACGCAAGGACGATAGGCCTCTGTGGAGTACGTACGCCCGAATGTTCCCCCGCGAGTACCGCGGCGTCGCCTTCGCGGTCGGCCTCTTCCTCGTCGTCCAACTGGGCGCGCTGGCGTTGGTCCCCGAGTTCGTCGAGAGCGACTATCAACCCGTCGAGAACCCGCAGGACCCGACGAACAGTCTGGTGTACATCGTCGCCATCGTCGCCATGACGGGGCTGATTCTCGCGGCGTTCCGCTACGACTTCGACTGGGCGATCCGGCTCCTGATCGTCGGCGTCTCCGCGTGGCTCTCGTGGTACGTGTTCGCCGCGTTCGCCCCGCCGCTTCTCGCCGCGATCCCCGCGGTCGCGGTCGCGGTCGGCCTGCTCGTCCACCCCGAGTGGTACGTCATCGACGCCGCCGGCGTGTTGATGGGCGCGGGGGCTGCCGGGTTGTTCGGGATCTCCTTCGGGATCCTCCCCGCGCTCGTCCTCCTGAGTTTCCTCGCCGTCTACGACGCGATCTCGGTGTACGGCACCGAACATATGCTCTCGCTCGCCGAGGGCGTGATGGACCTCAACATCCCGGTCGTCCTCGTGATCCCGCTTTCGGTCTCCTACTCGCTCCTCGAGGACGACTTCGAGGACGCGAACGACGTCCACGAGGAGGACGGAACCGACCGCGAGGACGCCGACGGTGACGAGCCCGACCGCGAGGGAGGCGCCGACGACGGGAACGACGAGCCCGAAGACGACGAACGCGACGCCTTCTTCATCGGGCTCGGCGACGCCGTGATCCCGGCGGTGATGGTCGCCAGCGCCGCCACCTTCTCGCCGGCCGCGGCGCTCTCGGTCCCGTTCATCGAACTCAACCTCCCGGCGCTTCTCGCGATGGTCGGCACGCTCGCGGGCCTGCTCGTGTTGATGAACTGGGTGATGAAAGGTCGCGCACACGCCGGCTTGCCCCTGCTCAATGGGGGAGCGATCGGCGGATACCTGGTCGGCTCGCTCGTCGCCGGCGTCCCCCTCGTCGAGGCGCTCGGGCTCACGGTCGCGTTCTGACGGCCGGCATACTTCTTGTCCCTCCGACACGTCGAGTGCGGTATGACCGACGCCGAACCCGAGCGCGTCCTCGGGGAACTCGAACTCACCCGGGGGCTGACGATCCAGATGACGGCGGTCGGGACGCTCGGGATGATCGTCGGATGGGCGTGCTTCGCCGGGCTCTACCGGTTCGCCACCGGAAACGCGGTGAGTTTCGACTTCTTCCCCGCGACGGTCGGCTGGATCGCGACGCCGCTCGACCTCCTGATCGTGGCGTTCCTTGGAACGTTCTTTCTCGTCCCCCACGAGTGGCTCCACGGGCTCGCCATCCGGTACTACGGCGGCGAGCCGCGGTACGGGGTCGGGATCGCCCACTTCGTCCTGCCGTACGCGTACGCGACGACCGACCACGAGTTCTCCCGGAACCAGTTCGTCGTCGTCCTCCTCACCCCGCTCGTCGCCATGACCGCGGTCGGCGTGCCGGTCATGCTCGCCCTCGAGTGGGGGTGGCTCGCCCTCCCGCTGACGCTGAACGCGGCCGGCGCGGTCGCGGACGTCTGGATGACGGTCGCCGTGCTTCGGTACCCCGAGCACGTCCGGGTGGTCGACCACGAGACGGGCGTCAGGATCCTCGGCCGCGAGGCGGACGCGCCGCGCGGGCTCTCCGTGACGGCACTCGTCTGGGACGGCCTCGCCGGGGCGGCCGTCGCCGCGTTCGCGACGTTCGTCCTGCTCGCGCTCGGCGGGCCGATCCTCCTGACGGCCCTCGGCGTCGAGTCGCTCACGATCGGGACGCCCGGGCGGCTCACCTACCTCTTCTCGTTCGTCGATACCCCGGAGGAGGTCTCGCTCGGGGTCGGTCCCGGCGTGCTCGGGATCGGCGGGCTGATCGGGCTGGCGTACGCGTTCGTGCGGACGTACCGGCGGGAGGGTCCCCCGCCGACCGATCCGGCGTGATCCGGGAAGGACCGTGGCCGTCGGCGAGGCGAGCGCGAGCGTCGGGGATCCGCCTTTCGGCGTCCTCCGTTCACCCGCCGTCGCCGTCGCTGCCGCCGACCCCGTGGCGCACCTTCACAGCGACGCCGCTCCCGAACGCGAGCGCCTCGGCTCCCGACAGTTCCGCGCGCCCGGCCGCGAAGAGTGCGTCCTCGTCGTCGACGACGAGGACCTCGTCGCCGGGGCGGATCCCCTCGTCGACCGCGGTCACGAACTTCGCGAAGGCGTTTCGCCCGTCGCGGACGAACGGCTCGCTCTCCTCGCCGACGACGACGCGGTGGGCGGGCTCGGGGAAGACCTCCTGTAGCCTCCTCGCGCCCACCTCGCCGAGGGTGAACCGCCCGTCCGTTCCGTAGGTGACGATCCGGTCTCCCTCGCTGCTCCCGGGGGTGTCGTCGACGTCGCCGGCGATGACCTGGCGGGGACGACCGCCGCTCGACCGGCGGATCGTGACCGGCTCGTCGGGCGGGAAGAGCGCCCCGCCGGCCCCGGATCCGAACTGGTAGTCCGCGCCGGTCCGCAGGTCGGCGAGGTCCTCGCTGTCGCTCATGGCCGCGGTACCGCCGCCGTGCGCAAATCGGTTCCGGTCCGGGCGTTGCTCCCGATCCGACCGTCGCTCCCGATCCGACCGTCGCTCACGCCGCGCTCGGTTCGGCCGCGGCCGCTCGCCGCGCCTGAACGACGAAGAGCGTCGTGGCGAACCCGATGAATCCGGCCGCGAGCAGGAAGCCGGTCTCGGTGCTGGTGAAGTCCATCGTCGTGCCGACGACCACCGGCCCGACGACCTGCCCGACCTTCCAGGAGATGGAGCGCAGCGACATCGCGCTGGCGACGGAGTCGTGTCGCTCCCCCTCGTCGACGAAGAGCGACATGCTCGCGGGGAGCCGGATCGAGTCGGCCACGCCGAGCAGCGAGTAGGCCGCGAAGAGCGCGAAGAAGGCCCCGCCGAGGGTCTGTGAGTCGCCGAGATACGAGACGGTGACCGGGTCGACGGTCCCCTCGAAGTAGGTCGCGAGCGGGATCGCGGCGGTGCCGACCCCGTACAACACGGCCCCGATCGCGACGAAGGCGTGTCGCCTGCCGTACCTGTCGGTCAGGTCGCCGACGAACCCCTGCGTGACCGCCTTCGTCGCCTTCCCGCCGGCCATGATCCACCCGATCGCGAACGCGGAGATGCCGAACGCCGTCCGGGCGTAGATCGGGAGGAAGATGATGACGGCCATCTTGCCGACGCTGAAGGTGAACCGGAAGACGACGAGCGAGCGGAGCATCGGCAGCGCCAGGAGCGACCGGAACGTCTCGAGCCCGTCGACCGCCTCGGGGTCGGTCTGGCCGCCGGGGTCGTCCCGCAGGAAGCGGTAGACGAGGAGGAAGCTCACGAGGGTGATAAGCGAGAGCACGGCGTACGTCTCGGTGAACCCGTACGCGTACAGGAGGTAGCCGCCGAGGAGGTCGCCCATGAGCGAGGAGACCGACGCGAACTGGTTGTACGACCCGAGCCAGAGCCCCTGTTCGTCGTCGGGGCTGATCTCGCCGATGATCGTCGCGCCGGTGATCCAGAGGACGCTCGCGCCGAGCCCCTGGACCATCCGGACGAGGATCACGTGGACCGGGCTCGAGACGAACGCGAAGCCCACGAAGACGCCGACGTTGATCAGGAATCCGGCGAGCAGGAAGCGCTTGGCGTTGCCCGTGTCGACCGCCCGACCGAGCGGGAGGACGATGAGCAGCTGGACGGCCGCGAAGGCGGTGCCGAACAGCCCCTCGACGAAGCCGGTGGTTCCGAAGAGGTCGGCGTACAACGCGATCGCGATGAGGATCGTCGAGTACGCCTGACTGCGCGCGAAGGCGGTCCCGGCGAGCGAGGCGAACTCCGCGTTGCCGAGGAGCCGTACCGAGTTGCCGAAGCGGGCCACGGTCGAGTACCGGCTCGGCGAATGGGGTCCACGTAGTAAAGGCCGCGCGAGCCGGCGGTCCCTGCTGGATTCCGCGCTCGATCCGGTTCCGCCGACGGAGCGGCCGCCTACAGCTCGATCCGCTCGACGAGCGAGCCCTCGCCGTTCTCCTTCGTGTTGATCGCGACGATCCGGACCTCCTCTTCGAGCAGCGACCCCTCGACTTTGGCCTTCAGAAGCGAGTCGACCTGGTAGACGCCCGCCGCGTTGTTCATCCGGATCTCGACCTGGACGGGGCCCTCCTCGTCGGGATGGAGGATCACGGACTCGATGGCCTGCGAGGAGACGGTGTTGATCCCGCGTCCGCCCTTCTCGTAGGGCACCCGGGAGCGACCGCGCTCCATGTCGAGGCCGTCGGCGATGCGGATGACGCCCGCCTCCCGCGTCAGCGTCTCCTCCTCGGTGTGGTGACAGAGGATCGCGTGGAGCACCTCGGCTTTCACCCGGACCTGCTCCGGGACGTCGTAGAACGCCGGGAGGAACCGGTCGAGCACGTCGGCCGCCAGCGGGATCGAGTAGTAGGAGTGCTCGTCGCGGTGGACGACGTGCCCGATGTCGTGTAGCGTCGCCGCCAGCGCGATGATCACCGGCTCGTCGGCCTCCTCGAGCCCCTGCTGGCGGGCGCCGTTGAACTCGACGCCGCCGGCCTTGAGCAGGTCGTAGAGCCGAAGCGCACGGTCGCGGACGATCTCGACGTGTTTCGTCCCGTGGTCGTTGTACCCCTTGCGGTCGACGGCGTTGACGTTCTGCGCCTCGAGGTACGTCGTTATCTCCGGGTCGTTCGCGATCCGGTCGAGAACCTCGTTGAGCCGGTCGTCCGGGAACGCGTGGTCCGCGGCCGGGTCGTACTCCTGTCTCGCGGCGTGGTCGTCGTCCGCTGGCTCGCTCATGAGTCGTAACCGTGGTGGCGGGTGCGTAAATAGTGTGGCTTGAGTCGTCCGCCGGTCAGCGTCCCGTCGGCTGCCCCACGTCCGCTACCGTGGATCGAACGGTCGCACGTCGTCCCCCATCGCGGGCCACGCGCCCTCCATCCGCCACATCGAGAGGTCGACGTCGACGGGGCCACCGTCCGCGTCGTCGCGTTCGACGTCGAGGTCCCCCTCGTCACCGTCGACGGCGGCCGTCGTGCCGGGGAGGGAGACGAGCGAGACGCCCGTCGCGTCGTGGCGCGTCGGGTAGATACGGGTCGCGAGCGCCCGCCGCCCGTTCACGAAGAGTTCGAGGACGGACGCGTCGACGAAGGCGCGGACGTCGAGGGGGAACTCCAGGTCGTCGACGGCGACGCCGACCGGCGCGTCCCGCGCGTCGCGGTCGAGGCTGCTCTCCGAGCGGTCGACGACGACGCGGTCGTCGCCGATCCGGATCGTCGTCCGCTCCGCGCCGTCGGGGGTCTCCCGGACCCGCAGGGCGACGACCGTTCCGGGCGCGTCGCCCGGATCGAGGCGAGCGCGGACCTCGAACGCCTCGCCGACGGCGTCGAGACGCTCGGGGGTCGAACCCGCGGTCCACGTCCCCTCGAGCAGCCGCGTCCCGCGGAGGCGGTCGACCTCCCGGACGGGTCGCTGACGGAGCTCGTCGTCGACGACCTCGACCTCGCGCGGGAGGCTCATCGCCCCGGACCAGCCGGCGTCCCACCCGCTCGCGGTCGACCGCTCCTCGCGGAGCCAGCCGACCGTGACCCACCGGTCGTCCGGCGTCGAGAGCGACTGCGGCGCGTAGAACGCGCCGGGGTCGAGGATCCCCCGGTCCTCGACGCGGAAGCGGCCGGCGTCGGCGTCGAACTCGCCGAGGAAGTACCGCACGTCCTCGTAGTCGGAGACGTGGAGGAGGTCGCCGTCGGAAAACCGGAGCAGTTCGGGACACTCCCAGACGACGCCGGGCTCGGCCTCCTCGGTGACGAGGGCGGGACCCTCGTAGCTCCACTCGCGGAGGTCGCGGCCGGTGTACAACACGGCCGCGCCGCCGCGGTCCTGGAGCCCCGTGCCGATCAGCTGGTGCCACCGGTCGTCCTCGTACCACAGGCAGTGGTCCCGGAAGTGCGCCGGCTCGCCGGGCGTCGACAGCAGGTCCAGTTCGGGCGGCGGCGACCGGACCACCGGGTTGCTCGCGTCGCCCTCGAAGCCGGTGAGGTCGTCGTCGGTCGCGGTGGCGAGACACGGGCGCTGCCACCCGTCTCGCCCGCCGGTGTAGAGGGCGTAGACCGCGTCGGCGTCGGCTGCGGTGACCGCGGGATCGGCGTCGTCGCCCGCGGGGACGACCCGCCGCGTCCCGTCGTCCGCCCCCTCGAGCACGTCGACGGCGACCGCACACCCGGACCAGCAGCCGTCCCGGTCCGGCCCGCTCGGATCGGGGGACATCGCCACCGGGCGGTCCTCCCAGTGGACGAGGTCCTCGCTGACGGCGTGGCCCCAGTGGACCGAGTGGTGGTACGGCCCGGCGGGGTTGTACTGATAGAACAGGTGGTAGGTCCCGTCGTGGTGGATCATCCCGTTCGGGTCGTTGAGCCAGTTGGCCGGCGGGGTGACGTGGTAGGACGGACGGTCGCGGTCGCCGGAGAGGGCGTCCCGGTAGCGCTCGAGCTCACGGCTACTCTTCGGTCGGCCCGTCGCGAGCGCGGTGTCGTACTCGCTCTCCCCCGCCAGCCAGCGGATGGCGTCGGCCGCGAAGCGCTCGCGGGTCGCCTCGGTGGTCTCGTCGTCGCGTTGGGCGAACTCCATGCCGACGCCGACGCCGATGACGGTCCCCGCGCCGACCCGCCACTGGAGCACGGTCACCTCCCGGGGGACGTCCTCGACGCCGCGGTAGGTGGCGGCCAACACGTCCGCCCGCTCCGGAAGCACGTCCTCGTACCTGGCGTACGGGGCGGTCGAACCCGCCGGACGGATGTGGTGGCGCAGGCCGTCGAGGCCGTCGACGGCGGGATGGCCGGCGTAAAGCGGGTGCCACAGCGGGCCGACGGGGTCGACCACCTCCTCGGTCCCCGTCGCGTCCGGCGGCACGGGGTCGATCCCGAGCGCGCTCACCTGCGCGAGCGCCCGCGCGGAACAGAACAGTCCGCCCCCGTCCGCGAGGAACGCCCGGATCGGGTCCGCGCACTCGGCGACCGTCGCGGGGTCGCTCACGGGGTCGTACGCGTGCCACCAGAGCGCGTCGAAGCCTCCGAGGTCGACCGCTCCGGCCGCGATCGCCGAGAGCGCGACGGTCTCGACGTCCCCGACCACGTCGCGGGCGAACGCGAGCGCGGCCGACCCCTCCGTTCCGTCGGGCACCCCCTCGGCCGCCGCCTCGCCTTTCGTCGCCCCGCCGTCCGTCTCCCCCCCGTCCGTCTCCCCCTCGATGAGGAATCCGAGGCGGGGTTCGTCGTCGGTCATGATCCCCCGTTACCACGCTCGTAGTAAAAACCGTTCTCCCGTGACGGCGTGGCGGATCCGCGGACGAGTCGGTCGACGAACCCGCCGACGCTCGGCGGGGACGGCAGATTCCGTCGGAGACAAAACGTATAAGCGAGTCATCGACGTACGTCCGGGCGTGACTCGAACCGCGTCGTCGCTCGGCTCGCGCCCGCCGGCAGCGACGCGGCTCTTCTCGAAGAAACGGGTGTGACGCGTCCACAGGCGGGAGTGGCGACCCCGTTCCGGACGACCCCCGGCCCGCACGCGACCGTTTTCAGAACGACGCGATCCACACCACGTTCAGGACCACGCGATCCACACCACGACACCGATGACGAACCCTACGACGACCACGACGACACCGTACACGACCGACCGCGACGACGACCGAGAACCGACCGACCAACCCTTCGAGGGAGTCTATCCCGCGATGACGACCCCGTTCACCGACGAGAACGGGATCGACCACGACCAGCTCGCGGAGAACGCCCGTTACCTCGAGCGCGCCGGCGTCGACGGGGTGGTCCCCGTCGGCTCCACCGGCGAGTCCGCGACGATGACCCACGACGAGCACATCGAGGTGGTCGAGACCGTTCGCGACGCCATCGACGACGTGCCCGTGATCGCGGGCACGGGCTCGAACAACACCGCCGAGGCGCTCTCGCTCTCGCGCCGAGCCGCGGAGGCGGGCGCGGACGGACTCCTCCTCATCTCGCCGTACTACAACAAGCCCGAGCCCGAGGGATTCTCGGAACACTACCGGACGATCGCCGACGCGGTCGACCTCCCGCAGATCGTCTACAACGTGCCCTCGCGGACGGGGCGGTCGATCCCGGTCGACGTCGTCGTCGACCTCGCGAGCCACCCCAACGTTCAGGGGTACAAGGCCGCCTCCGGCGACCTGAACCGGATCAGCGAGGTCGTCGAACGAACCCGTGAGGAGACGTTCTCCGTGCTCTCCGGCGACGACGGGCTCACGCTCCCGACGCTCTCCGTCGGCGGGACGGGAACGATAAGCGTCGTCGCGAACGTCGAGCCGGAGCGCTCGTGTGCGATGGTCGGATCGGCGCTCTCGGGCGATTACGACCGCGCGCGGGAGCTCCACCACGAGCTCGCGCCGCTGGTCCGCGAGCTGTTCGTCGAGACGAACCCGATCCCGGTCACGGAGGCGATGCACGTCCGCGGCCGCGGCGGCCCGCACCTTCGGCCGCCGCTCACCCGGCTCTCCGAAGACCGGCGCGACTCCCTGCGCGAAGTGCTCGCGGAGTACGAGGACGGCACGCCGGAGGCGACCGAGGTCTCCGGGGGCGTGGAATGACCGGCGACGCCGCCCTCCGGATCGCCGTCACCGGCGCGGGCGGGCGGATGGGGCGGGAGGTGATCGAGGCGGCGACGGCGCGGGAAGGCGTCGAGGTCGTCCTCGCGGTCAACCGCACGCCGACGGACCCGGTCGCGGGCGTCGACGTGGCGGACGCCGCCCGGCTCGACGACCTGCTCGCGGAGACCGCCCCCGACGCGCTCGTCGACTTCACGGGACCCGAGTCGGCCGCCGCGTACGCCGAGACCGCCGCCGAGGCCGGGGTGGCCGTCGTCACCGGCACGACGGGGTTCGACTCCGGAGGCACGGCGCGGCTCCGAGCCGCGAGCGAGGCGGTCCCCCTGCTGAAGGCGTCGAACTTCTCGCGCGGGGTCGCCGCGCTCCGGCGAGCGGTCCGCGAGGCGGTCGCGGCGGTCCCCGGATACGACGTGGAGCTGACGGAGACCCATCACGACGGGAAACGGGACGCCCCCTCGGGGACCGCGAAGACGCTCCTCGAGGACGTGGAGGGGGTCCGCGAGGACCTCGACCGCCGGGTCCACGGTCGCGAGGGCGACGCGCCCCGCGGCTCGGACGAGATCGGCGTCCACGCGAGACGCGCCGGCGACGTGACCGGCGAGCACGAGGTGTTGCTCGCGGGCAACCGCGAGACGCTGGCGCTCACCCACCGCGCCGGCGACCGCGGCGTGTTCGCGGCGGGCGCGCTCGACGCCGCGACGTGGCTGGTCGGCCGCGACCCTGGCCGGTACGATTTCGACGACGTGCTCGACGGGAGCGCGGCGGGAGGGGAAGGGACGACCGATGACGACGGGTGAGCGCGTGGGTGCGCTACCCAGGGACACACATCGACGGGTAAATACCGTCGGTCGACCACGGAGGGAGTAATGACGCTCGAATCCGACGTGACCGACCTCTGGCGGCGCTACGAGGCGGGGCTCTCGGCCGCGGAGACGACGGCGGACGACGTGGCCGTCCTCGACGACTTCCTCGCGGCGTTAGAGGCCGGCGAGGTCCGCGCCGCCGAGAAGACCGGCGACGACGTGACGACGTGGGAGGCCAACGAGTGGGTCAAACGCGGGATCCTGCTCAACTTCGGGCTCCGCGAGACCGAGCCGCGCGAGTACGGCGGCGTGACCTACTACGACGTGTTGCCCCTCCGCGAGACCGACGACCTCGCCGAGCGCGACACCCGGAACACCCCCGACGGAACCGTGCTTCGACCCGGGGCGTACCTCGGCAGCGACTGCATCGTGATGAGCCCGGCCTTTCTCAACATGGGCGCGTACGTCGGCGACGGGACGCTCGTCGACTCCTGTGACACGGTCGGCTCCTGCGCGCAGATCGGCGCGGACGTGAAACTCGGCGCGAACACGCTGATCGGCGGCGTGCTGGAGCCGATCGAGGACGCCCCCGTCGTGATCGAGGACGGCGTCTCGCTGGGCGCGGGCTGCCGGGTCACGAGCGGGTTCCGCGTCGGCGAGGACTCGATCGTCGGCGAGAACACCCTCCTGACGCCGCGGATCCCGGTCTACGACCTCGTCGAGGAGGAGGTCATCTACGGCCACCTCCCCGCCGAGCGCCGGGCGTTCACGCGGATGGTGGAGTCCTCCGTCGGCGACCACGACCTCTTCGAGGGCGGCGCGTACAAGCCCGCGGTGGTCGCCACCGACGTCGAGACGGAGACGCTCGAGGCGACCCGACGCGAGGGGGCGCTCCGCGAATGACGGCGGAGACGGCGGAGACGGCCGAGACGGCCGAGGCGGAGCGCGACGCCGACGCGAACCCGCCCGTCCGGCGCACCGGCGACTGGGACGGGGATCGACTCGCCGCCCTCGCCGACGAACACGACACTCCCCTGTACGTCCAGGACCTCGACCGGACCCGCGAGAACTGCGAGCGACTCCGTTCGGCCTTTCCCGACGCCGACGTGCGATACGCGGTCAAGGCACACACCGGTCGCGCGGTGCTGGAGACGGTCCGCGAGGCGGGACTCGACGCGGAGTGCGCCTCGGCTGGCGAGCTCGACCGCGCGCTCGCGGCCGGCTTCGACGGCGACCGGCTCCACTACACCGCGGTCAACCCGCCGGCCCGCGACCTCGACTACGTCGTCGACGTCGCGGAGCGGGAGCCGGACCTCACGATAACGGCCGGCGCGGTCGACACCCTCGACCGGCTGGCGGAGCGCGGCTACGACGGCCGACTGTGTCTCCGCGTGAACCCGGGCGTCGGCGCGGGCCACCACGCGAAGGTCACCACGGGCTCGGCCCCCAAGTTCGGCGTCCCTTACGACCGCGCGACACGGGTCGCCCGCGAGGCGGCCGCGCGCTTCGACGTGGTGGGCGTCCACGCGCACGCGGGCTCGGGGATCGACCCCGACCAGCTCGACAGCCACCGCGAGCTCGTCTCGCGGATGGGCGACCTCGCGCGCGACCTGATCGATCCGGACCCGGCCGTCGCCGACCCCCTCGACCTCGAGTACGTCGACGTCGGCGGCGGCTTCGGCGTTCCGTACCGCGAGGACGACGAGCCGCTCGACCTGCCCGCCGTCGCGGACGCGACGCGGGAGGCGGTCGGCGACCTCTCCGGGCTCGCGCTCGCGATCGAGCCCGGCCGGTACGTCGTCGCCGACGCGGGCGTCCTCCTGACCCGGGTGAACACGGTGAAGCCGACGCCGGAGGAGACGGTGGTCGGCGTCGACGCCGGGATGACGGACCTCCTGCGTCCGGCGATGTACGACGCGTACCACCCGATCCGGAACCTCGGCGGCGCGGCCGACGAGCCGGCCCCGGCGGACCGGGAGGCAACGTCCGTCACGGTCGCAGGACCTATCTGTGAGACCGGCGATACCCTCTGTCGGGACCGCGCGCTTTCGCGGCCGGCCCGCGGGGACCTCCTCGCGGTCGGCGTCGCGGGCGCGTACGGATACGAGATGGCGAACCAGTACAACTCGCGGCCGCGACCCGCGGAGGTCGCGCTGACGGACGGGGAGGCGACGGTCGTCCGACGGCGCGAGCGGCTCGCGGACCTCACGACGGTCGAGGAAGCGCCGGAGGTGGGCCGATGAGCGCCCACGCCGTTCCGATCGAGAAGTACCACGGCACCGGAAACGACTTCCTCGTGGTCGACGCCGCCGAGGGCGTCGGCGACCGCTCGGCGTTCGCGCGGGCGTACTGCGACCGCGAGACGGGCGTCTCGGCCGACACGGTCGACGAGGGAGGCCCGACGGAGAACGGGGCGAGCGACGCCGCCGACGACCCCACGGGTCGCCGCGGGGCCGACGGCGTCCTCTTTTTGGAGATCGGCGAGCGCTACCGCCCGACCCGCGTCGTGATGACGCTGGTCCAGCCGGACGGCTCGACTGCCGCGATGTGCGGCAACGGCGCGCGCGTCGTCGCCCGCTGGGCGCACGACCGGACCGGCGAACGCGAGTTCATGATCGACACGCAGGCGGGCACGCGCCGGGCGACCGTGAGCCCCGACGGAAGCGAGGCGACGATCGAGATGGGAACGCCGCGGTTCGACCCGGCGTCGGTGCCCGTCGACCGCGACGAGCCGCTCGTCGACGAGGAGGTCGAGGGACTGACCGTCACCGCGGTCGACACCGGCGTCCCCCACGCCGTGGCGTTCCTCGAGGGCGGCCGCGACGCGCCCGACGGGATCGACGCCGTCGACATCGACGCGGTCGCGCCGCCCGTCAGGCACGCGGACGTCTTCCCGCAGGGCGCGAACGTGAACCTCGCGGCGGTCGTCGACGCGGGTGGCGGATCCGAGGGAGAGGCGGGGAGCGGCCGGCCGGCAGTCATCGACCAGCGGACCTTCGAGCGCGGCGTCGAGGGCGAGACGCGCTCGTGTGGCACCGGCGCGGTCGCGGTCGTCGCGGTCGCCCGCCGGCTGGGACTGATCGACGGCGACACCGCCGTGACCCGACCGCCGGGCGGCGAGTTGCGCATCACGGTTCCGGACGACGACCACGCGACGCTCACTGGCCCGGTCGCTCGCGAGTTCTCGGGGCGGGTCGCGGCGGACCCGCGATGACGGACGCGACCGACTTCGACCCGGTCGGCTTCCTCGAGGAGGCGGTTTCGACCCCCTCACACGAGGGGGTCGAGGAGATGCGACGGCTGCTCGTGGAGACGCTGGAGGGGTCCGGCGTCGACGCCGCGGTCGACGACGCCGGCTGCGTCGTCGCCGAGAAGGCCTCGCCGGGCCCCGAGAACGGCCCACACGTCGTCGTGAACACGCATATCGACACCGTCACTCCGCACGTCGCGTTCGAGCGCGACCGGGAGGCGACCGGTCCGGAGACGGGGGGAGCCGGCGACGCCGCCGACGTGATCCGCGGCCGCGGGGCGTGTGACGCCAAGGGGCCGCTCGCGGCGCTTCTGTACGGCTTCCTCGCGGCCGAGCCGGAACACGGACGGCTCACGCTGGCGGTGACGCCCGACGAGGAGACGCTCTCGCGGGGTGCCGCGACGCTGACCGGAAAGCTCCCGGGGACCGCGGACGCCCTCGAGGGCGACCTGTACCTCGTCGGCGAGCCGACCGGCCTCGACGTCTGTACGGCCGCGAAGGGTCGGTTTCAGGGGCGGATCGAACTCGCCGGCGAGGCGGCACACGCCGCCGAGTTCGCCGGCGCGAACGCGGTCGCGGCCGCGGAGGGGGCGCTGGCCGCGGTCCGCCGGTTCGACGAGGGGACCGACGAGCACCCGCAGCTCGGCCCGCCGAAGCTCACGCCGACCGTCATCGAGGGCGGCGGCGCGACGAACCAGGTGCCCGCCGACTGCGCGATCACGGTCGACCGGCGGAGCGTGCCCCCCGAAACGGCGGAGGAATTCCGGAGCGCCCTCGAGGCGGCGGTTCGGGAAGCGATCGGTTCGGCCGACGCGGCGGACGATCCGACGGGCACGACCGACGGCGCGGTCGACGCTCGGGTGACGCTCACCGACCGCGAGTCCCCGTTCTTCGAGGCGTTCTCGACCGATCCGGACCACGAGTTCGTCGAGACCGTGGCGGCGGCGGCACGGACCGCGACCGCGGACGCGGGACTCCCGGCCGGGCGCGGGGGCGAGGTGCGGCCGTTCGGCGCGGCCACCGAGGCGTCGTACTTCGCGCCGGCACCCACGGTCGTCTTCGGGCCGGGCGACCTCGCGGACGACGCCGGCGCGGTGGCACACGCCGAACGCGAGTACGTGAGGGTCCGAGAGGTGGAGGCGGCGGCCGCGACGGTCGCGGCCGTCCTCGATCGTACGCTCGGTTGAGACGGGGTGCGGGAGCGGTTCGGCCGGTGGCCCGCGCTACCCGACGAAGAAGTCGATCGCGTCGTGTTTCGACTGCCCCTTGTACAGCTCGGAGTAGCCGCAGTTCGCACACGAGACGACGACGAACCGGCGGTTCTGAACGTCGAACAGCTTCGTGAGCCCGGTTCCGCTCGTCGCGATCTCGTCGGTCTCGGTCTCCTCGCCGCCGCATTTGGGACAGCCGGTGTCGTCGGAGCCGAGGGTCTCCGGATCGGCGTCGGCGCGGCTCTCGTTCCAATCTCCGCTCTCGTCGTCGTACTCGGCGCGACCGGGACCGGGGCCGTCGTCGTCGCCGGTCGCTCGATCGCCGCCGCCGCTCCCGGCGTCCGTCGAGTCGTCGCCGAAGACCGAGTAGCTCGTGTCGTTGTCGTCGGAGGGCATCGGTTCGACGCTGAACCGTCGCGGATAAAGGCTTTCCGGCGGTCACTCCGGTCGCTCGCCCTGGCGAGCACGACGACGCTACAGCAGGAACCGCTCCTCGTGCTCGTCGATGTCGACGAAGTCGTCGACGGCGGCGACCAGTTCGTCGGCCGTGGAGCTTCCGAGCCCGATCGCCTCGACGCGGACGCCCTCGTGTCTGAGGTGTGAACAGAGCCGGGCGAAGTCGCCGTCGCCGGTACACAACACCACGGTGTCGACGTGGTTCGCGAGCGTCACCGCGTCGAGGCTCATTCCAACGTCCCAGTCGGCCTTCTTCGAGCCGTCCGCGAACGTCTTGATGTCCTTGATCTTGGCCTCGAAGCCGATGTCGCGGAGCGCCTCGAAGAAGCTCTCCTCCTCCGGCGAGTCGGCGCGGATCACGTACGCGATGGCCCGGACCAGCGACCGCTCGCGGACCGCCTCCTCGAGCAGCGCCGAGTAGTCGATGTTCCGCGAGTACCGGCTCTGTGCGGAGTGATAGAGGTTCTGTGAGTCGGCGAGGACGCCGACGCGCTGTGCGGGATGAGTGTCGACCATACGGGACCGACCACCGGCACCGATTAGGGCTTTGGGATCCGGCGCGAACGCGTGTCGGACCGGTCTCCACCACGTGACGGTCCAGTTTCAACGGGTGTAGTAACCGTTTTTTGCCCCACCGTCGAACGGCCGTTATGACGAACGACAGCGACGGTCGCGCCGTCTGGACGCGGGAGGCTGCCGGCCGGATCGAGCGTACGGACGACACCGTCGCACCGGTCATCTATCCGCCGGAGACCGACCGGTTCGACGGGTTCCACGTCTGGGACACGTGGCCGCTTCGGAACCGCGACGGATCGCTCGCGGAGATCGGGGGCTACCGCGTCGTCTGTGCGCTCACGACGACCGACGACCTGCTCCCGGGCAAGCGTCACGACGTGGCGTCGATCCACTACTTCACGTCGCCGGACGGGGAGTCCTGGAGCCACGGCGGTCCCCTCTTCTCGGGCGACGCGCTCGGGTCGCGACAGTGGGCCGGCTCGACGATGGTCGACGACGGAGACGTGTACGCCTTCTACACCGCCGCGGGCGAGCGCGGCGAGGACGAGCTCGCGTACACCCAGCGGATCGCGGGCGCGACGGGCGGCACGGTGCGCGTCGAGGACGACGGGCTCCGGATCGACGGCGAGTGGGACCACGAGGTCCTGTTGGAGCCGGACGGCGACCTCTACGAGCGGGAGGCGCAGTCGCGGGGGATGACCTACACCTTCCGGGACCCGTGGTTCTTCGAGGACCCCGCGAGCGGCGAGACGTACCTCCTCTTCGAGGCGAACACCCCGATCCCCGAGGACGCGGACCCGTGTGAGGACCCGGAGGCCGCGTCGTTCAACGGCAGCGTCGGGATCGCGCGCTCGCCGACCGGCGATCCGACCGAGTGGGAACTGGAACCGCCGCTTCTCGACGCGGTCTGTGTCAACCAGGAACTGGAGCGGCCACACCTCGTCGTCCGGGACGGCACGTACTACCTGTTCGTCTCCAGTCACCAGCACACCTTCGCGCCGGGTATCGTCGGACACGACGCGCTGTACGGCTTCGTCGCCGACGACCTCCGCGGCGAGTACCGGCCGCTGAACGGCCACGGCATGGTGGCGACCAACCCCGCGAACGCGCCGTTCCAGTCGTACTCGTGGACCGCCTACGACCACGGCGACGAGGTGCTCGTGGCGAGCTTCTTCAACTACTACGAGTACGTCGGCGCGAATCTCGACGGGATCGCGGACCTTCCCGAGAGCGAGCAGCGTCGCCGGTTCGGCGGAACCCTCGCGCCGACGCTCCGAATCGGCCTCGAGGGCGACCGGACCGAACTGCTCGGGACGCTCCGACACGGTTCCCTGCCGCTCCCGTCGGAGAAACTCGCCCCGATCGACCGCGGCGGTCGACCGAAAGGGACCGACAGAGGTGGCGGTTCCTACCGGTCCTAGCGGGTCAGATCCGGCAGCGACGCCACGTCGACCCGCGCGGGCTCGGGCGGCTCCGCGTCCGGGCCGTCGACGACGGCGAGATCGCCGAGAGACGTCGATTCCGGGTCCGTTTCCCCGGCCGCGTCCGTGAGAACGACCACGCCGCCGCGAGCGAGCGGCGCGACCACGCCCGCCGCGACCGTCCGCGAGTCGGCGAGCGTCGTCCGGACGACGACCCGCGTTCCGGGGTCGATCCCGTGCTCCGTCGCCGCCGCCTCCGCCGCGTCGACGAGCCGACCGTGCGAGACGGTTCCGCCCTCGCCGCGGACGACGGGATCGCTCGGGGAGACGGTCGACGGCGGCGTGGCCGGGTTCTCGCTCCAGAGCTCCTGCTCCCAGTGCGTCGTCTCGGGACGCTCCGGCGGTCCGCCGAACGCGGCGATGTTCGTTCCGGGTCGCGGGTCGAGTGCCGATCCGTCCGCGACGGGGACCACCACGACGCGGTCGCCGGCCGCGACGCCAGCGTCGGGGTCGAACCTGACCGCCGCCCCGAGGCGTGCCGCGCCGAGGAACGCGAGCGTCGCGTGGAGCCCCGGGGTCGGGTCGACGGCGACCGTCGACCCCTCGCGTGCGCCGAGATAGCGAAGCACGTTCGCCGCCTTGTACCCGTTGGTGATCAGGTCGTGAGCGGTCCGCTCGCGGCCGTCCGGCGTGACGAGCGCGGGGTCGCGGCTCCGCCGGTCGCGCGCGAGCAGGTCGCCGACGACGTCGATCCCCGCCACTTCAGGGCGCGCCCGCGACGACCATCCGGGAGCCGTCCGCCTCGAACGAGAGCGTCCGGCTCGACTCGGGGTCGACGCGGACCGCGTCGCCGGCCGCGAGCGCGACCGACTCGCCGTCGACGTCCATCGTCGCCTCGCCCTCGAGGAGGACGTACACCTCCTCCTGGCCGTCCTCCGCGTGGTCGTGTTCCATCCCGTCCCAGTCGGCGTCGCCCTCGACGACGGTCACGCCGAGCTCGGCGCAGTCGAGCGCCTCGCGCAGGAAGTACATGCCGGGCGCCTTCGGTTCGACGTCGGTGTAGGCGGCTTCGTCGTAGCCCATACCCTCGCTTGGGTCGGAGGCCCGAAAAGCCTATCCTCGGATCCGGTTCCGCCGCTCAGAAGGTGCTCTTCAGCTTCTCGAAGAAGCCGCCGCCGACGTCGATGTCCTCGCCGCCCGCCTCCGCGAACGCCTCCAGCGCCTCGCGCTGTTCCTCGTTGAGGGAGTCGGGAACGACGACGGCGACCTGGACGTAGAGGTCGCCGCGGCCGCGACGCCGGAGGTGGGGCATCCCCTTCCCCTTCAGCCGGAACGTCTCGCCGCTCTGGGTGCCCGCGGGCACGTCCATCTCGACCGTCCCGTCGACCGTCTCCACGTCGATCGTGTCGCCGAAGACCGCCTGCGGGAACGAGACCGCCTCGTTGACGCGGAGGTCGTCGCCGTCGCGCTCGAACCGGTCGCCGACGTCGACGTCGACCTCGATCAGCAGGTCGCCGTTCGGCCCGCCGTTCTCGCCGGGCGCGCCCTCGCGCTCCATCCGCAGGCTCTGCCCCGACTGGATCCCGGCCGGCACCTCGACGGTGAGCGTGGCCTCCTCGCGGGCGATCCCGTCGCCGCCGCAGTCGGGACAGTCCTCGCTGTACACCTCGCCCGCGCCCTCACACCGCGGACAGGTGGAGGTCTGCTGGACGCGCCCGAGCGGCGTCTGCTGGACCTGCCGGACTTGCCCCTGCCCGTTACACTGCGGACAGGTGTTCACGTCGGCGTCGGAGGGGTGGCCCTCGCCGTCGCAGGTGTCACACCGGGTGGGTCGCGTGATCGTGAACTGCTTTTCGGTCCCCTCGAAGGCCTCCTCGAGGTCGACGGTGAGGCCCGTCCGGAGGTCCGTGCCCTGTCGCGGGCGGTCGTCCCGGCGGCCGCCGCGGCCGCCCGGACCGCCGCCACCGCCGAAGAACTGGTTGAAGATGTCCTCGAAGCCACCGGCACCGCCGCCCGCGCCGCCGAACGGCCCCCCGGCGCCGCCGGGGCCGGCACCGCCGCCGGTCGCGCCGTGTTTGTCGGCCTCGGTGAACCGGTCGTGGCCGAGCTGGTCGTACTGGCGGCGTTTCTCCTCGTCGGTGAGCACCTCCTTGGCCTTCTGTATCCGCTTGAACCGCTCCTCGGCGTCGTCGTCGTCGCTGACGTCGGGGTGGTGTTTCGCGGCCTTCTTCCGGTACGCCTTCTTGATCTCGTCCTCGCTGGCGTCCCGGGAGACACCCAAGACGTCGTAGAAGTCCTCGCTCATGCGTTACGTTGGTGTGTGGTCGTGGTTCGGTCGTGTTAAGCGGCGCGGCCGACGGCGGCACCGTGGCCGGCCCGTTCGGCGGCGATACGGTCGGTCACGACGCGGCCGATCGCGGCGCGTCGGCGACTACTCGTCGCTCTCGTCGTCGTCGCTCTCGTCGACGTCCTCGAAGTCGGCGTCGACGTACTCCTCGTCGTCGCCGTCGGCACCGTCGGGGCCGGCCGCGCCCCCGGGACCGCCCATCCCGCCGGGGCCGGCGCCGCCCATACCGCCCGGACCGGCACCGCCCGCGCCGCCGGGACCGGCCTGTGCGGCCTGCTGCTGTTGGTACATCTGCTTGCCGATCTCCTGGAGCTGCTCGGAGAGCGCCTCGGTGACCTCCTCGATCTCCTCGGTCTCGGCGTCGTCGTCCTCGAGCGTCTCCTCGACGTCCTCGATCGCCGCCTCGATGTCGGCCGCGAGGTCGTCGTCGACGTTCTCCTCGTTCTCCTCGAGGAGGGTCTCCGCGCGCTGGATCGCCGTCTCGGCCTCGTTGCGGGCCTCGATCCGCTCGCGGCGGGCCTCGTCCTCCTCGGCGTGCTTCTCGGCCTCCTCTTGCATCTCCTCGATCTCCTCGTCGGAGAGGCCGACGCCGCCCTCGATGGTGATCGACTCGGCGTTGCCCGAGCCCTGGTCCTCGGCCTCGACGTTGACGATGCCGTTCTCGTCGATGTTAAACGAGACCTCGATCTGCGGGGTGCCGGCGGGTGCCGGCGGGATCCCCGAGAGCTGGAACGCGCCGAGCAGCTCGTTCTCCTCGGCGATCTCGCGTTCGCCCTGGAAGACGCGGACGTTGACGGAGGTCTGGTTGTCCGCCGCCGTCGTGAACACCTTCGACTCCTCGGTGGGGATCGTCGTGTTCTTCTCGATGAGCCGCTCGAAGAGGCCGCCCTTCACCTCGATCCCGAGCGAGAGCGGGGTCACGTCGAGCAGGACGATGTCGTCGACGTCGCCGGAGAGGACGCCGCCCTGGACGGCCGCGCCCAGCGCGACCGCCTCGTCGGGGTTGACGTTCTTCTTCGGCTCCTGACCGACGAGCTCCTCGACCTTCTCCTGGACCTGCGGCATCCGCGTCGAGCCGCCGACGAGGATGACCTCGTCGATGTCGCCCTTGTCGTAGCCCGCGTCGGAGAGCGCCTGCTCCGTCGGTTCGACCGTCCGGTCGAGGAGATCCGACGTGAGGTTCTCGAAGGTCGCTCGCGTGACCGACTGCTCGAGGTGGACCGGGCCGCTGTCGGTCGCGGTGATGAAGGGGAGGTTGACCGTGGTCTCCTTCTTGTTCGACAGCTCGATCTTCGCCTCCTCGGCGGCGTCCTTCAGCCGCTGGAGCGCCTGCCGGTCCTCCCGGAGGTCGATCCCGTGGTCGTTCTGGAACTCCGCCGCGATGTGGTCGATGAGCGCCTCGTCCCAGTCGTCGCCGCCGAGGTCGTTGTCCCCGTTCGTGGCGACGACCTCGTAGACGCCGCCGCCGAGGTCCAGCACCGACACGTCGAACGTGCCGCCCCCGAGGTCGTACACGAGGACGGTCTGGTCGGACTCGTCGTCGAGGCCGTACGCCATGGAGGCGGCGGTCGGCTCGTTGACGATGCGCTCGACGTCGAAGCCGGCGATCTCGCCGGCGTCCTTCGTCGCCTGTCGCTGTTTGTCGTTGAAGTACGCGGGGACCGTGATCACGGCCTTCTCCACGTCGTCGCCGAGGTACTCCTCCGCGTCGCGTTTGATCTTCTGGAGGATCATCGCCGAGATCTGCTCGGGACTGTACTCGTCGTCCCCGATCTCGACCGTGTAGTCCTCGCCCATGTGGCGTTTGATGGACTGGATCGTCCGGTCGGGGTTCTGGACGGCCTGGTTCTTCGCCGGCTTCCCGACGAGCCGCTCGCCGTCGTCCGAGAAGGCGACGACCGACGGGGTCGTCCGGTCGCCCTCTGCGTTCGAGATGATCTCGGGCTCGTCGCCCTCCATCACCGCGAACGCGGAGTTGGTGGTACCGAGGTCGATACCGAGGATCTTGTTGGTCGCCATCTTGGCCACAAATACCGGCTTGTGTCGGTTAAAGGTTACTAGACGCCCCGATCTCCTGAACGACACGATGTCGATGCCGTCCTGCGATTTGTGCGATCGTGTTACCCACTCACATCGATGTCTTTATACTGACCCGCAAGCGCAGCCGACGGGGATCGGGAGACGCACGTCGGCCGGTCGGTACCGCGGAACGAACCCCCGGCTCAGAGCCCGGAGACGAGGTCCTCGAGCACCGCCGCCGGGTCGTCCGCCTTGGCGACGCCGGAGGCGAGGAGGACGCCCGACGCGCCGAGGTCCGCCGCCGCGTCCACGTCGTCGCCGGTGGAGACGCCGGCCCCGCAGAACACGTCGACGGCGGGGTCGACGTCCTCGGCGGCCGCGACCGCGTCCTCGACGATGCCGGGGTCCGCCGTCGCGACGGAGACGTCGCCGCCGATGAGTTCCGGCGGCTCGACGGCGACCGCGTCGGGGGAGAGCGCCGCGGCCGCGCCGACCTGCGCCGGGTTGTTCGCACAGACGATCGTCTCCAGGTCGGCCCGCTCGGCCGCCCGGACCGAGCCGTCGACGTCGGCGAGCTTCAGCCGGTTCTCCGAGTGGTTGATCAGCGTCCCCTCGGCCCCGTTGTCGGCGACGGCCTCCGCCAGCGTCGACCCGGTGTGGGAGCCGTGGGCGTTCGGCGAGACGTGCTGGGCCCACGTCTCGACGCCCGTCTCCGCGACGCGGGCGAGGTCGGCCGCCTGCGGGGCGACGCCGATCCGCGCGCCGGACGCCTCGGCGACGTCGCGGGCGGCGGTCGCGACCTCGATCGGATCACAGGGATACGCCTTGAGGTTCACCAGGATGAACATACCCCGGGTAGCGGACGGGGCCGCAAATACCTTCGTGGTTCGTCGGGTCCCGCGGAGAAACACTATTAACCCGCGGGAGATACCGACACACGAACCCGCGTTTCGACGGGTCCGATACCGCATGTCGCTCATCGAGATCATCGCCGGGGTGGAGGCCCGCGAAGCCACGTTGACGGTGTTCGATCCGGACCCCACGGTCGCCGAGACGCTCGCGGAGCACTTCGCCGACCGCAACCTCCGAGTCGTCGCGGAACGGCCGGCCGAGGGTCCCACGGGCTACGCCGTGCTCTCCCGCGACGGCGAGTTCGTGACCGCGACCGCGATAGACGACCTCCTCCCCGGTCCCGCCGACGCTGCCGACGGTGACGGGCCCGCGGAAGGGACCGAGGAGGCCGAGTCCCGGCGGGTCGGCCGGCCGGTCTTGGACCACCTCGACGAGACGCTTTTCACCTCGTACTCGCGTTCGGACATGGTCGCCGCCTCCCGCGAGATCGAGGACCGGGCCTGGCGCGTCGGCGACGGCGAACTCCACGCGGGGTTCCAGACGCTCGACGTCCTGACCGGCGAGTCGAACACCTACGACCGGCTCGGCGGGAAGGAACGCCTCGAGGTCCACGCGTACGCGGCCGCGGAAGGGGAGGCCCCGGACACCGAGCGGTACGAGGTACACATCGGCCGCACCGCCGAGATCCGCGAGACGTGGTTCGTCGCCTACGACGGCGGCGGCTTCGACGGCGCGAAGTGCGTGCTGCTCGCCGAGGAGCGCGAACCCGGCCGGTTCTACGGCTTCTGGAGTTACGACCCCGACACCGTCGACCGGGTCGTCGACTACCTGACGGAACGGTACGGCACCTCCGAACGGCAGGGGGAGGACGACGCGACGGCCTAAGCCGTGGCCCTCTCTCCCGACCCGTCCCCTCCGCCCGCCTCGACGCACTGACGGCGCGGCCGGTGTCTTGAACCGCGCGCGGTTCAAACGAGGGGCAATGACTCCCGAGTCGAGCACGCCCGCTCCCTCACGACTGCTGTTGGTCGGGGACGCGACGTGGATCGAGCCGTTCGCCGACGCGGTGGCGTCGGAACCCGGAACGACGGTTCGGACGGCCCCGACGGAGGCGCACGCCCTCGAGGCGCTCCGAACGCGACGGCCCGACGCCGTCGTCACCGAACATCGGCTCCCCGAGGGCTCCGGGCTCGACCTGCTCCGAGCGATCCGCGACCGGGACCCGACGCTCCCCGTGATCGTGGCGACCGCGTCCGGGAGCGAGGCGGTCGCGAGCGAGGCCATCGCCGCCGGCGTCAGCGATTACGTGCGTCTCGACCCCGACGACGACCCGGTCTCGAAGCTCCTCGACCGAGTCACGAGCGCCGTCGAGGCCGCCCGACTCGACCGCGCTCGGCGCGACCGCGCCAGACAGTTCGACGCGATGTTCCGCGACGCGCGGACCGCGACGTGGGTACTCGACGCCGACGGCTCCGTGGACCGGATGAACCGAACGGCCGCCGAACTGTCGGGCGGTCGCGGCGGGACCGATGCGACGGTCCTCGCCGACCCGGAGGGAACCGTCGTCGACTCGAACGAGAGCGTCGTCGACTCGAACGAGGACGTCGCCGTGCCCATCTGGGAGCTACCGCGCTGGTCCGACTCCGAGCGCGTCCGGAGCGACGTCAGACGGGTGGTCCAGACCGCGCTCGACGGCGGGTTCGGGAACGCGGTCGTCATCCGTGGTTCGGACCGCGACGACGCGGGTGAAAGGGAACCCGGGGACGACCGCGGAAACGGGGACGGCGACGACGACGACCGAGCCGTGATCGAACTGTCCGCGCGGCCGGTCACCGACGAGCGAGGCGAGTTGGTCTCCGCCGTCGTGGAGGGAGTCGACATCACGGACCACGCCGACGTGGAGCGCGACCTCCGTCGGTCCGAGGAACTCCACCGAGTCACGCTCAACAACATGACCGACACCGTCCTCATCACCGACGAGGAGGGCGAGTACACCTACGTCTGTCCCAACGTCCACTTCATCTTCGGATACACGGCCGAGGAGATACGCGAACTCGGCACCATCGACGACCTCCTCGGCGAGGACCTCTTCGACCGGGAGACCCTCGCCGAGGAGGGCGTGTTGAAGAACATCGAGTGTACCGTGACCGACGAGGCGGGCCGCGAGCACACGCTCCTGGTCAACGTCCGCGAGGTGTCCATCCGCGACGGGACCCTGCTCTACAGCTGTCGCGACATCACCAAGCGCAAACAGCGCGAACGGGCGCTCGCGACCCTCCAGGAGACGGCACGGGAGTTCCTGTACGCCGGAACCGACGCGGAGATCGCCCGCCACGTCACGGCGGACACGCCGGACGTGCTCGGACTCGAGGCCGCCGCGGTGTATCGCTTCGACCCCGACGCCAACGCGCTCCGTCCGGTCGCGTACTCCGACGGAATGCGGGCGGTCCACGGCCCGCCCTCGCCCGTCGACGCGGACGGGGAGACGCTCGTGGGGCACGCCTTCGTCGAGGACGAGCGGCTGTTCCTCGACGACGTCCACGCCGACGACCGGCTCGCCGACCGGTCGACGGACCTCCGGAGCGTCGCGTTCATCCCGCTCGGGGGGAACGGCGTGTTCGTCGCCGGGACGACGGCCGTCGGCGCGTTCGACGAGGTGACCCGCGAGCTCGCCGACCTGCTCGCGGCGACCGCGGAGGCCGCGTTCGACCGGATCGTGCGCGAGGAACGCCTCCGCGAGCAGGACCGGGAGCTACAGCGACGAAACGACCGACTCACGGCGCTGAACCGGATCAACGAGACGATCCGGGAGGTCGATCGCGCGTTGGTTCGCGCGGAGACCCGCGAGGAGGTCGAACACGCCGTCTGCGAGCTGTTGACCGGCGACGACCGGTTCCGTTTCGCCTGGATCGGCTCGACCGACGCGACGGGGGAGACGCTCACGCCGCGTGCGTGGGCCGGCGCGGAGCGGGGATACCTCGACGACCAGCCCGTTTCGGTGGCCGCCGACGGTGTCGAGCCGGCCGGTCGAACGGCCGCGACCGGCGAGATGTCCGTGGTCGGGAACGTCCCGGGCGGACTTCGCGAGGAGGAGTGGCGCAAGGCCGCGGTCTCGCGCGACTACCTCTCCGCCATCAGCGTGCCGCTCGTCTACAACGAGCTGACGTACGGCGTCCTCACCGTCTACGCCGCGGAGCGGGAGGCGTTCTCCGAGATGGTCCGGGAGGTGTTCACGGAGCTCGGGGAGACGATCGCCTCGGCGATAAGCGCGATCGAGCGGAAGAACGCGCTGTTGACGACGTCGACGACGCGCGTCGAGTTCGCCGTCGAGGACCCGACGTTCCTCCTCTCGCGGCTGGCGCGTGACGCCTCGTGTACGGTCTCCTATCAGGGCGGCGCACGACAGACGACGGAGGGGAGCTACGTCTTCGTCGACGTGGAGGGGACGACCGTCGAGTCGGTCGCGGCGGTCGCGCGGGACCTCCTCGTCGTGGACTCCGTCCGGGAGATCAACGCGACGGAGACGGGGGGCGTGTTGCGGCTGCGGCTCTCGCGACCCTTCCTCGCGGAGGAACTGGCCGACCACGGGGTCGTGTTTCACAGCGCGTCCGCCACGCCGGCGTCGACGAACGTCGTCGTCGACGTCCCCGAGGGCGTCGACGTCTCGCGGATCGGCCGCCTGCTGGAGGAGACGTTCGAGGAGACGCGGCTCGTCTCGAAACGGACCCGGGACCGAACCGCCGAACGCGACCTCCACTCGCGGTTCCTCGGGGACCTGACCGATCGACAGCTCGAGGTGATCCAGACCGCGTACTACGGCGGGTTCTTCGAGTCCCCGCGGGAGCGCTCCGGCGAGGAGATCGCCGAGACGCTCGACATCTCCTCGTCCGCGTTCTATCAGCACGCCCGGACGGTCCAGCGAAAGCTGTTCTCGGCGCTCTTCGACGAACGGAACGCTGACGCCGCGGACGTCGCGGACGTCGCCGAGTCGCCGTAGTGTGGTTCAACATCCAACCACCACAATCCATCTAGGTTGGATGTTGAACCACACGCTACACGAGGGTCACGCCCCTACCTCGGGTAGGAGCATCCGGACCGAACGGTGCTCGCGTGTTACAATGAGAGACGTGACCCAAGACGCCGATAGAAAGGCCGGCTACGAGTGTTTCGATTGCGGGAACGTCGTCGACGGGACGAATCCGGGTACCTGTCCCGAGTGCGGAAGCACGATGCGGAACCGCGGAACGCCGATGGAGTAGGCGATCCGGACCGCGGAGCGGCGGTGAGAACCGCGAGGCGGCGATCAGTCCTTCCGTTTGACCACGTCGCCGAGCGTCATCGTGCCCGCGTCGTTCGAGTCCCAGTCGGCGTCGACCTCCTCGCCCTCGACGAGCGAGACGTCGAGCGCGCGCTCGAGCTTCCGCTGGATCTCGTCGGTGGGGAGCGTGTCGCCGCGCTCGAGCTTTCGGATCAGGCTCGCCTTCTCGTTGAGGTCGTCGGCGAGTTCCTCCTGGCTCAACCCCTTCGACTCCCGGGCCTTCCGGATCCGGTCGTCGTAGTCCGTGGCGATCTCCTCCATGTCGTCGAACATGTCGCGACGGCGCGTCGAGCCGCCCGAGGACCCCCCCGAGCCGCTCGACGCGGACGACGACGATGGCGTCCCCGAACTGGAGCTCGTCGAGTACTTGCTCCCGGCCGAGCTGCTCGGCTCCTCACGGACCTCCGTACCGAAGTCCGTACAGGAGCTACACAGCTCCAACTCGGCGCCTTCGACCTTCGTCGTCGTCAGGGAGGCCTGCTCGGCACCACACATTTCACACTGGGGCATACGCGGGGCTAACACAGCCGGTCGTATAAAGGGTGCGCCGCGGCGATCCGGCGATCGCCGACTCGGCTCCGACCGTCGACGACTCGCCACGGGACTTATGTCGCGGGCGAGGGGACCGAACGTATGGAGTACACGACGCTCGGGAACACGGGCACGACCGTGAGCCGCCTCTGTCTCGGCTGTATGAGCTTCGGGAGCGGGCACGACTGGATGCTCGACGAGGAGGAGAGCGAGGACCTGATCGAGCGCGCGATCGAACTCGGCGTGAACTTCTTCGATACCGCGAACGTCTACTCGAACGGCGAGAGCGAGGAGATCCTCGGAGACGTGCTCGCCGAGTACGACCGCGACCGGCAGGTCGTCGCCACGAAGGTGTACGGCGAGATGGACGAGTCGAACCCGAACGCGAGCGGGCTCTCCCGGAAGGCGATAGAACAGGAGCTCGAGAACAGCCTCGACCGGCTCGGGATGGACACGGTCGACCTCTACCAGATCCACCGCTGGGACGACGACACGCCGATCGAGGAGACGCTCGCCGCCCTCGACGACGCGGTCCGCCGCGGCGAGGTCCGCTACATCGGGGCCTCCTCGATGTGGGCCCACCAGTTCGCCGACGCGCTCCACACGAGCGATCGGGAGGGATACGAGCGGTTCGTCACGATGCAGAACCTCTACAACCTCGCGTACCGCGAGGAGGAACGCGAGATGATCCCGCTCTGTGAGAAGGAGGGGATCGGCACCGTCCCGTGGAGCCCGCTCGGCGCGGGCTACCTGACGCGCCCGTACGAGGCGGACGACGCGACCACGCGCGGGGAACACGAGACGTCGATCGGCCGCCCGTACCGCGAGGGCGGCGGCGAGGAGGTCAACGCCCGCGTCGAGGAGCTGGCCGACGAGCGAGGCGTGAAGATGGCGCAGATCGCGCTCGCGTGGATCCTCGAGAAGGACGTCGTCGACGCGCCCATCGTCGGGACCTCGAGCGTCGAGCACCTCGAGGACGCGGTGGAGGCGCTGGACATCGATCTCTCCGACTCCGACGTCGAGTGGCTCGAGGAGCCCTACGAGCCGGTCCGCGTCTCCGGACACGAGTGAGGCCGTCGGTGGCGGGTGGTTACCCGCCCCTCGCCGACTTCCGTTCGTCCCCTGCCCAGCGGTCGTGAGTTTCCGTGGGTCGCCGTAACAAACTTAAGAACACGCTCTATACCCACACCCAGTGGCATCCCGACAGGGCGGGTCGGGGGCCGAGGAGGTCCCCCGTCCCGGATCGACGGAGCGTCGGACCGCACCGCACGCGGCGTCACCCGAGGCCGATCGACGCCGCGCGTCGACCGCGCGACCCGGTTCGCCCGAGTCGGTCCCGTCTCGGGGACGGGAGACCGACCCCGACCGTGGACGGTCGACGACACCGCGGAGGCGCACGCCGGAGGACCCTCCCCTCCGCGATCCCGGATCGTACGCGCTCACGAACCACTTCCGCGAGCGGCTGGAACAGCCCGGCCGGTACGTCTCCACGCGAACCGTGACCGAGGCGATCCGGCGTGGACAGCTCCGCTGGAACCGGACGGACGGCTGGCGGTTCGCACTGGTCGACGGGGGGATCCGGTTCGTCGTGGTCGTGAGCGACACCGAGACCGACTCCCCGGTCGTCGTCACCGGCTGGACCGAGGTGGCGGACCGCGAGGCCGCGCTCGAGGCGGGTCGATTCGACCCGGTCGACGTCGACACCATCGCTCTCAGAGCCGCGTTGAGCGAGACGCCGGAGACCACGATACCGGACCGCATCCGGCCGCGAACGGTCACCCGACCGTTCGTCGTCGGGGGTCACCGGCTGGAGACCGAGCCCGGCGAGCCGTTCGTCCGCTGCGTCGAGTGCGGCTGTCGGTTCCGGTCGAAGGAGGCGATCACCTCGCGACGCTGTCGCGGCCCCTCTGCCGGGCGGTAGAACTCCGAACGGACCGGTGTACGCCGGTCTCTGGCCGTCCGGGTCCTCCGACCTCGAGCCGTCCGCGTCCTCCGACCTCGAGCCGTCCACACTCCCGCGTTCGCGCTACTCGCTTCCGTCCTCCTCGTAGCTGACCTCGATGCCCCGCGGCACCGGGCGGAGGAGGTACGTCCCGTTCCCGCGCTCGACGGGCGCGAAGTCGGCGGTGAAGCTCGTGACCGACTCCTCCCTGATCTCGAACTCCTGATTGAACGTGAGCGGCGCGTTCCCGGGCAGTTCGACGGTCGCCTCCCCGCCGTCCGCGAGGGTCGCGTCGGTTCCGGAGACGTCGAGTTGGAGGTACGGATAGGTCCCGATGGTCAGCTCGCGCTCGTCGATCAGCTGGGTTTCCTCGCCCTGTAGCTGGACGAGGTCCGCCTCCTGAGGCTCGTCGAACTCGTGGTACTCACGTCCCTGCGGGCCGTCCTCGTCGGACGACTCGTCGTCGCTATCGTCGGATCCGGTCTCGTTTCCGTCTCCGGGATCGGTCTCGTTGCCGCCCGCGGAGTCGGTCTCGTTGCCGTCATCGACGTCTCCCTCGTCGTCTCCGTCCTCCTCGCCGCCGTCGCCGCCTTCCGGCCCCAGCCAGATCCCGTCGATCGTGACGACGAGCGACTCGAAGTCGCCGATGTCGGCCGGCTGGTCCGTGACCGACGTCGCGAGCGTGCCGGTCGCACGGCCGATACAGCCGGCGAGCCCGGCGGTCCCGAGCGCGGCGGCACCGGTCGCACGGAGGTAGTCACGACGGCCGATCGTCCCGAGGCGCTCGAACCGATCGCTCACGTCAGACACCTCCCGTGCCGCCCACGTCGTTGCCGGCGAGGTCGCTCACCGCGTCACCGAGGTTCTCGACCTCGCCCGACAGGAAGCCGTCGACCTCGTTCAGGAGGTCGCCGACGAACTCCGGAACGGGCTCCGGCAGGTCGCTCGGCGGTCCGGCGTCGTCGCTTGCGTTCGCGTCCGGACCGACGTCGGCGGGCGCGTTCGGCCCGGCTGCGGCGACCCCGCCGGCCGCGACGCCGGTTCCGATCAGTACGACCGCGGCGAGCGCTCCGAGGAGCGCGGTTCGAATGGCGTTCATTGCGTGCTCCACTCGAGCGGGGACCGACTTCAATGACCCACTCGATTCGTTCGATTTGGCCCGAATTAACGCCGATCAATCCGGCTCGAGCGCACCCGAGCCGGCCGATCCGGGCCGAACCGTCATTTCGCCGGATCGTGGACACGAGCGACGGAGGCGAGCCCTCGGCCGCGACTGGAACGCCGGCGCGGCGAGGCGGACGTGCCCTTCTTGTGGCGAGGCGGACGGGTCACCTCAGCCCGCGGCGGAGAGCACGGGATCCTCGTCGTCGCCGTGGCGGAGGTACTGGATCGCGGCCCCGCCGAGCAGGAGCGCGAGGAACGCCGGCCTCGACAGGGCGGCCTGCTGCGTGATCGCGAGCGCCTCGCCGGCGAGGACGGCCCGCCACACCGGGTACGCGGTCGCGAGGACGCCGGCACCGAGTCCGGTCAGCGCCAGCGAGACGATCGGGTCGTAGTACCGCATCGCCAGAACCCCGGCGACGACGCCGACGAGAAGCGAGACGAGGAGGAACCGCTGGAACTCGGGCCGCGCGAACAGGCCGGACCCGGCGAGCGCCGCCGGATCGATCGCCTCGAGGACCGGCGTTCCGGACCCGGACGGGTCGTACACCTGCTCGAGGACCGACTCGCCGACGGTCAACACGAGGGTCGCGAGCGTCGAGAAGAGGAACGCCGATATCGCCACGGCGAACCGGGCGACGATCGGGACGAGCGCTCGGCCGAGGAACGCGCCGATCAGCACGAGCGACGCGGCGAACCCGATCCGGCCGCCGGTCGAGACGGTCCCGGAGGCGACCCGCGGGACGACGATCCACCCGATCACGCCGCCGCCGACCGCGCCGGCGATCCATCCGGTCCAGCCGAGGACGAGGTCCGTGAGGTCGTAGGCGGCGGTCACCAACACGCCCCCGACGAGCGTGTTGACACAGAGCAACGCGAACACCACGGGCGTCTCCGCGAGGGACATGCGCCGGGCTACCGCCCGATGTGGTATAATTGTACTGACGGGGCGCGTCGTCGCGGACGGCGACGCTCGGGACGGGTCGGACGGCGCTCGGTCTCGGCCGGACTACGCCTCGGCGTTCCGTTTGGTGTAGGCGTCGAGCGCGGTCTCGATCGTGGACAGGTCCCGAGTGACACGATCGTCGGCGACGCGCATGAACCCCGGCGTGTACGACGCGGAGTAGTCGAAGATCCGATTGACGCCGCGTTTGGGCACCGAGACCGCCGCGAACGATTCGACCGTGTACACGCGCGTGGTCGGGAACGCGGTCCAGAACGTGCCGCTGGCCCAGCGGTCCTCGTCGACGAAGGTCTCGCCCACCCGGCCGGTGGCGACGTACTCGCCGTCGTGGTAGAACAGGAGGAGGTCGCCCGACTCCATGCGGTCGAACGTCGAACCGTTCCCGCTGTCGTCGTCGACGGCCCACAGGCGCGCCTCCTCGACGTCCGCGAGCGGTTCCGGTCGGTCGGGATACTCGGCGAGGTCGACCGCGGATCGGACCGTTCGATCGAAGTTCTCCGGATCGACCGGGACGAGAAAGACGTTGTCGCTCATTGCCCTCCAGTTTCTCCGGGAGGGATTTAAAGGCGTTCGTTGGCCGATCGCGGGTTCCCTGCGCCGATCGCGGCGGTGCGACGGACGCGTCTCATTCCCCGTCGTACTCGTCGTAGAGCCGGTCCATCCGTGCGGCCATCACGAAGTCGGACCGGTGGAGGCCGTCGATGTCGTGGCTCCACATCTCGATCCCGACCTCCCCCCACGAGAGGTGGATGTCGGGGTGGTGCCACTCCGCCTCGGCGAGTTCGCCCACGCCGTTCGTGAACTCGAGGGCGGTCGCGAAGTCCTCGAAGGGGTACGTCGCCTCCAGGTGGTGTTCCTCGATCACCTCCCAGGCGTCGCCGAGTTCGGCGAGGTGGTCGGCGTACTCCTCCGGCGTCAGCGGCTCGTCGTCCTCCGCGGACGACTCCACCGGCTCGTCGGCGAGCGAGGATGTCATGTGCTCCCGTTGGACTCGGAGGGGTTTGTACCTTCCGCGCCGGAAATCGATTCCCATCCATCGCACTCCGTCTCCATCGTCTTCGGGAGCCATCCGCGAGAGTTGGCTTGCTACTAGTACGGTTGTTTCGGGTGAACAGAAGGGAACAGTTGCTGGCGCGGTGAACTCGTCCAAAGCCCCAGTCGCGAGGATTCGCGTGACTGCCCCTTTGAGTCCCACCCGACCGCGACCGCCCCGCACCTCACGCCTCCCCAGCCTCGTCGCCGGCGGCAGAGCCGCCGGCTGCCAGAGGCGCGGAGCGCCTCGCTGCCGCTCGCTCCGCTCGCGGCGTCCCTCGCGGGCGGTTCGCGGTCGCCTACGGCGACCACTCACCGGCGCGCCACCGCTCGGACGATCGCTCATTGCTTCGCCTGTAGTGAGCGGTTCTCCGATGGCGTGCGAACGGTTCCATGAATCCGTATACGGGAGCGTTAAACCGCCCCCGGTCGTCGGAGGGGCCATGAACTTCGACGCCACGTTCGGCACGGACGCGCCGGTGATCGGCATGATACACCTGCCCGCGCTCCCGGGCGCGCCGGGCGCGCCCGAC
>NZ_FOPZ01000015.1 GCF_900113615.1 Halorubrum aquaticum
AAGTACGTCCTCGAGGTCAACTACCGATGGACCGAGGAGCGCGGCGTGAGCGCGGCCGACGTGCTCGTTTTCGACCCGATCGAGTGAGCGGGCCCGAATCGACCGGCGGCCTCGTTGAATTCTGTGAGAGGGGATCGATCCCGATCCAGTTGCGGTCAATACAGGTGAGAGAGGTATCAATCCGGGGCGGTGGCGCGCCTCCGAGCGCCCGAACGGGCGCGAGGAGCCCGCGAGGGACGCCGCGAACGCTTGAAAAGCGTGAGCGGCGAGGCTGGGGAGGTGTGAGGTGCGGGGCTGTGCGGGGCGGGATGGGACACAAAGGGGCAGTCGCCGGCGGCGGAGCCGCCGGCTGCCAGAGGCGCGGAGCGCCTCGTGGCTGGGGCTTTGGACGTGTTCACCGCGCCAGCAACGACTCCCTTCTCCTCACCTCGATCACTTACGAAACACCCGTCCTATAAGCACTCGAGATATAACGCCGTCTCACACGGGTACCCTCCGAAGGGAACGAGTCCGACGAGGCGGCCGAATTCCGATCCGAACGCGACTTACCCGCCGACCCCGTGGATCCGGCATGGACGTCTACGAGCTGGGCGAGGGCCCGGCGGAAGTCGCGGTCGTCGGGGCGATCCACGGCGACGAGCCCTGCGGAGTCCGCGCGGTCGAGCGGCTCGTCGCCGAGGAGCCCGACGTCGAGCGCGCGGTGAAGCTGATCGTCGCGAACGAGGAGGCGCTCGCGGATGGCAGTCGCTACCTGGAGGCCGACCTCAACCGGTCGTTCCCGGGCGATCCCGACGCCGGGACTCACGAGGAGCGGCTCGCCTACCGGCTCCGATCGGAGCTGGTCGGCTGTACGACCCTCGCGATCCACTCGACGCAGTCGTACGCGGAACCGTTCGCGGTCGTCGACTCGATGGACGAGGTCGCCCGCGCGGTCGCGCCGCACCTCCCGGTCGACGCCGTCATCCAGACCGACGCCTTCACCGAGGGTCGGCTGATCGAACACCCGCACACCATCGAGATCGAGGCGGGTCTCCAGGGGAGCGAGGCGGCCGCCGACAACGCCTACTGGGTCACCCGCGCGTTCCTCGCGGCGACCGGCGCGCTGCCCGCGCCCGGCTCCGACGACGTGATAGACGCCGGCGGCCGAGAGGACGTGCCCGTCTTCCGGCTCCGCGACCGGATCCCCAAGCCGGCCGCCGAGGAGTACGAGGTGTTCGCGCACAACTTCGAGCGCGTGGAGGCCGGCGACCGCTTCGCGACCGCCGACGGCGAGCCGCTCCGCGCGGAGGAACCCTTCTATCCCGTGTTGTTGTCGGCGTACGGCTACCGCGACCAGTTCGGGTACGTCGCCGAGCGCGTCGGCGCACTCGAGTAGTCCGGTCGTCCGCTTCCGGGCATCTCCCTCTCCCGAGAATCTCCCCCCGAGAATCTCCTTTTCCCGAGGACCGCTACTCCACGAGTTCGATCGTGTCGTCGCCGTTCGGCACCGCACACAGGAACGCGCCGGGCGAGTCGCCCTCGTTTCGGTACCAGTGTTCGACGCCCGCCGGGATGAGAAGCGAGTCGCCCGCCTCCACGGTGTGCTCCTCCTCGCCGACCCCGACGACGTACTCGCCCGCGAGGACGTGCTGTTCGTGTTCGACCGCGTTCGTGTGTCTGGGGACCTCGCTGCCGGCGGCGAGTTCGAACCGCCGGATCGCGAAGTTGGGCGCGCCGTCCGACTCGTCGAGGAGGACGCCCTTCCGGAGCCCCTCGGCCGCGTCGACCGGGTCGTAGGCGATCTCGTTCGCACGTTTGAGGACCGGTTCCGCGTCGTCGGTCGCTCGTTCGGCGGTACCGGCCGTTTCCTCGTCGTCAGTCGCCTCGCTCATACCGGTCGCGTCGTCCCCGACCGGCATAAATGGATTTATTGTGGTATGGTGAATCGTGACGGACATATGCAAGAGAACGTACCTCACGCCGACCGCGGCGAAGCGGACGGAGAGACGATCCCGCACTGGCACGACCCGAAGAGCGAGGGAATGACCATCGTCGAGGGGGAAGACGCGACGGTCTACGACGACGAGGGGAACGCGTACCTCGATTTCGTCTCACAGCTCTACTGTACGAACGCGGGCCACAGCAACGAGGCGATAACGGACGCGATGACCGCACAGATGGAGCGGATCCCCTACGTCTCCTCGGCGAAGGGTAACGACGTCCGTGACGCGCTGGCGGCGGACCTCGCCGAGATCGCGCCCGGGTCGCTCTCGGAGGTGTACTTCTCGATCTCGGGGAGCGAGGCGAACGAGTCGGCCGCCCAGATCGCGCGGACGGTCCAGGACGCCCCGAAGGTGCTGACGCGGTGGCAGTCCTACCACGGCGGGACCGCCGGCGCGGGCGCGCTCACCGGGGACCCGAGCACGCGGTCGACCGTCGGCCGCTACGCCGCGACGACCGGGTCGGGGAAGTTCCTGCCGCCGCTGCCGACGGCGTTCGACGCCGACTCGCCGGAGGACCTCGCGGAGCAGGCCGCCGACCACGTGGAGTTCGTGATCCGGAACGAGGGGGCCGACTCCGTGGCCGCGATCATGATGGAGCCGGTCGGCGGGTCGAGCGGCGGGTATCCCGCGCCGCCGGGCTACTTCGAACGCCTCCGTGAGATCTGTGACGAGTACGACGTGTTGTTGATCGCCGACGAGGTGATCACCGGATTCGGCCGCTGTGGCGACTGGTTCGGCATCGACACCGAGGACGTCGAACCCGACATGATCACGTTCGCGAAGGGCGTCACGAGCGCGTACGCCCCGCTTGCCGGCGTGATCGCCGACGACTGGATCGGCGAGACCGTCCGCGAGGAGGGGTACGACCTCGGACAGACGTTCGCCGGACACCCGGTGGCCTGCGCCGCCGGCCGTGCCGCGATCGACGAGTACGAGTCACACCTCATCGACGACGTCCGGGAGCTGACGCCGGTGCTCGAGTCCCGCCTGAAGGAGTTGGAGGACGCACACGACGCGGTCCGGACCGTGCGCGGCCGGGGGTTCCTCTGGAGCGTCGTCTTCGCCGACCCCGAGACCGGCGAACCCTTCGTTCACCCGTGGGCCGCCGACGCGGACGAAGACGAGGAGAACCCGGTCGCCGCGGTCCGGGAGGCGGCCGCCGACCGGGGAGTCATCTTCGGCAGCGGCCGGCCGGACGTACAGGTCCTCATCTCCCCGCCGCTCTGTACCACCCGTGACGAGCTCGAACGGGGCATCGACGCGCTCGATGCGGCGATCGAGGAGACGTTCGAGTAGCGGACCGTCACCCGTTTTCGACCCGAGCGGGGGATCGGCGGGCGAACTCCCCACGGTGAACAGTTAAACGGCCGCCCGATCAACACGAGGGCATGCGTGGACTCCGGATCGGGACCGTCGTCGGCATTCCGGTCAGACTCAACTGGACGTTCCTGATCGTGTTGCCGCTTTTCGCCTATCTCATCGGATCGGAAGTGGAGACGATCGCCGGCGTGATGAACGAGACGCTGGGTGCCGGCATCGACACGGCGGCCGTCGGGGTCGGAACCACCCCGTGGCTGCTCGGGCTGGCGGCCGTGGTCGGGCTGTTCGCCGGCGTCCTGCTTCACGAGTTCGGCCACTCGCTCGTCGCGATGCGGTACGGCTACGAGATCGAGTCGATCACGCTGTGGCTGCTCGGCGGGCTCGCGAACTTCGCGGAGTTCCCCGAGGACTGGAAACACGAGTTCTGGATCGCGGTCGCGGGGCCGATAGTCAGCCTCGGCGTCGGCGCGGTCTGTTACGGCGTCTTCGTGCTCGCGCCCGCGGGATCCAACGCCCTGCTGTTCGTGTTCAGCTACCTCGCGGTGTTGAACGTCGTCCTCGCCGGCTTCAACATGCTTCCGGCGTTCCCGATGGACGGCGGGCGCGTCCTCCGGGCGCTTCTCGCACGCAACCAGCCGCACGCGCAGGCGACCCAGCGTGCGGCCGCCATCGGCAAGGTGTTCGCGTTCCTGATGGGCGTCTTCGGGCTGTTGACGTTCCAGCTGCTCCTCATCGTCCTCGCCTTCTTCATCTACATCGCGGCCTCCGGGGAGGCCCAACAGACGACGCTGAAGGCGGTCTTCGAGGGCGTCACCGTCGCGGACGTGATGACGCCCCGCGACCGGCTCCACACGGTGACCGAGACCACCTCCGTCGCCGAGTTGATGAGCCGGATGTTCGAGGAGCGACACACCGGCTATCCGGTGATGGACGGCGGGGACCTCGTCGGCATGGTCACCCTCGAGGACGCCCGCGAGGTTCGAGAGGTCGAGCGCGACGCCTACCGCGTCGAGGACGTGATGGAGACGGACATCGCCTCCGTCACCGCCGGCACGGACGCGATGACCGCCCTCCAGGAGATGCAGGAACACGGCGTGGGTCGCCTCCCCGTCCTCGACGCGGACGGCGAGCTGATCGGGCTCATCTCGCGGTCCGACCTGATGACCGCGTTCAACATCATCCAGACCGGCGGCACCCCGAGCGTGATCACCGGCCGGCGCGCTGAGGAAGACGGTCGGATCCTTTGAGGTGGGTCGAACCCTCTGAGACGTCGAGGAACCGCCCGCAGTCTACCGGATCAGTCGTCCGCGGAGCCGGCCGGCGTCGCTGCCGCGTCCGCGTTCTCGTCGTCGTCCGCCAGCTCGGAGAGCCGGTCGAGCGCGTCGACCATCGCGACGACGCTGGCGCGCGTGATGTCGGCGTCGGACGCCGAGACCGAGACGGAGCGGTCGCCCCGCGAGAGGTCGACCGCCACGGTGACGACGGCGTCGGTGCCGCCGGTGATCGCGTCGACGTGGTAGGAGTCGAGCTCGAAGGAGACGGCGTCGACGCCGCCGCTCTCGTCGGCGAGCGCGGCGCGAACCGCCTCGAGGCCGGCGTCGACCGGCCCGGAGCCGGTGCCGGAGGCGACCCGCTCCTCGTCGCCGACGCGGAGCCGTACCGAGGCGGTCGGCAGGTTGCCGCCGGAGGTCGCGGAGAGGTCGACGAGTTCGACCTGGCGGTCGCGCTCGCGGCCCTGGACGTCCTCGGTGATCGCCAGTAGGTCCGCGTCGGTCACCCGCTTCCCGCGGTCGCCGAGCTCCTTGACCCGGGAGACGACCTCGCGGAGCTCGTCCTCGTCGACGTCGACGTCGTGGTCGGCGAGCGCGGCCGCGACGCCCGCGCGCCCGGCGTGTTTGCCCAACACGAGCCGTCGTTCGCGGCCGACCGTCTCGGGCGGGTACGGCTCGTACATCGTCCCGTCCTTCAGCGTGCCGTCGGTGTGGATGCCGGACTCGTGGGCGAACGCGTTCGCGCCGCACACCGCCTTGTTGGGCGGGATCGCGACGCCGGTCACCTCCGAGACGCGCCGGCAGAGCCGGTAGAGCCGCTCGACGTCGACGGTGTCCACGTCGTAACAGCGGTTGAGCGCGATCGCGACCTCCTCTAAGGCCACGTTGCCGGCGCGCTCGCCGACGCCGAGGACGGTGCCGTGGACCGTGTCCGCGCCCGCCTTCAGCCCGGCGTGGACGTTCGCCAGCCCGAAGCCGAGGTCGTCGTGGGTGTGGAGGCTCGTCGGACCGAGCTCGGCGAGTCGGGAGGCGACCTCGGCGGTTCGCTCCGGGCCGGCCGCGCCGACGGTGTCACAGTAGCAGACGCGGTCCGCGCCCGCGTCGAGGCCGGCACCCATGAGCCGCTCGAGATAGTCGAGGTCGGCCCGCGAGCCGTCCTCGCCGAGCACCTCGACCCAGAGGTCGTGCTCCTTGGCGTACTCGACCAGCTCGACGGTGGTGTCGACGACCTCCTCGCGGCTCGAACCCACCTTCGTCTCGACGTGTTTGTCCGAGGCGGGCACGACGAGGTTGACGCCGTCGACGTCGCAGTCGAGCGCGCGGTCGATGTCGGACCGGACGCCGCGCGCGAAGCTGGTGACCGTGGCGTCGAGCCCCTCGCGGGCGACGCGGCGGATCCCCTCGCGTTCGCCCTCGGAGGTACACGCCGAGCCGGCCTCGATCACGTGGACGCCCGCGGCGTCGAGCTCGCGGGCGACGTCGACTTTGTCCGCGGGCGTGAGCGAGACGCCGGGCATCTGCTCGCCGTCGCGCAGCGTCGTGTCCAGCAGCTGTACCTCCTCGAGGTCGGTGAGTGGGTTCGGGTTCAAAAGGGTCTCCGTGGTCCGTGTCGGTGTCGTTCGGTCGGTTCCGCCGTCGGAAACGAGAGTTCGAGCGTCGGGGCTAGCGTCGGAGTGGGCGTTACTGTCGGCGAATTTCACGGCCAGCCGCCGTGAGGCGACTTGCTCTATCCTCCGAACGACCACGAGTGTCTCGTGTCATTCGTACCCGTGCGGACGGTCCTCAGGGTAATAAATCAGACGGTTCGCGTCCGAACTCGCCGACCGATCGTCGGTCAAACCGGACCGAGGCCGACGATCCGTCACCGTTCACCCCAGAAGCGAGCGCAGCGAGCGGCGGCGGGTTCCACACCGTTCCCGGTAGTCACAGGACGTGCATCGGTCGTCGTCGACGCGGGCCGGCGGCCCGTCGATCGCCCGAACCGCCCGGAGCGCCCGGCGGTAGGCCGCCTTCCGACGGGTCGTGAGCCGGACCTCCCGGACGACGCCGACGGCGGGGTACTCGAGGAGCGCCCGCCGAACGGGTTGTTCCCATTCCCACGCGAGCGCCTTGGCGGCCGCGACCGCCCGGACCGACTGCGGTCCCCAGACGCCGCGATCCGGCGGCTCGCCCGGCGAACAGACCACCGGCATCGGCGGTCCGCCGTCGACGCCCGCGAGCAGCTTGTGGACGACGCCGTGACACTCCCGCCCCGAGAGGAACGCCCGGGTTTCGGCCGGGTCGACGAGCCGGTCGTACAGGTCGCGCTCGCGGAGCCGCGAGAGGTTGCGCCGGTAGGCGGCCGGCTCGCGCCGGATCGGGAGCCGACGGAGGACCGAATCGGGAGCGTCGACGAGTTCGGGATACCGATACGCCAATTCGATCCGGTCGCGGACCTCGGCGGGGAGGCTCCGGTCGTCCTCGCGGCGACGATAGTAGAGTTGGCGTGGGCAGTACGCCGCGGCCGCGAGGTCGCTGAAGGGGGTCACGGGGAGGATCGCCGCGGTATGGAATATAAGGAATCGGTCTGGGCGGATCCGGGGGGCGGGGTTCATACACCCTTGAGGATCGCGGTGGCGTGCCTCCGAGCGCCCGGAGGGCGCGAGGAGCCCGCGAGGGACGCCGCGACCGAAGGGAGCGGCAGCGAGGCGCTCCGCGCCTCTGGCAGCCGGCGGCTCTGCCGCCGGCGACGAGGCTGGGGAGGCGTGAGGCGCGGGGCTGTGCGGTTCGGGGTGGGACTCAAAGGGGCAGTCGCGAGGGCGAAGCCTGACGACGCAAGGACCGCAGGAGCGAGTGAAACGAGCGACGAGGGCCACAGCGAGTCACGCGAGTCCTCGCGACTGGGGCTTTGGCGGTGTTCACCGCGACAGCAACGACGTAGCGCCTCGCGGCTGGGCTTCGGAACGGTCCTCAGCATGCTGTCCAGTCAACGTATCGAACACGACACGAGAGGTCGGATCCGAACCACGACCTACAGCGACACGTCGGTCTCGATGTCCTCGGTCGCCTCGCGCAGGCCGTCATCGCGGGCGGTCGCGGCGTGGGCGTCCTCGATGTCGGCGTCGGTGAGGAGCGCGCGGAACTCGTCGCGGAAGCGGTCGTTCACGCGCGTGGACGCGAGGTCGGCGCGGGCGACGGGGACGAACTCGCGAACCGTCCCGGCGTCGGCGTCGAGCTTCGCCGCGATCGCCTCGACCGACCGATCGGCCGCGAGCAGCCGTTTCAGCGCCGCGTACTCGAAGGGGGCGTCCCGGTCGGCATCGGCGACGAGGTGGAGGTCGAGGCGGGCGTCGCGGACCGTCCGGGCGTCACGCTCCGTCCGGGCGTCAGGCCCCGAGTCGGACCCGCCGAGAGCGTCGGCGATCGCCGCGTCGTCCTCGTCATCGAAGAAGCCGAAAACGACGCGTTCGTACTCGGCGTCGGTGAGTTCGACGTCGGGAGCGTCACCATCCGCATCACCGTCACCGCTTCCGGCGTCGAAGTCGTACCGCTCGCGCATCGTCGCGACGAGTTCCGCGACGCGTGCTTCGACCGCGTCGTCGTCGCGGTCGACGAGGCTCCCGGGCGACTCCTCCTGTCGGTCGGTCACGGTGTCCGAGCCGGTGGCGTCGACGAAGATGTCCCGGAGTTCCTCGGTCTTCTCGTCCATGCTCCCTGAACGGAGGCGGCGCGGGCGAAAAAGGGTGTCGGCGGGCCGAGCGTTCCCTGCGTTCCGTGCGAGTCGTCCTCGAATTCGCGATCCGGAGGCTCCGATGTCGGTAAACCAATACGATAAAATAGGTTTACGAGAGACCGGCGGGCATGTCGACTCGAACCGAGTCCGTCGATCTCGTCGGCGACGAAGCCGCGACCAATCTCGCGCGCGCGGCGCTCTTCGCCGCGCTCGTCGGCGCGTTCGCGTACGTCACGTTTCCGAACCCGATCTCGCCCGTCTCCGTGACGCTCCAGGTGCTCGGCGTCTTTCTCGCGGGTATCTACCTCGGGCCGGTCTGGGGGCCGGCCGCGCTCGTCCTCTACCTCGCGGCAGGTGCGCTCGGCGCACCGGTTTTCGAGGGCGGCTCCGCGGGCGTCGGCGTCCTCGTCGGGCAGTCCGCGGGGTACCTCTGGTCGTACCCGCTGGCCGCGGGCGTCGTCGGCGCGGTCGTCCATCGCGGGGCCACCCTCCGTGACCCCGACGCCGCCGGGCTCGCGACGCTGGTCGCCGCGATGGTCCTCGGAACCGTCGTCATCTACGCGCTCGGGGTCGCCGGACTCGCCCTCGTCCTCTCGCTCGGGCCCGTCGAGGCGGTCGCGGTCGGGGCCGTCGCGTTCCTCCCCGCCGAGGCGCTGAAGATCGCCGCCGCGGTCGGGATCGTGCGGTCCGACGCGATCGCGGCCGCCTGAACCGTGATCACCCTTGAGGACGTCACGTGTCGGTACGGCGCTCACGATCGCGGTGAGGACGACGGAGACGCGATCGATGACTCGGTCCTCGCCGTCGACGACGTGACGCTCTCGGTCCCCGACGGCGAGTTCCTCGTCGTCGCCGGCGCGAACGGCTCCGGGAAGACGACGCTCGTCCGCACGTTCAACGGGCTCGTGCGGCCGGACTCGGGGACCGTCTCGGTGAACGGGACCCCCGTGAGCGAGGACCTCGTCGCCGCCCGCGCCGCGGTCGGGATGACCTTTCAGGACCCCCGCGACCAGCTGGTGTCCGCGACCGTCGGCGGCGACGTGGCCTTCGGCCCGGAGAACCTCGGGCTGCCCCGCGAGGAGATCGACCGCCGGGTGGAGGCCGCGCTCGACGCGGTGGACATGGCCGGACGCGGGGACGACCGGATCACGACGCTGTCGGGCGGTGAGCGCCAGCGCGTCGCGATCGCGGGCGCGCTCGCGATGGAGCCCGACCACCTCGTGTGCGACGAGCCGTTCACCGGGCTCGACGAGCCGGCCCGCGAGTCGGTCCTCACCCGCCTTCGCGAACGCCACGCGGGGGGGACCGGCGTCGTCGTCGTCACCCACGACCTCCGCGACGTGGTCGGGTTCGCGGACCGGGTCGTCGGCCTCGACGACGGCCGGATCGTCGTCGACGGGCCGCCGTCGGAAGCCGTCCCGACGCTGTCGGACATCGGCGTGCGGGTGCCGGCGGGATTCGACGCCGCCGGCGACGACCACGCCGGGAGGTCGGACGAGCCGTGACCCTCGAGTACGTCCCGGGTGATTCGCTCGCCCACCGCCTCGACCCGCGAACGAAGCTGCTCGTCCAGATCGGGTTCGCCGCGGCCGCCTACGCCCACACGACCCCACGCGGACTGGCAGTCCTCACGCTTCTGGCCGGCGGCAGTCTGTGGGCCGCCGACGGCGACCCGGTCGACCTGTGGGGGTACCGGTTCGCGCTGCCGGTGCTTCTCGCCGCTCCCCTCGTCGCCGGCGCGACGCTCGGGACTCCGTGGTTCCGGGTCGCGCGAGCCGAAACGGCGGCGCTCGCGAGCTACCGGGTCCTGCTCCTGCTCGTCGTCGCCGCGGCCTACGTGCGGTCGACCCCCGTTCGCGACTCGCGGGCGGCGATCCACCACACGGTCCCGGGCCGAATCGGCGCGTTTCTCGGGGTCGGCGTGGCGCTCGTGTTCCGCTTCCTCCCGCTCCTCCGGCGCGACCTGCTGGCCGCGCGGGAGGCGGTCCACGTCCGCGGTGGCGACCGGCTCCCCGTCCACGAGCGGATGCGGCTGATCGCGGTCGCCGGGACGAACCGGGCGTTCGGCCGGGCCGACCGGCTGGGGACCGCGCTGGCCGCGCGGTGTTTCGCGTGGAACCCGACGCTCCCGCGGCTGGCGTTCCGCCGGGCCGACTACCCCGTGCTCGCGCTCGGAGCCGGGTTGCTCGCGACCGCGGTAGCGACGACGGTCTGACCGACGACGATCCGACCGTCGCCGCCGACGATCCGACTGCCGTCGCCGACGATCCGACCCCGGACGGTTGCTCCGCCTGGGCCCCCGCGTGGCAAGTTTTAACCCGACCGTATGCTCGTGATAGATCATGACCGCGCTGCAGACGGCCACCCGCGAGACGTTCTGGACGATCGGTCCAGTCGGGAAGGCCGCGTTCTACTGGCTCGCCGCGGTGGCGATCCTCGCGTTCCTGTACGGGGTGTACGCCCGGTTCGCGGCGTACGCGAGAGGGCGCGAGGACCCGCGTGACCGCCTCTCCGATCTCCCCGGCCGCGTCGTCTCGGCGACGCGAACCGTCCTCTCGAACGAGAACCAGTTCGACGGGGACCTGTACGCGGGCGTGATGCACACGTTCGTGCTCTGGGGCTTTCTCGTCTTACTCGTCGCCACGACGATCCTCGGGTTCGACATCGACGTCTACCGCCCGCTCGCCGGCGAGTCCTTCTGGGTCGGCGAGTTCTATTTAGTCTACCAGTTCGCCGTCGACGCGTTCGGCCTGCTGTTCGTCGTCGGCGTCGGCATGGCGATGTTCCGACGCTACCGCGAGCGCGACGGGCGGCTGTGGGGCAAACACACCTCGCTCGAGGACGACGCGTTCGTCTGGACGCTCCTCCTGCTCGGCGTCGGCGGCTTCGTCCTCCAGGCGATCGGCATCGTCGGCCAGCCGGCGCGCGCGGACGAGACGGTGAGCTTCGTCGGCATGGCGATGGCGGCCGGGTTCGAGGCGGCGGGACTGACGACCGCGGGCGCGGAGGCGGTCTACGGGGTCGTCTGGTGGAGCCACTCGCTCCTCGCGTTCGCGTTCGTCGCGTGGATCCCCTACGCGAAGCCGTTCCACATGATCTCCTCGTTCGCGAACGTCGTCGTCCGCGACGAGCAGGCGGGCGCGCGGCTCCCGAACGTCCCCGCCGACCTCGACCACACCAACGCCGAGTCCCTCGAGGACTTCACCTGGAAGGAGCTGATGGACGGCGACGCCTGTACCAAGTGCGGGCGCTGTACCGACGCCTGTCCGGCCGACACGGTCGGGCGGAACCTCGATCCCCGCGACGTGATATTGGACCTGAAAGCGTACCGCGAGTCCGTGGTCGACGACCCGGTCGCCGGGAGACGCGAAAACGAGGCGGTCGCCGACGGCGGCGTGGCGAGCGCCGCCGCCGGCGACGGCGGCACGGTTCCCATCGTCGCCGACGAGGGCGGCGTGATCGCGAGCGAGTCGATGGAGTCGTGTATGTCCTGTATGGCGTGTATGGACGCCTGTCCAGTCGACATCGAGCACCTCACCTCGTTCACGCGCATGAACCGCCAGCTCGTCGACGAGGGCGCGGTCGACTCCAACCTCCAGGACGTGTTTCAAGACGTCATGCAGAAGGGGAACACCTTCGGGGAGTCGCAATCGAGCCGGGGCGACTGGACCGATGACCTCGGGTTCGATGTCGAGGACGCCCGGGAGACCGAGGTGGAGTACCTCTGGTACGTGGGCGACTACCCGAGCTTCGACGACCGAAACAGGAAGGTCGCCCGCGCGCTCGCCCGGCTGTTCGAGGAGGCGGACGTGTCGTTCGGCATCCTCTTCGACGACGAGAAGAACGACGGCAACGACGTCCGCCGGATCGGCGAGGAGTTCCTCTACCTCGAACTCGCCGGCCACCACGTCGAGACGTTCGCCGACTGCGAGTTCGACTCGATCGTCTGTACGGACCCGCACTCGTACAACACGATGAGAAACGAGTACCCCGAGGTCGACTTCGCGGAGTTCGCCGACGACCCGATGATGCCGTTCGACCGCGAGGAGCCGTGGAACCCCGAGGGAGCGATCGACGTGCTCCACTGGACGCAGGTCGTCGAGGAGCTGGTCGCGGCGGGTCGTCTGGGGCTGTCCGGCGACGAGCTCGACTACACCGTTACCTACCACGACCCCTGCCACCTCGGGCGGTACAACGACGAGTACGAGGCACCGCGCGAGCTGATCCGCGCGACCGGCGCGGAGCTGTACGAGATGCCCCGGTCCCGGTCGGACTCGTTCTGCTGTGGCGGCGGCGGCGGCGGGCTCTGGACGGAACACGAGGAGGAGGTGAAACCGAGCGAGGAGCGGCTCCGTGAGGCGGTTGAGGACACCGACGCGGGCGACGCCGTGGAGAAGTTCGTCGTCGCCTGTCCGATGTGTACGACCATGTTCGAGGACGGGCGGAAGACGGGCGGGTTCGAGGAGGACGTCGAGGTCGTCGACGTGGCGGAGCTCCTGATCGAGGCGGTGGAGGCGGGTTCCTGACGGGCCGAACGAGGCGGGTCCTGCGGGAAGAAACGGAACTCAGACGCGGCGGGGAGTCGACTCGACGGCGTCGTCGGTCCGGCGAAGCAGCGCCCGACCGGGGGCTCGGTCGCGGACGGGCGCGTCGCCGAGGTAGTCGACGAGGGCGTCCCGGAGCAGCGTCGTTCCCTCCGCGTCGAGTTCGTCCCCGCGTTCGATGCGGGCGAGCGGGCGGCGGTACGGGGAGGCGTCTCCGCCGGCGTCGACGACGCGCTCACAGGCGTCGAGCAGCGCCGCGTGCGCGACCCACGCCTCCTCGCGGGAGAGCGTCAGGTCGATCGCGTCGGTTCTCCGAGGGGGCATTCACCTGGGTTCTCCAGAGGGAGGGTCTTAAAAGTATGCCCGAGTTCCATGGTTTAAGAGTCGCCGCACGAAAGCGCGGGTATGGTGCGGGATCCGTCGCGCGAGGAGACTTCCCCGGACGTCGCCGAGGTGCTCGACGCGCTGTCCGACGAGGCCGCCCGGCGGATCGTCGCGGCGCTCTCGGAGCCGAAGACGGCGAGTGAACTCTCCGAGGAGTGCGACGTCCCGCTCTCGACGACGTACCGAAAACTGGAGAAGCTCACCGACGCGTCCCTGTTGAACGAGTCGACCGACATCCGGCGCGACGGCCAGCACACGACGCGGTACAACGTCGCGTTCGAGGAGGTCGTCGTCTCGATCGACGAGGCGGACGGGCGCGAGCTGGCCGTCGAGTTCGAGCGTCCCGAGCCGACGCGCGACGAGCGGCTGGCGGACCTGTGGTCGGAGCTTCGTGAGGAAACATGACAGCAGCATACATCGACCTGACGATAATCGTGGCAAAGACCGCCATCCTCGTGTTGGGTGGCTCGATCACCTACTACGCGCTCCGGGCGTTCGAGCGCACCGGCGACCCGTCGCTTCGAGCGCTCGGGATCGGGTTCGGCGTGGTCACCGTCGGCGCGTTGGTCGGCGGCGTCTCCCACCAGATCATCGGCGCGGACCTCGCGGTGGGGATCGCGATCGACAGCCTGCTGACGGCCGTCGGATTCGCGGTGATCGTCTACTCCCTGTATCTGGAGTGACCGTCCGGTTCGCGAGTCCTCGACGGATTCGCCGACGAACGGTAGCCTTTTGCGGGGCTCACGCGTGGGATCGGACGAATGAGCGAGGCCGCACGCGAGGAGCTCTCCCGCCGGATCGCCGGCGAGATCGCGCTCAGTGACGACCCGGGAGCGACGCTCCGGAAGTGGCGGACCGACTTCGACGTCTCACAGACGGAGCTCGCCGACCAGCTCGGCGTGTCCTCCTCCGTGGTCTCCGACTACGAGAGCGGCCGCCGCGAGAGCCCCGGGATCGGCGTGGTCCGCCGGACCGTGGAAGGACTCCTCGACATCGACGAGCGACGCGGCGGCGGTCGCCTCCGGCAGTACGCCCGCGTCCTCTCGGCCGGGTTCGAGAGCGACATCGTCCACGACCTCCGGGAGTACGCGACCGCCGTCCCGCTGGAGGACTTCTACGAGGCGATGGGGGCGACGGAGGTCGTCCGCGGCGACCGCGACCACGTCAACGGCCACACCGTGATCGACTCCATCCAGGCGATCACTCGCCTGTCGAGCGAGGAGTTCTACCGGCTGTACGGCCAGTCGACGAACCGCGCGTTGGTGTTCACGCGGGTCACTCGCGGGGAATCGCCGCTCGTCGCGATGCGCGTCGTCAGCCCGACCCCGAACGCGGTCGTGCTCCACGGGATCGACGCCGACGACCTCTGGGAGCACGCCGGCGACCTCGCCCGCGTGGACGGCTTCTCCCTCGCGACCTCCACGCGCGACCTCGAGGCGTGTCTGGCGGACCTCCGGGAGCTTTGAGGCGGGGTGACGCCGTCGCGGAGAACGCTTGGCAACCGCGGCCCTGAAACCCCTGGCCCGTCTCGATCCGGCCATGAGCGACCGAGGATACGCGGAGCGGCTCGCCGCCAACCGTGAGGAGAAGGACGAGTTCTTCGCCGAACACCCGCAGTCGCCGATCCCGCCGGAACACCGCGAGGGGTTCGACGGGCTCGAGTACTTCCCGCCCGACCCGGACTACCGCGTCGAGGCGACCGTGACCGTCCACGAGGAGCCCGAGCCCGTGGAGATGGAGACGACCGCGAGCAACCCGGTCCGCTACCTGCGGATCGTGACGTTCTCCTTCGAGATCGACGGCGAGGAACACGAGCTCGCCGGCTATCGTCAGGAGGGCGACGACGGGGCGATCTTCGTCCCGTTCCGCGACAAGACCACCGGCCAGCAGACGTACCACCAGGGGCGGTACATGGAGCTGGAGCCGGACGACGAACTCGAGGACGGCGACGCCGTCGTCGTCGACTTCAACCTCGCGTACAGCCCCTTCTGTGCGTACAGCGAGACGTTCGCGTGCCCGCTCCCGCCCGAGGAGAACTGGCTGGAGACCGTGGTCCCCGCCGGCGAGCGGGCACCCGCGTTCGCCGAATCGGAGTAGCCGGAGCGCTCCCGAACCCCGGCGCGCGCCTCCGAGCGGCCGAAGGCCGAGAGGAGCCCGCGCGAGGGAGGCCGAGGGGACCCGCCGGTGACTCCGGCGGGTCACCGAGGCCGAGGCTGGGGAGGCGTGAGGTGCGAGGCGGTCGCGGTGTGCGGGGTGTAGTTGCGGTGTGTAGGGTGTGGTTACGATGCGCGTGGCGTGGTACGGGTGCGGTCCATCGCGCCCGACGACTCGAGATCGGGAGGGGGATCCGGGAGATCGGATCGCTTCCGACGGCCGAGACGAACCGCTCCCGGGAATCCTCTCGGATCGAACCCTACAACTGTCCTTCGTACCGCTCGATCGCGCGGTCGGCCCCCGCCGACAGGAACCCGGTGTCCGTTCCCGCGATCAGGTAGTCGTAGCCCGCCTCGACCCACCGGTCGACCAGTTCGTCGCTCGTCGCTAACGTCCCGACCGGCACCCCCTCGTCGTTCGCGGCGGCGATCGTCTCCCCGATCGCGTCCGTGAACTCGGGGTCGTCGTACTCGCCGAACCGCCCGAGCGACGCCGAGAGGTCGGCCGGGCCGACGAACAGCGCGTCGATCCCGGGAACCGCCGCGATCTCGCCGGCCGACTCGACCGCCCGCGGCGTCTCGATCTGGGCGATCACCGCGACGTCGTCGGCACCGGTCCGAAGGTATTCGTCGAGCCGTCGCCCGAAGTCGGACGCCCGGCTCCCGGCGACGCCGCGCTGGCCCCGATAGCCGTCGGAATCGACGCGGTTCGACGACTCGGCCGAGGCTTCCTCATCCCCGCTCCCGCTCGCGACCTGTGGCGGATACCGACACGCCTCGACCAGCTCGCGCGCGGCCGCCGGCGAGTTGATCTGCGGTGCCATGATAGCCGACGGGCCCGCGTCGAGCACGCGCTTGATCCGGGCGGGCTCCACGTCGGCGACGCGCACCAGCGCCTCCGTGTCGCCGGGAGCCGCCTCGACCGCCCGGAGCATGTTCTCGACTGACTCCGTCGTGGCCGGCGAGTGTTCGGTGTCGATGGTCACGAAGTCGAAATCGGCCGTCGCCAGCGCCTCCGCGGCGCCCGGCGAGGGCAGCGCACACCAGCCGCCGACCGGACGGTCGCCCTCCGCGAGCTTGCGTTTCAGGTCCATACGCCACGTTCGTGAACGGAGTACAAAAGCGCCGGTGCGGCGGCCATCGTCGGGGGGTTCGGAGACGCTCCGCCGCCCGAACGCACCCGGCGCTCACGGCGCGAAAGCACGCGAAAAACGCGAGCCGGCGTCGTCGAAGGTCGTCGGTATGACGACGACGGCGAGCCGGTTCGGGCTACAGTCGGCCGACGTTCTCGACGGCGACGGACTCGACGGACTCGACGTCCGCGAACGCCTCCTCGACGGCCTCGGTGCCGCCCGCGTCGTCGGGGACGATCACGGTCGGGAGCAGCGCGACGAGCCCGAACGCGACGTCGTCGCGTTCGAAGCCACGGATGCGCGCGCCCTGCGGGAGGGCGGCTTCGAGGTCGTCCTGAAGCTCGTCGAGGTCGACCTCGGGGCTGTTCGGCATGACCTTGATCTTGGCGGCGACGTCCCCCATCTCAGGGCCCCCGGAAGCCGCAGTCGTGGCACTCGTAGAGGTTGCTCTGCTTCCGGCACTTCGCACACCGGTGGATCGTCGCGCCACAGTCCGGGCAGGCGAACCGCGCGGCGTTCATCCCGGACACCTGGATGCCACAGGAGACACACTGCTTCGTGCCCCGGCTTTCGGTATCGCTCATACCAGTTCTCACCGGCGCGTGACGTTTAACCGTTGTTCTTTGCCCTCGTGTCGGGGGCGTCCACGAGCGCGAGGCCGTCGGTCGACCGCTTCGGTCCGCCACCTCGCCGCTCATCCCAGCATCAGCGGCCCGATCAACACGCCCATCAGGTGAACGCGCCGCGCGCCGAGCCGCGGCGGAAGGAGACCGAGGACCGCGGCGACGACGAAGACGCCGACGCCGAACGTGCCCGCGAACGCGTAGGAGACGCAGCCGAGCAGACAGAGGACGCCGACCGAAAGCCGAGTGTAGTCGAGGTTCCCGACCACCCGGAGGTACGCGTCGCCGACGAGGAGGAGGAGCGCGAACCCGCAGGCCGCCGCGGTGGCGCAGGCGACGAGGAGGATCGGCAGCGCGAGCGGCACTTCGGCCCGGTCGATCGCGACCGTGACGCCGGTCCGTGGCGTGCCGAGCGCGACGAGCGCGAACAGCGCGAAGACGGTATTGGCCGTGTTGGCCCCGCTCGTGGCGACGATGAACCCGCGGTCCGCCTCGCTCCGCGGGACCGCGGGCAGCGCCGCGACGCTCGCGATCGCCGCGGAGACGCCCGGAACGTAGCCGACGACCGCGCCGGCGAGCGATCCCGCGGTCGCGCTGACGCCGAGGTCGCGTTTCCCCATCGTGATCCGGGCGTCCGACTGCGGCGGGACACCCTCGCCGCCGAGCGCGTCGACGAGGACGGGCGCGCCGAACAGCCCGGCGAACAACGGCGCGAGTACCCCGCCGGCGTCCAGCGGTGCCGACGGGTCGACGTCGAGGGTGGCCACGCCGAGCGCGGCGCTCGCGAGGAAGGCGACGAATCCACCGACGGCGGCTCGCTTCGAGGACTCCGTGACGACGAGGAAGACGACGACGGCCGCGAGCAGGAGGGGAAGATGCGCCCGGACGGTCGGGTAGCCGCGAACCATGAGCCAGGTGATCGGGACCGCGAAGGGTACCGCCAGCGCGACCGCGAGCCCGGAGCCGACCGCGGACAGGCGGAGGGCCTCGCGACCGCGACCCGCCACCACGAGCCGGTGACCGGGCAGCGCGGCGACCGCGGTCGCGGCGTCGGGCACCCCGAGCGCGAGCGCGGGGACGATGTCGAGAAACGAGTGGACGACCCCCGCGCCGAGCATGGCGACGCCCACGAGAAGCGGGTCGGCGGGGATCGACGGAGCGATCCCGGCGAGCAGCAGTGCGAAGTTGTTCGCGTGGAGCCCGGGAACCAGCCCGCTCACGGTACCGAGGCTCGCGCCACAGAACAGGAAGGCGAGCGCGGCTCCGGCGAACGTCGGATCGACCACCGGGCGGACGAGCGCGTCCATCCCGACGCGATGGCCGCGGCTTCGGAGATAAAGGTACGCCAGCGCGTCGAGCTATCGGAGCGGACGACGAGATCCGAGAATTACGCCGAAGCGGCCGCCTGCGACTTCTTCTGGGTGATGTAGCCGGCGATGCGGTTGCGGACGCCCTTCGACTCGACGGTCGTCAGCGCGGAGACGCTCTCCTTGTTCGTCTCGAAGTCGGTGTTGAACGACTGGGGATACCGCTCCAAGAGGACGTTCGCGAGCTGTTTGATGTACTTGGGCTTGATGGCCATACCGAGCGATACCGGCGGGCCGAACTAAAAGGGTTCGTTCCCGCGCGAGCGGCTGTACGGAGGGATCGCGCCGCCGTAGTTCCGAAACGGGTCACCGAGAGTCGCCCGAATCGTCGACGACCGCGTCCACGTCGAGCCCGCGTTCCGCCGCGAGCGCCCGCCAGTCGGTCGCCTCGTCGATCCGCGCGAACGCCTCCCGCTCGGCCGGACCGCCGCACCGGGCGACGACGTCGGCGAAGTACCGCAGCCGGCCGAGCAGTTCGTCCGCGTCGTACCCGGGGACGTCGAGCCGCGAGGCGGCCACGGTGGCGTCGACGACCGCGCCGAACCCCCGGTTGACGGTGGGTACCCGCTCGGAGACGACCGCGCTCTCGACCGCCTCGAGCGCCCACGTCCGGACGGTGGCGTCTCCCCTCTCCTCGCTCGCGACCTCCGTCACGCGCACTTCGACCCAGGCGTCGGCGTTGGGCAGGACGGGATCGGGCTCCTCGCGAACGGCCAGCGCCGCGTCGACGAACTCCCGGGGATCGACCGTGAACTGGACCACGCCGCCGCCGCGCTCGGTGAAGTTCCGCCAGGTCCGGGTCCGGCCGAAGGTCCGGGCGGTGACGGGTTCGTCGGGTTCGTCGGGCGCGTGGATCCCGAGCGCGGCGACGTTCCACAGGTCGTTCGGACCGAGGGTCGAGACGACGGACTCCGTGACTCCACGGAGGTCGACCGGCCAGCCATCGGGGCTCACGGCTTCACCCCGTGGTCGTCCCTCGCTTCTCCCGATCCGTTCGCGTCTGCCCCGCGCCGCAACGCGACGTACAGCGCAGCACAGGTGAGGTCCGCCGTCGTTCCCGGATTGATCCCGCGCTCGTGAAACGACGTCGCCAGCCCCTCGACCGCGTCGAGGTCGATCGCGTGGACCGCGTCGGCGTCGGGTGCGGGATCGCCGTCCGAGACGATCGCACGCGCCTCGGCGCTCGCCTCGCGCGCGACCGTCGGACCGTGAGCCGTCGCGACGAGGGTGTCGGGCTCCGTCGCGAGCAGGCCGAGGAAGGCCCTGGCGGCCCGGTCGGAGAGCGGTCCCTCGTCCGTGAGTACCCACTCGGCGGCGCGGAACGTCCGCGGAAAGCCCTCGATCCACTCCTGCGCGTTGCGGTCGGGGACCCGTTCGTCGCTGTCGTCGTTGCTTCCGCCGTCGCCCCCATCATTCTCGCCGCCGTCCCCGACGCTCGCGGACGTGGCCATCACGTCACGGAGCGTGACCCCGCGCTCGCGAAGGGCGGGTTCGGCGTCGGCCCCGCGGCGCACGTCGAGGTCGGTCGCGTCCTCGGGCGGGTCACCGACCGCGACGTCCACGTGCTCGAACGCCCGGTAGAAGTCGACCGCGTCGTCGACGGTGGCCTCTCGCGTCACTCGGTCGAGTCCGGCCGGCGAGAGGTCACCGTTTCGGGTCGCTCGGAGGAGCGGGACGAGGAGCAGGAGACAGCCGAACTGCGTGTTCGTTCCGGCCCGGTCGGCCATCCCGGCGACCGCGCGCTCGAAGGCGTGCCCGACCGCCGCGCCGCGGGCCGCGCGTTCGAGCCCCTCGCGAGCCCCGACCGCGCCGCCGAGGAACGACTCGAACCGGAGGTCCGCGAGGTCGCGACGGCGGTCGACGTTCCCCGGCTTCGGCGTCCCCGCGACCTCGAGGAGGAGCGCGAGGATGGCGTCGTCCGCGGGAGCGCCCGTCGTCACGGCGAGATCTCCCGGTCCGATTCGTCGGGCCGAGCGATCAGGTCCCCGTCACGCCAGTCCACGACCGCGTCCGCGACCCGCGAGAGGACCCGTGGGTCGTCGCTCGGCCGACCGACGCTCACCGCGTCGGCTCCGTACGCAGCGTACTCCTGGACCGTCTCGCGGCCTCTGACGCCGTTGTTGGCGACGACCGTCGGGGCGGCCGCCGGATCCGCGTCCGAACCGGCGGAGCGTATCGATTCCGCGACCTCCGCGACTTCCGCGACGACCGCCTCCGAGTCCATCGCGTCGACGTGGATCCAGTCCGCGCCCGCCTCGGCGACCGCGCGGGCGACCGCGACGAGGTCGACCCCTTCGACCTCCGCGCGGACCTTCACGCCCGTGGTCGCCCCTGTTTCGGCCGCGGCCGCGACGTACTCGGCGAGTCGCTCGCGGTCCGCAAGCAGGGTCTCCCCGCAGCCGACCGCGCGGAGCTCCGGCTGCCGGCAGTGGGCGTTGATCTCACAGCCCGCTCCGTGCTTGGCACAGACCGCGGCCGCCTCGCGGACCGGGTCGACGGTCGCGCTCCGGACGTTGACCGCGGGCCGGACCGGGGCATCCGCGAGCGCCCGCAACTGTCGGTCGATCCACGCGACGGGGTCCTCGGGCAGGAACTCGGAGCGCCCGCGCGCGACGAGATCGCTGGCTGCCTCGCGGCTGGCCGGGTCGAGCGCGATCCCGCCCAGCACCGCGCAGTCGACGTGGGCGGCGGCCGCCCGTGCCCACGCCGCGTCCGACTTGCCGCTGAGGCTCGCGGCGACGAGGAACGGGTCGGCATCGGAGCCCGCCAGCGGGGACGCCGGAGCCGGCGACGTGGCGGTCACGATACCGCCTCCAGCGCCTCCAGCGCCCGGTCGCACGCGAGAGCGACGCGCTCGGCGTCGTCCGCGTCGTCGATCCGGGTGTCGGTTCGCTCGACGTGACGCGCCGGATCGATCGAGCCGGTCGAGTCGGCCGGGTCGGCCGGGTCGGTCGGGTCATCGTCGTCGAGGACGAACGCGTCCGCGAACGGGTAGGCGTCGACGACCCCTGCGGTCGAGGGATCGAGCCCGACGCCCGCCATCAGCTCGGCGGCGGGCCCGGAGAACACCTCGTCGCCGACGAACGGCGAGACCGCGACCACGGACGTCGCCTCCAGGGCCGCCTCGATCCCGGGCACCGCGAGCATCGGGCCGATGCTCGTCACCGGGTTCGAGGGGCCGATCACGACGGGGTCCGCGAGCGCCTCCCGGACCGCATTGGTCGGCTCGGCCGCGTCCGCGCCGCGGAACTCCACGTCGTCGACCGCCGGCTCGCCGCGGCGGGCGACCCAGTACTCCTGGAAGTGGAGCGTCTCGCCAGCGGTCGTGTGGACCAGCGTCGCGACCGGGTCGTCGGACATCGGCAGCAGGTCGACCTCGAGGCCGAAGGCGTCCGCGAGGGTCCCGATGACCTCGGTGAGGGTGTGGCCCTCGTCGAGGAGGCCGGTCCGCGTGAGGTGGACCGCGCGGTCGCGGTCGCCGATCTCCATGAACTCCGCGACGCCGGAGAAGCGCCGCCACCGGGCGATCTCCCGGCCCGCGGTCTGGGCGTCGTCGTCGAGGTAGCGCGGGCCGGACTCGAGCCCGGCCGCCTCCGCGAGCCGGTCGAGCTCGTCGTGGGTCGCGGTGGTGTCGCCGTCGATCCCCCACCAGCGCTCGCGGTCGAGGACGTCGCCGCCCGCGAACAGCACGGTGTCGACGTCGGGACAGACGAGGTGGCCGCCGAGTTCGACGTCGTCGCCCGTGTTGGCGACGACCGCCACGTCGTCGAGGTCCCAGACGGAGCCCGCGCCCTCGAGCAGTTTCGGCGTTCCCGTGCCGCCGGCGAGGAACGTGACCATACGCCCGCAAGGCGGGGGGCGGATTTGTATCCTCGGCTCCGCGACGACGGCGGTGACGACGACGGGATCAGACGACACGATCGGACGTCGGCGCGCGCCTCCTCGCGCCCGACGGGCGCGAGGAATCCGCGCGAGGGAGGGCGAGGCGACCCGCCGACGTGTCCGGCGGATCACCGAGGCCGAGGCTGGGGAGGCGTGAGGTGCGGGGCCGTGTGGTGCGGGGTGGGGCTTTTCCGGTGTTCCCCGCGCTAGCAACCGCGTATGGTCGATCGGCTGGGAATCTCCCGGTGGCCACTGCGCCAACGGCGTCGATCGCTCACACCGATCCCACGCTCGCTAGACCGGATCTCGCTCGCCGATCGTAGTCGGGGTCCAGCCGCTCACTCGCTCGAAGCGACGCTCGTCTGCATCCCGGCGGAGTTGAACGCGCTGCCGACCTCGTCGTCGCCGAGGACGATGACCCCCGCCTCCGCGCCGGTCACGTCGTCGAACTCCGCGATCGCTCGCTCCGCGGCGGTCCCGGCGTCGACGCCCTCCTCCAGCAGTTCGACCGCCCGGCGCGTCAGGGTGACGCGCGTGATGTCCTCGCCGGCTCCCGTCGCGCTCGCGCCGCCCGCCTCGGTACAGAAGAAGCCCGACCCGACCTGCGGGACGTCGCCGACGCGGCCCGCGAGCGCGAACGAGCGCCCGCCGGTCGAGGTCGCCGCCGCGAACGTCTCGCCGTCGGACGCGACCGCGCCGACGGTGTCGTGGTCGGGCGCGCCGCGTTTCGACTCCCCGTCCCCCGTCCCGCCCACCTGATCCGCGCCCGAGGCGAACCGGGTCTCCAGCCAGTCGAGGTGCTCGCTCGGGGAGCCGTCCGGCGGGGACTCCGCCTCGTAGCGCTCGCGCGTCTCGTCGGTCAGGAGGTCGACGCCGGTCTCGACGCCGAAGTCCGCGGCGAGGTCGACCGCGTGCTCGCCGGAGACGAGGACGTGCGGGGTCTCCTCCATCACGACCCGGGCGGCCGAGACCGCGTGTTCGACGCCCGGCATCGAGCAGACCGCGCCGACGGCGCGGTCCGAGGTCATCAGGCCCGCGTCCGTGCGAACGACGCCATCGGACTGGACCGCGCCGCCGACGCCCGCGTTGAACCGGGGGCTCGACTCGAGGACGCGGACCCCCGCCTCGACCGCGTCGAGGGGCGTGGACGCGGCCGCGCCCGCCTCGGCCGCCTCGTCGAGGACCGCCTGTCTGGGTTCGGGTTCGTCGGGAACGCCGCCCGCACCGCCGTGAAGTATCACGCGCATGGTCGCCCCCTCCGCGGGCGACGGCATAAGGCTCCGGGAAGCGGCGGGGTGGACGGGGACGCGGGGACGGGCGAACCCGGACGCGACCGACGCCCGGTTTTTGTACCCTGCCGTCGAACCGCCGGTGTGACCGACCCGCCGCCGACCTCCGTGCTCCTCCCGACCGTTCGCTGGACCGACGCCTGCGAGGAGGTCGCCGCGATGCTGGCCGAGGACGACGAACTCCTCGTGATCGCGGACGACGCCGACGACCCGGTCGCCGATCGACGAGGCGAGACGCCCGAGGGGGTTCGGGTCGTGCTCGCCGGCGAGCCCGATGGCTGTTCGGGGAAGGCGAACGCGATCGCCGCGGGGATGGCCGCCGCCGAGGGCGACCGGATCGTCTGGACCGACGACGACTTCCGTCACCCGCCGGGGTGGCTCGCCGACCTCCACGCCGACTACGAGCGGCAGGGACCGACGACGGAGCTCCCGGTCTTCGTCGGCCGCGATCCGCTCGGGACCCTGCTCGAGCCCGCCTACCTCATCGGCGGCACCCTCGCGGTCGCCGCCGGCGGGATCGCGTGGGGCGGCGCGGTCGTCTTCGAGCGCGCCGACCTCGACGAGGCCGCCTTCATCGCCGACCTCCGGCGGACCGTCAGCGACGACGGAACCCTCTCGGAGCACCTCGAGGTGACGCCGGTGAAACGGACGCGGGTCGTGCCAGCCGGCGGGTCGATCCGAGCGTCGCTGGAGCGGTTCGTCCGGTTCCTGTGGATCGTGCGGTACCACGCACCTCGTGCGAGCGCGGTCAACGTCGCGCTCGCGGTCGCGTTCTCGACGCTGTGTCTCGCGGCGCCGGTCCTCGGGATCGGGTTCGTGACCCTGCTCTCCGGGGCGACGTACGCCTGGGCGGGACTCCGCCGACCGACGTTCCTGCTCGCGGGTCCGGCCGCGATCGCGATGCCGGCAATGATGGCGTACGCGTTCGCTCGCCGGACGTTCACGTGGGGCGGCCGTCGATACCGATGGGTGCGGAAGGACGACGTTCGAGTGCTCTCCGAGTGACCTCGTCGCGGAGGCTCGGTCGCGCGGAAAGCGGCAGGCACTTTACGGCGGTCTGAGAACCCCCGACCGACATGAGCTACGAGAAGATCGAAGTTCCCGACGACGGGGAGCGTATCACTCTCGCCGACGAGGAGACGGGCGAACTGAACGTCCCCGAGAACCCCATCATCCCGATCCTTCACGGGGACGGCATCGGAACCGACGTCGGCCCGGCCGCCCAGCAGGTGCTCGACGCCGCCGCCGAGGCGACCGGCCGCTCCATCGCGTGGATGCGGGTGTACGGCGGCGAGAGCGCCCGCGAGAAGTACGACGAGAACCTCCCCGAGGACACCGTGAACGCGATCCGCGAGTTCCGCGTCGCGATCAAGGGCCCGATGACGACGCCCGTCGGCTCCGGGTTCCGTTCGCTGAACGTCGCGCTCCGTCAGACGCTCGACCTGTACGCGAACGTCCGACCGACCTACCACCTCGACGGCGTCCCGTCGCCCGTGAAGAACCCCGAGGCGATGGACATGATCACCTTCCGGGAGAACACCGAGGACGTGTACGCCGGCATCGAGTGGGAGGCCGGCACCGACGAGGTCGAGCAGGTCCGCGACTTCCTGGAAGACGACATGGGCGTCGAGGACGTGCTCCACGACGGTCCCATCGGGATCGGCGTGAAGCCCATCTCCGAGTTCGCCTCCAAGCGCCTGATCCGCGAGGCGCTCGACTACGCGCTCGCGAACGACCGTGACTCCGTCACGCTCGTCCACAAGGGGAACATCATGAAGTTCACCGAGGCGCAGTTCCGCGACTGGGGCTACGAGGTCGTCGAGGAGGAGTACGGCGACGAGTTCATCACCGAGGACGAGCTCTGGGAGGAGTACGACGGCGAGCAGCCCGAGGACACGGTCGTCGTCAAGGACCGCATCGCGGACAACATGCTCCAGCAGCTTCTCACCCGGACGAGCGACTACTCCGTCATCGCGACGATGAACCTCAACGGCGACTACATGTCCGACGCCGCCGGCGCGCAGATCGGCGGCCTCGGCATCGCGCCCGGCGTCAACTACGGTCACGGCCGCGCGCTCGCCGAGCCCGTCCACGGCTCCGCGCCCAAGTACGCCGGCGAGGACAAGGTCAACCCGACCGCGATGATCCTCTCCGGCCGCGAGATGCTCGATTACCTCGGCTGGTCGGACGCCGCCGACCTCGTCCGTGACGCCGTCGAGGAGACCATCTCCTCCGGCAAGGTCACCTACGACCTCCACCGGCAGATCGAGGGCGGCGAGAAGCTCGCCACGAGCGAGTTCGCCGACGCCGTCGTCGAGAACATCGAAAAGCTCGCCTAGGCGAGCTTTTCGAGCGCCCGGAAATCAGAGATTTCCGGGAACATCGAGAAGCTGTCGTAGACCGCTTCTCCGGTTCCCGGACCCCGAGTATCAATGTGGAGAATCGATCACCGTATTTTAAATACGAATAGTGCCTAACTCGGTCAATGAAAGTCCAGTTCGAGTGCTCGTGTTCCGAGGAGATCTCCGAGTTCACTCGAGGACAGGCGAGCCGGGGGGTCCACGTCGAATGCGGCAACTGCGGGGCGGTGTACGCGGTCACCATCACCGAACTCGAGTGAGGGAACCGGAGCGAGGAGGTATCGGAACGAGGACGCGGCCGGGAGCTACCGATCCGTCGGCTTCTCCGCCGGCTGGAACCGAAGCCGAACGGTGGTCCCGTCGTCGGTGGCGTCGAATCGCACGGTACCGCCCTGGAGCTCGCACATCCACTTGACGAGCCACAGCCCGATGCTGCTGGCGTGTGAAAGCGGGGTCTCCTCCTCGGCCCGGAGCACCGCCCGCTCGTCCTCGGGGATCCCCGGACCGTTGTCGTGGACCTCGAGGCAGGTCGTCGTCCCGTTCGTCTCGACCCGTGCGAGGACCTCCCGACCCGGTTCGTCGTTGTGGGCGATCGCGTTCTCGAACACCTCCCGGACCGGGTAGCTCACCGATTCGTCCGCGTGTATCCACGCGCGCTCCGGGAGGTCGAGGGAGAACTCCACGTCCGTCCGTTCGTCGTCCAACTCCTCGATCGCCTCGCGTACCACCGTCGTGAGGTCGACGCGGTCATCGACGGGGCCGGGCGAGGCGTCCTCGATGACCCGGAGCTTCTCGCTTATCTCGACCATGTCCTCCGTGGTCTCGCGGATCGTCGCCAGACACTCGCGACTGCGCTCGTCGTCCAGCCGACGTTCGAGCAGGTCCGCGTACCCCTGAACGACGTTGAGGTCGTTCCGGACGTTGTGTCTGAACACCCGGCTCAACACCTGGAGCTGCTGGTTCGAGGTCTCCAACTCCTCGCGGGCGACGACGGTCCGACGGGAGTGGTGTCTCACCGCCCCGTAGACGAAGAGCGAGGAGACCGCGACGAGCGCCAACCCGCCCGCGAGCCGGATGGGCGAGAACGGGGCGGCGGAGCCGGAGACCGCCCCGACCGCGACGTCGATCGCGACCACACACCCCGCGCCGAGGAGGAGGTACAGGCCGGCGACGGCGCGGGGCGACCGATCGAACAGCCGATCCGGATCTGATTTCATTTATATATCACTTAAGCCCAACGTATATCGTCCGTAACTAACGGCTCGATCCGACGTGTATTAAGTGTTCACCGTCATCGAACGAGGCGGCAAAACGGACGACCGAGCGTCCGATATTCGTCCCCTCGGTCGATGCGGCTCGAACTCCGGGACGGTCGCGACCGGTCACCAATCCGCACAGTCGGCACAGACGAGATCGCCCTCGTCGTGCCAGCGCCGCGAGACCGTCGCCCCACAGCGGTCGCAGTCGGCACCGTCCGTCGTCCACGTCGACGTCGACTCGGCGGGATCCACGTCGGCGGGGTCGGTCGGGGCGGGGTCGGTGGCGGTGGCGTCAGCCTCTGCGGGGTCGTCGTCGACGGAGTCGGCTTCGGTTGGATCGGTCCCTGCCGAGCCGCTCCCGGCGGTCTCCTCCTCGTCGCTTCCGGTCGACGCGAAGTCGTCGAGCGATCGGTCCTCGGACATTCACGCCTCCCGTCGGAGCCTGGCGACGACGAACTCGCGTTCCAGTTCGCCGAGGAACTCCCCGAGTCGGGGACCCTGCGGCTGGTCGAAGAAGAGGCGGTACCCCGCCTCGAAGAAGTCGGCGACCTCGATCCCGTGGTCGCGAGCGGTCTCGTACATCTCCGCCTGGATCGCCTCCCCGTCGTGACCGGCGGCGACGAACTCCGCGAGGTCGTCGAGCGCCGCGGCCACGTCCCCGTCGAACGCGACGTCCGGAAGCGCCGTCTGGAGCCGGTAGTTGTACTCGTTGTCGGTGCGCTCGGCCCACGTCCGCGCCCGCTCGACGCGCGCGAGCGCCTCCCGAACCGCCCACTCCGGAGTGTCGTCGTCGACGTGCCCCTCGTCGCGCGCGAGCTGCTCGCGCAACTCCCGGTCCTCGACCATGCCGAGGACGGCGGCGAAGGTGTACGGGAACCGGACCCGGTCGGCGGGGTCGGCGTCGGCCGGGCGGTCGATCCCGGGCGACCCGCCGACCACGAACGGGTACGCCCGCTCGGCGAACCGGGTCAGCTCCTCGTCGTCGACCTCGCCGAAGTACGCCTCCTCGAAGCGGTCGAAGCGGTCGACGAGTTGATCGATCCGTTCGAGGTCGAGGTCGCGCGCCTTCTTCGGGTGGAGCGCGAAGAAGTACCGCACCACCTCGGGCTCGAGTATCTCGAGCAGTTCGGGCACGGTGACGACGTTGCCCGCCGACGAGGAGAGCGCCTCCCCGCCGAGCGTGAACCACTCGTACACCATCGGCACCGGCGGCTCGATCCCGAAGACGGTCCGGGCGAGGTCGACGCCGGAGGGCCACGAACCCTCGGCGTGGTCCTTGCCGAACGGCTCGAAGTCGACGTCGAGGACGTCCCACTGGGCGGGCCACTCCAGCCGCCACGGGAGCTTCCCCTCCCGGAAGGTGGCGGTCCCCTCGTGACCGCAGCCCTCGATGACGTCGTCGCCGACCTCGAGGTCCGTACACGCGTACTCGACCGTGCCCGCCTCCAGGTCGACGGCCGTCACCGTCTCGGTGACCTTCCCGCACTCCGCACAGACCGGGTTGAACGGGACGTACTCGTCGTCGACCTTGTCCTGGTACTTGCCGAGCGTCTCGCGGACGCCCTCGAGGTCCGAGAGGACGGTCCGGACGGCGTCCTCGAAGGTCCCGTCCGCGTACAGCTCCGTGTTCGAGACCATCTCGACGGGGACGCCGAGGCGCTCGGCGTCGGCCTCGAGCAGCGCCGCGAAGTGCGCCGCGTACGACTCGCGCTCGCCGAATGGGTCCGGGATCGCGGTGTACGGCTTCCCGAGGTTGCGGCCGAGCGCGCCCGCGTCGACGTCGCCGAGCCCGACGATCTCCCCGTCGGCGTTCGCCAGCTTCCGCGGGAGCTTCCGGAGCGGGTCCCTGTCGTCGGAGGTGAACAGCTGGCGGACCTCGTGGCCGCGGTCGCGGAGCACCTCGGCGACGAAGTAGCCGCGCATGACCTCGTTGACGTTGCCGACGTGGGCGACGCCGGAGGGGGAGACGCCCCCCTTGATCACGATCGGGTCGTCGGGGTCGCGCGCCTCGATCTCGTCGGCGACCACGTCCGCCCAGAAGGCGTGAAACGCGTCGTCCCCCGAGGTCCCGTCCTCGGCTCCCCTCGCCTGCTCCGAGAGGATGTGCGGGGAGTCGTCGCAGTCGGGGCGGGCCCGAGCGTCGCCGTCCCGCGAGGCCTCGTCGGTCATCGCTCCGCTCCCCACCCCGCCGGTTCGGTGCTCCCCTCGGGGATCACGTTCGTCCCGGTGTGCTCGCCGTGGAGGACCGCGTCGACGACCGCGTCCGGGTCGGTGCCGTCGAGGACGACGGAGCGGATCCCGGCGCGGTCGATCAGCTTCGCCGCGAGCAGGTCGACGGGCGCGGACGAGCCGGCGTTCCGGCTCATCGGGAGCACCACGTCGACCAGCTCGGCGGGCGACAGCGACTCGAACCGGGTCGCGTCGTCGTGGCTGTTGGGGTCGACGTCGTAGACGCCGTCGGCGCTCGTCGCGAACACGAGCAGGTCGGCGTCGACGGACTCCGCGAGCGCGACCGCGACCGCGTCGGTCGTCTGTCCGGGCGTTATCCCGCCCATCACGGGGACCTCGCCCCGCCGGAACGCGGCGGCCGCCTCGTCGTACCCCGTCGCCGGCGTGGGCGCGGCCGCGTCGCCGAGCGCGGCGATGAGGAGGCGGGCGTTGAGCCGCGTGGTACCGATCCCCAACTCGTCGAGCTCGACCTCGTTGCCGCCGAGCTCGCGGGCGGTCGTGATGTACTCGCGGGCGACCCCCCCGCCGCCGACGACGGCGGCCATCTCACACCCCTCCGCCGTCAGCCGCTCGACCGCGTCGGCGTAGGCGGCGACACGTTCGGGATCGAGCTCCGGCGCGAGCACGCTCCCGCCGATGGAAACGACGACTCTCATTGCGGCGAGGTAGCCGTGTCGCCGGCTTAAGGATTGTCAAGCGGGGACGGCGACGGAGGCCCCAGCGAACGGGTTTTTCATGGAAAACAGTTTAGAACCGTCCGGGAGTCCTCCCGGCATGAAGGTCCACGTCGGGTCGGCGGCGACGGCCGAGGAGGCCGAGGCGATCGCCCGGTCGCTGGCGGCGCACCTCGGCGTCGGCGTCGACGTCCACGTCGGGGACGGAGACGACCCCGTCGCGAGCGCCGACCCCCCGGAGACGGCCTACCCGCTCGAGGACGACCTCGGACCCACCGACCGCGAGCGGGACCTCCGAGCGGAGATCGAGGACATCCGGGAGGGCGGCCCCGAGAAGTACCGCGAGCGCCTCGCCGAGCAGGGGAAGCTGTTCGTGCGCGACCGGCTCGACCTCTGGTTCGGCGGCGAGGGCGGCGCGGGCGACGCGAGCGCGTCCGACGGCGACCCGGCCGGCCTCCGCTTCGAGGACGGGACGTTCGCCGCGTTCGACGACTGGCACCCGAACGCGCCCGGCGGCACGGAAGACGAGGACGGGGATGAAGGAGGGGGCGACGGCGACCGCCTCCCCGCGGACGGGCTCATCACGGGGGGCGCCGAGTTCGAGGGCCGGGACGTCCACTTCATGGCCAACGACTTCACCGTGAAGGCGGGATCGATGGCGGCGAGGGGCGTCGAGAAGTTCCTCCGGATGCAACAACGCGCCTTGAAGACGGGCAACCCCGTGCTCTACCTGATGGACTCCTCGGGCGGGCGGATCGACCAGCAGTCCGGCTTCTTCGCCAACCGCGAGGGGATCGGGAAGTACTACTACAACCACTCGATGCTCTCGGGGGCAGTCCCGCAGGTCTGCGTGCTCTACGGCCCCTGTATCGCCGGAGCCGCCTACACGCCCGTCTTCGCCGACTTCACCGTGATGGTCGAGGACATGTCCGCGATGGCTATCGGCTCCCCGCGGATGGTGGAGATGGTCACCGGCGAGGAGATAGACCTGGAGGAGCTGGGCGGTCCCCGGATCCACGCCGAACACTCCGGCTCCGCGGACCTCGTCGCCCGCGACGAGGAGCACGCCCGCGAACTCGTCGCCGACCTGATCGGCTACCTCCCGGACCGCGCCGGCGAGAAACCGCCCGGATCCGAGACGAAGCCGCCGAAGTACTCCCCGGAGGGCATCGACGAGCTGATCCCCGAGTCGCCGAATCGTCCCTACGACGCGCGCGACCTGCTCGACCGGATCGCGGACGCGGAGTCGGTCTTCGAGCTGAAGGAGGGGTACGGACCCGAGATCGTCACCGCGTTCTGTCGGATCGACGGGCGTCCCGTCGGCGTGGTCGCCAACCAGCCGACGGAGCGGTCGGGCGCGATCTTCCCGGACGCCGCCGAGAAGGCCGCCGAGTTCGTCTGGACCTGCGACGCCTACGAGATCCCCCTGCTCTACCTCTGTGACACGCCCGGGTTCATGGCCGGGAGCCAGGTGGAGAAGGACGGGATCTTGGAGAAGGGCAAGAAGCTGATCTACGCCACGTCGTCGGCGACGGTCCCGAAACAGACGGTCGTCGTCCGGAAGGCGTACGGCGCGGGCATCTACGCGATGGGCGGGCCCGCCTACGACCCCGAGAGCACCATCGGACTTCCCTCCGGCGAGATCGCGATCATGGGGCCCGAGGCCGCGATCAACGCGGTGTACGCTCGGAAGCTCGCCGAGATCGACGACCCCGAGGAGCGGGCCGCGGAGGAGAAGCGCCTCCGCGAGGAGTACCGCGAGGAGATCGACGTCCACCGGATGGCGAGCGAGGTCGTCATCGACGAGATCGTCCCGCCCTCGGACCTCCGCGCCCAGCTGGCCGCCCGCTTCGACTTCTACGAGGACGTGAAGAAGGACCTCCCCGAGAAGAAACACGGGACTGTGCTATGATCGACGTCGGCGCGACCGCCCCGGACTTCGCCGCGCCGGCGGTCGCGGACGGGCGGGCGACCGAACTCGCGCTCTACCGGCTCGTGGAGTCGCATCGCGCGGTCGTCCTCTCGTTCGCGCCGGCGAACTTCGTCCCGACGAGCACGGCGGCGTTCGCCGCGGTCCGGGACGCCGGCTGGCACGACGGCGACGACCTGGCCGTCGTCGCGCTCACCGGCGACTCGCTGTACGCGGGGTTCGCGTACGTCGACCGCTTCGATCTCCCGTTTCCGGTCGTCTCGGACTTTCACGGCGGGGTCGCCGACTCCTACGACCTGCTCGCGGAGTCGTGGGAGGGCCACTCGGACATCCCGCGCCGGGCGACGGTCGTCCTCGACGACGAGTGGCGGGTCAGGTTCGCCGAGGCGACGACCGACGCGCTCGACCGCCCCGCGCCCGCGCCGGTCGAGAACGCGACCGCGACGCTGCGGGACCTCGGCGTCGACGTCGACCGCCCGCGAGTGAACTACGACGGGCCGTGGTGAACGACGACTCTTGGGAGATCGGCGATGTCCTCACATCGGTGATCGTCTTCGGCGCGCGCCGGTGAGCGCCCGACGGGCGCGAACCCGACCGCGCGAGGTCGCCGACGGCGGAGCCGCCGGCTGCCAGAGAATCTCCGATTCTCGCTGGAGTCAGTCGCCTCTGGCGACTGACGAGGTTGGGGAGGCGTGAGGTGCGGAGCCGTGCGCTTTCGGGTGGGACGCTGGAGTCGCTTCCGTCGTCCTCGGAGCAGAATCGGGACGGCCGTTATTTGTGTCTCGAGGGAGAGAGGCGGACGATGCCCTCCGTCCTCTCCGATATCGTGTTCAGCGAGCCGTCCGGTCGGACCAACGCGCTCGTCCAGTTCGCGGGAGCGATCACGTTCCTGGGACTGTACGCCTACTCCGGGGTCACCGGGAACGCCGGCTCGAGCGACTGGCTGCTCGTCATGGCTCTCGGAGCCACCGTGGCAGGGATCGCCGAATCCCTCCCGAACGACCGGTACCTCGCGGCCGGCGTGTTGCGGTTAACGGCGATCTTCGTACTGTCGTGTCTGCTCGTCGCCATCGTCTTCGCTCCGGAGTTCGTCGTCGGATAGCGTCGGCGAGTTTGGCTCCGTTGAAATCTCACTTTTCACATGTGATTTGGACTGAAACAGTCGATCGCTGAAGAGTGCTTGTAGGACGGGTGTTTCGATGGAGATCGGGATGATGAGAACGAGGTCGTTACCGGCACAGTGATCGCGACTTCAGAGAACACGTCCAAAGCCCCAGTCGCGAGGACTCGGGGGCCTCGCTGTGGTCCTCGTCGCTCACTATGTTCACTCCTGCGGTCCTTGCTTCGGCCGCCGTCGTCCTCGCGACTGCCCCTTTGAGTCCCACCCATACCGCACAGCCCCGTACCTCACACCTCCCCAGCCTCGCGGCTCGCGCTCTCCGAGCGCTCTCCGCGTCCCTCGCGGGCTCCTCGCGGCCTCCGGCCGCTCGGAGGCACGCCACCGCACCGCGAATCGGTCGTTCCTTCGCCTGTACTGACCATAGCCGGATTATGACATATCGTCTACGGAGGATTCCAACAGAGCCGCGAGTTGTATAATCGGTACTGCCGATCGAAAGCGGTCGATAGCGTCGAATCTCCCGGTGATCTCTCTCACCTCATTCACGGAAAGCACCGGCCGAGACTCCCGTGAACGAAGTGAACGGGAGTCAGGCCGGTGTACGACCGAAGGGAGTGCACCGGCCGAGATTTGAACTCAGAATCAGACGTGCTCGCTCACGGCTCGCTTCGCTCGCCAGTTCGCTGCGCGCGACTGATAGCGTTCAAATCACTCGGTGATTTCTCTCACTACGTTCGAGAAATGCACCGGCCGAGATTTGAACTCGGGTTGCAACCATGGCAAGGTTGCGTGATACCACTACACTACCGGTGCGTGCTTCGCAATAGACGGTCCGCCGGTGAGACACTTAAACCTGTCACATTCTCGGCTCCGTGAGAGAGACCGTCACCGACTCCGTCGAGAGGTCGTACAGGTTCATCTCCCGGCCCTTCTTCGAGTACCGAACCCCGACCGGCGCGAGGAGGTCGACGCGCTGGAGCCGGCGCAGGTGGTACGTGACCGCCTGAAGCGAGACGTCGAGGTCGTCGGCGATCTCGGAGGGCGTCGAGGGCGACTCGCGGACGATGGCGATCACCTCACGGGCGGTCTCCGAGGCCAGGACCTCGAGGAGGTCGTCGGAGCGGTCGAGCGGAACCGTCCGCCGGTCGCGGTCGGGATCGGACTCGCTCGGCGGCGGGGAGAGCCGTTCGAGCGTCATCGTCGAGCGTCCGCGACGTCTCGTCTGTGGGGCGATACGTCTCGATCGAGGACGTGGAGGGCGTCGACCGCGAGGATCGAAGCGTCGTCGAAGGGAGACCACTCGGTCGCGAGATCGTTCACTCTCGTTGAAACGAGCATCGGCTTTCGGAAGGGAGGGGTCGCGACCGGATAGGTATTATGTCGACATAAACGTCAACATCGACAGGATCAGCATAACAATCAATATTCATCGAACGTACTCGTGAAACATGGCCGATCTGGACGTTCCGAGGCGCATCCACATCGTACCGCTCGGGTACGAGGAGGACCGCATCGTGGAGCCGGTGATCGACGCCGACGCCGACGAGGCGCTCCTGCTCGAACCCGACCCCGACGACGAGGGGGTCGACCGACCCTCGTACCACGAGGACGTTCGGGAGCGACTCCGCGAGGCGGACGTTCGGACCGAGACGATCGAGTGTGACATCTTCAACCTCTACAGCTCGCTGGGGACGATCGCGGAGGTGTCGAACCGGTTCCGCGACCACAGCGTCTACGTCAACCTCGCGTCCGGGTCGAAGGTGACCGCGATCGGCGGGATGATCGCCTGTATGGTGACCGGGGCCGTGCCCTACTACGTGCGCGCGGAGACGTACGCGGGCGGGGAGGAACGCCCCGTCGCGTCGGGAGCGAAGCCCCCGGAGACGCTGCCGAAGTACCACATCGAGGAGCCGGAACGCGAGCACGTCGCGGTCCTCGACCACGTCGCCGACGCCCAGCCCGTCACGAAACGCGACCTCATCGAGTACGGGCGGCGCGAGGGGCTCCCGTTCGTCGAGCGCTACGAGACCGAGGGCGTCCAGAACCCCGAACGGGGGTACTACCGCCGGCTCAACACCCGGATCGTCGAGCCGCTCCGCGAACGGGGATTCATCGAGATCGAGAAGCACTCGAAGTACCAGTACGTCTCGCTCACGGAGAGCGGCGAGAACCACCTCCGGGCCTTCCGATACCTCCTCGCGGAGTGAGCGGATCACGACGACCCGTGTCGCGCGAGTCGTCATCGAGGTACCCTGGCGTCGCGGTGTCGTGCCGTGGCGTCGCGGTGTCGTGACGTTGCCGTCACTCCTATTCGTGCTCGACCCGAAGCGATACCATGGGGGTCCGTGCCACGCTCTCGGAGGCCCTCGACCGGCTCGAGCCGCCGGCGCGGGTCGTCGACTGGTCGCTTCTCGCCGTCGTCCTCGCGGAGACGGTCACGGGGCTCGTCTCGTTCACGGTCGGAACGCCCGAGGGCTGGCCGCTCTTCTGGCTCCACCGTTCGCTCGGGCTCGCGATCGTCGTCCTGCTCGGCTGGAAGCTGTCCCGAGTGGGACACCGGCTGCTCGACCGGAAGCTGTGGCAACGCTCGACCGCGCTGTCCGTCCTCACGCTCGTCGCCGCGGTGGGGACGGTCTCGACCGGGATGCTCTGGGTGATCGGGCTCGACGTCCGGCTCTCCTACTGGACGCTGTTGTCGATCCACGTCGGCTTCGGACTGGCGCTCCTCCCGCTCGTCGCCGTTCACGCCTCGACGCGGTTCCGGCCGCCGCGACGCGTCGACTTCGAGGGGCGGCGGACCGCGGTCCAGTACGGCCTTCTGTTGATCGCGGGCGCGGTGGCGTATCGCGTCCAGCAAGGGGTGAACGGCCTCCTCTCGACGCCCGGCGCGGACCGGCGGTTCACGGGGTCACAGCCACGGGAGGGCGAGGGGAACGGCGCGTTCCCCGTGACCTCCTGGGTCGCCGACGACCCGGACCCGATCGACCGGGAGCGCTACCGGCTCTCGGTGACCGGGCTCGTCGCGGAGTCGCGGGAGTTCGCCGTGGACGACGTCGAGAGGGTCGGCGGCGACGAGGCCTCGGTGCTGCTCGACTGTACGAGCGGCTGGTACACGGTTCAGGAGTGGAGCGGGGTCCGGGTCGGCGACCTGATCGAGGCGGCCGGCGGGGTGGAGGGAGAGGGCGGGATGGAGGGAGAGGGCGGGGCGGAGGGAGACGACGGAGTGGAGGGAGACGGCGAGGACGAACCGGCGTACGTCCGGTTCGTCTCCGTCACGGGGTACCGCTGGAGCCTTCCGATCGCGGAGGCCGAGGACGCTCTGCTCGCGACGCACGTCGGCGGCGATCGGCTGGCGCACGGTCACGGGGGGCCCGCCCGGCTCGTCGCGCCCGGTCGCCGGGGGTTCCAGTGGGTGAAGTGGGTGACCCGGGTCGAGGTCCGCTCGGAGCGCGATCCCGCACAGTGGGTCGTCACGCTGGTGAGCGGGTTCGATTCGGCCGGGAATCACTCCGGATCGTCCGGATAGGGCCGTGTGAACGCCCCACAGCCCGGAAACCGGACCGCTATCCTTTTAGTCCGTCGTCCGGAATCAGGAGTACAGTCTCGCCACGATGCGCACCGAAGACGGACTCACGATCTGTGTTCCGTCTTCGGTCGTCCGGGAAGCCGAGGACGATCGCGAGGCGACTCGCAAACTCGGCTACGTCGCCCGTGCGGCGGCGGTGTTCCGGGCGGACCGGCTCGTCGTCTTCCCCGACGGGGAGGGCGAACGGGACCGGGGCGGGGAGTACGTCCGTGCCGTGCTGGGGTACGCCGCGACGCCTCCGGAGCTCCGAAAGGACCTCTGGGGCGAACGCGAGGAACTCCGGTACGTCGGCGTGCTGCCGCCGCTTCGCGTGCCGTGGCGGACCGGCTCGCCCCCGAACGGGGGGGAGTCGACAACACAGGGACTCGTGACCGAGGTCGGACCTGAAGGCCGCGTCCGGGTCAATTCCCCGCTGGGGGAACACCCGATCTCCCTGCTCGTCCCCTCCGAGATGGAGGTCGAGCGGGGGGAGCGCGTCACCATCAGGGTCTCTTCGAGAGAACCGGTCCGCGCCCGCATCACCGGGAAGCCCGAGGTCGGCTTCCAGGTCGTGGGTGCGGACCTATCGGAAGCGCTCGCCGGCGACGGACTCGCCGTCGCCACGTCACGACACGGGGAGGAACTCTCCGTGTCGCGGCTCGGCGAACTCGTCGCCGACGCGCGGGAGGCCGACGGCTACACCGTCGCCTTCGGCGCGCCGGAACGGGGGCTTCCGGAGATGCTCGGGCTCTCGCCCGAGGACGTTCGGGCGGCCGTCGCCGACGGCCGCCGAGTCGAACCCGATCCGGGGTTCGACCTCTGGCTGAACACGATCCCGGCACAGGGCAGCGGGGTAGTCCGAACGGAGGAGGCTCTGTTCGCGACCCTCGGCTCGCTCACACTCACGGAGTAAACACATGCCACAACCAAGCCGACCACGAAAAGGCTCGCTGGGCTACGGCCCACGCACCCGCGCGGACAGCGAGGTACCGCGCATTCGCTCGTGGCCAGACGACGACGGGGCGCCCGCACTGCAGGGCTTCGCCGGCTACAAGGCCGGGATGACCCACGTCATGATGGTCAACGACGAGGCGGACTCGCCGCGTGAGGGGATGGAGGAGTCCGTCCCCGTCACGGTGGTGGAGACGCCGCCGATGCACGCCGTCGCCGTGCGAGCCTACGAGGAGACGCCGTACGGACAGAAGCCGGTTGCCGAGGTCTGGGCGACCGAGTTCCACGAGGAGCTCGACCGCGCGCTCGACCTGCCGGCGGAGGACACCTTCGAGGAGGACCGAGCGGAACTCGAGGAGCTGCTCGAGGACGACGTGATCGATGACGTCCGCGTCATCACCCACACGAACCCCTCGGAGCTCGCGAACGTGCCGAAGAAGGAGCCCGACGTGATGGAGACGCGCGTCGGCGGCGGCTCCCTCGAGGAGCGCGCCGACTTCGCGCTCGAGCTCGTCGAGGCGGGCGGCGCCCACGAGTTCGGCGACGTCTTCCGCGCCGGACAGTACACCGACGTCTCCGGCGTCACGAAGGGGAAGGGGACGCAGGGTCCCGTCAAGCGCTGGGGCGTACAGAAGCGGAAGGGCAAACACGCCCGCCAGGGATGGCGGCGTCGGATCGGCAACCTCGGTCCGTGGAACCCCTCCCGCGTGCGCTCCACCGTCCCCCAGCAGGGCCAGACCGGCTACCACCAGCGCACCGAGCTCAACAAGCGCCTCCTCGACTTCGGCGAGGGCGACGACGCCTCTGTCGACGGCGGCTTCGTCAACTACGGCGAGGTCGACGGCGAGTACGCGCTCATCAAGGGCTCGCTGCCGGGACCGGACAAGCGCCTGCTGCGGTTCCGCCCGGCCATCCGGCCGAACGACCAGCCGCGCCTCGACCCCGAGGTCCGGTACGTATCCACCGCATCCAACCAGGGATAATACATGAACACGACAGTACACGACCTGGACGGCGGGGACGCGGGCAGCGTCGAGCTGCCGGCGATCTTCGAGACCGCGTTCCGACCGGACCTCATCGGTCGGGCGGTCTCCGCCGCACAGGCTAACCGGAAACAGGCCTACGGGGCCGACGAGTTCGCCGGACTGCGAACCCCCGCGGAGTCGTTCGGCTCCGGGCGCGGGCTCGCTCACGTCCCGCGCTCCGAGAACGTCGCCCGCCGCGTCCCGCACGCGGTTTCGGGCCGCGCCGCGCACCCCCCGAAGGCCGAGAAGGACCAGACGAAGAAACTGAACGACAAGGAGCGCCAGCTCGCGGTTCGGTCGGCCATCGCGGCCACAGCCGACGCCGAGCTCGTCGCCGAGCGCGGTCACGCGTTCGACGACGACCTGGACCTCCCGCTCGTCGTGAGCGACGAGTTCGAGGACCTGAACAAGACCCAGGAGGCCCTGGGCGTCCTCGAGGCCCTCGGCGTCGACGCCGACGTCGAGCGCGCCGACGAGGGTCGCTCCGTCCGAGCCGGCCGCGGGAAGACCCGCGGTCGCAAGTACAGCCAGCCGAAGTCCGTGCTCGTCGTCACGAGCGAGGAGCCGTCGCGCGCCGCCCGCAACCTCGCGGGCGTCGACGTCGCGACCGCCGGCGAGGTCAACGCGGAGGACCTCGCGCCCGGCACGCACCCGGGTCGGCTCACGCTGTGGACCGAGTCGGCGATCGAGGAGGTGGCCGACCGATGAGCTCGCTCATCGAACACCCGCTCGTGACCGAGCAGGCGATGAACGAGATGGACTTCAAGAACAAGCTGCTGTTCTTGGTCGACATCGACGCGACCAAGCCGGAGATCCGCGACGAGGTCTCCGAGCGGTACGACGTCACCGTCACCGACGTGAACACGCAGGTGACGTCGAAGGGCAAGAAGAAGGCGACGGTCACGCTCTCCGAGGAGGACGACGCGACCGACGTCGCCTCCCGGATCGGGGTGTTCTGACGATGGGACGACGAATCCAAGGACAGCGGCGAGGACGCGGCGGCCCGACGTTCCGGGCCCCCTCCCACCGCTACAAGGCGGAACTGTCGCACAAGACGCTCGAGGACACCGACCTGATCACCGGCGAGATCGTCGGGATCGAACACGACCCGGCGCGTTCCGCGCCGCTCGCGGAGGTCGAGTTCGACGACGACGACCGGCGGCTCGTGCTCGCGCCGGAGGGCGTGCGCGTGGGCGAGACGATCCAGGTCGGCGTCTCGGCGGAGATCAAACCCGGGAACACGCTCCCGCTGGCGGAGATCCCCGAGGGGGTTCCCGTGTGTAACGTCGAGAGCAACCGGGGCGACGGCGGGAAGTTCGCCCGTGCCTCGGGCGTCTCGGCGACGCTTCTCACGCACGACCGCGACGTCGCGGTCGTCCAGCTTCCGAGCGGGGAAGTGAAACGGCTCGACCCGCAGTGTCGCGCCACGATCGGCGTGGTCGCGGGCGGCGGACGGACGGAGAAGCCCTTCGTCAAGGCCGGCAACAAGTACCACAAGATGCGGGCTCGCGGGACGAAGTACCCGCGCGTTCGCGGCGTCGCGATGAACGCCGTCGACCACCCCTTCGGCGGGGGCGGTCGCCAACACCCCGGTCAGCCGAAGTCGGTCTCGCGGGACGCCCCGCCGGGACGCAAGGTCGGGGACATCGCATCCAAACGGACCGGACGAGGTAGCAACAAATGAGTTCCGAATACCGCACCGGCCGCGAGGGCGAGGAGTTCGCCTACCGCGGTCACTCGCTCGACGAGCTGCAGGAGATGGACGTAGAGGAGGTCGCGGAACTGCTCCCCGCACGACTGCGGCGAAGCATCACGCGAGGGCTGAGCGTCGAGAAGGAGAAGCTTCTCGAGAAGGCTCGAAGCCGTGACAAGGAGACGACCGCCGACGACCCGATCCGGACGCATCTGCGCGACATGCCGATCCTTCCGGAGTTCGTCGGCGTCACGTTTTCCGTGTACAACGGACACAGCTTCGAGCGCGTCCAGGTCGAACCCGAGATGATCGGCCACTACCTGGGCGAGTTCCATCAGACCCGAAGCACCGTCGAACACGGTCAGGCCGGCATCGGCGCGACCCGGTCCTCGAAGTTCGTGCCCCTCAAGTAACCCATGGGAATCAACTACAGCGTCGAGGCCGACCCGGAGACCACCGCCAAGGGGATGCTCCGCGACCGGCCCATAAGCGTGAAGGACAGCAAGGAGATCTCCCGGGAGATCAAAGGCGAGACGGTCGCCGACGCCGAGGAGTTCCTCCGGGAAGTCGTCGACGAGGAGACCTCGGTGCCGATGCGCCAGCACAACGCCGGCGCGGGTCACCGTTCGGACATCGACGGCTGGGACGCGGGTCGGTACCCCGCGAAGGCCGCCAAGGACTTCCTGAAGCTCCTGGAGAACGTCAAGCACAACGCCGACGAGCAGGGGTTCGACGGCGACGAGATGGTGATCAAACACGTCGCGCCCCACAAGGTGGGCGAGCGACCCGGTCGGAACCCGCGTGCTGCGGGTGCGACCCAGTGGAACACCACGCTCGCGGACGTCGAACTGATCATCGAGGAGCCGGAGGCTGAGAACTAATGGCTGACGAACACCAATTCATCGAGGACGGCCTTCGCCGTTCACAGATCAACGAGTTCTTCGCGGACGAGCTCGGCCGAGCCGGCTACGGCGGCATGGACGTCGCCAAGACGCCGATGGGCACGCAGATCGTCCTGAAAGCGGAGAAGCCCGGCATGGTGATCGGGAAGGGCGGGAAGAACATCCGCAAGATCACCACCGAGCTCGAGGACCGCTTCGACATGGACGACCCGCAGATCGACGTTCAGGAGGTCGACGAGCCCGACCTGAACGCCCAGATCGTCGCGGACCGGCTCGCGAACGCCCTCGAACGGGGCTGGTACTTCCGGAAGGCGGGCCACACCACGATCGACCGGATCATGGACGCGGGCGCGCTCGGCGCCGAGATCGTCCTCTCCGGAAAGGTCACGGGCGCTCGCTCGCGCGTCGAGAAGTTCAACCGCGGCTACATCAAGCACAACGGCGAGCCCGCCCAGGAGGTCGTCGACCACGGCAAGGGCGTCGCGGTGATGAAGCTCGGCACCATCGGGGTCAACGTCAAGATCATCCCGCCGGGTGCGAAGCTTCCCGACGACTTCGACGTCCGCGAGGACGCCGAGGTTCCCGAGGTCGACCAGGCCGACGCGGCCGGCGACGAGGGCGTCGAGTCGCTCCTCGAGGAGGAGCCGGAGGAGGTCCCGGAGGCCGGGGCCGACGACGCCGTCGACGTGCCGGACGACGACCCGGCGGACGTCATCGACGAGGAGATCGTCGAGGAGGTCGTCGAGGAGACGGGCGAGACCGCGACGGAGGCGACGGATGCCCCCGCGGAGGAGCCGGTCGAGACCGGCGACGTCGACGAGGAACCGGACGAGCTCGAGGACCTCGACGAGGAGATCGAGTCCGAGGCGGCCGACCTGGTCGCCGAGATGGAAGAAGCCGACGAGGAAGCCGAGGAGGACGAGTAACATGGCGATCCTCTACACCGACGAGATCCGCGACATGACCGCTGCCGAGCGGGAGGTCGAGCTCGAGGAGCTCGAGACCGAGCTGCTCAACACGAAGGCACAACAGGCGGCCGGCGGGATGCCCGAGAGCCCCGGCCGGGTGAACGAGCTGAAGAAGACGATCGCCCGGATCAAGACGATCCAGGCGGAAGAAGGCGACTTCGACGACGAATAACATGATCTCCCCCGAAACGCTCGTACGGCACGAACTCGTCGGCCTCCCGGTTCGGGTGGCCGACGCCGACGGCGACGCCCATGTCGGGATCGCCGGTCGAGTGCTGTACGAGACGGAACGCACCCTCGTGGTGCGGACCGGATCGGGGGACAAACGCGTGCCCAAGTCGGGCACGACGTTGGAGTTCGCGGTCGTCGAGGAGGCGACCGCACGCACAGATGAAGCCGCCGATGACGGCCAGTCGTCGGGGTCCGCGTCCCAACTCGGGTCGGATACTGCGGGGGTCCGCCCCTGTCAGTCCGGCCCGTCCGCGGCCGGTGTATCGAACACCGACGCGGCGAGCCGGCGAGGCGAGTGCAAAGACGCGGTCTACGTAACGGTGGATGGCACGCGGTTGCGGGACCGGCCCGCCGAACGCACCGAACGAGGTGTCACACAATGGCGATAGGAATCGACGTACCCATGCCTCCGGAGCCAGACGACCCGGAGGATTACGACTACGAGAAGTGCCCGTTCTACGGGCAGCTTTCCGTCCGCGGCCAGCTCCGAGAGGGGACGGTCGTGTCGACGGATATGGAAAAGACCGTCATCGTCGAGCGAGAGTACGACGTGTTCGTGCCGAAATACGATCGGTACATGAAGCGTCGCTCGCGCATCCCGGCACACGTGCCGGGCGTGCTCGAGCCGCTCGAGGAAGGTGACGAAGTGACGATCGCGGAGACGCGGCCGCTCTCGAAGACGAAATCACACGTCGTCGTCGAGAACCTGTCGGGTGATCAGTGATGGAGGCGCTCAAAGCCGACGTCACGCAGGGGCTCTCGAAGGGCTCTCTCATCACGTGTGCCGACAACACCGGCGCGCGTGAGCTGAAGGTGATCTCCGTCGCCGGCTACTCCGGCACGAAGAACCGCCACCCGAAGGCAGGTATCGGCGACAAGGTGACCGTCTCGGTCACGAAGGGGACGCCCGAGATGCGGCGGCAGGTGCTGGAGGCGGTCGTCGTCCGCCAGCGCAAGTCGATCCGCCGTCCCGACGGCACGCGCGTGAAGTTCGAGGACAACGCGGCCGTGATCATCGACGACCTCGACGAGCCGCGGGGCACGGAGATCAAAGGCCCCGTCGCCCGCGAGGTCGCCGAGCGCTACGGGAGCATCGCGTCCACCGCGACGATGATCGTGTAACCATGACGAAACAGCCACGCAAACAACGAAAACAGTCGGAGACCGCGTCGCTCCACGAGCGACAACGGAAGGTCCGATCCCCGCTCACGCCCGAGCTCCGCGAGGAGTACGGCCAGCGGAGCGTCCGCGTCAACGCGGGCGACACCGTCGAGGTGCTCCGCGGCGACGCCGCGGGAACCGAAGCGGAGGTCCTCTCGGTGGATCTCTCCGCCGAGCGGATCACCGTCGAGGACGTCACCGTCGAGCGAGCGGACGGGGAGGAAGCTCCCCGCCCGATCCCGGCGAGCAACGTCCGCGTGACGGATCTGGACCTCTCGGACGACCGCCGCGAGGCGCGGCTCCAGGAGGACAACGAATGACGCGACATCAGAAACGACTGGCGGTACCGAACTCCTGGCCGGTCGAGCGGAAGACCCAGACGTTCACCGTGAAGGCCGGCGCAGGCCCTCACGGCGAGGCTGGCGTTCCGCTCGTCGTCCTGCTGCGGGACGTGCTCGGCTACGTCGACTCGACGAAGGAGGCGCGCTACGCGCTGAACAACGACTCCGTTCTCGTGAACGGGGACGCGGTGTCGGACGAGCAGCGTCCGATCGGGATGTTCGACATCCTGGCGTTCCCCGTCCGCGGGGAGTTCTTCCGCGTGTTCCCCGACGAGGGGGGTCGGCTCGCGCTGACGCCCGTCGACGAGGAGTCCGCGAGCAGCCGGCTCGGGAAGGTGACGAACAAGACGGTCGTCCCCGGCGGGGACGCCCAGCTGACGCTTCACGACGGGACGAACGTCCGCGTGGACGCCGGCACCGAGTACGACACCAAGGACTCGATCGTCATCGACAACGAGTCCAAGGACGTCGTCGCCCACTTCGAGTACGAGGAGGGCGCGCTCGTCACCGCCACGACCGGCCAGCACGCCGGTCGGATCGGCGAGATCGAGACGATCGACGTCACGCTCGGCTCCGGTTCCAACACGGTCGTCGTCGACGACGGCGAGGACCGTTACGAGACGGTCGAAGAGTACGTCGTCGTCATCGACGAGAACTTCACCGACGACGAGGACGCGACGGCGGAGTCCGACGACGCCGACGAGGCGGGTGAAGACGATGAGTGACGCCCAGAGCGCGTCCCACGAGATGCGCGAGCCGACCCTCGAGAAGGTCGTCGTCCACATGGGCGTCGGCCAGGGCGGGGAGCCGCTCGCGGACGCCGAGAACATCATCGAGGAGGTCACCGGCCAGCAGTCGGTCCGGACCACCTCCAAGCGCACCATCGCCGAGTTCGGGATCCGCAAGGGCGACCCGATCGGCGTCAAGGTGACGCTGCGCGGCGACGACGCCCACGAGTTCCTCGAGACGGCGCTCGACCTGGTCGACATCGCCGAGAGCCAGTTCGACGACACCGGGAACCTGAGCTTCGGGGTCGAAGACCACACCGACTTCCCGAGTCAGGAGTACGACCCGAACATCGGCATCTACGGGCTCGACGTGACGACGACGATCGTCCGGCCGGGCTACCGCGTCGCCAAGCGCGACAAGGTGACCCGCTCGATCCCGTCGAACCACCGGATGACCGCCGAGGACGCCATCGCGTTCCTCGAAACGCACTTCGACGTTGAGGTAACGGAATGAGCGAAGCGAACAACGAAACGGGCGAGCACGCGGCGAAACGCACCGGCCAGCAGCACGAATGCCGGCGGTGCGGCCGCGAGCAGGGGTTAGTCGGGAAGTACGACATCAACCTCTGCCGACAGTGCTTCCGCGAGGTCGCTCGAGACATGGGATTCGAGAAGTACAGCTGATCATGACAGGAAACGATCCATTCGCCAACGCACTCGCAGGCGTGGACAACGCCGAGAGCGTTGGCCACCTGTCGTACACGGTAGAGCCCGCTTCGAACATCATCGGCTCCGTCCTCGAGGTCCTCTACGACCGCGGGTACGTCGACGGCTTCGAGTACGTCGACGACGGGAAAGCCGGGAAGTTCGAGGTCGAACTGAAAGGCGCGATCAACGAATGTGGCGCCGTCAAGCCCCGCTACTCGGCGGGCGCGGACGACTTCGAGAAGTGGGAGAAGCGATACCTCCCCGCCCGTGACTACGGGACGCTGGTCGTCACGACGAGCCACGGCGTCATGAGCCACTACGAGGCCCGCGAGGAGGGCATCGGTGGCCAAGTGATCGCATACGTCTACTAACAATGAACAGAGTCGAAATCGAGATTCCGGACGACGTCTCCGCCGAGACCGATCACCTCGAACTCACCGTCGAGGGTCCCAACGGGAGCGTCACGCGACGCCTCTGGTACCCCGACATCGACGTGTCGGTCGAGGACGGTGCGGTCGCGATCGCCTCGGAGAACGAGGACGCGAAGACGAACGCCACGGTCGGCACCTTCGAGAGCCACGTCTCCAACATGGTCCACGGCGTGACCGAGGGGTGGGAGTACACGATGGAAGTGTACTACGCTCACTTCCCGATGCAGGTCAACGTGGACGGCGACGAGGTCGTCATCGAGAACTTCCTCGGCGAGAAGGCGGAGCGACGCACCCCGATCCGCGGGGACACGGACGTACAGATCGACGGCGAGACGGTCACGCTCTCGGGCTCCGACAAGGAGGCCGTCGGGCAGACCGCCGCCGACATCGAACAGCTGACCAAGGTGACCGACAAGGACACGCGCGTCTTCCAGGACGGCGTGTACATCGTCGAGAAGCCGACCGGAGGTGCCTGACATGGCCGAGGAACTCGAAGACATCAGCGGCGTCGGTCCCTCGAAGGCGGACGCCCTTCGAGAGGCCGGCTACGAGACGGTCGAGGACGTGAAAGCCGCCTCCCAGTCGGAGCTCTCCGAGGTCGACGGCGTCGGTAACGCGCTCGCCGCGCGTATCAAAGCCGACGTCGGCGGTCTGGAGGTCGACGAGGAGGCCGAAGCGGAGATCGAAGACGAGACCGACGAGGAGGAGGCGGCGGAGGCCGACTCCGACGAGGCGGTCGAGACGGAGCTTCGTCCCCGCGGCCACGCCGAGAAGACGCCGGAACTGGACGACGAGACCGCTCGCGCGCTCGCACAGAAGCACCGCGAGGGGAAACCGCAGTTCAACCGGCAGGACTACCACAAGAAGAAGCGGATCCCGACGTCGTGGCGCAAGCCGCGCGGCGGGCTCTCCAAACAGCGGCGCCGCATGAAGGCGAAGGGTCCCGTCGTCGAGGCGGGCTTCCGCTCGCCGACGGCGTCTCGCGACCTTCATCCGAGCGGCTTCGAGGAGGTCCGCGTTCACAACACGGACGACCTCGAGGGCGTCGACGGCGACGTACAGGCGGTGCGGATCGCCTCGAAGGTCGGCGGGCGCAAGCGCGAACTGATCGAGGACGAGGCGGAGGAGCGCGGGATCCGCGTGTTGAACCCGACCTACGTCGAGGTGGAGGTGAACGATGAGTGACCTGAAAGCCCAGAAACGACTCGCCGCGGACGAGCTCGACGTCGGCAAGGGCCGCGTCTGGCTCGACCCCGAGGCCCAGGAGGAGATCGAGGACGCGATCACCCGCGAGGACGTTCGCGAACTCATCGATCAGGGAACGATCCGCGCGAAGGACGCGAAGACGAACTCCCGCGGTCGGGCCCGCGAGCGCGCGGAGAAGCGCTCGTACGGCCACAAGACGGGTGCTGGCTCCCGGAAGGGGAAAGCCGGCGCGCGACAGAACACCAAGGACGACTGGAAGGCGCGGATCCGCGCACAGCGGGCCCGTCTGAAGGAGCTGCGTGACGAGGAGGACGTCCTCGACGCCACGGAGTACCGCACGCTTTACAACAAGGCGAGCGGCGGCGAGTTCGAGGACGTCGCCCGACTGGAGGCGTACATCCGGACGCAGTACGGCTACGAGGTGAACGACTAATGGCGACAGGACCACGATACAAGGTGCCGATGCGGCGCCGCCGCGAGGTCCGGACCGACTACCACCAGAGGTTGCGCCTGCTGAAATCGGGCAAGCCTCGCCTGGTCGCCCGGGTGAGCAACGCTCACGTCAGGGCGCAGCTGGTCACCCCCGGACCCGACGGCGACGAGACCCACGCGGCCGCCTCCAGCGAGGACCTCGCTGAGTACGGCTGGGACGCCCCGACGGGCAACCTCCCCAGCGCGTACCTCACGGGGTACCTCGCGGGCGCTCGCGCGGTCGACGCCGGCCTCGACGAGGCCGTCCTCGACATCGGGCTCAACACGGCGACGCCCGGCAACAAGACGTTCGCGGTACAGGAAGGAGCGATCGACGCCGGTCTCGAGATCCCCCACAACGACGACGTGCTGGCCGACTGGTCGCGCACGCGAGGCGAGCACATCGCCGCGTACGCCGAGCAGCTCGACGAGCCGCTGTACAGCGGGGAGTTCGACGCCGACGACTTACCCGAGCACTTCGATTCCGTGCTCGATGAGCTACAGGAGGACCATGAGTAGACATAACGACGGCTGGGAACCGCGAACGCGGCTCGGCCGCAAGGTACAGAACGGCGACATCACGTCGATGGAACAGGCGCTCGACTCCGGACTCCCGCTGAAGGAGGCCGAGATCGTCGACCAGCTCCTCCCGGGGCTCGAAGACGAGGTGCTGGACATCAACATGGTCCAGCGCATGACCGACTCCGGCCGACGCGTGAAGTTCCGGTGTGTCGTGGCGGTGGGTAACCGCGACGGCTACCTCGGCTACGCGCAGGCGCGGGACGACCAGGTCGGCGGCGCGATCCAGAAGGCGATCGACGTCGCGAAGCTGAACGTCATCGAGGTCGACCGCGGCTCGGGTTCCTGGGAGGACCAGCCCGGCGGCACGAACTCGCTGACCCGGACGGCGAAGGGGAAGGCCGGCTCCGTCACCGTGGAGATCAAGCCCGCCCCGCAGGGGCTCGGGCTGGCCGCCGCGGAGACGGTGCGGAACATCCTGGAGCTCGCCGGCGTCGAGGACGCCTGGACGAACTCCGACGGCAACACCCGGACCACCGTCAACCTCGCGAAGGCGACGTTCAACGCCCTGGAGAACGCGGCGCAGTCCCGCACGCCCCAGCACGCGCGACAGGTCCACTACGACGAGGTGAGCGAGTGATGCAGGCGATCGTTCAGCTCCGCGGGGAGGTCAACGTGAACGAGGGCGTCGTCGACACGCTCGACATGCTGAACGTCGGGCGCGTCAACCACGCGACGTTCGTTCCGGAGACCGACTCCTACCGCGGCATGATCACGAAGGTAAACGACCTCGTCGCCTTCGGCGAGCCGAGCGTCGAGACGGTGGCGGCCACCATCGAGCGGCGCGGCGAGCCCATCGAGGGCGACGCCGACGTCGACGACGAGTGGGTCGCGGAACACACCGACTACGACGACGTGGCGGCGCTGGCCGAGGCGATCGTCGCGGAGGAGACGACGCTGCGCGAGCAGGGCCTCTCCCCGACGCTCCGGCTTCACGCTCCGCGCGGCGGCCACGACGGCATCAAACACCCGATCATCGAGGGAGGCGAGCTCGGTCGCCACTCCACCGAGGAGATCGACTCGCTCCTGGAGGCGATGCGATGACGAACAAGAATCGCCGACAGCGCGGCTCCCGAACCCACGGCGGCGGGACCCACAAGAACCGGCGCGGTGCCGGTCACCGCGGCGGTCGCGGCGCCGCCGGCCGCTCGAAACACGAGTATCACAACTACGGACCGCTCGGCAAGCACGGCTTCAAGCGCCCCGAGGACTCGAAGACGGAGGTCCTCGAGGTCAAAGCCCAGAAGCTCGACGAGGACGCGGCGCTGTACGTCGCGGAGGACCTCGCCGAGGAGGACGGCGACGCGTACGTCATCGACGCCCGCGACGTCGTCGAGGACGGCCACGACGCCGACGTGGTGAAGGTGCTCGGCGGCGGACAGGTCCGCCGTGAGCTCCACGTCACCGCCGACGCGTTCACGGCCGGCGCGGTCGAGGGGATCGAGTCCGCCGGCGGCGAGGCGACGCTCTCGGAGCGCGCCGAGGAGGCCGCCGACGAAGCAGAAAACACTTCCGACGACGAGACCCACGAGGCGTAACGATGAGTTGGAAGGAGGTCGCCGAACCGGTGCTCTCGCGGATGCCCGTCGTGGAGCGGCCCGCGGGTCACGTCCCGTTCAGACGTAAGCTCATGTGGACGGCGGGGATCCTGCTCGTCTACTTCTTTTTGACCAACATCAATCCGTTCGGCCTGGCGGCCGGACAGGGGAGCGACTTCTTCGGGCAGTTCCGCTCGGTGTTGGCCGGGGAGTCGGGCTCGCTGTTACAGGTCGGCATCGGGCCGATCGTCACGGCGTCGATCGTCTTGCAGCTGCTCGGCGGTGCGAACCTGCTCGGCCTCGATACGGACGACCCGCGCGATCAGGTCCTGTATCAGGGCCTCCAGAAGCTGCTCGTGATCATCGTCACCGCGCTCACGGCCGCGCCGATGGTGTTCACCGGCGAGTTCCTTCCAGCCGATCAGGCCGTCGGACAGGCCCTCGGGATCGGCGAGTTCGGCGTCGAGGTACTGATCTTCGCGCAGATCTTCGTCGGCGGCGTCCTCATCCTGTTCATGGACGAGATCGTGAGCAAGTGGGGCGTCGGCTCCGGCGTGGGGCTGTTCATCATCGCCGCCGTCAGCCAGCAGATCGTCGGGGGCTTCTTCAGCTTCTCGGCGCTCGGCGCGCCCGGCTTCTTCGCGAGTTGGTACGGGATCGTCTTCGGCGACGTTCCCGTCTCGTTGTCGCCGTTCACGGCCGAGGGGCTCCAGAACCTGCTTTTCGATCCGGGCAACGTTCTGGCGCTCTTCACGACGGTGTTCATCTTCGGGATCGTCGTGTACGCGGAGTCGGTCCGCGTCGAGATCCCGCTGTCACACGCCCGCGTGAAGGGCGCTCGCGGTCGCTTCCCCGTGAAGCTCATCTACGCGTCCGTCCTGCCGATGATCCTCGTTCGCGCGCTGCAGGCGAACGTCCAGTTCCTCGGCCAGATCCTCTCCTCGCAGTGGGCGGGGATGCCCGGATGGCTCGGGACCTACAGCGACCAGGGACAGCCCCTCTCGGGCCTGTTCTACTACCTGAACCCGATCCAGTCGCGGACCGAGTGGATGTGGTTCCTCGGGGAGATCCCGGCGTCGGTCGAGCCGTGGATGATCGCCGTTCGGCTCGCCATCGACCTGTTGTTCATGGTCGTCGGCGGGGCGATCTTCGCGATCTTCTGGGTCGAGACCACCGGCATGGGGCCGGAGGCGACCGCGGAGCAGATCCAGAACTCCGGGATGCAGATCCCCGGGTTCCGTCGGAACCCGCAGGTCGTCGAGAAGGTCATGGAGCGGTACATCCCGCAGGTGACCGTCATCGGCGGCGCGCTCGTCGGGCTGCTCGCCGTCATGGCGAACTTGCTCGGCACCATCGGACAGGTCTCCGGTACGGGCCTGCTGCTCGCGGTCTCCATCACGTACAAGCTGTACGAGGAGATCGCAGAGGAGCAGCTCATGGAGATGCACCCGATGATGCGCCAGATGTTCGGTAACGAGTAACCCCATTGGGGTCCCACACTTTATTTAGTAAGTCCACGTAGCCGCGGGTATGGCCAGCGGCTCACACAGCAAAGTCAAACTCAACGTCCGTGTTCCGCCCTCGAAGAAAGAGGAGTGGAAGGACGCTCTGGAAGACGGTGAAACTCTCACTTCCCTCGTCCGCCGCGCTGTTGATAGGGAGATCAATAACGAGTATACGCATGTCAAAACGGTTGAGAATCTCGGAGGGACGGACTCTGTAGATATCGACACGACAGGGATCGAGAACCGGATTGACGACCTACAATCGACGGCCAACGCTGTAAATCGTAAAATCGACACATTAGCTGCGACTGTAGATGATGATGGAGAAGATGAGTCTATCGAAGGACTCTCGATGGATATTTTGCCGCGATTACCGGTATACCCGTCTGATATCCCGGACCACGTCCTCAGGGATATGGGTGGGAAGGAGGATATGACCTCAGAGGACTACGTCGAATTTATTGTTGAAGCCGGAATGGACCCGTCAACTGACGTGATGATCGACGGGTCGGCACAACGCATCTCGACTGATATGCGTGAGCCCGAACACAAGGTGCGACAGGCACTGCTCCACTTGGAACAAAACACTACTGAGGGTGTCCATAGCGCGATCGTTGATGGAACGCGCCACTGGATGAGAGTGTGATAGTATGCGGAATAACAAGGGCCAGTTTTTAACACCTGATGACAAGTCGATCAGTAGCGAATGTGAAGAGTTACTAGGCCTATATGTGGAGAGTCTCAAACAGCAAAAGGACGGGACGAAAGAGTCCACAATCACAACCCGACGTCGTGAAGTACGCTACTGGTTGGCGTTCTGTGAATCAAATAATATCGATCCTCTCGCTGCTACGACTGACGACGTTAAAGGATACATTCAGGTGAACTCACACCTTGCGGATACGACTCGGGGTTCGTATTATCGCTCCGTACAGTCATTCTACAGTATCGTCCAAAACGACGCTGCGGAGGAGCGACTCAAACTCGAAAACGGTCACCCGTGTAAGGATCGGGATACGATCAACCTGAAAGAGGATTACAACATCCACGAGAACAAGGCAGAGTACAAACTCCAACACGATCTCGCGGGTGACGATATCGATGGTGTTCGGGACGGTTCGAGCGATATTCTCGCTCTCAAACCGGATCAAATTGAGCGACTGTTTGAGTCGGTATCGGGTAAGACACCGGAAGCGCGCCTTCGAAACGAGATCGCGGTGAGATTAAACTGGTATACTGGCTGTCGGAGCGTCGAACTATCGAGATTGGATATCGATCAGATCGACTGGGAGGAGTGCAAGATTAATGTTCGAAGTGCCAAGTTGAACCCGAAGGAACATAGCGATCTAATCAGACGCGATGTTTACTTCCCGGAAGAATTCCGATTCCAACTGAAGCGGTGGTGCCGAAGAGTTCGTCATTCCTTTTCGTCCGCAGTGGAACCCAACTCGGGGAATATCTTGGTCACCACTCAAAGTTCCAAAATGCCGGGACCGCAGATCAATAACATCGTCAAGCAAGCAGCCAAGAATGCTGGAGTACAGCGACCTCTACGTCCGGCCGATTCGGGTCCTAACGATGAAATTAAAGAGTGGTTCGTTACGACTCATCGGATTCGGAGATCTGCTATTTCTCACTGGGTGAACGATTGTGAGTCGTTGGGACTTCATCAGGTCAGGCGTATTGCGGGGCACGCGCGTATCGAACAGACGATGGACTATGTTGAGGACGACGACGATCAGATAGCCTCAGACTATCAAAAAGCAATGTAATAAACAGCTGATTATAGACTACTGGTCTGGTTCGGGCTGATCACTCACGCTTTTCTGGGAGTGTATTCCAGATGCGGTTGATATTTTCTGGGGTAGTAGCTGCTGGTGTAGTATTGTTGAGGAGCTCTCGGCCCCGTTCAGTGATCTTGTACTCCCCTTTATTCGAGGTTCGGCTGAGCAAGTCGTGGAAATACAATTCGTATAGAACCCCATACACGGCGTAGATGTTGTCGTACTGACTCACGTCTTTTGCTTTTTGAGGCGTTATACTCGTCATGTCTGATAGACTACACAACTGGTCATAGGCATCCACACTCGTGAGGACGATATCGTTTGGTCCGATCTCCCGGTCATCGACCTGTTCGTTGAGCTCGTCTGCTATCTCTATCGAAGACGTAACTAACGCACCGAACAGTTCGCTGTGCTGCTTCTCATATTTTTCTCTTTTACCAAGCACAAAATCTCCTTTAGCAGTCGTAATGTACATTCCACTCCTTTCAGCGGGCCCTACCTCTTCAACCAGTTCTATCTCGGTTAGCTTGCTGAGTTCTTTACTCACGTAATTGGGAGTCACATCAACCAGTACAGACAAATTCGATCTCGTCTCTCTATTCTCGGAACACACCTCTAAGATCCCCCAGTCGGTCTCTGATAGATCCATGTACAAAACACAAACCCGTATCAAATAACTTTTGCGCAATAGATTATAATACTATATCTATTCTTATCCAGTATAGGTTTTATACAAAGTTTATATACCACGGGCCCATTCGTTTATCCGAGAACTCCATGGACGAGGATGACGACCCAAACCGGAATTACGACAAGGCGCGTGTCATCGAAGAGAATGAGCCCGAAGATCGTCACCACGATCTCGCTGTTCAGACGTTTGTGACCGAGCTGTCGGGGGAAGCACTTTCCTCTAACGCTGGTCTCATTGAAAAAACGTTTCGAACGCTTGACTTCATCGAAGAGCTACTGATCAGAGTTGAGGAAGTTGAAAAAGAGAACACCCGACTCCGAGAGCGCTTAGATGCCTTTGGCGATATTGGTGTCGAAAAAACCAGCAAGCAATCGAAGATCGCATCAATAGTCCAGTACGCAGACAATCTCCGCAACGAAGATCAGGGTGCCATCAAGATACTCCCAAAGAATGTCTGTGGCGTAGCAAACGTCAGCCGGAGATACGCTTACGACCTGATCGACGACATGATTCACGGTGATGGAGAGAACGGTACTGTTGGTCCTGACGGATTTGCTTGGGCGCACGATCCGACTAAAATCGACCAATACGGGTCATTAGAAAAGAAGGAGTCCCAGAAGGGGATCTTGATCGACTTCGAAGGAATTCACGGTGAACCCCTCTCTGTGAACAAGTTCAACACGGGATCTACAACTAAGGAGGTTGCAGACTGATGTCGGATTCATTCACGAAGCCACCTCCTTCATTCTTTTAATAGAATAGTGGGGAGAAATTATACTAATTCTGATGCGGTTAGTATGAGGTATACCGGCTGTAGCGGAGCGTAGCGGTTCGTTTTCCGCCTTTCTATTCGACTCAAAACACCAATTCCGTATGTTGAACTAGATCATCCGGTACTCAAAACACAACGAGACGTGAGTGGAAACTCCTCTGACGTAGTTAAACGCCGCTTGGCAGAGTTCGTTCCTTACGTGTGGAACCAAAAGTTCGTGTATCAATAGTTCGAGTTATACAGTCGATATTCGTGTCTCCTCGTCGGCGTACCTGAATTGCGAAACCTTCAGTAAACTATTTCCAACACTACTCACTTTGTCAGAGACGTGTCACTCAACGCGCTCTTCGATACACCCGCGGTAAATTCTCCGTTCATCTCGTCCGGCAATCTCGCCGATGAAGAGCGACTAGTCCACTTCCCGGCCTCAACGAGAGTACACGCAGGCCTCCTCAACGCGATGGTAGAGCGTGGTCAGGATCTCGTCATCGTGACACCATCTGACAGATCCGAGTTTTTACACCTCCACGCGCTTGAAGCTCTCTTTGGACCCAAGGTAGATGGTCGTAACGCGGTGTTTCTGCTCAGCTCCAACACGGCATTCCGCGAACGGTTCAGACAACTGTCTCCGACGTCGATACGGCCACCACACGACAAATCTTGCTACGCGCGTGAGGAAACTCCGATAGCTAATGTGACGCAAGATGGATCCCTAGCGACGGTCACGAAGAATCTCAATCATCCCGATAAGCCTGCACGGTTCCTCTTCTCGTACACGAGCACGCGCATTCCTTCGGACGATGTCGGAGATCGAATTCGATGTGTGATCTATGACGACTCCGTAAAGTACGACGAAGAACGCCTCCTCCGATTACTGAAGTGGAAAAAGCGAAACGACGTGCCTGCGATAGTCTACTTCACGAGTAATCCGACGTCAGACCTCGTGGAGAAACTACGAGGACGAGCATTCCTGTGGTCGTGGCCACCTCGGCTGTTGTCCGCCGTAGTCGAAAGTGATCTCAATAGTGGGAACGAGTGGATGCGTACCGACGAGGAGGTGAGTCCGACGACTCGACGTTCTCAGGTCGTCGCCAGACGAGAGCAGAACCGCGTTTCGGGCCTCTCTATCGACGTTCATACGTGTGGCGACGGAGAAATTCTCAAGGCACTAAAACGAGCGAACAACCGCCGAGCGAAGTTCGAGTACTTGACGCGGGAGTTGGATGCGGACATCCTCAAGCGTGGGCAGCAACTTATACGATACGCTCTGGGGAGTTTCCGCGAACTCTTGACACCTCTCGACGTGGCCGACTTTCATTCACGGCGGACGACGATATCGAGCCGACTCGCGCAACTCGATCGATTCGCGGGACGCATCGCATCTGACCCAGAAGCTAATCCCGCAACTGGCACGTTCCGTGACGTAGTCTCGGCTCTTGAAGAGTTAGAGGATATTTGGGACGATGTGCCTGCGAGCAACAAGAAGCAGGGCGTGTTAGTTAACAACCTGCTCTACGGTGCGCTGGACAGAGGAGACTCGATTTCTGTCATTACCGCGACAGAGAGTCAACAGCAGGCACTCACGATGTTCCTCCAGTCTGAGCACGCTTCCCTCTACCGTGACCTGGGTGATGACCTCTCGATACACGACACTCACAGTGTTCGCTCGGCCGATCCCACGGACCACGTCGTCCTCTACGGTGCACTCCGGTGGGCCGACCGCGATCTCCTCCGGACCGATGTCGCAACTGACGCTGTCGTCTTAGCGTATCCGATCGAGATGGGGCTCCTCCACTCACAAGTTGACGCCGTGGAGAATTCTTTCAAATCGATTGCGGATGCCCCGTTCTGGAGCGTGATCGACAAGCTGACTCACCTCACTACGGAGGAACCCGCAGATGTCGAACGTGTGGACATTGACCTGCCCGAGTACGAAGAGCCCAGTACGAGCGATCTCGGTGGGGACATCTCCGTAGACGAGGCCGAAGGAGAAGACTTGGGTAATATCGTTCGAGGGTACGAGACCGATTACGAGGATAGTGAAGAGTTCGACCCGACCGAGTACGAGACGTCTGCCACGAAACAGACGACCTCCTCCGGCGGATGGACCGAGACCGACTGTCTTGACGTCCACTTTGACGAAGGCCTGTCCATGTACCTCCGGAAGGACACCGAAGTGTATTCGGTGCGCGAGGGCCACGACAAACTGTTCAAGAAGAACGCCTCACGGCTCAAGAAACACGACGTTGTCGTCCACTTGGAGGACACCGACGAGATACGTGAGGAACTGTACGCGTTGATCCGTGAACGTGGCGACGTCGGGCTGTACTACTACGCGAACCTGTGGAAAGTGAATCTAGAAGCTGCCTTGGAGGAGACCGGCGACGACCTGGACGATTTCGTGGAGAAAATCGAACAACAGGGTCTCGACAAGGGACACGGTACCTACGAGCGGTGGTACAAGATGGAGGTCCATCGGACGCGGTCGAAGAAGAGCTTCTGGGCCATCGCCGAAGCGTACGATCTCGAAGGTGTGAAAGAGAACTTCAGCCAGGTATGGAACGCCGTTCAGGAGATGGAGACGATATACGGTCGTCTGAAGAAAGCACTCCGGCAGACAGCACTTCGGTCTGCCGCCGACGGAACACTTGACGACGTAATGCTTTCGGAGAGTCCAGACATCCGCCTCAGCGACTTCGAGATCGGGAAGTACCTCTATAGGATGGAAGTCCACTCGATAGAGGACGGTGTTGAGACCAAGAGTTCTCAGATCGGTCGGTTGCGTGGGGCCTAATTGCCCCGTATTCTTTCTGGCATGTCCAAAACCCAGCCTAGAAGAATAGTGGCTCGTCATCCCGCTGCTCTACCATTATCAGCAATTGCTAAAAGTTTACAAGTGCCACCTGTGAACTCAAATTAATGAGTTTGGGGGCGGACGTCGTTGAGGGTGTGATCTCTCGGTTCAGCAATAGCGGAAATGCGATGCTCCAAACTGATGACGGTGAAGAATGGAACGTGGGCCCATTACCAGCGTCCGCTGAGGGGGAGAGAATTAGGGCGAAGGTTATTGACAGTTTATGGGCTGTTTGTGTGGAGCGGCCCTACGCTAACAAGGAATATTTGGAGGAGATGCGTTCTCGAACAGATCTTTCACAGCAGGAATTACAACTATCAAATACTGGATCTACAGCACCAGTAGAAGACGTAGGGGAGGTATTCCAAGTAACTTACAGCTCAAATACCGATTTTTCAGAATACGACGGCGGAAAGCCGATATATGTAAACTTGCCTCAAGTTCTTGAAGGTCTAAACTTCGGGGATCAACTACCGGCACGGATAATCTTCGTAAGACGTGGTATCGCAGTGGCTGTTCCAGCTCTTGACTCGTTGTCCTTCGGCGAGATCGCCGCAGGAGATATTGTAGAAGTGGAAGTTGAAGAAACGATCAGCGATGGAGAGGGAATTGTGGGGTTTGAGTCACGGCGTGGGCTGCCTGTCGTGTCCTCTGACGTTGTCGGATTCCAGGGTGCAACGTTGAAACTCGGTGTTGTGGACGTGTTCAATAGTCACGTAGCCGTTAGCCCGTCTGTTCTGCCCGAGGGAAGTCTACCCACAATTGGTGAAGTACTCCTTGTGGACATAGTACGGTCGTTATCGGACGGAACGGCGAGGGGTTTGTACGAGAGAATTCCGACAGTCACTCCCGACTCGCTCGGATGTTTCGGTGTTTCCGACCCATTCAAAATGGCGGTCACAGGATACAGCGAACGCGGGGTCTCTGTAAGTGTAGAGGCAGTACCGAAGGAGAAACGACCTGATATCGGAGATACTGTAGAGTGCACAGTGATCACACCGTATAAGGATGGAACTTTTTGTAGGGTTGAGGACTTCCCGGTGTGGGTTTCAGACACAGTTCCGACGCCAGTATCTTCTTTTCAACTGTCTATCCTCGGCGTGACCCCGTCACATCTAGTGGGGAGCATAGCTCAACTACCTACGATATGCGATCTTGAAGAGGGAGATTCCCTCTCCGTAGAGATTCAATTTGAGGACGAGAACGACGGCATTGGGTTGTATAGTGGAGCTCCGATTGTAGTTCCCGATGGACGAGAACTTAAGGGGAAGAGAGCCAGATTCGGAGTTGAAGAGGTGAGGGACGCGTCTGTTGTCGTCGGTGTAAACGCGTTAGATGATGTACCGAAGGTGAATGAAGTTGTTACCCTCCCGAACGAAGGTCGGCAAGGTGGTCGTATCTGTGTCGTGGATAGTCTCCCGTTCGTCCTCCCACCTGGTAGTGACTGGCCGTCGGGAGACGTACGACTAGGGGTTAGCGAGGTGGCACCTATGGGGATTAAACTAAGTGTAGCAGACCTCCCGCCAGAGCACCGCCCCGACAAAGGAGACGAAATAGAAGTATGTTACTCAGATATTGACCCACATACGGCGATGACACTGATAGATGGGGTTCCTGTTCAAATTCCACAGTACGAGTGGTCTTTCCACGGCCCTCTCCGGTTAGGAGTGAGTCAAGTACGGTCAAACTGTGTTGCCTGTTCGGTCGGTGGTTTGTCGTCGGTTCCTGCTCCTGGGGAACGCGCCACTGCAACTATTGACGAAGCCACAGAGGATGGTTGTGGTGGCAGAGTAAACAAAGTGCCGACCTTCTTTCCTCGAATGAATTCCTTATCCAGGGATGATACCGAAGTATTACTTATTGACGTTGACGAGGATTTCCTCGTCGCTGTGGAGATCAATTCTATTGCGAGAGATCTTGATGTGGAGAACGCGACTCTCGTTGCGTACTACAGGGAGCTCCTACATGCGAAAGAGTGTTGGGAGGATGATGAATTTTACGAGGCGAGAGAATATTGTCAAGCGGCTAGAGAATTAGTGACGGGCGACAATGACATTGCTGAGCTTCTCCGTCTGGATGCGAGAAGACACGAGATTATTTTGGCGGGTGAGCAAGTCAGAAGAGAACGGGGGGCAGGAGAGGCGAGAAAAATAGTAAAGGAGATGATTGAATCGTTCGTTGAGTCAAATGGGCCCGTCACTGAATCTCTAGTTGATGAGTTACAGGCATACCGGTTAGTCCTTGACGCGTACCGAAGTTCTGATAGCGAATCACGTGTCACAATCAGTAAAGGATATCTTATTGCCGTCGTGCGAAAGATGACCGATGCGAGGAACAGAGAAGAAAATCGATGGAAGAGCGTCACTCCTCATCCAGTAATCTCAACTCTGTTAGCGAGAATACGTCTACCGTCCGTGCCAGCTGCAGGGAAGATTAACGAAATCGTCTCTGACACTCCTGAATACTGGCCGTTCTTGACACTCTCGGAACTCACGTGAGTGGACACTGGTAATTAACGGGCGTCAATAATCTGGTTCGGTTACGACTTACTCCAGGACAAGAGATATCAGAGAGAACTTTGTTGTCTGCGGTATGTCGTTCACGGACGGTCTCCGGAAGCCTGCTCTCCCTCTACCGACGATTGACACCGGAGCGCTCTCACGTGACGGACGGCCGATTGATGTACTTCAGACGACTAGACTACACTCGTCGTTAATCCGTCGCAGCATCACCACCGGTTCAGAGTTGTGTGTAGTGAATCCGACGGCGAAGTCCGAGCAGCTCTCCGTTATTGCTGCTGACGTCTTGACCGCGACAACTGGTGAGGAACGAGATATGGTGTTCGTACTGAGTTCGGACACTCAGATTAGGGAGAAGTTCCGAGCGTTCACTCCACCAGGGTCTCCCTCTGAGGACTCACTTAGTGAAATTGAGTGGCCGGTAGCGAATGTGGATGCAGAAGGTTATTTATCGAGAGTGACAGGTGACCCCGATGGCCCCGTCCCTAGATTCCTCTTCACCTATACGAGTAAACGGATTCCGACGGACACAGTTGGGTCGCGTGTCGCTTGTGTTTTGTACGACGACACGGTGAAGTTCACCGAAGAGCGGTTAGCAGAGCTTAGGGAGTGGCGGAACCAGAACGGAATTCCGGCGATTTCGTACTTCACGAGTGACCCGTTGAGTGACCTCTTTGACATCGTGTCTAATCAAGCGTCCGTATGGTGTTGGCCTACAGAACTGATTCGAGAGGCAACGGACACTGACAGTCGCCGTAGAGACTCCCTTTCACTCTTCAACACCGGCACAAATTCACGACACAAGATAACCCGTGTAGAGGATCAACTCAGGAATCGCGCGTTAGGTGTCTCAATCGAGGTACACGCACCAGGCGGAGATACAGTTGAAGGACTCCTAGAAAACGTGCAATCGGCTCGTTTTGAGTTTGAGAAACTGGTGCGAGAGATGGACGAGGATACGCTCTGGCGTGCTCGAAGTAGTCTGCGCTACGCTGTTCGGCAAATTGAAGAGCTCCTGTCTCCGCTAGATATCGCAGAAGCGCACTCAAGGCGCTCGCTGTCGGCGCGTGTCAATCAGCTTGAACGCTACGCGTCACGTATAGGCTCAGATTCACGCGCATCACCAGCGGCAGGAACCTACAGGGATGCCGTTTCTGAGATTAGAGAATTGGCGGATCGATGGCCAGACGTGCCGGTTGGGGAGAAAAAAGAAGGACAGATCGTATCACTCCTTATAGAAATCGCAGACAAAGACGAGAGCGTCATTATAGTTGCTCCGACAGGAAACGCAGCGCAAGCGGTCGTGACTCACCTACAAACAGAGTACAGATCACTATACAATGACCTCGGTGAATCGCTTCAAGTTCACGACGCAAAAAGTGTTCGAACGACAGAACCTGTAGAACACATGATTCTCTACGGTGCTCCTCGGTATGATCAGCGGTCACTGCTCCGCTTAGCCATTGCCCCCCACGTCATCATCCTTGCTTACCCATCTGAGCTCAGATTGCTCAATAGCCAAGTTGAATCGCTGAATGAGACGTTTGAGGAAGTTTCGCGTCGGTCTGATTGGGATCTAGTGGCTGAAGTAACTGAGGCAGCTTGCGGTGGCGAGATGACACCGTCGCCGGAGCTAGTTCAGGTCACCGTCCCTGATCCAGAAACGGGATCCAGAAGCGACCTTGTGCAAGACATAGATTTTCGAGGAAGAGAAGCCGAGGAAGATTTAGCAGAGTTAGTACGTACGTTCGATCCCGACTATCAGACCCCCAGTGAAGACCCAATCGGAGACGGTACAAATGAAGCCAATACTAATCACAACTCCAGGACCACTTGCACTGTCTTACGGGTGGAACGGGGCGGAAAAGTATACTCCAGGCCGAACGAACAGGTCTCAATCCTACGGTCAGACCACGGAGAAGTATTCACTAAGAAGGCTGAGAACGTTCGCCCAGGTGATGTCATCCTCCACTTTAGAGATACTGATCTGATGCGAGACAGTCTTTACGATCTGATACGAGAGCGCGGTGATGCACAGCTCGCCTTTTACGCGAGTAGTTGGCGTGTTCTACTCAAGAGAGCTATCGAAGATCGAGGTGACGGACTTGACGATTTCATCAGGCAGGTGGAACAGCACTTGGACGAAGGCGACCAAAAGACACGACAGACCTACCGAAACTGGTACAATCAGGACGTGAGTCGCACACGCTCTAAGAATAGTATGTTAGCAATCGCCGAGGCGTACGAACTAGACTTCGTCGTTGAGAACCTCGATACTGTGTGGAGTGCGGTACATCAAATGGAGAATCTCTATCGGAAACTCAGAGAAGCGTTGGAGGAACACATGCTACAAGCAGCGACAAATGGTGAGTTTGAAGACGTAGTAGTCAGTGAGTCGCCCGAGATCCGTTTGAGTGACTTTGATGTGGACAGACACCTCCTCCGGCTCACTGTCGAGTCTGTGAACAATGAGGAGAGCGTCCCCACGTATAAGATCGGACACGCAGAACTCTAACTTCAATAGATTTGTTGCTACGATAGCTCTTGCGCGGACTCTTGGACTCTCTATAGTTCGTCAAACTCGGGCGGGGCACAACTATCCTGGTCATCTATCTGCTCAACAAATCCTGGCCAAAGGTACGCCGGCCGTACTGTCGCTGATACAGGCACGTGATTCTCACCATTTAGGTACTGTAACTCAATAACACACAGTGGAAAATCTGTATCAACAAGCGAGATGTCTTTGCGGCTCCAATCGCACTTGTCCACCTAAACTTATGACACTCTGTCGTGATGAGAGCATATGGGACTCGGGCCGCGCGAAATTCCACCTAAATCTGATTCTCGTCAGTACGCTCGACCACCGGACGACGCATACGAGATAACAGAAGACGACAAGGAGTACCAGCGGCACCAAGCTGTCAATAACGTCCTCCTGGAACGACTCGTCGAACGGATTACTGGGCAGGGCGAGTACGGTGAAACGGTCTACGACGTTAACCCAAAGGATCAGTTCTTCGCAGGTGCGTTAGCGAGTCAGTATCAGTACCGCGAAGCTCAGGAATCCGACGACGCGTTCGGGAACATCGCTACACGAGTTGCACCCTTCACTATGGGGCTCCAGTTTAAGCTCCCAGGGTCAGTTCCAGACGACGAGACGGTGGAGATCAATCCTACTGCCAAGGTATACTATCGCCGTCTACCAACTTACGAGGAACAACAGGAGTTCGGCGGGCCGGTCGGATTCGATCCGGAGATAGCCGAGGACGACGCACTCACGCCAGCTGAAGAGGACGAAGACTCCGAGGTGGAGGACGCCGAAGACGAAGACACCGCTGGATACGCTGGGGACGACGGATCGCTAGAGGAACTGCGACCGGTGTACGAACGAGTCCAGATTGACGTCGGCCCTCTTACAGTCACTGCGGGCGAACTGAAGCGTGCGGCGCAATCCGATGGTGAGCTACCCCCACTCACGGACGACGATGCGGTGACGGATGCGATGGAGACCTACCGACAAGACGAACGCCGTTACCGGGAGCCCGATCCGCCAGAAGAGGTAGACCGTCGTAACGAGGACAAGATTCCGGAAACTGCTCTGGAAGACGAGGAAACCTTCGAGGCGTTCTTAGAACAACGATTCAGTGGAGACACGCCGACCCCGGTGTGGGATTTCGAGATATCACTCACAGCCCAATACGACGACGACGACATTATCGTCTCCGTCTCCTTCGTGAACAAACACGGTGTCGGGTACCCAGACGCACTCGACCCGAAAGGGGAGGAGTGGCGGGCGTTCCTCTTCGACGTCAACACCGACGTCTCTGTTGAGGAGACTCCGATCGAACCGTTCGTCTCAGACGAGATCAGGAACGAGTACCACTACGACCCCGAGATGGACGGTCTCGGACGCAACTGTAGCGTCGAACGGACCGATCCCACCACGATAGAGACGGTGACCGTCCCGATTCACGAGCAGCGAAAGTATCGTAGCCGAGAGACGCTCTCTGCTCCGTTCAGTGACTTCGCGTGGGGGACTATCGAGACCCACTTGGATCGCATCTCTCGGGAGATGGTGGAAGCCCGGGAACAGTACGAGTCGATACGCTCCGAGATCCTTAACGACCGGAGCGACGAAGCACGCGAGAAGTTCGACGAGAACTTGGAGGCGTTCGAGAAGGAACGACGGCGCTTTGACCAAGGTCGGAAGCTCATCCGGGACGACGTGGGCCACAGTCGAGCGGCGTTCAAGTTCATGAACCAGACATTCGACCAGATGGGGGAGAAGTACGAGGAGTGGTACCTCTTCCAGATCATCTACATCGTCATGGCCATCCCGGACATCGTGGCCCAAACCGAAGATATCGACGCGGAGGACCACTGCTTAGACGAGGTTGACGTGATCTACTTCCCTACCGGTGGTGGGAAGACCGAGGCGTATCTCGGCCTCGTCGTCTTCACCGCGTTCCGAGATCGACTCCGGGGAAAAGCTCACGGAACGACGGCGCTCACGAAGTTTCCTCTCCGGCTACTCTCCCTACAGCAACTCCAGCGTATCGCGGACGTCTTCGCGCAAGCGGAACTGATCCGCCGTCGTGAGTGCCCTGACACCGACGAGTTCAGCCTCGGGTACTTCGTCGGGAGCGGGAACACTCCGAACCAATTGATGGAGACGGATGACGACGGCAACCTTACCGACAACATCCGTCTGGTGAAAGAGGAAGACAGTCGATACGCAGAGAAGTGGAAGATCGTGACGACGTGTCCGTTCTGTGGTGAGGACGCCATTGAACTGGACGGCGACTACGACCGGATGCGCCTCCTCCACATCTGTACGAACGACGACTGCGACGAAGAGGAGCTCCCCATCTACGTGACCGACCGAGAGGTCTATCGATACGCTCCAACCTTCGTGGTGAGCACTATCGACAAGATCGCGGTTGTCGGAATGCAACGTCGGTTCCGTACTCTCTTCGGACGGTTGAAGAAACGCTGTCCGAAGCACGGCTTCTCGGGAGAGAATCGATGCTTGGTGGCGAACCGGGGATACTCACGGTACAGCTGCGACGAAGACGTAGAGGACGTTGATGCAGTAGACCCACCCTCTATCCTGATTCAGGACGAACTCCACTTGCTCCGTGAGGAGTTCGGTGCGTTCGATTCCCACTACGAGACGTTCCTCCAAGAGTGGGCCAACAGGGTCGGTGACGGCTGGGACATCAAGAATGTCACCGCGACGGCGACGATCAAGGGTGCCGAAAACCAGGTTCACGCCCTCTACTGGAAGGACGTGAACACCTACCCCTCTCCGGGCCCGCTCCTCAAACAGTCGTTCTACGCGTACGAAGATCCCCATCGACTCGGTCGCCGCATCGTTGGCTCGGTCCCTCACAACGTATCGCGGACGTACGCGTTGGTCGAAGTTCTTCGAGAGTACGCGGATATTATCCAGCACTACCAGCGGAACCCGGACAAACTCCCGACGGCGTTAGAACGGGAACACCACCGAACGACACCGTACGGGGAGGTCGTCAACCTTGATCTCCCCGACGACGATTCGGAGAGACGGAACGTTGTCCTGGAGATCTTGGAGTACTACGATACGCAAGTCGCGTACAACATCCAGAAGGTGGACAGCGACCGTCTCCAGCGTGCCGTTCCCTCCATGATCAACCCGTGGCTGGAAACACGAGATGAGGAGCGCGACGCGCTGAACTCCGTAGTGATGAGCGGTGAGACGGGGTTCGATGTCGTTCGAAACGTGTTGGAACGCCTCGAATCAGATGATCCCGACGAACCCGTGGACATAGTGAACGCGACGAGTATGATCTCCCACGGCGTTGACGTGGACACGCTGAACTTCATCTCGTTCTTCGGAATGCCACGACAGACGGCGGAGTACATTCAGGCGTACTCCCGTGTCGGTCGTCACGTCACGGGTACCGTCTTCGACCTGTTCAACCCGGTCCACGTCCGCGACCGCTCACACTACACGCGGTTCGACCGGTACCACGACTTCCAGGACCTCCTCGTTGAAGCGACTCCGCTGGAGCGGTGGGCTGAGTTCGCGGTGAGTTGTACGATGCCGGGTATCTTCGCTGCGACGCTCCTCCAGTACTACGACGAACAACTCGAATCCTCGGTCGGCCGTGTGTACCTCTACGACTCGTTCCGAGAGGCGCAGCGTGCAGGCGATCTCGACAAGGACGAACTCCTCGAATTCGTGAAACGGTCCTACTGCGTCACGCCCGAACAGCGTCCCGAGTGGGCGGAGGATCGGACAGTCGATCTCTACGAGCGGAAAGTCGAGCGGGAGTTCGAGGATATCTGGGAACGGTGCATGTCCGGACACCCGAAAGACGGCTACCAGGGATGGATTGGTAATATGATTAAACGTAGTGAGGACGACCGAGGACCAATGCGGAGTCTACGAGACATTGACGAGCAGCTCCCGGTTGACGTCGATACGGGTACCGCACAGGTGCTGAATATGTTCGACAGGAGGCAGTGACTATGGCAGATTCAGAGATGAAACGCGGTCTGGCGCAGGTGATGTACCGATTCGGTCCCGAGTCGCTGTTCGACTACGGGCGACGGGGACTGTCGATGAAGGTGTCCCGGTGGGAGACCGACAAGGTCAGCTCGCTTGACGCGAATTACGTCGCGGAACAAATCGCCACTCACGCATCCAGCTTCCGCAACGACGACGAGGACCCCTGGGTAGACCTCACGGTGGACGACGTGGATTTCCGCCGACCGAACCGCGTCGTCGGCTCGCTCTACCCCCTGACTATGTACTGTCAGAACCGGAGTTGTCACCGGGTCGTGAGTAAGAAAGAACCCAGTCACTTCGTCTACACCAACGGGGAGTGCCCCGAGTGTGGCGGTGAACTCCGCCAATTCGCCTTCGTCCTCGTCCACGACTGCGGGAACATGATGTCGATCAACCCGCAGCCCTGTAGCAATCCGAACCACGGGTACGACAACATCTACCTCAACAAGCAGAACATCAACGATCCTCTCTCGTGGTACTTCTACTGTGGCGAGTGTGGCGACTTTTGTGGGAATATGTCGAAGCGATGTACGAAGTGCAACAAGGAACGAGTGTACTTCCGGCCGATAGCGAGCAACTCCGTCTACTACTCCCAGGGCGACGTCCTCGTCAATCTCCCAATTGACCAGCGATACAGCGACGACATCGAATACGGGGAGAGCTGGGCCCGCGTACTGATGGCTGCCCACCTCGGCGACCTTGACGATGTCGTCGAAGAGGAGGGGAAGACCTACGAAGAACTCGGCCGGATGACGACGGACGAACGCGACGCCAAACGCCGGGAGAAGCAGATCAAGGAGCTGAAGGAGAAAGTGGGTGCAGAGCAGGTCGAAAGGATGATCGAGAGTGGTGTGGATCTCGGGGATGTCTTCGACGTCGCGGAGGACACGATAAAGGGTTCGACGCGGGAGGAAGTCGTCGAAGAGAACCGCGAACGTGTGGAGCTCCCCTCGCAGCGAGGCGGCGATAGCGACGTAGATCAGGCGTACTCGACGCTCTCTCACGAACTCTTCACCTACATACGCTCGACTCAGGGATACGAAGGGAATCTAGACGCCACGGACGGAATGAAAAGGCAACCCACTCCCCTGTCCCTAGACGGCCTCTTGGAGCAGGAAGATTTCCTCGAATCGAACCCGGAGGCAGAGGTGTATCCAGAAAAACTCCAGAAAGTGAATATCGCGTCGGCGTGGGTGGTTGATAATCTCCCTCTGCTGAACTACACGTTCGGATTCACACGCGACCGCCCCGAACGGTCGCGGACGGACCTACAGCCGTTCCCACACCCGCGGGGTGAGGACAGTACTCCCGTGTACGTGGACCAGACTCCCTCTGAGGCCGTCGTCCTCCAAGTGGATCGAGCTGCGATTATTGAGTGGTTGGACGAGAAGGGATCACTGCGTGGTGTTGAGCGTCCCGATACCGACGACGAGAGTGACCTCAAAGAGTGGTTCTTGGAGAACGTAGACACGAACGAACTCCGTGACCACTACTCGCCAATCGAAGACGACCTCACACGGGAAGTTTACACGCTCCTTCACTCAATGAGCCACGCGCTGATGCGAACGGCGAGTGGTCAGTGTGGCCTCGACAGCAACAGCATCTCGGAGTACGTGATGCCGAGCATCCCGGCGATCTTCCTCTACGCGAGCAGTACCGAACACTTTTCCTTAGGAGGGATGCACACGCTGTTCAAGACGAGAATTCATCCTTGGGTGGACGAGACGATTGCGGACGTCCAGAAGTGCGTGTACGACCCCGTGTGTGAACACGAGGATGGGGCCTGTCACGCGTGTCTCCACATGAGTGAAGTCGCTTGCGAGAGTGCCAATGGGGACCTCGATCGCCGATATCTCGTCGGTAGCGACAGAGGACGAATACCAGCGTTCTGGGAGTCAGAGTACGTGTGACTGGTGACTACGATACGATCTGTACGAATTTCGCGGTGGTCCGCCAGTTCGACGATCTCGACCGTGTCGTTGCTATCCGAGATGCCATTTTGGCCCTTGGCCGCAGAGACGTAACCCGGGCCGACGTAGACCAAGGGCTGGAAACGCCGCTAGCAACCAGAGAAGCAGCTGCCCTCTTCACCTGTCTTCAGAAGAACGGGGCAGCAACCCAATCGGAGGTCAACGAGCGGGGCTTTGCAGCCTACACTTTCGAAGTTGATCCTCCTGAAGTAGATCGAGTACTGACCCAGCAAGCCGCGGTGATTGCATCGGACGGTCGTTCCCCACAGACAGATCAGGATGCCGTAGAGTTCGTGGCCACACTCCCGGGAGGATTCGAACCAACGTCTCAACCAGTCCGTTCGATTCCCGACATCGCCTCTACGATTCGCAACCAAGTGTTCGACGCCGATTCATCGGTTCGGATCGCCAATCCATACTTCGACCCATCACTTGAACTCGTGTCCGACCTTGCGAGTCTCCCCCGGCGGGGTGTCGAGACACAACTATTGACCCGAGAAACCGCAGACGAGGACGGCGACACACGAACGACGCTCAACAAGATGTGGGACCTGATCGACGAGGAACACCGTGACAACTTCGAGGTGAGAGACCTCTACCGATGGGACGAGAGTCAAGGATCGCAAGCGTTTGCGACTCACGCGAAGATCGTCATCGTAGATGACAGGGTCTGCTACGTCGGAAGCGCGAACCTGACCGATACGAGCCTCTCGACCAACTTCGAATTCGGTGTCGTCGTCGAAGGTAACATCGTCAAGGACGCTGCGACGGTGTTTGACGAAGTGTTTGAGTACTCGTATCCAGTTGATCTACCGATATAGTTGCTATATTACTCGTGTCTTGAGCACGAAAGGCCAGTACATACATTAATGATGCTCGCCGCGGCTTGGTTTATCATATGCAGCACGGCGATCCAATCAGGCCCGATGACGAACCAATCGGGTCCTATATTGAGGGATTGAAACAGCAGGAGTATCAGATTCCCACCTTCCAACGAGAGGTGGTTTGGGAACGTGATAATATAAAGAAGCTGTGGGACAGTATCTATCGTTTTTATCCCATTGGAAGCATCCTTATCTGGAATTCTGATACCGAACTTGAAAAGCACCGCGAAATCGGTGGTCACGAAATAAACGATCCAGATAAAAATTCGAATTATAACTATATTCTTGATGGGCAGCAGCGGACAACTGCCCTACTAACCTCTCTGTACGGCGTGAAGGGAGAGTGGAAGGGTGACTTTGATCCCACATTGTATATTGATTTGACTGTTGAGGAGGCAGATGACGTGGATGATGCCAACTACAAACGCCGATTTCTCTTTGAGGACGAAGTTGATGAAGATAGCGACTACGTCTTCAAAATTATCGATATCTACAAAGATCCGTGGGAGATAGACGACCGGCTAGCTGCAAAGGGGCTTGAAAACGAGCATCCAATCAGAGATCGTTTGCGGAGTTTCAGTAAAGTCCTGCAGCAGTATCGAATCCCGTTCATCAAACTCCGAGATATCGAGATCAACGAAGTTACTGAGATTTTTGAACGGGTTAATCAAGAAGGTGAGCCGCTAGACATCTTTGATATTATCGTGGCTAAAACCTTCCGGCCGACCGACCATCCCAACGGCGGATTCTATCTTCGTGAAATGATAGAGGATTTCCGGGAAAACACTGATGGAGAGTTCGTCAGCATTTCGAATAAGACGTATTTAGAGATGCTGGCGATGATCATCAAGTATCACGTTGAGGAGAACGAGGTAAACAATATTACAAATAGGTTCCTTAACGAAATCAAAACCCATCACATTGAGGCGGTGTGGGATGAAGCCAAGCGGGCGTTCCGCAGGACGTTCGATTTCTTTGAGAACCACCTTAATCTCAAAGGCCCGAATCTAATTCCATTCCGATATTTCTACATCACTGTAGCTTTTTATTTTTATGAGAACGACAATCCAGACTACGACTTCCTAAAGAAGTACTTCTGGTTTTACTCTTTCCAGTCCGAGAACCTCCTCCGACATACCGGCCACCTCCGTCAGGATCACCTTGACCCGCTTTATGATGAAAAGACCGGTGGCGAATTCGAGTTTGAGGAGTTCCGGCTTGACAAGCACGATCTTCGTTCGGCGTCGTACAGCTACCAAGGGCGGTTCTCACGGGCGATCCTCGCGTTCATGGCCTCATACGATCCTAAAGACTGGAAACATCATGACCGTTCGGTTCTCACAGACGTTTATTACCAACTCCAGAAGGAACCGAATCTCCACCACATCTTCCCACGCAACTTCATTGAGAATTATCCCGGAGAAGACGAGTATGACGAAGATAGCTTGATGAATATCGCGTATCTCCCGCAGATCACGAACTTAGAAATTAGTGATCGTAATCCAGTTGAGTACCTCCGAGATTACGACGGTGACGGGTTTGAACAAGTATTGGCGTCACATCTCATCCCGCAAGCACTTCTTAAGTGGAGTCGGGACGACGATGTCGGCTACAAGACTCTTGATGACTTCATCAACAGACGTGTCGAACTCTTCATTGCCGAGATTGACGACCATGTTGAAGGAATCCCACTTAACGTACATGACTCTGCCGCTCAAGATACTGATGTGAGGGTTCTGATTGAAGACGGTGAATCACAGACAACGGAATTCAAAACCACCCTCAGAACTGACGTGAAAGATCGGGGGATGCCGATGAATCGCGTTGAGTATCAGTGTCTCAAAACGATTAATGGGCTTCTTAATTCCACCGACGGTGGGACTTTGCTAATCGGCGTAGAGGATGATGGGAGTATCTACGGGCTTGAAGACGATTATAAAACGTTTAACGAGGAACAGAAGCGAGAGGTGTTCCAACGCCACCTCCACGACATTATTGGGTCGGCCATGGAACCCCGGTTCAACGACTTCATTGATGTCTCATTCGTTACGATGGAGAACAAGGATGTCTGTGTCGTAAACGTCAATCATGCTTCAAGGCCAGCACATCTTGAAGACCAAGGTGAGCAGGAGTTCTACCTCCGACAGGGTAATCGGACGATTCCGCTGGAACCTAAGCAAATGGTAGAATACATTGACGAAGAGTTTGAAGACTGATTCGCTCTACGGTGGACTGTTCCCGGGATGGAACTCAATCTCTGTATCTAGCACGTGCTTCATACCTGTCTCTGAGGTTTCAATATCGCCAGAAAGATTCTTATGCGAGTAGCAAATTCATACTAGTACACTTCCTCTCACGTACTTCGTGTCGAACATTCAAACACCGATCCCCGAGGTAACACGGTAATGCATCCGGACACCCCACCGGACGAGTCTAACGTTCTCGAAAAAGTCGAGGCTGCTCTGAAACAGGCAGTGAGAGAGCACTCTGACCTAAACTGGGAGTACGGGACTCGGATCAAGCGACAGAAGTACTCGTACCTCGGGGTTGAGCACTTCACCGGTGACGACGAGACGTTCCCGGTCACATATAGCTGGTACAAGTTTGGGGCCGTGATGCCAGCAGCTCCCAAATCGGGAACAATCGGTCCGACGAGCACGCAGATGCCCACACCGGACGCCCGCGAGTCGGGGATCTTCACGGCGTCTTTCGACGATATCGTCGATTTCTACCGACGGAGTGACTTCACACCTGGGTTAGACCAAGCCTCGTGGTACGCGAACGACCTCGACTTCCTCGCGGCATTCTACGAATCCCACGCGCCTGAGGAGTATCGTGACTTGTACCTAGGGAACGTGGCGCTCCGACAGCACCTCGGTTCAGCCATAGAGAAGGTTCAAAAGGCCCGACAAGAGCCCTCAGTGGACCCGCTCTCTCCAGTGTTCGGAACAGAGCAGTACGAGGACGTCGGGCGTGCTGCTGCTCGAATCCACTTGAGCTTGGCAGGTATCGAATCCCTGAGCCAGACCCTTGACGAAGTCCGAGAGTTCACGAACCTGGTAGAGGACGCGTTCCTTGTCCTCAGTCAGACGCGTGCTTCAGAAGTCATGGAGTCACAGGTGGCCGCGCTGGAAGAACTGAAGGAGGTCTACAACGAGTGGATCTGGGAGTATCCCGCCCTTCTGATGTCGAAAGAGACCGCGAAGGGTCCGAATGCCCCAACCTTGCGGAAGTGGTCTGCCCAGAAGCACTTCTCTGTGGAGGACAACCTAGAGAAGCACATCAACAGTGTCAGTCGATCGTGTGAGGACGCATGCCTAGTACCGAGCTCGGCCCAGTACCCAGAACACGACGACGACGCGGAAACTATCGGTCGGGCAGTCGCGCTCCAAGCAATGCGTCGAGATGAGTGAAGTTGGACCCGTAGGGGACGTGGAAGACGTATTCACCGATACCTGCGTGTTGTTCGCTTACGCTGTCGAAGGAGAGACAGCTGCAAGAAAGCTCTTCGAAGACTCTACTTCCGCCAAAGTAGCTAGCGAGCGTATCAAGCGTGAGTTCGTTTCGGTAGCTGATCGGCACCAAGACATCCACCGCGAACTCTTGGAGTTCGCTGCGACGGACGATCTGGATGAGTACGAGCCCGCCGACCTGCACCAGAAGAACGACGTTCGGTACGTTATCGACCTATACTCTGACCTTACCGAGATGGACGACGTTGAGGCGGTTCGGCGATTGAACGAACTTATCAATCGGCTAGAGAAGGCGAGAGAGGAAATCTTCGAAGATGATGAAGTCCTCACCGTTCTAGCCCTTGACGGCGTTGACGCTCAGCTAGTGGGCCTGCTACGTGGTGTCGTTGAGAACGAGGCCGATATCAGAGTTCTCTGTGATGCTGCCGCGTGGAGCCGAAACGGCGGCTCGGGTACATTTCTGACCGAAGACACTGAAGACCTCTTGGGAAGTGACGGGGATATAGGAAGTGCTGTAGAAAGTGGTGATGCGGATGAGAGCGGTGATGGTCTCCCCGACTCCTTTGCGGATTTCTTGGGCTCAGAAGAGAAGTCCGTACCGGAACGAATCAACGACCAGATCGTGAGTCGCTACGATGCTGACTCAGCGTTACAGATCCTCTCTATAGACGATTTTCTTGCTATCAAGATTGGATAACGGATTCTTACCGAGACTCAGTAACAATCTGCCTAATCATTTCTTGTGCCTCGTCCTCTGATAGTCCTTCGAGTTGCACGTTCGTCAGTGCGTGATTGAACCGTCGTGTCGTCTCATCTATGATACGCGACGGTTCGTCTGCGAGTTCGTCACACATAGCCCGAACGGCGGGTTGATAGCGCGCGAACCAGCGGTCGAACACCTTGTTGACCATCGTCTGGTTGGCAAAGACTGCGTCAGTCGTTGAGTAATCGTCACCACGCGACGTGAGCTCCGCAATCCACCAGAGTCGGTGGATGGCGTTTGAGTACAAGTCGGAGCCTGCACCGAGGAACTTCTCTCTCATCGCCTCTTCAGAGCGATACTCCCAACGGTGCCGGACGAGTTCGGGGTATCGGACGACTGCTAGCCAGTGCCAAAGCCCTGGATCACCGGCAGTTCGCCTCGTGATGTCGAGGGAGCGGTGAATCTCTTCAGCGAGTGCGCCATCTATAGCGGTCTCGTACTCTGGGTACTCCTCCAGGACCTCCTTTACCGCGGAATCGATCTTGTCGAGATCGGCTGTCGGATTCCCCGGCATAGGCTCTACGTACTCGTCCAGCTGTTCGTCGGTTAGCGTTGTCTCGCCCTTCATGAACGATTCGCCAACGAGACGACGTCCGTCTTCTGTCAGTCGGTGTAATTCTGTCTCGGTCACGTTAGATCTGGAGCCCCTCCTCCATGAGGTGGATCAGTTGCTCTCGGGGGTCTATGTACTCCTGAAGTTCGCTATCGATCCGTTGCATGACGTGAGGTAGTGTTTGCGGGTCAGAGAGGTCGTCTCTGAAACGGTGAGTCGCTTCCGATACGTCACTAGTATCGTACAGGTTACGGACGAATGTCTGGAGTACCATCTCTTGCCACTCGTGTTCAACCTCGCCTTCTGCGTTTACGGCAGTCCCAGCACGAACGAGCAGTTGTACCCACACCCCGTAGCTCACTTGGTCAAGTATCACGTCACGCATCCGAGCTTCGGCCCCGACAGAGCCTCTACTCTGTAACACCTCGGCAATACGGGGATGGTCGGAGTTGATCCACAATTTAGGACGACCCTCGTTCCGGAAGTCGAGGTAGTATAGCTTGTTTCCATCCGGGAGGTGAGCATTTTGTGAGAACCGGACTCGCTCACCATCGATGGCGGCTCGTTCTTCTTCCTCGCCGCCGTCAACGACGACGTAGTACAGCGTCCCACTGGCGACGCGGAAATTCTTCTGGTCGGCGTAATCGTTCGGCTCTTCTCTCGGGTGAGCTTCGGTACGAACGAGATACGGACGTAGCTCGACTGTTCCTCGGACAGTGTCCTTTGGAATTTCTAACTCGACGTCGTATTCACCTGGTGTCGTGGGAGCTTCGGAGACGATGGTCCGATCACGGTAGATCGTCTCGTGACAGCGAATGGTGACGTAGAGTTTAGCCGGTGGCTGTGCCCGTTCGTCCTCTGGAAAGACTGCTTGGACCGTATCCTCGGGTAAGCGAAGTTCCCCGTTGAGAGTGAGGGTGGACCAATCTGATTCAGCACTACTGTCAGACGACGACACGGCCGACGCGAGATCGATCTCGGTCTGTGACGGGTTCAGTTCGAGTGCTGTTCGCTCCCTGTCGTCAACAGCAAACGAATCCAGATCGAAACCCACTCCCTTATTTCGGTAGCTGAAGGGGAGTGTCGTAGTACGGTGTCGTTGAGAACGTCTGGTCACGCTTGACCCTCCTCGGGTGTCTGTAACTCGGCGAGTATCTCTAATTGTGTCGCACCGACATCACCGCGTACCAAGTCCGCGGGTTCGTCGGAATGGGAACTGCCGGAGAACGAGAGTTCGTCTACCTCTTCGTTCACGACGAGGTGAACACATCCCTCGTCGTACGACACGGTTACGCCGGATTGTTCGATCTTGATGGTGTCGATGGGGATGTCGTCGTAACGCGATCCATCCTCGCCAACACCGGTGAGTGAGATGTCGGCACTCCATCCGTCGAACTCTTCTGGGAGTACTTTAATTCGACCAGAGATCTCCCACGCATCGCCGTCGAAGCGGGACGAACTGTCGATCTCGAAGACGGGATCGGCGGCCGATGTCGTGGATCGGGGATTCCCGCCCCCGTGAATCGGGAACCTGTTCAGAACGTTGTCCGAGAGAGAGTCGCCGTTGCTACCCTTCGAAACCAGGTGACGTAGCCCGTCGCGCAACGTTCCGAACATATCGTCGAGCGCCGTCCGGAATCCACGTTGGTACTGCTCTCGGAGGTTCTCGGTGGATTCCCACTCGTCGTGCTCGGGTGGTTCAGAGAACCGTAGGAACCGGTCGATCTCCCGATCACTGTCTGATGGAGTCCCTTCCGACCGCGCTTCGCCAGCTGCCAACACACCGAAGAAGTTCCGGTCACCGTAGGCGACACGACTCTGGTCGTAGTACTTGACGACCATCCCCGCTCCCCGGAAGAGCGCTACGTTGTTCAGGTACGTATCGTCATCTGCAGGGGATGCGAGGCGAGCCGACAACCGAACCGAACCGTCGGGAGTCTCGGTTCCATCGGCACGTGGCGGGAGATTAACTGGAATATCAAGGCCAGCAACGTCTCCGGCGTCAATCAACGTCTGAGAGTCCGTAGTTCTCTCTTCGTAGGCCTGGACGAACGGTCGGATCGACGGGACGCTCTCGACGTCGGCAGTCAGCGTGTCGTCGGGGGTTTCGACTGTAATTTCGATGTCACCCCGGTAGATGGCTGGCCAGAAGTACTTGACAGAAGCATCAACGAATTCCTGTGCGAGGTCTTCGACGTCCGGTCGCTCGTCCCGTGTCGGATCCTGGAACTCTACGACCATAGCGCTCGTTCCACTGACAGGGGACCGTTCTACGTGTAGTTGTTCTGCAAGCCGTGACGCGCGTTCTCCCCAGAAGGACTCTGGACGCGGACCATCGTCTGTCCCGATAGGCTGGCAGAGCCACCCTGCCCCTTGATACGTCGTATCGTCTTCTGGGAGCTGGTGTGTGGGGAACTTAGAGCGAGCGATGAGTCGCGGAGAGTTGTCTTCACGCTCACCGTGAGCGAGGTGTGAGTTGAAAACCACCGTCGAAGCACTTGAGAACGTCCAGAGTACGGACTTTCCGAGACCGTACGAGCCGCCCGCGGTGTCGTCTTGCTTGCTGCTGTAGAGTTCGTCGCGGACTAGCGCGGCGTAGTTCGAGTCTTCGTCCCAACTTCCGGTTAAGCCGGTGGTGTTTCTGTCTTCTACGACGAGGAGACGAAGTTCGGCATCGGAGTCGTTAACTCGCTTGACAACCCGTTCGTAGCGACGACCGTTATGTGTGTCTGCGACCGCTCGCGTACGTTCGCCGAGTCCGTCGCTCCAGCCGAGTGCTTCCAGAAACTCCTCTTTCTCGTCACCGGTGAGTGTAACGAAACGGAATGTCACTTCGACCGGATCGCCGTTTGGGAGGCCTTGGTCGTTCGCGTTTTGAAGTACCTCACGAACGAACGACTCGGAGTCGTGGTCAACGGCGTGCTTGGTCGGATCGTCGCCGTAGCGTGGTGCCCCAGGCCCACCACTGAAGAAAAACCACTCAGCCGCTTCGTTCATTTGAATCTGTTCCTGATCCATGTTATAAACTGGTATGTTCGTACGAAACTACGACTACCTAGTTAGTATTACTGTTACGCGTCGATGGTCCCATCGGTAGGAACGAACAGAAGTTCTAATCGGGCGACACCGACGCACTCTCCGTACGGTGAAAGATCGCCCGGTTGGTATTATTGCCGAATGCTTATGTGATGATACGCAGGAAAGAGAGTTATGAAGGTAGCTGCAGTGGATTTATTCTGCGGTGCTGGTGGACTCAGTTATGGGCTCCAACAATCCGGTATCTCGGTCGTCGCAGGGATCGACAAAGACCCGGACTGTAAGTACCCGTACGAACAGAATATCGACGGCGAATACGTCAGAGCAGACGTTCACGCACTGGCACAAGACCCCGAACCGATCGCGCAGATGTACCCGTGGGACGCGGATCTAAAGGTCCTCGCGGCCTGCGCGCCTTGTCAACCGTACTCCACGATGGGGCACTCAAAGGGGAAAGGCCACGAGGACCACCAAAAGTGGGGACTATTGAACGAGGTATCACGAATCGTAGAGTACGTCGAACCGGACGTGGTGGTCACCGAGAACGTACTCCAAGTGAAACAAGAGGACGGCGTTTACGATTCGTTCATAGAGAGCCTGGAATCCCAGGGCTATCACGTCAACAGTGACGAGAACAAGAATGTCTACGGTCCTGAATACGGGATTCCACAGAAGCGGAAGCGGTGGGTGGTTATGGCCTCCAAGCGAGGTCCTCTCTCTCTGCCTGAGCCACCGATACAGAACGAGGACGACTACCCCACGGTCAAAGACACGATTGATCATCTGCCGCCAATCGAAGCAGGAGACGTCAGTGACGAAAGCGACGTACACAGAGCACGTTCTCTCTCGGAAAAGAACCTTGAGCGTATCGATAACATGATGCCTGGCGGAGATTGGACTCTCTGGGAGGAGGAGAACCTTGACCATCTCCTCGCAGACTGCCACCGGAAGGCGAGTGGACGCTCGTACAAAGCGCCCTACAGTCGGATGCGGCCCGACGAACCCTCACCGACGATAACGACGCAGTTCTACAACTACGGCAGTGGTCGCTTTGGACACTACGATACAGATCAGAATCGGGCACTCTCGATCCTCGAAGGAGCTCTGCTTCAGACGTTTCCAGAAAATTACGAATTCTACAACGAATGGGAAGACGTCGGCGTGTCGAATCTGGGCCGGCTGATCGGTAACGCGGTTCCCCCGAAGCTCGGTGAGTACATGGGGCAGGCAATCCTCTCGCACGTGGGCGTGACAGTACCGTCTGTCAAGTCTACTGTTGCCGACGACTGAGAGAGCTGATGTCGTCTGAGGTGGAGCGTCGGTTTCGGGTAGATCTGCTCGAATGGGGGAAAGAGAACCGCCGCGAGTACCCGTGGCGGGAATCGAATCGGACACTGTATGAGGTGTTCGTAGCGAAGTTCTTCCTGACACAAACGCCGGCTGACAACGTCGCGGCGGTCTATCCAAGATTCCTGGAACGGTTCCCCACGCTGGACGCGATAGCAAAGGCCAGTGAGGATGAACTCGTCGAAGCTATTGTGCCTCTGGGATTCCAAAATATGCGTGCAGGGGCACTGAAGCAGATCGCCTCCAAGCACGACCACCTACCTACCGAGCCAGAGTCGTTGATGGAACTTCCGCGGGTGGGCCGGTACGTGGCGAACGCCACGCTGTGTTTCGCCCGTGGTGATCAGTTGCCAGTACTCGACAGGAACGTTGAGAGAGTATACAGTCGGGTGTTTCGAGACACTTGGCCCGAGGCAGAATCAGATCAGCTAGCTTTCACGAAGAGACTGGTTCCTAGTGAGGCCCGTTCGTACAATCTCGCTCTACTTGACCTCGGTGCGTTGGTTTGTTAGAAAGAGCCACTGTGTGAGCAGTGTTTCGCCCGCGAGTACTGTGTCTACTTCCAAGAACCGTAGGGCGGATGTAGCTTTCTCGGAGGAGATGCGTGATTTGGCTATGGTCCAGTATCGGTTACCGATCCTCTGTTAATTCTAGGGTGATTGCGTGGATTACGATCTCCTCAGTAGCTGAAGCCGTGTAACTGCCTGGAAGATAATCGGGCATATCGTTGCTATGCTGAACATCTATGTGGCGTGGTAGTACGAAGTCGGCAATCCGCTGTTTTACTTCTGTCCAGTCTGGATCATCGACGTTTGACTGGACACGGTAATATGCTGCATCTGCGAATTTCGCCTGCTGTTCAACACCATCATAGTGGTGATCATAGTACGTGTCCTGCGCCCAGTCCCAGACCTGATCCCACTCCCAGGCGGCCTCTTCCTGATCGCCCAACTCCCTTGAACACACCTCTTTTGTATCCTGTTTTAATTCGTCATACTGACTGAATTGGTTTGTAAGCTCATTTGGTTCGTAGGTTGGGCTCATACGCTTCTATTATTTCAAGGGGTAATGGTAGTGGCGACTGACCCGAAAATAGCTCGCTGACTACCCTCACTGTATGAATCACGGCGAATTCCTAATATCTATTATCTCCCACGATGGCAAGCTTGAGTTCTGCTAACCCCTATCGAAATTCAGATGGAGAGTTTAAACAGAGTCGCCGTCTAAGCGCACAACAGTGAGACTCTACGCGCACTCTACATCGGTGTGCTCTACGGGAATCTCTCTTGACACCCCCGAGAGCACTGAACACGGGATAGGTGATCCCGTATGACTTCGAACGGAGACACCACACGCGAAGAACCCCTCATCCTCCACTGTTTCGCGGACTACGGAACAGAATCAGAGGTTCTCAGCGACTTCGGGAACGTGATTCGTGTCGGAATTGATCCCAAGGATACGAACGAAAGTACACCCATCAAGGCCGACGCCCACATTGAGGACAAGGAGTGGGACCTTCCGATTAAGGACGATATCACGTTCGATCTCGGACTGTTCCACCCGGTTTGCTCACGGTGGGCGGCGACGACGAGCATCTCTGGTGATCCCGACGAACACGAGAACATGATCCCGAGTGCACGAATGCTCGCGGAGAAGTACTGTGATCACCACATCATCGAAAACGTTCCGCGCGCACCGCTTGATGACCCCACCGTGCTGAACGGACGGATGTTCGGCATGCCGATCGAGTACAAGCGTGCTTTCGAGACCTCGTTTGAAGTCCCACAACCTCCTCGTTTGAAGCGTCTCCTGACGACAGATGGACCGTCAGACAGAGCCGAGACCTCGTCGTTCTTCTTCTCTGAACGATCCAAAGAGTGGTGGGCGGCAGTCAAAAATTACTCACCGAGGCCGTACCCGAAGAGCCACCTAGCGAAGAACGCGATTCCCGCGCCATTCATCTACTACTTGATCCGGCTGTGGTTGATGGTCTATGAAGACGAGCAAGGAATCTCGGAGGGTCGAGTGGACTACACCGACTACGACGAGCGAATGGACACCAAGCGCAAAAGTGAGGACAACCGCCAGTTGAACGAATTCCGATGAGCGACAACGAGTGTCACGTGTATCAGGATCGGAGGGTTAACACATCGTACGTCGGAGATCCGTTCGTGGGAGTTCCTGTATCCCGTGACATCGTTGAGTCGGTCGCTGCCCAGCATTCTATTGAAGCCGATTCACTTGCGAGAGCACTACGAGAAGTACGAAACAAGTCCCTGATTGGTACTGAGATCCTGTTCACGGGGTTCGACCCTCTTCCGGTTGGACGGAACGACGACGGGCTGTTGTATGTACTGGCCGAGGCAGACGGATGTTGGGATGCAGCCGCCGATCAAATTGGACTCACCGAAGACGGTCGAGACGCCGTAGCGACCGCTCATGACCGACAGGTCAAAAAGGCGGTTGGAGACGACGAAGAGTGGATCAGTAGTGGGTTCGTCGTCTCGTGTTCAGAGTTCCCCACAGACGCTATCGACGACATTGTCACGGTGGTGGGCAAGACACGACTGACGAATCGACAGGCAACGATATGGATCCTTTCACAGTACGTCCCCGGTAGTGACGCAATTGCTCGAATCCTCTCGGTCCCCGACTCCATTGTTCGGTCGGATCTTGCCACCGTTGACCGGACTACACGACGGAGTGCGGAGGAGACGCGAACTCTCGACGTCCCTGGACCACTTACTAGACTCGAACCAGATCCTCAGTCCTCAACCTGGATGGGACTCGGTTGGTCGAGATGGTTCGACCTTCGAGACTGGGAAACGCTCCGAAAAGAACTACCCCGCCGACCAGGCCTCTACCGAGTTAGACACTCCAGACTCCCGGGTTTGATGTACATCGGAGAGTCGGGAGCGGAAGGAGGTGTTCGACAGCGCGTAGGGCTTGGTCTATCAGCCGGGGTGAACGAGGCGGATCGACAGACCGGAGACAAACACGGTGCCGCCCGTCCACTCCGGCGAATTACTGATGTTGTGGGTGGGCAAATGGAGGTTTCTGTTTCGACACCCCCGATATCCTCGAATCGGAGACACCGCCGTGCTATCGAGGCGACTTTGGTGGCGATTTGTCGTCGAGAAGTTGGGTGGACTCCTATGGTCCAACTGAACCGAGAGCCTGCTGAACACGTGAGTGGCTCCTACGACGAGTTGGAGCAAGAGCTAAAGCACATCTCAGAACAGACTTCGTACACTGTACCGACGTGGCAGCCCTGGCGTGACGTGACTGCCCCACGCTGGCTGGGACTCGACTGGACAGAGGCCCGCCCACTCTCTGAGCGAGACATGATCGATAGTGGCGGAGTTCATGCGTTCCGACTGTGGCGAGAAGATACAACGGGAGAACGGTGGAATCGAACAATCCAAGAGATGGGTACGACCAGATCGATATCAAGTCGCCTGTTCAAACTGCAGAACGAGTATGGGGACGACGTGTGTTTCTCTGTCGTCAACCTTGACGGACTAAGCTCTGACACACAACGTCGTTCTCGTGAACTCGACGAAGCTCGCCACGATCTCATCGGCGCACATTACTTGGCTACTGGCGTTCCCCCAGAGGCACAGTTTTGACTTCAACCAGTAATCTGTTGAAATCATTGGGGAGGGGGTAACACTTTGGACGCCCTTGGTGTTAGGTACAAGTTGACGATTTATCACCACTGATGTCTTAACAATTGTATGAGTCAAGCAGCGGTTCAACACGACCAAGGCCAGTATGGATCTCCGAGGGCAGCGTACAACAACCTCACTGAAGTAATCGCAGAGGTTGCCGTTGATTTGGAGCAGAACAACGAAGCAACATACTCGGTGGTGTGGAAAACCACTAACCACGACTACGGTTCAGAATATCGGGTTATCGACACGAAACCACTTGCGCTTGAGGAGACTCTCATCATTGAAGGGCAGAGCCGAGGTGGAAAATATCAGGTCGTTCCGAGGGGAAGCGGACCAGCAGTGGTACGCCACCTTCGCAAGGACGGAACCATCAGCTGGGAGGAGGAGGCGATTGAGCTGATAATCATGCAGGGTCAATTCAAATGGGAACCTGAGAAGGGTGTAACCATCATTGATAAAATACGTGAGCGACTCCCCCGGTGAGTAGCCGTTACTTCGCACGACCTATCTGACGTCTATCTCAGCCAGACACAGGCCTGAATAATAGCATTTCAACACCTATGAAAGCCTGCTAGCGCAACAAACCACGTCTGCGATACTATATTTTTCGCCGAGATCGATCCGAGCTTAGTCACGAGAGAGAAACCACACGCAGGCACGGAGATGGCTCAGGAACCAGCCGGCAGGCGGTCAGAACGTGAACGCGTTAGCTGTGGCTCACACCCGCTGCGACCGGCCGATGAGGGCCGCCGAGCCGGCGGCCCTCAGGCACTCACCTCTGGTGGATCGTACACCTCCGTGCGATCAAGCATATGGAAGATCGACACGAGCAGTTTTCGCGCCGTTGCGACAATCGCTATCTGGTGGTTCTTCCGCTGTTTCAATCGAGCGTAGAACCGTTCAAGATACGGATCGTTACACCGGTGAACCGCTGTTTGAACACACTGAACGAGGATCCAGCGTAAGTCTCCACTTCCGCGCTTCGAGATCGATCCTTCCGTCCGCGAGTCGCCTGACTCGCGGACGACCGGATCCAATCCCGCGTAACTCACCACCTGCTTTGCCTCGTCGAACCGGTCGATCTCACCGATCTCCGAGGTGATTAGCAGCGATGAGTAGAAACTCACGCCCGGAATCGTCATCAACAGCTGCGTCTCCTCGAGAGACGCAGCGGTTTCCTCGATCAACGATTCGAGTTCTTCTATTTGAGCGGTTAACTCGTCGATGATCGAGAGGAACGACTCCATCAACTGATCGCCGACCACACCGAGCGAGACATCCTCGCCGGCGAGGATGTCTCGCCCGTTCACACTGAACGGATCCCAATCGTAGGTGATCCCGTGTTTGTCGAGCAGGGCGTGGACTTCGTTTTTGAAGTCCGTGCGCTTTTCGACGAGTCTCTTCCGGCCGCGCACAAGTGCGCGGCGCTCTCGGAGCTCTTCGGACGGGACGTAACTCTCAGCGATCATGCCGGCTCGGCGAAGTTGCGCAAGCAACTTCGCGTCGAGCCGGTCGTTTTTCACCTCAGCATAGCCGATCGCCTTGGTTTGGGTAGGATCTGCGACAACCACGTCGAGGTGTTCGTCGAGGGTGTCGTAGACCGTGTAGTAGTTGCTGGTTGCTTCGAGCGCCGCTTTGGCTCCAGCGTATTCTTCGGCAACGTCGTCGAGATTCGCGTTTTTGACGCGAATCTCTTCGACGACCTCGGCATCGTCGTCCAAAACAGCGACGTGCGACTCATCTTTATGAAGGTCGATTCCGAGGTAGTACATGGTTCCTGTGAGGCGGTTTGTGCGTGAAGGGAGCCACACCTATTCGGGTTCGCCGCCCGGATGCTGACGGCATCCGGGCGGCCTCCCATGATAGTGCGTCCTTGGCAGGTAGGCCAATCAGAGCCACGCGTTCTATGACGCTGTTGAATCATCGGCCTTTGACCGCCCCAGTGCCTCTTCACGCACGCTGGGGACTTAGCAGGCTTTCATCCCATCAGAGCC
>NZ_FOPZ01000016.1 GCF_900113615.1 Halorubrum aquaticum
CGGATATTCGCGCCATGTGCGGCGGTACGACGCCGGGCGACCTAAAGGTAGGCGTGGCGATCGGCCGTCGCTCCGCTCGTTCGATCGAGTGTGGTGGCGCGCTCCCGCGAGCGAGCCGAAGGCTCGCGAGACGGAACGCGAGGGACGCGATGAGCGCTCGGAGAGCGCGAATCGCGAGGCTGGGGAGGCGTGAGGTGGGGAGGCGTGAGGTGGGGAGGCGTGAGGTGGGGAGGCGTGAGGTGGGGAGGCGTGAGGTGGGGAGGCGTGAGGTGGGGAGGCGTGAGGTGCGGGGCTGTGTGATCGGGTGGGACGCAACGGGGGAGCCGTGCGAGCCCTACGGCCGGGGGATTTAGACGTGTTCTTCGCCTCGGAACGACATATAGTCGAGATCGCGGTCGTTGGACGTGCTTCCCGTTTCGCGCTCGCGGTCGCACCGAGGTCGACCCGAAACCGACTAACCGTCCGGCACGGAAGGGAGGCCATGAACCCGCTCGACCGCTATGAACCCCTCGTCGACGACGTCGACGCGTTCCGGGCGGCCTGCGACCGGCCCCTCCCGTCGGTCGTCCGCACGAACGGGATCAAGGCCTCCCCGGACCGCGTCCGCGAGGCGTTCGAGGAGGCGGGCGTCGCCCACGATCCGGTCGACTGGCACGACGGACTCTTCCGGCTCCCGGACGGGAACCCCGGCGGGAACTGGCCGCACGCACACGGCTGGACGCACGGTCAGGAGGAGGTCTCGGCCCTGCCCGCGCTGGCGCTCGACCCGCGGCCGGGCGACCGCGTCTGGGACGCGTGTGCGGCCCCGGGAAGCAAGACGACGCAGATCGCCGACCTGATGGACGACGCCGGGACCGTCGTCGCCAACGACAACAACCTCGGCCGGCTCTCGGCGCTGCGGCACAACGCCGAGCGGCTCGGCGTGACGAACGCGATCGTGACCAACCAGGACGCCCGCAACTTCTCCGTGAAGCCGCTCGCGTTCGACGCGTTCGACCGGGCGCTGGTCGACGCGCCGTGCTCGTGTGAGGGGACCTGCCGGAAGAACCCGGACGTGCTCGACGAGTGGACGCTCGACCACGTCCACGGCGTCGCCGGGATCCAAAAGGGGATCCTGACGCGCGCGATCCAGGCGACCCGCCCCGGCGGGACCGTGGTCTACTCGACCTGTACGTTCGCGCCCGAGGAGAACGAGGCGGTCCTCGATCACGCCCTCGCGAACGAGGACTGCGAGGTCGTCGCGTTCGACCTCCCGCTCGAAACGGCTCCCGGGGTGACCGAGTGGGACGGCGAGACGTATGACGAGAGCGTGACCCGGGCACACCGCGTCTACCCGCACCACAACGACACGGGCGGGTTCTTCTGTGCGAGGCTCCGCGTCGGCGAAGCGGACGACGGTGCCGGAGACGGAACGGAGGTGGCCGGATGAGCGACCACGACGACGACCGCGAACCGACCAACGACGGCCAGCGCTTCGACCGGCTCCCCGAGACCCCCGCCGACCGCGAGGTGGCCGGCCGGCCCAGCCGCGAGGAGGTCCTCGACTGGTGGGAGACGCGCTTCGGGATCGGCCGGGAGGTGCTCGGCGGGTACGGTTTCTGGGAGAAGGGCGCGGGGAAGGTGTGGGTCTTCAACGGCGAGGCCGTCGACCCGAGCCGAGTCGAGGCGATCGGGATGACGTTCCTGCGAACCCGTCAGGAGCACTGGAAGCCGACGACCCGCGCGGTCCAGCGGTTCGGCGACCACGCGACCGAGAACGTGGTCGAACTCGGTCCCGAGCGCGCGAGCCGGTTCCTCGCCGGCGAGGACCAGGACCTCCCCGAGTGGGACGGCGACTGGGGATACCTGATCGTCTCCCACCGGATCGCCGGCGGGACCGCCCCGATCGGCGTCGGACTCTACCTCTACGACGAACTCCGCTCCGTGGTGCCGAAGGGGAGCCGGGCGGACCTGTCGGTCGTCGAGCGGTGATCGTGACCCCGTCGCCTTCGTGTCACTACCGTGTGAGTTAGGTCTCCTCGTTCGTATCCGTTCGCATGAACCGCTCCTCGCCGTCCGCCTTGGTCGGGGTGATCGCGCTCGGCGTCGCGCCGCTGGTCGTCGATCCCGGGCTCACACACGTGTTGACGTGGACCGTCGAGTTCTCCGTGGACCCCTGGCGGATGCTGTCCTCCATCCGGCGGGTCGGGGAGCTCCCCACGGGCGAAGCGCTGCTGTGGCTCGTCCCCTTCGGCTGCTATCTCGGCGCCGCCGCGAACGCCGCCCGCGGAGTCGCGACCGGACGGGAGGACCCCCGAGTCACCGTCGGACTGCTCGCGTCCTCCACCGTGTTCCCCGCGGTGGTCTGGTCCCGGGCCGTCGCCAACGCGGTTCCGGTCGGCGTGATCGCCACGGCCGCCGTGATCTGGTGGTTCTATCGGCCGTTCACCGTCGACGCCGCCGCTGAGAACGCGGATCCGGGCGGACCAGACTCCACGGACGGCGATCTCGACGGGACCGGCGACGTCGACGAGACCACCGCCGACGAGGTCCGAAGCGATCCCGTCAACCCGTACGACCTCCACGAAACCGCCGAGGAACGGGTCGAGGACGCCAGGGCGGCCCGCGCGGACGGGGAGATCCGGGTCGCCGAGAGCCACTACGACGAGGCGGTTCGACTGTATCGAACCGCCGACGACCGGTTCGCCGCCGACGAGTACACCGCCTCGAGCGAGCGGGCCCGGATACGGACCGATCTCGAGGCGGTGCGCGAGGAGCGGGCGGCGGTGAAGGGACTCCGGGAGCGTCGACGGTCCGTCGCGGAGCCGTTGCGGGCCGCCGAGGAGAGCTTCCTCACCGCGATCGTCGCGCACGCCGACGGCCGATACACCCTCTCGAAGCTCCGTTACCGGCAGGCTCGCGACCGGTTCGACGACGCTCTCGAGGCAGTCGACGACGCCGATCCGGCGGTGTTCGACGCGCCGGTCGAGGTCACGGTCGACCCCGAGGGGGAGTTCCCTTCGAACCGCCTCGGGGACGTCGTGGCGATGAGCGACGAGGGAGTCGAGGCGCTCTCGTCGATCGGCATCGAGACGGTAGACGACCTCCGTGACCGTGACCTCGACGGGATCTGGCAGTCCTCTGGAGCCGACGGGCGTTCGGAGGTGGGAGACGAGACGGACGCGGAGGCGGAGTCCGGCACGAAGTCGTTCGACGAACTGATGACGGACGGAACGATCGACGCCGAAGCGGCGTCGAAACTCGCCGCAGTCTCCCGGTATCGGGACGAGGAGACTCGGGAGTTCACCGACCGTGAGGCGATCGCGGACCGACGGGACCGTGCTGCCGCCGGGTTCGAAGCGAGCGTGTGAGCGGGAGAGGGACGCTCACGCTCGGATGGACGCGACGGCGGAAAACTCGATTCGGTCGATCGACCGCTCCGCCCGTCTCAGATCGACGTGTCCGCCGGGGGCTCGCGGGCCACGCTGGAGGCGGCGTACACGCCCCACAGGAGCAGTCCGAGGAGCATGATGGACGACCGGACCGAGAGCGGGACCAGCGTCTCGTGGACGATCTGGCCCTCCCCCGACACCGGGTGCGGCGCGCCCGCGACTATCTCGAGCAGCCCGATCCCGAGCGTGCCGATCAGGAGCAGGCCGCCGCCGCCGTACAACGCGATCCGTTCCGCCGTGGTGAGTTGGGTCATGTCTGGTGTCTCCGTTAGCCGATGAAGTACCGCAGCCGCGGGTGGTCCCTGACGAACTCGGTCCTCGCGAGGTAGGCGTCGACGCCGAGCACGCGCCCGGCCCCGAGCGTGGCGATCATCGCGAAGATCAACAGCCCGAGTAAGTCGCCGGTGACTACGCCGTGTGACCAGCCGCCGGTTTCCCCGTTGACGAAGTAGAAGAACGTCATCAGGAACGCGCCGAAGAAGGCGGCGAGCCGGGTCAACGCCCCGACGATCAGCCCCAGCCCGATCAGCGTCTGTCCGAGCGGGACCATCACGTTCGTGAACGACAGCAGTATCCCGTCCGAGAAGAGGACGAGGATCGGCCCCAGCGTCGTCTGTGCGGCCGCACCGCCGACGAACCAACTCGCGTCGAAGGGCCACGCGAGGAACTTGTCCAGCCCCGCGTGGAGGAACCACCAGCCGACGATCAACCGCATCACGACCAGCCAGTAGGCCAGCCGCGACTCCTCGACCGGGAACGACACGTCCCGTCCCAGTAACCGCGTTCGTATGTCCGTCACCATGTGTAGTTCATTTTACAACACGGCGACCGGACATATATAATCATTCGCAAGTTATCAACCATCGAAAACGTCGGGTCGTGCCGGAGGACTCGCCGGGGCGCGTCGATCGCCCGCGGCACCGGATCGCCCGCGGCACTGACCTCACCCGTCTCCGTCGGAGACCCCCTTCTTCCGGACGGTCCCCCCGCTCAACCCCTCCCACTCGACGCGGTATCCGAGCGTCGAGAGCGTCGCGCTCGCGTCGTCGATCCCGCGTTCGTCGAGGCGTTCCTCGACCGCCGACAGCGACGTCCCGTCGTCGACCTCCTCGCGAAGCCGGTCCAGAACGGCCGGGCGGATCAGCGTCCGTCCCACGAGTTCGTGGTCGGGAAACGGGCCGTCCTCGATCGCCGACTCGCTCACGCCGTGGCGGTCCGCCAGTTCCGCGAGTCCGATGACGTCGTCGTCGGGCGCGAACGACTCCGGGAGGGACGCCGCCGCCTCGGCGACGAGGTCGGCCTCGTACCCGCGGAGCACGTCGAGGACCTCCTTGACCCGGACGCTCCCCGTGTAGGTGAGCACGCGGTGGTCGCGCGCGGCGATCGCCTCGCCGACGCCGAGGCTCTCGTCGGCGGCGACGAGGAGGTCCACGTCCTCGACGCCCGCCAGTTGGTCGAGCTTCTTCTCGACGTACTCCGGGGTCCAGAAACCCATCACCTCGAAGTAGAGCCGGAAGTCGGCGTGGTCGTACTCGAAGGCGAAGTCGGGGATCATCACGCGGGTGCCGGTCGCGAGCGGATCCGGCTCCCGCACCAGCGTCCAGTCGAGGTCGAGCCCGCGGAAGCGGGCGGCGAAGTCGGCCTCGACGCCGCTGTCGAAGTCCGGCTCGGCGACCGGCTCGACGCCGGGAACGGTCACGTCGGCCTCGGTGAGCGTCATCGTCCGCTCGGTTCCCCGGTCGTCGATCGTCGCCTCCAGCCGCCACTCGGTGGTGCCCGCGACGGTTCGCAACAGCCGGGCGAACGCGGTGCCGTAGCGTCTGGTCCGCCGGAAGAGCGCGTCGGGGCCGGTGACGACGAGCTCCCGGCCGTCGTCGGTTCGGCGGAGCTCGTACATCAGCCGGAGCCGCTTGACCGCGCTCACGAGCGCCTTGGGGTCGACGGAGCGGACGCGGACCTCGGTGGCGTCGAAGAGCGCGGTCTGCGCGAGCGAGAGGTCGTACTGGTCGAGCAGGGCGTCCGGGTCCCAACGCACGTCGGCGTCGACGAGGACCTCGTTGCGCTCGCGGTCCGCGTACAGGTCCGCCTCGACGACGCCGGGATCGACCCCGAGACGGTCGGCGGCGCGCGCGATCGCCCGCTCCCGGTCGTCCTCGTCGGCGACGCCGACCGCCTCGGCCGCCTCGAAGGCGACGCGGCGGACGCGGGGCGGCGGGACGGTCGCCCGCTCCTCGAAGACGCACTCGCGCTCGACGAGGGCGGCGAGCCCGCGGACGAGCTTGAAGTCGTCCTCGTCAGCCTCCAGCGCATCGATCGCCGCCGTCACCGCCGACCGGGGCTCCCCGACGTTGGCCTCGAAGGCCCCGAGCACCTTCGCGGCGAGCGGCCGGTGCTCCCGGCCGACGAACCGGGGACGATACCCGCCGCCGGCCCGGGAGACGCGCAGGAGGTCCTTCCGTAACACGCCACCCGGTAGGCGACGGGGGAGTTAATAGTCGACGGGACGCGTCCACCCCGCCGTCGCCGCGAGTGGGTGGTATCCTCGGCCCTCGAGACCCCCTCCGCGGATCCGATGAACCCTCCGACGGTTACGGATCGCTACGAACGTGTTCGGGCGGATTTCCGAACCCCGAGATTCCGATCTCCGCTTAACCGAACGTGGTTCCGAGTCCCGCCCGTGATGAACGACGACGACACGTTCGGTCGGAACACGACGTCCAGACGCGGTTTCCTCTCGGTGGCTGCCGCCCTCGGAACCGTCGGGATCGCGGGTTGCGGGGCCCCTCGATCTGACGCCAGCGCGAGCGCGACGCCCGCGAACACCGGCGAGGGAGGATCGACCGAAGGGACCCAGCAGGTCGAGCAGGTCGAGGAGTGGTCCGGCAGCGACTCGACCGCGGTGGAGACGGACCACCCGTACACGACGCCGCGGACGACGATCGACCTCGACGAGACCGACGGGGCGATCACGATGTCCACGCGGGCGTGCCGGCACCAACTGCTCGGCGACGAGTCGCGGGGCGGTCCCTGGGAGCTTCCGGAGGTGTGGGCGTGGGAGACGCCCGAGACGGACCCCAGCGTACCCGGCCCCCTGCTCCGGGTCACGGAGGGGACCGACCTGGAGATCACCTACGACAACACCGAGCACAACCGGCCGCACACCTTCCACGTCCACGGGCTCTCGAAGAGCTGGATGGACGACGGCGTCCCGACCACGACCGGCCGACAGGTCGCGCCGGGCGAGGAGTACACCTACGAGATCACCGCCAACCAGCCGGGAACGCACCTCTACCACTGCCACTACCAGACGCAGAACCACCTCGACATGGGGATGTTCGGGATCCTGCGGGTCGATCCGGAGGGATACGAGGCCCCCGACAAGGAGGCGTTCATGACGATCAAGGACTGGGACACCCGCCTGTCCGCATCGATGGCGGGCGGCGACGTCTCCTTCAGCCACCGCGACCGCAACCCGGACGCGTTCACCGTGAACGGTCGCTGCGCGCCGTACACCTTCCACCCCGAACGGGGCTCGCCGCTGATCGTCGAGGAGGGCGACCGGGTACGGATCCACTACGTCAACGCCGGCTACGAGTCGCACGCGATGCACACGCACAACCACGGGTTCACCGTCGTCGAGAAGGACGGCGGGGTCATTCCCGAGTCCGCCCGCCACCGCGAGGACGTGGTTCCCATCGCGCCCGCCGAGCGGAAGACGATCGAATTCACCGCCGACGCCGACCCGGGCGTCTACGCGCTCCACTGTCACAAGGTGAACCACGCGATGAACGGCGACACCTATCCCGGCGGGATGATCGGCGGGATGGTCTACGAGAGCGTCACGGACACGGAACAGTTCGCCTCCGTGATGGAGACCGCCGGCTACGAGGTCTGATCGGTCGCCGTTTCCGCTCCCGCTCGGGTTCGATCGGTGTCACTCCCCCGTCAGCTTCCGTTTCAATTCGCCGCTCACCGTCGGGAGGTCCTCGACGAACTCCCGGACGATCGTCCGCTCGACCCGCTGGAGCGTCTCGCTGCACGTCGACTTCGCGATCCCGGCCTCCTCGGCGACCTCGGTGAGCGTGCTCTCGCGGGGCACGTCGTAGTAGCCGGCCTCGACCGCGGTCAGGAGGAGCTCCAGCTGGTTCTCGGTGAGAAGCTGGCTCGGGTTCACGCGCTGTTGGACGAACTCCACCTCGTAGTTCAGTCCCATCCCAGCGAGCTGGTCGCCGAACGTCGAGAGCCGGTCGTGCGCGCCCGTGGCGTCGAGCGTGGCGACCCCGTTCGTGATCTCGACCGGCATCTCGATGGGGACGCCCGCGCCCTGGGCGGCCAGGAGCAGGAGCGGCGAGGACGCCTCGATCTGGACGGTGGTCTCGCCGGGCGAGCGCGTCATCACCGACGTCTCGGCGAGTCCCGAGTGCGCCTCCATCGCCGCGAGCACGTCGTCGACGTCGTCGGTGGTGATCCGGACGAGCGCGAACCCCGCTCCGTCACCGGGCGTCGCGGTCAACACGCGGAAGACGGCCTCCGGGAACTCACGCGAGACGTCGGCGATCCACGGTCCGTCAGGCAGGTCGATGAGGAGGCGTATCTGTGCCATGGTGTCTACCCGATCGCCCGGCGTCGGGGGCGGTCGACTGGTCGACGGTCGGGACCGTCGGCGTATAAACGTGTCCGACCGCCCTCAACAACAGAACATGAACGGGTACACCAACGCGACGCGGTCCCCCTCCTCGAGCTCGGTGTCGAACCCGCGCTCGTTCTCGTTGAACCGGCCGTTCACGAGGATCCGGGCGTACGCGATGGTCTGCTCGCCGACCGGGTTCTTCGTCCACGTCCCCGGAAGCTCCTCCGGCGTCGGGGCCCAGCCGCTGTGGGTGGCGTCCGCCTCCGTCTCCGCGATCAACAGCTCTTGAAGCTCCGGGTAGTCCTCGAAGAGCTCGTCGAGGAACGCCCGCAGCGTGTGCCCCTCGAACGTGTACTCGAACTCGTAGGTCCCGTCGAGTTCCGTGCGGACGTGGCCGGTACACCGGACCGTCACGGTCGTCTCCGGCGGCTCCTCGGCGATCCCGGTCTCGCCCTCTCCCTCGTCGGCCGTCGTCTCCCTCGACTCCTCCTCGGCCGCCGCCTCCGGCCGCTCCTCCGCGGTCGTGCTCATGTCCCCCGGTACGGGCCTCGGTCGGGTAAGAGGCGACCCGAACACGTTCGTCCCGTCGTCGCGTGGGGGCCACGCGTCGATCCCTCACCGCCTGCGGCCGGCCACCCGCTCCTCGGCCGTCTCGGCGCTGACGAGCTCGTAGAGCACCGCCCGGCCGTCGTCCGCCTTCGGCCGGAGGATCCGGCCGAGCCGCTGGGTGAACTCCCGCTCGCTGCCCGACCCCGACAGGACGACCGCGACGTTCGCGTCGGGGACGTCGACGCCCTCGTCGAGCACGTTCGCGGCGACCACGCGGCCGTACGTCCCGTCACGGAAGCGCTCGAGGACCTCCCGGCGCTCCTTCGCGCCCGTCTCGGCCGTGACCGCCGGGATCAGGAATCGCTCCGAGATCCGGTAGACCAGCTCGGTGTGGGCGGTGAAGACGATGACCCGGTCGTCGCGGTGGCGCTCGAGGAGGTCGGCGAGCCGCTCGAGCTTCCGCTCGGCGTTCATCATGACCTCGCGGGCGGCGGACTTCGCCAGCAGCGCCTCTCGCGCCCGCGGGTCGTTGCCCGAGCGCATCACCAGCTTCCGGTAGTCGTCGCCGCTGGTGAAGGTGATCCCCGACTCGCGGACGTACTCGAGGAAGGTCCCCTGTTTCTCGTCGTACCGCTCGCGCTCCGCGGGCGTCAGCTCCACCTCGATACGGCGGATGTCGTAGGGGGCGAGGTGGTCGCCGGCGAGGTCGTCGACGTCGAGCGCGTAGACGCGGTCGCCGACGAGCTCCGCGACCGTCTCGTGTGCCCCGTCCGGGCGCTCGAACGTCGCCGTGAGCCCGAGGCGCGCGGGCGCGGCGAGCAGACGCGCGACGTCCCGATAGCCCTCGCCGCCGAGGTGGTGGACTTCGTCGAAGACGACGAGCCCGAAGGCGTCGCCGACGTCCTCCGCCTTCAGGTACGCGGAGTCGTACGTCGACACCGTGATCGCCTCCCGTCGCTGCTCGCCGCCGCCGAACCGGCCGATCGGCACGTCGAACTCGGTCTCCAGTTCCCGTTGCCACTGCTCGAGGAGGTCGATCGTCGGGACGACGACGAGCGTCGGGACGCCCAGATCGACCATCGCGCGGATCGCGATCACGGTCTTTCCGGCCCCGGTCGGCAGTTCGAGGACCCCCCGGTCGTCGGCGTCGTGCCACGCCGTGAGCGCGTCGGCCTGGTACTCCCGGAGGTCGTAGTCGGTCGAGAGCGCGAGGTCGCCGTCGCCTTCCCCGCGCTCCCACGCGGGAACCCGGTCGTCGACCGGGACTCCGGCGACGGCGAGCGCCCGGCGGATCGCCGCGTAGCGGTACGCCGGGGCCCGACCCGTCCCCGAGCGCGGATCGGTCTCGACGCCGGGAAGCGGCGGAAGCGCCGGAGCGTCGCGGTCGACGTTGCCATCGCGGTCGGCGTCGTGGTCGGCGTCGCCGTGGCGGTCGGCGTCGCTATCGGCGTCGCCGTGGCGGTCGGCGTCGCTATCGGCGGCAGCGCGGTCGTCGCCGTCGCTCCCGTCCGGATCGGCGTCGACCCGGATCGTCCCGTTCTCGTACGACAGCCGGACCGTCATCGGTCGGGATTACCGACCGACTGATAAAGGACCACCGCCTCGGTCCCCGCATGCGCGCGGCCGAACTCGACCCCGAACTCGCGGCGGTCGTCGACGAACTCGAAACGCTCGGGCTCCCGGAGTGGCACACCCTCTCCGTCGAGGCCGCCAGACGGCTGGAGGACGAGGTGTTCTCCGGCGAGCCGGAGCCGCCCGTCGAGAGCGTCCGGGACCTCGCGTTCGACGGCCCGCACGGCGAGGTTCCCGTGCGGGTGTACCGGCCGGCGGACGCCCTCGACCCGGAGACGCCGCCCGCACGGACCCTCGTCTACTTCCACGGCGGCGGCTGGACGCTCGGAACGCTCGACTCCATCGACGGGCCGTGTCGCGAGTTGGCGACGCGGACCGACTCCGTCGTCGTCTCCGTCGACTACCGGCTCGCGCCCGAACACCCGTTTCCCGTGCCCGTCGACGAGGCGGTCGCGGCGGTGGAGTGGGTCGCCGACGTGGCCGACACCTTCGGGGGTGACCCCGACCGACTCGGCGTCGCCGGCACCAGCGCGGGCGGGGCGCTCGCGGCCGTCGCGGCGCTTCACGCCCGCGAGTTCGACGGGCCCGCGATCGCGGGACAGTTCCTGTTGTACCCGATCGCCGGCCACGACTTCGGGACCGACTCCTACCGCGAGAACGCCGACGGGCCGCTCCTCACTCGCGCCGACATGGAGTGGTTCTACGAGCAGTACCTCCGGAGCCCGGTGGACGCGCACAACCCCTTCGCGGTCCCGCTGTGCGCCGACGACCTCGGCGGGCTCCCGCCCGCGACCGTCGTCACCGCCGGGTTCGACCCGCTTCGCGACGACGGCCTCGCGCTCACGGAGCGGTTCGCCGAGGAGGGGACGCCCGTCGAGAGCCGCCACTACCCGGCGATGGCACACGGCTTCTGTAGCCTCACGGATCGCGTCGCGGTCGCGGAGGAGGCGCTCTCGGCGGTCGCCGCCGACGTCCGGGAGCGGCTGTAGCCGCGTCTCGTTCCGTTCGTCCGGTCGTCGCTTGCGTCTCGACGCCGGTACCCTCAACCGTCCCGGGCGAGAAGGGCCCGCATGAGTCTCGTCGGATCCCTGATCTCGTTCCTCGTGAGCCTGCTCGTCGGCGGGCTCGCGATCTTCGTCGCGGCCGCCGTCGTCACCGGCACCCGGGACTACGGCCACGCCGTGTTCACGGCGCTCGTCGGGGCGCTCGTCTGGGGGCTCTCGGAGCTCCTCCTCTCGTGGGTCCCGATCGTCGGCGAGTTCGTCCCGCTCGTCGCCTGGGTCTGGGTGATCAAGGGCCGGTACGGGACCTCGTGGCTGTACGCCGGGGTCATCGGCTTCGTCGCGTGGGGGGCGGCGATCCTGGTCCTCTCCGTCCTCCCGATCGTGGGAATCACCGACGTCGTCGGCGTGCCGTTCGCCTAGCGCTCGCCGGCAGCAGCCGGCGTCCGCCAACGTCGCCTAGAACAGCGCCTCGCTCGCGTCGAGGACGTGCGCCGGCCCGCCGACCTCCCAGACGTCGGTGTCGATCCCGATCTCGGCGATCCGCGACTCCACCTCTTCGGCGTGCTCCGCGCGGGTGTTGACGTAGACCGACGCGCCGGTGTCCGTCGAGAAGTAGACGTCGAGGCCCGACTCGCGAAGCTCGCGCACCGCGTTGAACACCGCGATCGTCTCGGGCTGCCAGTACACCCACCCCGCGGGACCGGTCATCGTGGTCGCCGTCAGCGACAGCGAGTCGTGTTCGGCGGTCTCGTAGATGCGGTCGAAGTCGCCCTCCCGGAGCGCGTCCCTCATCTCCACGAGTTGGTCCTGAACGTGGGCGGTCCGCGCCTGCATCATGTGGCTCGCGGCCGCCTCGCGGTGGGCCTCCTCGGTCTCCTTGTAGGCGGGGACGTGCGCGGCCACGATCCGGAGGTCTTCCTCCGGGTCGAAGCCGTCCTCGCCGACGCCGACGTCGAGCCGGCGCGAGCGGCAGTCCTCGTCGTTGAGTCCGGCCTCGAGAAGCGAGTACGCGCCGGTCACCGCGCGGGCGGCCGAGGAGGAGCCGCGGCGGGCGACGGTCGATACCTCCGGAAGCGACAGGTCGAGCCCGGCGGCCTCCGAGAGCGCCAGCGCGGCCGCGGCGAAGCCCGACGAGGACGAGCCGAAGCCGATGTTCGACGGGAAGGAGTTCTCGCTCTCCAGTCGGACCGCGTGGTCGAACCCCGCCAGCTCGCGGACGTGGTCGACGACCATGTCGATCCGCTCGGCCGCACGCCCCTCGACCGGCTCGCCGCCGATGACGTAGGTGTCCGTCGCGGCGTCGGGTTCCCACTCGACGGTCGTCGTCGTCGCGGTCGGCGCGGTACAGAGGCTGATGCTGTCGTGGTACGGCAGCCGAAGCTCCGCGTCGCGCATCCCGTGGTACTTGACGAGCCCCTGGATCGGATGGGCTCGTGCGGTGACTTTCTCGGTCATTACTCGGAATGGCGGCCGGCGTCGGATTAGTCGTTGCGATGGCCGTGCGGTACGACGACGATCCGCGTTTCCGGAGGGAGCTACCCGGCGACGAGTTCGACGCCCGTCACCTCGAAGCGGGCACCGCCGCCGTCGCCCTCGACGACGCGTATCTCCCACCCGTGCGTCTCGACGATCCCCTGGACGATGCTCAACCCGAACCCGGTTCCGTCGGGGTTCGTCGAGTATCCGGCCGAGAACGCGTCTTCGCGCCGGTCCGGAGGGATCCCGGGTCCGTCGTCCTCGACGTAGAACCCGTCGCCGTCGGGAAGCCCGCCGACCCGAACCGTCACGGCCTCGCCGCCGTGTTCGACGGAGTTCCGCACGAGGTTCTCGAGGAGCCGTCGGAGTCGACGCTCGTCCGCCCGGAGTCGGACCTCCGTCCGACCGTCCGGTTCGAGCGCGAGCGTCGCGGCCGCCGTCTCGACGTTCTCCCAGCACGCCTCGATGAGGTCGTCGAGGGCGACGTCGGTCAACGCCGCCGAAGTCTCTCCCTCGCGGGCGAGCGTCAGCAGATCGATGATGAGCGCCTCCATCCGGTCGTGTGCCCGTTCGACCGCCTCGAAGTGTTCGGGGTCCTCCCCTTCGCGGGCCAGTTCGAGGCGTCCGCGCGCGACGTTCAGGGGGTTCCGGAGGTCGTGGCTGACGACGCTCGTGAACTCCTCGAGCCGCTCGTTGTGCCGTTCGATCGCCCGTTGGCGTTCCTTCCGGTCGGTGACGTCCTGGACGAGCCCGATGATCCGGTCGTCGCCGTCGTGGTAGGCGTGCCCCCGGAGCCAGCGCACCGTTCCGGTCTCCGGATTCGTCCGATAGTCGATGGTGTCCAGGCCGTTCTCCGCGGTGCCGATCCGTTCGAAGAACGCCTCGAACCGGTCGCGGTCGTCGGGGTGGACGACGTGTTCCGTGAAGTCGTCCCTCGTCGGGATCCGGTCGGTATCGACCGGGTAGAAGGACTCGACGGCCCCGTGTCTCGAGATCGCGCCGGACTCGAGGTCGATCTCGTAGATGATCGAGTCGGTCTCCGCGAGCGCGAGCTCCATCCGCTCGCGCATTCGTTCGCGTTCGCGCTCCGCGCGCACCTGATCGACCGCGTTGCGGATCCGGTTCGCGAGAAGCGAGTACTGGTCGGTGCCGCTTCCCTTCTGGAGGTAGTCGGTGACGCCCGCCGTGATCGCCTCGCTGGCGATCTCCTCGCTTCCCTTCCCCGTGAACAGCACGAACGGCAGATCGGAACGTTCGGCGCGGACGGCCCGGAGGAACTCGATCCCGTTTCGCCCGGGCATGTCGTAGTCGGAGACGACGCAGTCGATCCCGCCCTCGCAGATCCGCGCTCTCCCCTCCGCGGCGTCGGTGGCCGTTTCGACGGCGAACGCGTCGCTCTCGCGTTCGAGAAACGTCGCGACCATCTCGGCGAACGCGGGATCGTCGTCGACGTGAAGGACCCGGATCGTGTCCGCGGCCGTGTTCATCCGGATACACCGTTGAACCGGCGGAACATAAGTGTGACAATTCACACGGGAACCGCCCTCCCTCCGCGGATCCGACCCACGGGCTCACACCCGTCACCGAGGGGAACCCTTTTGCTCCGTTGGCCGGAACTCCGTTCCATGACAGAGTACACCGTCGAGTTCGTCGGCACCGGCGAGACGATCGAGGTGTCCGACACGGAGACGATCCTCCAGCCGTGTCTCGAGGAGGGGATCGCCCAGGAGTACTCCTGCCGGGTCGGCATGTGTCTCGCCTGTTCCGCGGAGATACTCGAGGGCGAGGTGACCCAACCCGCCGCCCGCGGACTGACCGACGAGGAGGCGGAGGAGTTCGCGCTCACCTGTATGGCCCGCCCGCAGTCCGACCTGAAACTCGACCGCGGGAAGTACCCCCCGAGCATCGAGGGGGATGCGGACGCGGGATCGGGCGGGTCGGCCGCGCCGGCCGACGACGACTGAGAGACGACGACGCTCCTCCGAGCGACTGGTTCGGAAGCTAGCCGCTCACAGGTCCCGCGAGCGACCCAGGTGGCGCAGTTCCCCGCCGCACTCACAACGCCCCCCGGTCTCGGAACGCGCGCCGCATTCGAAACACTCGTACAGTTCTTCTCCGCCTTCCGTACAGTTCGGCCTCATGTCACGGAATAGCATGCCGAATCGGATAGGTTTGTACCTTATATCCATTGTATTGTTTGATCGGATAGGGGGAAGCCGGTGGACGAACGGTCGGATCCGCGGAGGGTTCGTCGCCGGCGGCGGAGACGTCGGAACTCCCGTCTCGTGGCGGGACGGCGAGCGTCGTTCGTTAGGGAAGCGATTCGCAGGCGACTCCGTCGCCGTCGCCGTCGAGCCCGTGCGGGTCCCCCGACGTTCCCTCCAACACGGCCTGTGCCTGTGCTTGCGTGTCGAAGGTCGAACAGTCGTAGTCGCCGTCAGGCGGTGGCGGCGGAACCTCCACGCCGTCGGTTTCGGTCGGCGTGGGTTCGACCTCGTCCGACTCGTCGAAGTCCCACAGACCCACGGACCCCTCGCGGGCATCGCGTTCCAGCGCATCGAACTCCTCCCGCATCGAGAACGAGCTGTCGTACACCCGCGCGTATCCGTTCGTGAGGAGCCGTTCGTTGAAGTTCTCGCCGTCGACGTACACGTACGCGAGGAGGCGGCCGAAGCCGCCCCGTCGGTCCGCCTCCTCGTCGACCTCGATCCGTATCTCCTCCGATGCCAACTCGTCGGTCGCGTAGCGCGTCGCCTCCGTTCCCCACTCGTAGAGGTGATACCGACCGGCGGTCGTGTCCGGGATCCCCTCGAACTCGCCCGGTGAGACCCTATCCAACGAGGTCTCCGGCGTGTCGACCCCCAACAGCCGAACCGTCTCGGTCTCCCCGTTCGAAAACTCGACCTCGATCGTGTCCCCGTCGATCACCCGCGTGACGGTCACGGTCCACTCCGTCCCCGAATCGGGACCTCCGGGATCCGTCACGGTTTCGTTCGGGTTCGCGGACGGCGAGGACCCCGGGTCGTCGACGATCGCTCCACTACACCCCGCGAGGACGACGAGCAGCAGCACGGCGAGGGCGGCGAGTCGACGATTCCTCTTCATGGAAAACGGTGCCGCTGACGGTCGTTCGTACGCGCTCGTGGAACGAAGTGAACGGTAAAAGCCGGAGGAGGGATTTGAACCCTCGGCCTATTCCTTACGAAGGAATCGCTCTGCCAGCTGAGCTACTCCGGCTCGCATCCGTTCATACCCCGATGACGAAAATAAGGGTTCCGAAACGGAGTCACAGACGGGACCGCGAACGGACCGATACCGGGCCCGGCCGAACGCGATCAACGATCTCCGATACGTGTGGGAATTCGCTCGAAGAATGACCGATCGTTTCACGGTGTATCTCGTCTTGATATCTATATAAGGAAAACTCATAAATACTCCGTCGAACATCCATTCGATGCCGAAAGACACCGACCGCCTCCCGGCGGTGAGATCGGTTCCCTCGACGGTGTCTGCCCGATCGGAGCCCGTATCGGGCGGCGACGACCTGCCGGTAGCGTGGCGTAACGCACCACGGGAAGCCGGCACCACGCGCCGGTGGCGTCCCCCACGAGTCGCCGGCGATCGGTCATCGGCTGTCAGCAACGACCGCGGCCGACGTGTGATCCACGTCCTCGACGTGCCAAGCGCGAGGTCGCCTCTGGCCCCGACTCCGCGGCCGCGGATCTCGTCATGTGACGGGCCCCAGTCGTCCTCCCCGACCGTCGCTCGGGGACGGCGGCGTTCTTCTCGCGGTCCGGTCGGACGCCGGGCGCGCCCGGCCGGATCGCGGTCCGTTTTTCACGGTACCGGTTCCAGACGACGTATGCGTCTCACGCCTCCGACCGTGCCTGCGACGAACGAGGACCACCCGCGACCGGGACTCCCTCGAACCGAGGACGCGAGGGGTGGCGACCGTCGATGAACCAGGTCGTCGTCCTCGCGCTCGTCGGCGCGATCGCGTGGGGCTTTTGGGCGCTCTTCGCCGACGTGGCGACTCGGTCGATGGCCCCGGAGGTCGCGATGATCGTCTCCTACTCGGTCGCCATCGGCGTCGCCGGGGTGTACGTCTGGTACCGGGGGACGGAGCTCCTCGGAAACGACCCGACCGCGCTCTGGTTCGCGGGGCTCGCCGGGGTCGCCTCCGGCGTCGGCGCGGTCGCCTATTACTCGGCGCTCCAGGCCGGGTCGGCGGGGATCGCGACGACGATCACGGCGATGTACTTCGTGGTCGCCGCCGCGCTCGGCTTCCTCGTCTTCGGCGACGCCCCCGAGGTCAGCGACCTGGCGGGGATCGCCGCGGCCGTCGTCGCGGTCGCGCTGATCGCGTACTGACGTTTCCGTCCCCGTTCACGCCCGGGTCAGCCGAACGTCGACGTTCACACCCGGGTCAGCCGAACGTCGAGACAGACGTTGTACTCGTGGGGCGCGTACGACCGGACGACGCGCTCGGTCTCGACGGCGACCTCGTAGTCGTCGCCGGCAGCCGCGCGGATCGCCCGCGTCCCGGGGCCGAACGGGTCGTCCTCGTGTTGGATGTCGTAGTAGTGGATCACGCACTCCGCGCCCGCGAGCGACACCGCGGTCTCGAGGAACTCGTCCGCCGAGTGCGGGAGGTTCATCACGAGCCGGTCGGCCGCGTCCGCGTACGCCGCGGTCGTCTCGCGCACGTCGCCGGCGACCGCGGCCACCCGGTCGGCCACCCCGTTCCGCTCGGCGTTCTCCCGGAGGTACGCGATCGCCGCCTCGTTGAGGTCGCAGGCGACCACGTCCGCGCCGCGGGCGGCCATCGGGACGGCGTACGGGCCGACGCCGGCGAACATGTCGACGACGCGCTCGTCGGGGTCCACCTGCTCGATCACGCGGTGGCGCTCGGTCGCGAGCCGCGGGGAGAAGTACACCTCGGCGACGTCGAGCGCGAACTCGTGGCCGTACTCGCGGTGGACCGTCTCGGTGCCGTCGCCCGCCAGCACCTCCCACTCGCGGACGCGAAGTTCCCCCTCGATCGGGGAGGCGCGGTTGAGCACGGTCGCACACGGGAGGTCGGAGGCCATCACGGCGTCGGCGATCTCGCGGGCGCGCTCGTCGTCGTCCTCGTCGAGGATCACGATGTCGCCGAGCCGCTCGAGCGAGGGCTCGTAGCCGAGCAGGTCCGCGGGCGTCCGCGGCCGGTCGCGCTCGGCCGCGTCGCGCTCGACGAGCCGGTCGGCCAGGTCCGCCGGAACCGCCGACGGGTCGACCACGGGGACGTAGATGGTCCCGTCGGCCACCTCGATCTCGTGGTCGCCGTCGAGGAGGTCGGCGTCGGCGAGCCGCCCGCGGACGACCTCGCCGCGCTCGCGCTCGACGGCGACGCAGGGAACGCTCATTGCCGACCGGACGCGACGCGCCCGATAAAGCGTGACGCTTCGCGGGGCGGGTCGGACGAGTCGGCTACGTCGGTCCGGTCGCCCCGGTCGCCCCGGTCGCTTCGGCCGCCACCGCGGCCAACAGGTCGTCGCCGTCGACGTCGTTCGGGACTCTCACGACCCGTTCGGCCGCGCTCGCGATCCGGAGGCGGTCGTCCTCGGACGGGTGGTCCTCCCCGGACGGGTGACCCTCCCCGAACTCGCCGACGACGACCGCGGCGTCGGCGCTCTCGGCCAGTTCGCGGGCGGCCGCCTGCGATTCGGCGTCGACCCCGGCGAAGGGCGGAACGGTGACCGCGGGCACGTCCGCGTCGGCGGCGGCAACGGCCGCGGCGTCGCCCTCGGGAACGACGCCGAGGGAGACCTCGTGACCGGCGGCCACGAGCCGCGCCACGACCCGCGCCGCGTCGGGCCCGGTCCCGACCACGTGGAGCCGGAGGGGGTCGACGGCCGACCGGGGGAAGGCGGTGACCGCGGGGGTTCCGGTCGCCGGGTTCCGACCGACGAACGCCTCCGCGTCGAACGCGCCGGCGACCGCTGACGCGTCCAGCACCTCCGCGGGCGGCCCGTCGGCGCGGACCCGCCCGTCCGCGAGGACGACGATCCGGTCGCAGAAGCGGGCCGCCATGTCGAGGTCGTGGATCGCCGCGACCGCCGCTCGGCCGCCGTCGACGACGTCGCGGACCAGCTCCATCGTCGCCACGGCGTGGTTCACGTCGAGGCTCGCGGTGGGTTCGTCGAGCAACAGGGTCGGCGTCTCCTGTGCCAGCGCCCGCGCGAGGAGGACGCGCTGGCGCTCGCCGCCCGACACCTCGGTTATCGACCGGTCGGCGAACCGCTCGACGCCCGCGGCCGCCATGGCCTCCTCGACCGCGGCCGTGTCCTCCGCGTCACGACCGTCGAACCGCCCGAGGTACGGGGTCCGACCCATCTCGACGACGTGCCGAACCGGGAAGTCGAAGGAGAGGCCGGTGTCCTGTGGGACGCTCGCCACCCGGCGGGCGACCTCGCGGGCGGACAGCCCGGCCATCGGGTCGCCATCGAGGCGCACGGTCCCCCCGTCGGCCTCGATCGCTCCCGTTATCGCCCGGAGCACGGTCGTCTTTCCCGCGCCGTTCGGGCCGACGAGGCCGACGAGCGTCCCCGGCTCGACGGCCAGATCGACCTCGTCAACCGCCTCGAGGTCGCCGAAGGAGACGGACAGGTCACGGACGGACACGAGCGGGCCGTCGGGGGGCGAGCGGTCGACGTCGCCGGACGACGAGCGGTCGATGTCCCCGACGGCAGCACCGGTGTCGACGGCGGCATCGACGGCGGCGTCGCGACTCACAGCTCGTACACCTCGCGGTTCACCAGCAGGTAGACGAAGAAGGGCGCGCCGACGGCCGCGGTGACGACGCCGACAGGCAGCTCGGCCGTCCCGGATCGGGCGGCGGTGTCGGCGGCGACGAGGAACGCCCCGCCCGAGAGCGCCGCGGTCGGGAGCAGCACCCGGTGGTCGGGACCGACGACGAGCCGGAGCATGTGCGGGACGATCAGGCCCACGAACCCGATGACCCCCGCGAACGCGACGCCCGCGGCCGTGATCAGCGCGCTCGTCGCGAGCAGGACCCGCTTCGTGCGCTCGACGTCGATCCCGAGCCCGCGGGCCTCCTCCTCGCCGAGCAGCAGGACGTTGAGGTCGCGGGCGTACGCGAGGAGCACCGCGAAAAGCGGCGGGACGACGAGCGCCGCGATCGCGACCTCGCTCCAGGCGGCCCCCGAGAGGTGGCCCATCAGCCACGCGACGATCCGCCGGAGCGACTCGCCCGCCCGCAACTGGAGGTACGAGATGACCGCGCCGAGGAACGTCTGGACGGCCACCCCCGCCAGAAGCAGCGTCGCGACCGGCGTCCGGCCGTGTCGCGTCGCGATGGCGTACACGCCGAAGGCGGCGAGCAGCGCGCCGATGAACGCGAACAGGCTCACGCCGGCCCCGTAGGAGAGGCCGAGATCGACCGCGCCGAGAAGCGGGAGCGTCAGCGTCGTCGACAGCGCGACCGGGAAGACGATGAACGCGACCGCGCCGACGGCCGCGCCCGAGGAGACGCCGATGATCGAGGGGTCGGCCATCGGGTTCCGGAAGAAGCCCTGCATGACGGTGCCCGCGGCCGCGAGCGAGAACCCCACGAGCGCCGCGAGCAGGATCCGCGGAAGCCTGACGAGCAGCACGATCCGGCGATGGACGTCGTCGACGGGGAACGCGAAGGGCGACCGATAGGCGAACTCGACGCCCGGCAGGGCGATCGGTCCCGCTCCCGCCGCGCCGAACTCCACTCCGGCGGGCACGACCGCCGCGTTCAGGACGACCTTCAGCACCTCCGCGGGGGGGATCCGAACCGGCCCGATACCCGCGCTGACGACGACCACGCCAGCCAGCGCGGCCGCTAACGCGGTCGACCACGCCACGGCCCGACGCCGGACTCGCATTCGATAGGCAACAAAACTTGTAGTAGGTAAATACTTATTGGACCAGGGGCGTCGATAGGTCGATGCGAGACAGCTTCGTGATCGCGGTCGCCCTGCTCGTGACGACGGCCCTCGCGGGCGGCGTCGCCGGCGGGGCGGCGGGCGCACAGCCGACGGTCGAAACGGCGGATACGCCGGGCGTCCACCAGACTGGCCCCCACCAGACGGACGACGCCGAGTGTTCGTTCCCGCTCACCGTGACCGACGCCACGGGGGAGGAGATCACCCTCGAGGAGCCGCCGGAGCGGATCACGACGACGAACCCCTCGGCCGCACAGACGCTGTGGGAGATCGGCGCGCGCGACCGCGTCGTCGGCGTGACCCAGTACGCGGCGTACCTCGACGGGGCGGGAGGGAAGACGAACGTCTCCGCGGAGGGACTCGGCGTCAGCGTCGAGCGCGTCGTCGGCACCGAGCCCGACCTCGTGTTGGCTCCAAACGCCTCCGCGGACCAGGTCGAGGCGCTTCGGAACGCCGACCTCACCGTCTACCACTTCCCCGAGGCGACCGGCGTGGAGGACATCGCCGGGAAGACCGAGACGGTCGGCCGGCTCGTCGGCGAGTGTGACGCCGCCGCCGAGACGAACGAGGAGATGACGACCGCGGTCGAGGAGACCCGCGAGCGAACCGCGGACATCGATCGACCGGCCGCGCTCTACCCGCTGGGGAGCGGGTTCGTCGCCGCCGGCGACACGTTCATCGACGAACTAATGACGATCGGCGGGGTCGAGAACGTCGCCGCCGCCGAACACGAAGGGTACCCGCAGCTCTCCGCCGAGGTCGTCCTCGAGATGGACCCCGAACTCGTCCTCGTCAACGAGCCGGACGCGCCGATCATGGACGAGGAGCCGTACGCGAGCACGACCGCCGGGCTGGAGGGGAACGCGGTCGTGGTCGAGGTCCAGTGGCTGAACCAGCCCGCCCCGCGGAGCGTGATCGAGGCGACCGCGACTATCGCGGACGCGGTCGAGGAGTACGACGCGGCACAGGAGGTGGAGGACGGTGACGCGAGCGACGACGAGTCGACCGCGGACGACTCGTCGGGAACCGGCGAGGAGGCTCCGGGGTTCGGCGTCGTCGCCGCGGTCCTCGCCGTGCTCGCGACGCTCGCGGTCGGCGTGAGCGCGCGGCGACCGTAGGCGGATCGGTTCCCCGAGCCGCGCTCGTCGGTCGCTTCAGATCCCCTGTCCCATCAGGTGGCTGCGCAACACGTCGGGCGTCTTGAGCCCGGCGTCGGTGTTGAGGAGGACGACCGTCTCCTCGCCGTCGAAGTAGCCCTCCTCGGCGAGTTCCCACGCGCCCGCGGGCGCCGCGCCGCCCGCCGCGCCCATCTCTATCACCTCGTTCTGGGCGACGGCGACCGCGCTCGCGAGGACGTCCTCGTCGTCCGCGGTCGTCGCCGTCCCGCCGCTCTCCACGACGGCCTCGACGGCCTCGCGGCCGCCCGCGGGGTCGGGAACCTCGAGTTCGCCGCAGATGGTGTCCGGCGTCGACCACGGCTCCGGCTCGTCGAGCCCGCGGTCGATCGCCGCCGCGATCGGGGCACAGCCGCTCGCTTGAGCCGCGACCAACCGGGGGACCGCCTCGATCGCGCCGATCCGGGCCAGCTCGGCGAAGCCCTTGTACACGCCGGCGAGCACCTCGCCGGTGCCCGTCGGGACGACGACGGCGTCGGGCGCGCCGCCGAGGTCGGCGACCAACTCGAACGCGACCGTCTTGATCCCCTCGTGGCGGTAGGGGGTCGCGAACTCGTTGAGGTCGGTGTAGTCGGTCTCCAGTTGGTCGTCGACGGCGGCGGCCGCGTCGGGGTAGCGCCCGCCGACGACCCGCATGTCGCCACCGTGGACGTTCGTCATCGCCTTGTTCGAGAACGCACACCGCGAGGGGACGAACGCGTACGAGCGCAGGCCCGCCCGCCCGGCGTACGCCGCCATCGACTGCCCGGCGTTGCCGGGGCTCGCACACGCGAGCGGCTCCACGTCGCGGTCGTCGGCGACCGCCGCGACCGCGGTCATCGCGACGGAGAGTCCACGGTCGAGGACGGTCCCCGTCGGGTTTCGGCCCTCGTCCTTGACGTACACGTTCGCGACGCCGAGCTCGTCGGCCAGCCGCTCGGTCGGAACGAGCGGCGTCGACCCCTCGCTGCCCGAGAGTCCGGTCGACGCGGGAAACGGCAGGAGCGCGTCGTACCGCCAGTGACCCGCCGCGGGGGGCTCGGCGGCGTCGACTCCATCCCCATCGCCCGCATCGAGGAGGGTCTCGGGGTCGATCGCGTCGTAGTCGTAGGTCGCCTCGACGTGGCCCGTCTCGTCCGGGAGTTCCGCCGGGTTCGCCGTCTCGTACACCCGACCGGACGCGCGACTCTCCAGCCCGCGGAACGTCTCCGTCGTCTCCATACGCGACCTTGCGGCGGCCGGGACTAATCGCTTCGCTTCCCGTTCGAGCGGTGGGGGCGGTTCGACCCGCCGCTGAACCGATCCCCGATGGCTACGGGACGTTCCGTCACTCGACGACCTCGACGACCCCGCGCATCCCCTGCGTCTGGTGCGGGGTACAGACGTACTCGTGAACGCCCACCTCCTCGAAGGCGTGCTCGAAGGTGTGGCCGGCCTCGTCGGTCAGATCGGACTCGAACGCGCCGTCGACGTCGACGACGTTGTGGCCGCCGCCCTCGCCGGTCCATTCCCAGACGACCGTCGTTCCGGGGTCGACCCGGACGTTCGCCGGGGAAAAGGAGAGCCCGTTGCCGGCGCCGACGTCGACCTCGACCGTCTCCTCGCCCGTTCGATCGACCGGCTCCGCGTCGGTCCCGCCACCGCCCGTTCCGCCGGTCAACCCGGCACATCCGGCGAGGAGGGCGAGCGAGGCGGCACCACAGGACCCGACGAGCGCGCGACGGCTGCGTTCGACCATGCGGTGGGGAGGGCGGGGAGAGGGTAAAACGTCTCGACGACTCCCCGACGATGGGAACGGGTTTTTCACCGATAGCGCCGAAAGAGCGCGTATGAGTGAGTGGACCGACGCGATCGTCGGCGAGCGGATGACCGTCGACAACGAGTTCAACGACCGCGTGATGGGCTCCCGGTTCTCCAGTCAGGAGTGGGGACTCATCATGACCGCGACCGAGTTCGAGATCGAGGACTCCGAGGACCCCGAGGCGGCGCGGATCGTCGCCGACACCTCGAACCTCCCCGCGATCATGCCGGAACTGGAGAACGTCCGGTCGCAGGTCGCCGCGATGGGCGGCGGGGGTGGCGCACGCGACGGCTCCGGCGCACCCGGCAGCGGCGGCGGAGGCGGCGGGATCGTCGACTCGATCAAGGGCGCGCTCGGACTCGGCGGGGGCGGGGGAGGCGGCGGCCCGAGCGACGAGGAGCTGGAGGCGGCAGAACGGCTCGTCCAGGAGTACGCCGAGGAGCTCCAGGCGCATCTGGAGGAGGTCGGCAAGTGGGAGCAGGTGCGGGTCGCCTACCAGGAGTGACAGCCGTCTCCGCACCCGTCCCGACCGCCGTGCCCGACACATCCGGCTCCGTCCCGACCGCCATGCCCGACACATCCGGCTCCGTCCCGACCGCCGTACCCGACACATCCGGCTCCGTCCCGACCGCCGTACCCGACGCATCCGGCTCCGTCGCGCTCACCGGCCCGCTGCCGCGGTCGACGGATACAACCGACGAGCCGTCGAACCTCCCTCCATGACCGAGATCCCGCTCGAACACGTTCACGTCGCTCCAAACGACGGCTCGGACGCCGCCCCGGCCGTCTTCGTGCTTCACGGTCGCGGTGCCGACGAGGAGGACCTCCTTCCCGTCGCCGAGTCGCTTCCCGACGAACTCCACGTGATCAGCCTCCGCGCGCCCGATCCGCTTCAGGGAGGCTACACGTGGTACGAGCTCGACCTCTCCGGCGGCGGGCTCCACGAGAGCCAGCCGCACGCCGAGGACTTCCGGCGGAGCCTCGATCGGATCGCCGAGAGCGTGTCGGCCGCGACCGACGCGTACGGCCTCGACGCCGACCGGATCGGGCTGCTCGGGTTCAGCCAGGGCGCGATCACGAGCCTCTCGCTGCTCTTGGAGGACCCCGACTCCTACGGCTGGGTCGTCGGGCTCCACGGCTACCTGCCCGACTCGCACCTCGATCTGGAACCCGACGGGATCGGAGGCAAGCCGGTCTTCGTCGGTGCCGGCACGGGCGACCGGGTGATCCCCGAGTCGCGGGCCGAGGCGGCCGCCGACCGGCTCGCCGAGGTCGGCGCGGACGTGACCTACGAGACGTACGCGACCGGGCACGGGATCGGCCGGGAGGAACTCGCCGACGTGGTCGCGTTCGTCGAGGCGCGGCTTCGCTGAGGGGGCGGTCCCGGCTCACTCCGTCGAGCCGCCCGCGACCTCGAGCGGCTCGGTACACCAGTGACAGAAGTCGAGCTCCGCGTCCGTGTCCCGGCCGCAGTGGGGACACTCGATCGTCGAGGGGACCGTTCCCGGGGATCTCCCGGCCGAGTCGTCGGAACCGGTCCGTCTGGCCCGCCGCTCGTCGCCGCGACCGGCGGGTTCCGCGTCGGAGACGTCCCGCTTGGCCGCGTTCGACCCGTCCATCTCGACCGTTCCGATATCCGTCGTTCCCGTCCCCGTTTCCGTCGCTCTCGTCCCCGTCTCCGACGTTCCCGTCCCCGCCTCGGTCGTGCTCGCGTCTCCGCCGCTCGGTCGCCGTTGGCTGTCGTAGCGACGGTTGTTCCGGACCGCGAGGACGTAGGCGTCGACGACGCTGGCGAGCACCGCGAGCAGGCCGGGCGCGACGTCGAGGGCCGGCGGCGTCTCCCGCGCCAGCAGCTGGTCGACGGCCGCGTCCGGGACGAGAAAGACGAGCGTCGCCGTGATCACTACGTACCAGCCGAACGCGCGCGCCCATCGTCGGAGGTACGCGTGGCCGAGCCCGGATATCAACAGCGCTAACAGCACGGCGAGCCACGGTCGCCGTCGACGGATCTCGCTCATGTCCCGGCGGTACGGACTCCGGGGCCGTGTAGTTGTCCCTCTCTCGGTGCGTTTATCCCTCCGAGACGCCGAGTCGACGTATGGCCGGGATCCCGACGACGGAGCTCCTCACGGGGCTCCGGATCGCCCTCCTCGCCGTCGCCTACTGGGGCGGCGGGTTCGTGGTGGCGTACCTCCTGTACAGGCGGTGGCGCGGCGACGGCCCCCGCGACGACGACGGTGACGACGAGCGGAACGACGAGACCGCCGAGTAGCCGCCGGCCCGCGATCGACGGGTTCGCCGCGGACTCGCCGTCCTCGACCGACGACGCCCGCCGTCGGCTTCCGCTTCGGCCACGCTTTTGCCGCCCCCCGCCGGAGGGCCGGTATGACCGACACGGCGCTCGTCATCGGCGGCACGCGGTTCATCGGCCGACACGCGGTCGAGGACCTCCTCGAGAACGACTACCGGGTCACGACGATGACCCGCGGGAACCGCGAGGACCCGTTCGCGGACGAGGACCGCGTCTCGCACGTCGAGGGCGACCGGACGAACGACCGCGATCTGGAGGCCGCGAAGCTGTCCGCGGATCCCGATGTCGTGATCGACTGCGTGGCGTACCACCCTGCCGACGTCGAGGCCGCGACCGATCTCTTCGCGGACGTCGACGGATACGTGTACGTCTCCTCCGGGGCGGCCTACGCGGCAGAGCACGTCCCGAAACGGGAGGGCGAGACGCCCCTCGAGGCGTGTACGCCCGAGCAGGCGACCGACGAGAGCGACGCCACCTACGGCAACCGGAAGGCCGCGGGCGACCGGGAGGTCTTCGCCGCCGCCGAGGCGGGCGTCAACGCCATGGCCGTCAGGCCGTGTATCGTGTACGGCCCACACGACTACACCGAGCGACTGGACTACTGGATCGACCGGGTGCTGTCGTACGACCGGGTGGTCGTTCCCGGCGACGGGCAGAACCTCTGGCACCGGGCGTACGTCGAGGACGTGGCGCGGGCGCTCCGGGTCGTCGCCGAGCGCGGCGAGCCGGGCGCGGCCTACAACGTCGGCGACCGGCGGGCGCTCACCCTCGAGGAGACGCTGGAGACGATCGCCGAGGTCGCCGACACGACGTGTACGGTCGTGCCCGCGAGCGCCGACGCCCTCGCCGCGGGCGGGCTCGACCCGGCCGACTTCACGCTCTACCGGGAGTACCCGCACCTGCTCGACACTTGCGCGCTCGCCGACCTCGGCTGGGAGTCGACGCCGGTCGAGGAGGCGATGGCGCGGAGCGTCGCCGACCACCGCGAGTCCGACCGCGACGGCAGCGAGTGGGACCCCGGTCGCGAGGCTGAAGAGCGGGTGCTGGGCGTGAAGGATACATTATAAATGGGTGACCGGGACCGCGAGCCTCCGTCGACACCGGGTTTCCGGTGAACCGACCCGGTCCCTCCCGGGATCGGACGTCGGTCCCGACGATCGCCGACCGGGTCGGATCACCCACGCCGACCCTCGGGAGGTTCTCTCCGCTCGGATCGCTCGGAACGACGGTCTCGGCACAAGACACAAGACCTCACGGACTGGATCCGGAGACATGCAACCCTCCAAGGAGCGGGACGCCGGAGAGGCCACCGACGCCGGAGAGGGCGACCCGCTCGACGACCTCGACGACCTCCTCGACGACGACCTCGCGGGCGGAGGATCCGGCGTCGAGGAGGGATCGGCCGCCGGCACGCGATCGGGGGATTCGGCGGACTCGACCGCCCCCGCGGACGCGAGTTCGGTTTCCGGGTCGAGCGGTTCCGGCCGGGTCGGCGTGGACGGTCGCTGGTTCTCGCTGAAGGCGTTCGGCGTCACCCTCCTCGCCGTCGCTCTCGCCACCGTCCTCGTCGGACTGGTTCCGCTCATCGGCGGGACCATCGGGGCCGTCGCCGGCGTGCTGATCGCGACCTTCCTCGTCGGGCTGCTCTTCTCTTCGTCCAACTACGTGGAAACGGGTCTCGCCGGGGCGCTCGCGGGAGCCGGCACCGCCGTGTCGAGCGTGCTCGGCGTCGGGTTCCTCCCGATCGGCATCGACTACCTCGGCCAGTGGGGACTCCCGCTTCTCGCGGTCGGCGGCGGGGTGGGCCTCCTCTGTGGACTCGTCGGCCACTACTTCGGTCGGGACCTCCGTTCGGGGGTCACCGGAGACCTCCCGGAGTGAGATCGAGAAACTCGGTCGACCCGGAGTGAGATCGAGGGCCGGCACTCGACGACGAGGACCCGTATCGCTTGCCGGTTTTCATACGCTCATGCGGGTCCAAGGGAAACCCCGACGACGTGCAGACCATCGCCCATCGCCGAGTCCGATTCGGCGAGCTCGCCGGCTCGCTCGTCCACGGTGCGACGTTCTTCGACTGGCTGTTGGTATCCACTCAGGAAGTGGCTGACGCGTTCGACTATCCGTTTCGGGAGATACTCGCCGACGACGGCATCCCGTACGCGCCCGTCGTCGCCGGTGCCTCCGTTACCCGCTATCCGACCGTCGACGACGTCGTCACCGTCGACGCGGTCCCGGTGAACGTCGGTGACTCCAGCGTGGAGTTGCTCTACGAGGTCGCCGACGGCGACGGTGAACCGCTGGCCACGGCACGAATAACGCACGTGACGATCTCGAGGGACGGCTCCGCGCTGGCGCTGCCCGAGCGGATCCGCTCGGATCTCGTCGACGCGTCCGTCGACCACGACCCCGCCGTCGGGCCCGAAACGGAGATCGACCGTTCCCGAGACCTCCCGTCGTTCTCGTCGTCGTTTCGGATCCACGGCCCCCACATCGAGGGGGCGAACCTGGCGTACTTCGAGGAGTACCCGCGGTTCGCCGATATCGCCCTCGAACGGTTCCTCGCCGATCGGGGGACGAGCGTCGACGAACTGCGCGGTGACAAACAGCCCTATCGAATCCGTGACTGGACGTGGGAGTTCAACTCGCCCGTCCGGTCCGGATCGACGCTACACGTCTCCTGTGACGTGTCCTCGGTCGATCGGGATTCGATCCGGATCGCCCACGAGCTGTCAAGCGACGGCCGAACGAGCATCGAGGGAGTCACCGAGTACGGGTGTTTCGACGGTTCCGGAGCCCCGGTTCAGTTCGACGACGCGATGCTGGCTCCGTTCGACGGGTGACCCCGGTTCCGGTCGTCGACGCATCGACGGTCGGCCGATCACTCGGGATCGAACTCGAAGACCAGCGCCGAGCACTCCTCGCAGGCCAAAACCGGTAGGTCGGGGTCGCGCTGGACGCCGCCCGGACCGCCACAGCAGTCCCGTCGGACCGTCTCGGAGACGTCACCGCCACAGACCGGACACGTCCGGACGAAGGTTCGCAGGGGCCGAGCGGCGGCCGCGCGGACCTCCGAGGGGACGTCGAAGTCGGCGAGCGTCTCCGCCGCCGCGGTCTCGGCGATCGCCACGGGCCGCGAGAGCCAGACAGGGCGGTCGCCCGCGATCCGGATCCGCTCGCCGTGTACCTCCCCGTCGAGGTCGTCGCCGGCGGCCGCGGCCGCCCGGTCGGCCAGCGCGGACTCCGAAAGCTCCCGCAGGTCGGCCATCCGGTCCTCGAAGGCCTCGCGGTAGCCGTCGGTGAGACGGAGGTCGTCGTCGGTCTCGACGAGGACCTCGGCCTCCGAGAGCGCCGCGAGCAGCGCTTCCGGGTCGGCGGCACGGTCCGTGCCGGCGTCGAGGTGATCGGACCCGGTTTCGGGCCGATCGGTGCCGGTTTCGCGGTGACCCGGATCGGCGTCGATGCGTTCGCCGGACCCGTCGGCGACCGTCTCGCGACCGACGCCGTCGGCGATCGAGTCGCTCTCGACGCGGTCGCGTTTCTCCGGTCCGACGTCGAACGGGAGCGGCTCGACGAGACGGGGCGCGAACCGCGGCGTCCCGGGGACGACGTATCCCCGGAGGTAGACGAGCAACCCGCCGCCGAGCAGGACGGGCGGGGCGAGCGGGGCGAACGCGATCCCCGCGAGCGTCGCGAGGACGACGACGACGGCGAGGTTGATCGCGGTACACGGCCAACAGCGGTTCACGCCGGTGTGTTCGGGTCGGCGGAGCGTGTCGAGTGCGGTCACGTCGGTCCGTGAGTGCCCCGGTCTTAAGGGCGTTCCGGGGCGAGCACTCGCTACGAGCGGAACCCGCGGTGGGCCGCGACGTAGGCGGCGATCTCGCGACGTTCCAGCGCGGCGAAGCCGGCGAGAATGGCGACGAAGCCGAGGACCCCCTCCCCGCCGATCAGGTGCCCGAGCACGACCCAGCTCCCGACGGCGGCGACGATCGGCTCGACGTAGCTCACGAGGTGGAGCTGTGTCGGACCGACGGCGTCGAGGAGCGCGAAGTAGAGGAGGAACCCGACGATCCCCGAGAGGACGGTGAGGTACGTCAACGAGACCACCGCGGTCGCGTTCCACACGATCGACGCGGGCGACTCACCGGTGACGGCCGCCCCGCCGAGGAGCAGTCCGGCGCCGGTAACCATCGCCCAGCCCTGGAGCGCGGCGATCGGGAGGTCGGTTCGAAGCGGTCGCAGGAGGACGGCCCCGACCGAAAAGGAGGCCGCGGAGAGGAACACCAACGCGACGCCCAGGAGCTCCGGCGAGAGGAAGCCGAGGGGACCCACCCCGCCTCCGGCCGCGAGCCCCGCTCCGCCGGGGTCGGCGATCACGGCGACCCCGACCACGCCGAGGGCGAACCCGGCGATCTCGAGGGGTCCGAGCCGCTCGTTCGGCAGCAGGACCGCGGCGAACGCGGCGGTCAACACCGGCGAGAGGCTGACGATCACGGCGGCGATCGCGCCCGAGACGTGAAGCTCGCCCACGTACAGGAGGCCGTGGTACGCCGCGATCACGAAGCCGCCGGCGACGCCGACGCCGAGCCACTCGTCGCGACCGCGTGGGACCCAGCGGTCGGAGACGACGGTCGCGTACGCCAACACGGCGACCCCGGCGAGCGCGTACCGGATCCCCGCGAAGAGCAGCGGCGGAAAGTACGCCAACCCGGCCTCGATAGCGACGAACGAACTGCCCCACAGCGTCGCGAGCAGCAGGAACGCGCCGACGGCGACGGTGGGAGACGAAAGGAGGTCCTTCGAGTACATTGGATACAATATCGATTTCACGGAGATATTTAAACTAATCTCTCGGAATATCCAGAATTTTGGATGAAGGAACACACATATGATGCTCGTTCAATATCGATCCGGATCCGTCGGTTGATGTTGGAGTCGACTCCGAGTATGTCGGTCGGAATATATACGGATCCGTAACGTGAACCCGCGTTCATGGACGAGCGCGACGTGCGGCTGTTGAAGGCGATCGCCGACCTCGGGACCGGCAGTCCGGAGGCGCTTCACGAGGAGACGGACATCCCGGTGTCGACGATCCACTACCGGCTCAACAACCTCCGGGAGTCCGGAGTGATAGAGAACGACCTCTACGACTTCGACCACGAGGCGCTCGGGCTCGGCGTCACCGTCATCGTCGAGGTGCTCGCCGACTACGACGACTCCCACGAGGAGTTCGCCGAACGGCTCCTCGAGATCGAGGGGGTCACCGGAGCGTTCTTCACGATGGGTGAGACCGACTTCGTCGTCATCGCGCGGCTCTCCTCGTCGGACACCGTCGAACGACTCATCAGCGAGTTCGAGGCGATAGACGGCGTCGAACGAACCAACTCGACGTTCACGATCTCGACCCTCCGCGACGAGTCGCGCGCGCCGGCGACCTACGACCTCGACACGCTGATCGAGGAGCTGACCGAGTGACGACGCCCCGACGTTCCTGACCCCGCGATGGCGGACACGTCACGCCGGCTCGGCGGCGACTGACGGTCGGCGGCCGGTCACTCTCCGGTGAGCAACCCGTCGACGGTCCCCTCGATCCGCTCCACCTGCCGGTACTGGTCGTTCGCGATCCCGCTGAGTTCCGACAGCTGTTCCTCCAACTCGGTCAGCTCGCCGACCGCCTCGTCGACGGTGGCGGCCACCTCCTCCGTGCTCGCCGCGTGGTCGTCGGTCGCGCGGGCGACCTCCTCGACGCCGGTGGCCGTCTCGTCCACCGCCTCGCGGATCTCCCGGAGCGAGTCGACGATCCCGCCGACCGCGTCGGTGGCGGCGTCGAGGTCATCGGTCGTCTCCTCGAGTTCGACCGCGGTCCGTCGGGTCGTCGAGACCACGTCGCCGATCCGGTCCTCGATCCGGCCCGCCTGCTCCTGTGACTCCTCGGCGAGGGACTTGACCTCGTCGGCGACGACCGAGAACCCGGCCCCCGCCTCGCCCGCACGGGCGGCCTCGATGCTGGCGTTCAACGCCAACAGGTTGGTCTGGTCGGCGATGTCGTTTATCACCTCGATGATCTCGCCCATCTCGTCGGCCTGCGCGGTCAGTTCGTCGATGGTCTCGCCGACGCTCTCGGCCGACGACCGAACCCCATCCATTCGTTCGAGGGCCGTCTCGGCCGCCGTCTCTCCCTCGTCGGCCCGTTCCCGGGCGTGTCCGGCCGCCTGGTTCACCTGCTCCGCGCTCGAGGCGATCTCCTCTATCGTCGCCGACTGGTCGGACACCTCGTCCGCGACCTGCTCCATCCACCGTCGCTGCGCCTCGGAGAACGACTCCGTCTCCTCCGTGAACGTGACCACCCGATCGATCGTCTCCGAGAGGTCGGTGAGCTGTGTCCTGACCGTCCCTGAGACCTCCCGTTGAAGCGCCTCGAGCTCGCGCTGGCGGTCGACGTGTTCGGAGACGTCGGAGGCGACCTCGAACGCTCCGGCGACGGTACCGTCGGGGCCGCGGAGCGGGACGCCGTAGTTCTGGAACTTCGCGTCCGTCGTCGGTACCTCGCGGATCTCCACCTCCTCGATCGCGGTCTCCTCCCGTGCGATCGTCTCGGCCAGCGTCTCGTCCCTGTTCTCGGTCCCGATCACGTCGTATGCGTGTTCGCCTATCGCCTCCGCCCCGTCGATGTTGAGGTGGTCGGCGAGCGTCCGGTTCCAGTGAGTGAGTCCTCCGTCGGTTCGCGTTACCAGTACTCCCTCCGGAAACTCGCCCACCAACTGGTCGAACATCGACCGCCAGAAGTCACGCTCGTGGCGCAATCGATCCACTTCGTCATCGTCTTCGGGCGCCGGCTCGGCGCGCTCGAGGTACGACTCCCAGAGGTCCTCCGAGCGGAACTCGTCGTGGCCTCCCTGCGCTCCGCCGTCATCCGTTCCAGTCGCGACGGTCATTGAATACACGCCGTCTGTGGAGGATGATGAGAGTATCGGACGAATCTCTGTTTTGATAACTGGCCGTATCGATCTCTGGAGCTTTCCGGAAAACGGCTCGCGACCCGTCAATTATAATCTATCTAATACGTGATCCGCAGCACCCGGGGTAGTGTTCAGATAAGCTGATTCCATGCGAAGGCGAACGAGCTGAGCCACTTGTTCGCAGTTTCTGCTTCGGCGTTGCTGAAAAAGTTTGAGAAACTGGTAGTTCTGCGTTTTACCTCACGAAAGACACGTTCGACGCTGTTCCGATCTCCATGTCGTTTGTATCTGAACTTGAGGTCATGTTTGTCACAGGCTCGCTGAAGTGGAACCGAGCCATCAACGAGAAAGATCGCGTCATCTATATCGTGTGTTTCGCGAAGTTCCGCGAAAAACTGATCTGCGATTACGTTTGTTCTTGTCGGCTCAAGCTTTGTATAGAGTAAATCGTTTGAATCAGGATCGACGGCGGCGTACAGCCAATACTGTTCATCGTCAAGCTGAATCACCGTTTCATCGACCGCAACACGATTCGGACTCCGACCAGATTCCGGCTGTAGATCAGCCTTATGAACCCAGTTGTGAACAGTGGATCGAACCCGATCAACACCGAATACTTCAAGAAACTGCTTTGTTGAATCCGATGACGGCGTCGGGGTCACTGTTTGAGCGCTTGTTCGAGGTTGTAGACTGCGGCGGTCAACACCAACTCGCGGAACTCGCGGTACCACGCGCGAGGGTGGACAGCGGGGCCGAACCGACGCTTGATGGCCGAAAAGGCGGTCTCGGCCATCCAGCGCTGGCCGTATAGCCCGCTGTCCAACCGTGCGTTGTGTGCGTGATCGTACGCAGCGAACAACCGATGACGCAGCAGGGGCCGGACGCCCGCTGATCGGAGGGCATCCCGGAGAGATTGGTCGTCATAGCCTTTGTCGCCGGCGAGACTCTCAATTTTCTCGGTGTTGCGAAGGGCAACTCGACGGCCGGTTTGGGTGTCGTGAGGCCAGTGTGCCGAGCAGTGAATATCGAGGATGGCACACGAGTCTGTATCGACGAGCGCCGTCGTTTTGAGCGTGCGTATGTGGCGATCCGAGCGGTGTTGGTAGTGTCTCGATGCCGTTTCGCGGTCGAAGAACGTGGCATCGATGGCTCCGTGCGAGCCCGGATCGCAGATGGTCGCAGACTCTCGAAGGAAGCCGCGCCACACGGACATGGGCACCCTCTCAAACGACCGGTACAGCGTTGAGGGTGCGGGAAATGCCGTTCGAGCGAGCTGTAACAGACCACGAACGCGATCCATCTCACTCGCCCAATCCACGATCTCTCGGTACGTCGCGTCCATGTGAACCCGCAAAAAGTGGAGCGTGACATGCTTCCACCCGGGAAATCCGTTGCCAGTCGGGTCACTCACCGCCGTTGGACTGGCGGCACAGCGCTTTTGAGCCAGCGACGCGGCTTGCTTAACGAAGCGGAAGAGTAGGTTAGTCACATTCGGCTCTTCCGCTTCGCTTCCACCTTCAGAGCGACGCTATCCCGCCGCCTTCTGCGGATTCAACAGAGCACAAGAAACGAAACAGTATTCGAAAGCGACAGTCCAGACAAATGAAGCTGAATACTGAGCTTCATCAACAGTTTCGGTGTTGCCTCCCGCTCCACAAACTCTACGTTCATCTCGTCTAAACAGCCGCTGAGGCGGTCGTTTTCGGGCATGAACCACTTTGAAAACGCACCGCCTCACCTTTCAATCCTTATCTGAACACCGCCTGAACGACTGGGAAAAGGTTCTTATGCGGGAACTGCCTTGTTTATAGTAGACGCAACTGGAGGCCCAACAATGACGTTTCAAGAACGACTCCGCTCAATAGAAGAGCGGTACGACGTAAGCCAGAGCGAACACGCCCGGGAGCTCGGACGCACTGTCGCAGACCTCCAGGACTAACGCGGTTATTCTGCCTCATCGAGGAACGAGACGAATTCTGCTTTGCCAATACCGTCGGCAGTGATGAGTTCGTCGTGTCCAGCACGAGTAACAGATTCAATAAGGAAGTCCGTACAGAGCTCTGTATGCACCTCTCCATAGTACGCGTAGGCCTCTGAACGAGTGAAGTCGAGGTCATACTCTGCAAGAACGATCCCGATGCTATTCTTCCGCATAATGGTGTCACACCCCCAGTCAGCAAGTAACGAGAACGCCGTCGTATTCCGTCGAACCGTGAGAAGCCGCTTCGACTCGGTAATGTACTCGTTGACCCACGCCTTCCAGTCGTACTCTTCGGTCGCAAAGTCAGGAAAAGAGAATCCGGTTTCGATACTCTCCAGGTACCATTGAGCCATACTGATCGACGTCCGGTGATTCGCGTTGGGCAGCGCGTGTTTCAGAATGAGTGTAGACATCAGCTGCCCTGCGACATCGACGGCGGTACCGGTCCACTCAACGCGAGCGAGAGCGTCAGGAATCCGCTCTAATTCAATCTGCTTGTAAATTTCGAGCTTCGCATCCTCCTCCAGTTCCTTTTCCTCGATGATCTCCTCGAAAATCTGAAGCAACCGCACCGTAATCGTCCGATTCTGTGGCGACATCTCATCGAGTATGTCTTCAAACTCGTCATCAAGGTCCTCAACCGTACCGCTCGCCCCGCGATTCGTATACAGTACGAAGAATTCCTCATCCAGATCGTACTGCTCAATAATTGCATCTTGCCCGGACGTCGTTATCTCATCCCTCTCCTGAGTAACGTACGCGAGAGAATACTGAGAATCCTCGGGATGATGGTAATAGACACAGGCAGTCATCCCATCAGCGTAGGTGACAGACCGAATTAAAACGCACTACATCCAGAGCCTGGCCAACACATCTCTCCTGATTTACCCCACGTTGGTAAGCTGGGTTGCCAGTACTTCGAGTTCATCGAGCTCGTCGATAGCACTCAGCCACCGATCCGGAAGCTGTGACGATCCGAACCGCGCGCCAGCGACCGCGCCAGCAATCGCCCCAATCGTATCTGTATCACCGCCACGATTCACCGCCGTCACAATCGCCTCCTCAGCACTCTCCGCGACCAGGCCATCGTGGAGTGCCGTCTGCAGCGAATACACGACGTACCCTGACGTTTCCAGCGTGTCGGTCGAGTCGCCACGAGCGAGTGGTTCGAGTGCCGTCACGATCTCCTCAGGCGCATCTGAACCGACGTAGTCAAGGGCATCCTGCAACGGCGTGTCCGCGTCTTCGAGTAGGCCAGCCACGGTGAGGTTCAGAATCGCGCAACCCTCCGTACACCGCGGGTCAGCGTGCGTGATCTGTGAGGACTGCCGACTCACCTCGGCAAGTCGCTCCCAGTCCGCCGCGTACGGGATGGCGAGCGGTGGACACCGCATCACACTCCCATTCCCTGCGTTCTGGCCTTCAGGACTGCTCTCCCAGACCTGCTGGCCTGCCTCGTCCCACGCATCGCCGCGTTGGAGGCGGCTGAGCGACCGCCTCGTCATCCCCCCTATGTCGAACGGCCCACTATCGTACCACGCAACGAACCGCTCGGCAATGTCCGCCGGATCGAACTCTTGTTGCTCGGCGAGACTTCGTGCGATGCACAGCGCCTGCTCGGTGTCGTCCGTGATCGTCCCAGCAGGCTGGTTCCACGTGCCGTGCCCGATCATCTCGTCGAGCCGACCGTGCTCAGCACTAATCTCCGAGGCAGACGAAAACTCGACTGGTCGGCCCAGCGCATCCCCACACGCCAACCCCAGTAGGACACCACGCGCCCGATCCAAATCCATACGTCACCAACGACTACCGCTGAGAAAAATGTAGGGTGGCAGTCATTCGTCAGGTTTCGTTCCGGTACGGAGGTTCTCCCGATACTCAGCCCACGCCTGGTACATCTCTACTCGTTCCGCTTCGGTCATCGTGTCGTTCTCGTCATCGTCGTAGAACGGGAGTTCGTCCTTTTCGGGCATTTCCATAAGCCGCCCGAGCGAGTAGAGTTGCTGGTAGTAATTCTCCAACACCCAGTCTTCGCCGTGTTCGTCGACGGCTTGCTGGATGTACGGAGTGGCCTCCGGGTACTCGTCGGCGAGTGTCTCAGTCATCGATAGTTGTGTACTGCTGGGTTTGTCCAAGTCTACACGTCCAAGAGTCGGAATTCAGGCGTCCGCGAATTCGGCGAGCGAACGGTTCGTACTGTCACTATTCCACTTCCCGATCTGAATGAGTTCGAACGTATCCAGGGAACGGTCAAGCTCAGCAGTGATCTGGGTCTGAACCGCAGCGGGGTGGCTGTCGACGGGAATCGCGGTGAGCGCGTGCTAAGTGAGGAAGTAACTGGTTGCGAGGCTCGTCGGTGCGACGACGATGACATTCGATCCATCGACGTCGTCAAGCGCGAGTTGGGCATCTCGGTACTGGATGACAGTCGCATCCAGTTCATCGACGGGAAAGAGGAAGCCAGCATCCCCATATTCGATACTCGCCCCCGCCGACTCAAAATGCCCTTTGAGCATAATTATATCGAAATATATGCTTTGAAGGCATTAACTTTGTGGTAGATAGATTACTTGATTCAGCCTTGTTGAAACTTCCATACAGTGACGGGTTTTCGTGGTCGGATTCGATACCAATGATGTAGTCAGCACGACAGTGTTAATCGATACTAGGATCGGAAAAAGCACTCGCGGGAAATCAACCAGTCGGACGGGTATCGGTTGACGACGATACCTCGGGGAGGCTCGGAACTGTGAGATCGGTTCGCCGAAGGAACTGTGCATTGATCGCAACAATGACCGTGCTCAAAGACATCAGCAATGCTCCGATGGCCGGGGACAGCAGAATCCCCCACGGGAAGAGGATGCCAGCTGCCAGCGGGATTGCGAAGACGTTGTAGCCGGCCGCCCAGACGAGATTTTCTCGCATCCTCTTGTAGCTCGCTCGGCTTAACTTTACGAGTCGGACAACGTCCATCGGATTGTTCTGGACTAGAATGATGTCTGCCGACTGAACCGCAACATCCGTTCCGCTTCCGATAGCGATCCCGATGTCCGCCCGGGTGAGTGCCGGTGCGTCGTTGACACCGTCACCGACCATCCCAACGAGTTTTCCTTGGTCCTGCAGCTCAGTCACCTTCTTGTCTTTGTCTTCGGGGAGAACCTCCGCGAACACGGTGTCGATGCCAAGATCCTCGGCAACGGCATGAGCCACGTCCGCAGAGTCACCCGTGAGCATAGCCACTTCGATACCGAGGTTGTGGAGCGCTTCGACGACCCGGTAGCTCTCCTCACGGATGACGTCCGCCATTGCAAACGCTGCGACGGCTTGCCCGTCGCGGACGAGATAGACAACCGTCTGAGCGTTCGCGCCAGCCTCGTCCGCAAACGCTTGGAGGGAAGACGGGACATCGTTGTCGAGATATTCAAGAAGGTTCGGTCCGCCCACGTGGACGGTTTCTTCCTCAACTGTGGCCCGCACACCGCGTCCTTTGATCGCCTCGAAGTTCGTGGCGTTCGGCGCGGTGACTCCCTTCTCATCAGCCTCCTTCCGGACAGCTTGGGCGATCATGTGCTCGGAATCACCCTCGACGGCGGCGGCCAGCGCAAGCGCTTCATCCTCGTTGATGGCGTCAGTCGTCTCAACGTCAACGACACCGTGTTCGCCCTTCGTGAGCGTCCCCGTCTTGTCGAACACGATCGTATCGAGATCTCGCGCCTGTTCCATAGCGATTCGGTCGCGGATGAGCATCCCGTTTCGTGCGGCCATCGAGGTGTTGATGGCGACGACGAGTGGAATTGCCAGCCCGAGCGCGTGCGGACAAGCGATAACGAGGACGGTGACCACCCGCTCGATGACTGTTGCGTTGAACTGAACCGCAAGCGTCCACGCGATAGCGGTCACCACAGCCGCACCAAGCGCGACGTAGAATAGCCATCCCGCCGCCCGGTCAGCAAGCATCTGTGTCTTAGACTTACTCTGCTGGGCGTCTTCGACGAGCCGCATAATGCCAGCCAACGTCGTCTCCTCGCCGGTCGAATCGATCCGGACCCGAAGACTGCCGTCACCGTTCACTGTACCGCCGATCACCTCGTCACCTGGCTCCTTCGAGACGGGGCGAGATTCGCCGGTGATCATCGCCTCATTCACGTCGGAATCGCCCTCCTCGACCACGCCGTCAGCTGGGACGCTCGCACCAGGACGGACGAGCACAAGATCGCCTTCTCCGAGTTGGTCCACGGGAACCTCCTCGGTTTCACCTGATTCAGTGAGTCGCTCTGCGGTGTCAGGCATCAGCTTCGCCAGCTCGTCGAGTGCACTGGAGGCCCGACGGACCGACCGCATCTCGATCCAGTGACCCAACAGCATGATGTCGATCAGCGTCACCAGTTCCCAGAAGAACGCCGACTGCGCCGGGAACACGACACTCGCTAAGCTGTAGACGAACGCGACGGTGATCGCCATCGAGATGAGCGTCATCATCCCGGGCGCACGGTCTCGCAGTTCGGGGACAGCCATTTTCAGGAAGGGGATGCCACCGTAGGCGAACACGATCACGGCGAACACAGGGTTGATCCATTCGCTGCCGGGGAACGCTGGGACAGAGAAACCCAGCCACTCCTGTAGCGTTGGGCTGTAGAGGAGAACGGGAATCGACAGGAGTGTCGAGACGAAAAAGCGCCGTCGGAACATCTGCTCGTGACCCTCGTGCATCCCACCATGGCCCTCGCCGTGCCCCTCGTGGGACCCGTGATCGTGCCCTCCCCCCTCGTGTCCGGCGTGCTCATGCTGCTCGTGTCGAGCAGCCTCACCCTCCGCGGCAGGTTGAGCATCGTCTTCCAGTAGCTCCTGTTCTACCCGTTGCTCGTCAGACCCGTCGACCGCTTCATCGTGCTCGCCGAGTCCGTGCTGGTGGTGACTGTCGTTGTCCTGATGAGTATCCTCTCCCGCGGGGTTCTCATTTGTATCTTCGTGGTCTTCCATGAGTCATTCTCTGTTGAAGTGGATTCACCGGCTTCCTGAATGTTCGGCCCCTGAAATCGTACAGCAGGGTCTGTGTGGGCAAACTCCGAAGGGAACGGTGGGCCGTTCGTCTTTGGAACGTTCTGTGCTATTCTCAGATATGAGCGGTATACCCGGCGTCTTCGACGGCCTCTACGAGGGACGTGGCATCCGCGTCACCATCGACGGTCGCCTGTTCGTTCTCCCGGTCGACGGTCACGTCGGTCACGCCGGATACGTCTTGAAGTGCCTCTGTAACCGTCTGTTCACAGTGGCCGCAGGTCATTCCCTCTACGGTGATGATCGTCGTCATACAAGAGTACGTACGTTCCCCTCTCTTTAGCGAATTTTCCTTTCGATCATTCTGGTCTTGTGAGGGTCAAACTTTGGAATCAAAGTGTATTCTCGCGTCGAGATCGACGGCGAGGAGTTCGACCCCCGTCTCACTCGTCACACACCTGAGGATGGCTGGTAGCAATTGGTCGTTCGCTACTCGCTGACTTCAGTTTTCACGACGGTTGCTGGGCGGGTCGTCAAGCGAAGGATCCGGTCGGTGACACTCCCGAGCAGTGCCCGGTATTCGTCTGGGCGGCGTTTGGTACCGAGCACGAGCAAGTCTGCGTCGTGGTCGTCGGCATACGCCACGATGGTCTCGGAAGGGCGACCGTGGCGTATCGCCGTCTCGATGTCGACGCCGGCCTCAGACGCTCTCTGACGAAGCTCTGAGAGCGTCTCGTCGCCCTGTTCTTCGAGGCCGTGTTCGGGGCCTTCGGCTTCGTCGACGTACTCGTCACCGCTGTACGCCGTCACGACATCCTCGTCGACGACGTAGAGGACATGAAGGACGGCGTCGTGCGTGGCTGCGAGATCGAGTGCATGCGCTTCAGCGTGTTCAGACGCGACAGTACCGTCGGTCGACAGTAGAATCCGGTCGTACATTTAGTCGAATTTCAAAGGCGGGTACAATAAATCCGGCTTTGGCTCTGTGCTGAGTGCTTAGATGAGGCGGAGGCATTGTTGAAATCCTATTCTTCAGACACATTATCAACTGAAACAGTTGGTCGACGAAGCGTGCTTATAGAACGAGTGTTTCGTGGGTAATCAAGGAAATACGAGGGGGATCGTTGCTGGCGCGGTGAACACGTCCAAAGCCCCAGCCTCGGGGACTCGCGCGGTTCGCTGTGCTCCTCGCTCAGTCACTACCGTTCCTTCGCTGCGGTGCTTGCTTCGCCGGGCTTCCTCCCCGAGGCTGCCCCTTTGAGTCCCACCCGACCGCACCGCAACCACACCTCACGCCTCCCCAGCCTCGCGGCTCGCTCCGCTCGCCGCGTCCCTCGCGGTCGGGTTCGCGCCCTTCGGGCGCTCACCGGCGCGCCACAGCACAGCAGATCGCTCGCTCCTTCGTCTGTGCTGAGCGATTCGTCAGTTCTGCAGTGACCGCAGATGAGTTAGAAGTATCACCGGTAGAGGATTTCAACAGAGCTTCGGCTTTCCAATTCTCTCCGGTCGAGGGGCACAGTAACGTGTTCAATTTGGTTTAGTCATCGGATTTACCCAAGTGCGAACAAGGACCTGTCTTCTATCAGCTGTGGATTTTCGATGAGACGTCCGTCAGTGGTCGTGTCCCTCCATCACCATCGGATGTCCGGTGGCGTATTCATCGGGTTTCTCCTCGAAGGTCTCCTTACAGGTCTGTGAGCAGAAGTAGTACGTTTCACCGTCGTGTGTCGTCGACGATTCGCTGTCATCGGTCCGCATACCACAGACGGGGTCGCGGTACTGGCCGGGCGCACCGAGACCACGACGGTACACGTACAGCAGGAAGCCCGAGAGCGCGAAGGCGATGAGGTTGAGGTAGAACGTGTAGTTGAGCTCGAAGTACGTTTGCTCGGTTGCCGTCTGTCCACCGGCCAGATCAGGGACGATGCCGAGGGCGTCGAATAGTAGTTCCATGAGGAAGCCGGTGAACGCCATCGTAACGAAGAAGACACCGAGGATGTACAGCATGATCTTCCAGCCGTAGTACTTCCGGTAGACGTTCAACACGGGGATCGTGATGAGGTCAGCGTAGACGAACGCGATGACTCCCGCGAAGCTAATGCCGCCGCCCCAGAGCGCGACCGCGAACGGGACGTTGCCCATACTGCCGACGAAACTGAGGACGGCGATGGCGACGCCCATGATCGCGTGCTCGGCGGTCACGAGCAGCCCGTCCCCCTGGATGAACAGGGTGTTCCAAACCCACTTCGGGACGAAGACGATGACGAATCCGGAGATGAGAAACCCTGCGATGACGTCCTTCCAGATCATCGACCACTCCTTGCGGTACTGATTCCCGACCTTGTACCAACCACCCCAGGACAGCAACTCCTCGCGCCACCCCCCGCTACTTGACGTCTCCTGACGGTAGGTCTCCATACAGCCCTCCGAGCAGAACTTCAGTGTTTCACCGCCGTCTGTCGTGAGCGTGTACTCGTCTTTCCCCTCCATCCCGCAGGTAGGATCTTCCGTGACGCCCGACTCACGGTCGCGTTCGTTGAGTGTCTCCCGAACCTCGTCGAACAGGTTCTCGGGGAGTGTGAGGTGGACGATGACAGCCATGATGGCGATGAGGATGAGGCCGCCGAGCAGTTCCGCGAGCAGGAACTCCCAACCCAGCAGGATCAGGATCATCAACCCAAGTTCGACGATGAGGTTCGTCGACGCGAACATGAACGCAAGGAAATTCACCGCGTGCGCACCCTTTTTGAACAGGCCTTTCCCGATGGCGACGGCCCCGAAACTACACCCACTGCTCGCTGCGCCGAACGCAGTCGCTTTGATGAGACCGCTTAGGTCACCATCACCCAGGACTTGAGCCATCCGCTCTTTGGAGACATAGACTTGAACGAGACTCGTGATCGTGAGGCCCATGATGATCGCCCACGCTGCCGTCCAGAGAAATCCAACACCGATTCGGAGGGCTTCGAAGATCCCCTCAATCATCGTCGCCTGTATGGTTGTACCAACGTAAGGATCCTCTATTACACTTTTCCTTAAGATACCGTCCTTCTGAGAACTCTCAACTATGGATTCAAAAGTCAGCAAGTTCGATTCCAGATGGTTCTAAGCCGTAATCGCATTGAATCGTAACCACGTACATGACACTAGAGACGGACTTACGGAGTGAACTCAAATGCCAAAAAATATCGACGACACACGGCTGGTCACGATCCTCCTCATTATCATCGGTGCGTTCGTCATCTTCCCGATGGTCTTCATGGGGTTCGGGATGATGGGATTCGGATCGATGATGGGCGGTATGTGGGGCGGTGGAATGTGGGGCGACGGAACGATGTCGGGCTGGATGTTCATCGTCGGCATCGTGATGCAGATCCTGTTCCTGGCTGCCATTATCGGCGGTGGTTACCTCATCTATAGGGCGGTTGTGGGCAGTGAGAGTGGTTCAGACCAAGCACTCGAAGAGCTCCGGCTCGCATACGCTCGCGGCGATCTAACCGAGGACGAATATGAACAGCGGCGAGAGGCACTTGAACGCGATACGAAGTGAAGATAAGACAGTTCCGAGAAATGACGAGGACATCCGATTCCCGTCCTGCGACGACGCATCCGTCCCTCCCAGCTTGGTTCGACCGGTATACAACGCTAGGCCTGTACGGACTACTCGTTGGAACGGGACTCTGTCTGGTCGCGTTCGTCACAAATCCGGCACCTGATCCCTCGTTCCCTTGGGCGACGCTACCGGCATCGCTCCGACTCCCGTTCGAACAGCCACGGATCGAACACTGGCCAGTAACGTACACTCTCGGCATCTGGCTGTGGATCGCCGGGTTTCCGGCGTTGTTCTTCGGTGGCTACAGACGATTCGGAACTCGGACGCCGTTCGGTTCAACGACGTGGCTCGCTGGGCTCCCCACGCTAGCGATGCTCAGCTGGACGACCTACTGTCGGGTTTTCTGGCCGAAACTCCACCCACCGACCTGGAACGCCCCCTCTTACACGTTCATCTGCTGGCTGTACTGTTCCTCGTACGATGTGGTCTGGAGTAACACCGCATATCTAATCGTGCTGTCCGGCATTGTCGCAACGCTCCTCGCAGTACGAAACCAGAACGCAGACGGGATTACTCTCCTTGGATTCGGGCTCCTGGCACTCCCCCTCGGATTGCCGGCTGTATACGAAGGGTTTCGCCGAACGAAACGAACGACAACCTAAGATAGTGAAAAAGTCACAACCATCGCTCTGTAGAAGTCTCTGATAATGTGAACAAGTACACGCCACAGGACACCAAGTAGATAAACACACCGACACTGCCGGTTCGTAGTGTTCAGCTTCGCATGGAACCAGCTTATCTGAACACTACGGGATGTAATGGGAGAAAGCCTAACTGATAGCTCTCGGAACTAGCCAGTATGTCGTACTCGACCGGTCTGTCTTCTACCTCTAGGGGCCGTCGATGAGAGGTATAGTGAACCACGCCTTCGACGGCGAACTGGTGAGCGTACCGTTTGGCCGGTATAACGTGGAATCTGCGGTATGTAACATCTACACTGACCTCCTTGACGAGCACGATTCTGAGGACGTGCTCGTCATCACCGGTGCGCCGACGAGCGCAGACACGTTCCGTGAAGCGTTAGGTGAGGAACTGCCGGGTGCGGCGACGCCGTACGTGACGTCGTCGGTGGTGCACGCGACCGATGTCCTCAACCAGACCGATGACCGCGTCATTCTCTCCGACGCGCTGCGACGGGAACTCCTGTACCGGTTCCTCGAAGACTACGAGTGGGAAACGGAGTACCTCCAACGGGCGTCTGCGCAGCCGTCGTTCATCGAGGACGTGGATGCGGTGATGGGTACGGTCTCCTGGCAGGCGGTCACGCCTGACGAGACTCCGGAACTCCGTGACATCACGACTGCGCTCAACGGGTTCCACGACTGGCTCGCCGAGCACGGGCACATGGAACGCGGGCAACTCATCTCGGAAGCGCTCGATGTCCTCACTGGGGATGCCCGCGACGAGGTCGTTGATTTCGACGCGGTGCTCGCAGTCGAATTTGAGGAGTTCTTCCCGCTTGATCGCGCGTATCTCGACGCGCTCGCGGGAGACTGCGAGCTCGTCTGTGTCGCCGAGGAGAACGCGAGTGTGCGCCGCACCTGGGTCGAGACCGGACCCGTTACGGACTACGTCTCGTTCAGCGAGTCTCGACGTGGGGCATCGGGGACGCCGTCGACGCGACCAGCCGCGACGGCAGCCTATTTCGCCGACGAAATGGTCCCAGAAGATCCGGGAGCTGGGTCGGTGTCCGTCCTCGCTACAGACTCCAGTGACGAACAGCTCGCTGAGATTGCGAACGAGATCGAAGCGCTCGTCGCGCAGCCGGACTGGGAGTACGACGACATCGCTGTCGCCACGAAGCAAAGCGGTAGTGCTGTGACGGACGCTATCGAAGCGTTCGAAGGCACCGGGATTCCGACGGAATCGACAACCGTCACCGGGTTCGGTGACGACCCTGCGATTCGGGAACTCCTCGCGGCTGTTCGGTATCTCGCTGACGGTGAAGATGATGGGCCCGACCACGGTCCGGAGCTCGATACGGACCGCTTGGACCGAGTCAGCGAGACGGAGAGCCTCGAAGATGCGATTCACTGGTGGGCGACGGACGCTGGGTTGAAAGAGCGGATCGCGGAACGGGCGGCCCCGTTGGATGCACGGGCGCAGTTCGGGAACGTCCGACGGGCGTTCCGGATGGCCGAGTTCCTCGAAGAGACCGAGTTCGTGGATGCGACGTGGGAGTCGTTCAAGCAGATGCTCGAACGCGCTCACGAGTACGCACCACAGCAGAATCAGACGAGTGCGACGGACCTCGACGGCGGGGTCCGCGTCGATCACTTGCAAGCGATTAAGAACGAGTCGTTCCGCGCGGTGTTCCTCGTGAATCTCGTCGACAGCGAGTACCCGGGCGACCCGTTCCTGACACGGTTGTTCCCGAGCGAGCGAGTCGCGTCGATGCCGGACTACCCCGGTGTAACGGAACTGGATGGAGCGGACGTGGATGCGACGTTCCCGACGACGTCGACGGCGTCAGGACGACCGTTCGCGCAGTACCACGCGGAGCACGCGCGGCGACGGTTGGCTGTCGGTGCGGGTGCGGCGGCGGAGCGGCTCTACTGTTGTCTCTACGAGTACGAAGACACGGCGCTCGAAGAGCGTGCACAGGCGTCGCGGTTCCTCACAGCGGCGTATGCGGACCTTCCGTGGGTGACCGAGGCCGATGATCCACAGGTTACGAGCGAGCAAGCGGCGGAGCAGTACCTGCTGTCGCGGGTCGACGACGCGCTTGCGGAGGTGCGGCGCGCGAACAGTCAGGACGTGACGGTGTCGCTCGATGAGGTCGAAGCGGAACTCGGAGAGATTCAGGACGTGCTCGATAAGAGCGGGGCGCGTGGGGAGGAACTTCGGAAGGCGTTGCGTGCGCGTGTCGAGTTCGCTACCGGGGAGGTGCGGCGATGAGCTCGGAATCGCTCTCCCCGTCGCGGTTGGCGAACTACGCGACGTGTCCGCGGTTGTACGATTACCGGTACGTACAGGATGTGAACACACCGGATCGTACGGAGCTGTATCTCAACCAAGGGACGATCTACCACGAGACTATCGAGGACGTATGTGATGCGACTGACCGTGATGCTGATGCAGAGACGATTCACGACCGCGCGATGGATGTCTTCGCGGCGAAGTGGGCGGAACACAGCAACTCCGACGACTACGAATCCGACGCCCATCAGGAATACCAGCGGAGAGAGAACCGGGCTGCCGTCGAGGCGTTCTTTGACCCGGATGGTGGTGACGGGATCGAGCACGCGCGTCACTCCGTCGCCACGGAGTGCTGGGTGGAGTGCGAAGTGGATGGCCGCGGCCTCCACGGGAAAGCTGACAACGTCGTTCGGACGGACGAGGGGCTCCACGTATTCGATTACAAGCGGAACACGAGAGGTGTCCTTTCGTCCGGGACAGCCGAGTATCTCGGCGAGCACCGCGACGGAGAGGCGCACGAGCCAAAGCGTGTGCGGAACGCGTTCCAGACGGCGACGTACATCGAGGGCGTGAAGAACGAACCGTTCTACGAGGACGGGATGACGGTTCGATTCAGTTTCTACGGCCTGCTCAACAGCACGTCGTTCGAGAGCACTCCAACCGGGTACGAGGTATCTGCCCGTGGATATCCACGAGAAACCACGGAGATCTACGCGGAGCACCACGACACGATCTGGGCGCTCATCCGTGCCGCACACGACGGCATCACAGGTGAGGCCTACGAGCCGGAGCCGTTCGACCTCATCACCGACGAGGCGTGCCCGGACTGTGACTATCGAGAGATGTGTGCTGATCGCCTGTCGACGGAGGTGCGACGATGAGCGACGAGACGGAGTACCCGTCGTGGCTCCCCGTTCCAGAAGAAGACGTGTCCCCGGAGCCCCAACAGCGGACAATCATCAACTCCGACGCGTACCCGATGCGTGTCCTCGCCGGTGCAGGGACGGGGAAGACGTTCACAATGGTGCGCAAAATCGAGCACCTCATCGACGAGGAAGACGTGTCCCCCGACCGGATTCTCGCGTTGACGTTCACGAACAACGCCGCGGACTCAATGCGTGAGAAACTCAACGCGAAACTCGGGACAGCAGGGTACGACATCGACGCGTACACGTACCACTCCATCTGTAACGAGATCCTCACCGACTACGCGTACGAGGCGGGAATCGATCCGGACTTCGAGGTCGCCACGGACGCCGAAAAGTACGCCATCGTTCTGGACGTCCTGGACGACATCGAATACCGGTCTGTGAAACCCAACGTGTACGGGAGCGACGGGTACGTGTCAGGGGCTGCGTCGAAGCTGCTCAACTTCATCGGGTCGATGAAACGCAGCGGCATCACGCCCGACGAGATCGATACCTTCCTCGGACCGGCTGACCGCGTCTACGAACTCGCCGACCTCTCGGAGCGCGTCGAGAACATCGCCAGCGACCATCTGGGTGGCCAGTCCGTATCGAGCGTACTAGACTCGCTCCCAGACGCGCGTGCTGACCTTGTCGCTGAGCGCGACGCACTCGGTACCCATGGTATCGAAGCCAGCGCACGCGACTTCCTCGACCGCATCATCGAGCTTTGTGACGCGCTCGAATCCGCGTTCGAAGCCCACGAGGCGGGCGACCAAGCGTTGCCGGACAACGCGTACAAGCTTCCGAAGTACCTACTCGGAGGGTACGCGAACGGTGCGCCGAAGGGGATTCCGGACGATCTCGACCTCGAACTCACGGACCATCTCGACTCGTTCCTCTCGGACTGTCTCACGGCCCGTGACCTGACGGCGGGCTATGCGGCGTATGAGCGTGAACTTGACGAGCGGAACCTGATAGACTTCGACGGCCTCGTCGTGGAGACGGCCGCACTGATGGACTCGCCGGTCGGCGAAGAGATAGCCGACCGGTGGGACTACGTATTCTGTGACGAGTTCCAGGACACCGACCGGCTGCAGTTCGATCTCGTCACGTCCCTCGTCACCGACGACAACCTGTTCGTCGTTGGTGACGACGATCAGGCGATCTACGAGTGGCGTGGCGCGAACGTCGCCAACATCACTGACGAACTCGACCGCGCATTCGCCGCACTCGAAGATGAACCGTTAGAAGAGAACTTCCGGTCCCGACAGCCGATCCTCAACCTGGCGAACGAAGCAATTCAGAAGCTCGATCACCGCGAACGACACAAGACACTGAAACGCGTCGACGAACCTGCGTACGACGGCGACACCGTCGCAACCGTCGAACTGCCGGACGAGGACGATGCGGACGGCGCGACCCAGCTTCGCACCGTCGTCCAGAATCTACTGAGCGGCGCAGCAGACAACCTCGACGAGGCGTACGACCCGGGCGACATCGCCCTGCTTGTCCGGAAGAACGACCACGCGACGCCGGTCATCGAGGAGTTCGAGGATGCCGGCATCCCGTACCAGGTTGCTGGTGATCTGGCGACGGAATCAGTCGGCGTCGGCACCGTGACTGCCTACCTGAAGGCGCTCGCGCGGCCCGAAGACGAGGTGAGTTGGAATCGCGTCCTCCTGATGCGGTACCGGCTCTGCGATGCGGATCTCCGTACGCTCAACGCGGGCGACGACTCGCTCGTGGACACGCTGCGCGAGACGCCGCTCGACGAGTTCGAGGAACCCGACCGCGTCGTAGAAGCCCGCGAGCACGTCACAGAGCTCCTCGCCATCCGTGACTCGGCGTCGCTCAGTCACCTGTACCGCGAACTCACGGACATCACGAACATCGAGTGGTACCTCAGCGAACAGGAGCGCCGGGATCTCGCCCAGCTGGAGGACGTCATCGAACAATACGGTGACAGTGCTGTCCAACCACCGCTCACCCCAGAGTTCATCAACTCGCTCGAACACTACGACTCCCTGTTCGACGAGAGCGGCTCGACACCGACGAGTCAGCCGGACGTCGCCGACGACGCGGTCAACGTAATGACCATCCACAAGAGCAAAGGCCTAGACTTCCCGGTCGTCCTCACCCCACAAGTTACAGCCGACGAGTGGGCACCGAGCTCACGTACCTACGACGCACTCGAAACGGGGCTCTCGGATGGCGCAGAGGCGGCGTTCGCCGAGGACTTCGTCGAGCGTGACGCGCGTGAAACCCGCCGCGTGTTCCACGTCGGGATCACGCGCGCCGAAGACGTCCTTGTCCTCCAGGGCGGTACCGAGGGCGACGACGATGCTGCGGACGTGCACCCGGTTTCAGAGGCCGTCGACGAGATTCTTCCACCCCAAATCCCGTGGCAGCCAGCGCGCGGGCAGCTCCCACTCTGGACCGACGTTCAGGAGTGTCTCCCGGATGATGCGGCAGATTGGACTGACACGCTGGCGAACGAGACTGTCGGGCGCGTTGGTGGGACCGTCCAGCACGACGGGGACGAACTCGCAGTCGAAGCTGCGCGCGACCGCGTGCTAGACCTCGCAACAGCCACCCTCGACGGGGATCTCTCACCGAGAGACGAACGAGAGACACTCCAAGTGACGTCGCTAACCGGCCCGTCGACGCCCTCGCCGCCGCTCTCGCACAGTTACACGTCGCTGGCAGCCTACGAGGAATGCCCGCGGAGCCACTACCTGGACTACGTGGTCAACGCATTCCCCGACTATCAGGACGCGACGAATGAAGCCCGGGATGGTGTTTCGCAACGTGAGATCGGGTTGCTGTTCCACGACACTGCAGAGCAAGCCGCGAACCAAGCTGTGGAACGGCGTGAGGAGTGGTACGAAATCTGTGAGCGCCTGGCCAGTCAACGCCGAGCCGAGGACGCACTCCCGGCGGCGAAACAGTGTATCGACCGGTACTTCGAGTTAGACCTCCCCAGCTACGAGCTCATCGATGCGGAACGGGAGTTCGAACTCGACATCGATGGGCACGAACTCGTCGGATACATCGACGCCGTCTACCGGACGCCAGACGATGAGTTGCTCGTCATCGACTACAAGGCCACCGAACGTCACCGCGACCTAGAGGACGACAAGCAACTCCCGATCTACCTGTTGGCATGTCGTGACCTGTACGATGAGCCCGTCGCACGTGCAGGATACGCCTATGTCGGTGAGATAGGGCCGACGGTTGAATCCCGAACATTCAGCGACGCTGACCTGGCGGCGGTCAGGGACGACGTGACGGCGTCGATGACCCGTATTGCCGAGTTCTCGTTCAGTCGGTACACTTCGGGTGAGCACTGCCGGTGGTGTCAGCACAACCAACTTCCCTGTGCGCCGGCCTCGTTTACCGTCGGACCTGGGTTCGAAGAGTAGTCCGATACCTCCTAATCGAAAGAACGTATTTACGACCCAAATGGTACAATTGGAGTAAATCCGATGCCTGTTCTGGACGATCTCTCCGGATTCGAGTTCGAGGACGTGATGGAGGATGTTTTCCGGAATCTTGGCTACGAGAACGTTCGGCAAGCTGAGCGGACGGCTGACGAAGGACGCGACATCCTCATGGAAGAGGTCGTGGACGGGAATCGCCGGGCCATCGTTGTCGAGTGTAAGCATACAGGAACTGTCGGGCGACCGGTGGTGCAGAAACTTCACTCGGCGATTGCGACGTTCGGGTTTGACGGACCGAAGCGTGGGATGGTGGTCACGACTGGTCGATTTACTAACCCGGCTATCGAGTATGCCCAGCGCCTCCAGCGCAATGATGACCCGTATCCGATTGAACTCATTGACGGTGTAGACCTCCGTGAGATCGCTGACGAAATCGGACTTGACCTCTACAACGGTCGAATCGAGATCCTGTGCGACGAAACGCTCCGGCCATATGACTCAGCGACGTCGGTGACTGCGCCTGTCAAAGAAGCGTTCCAAGACATCGAAAACATCCAGTCATCGAACCTTCCTGCGCCGTATTCCACCGTCACGTTCCGACCAGTCGTCGCCGTGACTGCGGATACGAACGCAGTTTTCGAAACGTCGGTTGGCGTGATCCACCGGATCAACGAACGGTCCCGGTTCGTCGTCCACGCTGAACGCGGACGCCCCCAAGCTGCGTCAGGTGACGTCTCGAACCTCGTGTTGGAGAACCTCCACGCGACTGTTGATCTCGACGCGGACCGGTTCGAGAGTTCGTTCGATGCAGTTGAAGATCGGCGGTTCGGGCAAACCCAGACCGAATACAAAGACTGGGCCGTTGACCGTCTCAAAGACCATCACACGACGACCGTTTCCTATACCGGAGACAACAACGTCACGTATACGAAAACGTGTGAACCGAATCGGTCCGACATCTCAGTACAGTCAATCGAACCGGTGTACCTGCCGCAGGTTCGGCACACGACTGACCTACAGGAGTACTCGTATCCGTACGAGTATTTCGCGGCAGGACCATCACGCGTAACGAGTGAAGACGGAATCCACCAGTGCGTCCACTGCGACACAACAGGCACCGACAACGCCTACACGTACTGTGCGAACTGCGGAAGTATCAACTGTGACTCGCACATCAAAACCGAGCGATTAGAGGACACACCGATCTGTACCGGGTGCGCGGTGACCGAGCGCTTCGCGTTCAAAACGAAGTACTTCTACGACGAGGCGAACCGAGACGCGTTCCGCGAACAGTACGAAGCCATGCCATTCTACGAGAAAGCGATGGAAAACACGCCGCTCACCGTCGGCACAGTCGTTATCGTCGTACTCGTCTTGCTCGGAATACTCGTCAGCATCGGTGGCCTCTAACAGGCACTCGTGGCCGGTTCGCTACCGCTCCTCAATTTCGTCGATTGCGACCGACGCAGCGTGTCGTACCTCCTCGTTTGGATCAGTTTCCTCAATGTCTCGTAACCGCTCCAGTGCGTCTTCGGCTGCGAGGTAGCCGAGTGCCCAGCAGGCATTAGATCGGGCGTACGCGAAGTCCTCGTCTAATGCGTCGATCAACGGTTCGATTGCGGGTTCGACGGCATCCGGATCTGCTTTAGCGATTCGTGCGAGGATCGATGTCGCGTTGTACCGTACCTTCTCATCAGAGTCGTCTAACAACTCGATTGCCCGTGGGACCACCGGCTCGACCTGATCAGGGTATGCGTCAGCCAAGTCTGCCAACAGACCGGCTGCATTCGCGCGAAGTTTGTAGTGATCCGCGTCAAGTAATTCGATTGCCGTTGGGATCGTGTCTTCAGCGACGTTGGGGTAGTCCTTCGAGAGTGTTCCGAGGATGGCGAGCGCACCGATCCGGTGTGACTCATCACTCTCGCCGAGGTACGCGGTGAGCTGCGGGGTGATCGGAACGACAGCGTCAGGATATGCTTCTGCGATGCGTTGAATTGCTGTGATTGCTGTCGCGTCAGCGGGCGAGCCATCTTGGAGGAGTGCCGCGAGTTTCGGTACCGCATCGACGACAGCACCGGGGTTCGAATCGGCAATCTCCGCGACGATGGTAATCGCGTCAGCAAGAACGTCATGGTCTGCTTCCGAAGCGAGAAATTCGATGATGTCCTCAGCAGCGGGGGTTACCTCTTCAGGATGCTCTTGAGCGACAGACGAGAGTATTGTTACAGCGTCAGCCTGGATAGCCGGGTCTGATCCCTGTAATTCAGTCGTTAGTACGGGAACAGGCGTAAGACCGGCGCTGGGGTCTGCTTCAGCGAGTCGTGCGAGCCTGAATAAGGCCAGTCGCTGCGCTTTACTCTCGCCCGTTTGGATAGTATCAACCATCCCGTCAACATCGGTCGTGTCCACGGCTTCCAAAGGATTCTGAAAGTCGTCGTGGTCGTAGGCGTGACCGTACTGGTCGTACACTACGTAATCTTCGAATTCGGTTGCTGGAGGTATCGTGATGCTGGAGAGTGCTAGGTGGTGGCTGACCACCGCGAGTGCCTCACCCGGTGGCCGCATCAGATTAATCTCAACGAGATTGTAGCCAGCGTCCGGATAGTGGGCTTCTCGCTCCTCGTGACCGCTTTCGAACGCGCGGTCAGAGTTCTCTTCCATTCCGTCACTCGACGGTTCATCGTTGCCAGTCATACTTGTTCGTAGAGACTGCGTTGACCCGAGGCCGGAGCGTAACGTGGGCTCTGCTATACCCGTTGAAGGATCAGATAGTTAATTCCGGAGGGGATTCTGGCTTGCTTCAGTTCAGACAGGCCCACTGAATTGCTGAGTTGAGTGGCGTGAAGACGACCAAAGTCTCTCGCGCGCGCCACCAATTACACTCTCTACCCAAGTATTATGTCCCCACAGTGTCATTCAAATGTAAGCGAATCGCATGACATCGGCGACCCCCGTTCCGAACCGTGATGAAATCAAAACGGTCGAAGAGGGGTTCCTTTATAAGCGCCGTACCGCCGTCTGCCAAATGTTGCCCGTCACGCAGAATGATGGGCGCTGCAGGATTTGAACCCGCGACAACTTGGTCCGAAGCCAAGCACTCTATCCAGACTGAGCTAAGCGCCCGTACCCATCGGTATCCCGCTGACGGTTTTAAGTCCCGCGATCCGAACTGATCGGGGACGGCGCCCTCGTCGGACCGGCGACCGATCAAAAAGAATATTATCGGGACTGGAGATGTCTTCCGTAGTCGATGTATCCCGGTCGGAGACGGTCGTCGAACGAGTGGTCCGCGTCGATCCCCCCGCGATCGAGGTACACTCATGTATGATCTGACTCCCCACCTCGACGCGGAGGTGGAACCGGGAACGAACCTGCTTCTCACCGGACCTCCCCTCACCGGGAAGCGATCGCTCGCGATGGACGTCCTCGCGGACGGGACCGACCGTGGTGACGGCGCGATCGTCGTCACGACGAAGGACGGCGCCGATCGAGTGTTGAAGGACTACGAGAAGCGGACGCCCTACGACGGAAAACCCGTCGCCGTCGTCGACTGCGTCACTCGCCAGCAGGGCTCGGACGTCCGCGACTCCGACCGGATCAAGTACGCCTCCTCGCCGGTGGACATGACGGGCATCGGGATCAAGCTCTCGGAGTTCCTCCAAGCGTTCGGCGACCGCGGGATCGACCGCAATCGGATCATGGTCCACTCGCTGTCGACGCTCCTGATGTACTCCGACCTCCAGACGGTCTTCCGGTTTCTCCACGTGTTCACCGGTCGCGTCCAGAGCGTCAACGGGCTCGGGCTGTTCAGTATCGACTCGACCGCCCACGACGACCAGAGCCTGAACACCCTCAAACAGCTGTTCGACGGGATCGTGACGGTCTCCGAGGACGACGATGTCGAGATCCGGCTGGCCTGAGCCTGCCAACGTTTAGGACCCTTGCCGACCAAACACGAGCATGCCCATCACCGACGACGCGGGACTCGAGCGCGCGCTCTCGGCCGACACGGTCGCCGTGATCGGCTGTTCGACGACCGCCGGGAAGGCGGCTCACGACGTGCCGGCGTACCTCCAGAGACACGGTTACCGGGTGATCCCGGTGAACCCGTTCGCCGACCAGGTGCTCGGCGAGCCCGCCTACGACGAACTCGCGGACGTGGACGAGGAGGTCGACGTGGTGAACGTGTTCCGGCCGAGCGAGGAGGTGCCGGAGGTCCTCGAGGCGGTGCGCGAGCGACACGCAGAACGGGGCGACGCGGGGACCGCGTGGCTCCAGTTGGGGATCAGCCACGACGAGGCGGCCGCCGTCGCCGAGGCCGACGGGCTCGACGTGATCCAGGACCGGTGTATGAAGGTCGAACACGGCCGATTGATCGGGTGACACCGGACGCGACGCGGTCCGTCGATCCCCGGATCACCCCCGAGCGCCAGGACGGTCAGCCCTCCCACTCCTCGAAGTCGCGATAGACGCCCTTCGAGAGGTAGCGCTCCGAGGAGTCCGCGAAGACGGTCACGACGTTCTCGTGGGGGGCGTCGACCTCGCCGTCGCGGATCCCGCGGGCGACCCGCTTCGCGGCGAGCGCGTTCGCGGCCGACGAGGAGGCGACGAGGTGGCCCTCCTCGCTCGCGAGCCGGGCCATCTCCTCGTGTACCTCGCGGTCGGGGATCGCGTGGATCTCGTCGACGAGGTCGGGATCGAACAGCTCGTTGGTCTCGACGTCGTGGGTGCCGATGCCCTCGGTCTTGTACTCCTCGTGGTCGACGTTCTCGCCGAAGAACTCGCGGTAGGCGGAGCCGGCGGGCTCGACGGCGGCGACGTGGACGTCGGGGTGCCGCTCGCGGAAGTAGCGGGCCGTCCCCATCAGCGTCCCGGCGGTGCCACAGCCGGCGACGACGGCTCCCACCTCGCCGTCGAGGGCGTCGTCGATCTCGGGCGCGGTCGTCTCGTAGTGCGCCTCGGCGTTGAGCGGGTTCGAGAACTGCTGGGGAACGACGGCACCGTCCAGTTCCTCGGCGATCTCGTGGGCGCGATCGATGGCGAATCCCATCCCGTCCTCGGTCGGCGTGTTGATCACGTCCGCGCCGAGCGCCCGCATCAGCTGTTGTTTCTCCACCGAGAACCGTTCGGGGACGACGAAGACGGCGTTCACGCCGAGCTGCTCGGCGGCGACCGCGATCCCGATGCCGGTGTTGCCGGCGGTCGGTTCGATCACCGTTCCCCCCGGCTCGAGGTCGCCGCGCTCGAGCATGCGTTCGAGCATGTACTTCCCGATGCGGTCCTTGATGCTCGCACCGGGGTTGAACGACTCGAGTTTCGCGTACACCGGCGCCGCGTCCGGGGAGTCGTGGACCCGGACGAGCGGCGTCTCGCCGATCGTCTCCAGCACGGACGGGAGGGGCTCGCGATGGGTGGTCATGTAGGGGCAAGGGTTGCCGGTCGGTTTGTGTGTTTCCATCGGCGGGATGCGTGTTAGGGTACGGGTCCAGCGGCCCGCGGTCCGGCCGTCACGATCCGCGCGGATCGAACAACACTTATGCCGCTCGTCCGGCTTTCCGAGGGTATGAGCGAGACGGACGCGCGCGCCGACGTGACGGTCGTCCTCCCGGACGGGTCAGAGCTCTCCGTACCGGCCGGATCGACCGTCGAGGACGTCGCGTACGAGATCGGTCCCGGACTCGGACGCGACACGGTCGCGGGGAAGATCGACGGCGAACTCGTCGAGAAGTACGCCGAGGTAACGGACGGCGACCGGATCGAGATCGTCACCGACCAGTCCGACGAGTACCTGACGGTGTTGCGCCACACGGCCGCGCACGTCTTCGCACAGGCGCTCCAGCGGCTCCATCCGGCGGCGACCCTCACGATCGGTCCGCCGACCGACGAGGGGTTCTACTACGACGTGACCGACGTCGACCTCGACGAGGACGACCTGGAGGCCGTCGAGGCGGAGATGGACGAGATCATCGCGGCCGACTACGACGTCGAACGGGTCGTCCGTAGCCGCGAGGACGCGATGGAGATCTACGCCGACAACGAGTACAAACGCCAGATACTCGAGGAGGAGGCCGCCGACGAGGAGGTCACCTTCTACGTCCAGGACGGCTGGCAGGACCTCTGTCAGGGACCGCACGTCGAGTCGACCGGCGAGATCGGGGCCGCGACCCTGTTGGAGGTCTCGGCCGCCTACTGGCGCGGCGAGGAGGAGAACGACACGCTGACCCGGGTGTACGGGACGGCGTTCGCCACCGAGTCCGACCTCGAGGAGCACCTCGAGATGCGCGAGAAGGCCAAGGAGCGCGACCACCGCAAGATCGGCCAGGAGATGAACCTCTTCTCGATCCCGACGGTGACGGGGCCGGGGCTCCCGCTGTACCACCCGCCGGGAAAGACCGTGTTGAACGAGCTCTCCGAGTTCGCGAACGGGCTCAACCGCGAGAACGGCTACGAGGAGGTCGAGACGCCCCACGTGTTCCGGACCGAACTGTGGAAGCAGTCCGGCCACTACGAGAACTACAAGGAGGACATGTTCCTCCTCGACGTCAACGACGAGGAGTACGGGTTAAAGCCCATGAACTGCCCGGGTCACGCGACGATCTTCGACCAGCAGAACTGGTCGTACCGCGACCTCCCGCAGCGCTACTTCGAGAACGGGAAGGTGTACCGGAAGGAACAGCGCGGCGAGCTCTCCGGGCTCTCGCGGGTCTGGGCGTTCACCATCGACGACGGTCACCTGTTCGTCCGGCCCGACCAGATCCGGGCGGAGATCGAGTCGGTCATCGAGATGATCTTCGAGGTCGTCGAGACGCTGGACCTCGAGGTCGAGGTCGCGCTCGCGACCCGCCCCGAGAAGTCGGTCGGCGGCGACGAGATCTGGGAGTCCGCCGAGGAACAGCTGCGTGACGTGCTCGAGTCCGGCGGCTACGACTACGACGTCGAGCCCGGTGACGGGGCCTTCTACGGCCCGAAGATCGACTTCGGCTTCGAGGACGCGCTGGGCCGCGTCTGGGACGGGCCGACGGTCCAGCTCGATTTCAACATGCCCGAGCGCTTCGGGCTGACCTACACCGGCGAGGACAACGAGGAGCACCGGCCGGTGATGATCCACCGCGCGCTCTACGGCAGCTACGAGCGCTTCTTCATGGTGCTCATCGAGCACTTCGACGGCGACTTCCCGCTATGGCTCGCGCCCGAACAGGTGCGGATCCTCCCGGTCTCCGACGAGACGCTCGGGTACGCCCACCGCGTGAAGAACGCGCTCGCCGACGAGGGGATCCGCGTTGAGGTCGAGGACCGCGACTGGACGGTCGGCCGCAAGATCCGCCAGGGCCACGACGACCGGCTCCCGTACATGGTGGTCGTCGGCGACGACGAGGCCGAGGCCGGTACGGTCTCCGTCCGTGACCGCTTCGAGAACCAGCGCGGCGACGTCGACCTCGACGTGTTCGTCGACCACCTCGTCGAGGAGCACGACGAGAAACGCGTCGAGCCCGACTTCGTGACGAGCACGGAGTAGCGGGCGTTCGACCCGGCGCGGCTTCCACTCCGCGCAACTTCGACCCCGCACGGCCTTCGACCCCGCACGGCCTTCGACCCCGCGCGGGTTCGCTCACCCACCCCCGAACGCGTCCTCACCGCTTTCCTCGGACCCGGCGTCGGTTCCCTCCGCGAACTCGACCCCATCGATCTCGAAGCGTGCGCCGCCCGACTCGCTTTCGCCCGCCGTGACGGTCCAGTCGTGTGCGGCGACGATCTCCTCGACGATGCTCAATCCGAATCCGGTCCCCTCGTCGCTCGTCGAATATCCGGCCTCGAACGCTCGCTCGCAGTCGTCCTCGGGGATCCCGGGGCCGTCGTCCTCGACGTAAAAGCCGCTCGCGTCCCCGAGGGTCCCGACTCGGACCGACACGTCGTCGCCGCCGTGTTCGACGGCGTTGCGAAACAGGTTCTCGAGGAGCTGTCTGAGACGCGATTCGTCCGCCCGGATCCGGGTCCGATCCAGCTCGACCGTCAGCTCGGCGTCGGCCGTCTCCGCGGTCGACCACGCGTCGCTAACGAGTTCGGCGAGGCCGATCTCCGCGAGGGCCTCGACCCGGACCCCGTCCCGAGCCAACGCCAACAGGTCCTCGATGAGGGTCTCCATCCGCGAGAGCGACCGCTGGACCGGCTCGACGTGCTCGCTGTCGCTCTCCGCGGCGAGCAGCTCGAGGTGACCGGCCGCGGTGTTGAGCGGGTTCCGGAGGTCGTGGCTCACCACGCTCGCGAACTCCTCGAGGCGGTCCCGCTCGCGCTGGAGCTGTGCCTGCGTCCGCTCGCGCTCCAGTTCGTAACTGACCCACCGGGTCAACAGCTCGACGAACGTCTTCTGGAGGTCGCTGAACGGCTCCTTGCGCGCGTCCGTGTCCGCGAAACAGAGGGTTCCGGACAGCTCCCCGTCGATCTCGACGCGGCCCCCGATGTACGTCCCGAGCCCGAACCGCTCGTATGCCGGCTCCTCCTCCCATCCCTCGTTCGCCGCGTCGACCACGGTCAACAGCCGATCGAGTTCGACCGTCCGCTTACAGTAGGCCTCCTCGAGCGGACAGGTCTCGCCCCGTTCGAGCGCCGGATGCGTCGCGTGCGACGCCTGGATGTGTTGTGTCCCGTCCTCGATGCGGGTGAGAAAGCCGTTCGGCAGCTCGAGGTACTCGCATCCCAGCTCGAAGATCGCCTCGAGCTTCGCCTCGAACGAGCGGTCTCCGTCCGAGGAGACGGCGTATAGCCGCTGTATCGCGCGGAGGTTTCGCCGGCGCTGGCGCTCGAGGTCGTGTCGTTCGGTGACGTCACGGACGTGTACCGAGAGTCCCGAGTCGGAGGGGAACGCCCGCACGTCGAACCACGTGTCGAGCGGAGGATAGTACTCGTCGAACGACGCCGATTCCTGCGTTTCCATCGCCCGGTGGAACCGGTCGTAGAACTCGGTGTCGACCGCCTCCGGGATCGCCTCCCAGAGGTGCGTTCCCTCGATGGCGTCCCCGGCGCCGTCCGCTTCCGTAACCCCGCCCTCGCCGTCGGCCATCGCGTCCCGGATCATCTCGGCACCCCGTTCGTTCGCGTACGTGACCCGCCAGTCGTCGTCGACGGCGAAGAATCCGTCCGCCATTCGGTCGAGGACCGTCCGGAGATCGGTTTCGGGGTCCACGGCGGACGGCGGGTCGCTCATGGGTGATAGAACGTGCGGATCCACTTCAGTCGTGTGGCCCACGGGATCGGATCACGCGGATCACGGCGGTCCGCTCGGGACGCCTCCGGACGACGTATCGAGTTCCGTCGCGTTTTTTATATCCGCCGCGAGAACGGCCGGTATGCGCGATCGATCATCGGAGACCGTCGCGGACGACGAAGCTCCTCGAGTCGGGGAACTCACGCCGCCGGACCGCACGCTGATGGGACCGGGTCCGAGCGAGGTTCACCCTCGAGTGCTGCGCGGGATGAGCACGCCGCTCGTGGGACACCTCGACCCCTCGTTCATCGAGATCATGAACGAGGTACAGGAGATGTTGCGGTACACGTTCCGGACGGACAACCAGTGGACGATCCCCGTCTCGGGGACCGGGTCGGCGTCGATGGAGGCGGCGATCGGCAACCTCGTCGAGCCGGGCGACACGATGCTCGTCCCGACGAACGGCTACTTCGGCGGGCGGATGGCCTCGATGGCCGAGCGCGCCGGCGGCGAGGTCGTCGAGGTCGACGCGCCGTGGGGCGAGCCGCTCGACCCCGCCGACGTGGAGGCGGCCTTCGACGCCCACCAGCCCGACGTGTTCGGGTTCGTCCACGCGGAGACGTCCACGGGCGTCCTCCAGCCGCACGTCCCGGAGCTGACGGACATCGCACACGCCCACGACGCGTACGTCATCGCCGACTGCGTCACGTCGCTCGGGGGCGTCGAGATGCGCGTCGACGAGTGGGACGTCGACGTGGCGTACTCGGGCCCCCAGAAGTGTCTCTCCTGTCCGCCGGGCGCGAGCCCGCTCACGCTCAACGACCGGGCGATGGACAAGGTGCTCGGCCGCGAGGAGCAGCCCCGGTCGTGGTACCTCGACCTCTCGCTGCTCGAGGGGTACTGGGGCGACGAGCGCGCGTACCACCACACCGCGCCGATCACCAACGTGTACGCGATTCGCGAGGCGCTCCGGCTCGTCGCCGAGGAGGGGATCGAGAACCGATGGGAGCGGCATCTCGACGTCGCCGGCGACCTGAAGGCCGGCCTCCAGGAGATGGGCCTCGAGATGAACGCGCCGGACGAGTACTGGCTGCCCAGCCTCAACGCGGTCCGCGTGCCGGACGGGGTCGACGACGCCGCGGTCATCGACTACCTCCTCGAGGAGTACGACATCGAGATCGCCTCCGGGCTCGGCGACCTCGCGGGCGACATCTGGCGGATCGGCTGTATGGGCTACTCCGCGCGCCCGCAGAACGTCGAGTTCCTGCTTTCGGCCCTCGAGGACGCGCTCGACGCACAGGGGTTCGACGGGTAGCGGTCGGAGCCGGCTCGGTCACGGCTCCTCGGACGGGCGTGGCCTTCCGCTCTCCCGATCAGTCCTCGCGGAGGCTCGGGTGCGTCTCCTGATCGTCGGGATGCGACTCCGCGAAGCGTTCTCGTGTGGTCTCCAGCGATCGGGTCTCGCGTCGCCGACGCTCCGTCTCACCGATCTCCTCACACCCTGGCGGGACGGGGCGGCCGCGGTCGGAGAAGTACCCCTCCGGGGCGACCCAGTCGTGATAGAACGGCCGGTCGTCGTCCTCCAGCAGCGTGACCGCCACCTCCGCGCCGTGGCCGGCACACACCGCGACTTGGTGAGGTTTCCGAGCGAGCCGACCCGCGGCGTACAGCCCGTCGACGCCGGTCCGACCGCGCTCATCGGTGTCGACGAACGTCTTCCCGCGGTCGAGGAGGTCGACGCCGTCGATCCCCTCCAGATAGCCGGTTGCGTTCTTCGTGGCGGCGACGACGTAGTCGGCGGCGATCCGGTCGCCGTCCGCCGTCTCGACCCGGAATCGATTCGGTTCGTCGCTCTCGCTGCGTTCCTCGCTCGCCGGATCGACCACCGTTACCCGGGCGTCGAGGCGCTCGACGCCCGCGTTCTCGGCCTGCTCGCCGAGGAGGTCGAGGAAGTGACGCGAGTTGACGCCGGCGGGGAAACCGGGGACGTTCTCCAAGTGGGCGTTGCGCCGGAGGAGCGACCTGCCCGCGTCACAGACGAGCGTCTCCAAGCCGTGTCGGGCCGTAAACGTGGCGGCCGAGGATCCCGCGACTCCGCCACCGACGACGACGACGTCGTATTCCATGCCACTCATCTACGCGCCGTCGTTGATAACCTCCGCGACGCGCTCCCGGTCGAACAGTCGTTCCTCCTCGGGTATCTCCGGGTACGGTCCCTCCTCGTAACGGGGCCACTCGCCGAACGCGTCGGGATAGAGCTGTTTGGCGGTCATCTCCAGCTGGAAGAGGTTCAGGATCGGTCCCTGATACCGGGCACCCTGCGGGTGGATGCGGTCGTTTCGGACCGCGGTGACCTCCGATCCGACCGGGTCCCCCTCGAAGGCGGCTCGCCGTCCGGCCATGTCCGTCCCCGGCTCCATGCCGCCGAGGTAGAGGATCACGTCGGGGTCCGCGTCGAGTATCGTCTCGAAGTCGACGACCGTGCCGGACTCGACGCTCCCCTCGAACGCGTCTCGCGGGCCGAGCGGACGCGTGTGCGACGTGAGGAAGCCGGGATTGCTCAGGGTGTACGCGTAGATCTCCTCGATGTCGGCGGCGGCGATCATGACCGCGGTCGGGCGCTCCTCCTCCGGCGGCAACCGCACCTCGATCGTCCCGAGGAGCTCCTCGTGGACGGCCGCGAGCGCCTCGTAGCGTTCGCGCTCGTCGAAGGCCTCGGCGACGAGTTCGAACTGCTCCCACAGGCCGTAGTACTCGTAGTCGTCGGCCCACTCCGGCGCGGGTTCCTGGTGGCGGTCGCTGAGGGAGTTTCCGAACCACGGCGAGACGCGCTCGGCGACCTCGTCGATGTCCTCCCGGTCCCAGCCTTCCACTTGCGTCACCCACGCGGGGTCCGCGAGGTGGACGTCGCTGTCCAGTTCGTACAGCTTCTCCTTGTCCGGCTCCCACGAGGAGTAGAGCCCCGACCAGTCGAGCGAGACGCCCGGAAGCCGCTCGACGAACTGGTTCCAGAGCCCGTCGTAGTAGTCGGGCGCGTGCATCGCGGTGATCCCGTCTCCCCGCCCCAGCGCGAACGCCATGTCGGCGTGATGCGTGAGCCGGGTGAACGCCGTCTCCGGCGGCGACTCGAACGTCACCTCGCCGACCGGCGAGATCGAAGCGGTGTAGCTCTCGTCGCCGGCGTCGTCCGCCGTGGAGTCGTCCGAGTCACCCGATCCGCCGTCCGTCGAGTCGGTCCCGTTCCCGTCGGATCCGGTCGGATCCGACTCGGCGTCGCCGCCGGTACAGCCGGCGAGCAGGCCGCCGAGAGCGACCGCGCCGCCGTACGTCAGGTAGTCGCGCCGCGTCCGTTTCGTCGCCGATTCGTCCGGTTCGATGGTGTCGGTGTTGCTCGTCATGGTTCAGAACTCTCCGTTGATGACGTTCGCGACGCGCTGGCGGTCGAACAGTTCCTCGTCGCCGGTGACGGGGCCGAACTCGTCCGGATACAACTGCTTTGCGGCCCGTTCGGTCAGGAAGAGGTTGTGGATCGGTCCCTGATACAGGTAGCCGCCGCGGTACACGCGTCCGTCCTTGACCGCCGTAAGCTCGCTCCCGACTGGATGATCCTCCATGTACGCGAGCACGGTGTCGCGGAACTCCGTCGGCGATTTCCGTTCGTGTCCGCGAACGAGGATGACGTCGGGATCCACCTCGATCAGGTTCTCGTAGTCGAGTTCGCCGCGGTTCGTGGTGCTGAGGTTCTCGATGTCCGTCCCCGTGAGCGCGTCGGTCACGCCCAGGTCGAGCCACTGCTTCTTGCTCGTTCCCTTGTCGATCAGTCGGTACGGCGAGAAGGTCTCCGGTTCGTCCGTTCCCTCGAACGTCAGGAATACGCTCGGCCGGTCGTCAGTCGCCGGAAGGCGCGATTGTACGTCCGCGATGAACGACTCGTGAAGCTCGGCGAACGCTTCGTAGCGCTCGCGCTCGTTGAACGCCGCTGCGACTCGCTCGAACGCCTCGTACAGCGTGTAATACCGGTAATCGTGCCACTCGTCCGATCGTCTGAAGATCAGGTTCCCGAAGAACGGGGCGACGTTGTCGCGGATCTCCGTGACGTCGTCTTCCCCCCAATCGAACCAGTTGACGAGCATCTGGGGATCGTACAGGTGGACGTCAGCATCCAGCTCGTAGAACTGCTCTTTCGTCCTGACATCCGGGTGTGCCTCGATCGGGCTTCGATCGACGTCGACTCCGGAAAGCTCGTCGTAGACGTACGTGTAGTACCGGTCGGCGTTGCCGATACCGGCCAATCCGTCGCCCTTCCCCAGCGCGACGGCCATGTCCGCGAAGCCGCCGTCGTACGCGACCCACCGTTCCGGGACCGCCTCGAAGGTCACCTCACCGACGGGTTCCATGGCGGCGGTGTACGGGAGCCCGGCGGACGCTTCTCCCTCGGTGTTCGATCCGTTCGATGTCGTCGAGTTGGCCTCCGTGTCGCCGTCGCTGTCACCGCTCTCCGAGCCGTCGCCACTCGCCGCGACGCCGCCGCCATCGCCACCGCCGGTACACCCGGCGAGCAGGCCGCCGAGAGCCACCGTACCGCCGTACTTCGCGAACGCTCTACGAGTCGGTCCGTCAGGTGCTTCGTCGCCGTTGAGCATACTTTTAGGCTGGCCTAAAATAATAAAACCGTTCCGATCTTTAGGCCAACCTAAAAAGATCCGCCCGATCGCCGCGTCCGAGTGCCGATCGGAGTCATCCCGTGTCGGGCCGGATGCGGGATCACTCCTCGTGTCGCGCGCGGATCGGCGTCACCCGCGGGCCGCGTTCCGTGGCGACGACCTCGGCGTCGACGCGGAACACGTCCGCGAGCAACTCCTCGGTGACGACCTCCTCGGGCGGGCCGCGAGCACGGATCTCTCCGTCCTTGAGCGCGACCACGCGATCGGCGAGCCGCGCGGCCTGTTCGATGTCGTGGAGCACGACGACCACGGTGACCTCGCTCTCGTCGCGAAGGGTCTCGATGATCTGCATCACCTCCATCTGGTGGTGGAGGTCGAGGAACGTCGTGGGTTCGTCGAGCAGGAGCACGTCGGTGTCCTGTGCGAGTACCATCGCGATCCACGCCAGTTGCTTCTGGCCGCCGCTGAGGCTGCCCACCTCCCGGTCGCGCAAGTGGTCACAGCCGGCCAGCTCGATCGCGCGGTCGACCGCCCTCGCGTCCGCCTCGGTCGTCCGCTCGAAGAAGCCACGGTGCGGATACCGCCCGTGATACACCAGGTCCTCGACCGCGATGCCGTTCGGCGAGGTGCTCTCCTGTGAGAGCAGGCCCAGCTTCCGCGCGAGCGCCTTCGTGTCCATCGAGTGAACGTCGCGCCCGTCGAGCAACACCGACCCGTCCTCGGGCGTGAGCTGGTTCGCGAGCCCCTTCAGGAGGGTGCTCTTGCCCGACCCGTTCGGGCCGACGAGCGCGGTGACCGCGCCGGGCTCAACGGCGATCGACTCGCCGTCGACCACCGGCTCCTCGGCGGCGGGGTAGCCCAACACGAGCCCCTCGCCGTCGAGGTCGCTCGCGGCGTCGCCGGTCCGGTTCGCGGCCGTCGAACCGTTCGTTCCGTCCGAATCGGACGCTGCTTCGTCCGTCCCGTCGGTTCGCGTCCTCTCGAGTCCCTCGATCGACATTCAGATCTCACCCATGTGTTGCTGTTTCCGCATCAGGTACAGGAAGTACGGCCCGCCGACGAGCCCCGTCACGATCCCGACCGGGATCTGCGCGTCCGTGCCGGCGATCACGTTCATGCCGAGCCGCGCGCCGACGTCTGCGCCGACCATCAGCGCCGGCCCGACGAACAGACAGCCGACGACCAGCCGCTTGTAGTCGGTGCCGACGAGGTTCCGGACCATGTGGGGGACGATGAGGCCGACGAAGCCGACGATCCCCGCCACCGCGATGCTGGCGGCCGCCGCGAGGACCGCGACGCCCGACAGCGCGAACCGCACCTTCTCGATCGACATCCCGAGCGACTTCGCCGTCCCCTCGCCGAGCAGCAGGAGGTTCAGCTGTCGCGAGCCGGCGATCGAGAGCGCCACCGCGACGAGCGTCCACGGCAGCGCCAGCCGGACCTGCTCCCAGTCGGTGCCGGTGAGCGAGCCCGTGGTCCACGCGATCGCCGACTGGACGACGCCGATGTCGTCGGCGAAGAAGAAAAGCGCCGTCTGGAGGCTCCCGAAGACGGTCCCGACGATCACGCCCGCGAGCACGAGCCGCACGGGGCTCGTCCCGTTCTTCCAGGCGATGGCGTACACGACCAGGAAGGCGACCGAACCGCCGAGCGCGGCGATCAGCGGGAGGAACGCCGAAAGGCTCCCGAACACGACGAGCGTGAGGAGGATGGTCAGTCCCGCACCCGACGAGACGCCGAGGATGAACGGGCTCGCGAGCTCGTTGCGCGTCACCGCCTGGAAGATGGCTCCGGAGATCGCGAGGTTCGCCCCGACGATGACCCCGACGAGCACCCGCGGCAGCCGGATGTTCCAGACGATGAGCGTCTCGCGGGCCAGCTCCGGAAGTTCGCCCCGAAAACCGGTGACGGTCCGCATCAGTTCCTCCCCGAGGAGGAAGTTGAGCAGCCACCGCGGGTCGAACAGGACGGCGGGGTCGAGGACCGCGCGCCACGCCTGCCCGACCGTCATCGAGTACGCGCCAAAGCTCACCTGGACGAGCCCGGCGGCGACGATCACCGCGAGACTGGAGAGCGCGACGGCGACCAGCTTCGCGTCGAACAGCCACCCGACCCGGCTCCGGTCGGTCGACCGTCGCCTCGAGGTCTCGCCGTCGACCGACGATCCGCCGCCGCCGACCGTCGATCCCTCGCCGCTCATCGGCTCCCTCCCTCGACGGTCTCGGGGGCGTTCTCCCGCGTGATGCCGTCGATCTCACCGGCCACGTACTCGACGATCGCGTCGTCGTCAAGCGCCTCCAACACCGCGTCGGGACCGTGGGCGTCGACGACGGCGCTCGGGTCCAGGCGCTCGGCCACGGCCCGATGGCCGGCCGCCGCCCGCGACTCGATCGCCTCCGCGTCGACGTACGCCGACCGGGCGTCGTCGATCGCCGCCTCGCGGACCCGCAGGAACCGGTCCGAGTCGGGGTCGACCGGCGCGTCGGCGTGATGCGTGTCGAACCACTCCACCCAGCGTTCGCGGTCGGTCCACTCCCCGTCGAGTTCGGCCTCGCGTCGGAGCCAGTCGACCCCCTCGGCGGCCGCGGGCCACCATCCCTCGTCGATCCGGGCGTCGGCGACGACCCGCTTGCCGACGCGGGCCCCGCGCGCGGCGGCCGTGATCGCCTGTCGGTCGGCCTCGGACGGCGTGGCCACGTAGAGCCCCTCGACCGGGGTCGTTCCGTCGCGGTCGGCGTACTCGCGGTCGAAGTGCTCGCTCGTCTCCCCGTGGTGTTCGTGGGTCTCGAACATCGCCGCGTCGTCGTCGAGGCCGCGGAGGTACTCGCCGTCGTATCGCGTCGCCGCGACGACGCGTCGCGCCGTGACGGGCTCGCCCTCCTGCGGGATGACCCGAAACCCGGCGAGCCCGTCCGCGTCACTCGACGCGGACTCGTCGTCGTTCGACCCGCCGGTCGTCCTCCGTGGCTCGACCGGCTTGACCGACTCGATCAGGTCGTCGATGACCGTACAGCCCGCCCGCCGCAGGTGGTCGCGCACGAGGTCGGAGAACGTTCCGACGTCGATTCCGGCGGGGAACCCGGGGTAGTTCTCCAGGTGCGCACACCGGGCGATCGACGACCGACCGCGGTCGAAGACCGCCACGTCGAGTCCCCCGCGGGCGAGGAAGATCCCGGCCGAGGAACCCGCCGGACCGCCGCCGACCACGACGACGTCGCGATCGAGGGGGTCGCTCACTCCTCGCCTCCGTTCACGACGCTCGCGACCTCTCTGCGGTCGAACGACTCCTCGCCGCCGATACAGCCCGCGAGGAAGCCCGTACCGACGACCGCGCCGCCGTATCCGATCGCGTCGTGGCGGGTCGGTCCGCCCTCATCGGTGTGTCTCGCCATGTGATTTAGGCTCCCCTAAAGGATTAAATCGCTTTCGAATCTTAGGGGAGCCTAAACCGATCGGTGCCACCGCGTCACGTTCGCGGACGATCTCGCGGTCGGTGACTCGAAGTCGGGGACAGGGTTATCCCGCGCGTTGTGGGAGGTGAACCATGCCGCTGTACGACTGTACGCACCGGATCGAGACGGGAATGCGGACGTATCCCGGTGACCCGGACGTGTCGCTTTCCCCTCACGCGACCCACGAGACGGACGGGTACGAGGTCACTGCCCTCGAACTGGGGAGTCACGCCGGAACGCACGTCGACGCCCCGCGTCACACCGAACCCGACGGGCGGACGCTCGACGCGTACGCCATCGACCGGTTCCGGTTCGACGCCCGCATCGTCGACTGCGGCGACGTCGGCGCACGCGAGGCGATCCCACCGGACGTGGTTCCCGAGACCGACGCGGAGTTGCTGGCGTTTCGGACCGGCTGGGACGACCACTGGGGGACCGATCGGTACCTCGATCACCCCTACCTGGCCCCCGCGACGGCTCGACGCTGTGCCGAGGCGGGTCATCACGTGGCCACCGACACGCTCAACCCCGATCCAACGCCGACCGAGCGCGCGGGTTCGGACGAGCCCTCGGGCGTGCCGGCCCACCACGCCCTGCTCGGCGCGGAGCGGTTGGTCATCGAGAACCTGACCGGCCTCGAACGACTCCCCCGGCGGGTCACCCTCCACGCCTATCCGCTGGCCATCGACGCCGACGGCGCACCGATCCGGGCCGTCGCCGAAACCGACGCGGAGCCGGACGATCCCGCTGACGCGTGAACGATGATCGAGCGGATCGACGTCGGCCGAGGCGATGCCGACCGTCTCGCCGACCGGAGAGCACGTTCGACCACGCCGTGAGTCGACGCCGGGTCTCGATCGCTCGGTACCACCTTTTTCTCGTCGGATTCTCTCCCACCTTTTTCTCGTCGGGTTCCCTCGCTCACTGCGTTCGCTTCGGGAACCACTCCTCGAAAAACCTGGTGGGAAAAAGCCGACGGCTCGGCGTTCGCCTCGCCGTCGGTGAACCGCTCACTCCGTTCGCGGATGCTCACTACAGCCCAAGCAGCGATCGATCCATGCGGTGGCGCGCCTGCGAGCGCCCGGAGGGCGCGAGGAGCCCGCGAGGGACGCCGCGACCGAAGGGAGCGGCGAGGCTGGGGAGGCGTGAGGTGCGG
>NZ_FOPZ01000017.1 GCF_900113615.1 Halorubrum aquaticum
ACGGCGGACTGGCACGAGCGGGAGGCGTACGACCTGATCGGGATCGAGTACGACGACCACCCGGACCTCCGGCGGATCCTCCTCCCCGAGACGTGGCAGGGTCACCCGCTTTCTCTGGACTACGACGAGGACCGTCCGCAGATCGTCACGCTCTCGGAGAACGAGCCGGTCGAGCCGGGGGCGTCGACGGCGACCGGGAGCGACACCATGCTCCTCAACGTCGGCCCGCACCACCCGGCGACCCACGGCGTCCTCCACCTTCAGGTCACCCTCGACGGGGAGGACGTACTCGACGTGGAGCCGGACATCGGCTACATCCACCGGTGTGAGGAGCAGATGGCCCAGTCGGGCACGTACCGCCACCAGATCATGCCGTACCCCGACCGCTGGGACTGGGGCGGCGGCGGCCTGCTCAACGAGTGGGCGTACGCGCGTGCGGCCGAGGACCTCGCGGACGTCGAGGTGCCCGAGTACGCACAGGTGGTCCGCACCATGGCCGCGGAGTTCAGCCGGATCCTCTCGCACATGCTGGCGATGGGGGCGTACGCGCTCGACGTGATCGGCGACTTCACCGCGACGTTCATGTACGCCATCCAGGAGCGCGAGCGCGTTCAGGAGGTCCTCGAGGACCTGACGGGCCAGCGGCTGATGTTCAACTACTTCCGGCTCGGCGGCGTCGTCTGGGACCTGCCCGAGCCCCGCGAGGCGTTCCTCTCCGAGATCCGCGAGTACCTCGACGGACTGCCGCGTCGCCTCGAGGAGTATCACGACCTCCTGACCCGAAACGAGATCATCCAGTTGCGGACGATCGACACGGGGGTCCTGCCGCCGGAGGTCGCCAAGGAGTACGGCTGTACCGGCCCGGTCCTTCGCGGGTCGGGGGTCGACTACGACCTGCGTCGCGACGACCCGTACGGCTACTACGACGAGCTCGACTGGGACGTAGTGACCGAGGACGGCTGTGACAACTACTCGCGACTGTTGGTCCGGATGCGCGAGGTCGAGGAGTCCGCGAGGATCATCGAGCAGTGTGTCGACCTGCTCGAGGACTGGCCCGAGGACGAACGGAACATCCAGGCCAACGTCCCGCGGACGCTGCGTCCCGACGACGACACGGAGATCTACCGCGCGGTCGAGGCCGCCAAGGGCGAACTCGGCATCTACATCCGGTCTGACGGGACCGACGAACCGGCCCGGTTCAAGATCCGTGGTCCCTCCTTCTCGAACCTCCAGGCGCTTCCCGAGATGGCCAACGGCGAGTCGATCCCGGACCTGATAGCCACGCTCGGAAGCCTGGACACGATCATGGGCGAGGTCGATCGGTGAGGGGACGGGTCGCCCTCGGCGAGCCGTCGGCTGGAGGCTGTAGGGCGACCGCCGCTACGGTGCGGACGTTGAAAGGTGACCGCCCCACGCGAACGCGAGACGACCAGCGGTGTCACACACCGGCGGCCGGTCACTTGCCTCTCGTCCGTGCCCACTGATAAACCCTCGTTCACGTGTCAAGGAGGGAGAGAAAACGCATACCTCATCGGCGATCCCACGGCCACCATGTCCGTCATCGAGACCTGTCATCGCTGTGGAACGCGATACGAAGACGAGTTCCGCGTCCGGTGTGGCTGCGGGGAGCCGCTCTGGATCGAATCGGAGGCGACGACGTTCGCGTGGGACGACGGTGGGGATCGGTCGGGGATCTGGCGGTACGAGTCGCTGTTACCGATCGATCGGCCGGACGGCGTCGCGCGAGCCGCGGGCGGCACGCCGCTCGTCAGGAGTCCCGGACTCGACGACGTCGCCGGCGGTCGGGTGTTCGTCAAGGACGAGAGCGAGAACCCCACCGGAGCGTACAAGGACCGCGGGAGCGCCGTGGCGGTTCCCCACGCGATCGCCGCCGGCGACGACGTCATCGGCACGGTCTCGTACGGGAACATGGCGATAAGCACCGCCGCCCACGCGACGAGCCTCGACCGGGAGTGTATCGTGTTCGTCCCGGAGGACATCTCACGGGTGCGACTGGAGCTCATCGGCCAGTACGAGCCGACCATCATCCGGGTGAGCGGGGGGTACGGCGAGCTGTACGGAGACGCGCTCGAACTGTCCGAACGGCTTCCGATCTCGGTTCTCGTGAGCGACGCTCCGACCCGGATCAGCGGGTACAAGACGGCGCTGTTCGAGATCTGCGAGTCGTTCGCCCCCGAGACGCCCGACGTGATCGCGCTGCCGGCGAGCTCCGGCGGCTTCGCCTCGGGGGTCTGGCTGGGAGTTCGGGAGCTCGAGCGCGCCGGGCTGATCGACGAGCCGCCGCGCCTGTGTCTCGTCCAGACCGCCGCCGCCGACCCGCTGACGCGGGCGTTCGAGGACGGTGCGACGGACCCGACGCCCATGTCGCCCGACGAGACCGGCGAGACGATCGCCCACTCGATCGGAAACCCGGACCCGCCGAGCGGCGCTCGTGCGCTCGCCGCGGTCCGCGACACGGGCGGGGCCGTCGTCTCGGTCACCGACGACGAGATTCGAACCGCACGGCGGCAGTTCGCCGTCGAGGGCGGGTTCTGCGTCGAGCCGGCGTCCGCGACGACGCTGGCGGGCGTCTCGCGCCTCGCGGACCGGGGCGAGGTCTCCGCCGGGGAGTCGGTCGTTCTCGTCCCGACCGGAACCGGATTCAAGGAGCTGGGAACCGGCGGGACGGACGTCACGGCCGAGACGGTCCACAGGACGGACCTCCCGGCCCGGCTCGAGTCGCTGCTTCCGTAGCGGGGGAGTGACCGCCGGTTCACTCCGGCCGGTGGACCTTCCCGTCCCGGGCGTCGGCGTCCTTGCGACGGAGCGCGGCCGCCGCGTTGTTGGCGTCGTACCCGAAGAACACGTCCTTGACGTACGTCTCCGCGACCTCGGCCGCGTGGATCAGGGCGTCGACGTCGACGTCGACGGCGTAGAGCTCGGCCGAGAAGGGCGTCTCTGGCGGCGCGCCGTGGACGTCGTAGTCGCCGCCGAGCCGCGAGCGGAACCCGCGGAGGATCGACTCCAGCCAGTAGGTGGTCGCGTACTCGGTGTCGTACAGCGGGACCACGAACTCGTCGACATGCGCCGTCAGGGCGTCGACGTCGAGCCCGGAGCGCGCGCGGAGATGACCGGGATACGGGTCGGGGTAGAGCGTGAGGAGCGTCCGACCGGGGATCCGGTCGGCGGCCTCGGCGACGAACTCCGTGACGACGTCGGCGCGCCAGTCGGCCCACTCCTCGCGGTCGCTCTCGGCGAACAGCCGGCGACAGCGGTCGCACCGACAGAACCCCTCCCGCGGGAACCCCACGTCGTCGAGGCGCACGTCGTCGCTCTCGGCGGCACAGTCCTCGATGATCTCCAGTAGCCCCTCGCGGTACTCCGGATGGGTCGGGCAGACGTACGCCCAGTCGAAGTACTCGCGGTCGCGGGTCGCCGGCTCGCCGCGGTCGTCGACCGGGACGAGCTCCGGGTTCTCGCCGGCGGCCGCGTTGTCGCCGAAACACGACACCATGTTCACCGCGTTCGGGAGGGGCGCGGCCGCCCGCCCGGTGACGTCCTTTACCTCGTAAAACCCGAGGTCGAACGGCTCCATGTCGACCTCGTCGGCGTTCCGCGTGACGACCCCGTACATGCGAGTCGCTACGCGGGTGACGGGTAAAAACGACGGGCTTGCGCCCGGGCGGTCACGCGTTCGCGGCGACGACGCCTCCGTGGAGGCCGCATCGGGCCTCCGGGGCCCGCTTACTCCACTTCGACCGGCTGTTTATCGCCGGCGAGGAGGAAGTACGCGAGGACCACGAGCGACAGTACGACGACGAGTTTCGCTTTCGTTCCCATGTCCGTACCGTCGACCGGCGGCCGCTAAAAACTACCGACGTTCGCCCGCGTATGGACGGGCGATCAGTGGACCACCGGGCGTGAACTAAACGTCGATGTGGTCCGCGATGTCCGACCGGAGGACCGTCGAGCAGTAGTCACAGCGGACGCCGTCCGAGACCACCTCGAACCGGGTCTCGACCGGCTCGTCGGCGTTGGTGATACAGTTGCGGTTCGGACACGAGAGCACGCCCGCGACGCGGTCGGGCCGAGTCACGCGGTTCTTCTCGACCACCTCGAACTCGCGGACGATGTTGATCGTCGCCTCCGGCGCGATGAGCGAGAGCACGTCGACCTCCGACTGGGAGAGTTCTCGACCCTCCACCTTGACGAGGTCCTTCCGGCCGAGCCGGTCGGAGGGGACGTTCATCCCGACGGAGACGCCGAGTCCCTCGGAGCCGTCGATCCCGAGGATCGCGAGGACGTTGAGCGCCTGCCCGCCCTCGACGTGGTCGATCACGGTGCCGTCGCGGATCTTCGAGACGCGCAGCTCGTGGTCGCTCATCGGCCCACCTCCGTTCCCTCGGCCGCCTCGGCGTTCTCGAGTAGGGTGTCGAGAAGCGCCATCCGGACGGGGATCCCGTTGTGCGCCTGCTCGAAGTAGCGGGCGTGGTCGGTGTCGTCGACGTCGGGAGCGATCTCGTCGACGCGGGGGAGCGGGTGCATCACGGTGAGGTCGTCGGGGGCGGCGTCGAGCGTGTCGGCGTCGATCCGGTACTCGCCGGCGACGCGGTGGTACTCGTTCTCGTCGGGGAACCGCTCCTTCTGGATGCGGGTGACGTACAGCACGTCGAGCTCGGGAAGGACCGCCTCCAGGTCCTCGTGTTCGCGGACCTGTGCGCCCGTCTCGTGGAGGTCGAACCGAACGGACCGGGGGAGCCGCAACGACTCGGGGCTGATGAAGTGCTGGCGGGCGTCGAAGTTGGTGAGCGCGGTCGCGAGCGAGTGGACCGTCCGCCCGTACTTCAGGTCTCCCATGATCCCGACGGTGAGGTCGTCGAGGCCGTGGTCCTCCCGGATCGTGTGGAGGTCGAGTAGGGTCTGGGAGGGGTGTTGCCCCGCCCCGTCGCCGGCGTTGATCACGGGAACGTCGACGAACTCCGCGGCCAGCGTCGCCGCGCCCTCGCTGGGGTGTCGCAACACGATCGAGTCGGCGTACCCCTCGATGACGCGGACGGTGTCCGCGAGCGACTCGCCCTTCGAGACGGACGAGGAGTCGACGTCGCCCATGTCGATCGTGTCGATCCCGAGCCGTTGGGCGGCGGCGTCGAAGCTCATCCGCGTTCGCGTGCTCGGCTCGAAGAAACAGAGCGCGAGCATCGTCCCCGCGTGTCGGCCCGCGTACGATTCGGGGTCGGCGGCGACCTCGCGGGCCCGATCGAGCACCGCCTCGATGTCATCCCGCGAGAGCTGGGTCGCGGTGATGAGGTGGTCCTGACGCATCGTCGGAGTAGGGGTCCGGCAGTATCTTGAATCCCTCGGGTCACGGAGGAGAGGCGATATCCACGGCCGTGGATCGAGGGGACGGAGGGCGTTTCGAGATCCGAAACGGCGCCGGTAGCGGCTTCACGTTCGAGGGTAGCGACGGAACCGGTCTCGAACCCGAATCCGAACCGTTTCTGAGTCATATACTTATATCCACTGGCATTTTTTGCCAAGCTGGCATCGACACCACCGTTATTTCCGTATCGACGGAAGCGGGCGTATGGGACACACCCCCGCGCGACGCGACGTCCTCCACGCGATGAGCGTCACCGGAATCGCCACGCTCGCCGGCTGTAGCTCCGTCACCGGCGGCGACTCGACGGCGGACGACGGATCCGGCGGTGGCGAATCCACCGGCGACGGCGAGACGACGTACACGCCGGTAAGCGAACTCTCACCCCCGGACTCGCTCGAGGACTGGCTCTCGGACGCGAACGGATACGAGGGCGAACGGAAACGGACCGGGACGAACGGGCGTGCGGAAGTCCGACTCGGTCACGAGTACGACGACGGCATCGGGTTCGGTCCGGTCGTCATCGAGGTACCGCCGATGACGAACGTCCGATGGAACTGGACCGGCCACGGCGGCGCACACAACGTCGCCGCGCTCGACGGAACGTTCGACAGCGGTCGCCCGAACGCGCAGTCGGGAACGAGCTACCACTACGTGTTCGCGGAGCCCGGAACGTACCCGTTCGTCTCCGAGCCCGATCGCGAGGACGGCATGAAGGGCGCGGTCGTCGTGAAAGAGCCCCCTTCGACCGGGTACGAGGCCGTCGACGAGTGGGTCGTCCACAGCGACAACTTCGACGGGAGCATCGCGGACGAAACCGACGAGGACGCCGCGTCGGTGGCCGTCGGCGCCGAGGGGAACGGCGGTCACCTCGCGTTCGATCCGCCGGTTCTCAGGGTGTCGCCCGGGACGACGGTCGTCTGGGAGTGGACCGGCGAGGGCGGATCGACGAACGTGGCGTTCGAGGACCTCGACGTCCGGTCCGGCGATCCGACCGCCGACCCGGAGACGACGTTCGAACACACTTTCGAGGAGCCCGGAACGTACCGCTACTCCAGCCTGCCGCACGAGGCGGTCGGAATGCGGGGTGCGGTCATCGTCGAGTAGCGAGCGGTCCGTCCCCTCCCCTCGCCGTGGACGCCGCCACAACCGCCTTACCGACTCGGCCCGTAGGGCGGTCCATGAGCGACACCGACACGACCTCGCCCGACGCGGACGACCCCGTAGAGCTGACCGACGAGGAGTGGCGCGAGCGGCTCTCCGAGGAGGAGTACCGCGTGCTCCGGGAGAGCGGTACCGAGGCGCGCTTCTCGGGCGAGTACGTCGACCACCTGCCCGAGGACGGCGAGTACCGCTGTAGGGCCTGCGGGGAACTCCTGTTCGACGCCGAGACGAAGTACGAGTCCGGCTGCGGCTGGCCGGCCTTCTACGCCGCCGAGGAGGGATCGGTGACGACGACGATGGACACGAGCCACGGGATGCGCCGCACCGAGGTCCGGTGTGCCTCGTGTGACTCGCATCTCGGGCACGTCTTCGACGACGGGCCGGAGCCGACCGGCAAGCGGTTCTGTATCAACTCCGTCGCGATGGAGTTCGACGGGGAGTGACCGGTCACGCCGCCAGCCGGAGGTCGACGACGAAGACCGCTCCTTTCGGCTCGTTGTCCTCGATCCGGACGTCCCCGCCGTAGGTCTCGACGAGCGAGCGAACGAGGTACAACCCGATCCCCGCGCCGGGACTGTCGAGGCCCTTCTCGCCCTTCCCGAAGATCTCCTCGTGCTGGTCCTCGGGGACCCCCGGACCGTTGTCGGCGATTCGCACCTCGACCACGTCACCGTCGACGGCGGCGGATACCTCGACTTTCGGCGGCGTCTCGTCGTTGTGCTGGACCGCGTTCCGCAGGAGGTTCCGGAAGACGGAACTCAACATCTCGTCGGCGAGTACCTCCCGGTGCGGAAACGAGCCCTCGACGGTGAACACCGCCTGGGAGTACGCGGATCGAACCTCCTCGACCTGCTGTGAGAGGATCCGATCGAGGGGGACGCGCCGCGTCTCCACGTCCTCCCGGAGCATGACCTGCGCGAGGTCCCGCACCGTCGTGGTCAGATCGACCGCGCTCTTCGTGTTCTTCCTGATGATCTCGAGGTACGACTCTCCCTCCTCATCGACGTGCTCTTCGAGGAGTTCCGCGTACGCGCCGATCAGCTGGAGGTCGTTGCGGATGTCGTGACGCATCACCTGGTTCAACAGCCTGAGGTCGTCCCGCTGCCGTTTGAGTCGTTCCTCGGCGTCCGCGTCGCCGTCCGCGTCATCGCCCATGGTGACGCCGTAGATCGGACGGGAGTTTTTACATGTCGATCCGGGGCGGGTCAGTAACCCACGACTTCAGTCGTTGGCTTCCTCCTCGTTCCTGTGTGAACCGCCCGAGGGTCGTGCTCCGGTGTGGTCGACCACGCGCCCACCACTTATCCGTCCGGCCCGAACTATTCGGTCGGTCACTCCACGCCACGGGAATCTCCGCGGGGGGTATCCTTCAACGGGCACTACCTGAGGTCGTATGAGCCGAGACACACTCGACCGACGGACGTTCATCGGAACCACCGCGACGATCGGCGTCTCGACGCTTCTGGCAGGCTGTTCCGGCGGCGGAGCCAGCGGGGGAGACGGATCCGGCGGCGACGGGGACGGTTCCGGGGGAAGCGGGGGAGACGGGTCCGGCGACGACGGGGACGGCTCCGGGGGAAGCGGCGGTTCGGGCGGCGACGGCGAGGCCGAGTACCTCTCGGAGGAGCCGAACTACGACGGCTGGTTCGAGGGCGTGAGCAGCTACGAGGCCACCGTGGATCGGACCGGCGCCGACGAGGTGACCGTCGAGGTCGGGGCCGTGGACGGCCTCTCGTTCGCGCCGGCCGCGGTCGCGGTCGCACCCGGCACGACGGTCGTCTGGGAGTGGACCGGCGAGGGCGGCGACCACAACGTCTCGCACTCGGACGGTGCCTTCGAGAGCGAGACGGTCGGCGAGGCCGGCCACACCTTCGAGTACACCTTCGAGGAGTCCGGCGTCCACACGTACGTCTGTACGCCCCACGAGGCGGTGGGGATGAAGGGTGCCGTCTACGTTCAGGAGTAGCGCCGCCGCGGTCGCTTCCACCACCGTCACGGTCGCCTCCACCACCGTCGCGTTTAATCCCGCCGCCGCGAACGGTGAGCCATGCCTCCCGACCCGGCGATCCCGACCGTGGCGGGCTCGCTGTCGCTCGGGTCGTTCACGGACCCGCTGCTCGTCGACCCGGAGCCGTCGCTGTTGTCGGCGGTCGTCGAGACGTACCGCGAGGCGGCCCCGGAGCTCGTCGATCCCGACCTCTCCACGCTTCGGGCGACCGTCGAGGGGGAGTCGAACCCGGCCGCGACGCCGCCGGATCTCCCCTCGCTCACCGTGCTCGCGAGCCCCGACGCGTTCGAGACGGTCGCGGACGGATTCCGCGACGCGAGTCGGCTCGCCGCGCTCGTGGCCGCGGACGCGCTCGAACCCTTGACGCTCCCTGAGCCCCAACCGAACGCGGTCCTCGCCGGCGAGACGGCAGGATGTGTCCTCGTGAGTTCCGTCGGTGAACCGGGGTGGCGTCGCGTCGGCGACGATCCGACGCTTCGGAGCCGATACGAACCGGTCGTCGCGACCGCCGGCGAGCACCGCCTCCGGACGCCGAGTCGACGCCGCGTGTACGGCGCGTTCCGGGACCGATTCGGGGAGGCGGTCGCGGCCGACGTAGTGCGCCTGCTCGAGCCGGGTCCCGACCTCTCCGCAGCCGACCCCGTCGGCCCGCGAACCCGCGCGTACGTCGTCGGCGCGCGCCACGGCGCACACGACCGGACCCTCCGACGCGCCTGCGAGGACGCCGGACTGGGGAGCCCCTCGACGTTCACCCGGGTCAAGCGCCGACTCGTCGACGCCGGACTCCTCGAGACCGAGCGGGTCGCCCGGCCGGTCGGCCGCCCGCGCGAGCGGGTCGTCGCCGTCGGTTCGCTCGCGGAGCCGTCGCTGGAGACCGTCGCGGACGCGCTCCGGGAGTCGCTCGAGGAGTGACCGTCGCCGGTCGACGTGCCGGCCGACTACGTCGACCGATCGGCTTCCGAAGGGGCACCCCCGTCGGGGTCGACCCTCCTCCCCCCGTTCCCCTCCCTTCCGGATCCGTTCCCCTCCCCTCCGGCCTCCCGGTCGGCGGTGGCGCGCTTCTCGATCTCGCCTTTGAGTTCGGCGGCGGCGAAGTCGTGGTCCGGACGGATCGCGACGAAGTCCAGGAACCGGCGGGCCGCGAGCAGCTCCGCGGGGTCGTAGCTCGCGAGCGCCGCGTCGATCGCAGCCGGTGCGCCGATGAGGGGTTCCAGCGCGGCGAGCGCGCTCGCGAGGTCGTACGACCGGGCGTCCTCCCGGCCGTCCTCGCTCACGTTCGTCGCGTCGATCACGTAGATCTCCCCGTCGAGGACGAGCACGTTCTCCGCGCGCACGTCGCCGTGTGCGAGCCCCGCGTCGTGGATCCGCCGCAGGGTCTCGAACAGGTCCGGGGCGAGCTCGCGCTCCCGCTCGTGGTCGACCTCGTCGAGGGTGCGGAACTCGGGGAGGTACTCCAACACGAGGACGCCGAACCCGTCCACCTCGAACGCCTCGATCGGCTCGGGCGCGTTCACGCCGATCTCCCGGACCTTCCGGGTGGCCTCGAGCTCGTGGCGGGCCATCTCGTAGGGCGTCTCGTGGCGCTCGAAGAAGCCCTCGGTGCCGGCGGAGAAGGCTCCGAGGTTTCGGCCGGTGGTGAAAAGCGTGTGGACGAGCGTGTTCTGTCGGGTTATCACCTTCACGAAGAGGTCGTCGTCGAGCACGAACGGGATCGACAGCCAGTTGTCGGCGTCGAGGAACTCGACGCGGACGCCCTCGCGGTCGTAGCGGTCCGCCAACTCGCGGACGACCCCCTCCAGCTCGGGCCAGCTCGCGGTCCCGCGGACGAGTCGGCGGAACTCCATACACCGGGTCAACGCGCCCGCGACTCATAAAGGATCGCGAGCGCCTCGAAACGACGTGATCGATCGTCGGTGATCGATCGTGACGGTCGCATCGTTTATGCTCGCGGCGGGGGAAACCTCCCTCCATGGAGTTCGAGCCGTCCGCGGAACACCGGATGATACGGGACACCGTCAGGGAGTTCTGTGAGTCCGAGATCCGGCCGATCGCCCAGGAGATCGAGGACGACCACCGGTTCCCCGAGGAGGTGTTCGCGGCGCTCGCCGACCTCGACGTGATGGGGATCCCCGTGAGCGAGGCGTACGGCGGGCTCGGCGGCGATCAGTTGATGTACGCGCTCGTCACCGAGGAACTGGGCCGGGTCTCCGGCGGGATAGGGCTCTCGTACGCGGCACACACCTCCCTCGGCGCGAAGCCGATCGAGGCGTTCGGGACCGAGGCCCAGAAGGAGGAGTGGCTCCGCCCGCTGGCGGAGGGCGACGGGATCGGCGCGTGGGCGCTGACGGAGCCGGGGAGCGGCTCGGACGCCTCCGGCATGGAGACGACCGCCGAGTACGACCCCGACGCCGACGAGTACGTCCTGAACGGGACGAAGCAGTTCATCACGAACGCGAACGTCGCGAACTCGGTGCTGGTGAAGGCGGTCACCGACCCCGACGCGGGGTACGACGGGATCTCGACGTTCATCGTCGACCCCGACGACGACGGCTTCGAGGTGGTCACCGTCTGGGAGAAGATGGGGCTGAACTGCTCGCCCACCTGCGAGATCGCCTTCGACGACCTCCGGCTCCCGGCCGACCGGCTGCTCGGCGAGGAGGGCGACGGCTGGGAGCAGACGATGTCGACGCTCGACGGCGGCCGGATCTCCATCGCCGCGCTGTCGGTCGGGCTCGCGCAGGGAGCCTACGAGGCCGCAAAGGAGTACGCGGGCGAGCGCGAGCAGTTCGGCAAGCCCATCGCGGAGTTCGACGCGATCCGTGACAAGATAGTCCACATGTACCGCCAGATCGAGCGCGCCCGACTCCTGACGCACAAGGCGGCGACGCGGTACGACGCCGGCGAGCCCGTCACGAAGGCGTCGGCGCTCGCGAAGCTCGACGCCAGCGAGGCCGCCCGTGAGGTGGCCGAGGAAGCCGTCCAGACGCTCGGCGGGTACGGCTACACCACCGACTTCGCCCCCCAGCGGTTCTACCGCGACGCGAAGCTCATGGAGATCGGCGAGGGGACGAGCGAGATCCAGCACGTCGTCCTCGGCCGGGAGCTCGGCCTGTAGGCGGCACCGCTCGGCGGCGAGTCAATCGGCGGCTCGCTCGTCCCCGAAGGCGACGAGGTCGTCGTCGACGCCACGGATGCTCTCCGCGAGCCGCGACCCCTCCGGCACCGACGCGAGGAACTCCGGCGAGCCGAACGACGCCTCGCCGTTGACCGAGAGGTACCCCAGATCGGCCGGATCGCCGTCGAGTCCGGTGAGGAACCCGACGGTTCGCGCGGTCGGCACGTCGCCGACGCTTCCGGTCGGATCGACCGAACCGTACAGGCCGCGGTGGGTCGCGACGTGGTGGACGCAGGTCGGCGTTGGCGCGAAGAACAGGAGGTAGCGCGCGCCCGGTCCGTCCCGTCCCAGCTTCGGACGGAGCCGATGGGCCTCGTCCGCGTGGAAGTACCGCTCGGTCCGGCGGTACTGTCTGAGGACCTCGTTCGCGCCGGTGGCGCGGCGCACGGCGGCGTCGGATTTGAGCTCGATGACGTGGTCGACCCGATCCGGGAGACGAAGCCGGACGTAGACGTCGACGACCCCGCGGCGGCCCTCCGCGTCGTACGGCTCCTCGAGCCGGATCTCGGGGTCGTCGTGGGCGGTCCCGTAGTGGTCGACGACCCGCGTCGCCAGTTCGTCCTCCCGCATGGCTCCGGCGAGGCGGCGGCGACGCTTAAGGGTCCGCTTCGCAAGCGGATCGATCGCCGATCGTCCCGGCGGTTTCGTCCCGTCGAACCGGTGCCCCGCCGACCGTTCGTCAGAAATATATGAAATAATATACTTTCGTGTCCGTGTATTCCCGAGAAACGAGAGGAATCAAGGGGTTTGTATGTCTTCGAGCCCTACGATCCGGAGATGACACGAAGACTGTCCAGACGGCGGTACGTCGTCGGAACCGGCGCGGCGCTGACCACCGGTGCGCTCGCGGGCTGTTCGGGTGGCGGCGGCGACGACGGAGACGGCAGCGGCGGGGACGGCGGGAGCGACGGCTCCGCCGGCGAGCCCGCCGACGACGTGCCGAGCGGGATCGACGACTACCTCACGGAGGGCGAGGCCCGCCTGTACGAGGGGACGATCATGGACTACACCGGGCAGGACGAGGTCGTCGTCGACGTGGGTGCCGGCGACGTCGGGTTCGCGTTCGACCCCGCCGCGATCCGGATCTCCGCCGGCACGACGGTCGTCTGGGAGTGGACCGGCGAGGGCGGCGCACACAACGTCGCTTCCGTGGAGGGATCCGACGCCGAGTTCAACAGCGGCGATGCCGTCGCCGAGGAGGGCGAGACCTTCGAGCAGTCCTTCGATGCGGCCGGGATCCAACTGTACCACTGTACGCCCCACCAGGCTAACGGGATGCTCGGCGGGATCGAAGTCGTCGAGTAGTCGAGACCGCGGGCGACGCGGAACGGGTCCGGTAACACCGACGTCAGCCGGTTTCCTCCCCGTCCACGCGTGTACAAGTACCATCGGAGCGTAGTCTCTGACATGAGCCAACAGCGGGGTCTCGAGACTCCCGGCATCCACCACGTGACCGCGATCGCCGGCGACCCGAACGCCAACCACGCCTTCTACACCGAGACGCTCGGCCTCCGACTCGTCAAGCGGAGCGTCAACCAGGACGACGTGGGCGTCTACCACCTGTTCTACGCCGACGACGCCGGCAACCCGGGAACGAGCATGACCTTCTTCCCGTACGTCGGGGCCCGGTCCGGCCGCGTCGGGGCCGGCCAGGCCACGACGGTGTCGTTCACGATACCCGCCGCGTCGGTCGACTACTGGGCCGACCGGCTCGCGGAGCGCGGCGTCGACGTCGAGACGCGAGAGCGGTTCGGCGACGCGGTCGTCGCGTTCGCCGACCCCGACGGGCTCCCGCTCGAACTCGTCGGCCGCGAGGACGCGCCCGCCGGCGACCCGCCGACGGGTCCGGTTCCCGACGAACACGCGATCCGCGGGTTCTTCTCGGTCGAACTCTCCCTCTCCGACGCCGGGAGCACGGTCGACCTCCTGGAGGCGATGGGCTACGCGGAGACCGAACGCGACGACGCCGGCCACCGTCGTCGGTTCGAGACCGACGGCGACCTCGGCTTCGTCGTCGACGTGGTCACCGATCCCGCGACGCCGCGGGGAACGCCCGGCGCGGGGACCGTCCACCACGTCGCGTACCGCGTCACGGACGAGGAACAGGAGTCGTGGCGCGGATTGCTTCAAGAGCACGGGCTCCGCCCGAGCGAGGTCATCGATCGCAAGTGGTTCCGGTCGGTGTACGCCCGCACCCGCGGCGGCGTGCTCTTCGAGTTCGCGACCGGTGGGCCCGGCTACGACGTCGACGAGCCGCGGTCGGCGCTCGGCGAGCGGCTGGTCCTGCCCGAGTGGCTGGAGGACCGTCGCGAGGAGATCGAGGAGGGGCTTCCGGAACTCGAGACCGGCGCGCCCACGCCGGAGTAGGTTCGGCTTCCGCCGGAGCTACCGCAGACACGCCCATCGCACGTCGACGAGTCGGTCGTGCTCTCCGCTTATCGTCGGACGCGCCAAGTGGTCGTTGGCGTCGACGCCGCGCTCCGCGAGCCCGCGTAACGCCTCCTCGAGCGAGCGGTCCGACCGCTCGACGCTGGCGTCGCGGACGTACGGCACGTCCCGCGGCTCCTCGAGCGAGTTGGTCGTCTCGATCCGGTCGGTGAGGTCGCTCCCGAACGCGTGGGGGGGCTGGTGGAACTCCCAACCGTTCACGGTGACGAGCAGCCAGACGTCGCCGTGGACCGCGTGGTACTCGCCGGTCACGGCCGCGGGGTCACCGGCGACGATCCGGTTCAACACTTCCGTCTTCGTTCGGTACAGCGCGTCCTTCCGCGCGGAAGCGACGTTGCTCTCGGTGACGTCGCCGCGGTCGTAGGCGGCGGTCGCCTCGTCGGCGAGCCGCTTCGCGACCTTGTTCACGACGTAGAGCGATTCGAGCAGGTCGTCGTCGGGTTCGAGCGGTTCCACGGTTCCCTCGGTGGATCGTCGAGGGATCCGCGCGTCGCGGGGATATGCGTTTCGGGCCGTCGACGACCCGGGGACCCGGTCGCCGGACCTCCCTGGAGGTCGATCGTCGGCCCCCCGGATGGTTAATTCTTTAAGCACGCGGACGAAGGTCATCTCAAGAAATGTCGTCCGACTCCGTCAAACTGTACTCGGCGATATACCTCGCGCTCCTGTTCGCGGCGATCCTGAACTTCGTTCTCTTCGAGGTCGAGTTCTTCGGCTTCACGTACTGGGAGGCGTTCGCCGGGACGATGGTCATCTCCGTGGTCAAGACCGTCCTCATCGTCGCGTACTTCCAGCACCTGCGCTGGGAGAACCGCTCCCTGACGTACCTGATGGGGCTCGCGCTCGCGTTGACCATGCTGCTCATGGCCGCGGCCGCGTACTCGATCTCGTGAGAACGACACGGAAACTCGTGGGAACGACACGGACGATCACCTCGTCGCGGGATTTTTTGTAGTCGCGGGAGTATCACCCGGTATGGACCTGCGAGCCGCGACCGCGGAGGACGTCGGATCGATCCGTGAGGTGGCGTTAGCGTCGCTTTCCGCCTCCTACGGCCACGCCGTCGACGAGGCCCTGCTCTCGGAGGCCGTCGAGAACTGGTACGGGGCCGACGACGTGGGAGAGGACATCGCCGACCCGGACACGGTCTGTCCGGTCGCGGTCGTCGACGGCGAGGTCGTCGCGTTCGCGGAGAGCTACGTCGTCGACCGCCGCGAGCGGGTCGGCGAGATCGACTGGCTCCACGTCCACCCGGACCACCGGGAGTCGGGGATCGGCTCGGCCCTGCTCGAACGCGTCGAGGCCGAACTGCGCGACCGCGACGTCGACAGCGTCGAGGGGAAGGTCCTCGTCGACAACGAGGCCGGGACCGCCTTCTACGAGCGCGAGGGATACGAGCTCTCGGGTGAGCGCGTCGTCGACATCGGCGACGAGCGGTTCCAGGAGCGGCTCTATCGCAAGCGGATCGGTCGTGACGGCACGCTTCGGGAGGGGATCTACGAGACGGCCGACGGCGAGACGGTGTACGTCGCCTTCGACGAGAGCGAACGCGGGTCGAAGGCCCCCTTCTACGTCGCGTACGCCGACGCCGACCACGAGAGCCGATACGGCTACTTCTGTGGGAACTGCCAGGGAACGAACGTCGCGATCGACACGATGGACGCCGTGGAGTGTCTCGACTGTGAGAACCGTCGAAAGGCGGCGCGGTGGGACGCGGCGTACTGACGCGTCGACCTCGGCGCGGGTCTCCCGTGCGGCATGACTCGTCCCTCGTACAGCCCGACTCGTTCCTCGTACGCCCCGACTCCTCCTCCGCTCGGCTCCCGCCGACCTTCCGTCCGCTCCTTCCGGTTCGGTCGGTTCACCTCCCGCTCGCGTACTCCGCGGCCGACGCGACGAGCCGGTCGAACGCCCCGCTCGCGGGGTGACGGTGCGCGTAGGTCCCGACGGTCCGGTGGGCGACGAGCCCGTCCCGATCGCCGTCGATCCCCTCCCCGCGTTCGACCTCGAAGGCGAATCGGGCGTCGGCGTCGGGCGAGACGCTCGAGTCGCCGCCCTCCCCGAGGGCGTGACTCGAGTAGTGGAACTCGTGGCCGCGGTGGCGTTCGCCCGCCGTCGCCGTAACGCCGTCGCGGGTCGCGCGGAGTTCGACGTGGTCGAGCGCGCGGTACCGGTCGTGCATCCGGACGCCGCCGGGGAGGACGCCGGCCATCGGGTGCGTCTCGCCGTCGACCGTCGTCAGCGACGACGAGAGCGCCATCAACCCCCCGCACTCGCCGAGCACCGGGAGGCCGTCCGCGGCCCGGTCGGCGAGCGTCGACAGCGCGGGCGACGACGAGAGCGCGTCGGCGTGGCGCTCCGGATAGCCGCCGGGGAGGTAGATCGCGTCGCACTCGGGGAGGTCGTCGCCGGCGACCGGGGCGAACGTCTCGACGGTCGCCAGTTCGCGAAGCCGTTCGCGGGTGGCGGGATAGACGAACCGGAAGGCGTCGTCCGCGGCGACCGCGACGGTCGGTCGGTCGTCCCCGCCGGATCCGCCGAGTCCGCCGGCCGCGTCTCCGGCGCTCCCGTCCGTCGTCTCATCCGTTCCCTCGTCCGCCGCCGTCGGACGCGCGACCGGCCGTGCGGCGCGCGCGACCGCCTCGCCGTCGATCGTCTCCGCGGCCTCCGCGAGCGCGTCCTCGGGGATCGGGTGCTCGTCGCCCATGTGGAGCCCGAGGTGTCGGTCGGGGATCGCCAACCCGTCCGTCGGCGGGACGTGGCCGAGCCAAGCGATCCCCTCGGGGAGCGCCTCGCGGATCCCGTCGGCGTGGCGGCCCGTGTGCGCCCGCTGGGCGATCACGCCGACCACGTCGACGCGGGGGTCCTCGACGCCCGCGCGAACGTCCGCCGGGAGGTCGGCGTGGGCCGCGTACTCGCGGAACCCGAGGGCGGTCGCGCCGACGCTTTGCATCCCCGCGCTCGCGTCGACGACGAGGACCACCGGCACGTCGAGCGCCGCCGCGGTCGCCGCCGTCGACGTGGCGGAGCCGTCGTACAGCCCCATCATCCCCTCGACGACGGCGATAGCGGGGCCGGATCCGTTCCGGTTCCCCGCTTCCGCTCGATGGAGGTTCCGTCGGACGCCCTCGACGCCCCCCATCCAGGTGTCGAGCGTCCGCGAGGGGCGGCCGAGCGCGGCGGCGTGGTGGCTCGGGTCGATGTAGTCGGGACCCGCCTTCGCCGGGACCGGGTCGTAGCCGGCGTCGGCGAGCGCCCGGGAGACGGCGAGCGCCGCGACCGTCTTTCCGACGCCCGAGGCGGTCCCGCCGAGGACGAGTCCGTACATGCGACCCGATAGCGACCCCCCGGAGAAAAACCGTTCGTCGGCGGCGGCCCGGCGGCCCGGCGGCCCGGCAGCTCCGCAGTCGTTCGGCGGCGACTCGGAACGGCTTTCCGGAGCCGGCCGCATTCCGGCGACATGGACACGCGTCGCGCGCTGTTGTCCGCGCTCGAGTCGGGACCGGTGTCGGGACCGGCGCTCGCGGACGAGCTCGGCGTCTCCCGCGCGGCCGTCTGGAAGGCCGTCGAGGGGCTTCGCGAGGAAGGCTTCGAGGTCGAATCGACGGGAGACGGCTACGTCCCGCCGGCCGAGCCCGCGTACTGTGCGGCCGGGATCGAGTTCGGGCTCGGGGCACCCTACGCCGTCGAGTACCACGACGGCCTGTCATCGACGAACGACCGCGCACGGGCGCTGGCGGCGGAGGGCGAGACCGACGTCGCCGTCGTCGCGGACGAACAGACCGGGAGCCGCGGGCGGCTGGAGCGCGAGTGGGTCGCGCCGAGCGGCGGCGTCTGGGTCTCGATCCTGACCCGCCCCTCCGTGGCTCCGGCGCGCGCGCCGCTCTTCACGCTCGCGGCCGCGGTGGCCATCGCCGACGCCTGCCGGGAGGTCGGCGTCGACGCGACGATCAAGTGGCCGAACGACGTGCTCGTGGAGGGGTCCGACGAGGCGTCCGAAGGCGGGGACCCCGTCGGTCGTGGCGGCCGCAAACTCGCCGGGATCCTCACCGAGATGGAGGGCGAGGCGGACCGCGTCTCCTGGCTCGTCGTCGGGATCGGGGTCAACGCGAACCTCGACGCGGAGACGCTACCGGCCGGCGCGACCTCGCTGCGGGCCGAGCGTGGAGGGGACGTCGACCGCCGTCGGTTCCTCGCCCGGCTCCTCGAGCGGTACGCCGAGTTGGCGGACGATCCCGACGCGATCCTTCCCGCGTGGCGCGAGCGGGCGAGCACGATCGGGCGGCGGGTCCGCGTCGAGACGGCGAGTGGCACCGTCACCGGCAGGGCGGTCGACGTCGAACCGCCGGGCGCGCTCGTCGTCGAGACCGAGGAGGGACGGACCCGGGTTCACGCCGGCGACTGCGAACACCTGCGGGACGCGGACGTGCGGTAGTCGACGGCTCGGTGACCTCGAGGGTGGATAACCTCGACGGTCGGTACCCTCGACGATCGATGGCCGGAGGATCGCTCGGAGCCGGTCACTCCGGGTCGCCGGCGACGGTTCCCGTCGGCGCGTCGTCATTCCCCGTCTCCGCGGCCTCGACCCGCTCCGTACCCGTCGCTTCCGTCTCCTCGCCCAACCGGACCGTCAGGACCGGGACCGGCGAGCGCCGCACGACGCGCTCGGCGACGCTTCCGAGCAGCAGTCGGTCGATCCCGCCGCGGCCGTGGGTGCCCATCACGATCAGGTCACAGCGGGCGTCGGCCGCGTATCGAACGATCTCCCGCCCCGGCGAGCCCTCCACGACCGTCGTCTCGACGTCGACGCCCGTTCCCTCGGCGAGCGTCTCGACCTGGGCGACCGCCTCGTCGGCGTCCTCGCGGAGCAGGTCGTCGATCCCCGTCCAAGTGGCCTCCATGCCGGTACCGGCGTAACTCGCCGTGTCGACCACGTACAGCGCGTGGACGTCCGCGCCGTGGACCGCCGCGAGCGCGAGCGCGTGTTCGACGGCGCGTCTCCCCTTCGGGGAGCCGTCGGTCGGAACCAGGATCCGGTCGTACAATGCCATGTTACCATGACACATTCGCTCGGAGGATATATATCTCCCCGTGGTTTCGGGCTCACGTCTCGCTCGGTAGCGTCACGACGACCTCGTTGCCGCCCTCCTCGCGGATCCGGAAGTCGATCGCGCCGTCGGCGTTCTCGACGATCCAGCGGGCCATCCACAGCCCGAGCCCGGAACTGTGGTTCAGTTGGTCGATGGGTTTCGTCCCGGTCAGGATCTCCCGTTCGTCGATCGGGATCGGCGGACAGCGGTCGAGCACGCGCAGGACCGCCTCGTCGTCGCCGTTCTCCAGGACGACGTCGACGCGCGGGTCCGTCCGTTCGGCGTGGACCACCGCGTTCTCGACCAGTTCGACGAGGACCATCCCCACGTCGTCGGTCGCGACCGCGGACACCCCGTCCTCGACGTCGACCCGGATCGTCGCTTCCCCGTACGTCTCCTCGAGGCCGTCGATCTCCCGACGGACGATCCGCGAGAGGTTCCGACGCTCCGCCTCGGTCGACGCGGTGAGCGCGTCGACGACGGTCTGTTGTTTGTCGATCTTGCTACAGAGCCGGTTGACGATCCGCTGGACCCGCTCGAGGATCTCGCCGTCGAGGCCGTCGCCGTCCGAACCGTCGTCCGCACCGTCACCGTCCGCACCGCCACCGTTCGCACCGTCACCGTTCGCATCATTACCGTCCACCCGCAGCATCTCGATCCATCCGGCGATCGCGTTGAGGTCGTTCCGCATCGTGTGCCGAACGAGGTGGTTCACCGTCTCGAGCTGGCGTTCACGGTGTTTCTGGGCGGTTATCTCCTGGGCGACGCCGACGAGGCCGATCGTCCGGTTCGAGTCGTCGCGCAGGGGCACCTTCGAGGTGAGAAACCACCGGTCGCTCGTCGGGTAGTACTCCTCCTTCTCGAGGATCGACTCCCCCGTTCGGAGCACCGACCGATCGTCCAGATACGGTTCGATCCCCTCCTCGTCCGGGACGACCCCGTCGATGTCGCGTTTCCCGAGGTACTCGTCGCTGAGCCGATGGATCCGTCGTCCGACGAGCGCCTCGCTCACCATCACGTTCCGGGCAGCCCGGTCCTTCACGAACATGTGAAGCGGGATCTCGGTGAACAACTGGTCGAGCACTCGGACCTTCCACTCGTCGAGGTCGACGTTCGGATCGGGAGCCGAGGAGTCGTTCCCCGACTCGCGGTCCGCCGAGGCGTCATCGAGTCGGCGGACGAAGTCGGGGTCCACTCGCGGCGATCGCGGCGGGATGGACCGCCGGACCGCGTCGTCGACTCGCTCCGCGACGGTGACCGCGTCGTCCGCTTCCGATCGGACCGGGACGACGGCGTCGAACCCGGATTCGACGGCTTCGACGGGGACCGTTCCGTCGTCGACCGGAACGACGAGGACGACCGGCGGGGGATCGACGCGGCCGGCGAGCGTCTCGAGGAGGTCCACGGCGGTCCCGTCGGCCAGCCGAAAGGCCGTGACCAGACAGTCGACCGTCGAGACGTCCCGCTCCGCGAGCGCCGCGATCGACGGGAGCGTCTCGACTCGGTCGACCGATCGGTCACGGTCCGCCGCCCATGGACCGAGGAACTCGTCCAGATCGCCCGGGAGGTGCGCGATCTCGATCCGCGGGCCCGGCGGCGGATCCTCGGCGGATGTTTTCATATATCCAACACGAGTGTGACACGGCACACAGCGGCATAAAACGCCCGAATGAGCCCATCAGATCCCGGTCTCGCCGCAATTCGTGAAAACAGTTAATCGATCCCGAGATAACGTTAGAATCGATCGTGAAGAACTCAGCAGCCGACGACGTGGTCGACGAGATGCTCGACGGGATGATCGCGGCACACCCGGACCGACTCCGCAGGCTTCCGGACACGCAGGTACCGGTGCGCGAGGACGGCCCGGTCGACGGAAAGGTCGCGATCGTCACCGGCGGCGGGAGCGGTCACGAACCCACGCACGCGGGATACATCGGCGACGGCATGCTCGACGGGGCGGCCGCGGGCGGCGTCTTCTCCTCGCCGACCGCCGACGAGTTCGAGGAACTGATCGCCGCCTGCGACGGCGACGCGGGCGTCCTCTGTGTGATCGAGAACTACGAGGGCGCGTGATGAACTTCGAGACGGCCATCGAGCTCGCCGAGATGGAGGGCCCGCCCGACCGACACGTCCGCGTCGAAGCCGTTGACCGTCTTGACGAGCTTCGAGGCCGGTCTCGCGTGTGAAGGGTATTATACTCTCGTCCGCTTTCTCGGGAGTCGCCGTCCGTTCCCGGATGGAACCGCCGGATCTCGGGGGATTTTCGTGCTCCTCCGTCTGTCGGAACCATGAGCCGGACACGAAGCGGCAACGACCGGTACGACGCGATCGTCGTCGGCGTGGGCGGCGTCGGCAGCGCGACGACCTACGAGCTGGCACGGCGCGGCCTCGACGTGCTCGGGATCGAGCGGTACGACGTGCCCCACGCGATGGGCTCCTCACACGGGAGCACCCGGATCATCCGGAAGGCCCAACAGGAGGGTCCGGAGTACGTGCCGCTCGTCGAGCGCGCCTACGAGCGCTGGCGCGACCTCGAGGAGCGGACCGGCCGCGACCTCCTCACCGTCACCGGGTCGGTCCACGCGGGCGCGCCGGGAACGGACGTGGTCGCGAACGCCCGCGAGGCGTGTGACGCCCACGACATCGAGTACGAGGACCTCTCCGGCGACGAGGTCACCGAGCGATTCCCCGGCTACGACCTGCCGTCCGACTTCGAGGCGGTCTTCCAGCCCGAGGGCGGGTACCTCGACTGCGAGCGCTGCGTGACCGCCCACGTCGAGGCGGCCCACGCCGAGGGGGCGACGGTCCGCGCCCGCGAGCGGGTCATCGACTGGTCGGAGACGGGCGACGGCGTCCGGGTCCGCACGGACAAGGGTCGCTACGAGGCGGACGAGCTCGTCGTGACGGCCGGGGCGTGGACCGCCGACCTGCTCCCGTCCGTCGCCGACGACGCGGTTCCCGTCCGCGCGCTCATGGCGTGGCTCCAGCCGGAGGAGCCCGAACTGTTCTCGCCCGATCGCTTCCCGGTGTTCGTGCTCCGCGGCGAGGACGGCGGCGGCTACGGCTTCCCGGTCCACGACGTGCCCGGGTTCAAGTTCGGGTACTCCGGCGACCACCGCGAGGTCGTCGATCCCGACCGGATGGACCGCGAGCCGACCGCGGCCGAGGAGGAGCTTCACCGCCGCTTCGCGGAGGAGTTCTTCCCGGCCGGTGCGGGCCCCACCGTCGCGTTGCGGACCTGTATCCAGTCGTACTCCTCGGACGAGGACTTCGTGCTCGGTCGGGTGCCGGGGTACGACTCGGTCACCGTCGGCACCGGCTTCACCGGCCACGGCTTCAAGTTCGCGAGCGCCACCGGCGAGGTCCTCGCCGACTTCGCGACCGAGGGCGAGACCGACATCGACGTCTCGACGCACTCTATCGACCGGCTCTGAGGGATCCCCGCCCACCGACCACGGTCGCCCGCGCTCCATGGTCCCTCCACGAGCTCATCGTGAGCGGCGCAAGCGGGAAGTGAACGCGACCCATACGAGACGTATCGCATGGAGGTCCGCCAGTGACCGACTCCGCGCCGATCCCGGCCGACGAGTTCGAAGCCGCGCTCGAAGCCCTCGACCCGGAGGACCTCGTGGCGCTCGTCACCGAACTGTGGGCGGCGACCGCGAACGACGTCGAGGTCGATCCCCCGGTCGTCACGGTCCGGAACGGTGACGCCCGAACCGACCTCCTCGTCGCGCCTGCGGCGTCGGACGAGATCGTCGACGGGACCCGCGCCGGCGACGCGGTCGGTCTCGCCGAGACCGCCGACGCGGTCGTGCTCCCTCCCGAGGACTCGATATGGAACGACGCCGAGACTGCCGCCGAGCGCCGGATCGCCGCCGACCTCGAGACCGTCTCCCCGGCCGATCTCAGACGGCGGCTCCTCTACGCCCTTCCGACCGCGGACGCCGAGTCGCTGTGTGAGCGGTTTCTCGGGGTCCCGGCCCGATCGGGGTCGTACGACCGGGGATCGTCGACGGGGAACGACGCGACGGAGGACGGAGCGGACGAGACCCGAACGGCCGGGGATCAGGAGACGGTGGGCGTCGCGAGCGCTCCCGGTTCGACGTTGCCGTCCCGCGCGGGATCCGGCGTCGCGGCGGGACGGATGGACTCCGACCGCGACGCGGGTGCGACCAGTGATCACGACGACCCATCCGAGGACGTGGCGTCACGCGGGAGGACGCCCACCGACGGACCGTCCCGCGACGGTCACGCGACGTCTCGAGGGAGCGGTTCCGGCGTCCGTCGTGACCGGGTCGCGCTCGCGGTCGTCGCCGTGGTCCTGCTCGCGGCGGTCGCAGGCGCCGCGTCGCTGACCGGTCCGTCGCTCACGGACGGGAGCGGCGACCGACTCGACCCGAGCGACGACCCGCAGTCGACGAGCGGGGAAGCGAGCGATTCGAGCGATCCGTCCACGAGCGACGACCCGCAGTCGACCGACTCGACCGACTCGGTCGACCTCGGCGACTCGGGGACGTATACCGGGGTGACGGACACCACCGGCCCGATCGACGCCGTCGAGGACCCCGATCCGAACGGAACGGCGGCCGCGCGGGCGACCGCCCTCGAGCCTACCTGCGAGCGTACGCCACTCCACGTCGTCCAGATCCAGATGAACGCGCTACGGTACAACGACCCGACGACCAACGACGGGATCCGGACGACGAGACGGTTCGCGTCGCCACAGAACCGCCGAGCCGTGAGCAGTTTCTCGCAGTTCGTCGACCTCTTCGAGGGGCCGAACTACGCGCCGATGCTGGCCCACGACGCCGCGCGGTACGCCCCGCTGGGCATCGACGGCGACCGCGCCACGGTGAGGGTCGTCACGTACGAGAACGGCTCCGCGACCGGCCGCTACGAGTTCCGGATGCGGAAGGTGAACGCGACGGACGCGTCGCTCACCGGATACGGGAGCGGGTACGACGGCTGCTGGATGACCGACGCGGTCGGCGTGTTGCCGATTGAGGAGGTGGACGGGACCGGCGACTCCGGGACCGGCGACGACTCCGAGACCGGCGACGACACCGTGGTCCACGGGCCGCCGGGAACCTGACTGCTCCGTGGTCCACGGGCCGCCGGGAACCTGAGTACTCCGCGGTCCATTCGACTACTCCACGACCGCGACGACCGCCGGCTCCCGCATCCGCGCGAGGACGACGCGCGGCACGTCGGCGCGCTCGTGGATCGCCGCGGCGACCTCCCGGGCGACCGCCTCGTCCGCGTCGTCGTCGACCATGTTCAAGAGCGGAACCGCGGTCGCGTCGGCGGGGACCCCCTTCAGTCCGCCCGCCTCGTGTGCCACGACGCGGCCGACCAGTTCCGGCGTGATCTCGTCGCCGGTCTCGACGCCGTCGACGAGCCCGGCCACGCGCTCGGGTCGATGGACGACCGCCTCCGAGAGCGGTTCGCCGACGGCGTGGACGCTCGCAACCGGCACGACGGTGTCGGCTCCGGCGGGGACCTGCGGCTCGCGGTCGTTCGGAGCCTTGAACAGCCGCGTCCGCGCGCCGTCGGCTTTCACCAACACGGGGCCGTCGTGAGCCGCCGAGAGGCGGTCGACGGTCTCCGGGTCGTATCCGCGGTACCGGTCGTCACGCTCCCGCTCCGGAACGAGCCCGAGGGGGAACGTCGCGCGCTCATCGTCGCTCTCGCGGTCGCGGAGGCTGGCGAGTTCGGAGACCGGATCGGCCGCCGTCCGCACCGTGGCGACCTGCCGGTCGAAGATCGGGATCCGGACCGTCGCCGTGAGCACCGCCCGATCGAGTCGGTCGGCGAGCACGTACAGCGTCGTCTTCTTCCCGCCGGCCCCGACGAGACAGGTGGTCCCCTCGCCCGCATCGAGCGCGTCGACGACGTTCATGCTGGAGTTCGTTCCGTCCCTCGCGGTCACGCGTCGAAAACGCGTCGGTCCCGGCAGGCCGGGTCGTATGCGGCAAGTCGTCGCAGACACCGTGGGGTTTAATCCGGGTTCGGCGGCTAACGACGATGATGGACCCACCGGACCGGATCCTCCGCGTCGACCTCTCGACCCGCCGAGTCGACAGCGAACCGGTCCCCGAGGAGTGGCTCGCGAGGTACGTCGGCGGGAAGGGGCTGGGCGCGCGCTACCTCTACGCGGCCGGCGGCGGGATCGACCCGGAGTCGCCGGCGAACCCCCTCGCGTTCATGACCGGACCGCTGACCGGCTACACCCCCGGCGAGCAGCGGTACGCGGCGATCACGAAGTCGCCGCTCACGGGCGCGTTCCTCGACTCCTACGGCGGCGGTGCCTTCCCCGGCCGACTCGCCGCCTCGCTCGGCCCGCACCTCGGGGTGCTCGTCACCGGCGCGGCCGACGAGCCGGTCGTTCTCTCGCTCTCGGACGGCGAGGCGACCGTCGATCCCGCGGGCGACCTGTGGGGTCTCGACGCGGCGGAGACGGACGACCGCTTTCCGGACGCGGCCGTCGCCTGCGTCGGTCCGGCGGGCGAGAACGCGGTGCGATACGCGACGATCGCCTCCGACGGCGGCGACCACCACGCCGGTCGCGGAGGCGCGGGCGCGGTGATGGGATCGAAACGCCTGAAGGCGGTCGTCGCCCGCGACCCGCCGCCGGAGCCGTCAGGCCGGCTGGCGGCCCTCAGGGAGCGCGACGGCGCGGCGTTCGCCGACAGCGACGCGGGGCGCTGGCTGGCCGCGAGCGACACCCTCGAGACGGTGGACTTCGCGAACGAGGCGGGCGTGCTCCCGACCCGCGGCTGGCAGGAGCGCCGCTTCGAGGGCGCGGAGGGGATCGGGATCGAGCGCGCCGCGGAGCGCGCGACGGGCCGCGAGCGCGAGGACGACCCGGTCCCCGGCGGGTTCCGGATCCCGGAGAGCGAAGGGGCGGAAAACGACGACGACGGCGACGCTGGCGACGACGATGGAGACGACCGGGACGACGGCGACGCTGGCGACGGAGACGAACGGGACGACGGAGACGGAGACTACGACGCCGGCGAGAGCGCGTCCGCCGGCGACAGCGTCCCGCGCGGCGCGACGCCCATCGTCCTCGGGGCGGGGCTCGGGATCGACGACTTCGACGCGGTCGCGGCGCTGGGCGGCGTCTGTGACCGGCTCGGAATGGACGTCATCTCCGCGGGCAACGCGGTCGCCTGGGCGGTCCGCGCCGGCGAGGAGGGCCTGATCGACCGCGAGGTCGCCTTCGGCGACGAGGCGGCCGCACGGGCGACCATCGAGGAGATCGCGGGTCGGGAGACGCCGCTCGGCGACGCCCTCGCCGACGGCGTCGCGGCCGCCGCGGCGCGGCTCGGCGGCGAGGACCTGATCCCGACGGTGAAGGGGATGGAACTCTCCTCGTACGACCCCCGCGGGGCGACGTCGATGGCGCTGGCGTACGCAACCAGCGACCGCGGCGCGTGCCACCGGCGGGCTCGACCGGTCGAGGCCGACGCGATGGCACCCGATTCACGCGATCCGGACGCCGTCGCCGCCGCGGTCGCGGCCGAGCAGGACCGCCGGGCCGCGCTGTGGTGTCTCGTCGGAGACGACTTCCTCGAGGACGTGTTCGACCCCGCGGTCGCCGCCGAGTGGCTCGCCGCCCGCGGGTACGACCACGACCCGGCGGACCTCGCCGCCCTCGGCGAGCGGGTGTGGACGCTCACCCGGCTGTACAACGTCCGAGAGGGGTTCCGCCGCGAGGACGACGCGCTGCCGCCGGCGATCGCGGGGGCGAGGGACGAGGGCGACGAGGCCGCCTCGGATCACTCGGACGGACTCGACCCGAACGCGTTCAACGAGCTCCTCGACGGCTACTACGCCGTTCGGGAGTGGGACGAGAACGGGCGGCCGACCGCGACGCTCCTCGACCGGCTCGGACTCGCCGATCTCGCGGACGTGCCCGCCGCGACGGGCGGCGGGATCGACGGTCGCTGAGCCGACACTCCGGTCGACTCGCCCGACGGTTCGGCGCGTTCGGCTACGGCGCGGCCTGTTTGGTCGAGATCAGCTCGATCACGTCCCGGTGAGAGAGGTCGTGGTCGGTGCCGACCTGTCGGCCGCTCCGGCAGTCGGTGCCGTGGAGCAGCCCCTCGCCGATGTCGGAGTGGATGTGGTACGCGAAGTCCTCCGTCGTCGCGCCCTCGGGGAGAAGGAAGCAGTCGCGGAAGACGCCCTTCTCGTCCTTCGACCCGTTCGCGGAGCCGGGGAACACCGCGATACAGCCGAGCACGTCGAAGACGGCGGCCTCGAGCGCCGCCTGGACGCCGGTCCCGCCGTACTCGGTCACGTGGTCGCGGATCGCGTCGAGGCCCGCCGCCTGCTCGTCGGAGACGTCGCCGACGATCGCGAAGTCGTCGTCGCCGGCGGTGTAGTCGACGACGCCCGCCTCGTCCGCGTTCTTGAGCGCCTTCTCGGCGTGGGCGCTCGCGGGGACGAACGAGAGGTGGTCGTAGTCGGGGTCCGACGTGATCTCGGCCCAGTTCTCCCTGGCTTCCGGCGTGTCGGTCTTGTTGGCCGCGACGACCATCGGCTTGGTGCGTTTCCTGATCTCGCGGGCGAGCTCCTCGCGGTCCTCACCGTCCCACGTCTCGGGCTCGAGCTCGAGCCCCTGCGCGAGGATGACCCGTTTCATCTCGTCTTTGGAGATACCGAACGCCGACATCTGTTCGGCGAGCTCCTCCTCGATGGCGGCCTCGGAGCCCTGATAGCGCGTCTCGTACTTCTCGAGGCCCTTCGAGAGCACGTCGAGGTACCAGGCGTCGAGCTCCTCCTCGAGGAAGTCGATGTCCTCACGGGGGTCGTGGCCCTCGGTCCGCTCGCCCTCGATGTCCGTCTTCCCGGAGAAGTCGACGACGTGGACCAACGCGTCCGTCTCGTTGAGGTCGGTGAGGAACTGGTTGCCGAGCCCGCGTCCCTCGTGAGCGCCCGGGACCAGCCCGGCCACGTCGACGAGTTCGATCGGAACGAACCGCGTGCCGTCGCGGCAGACGCCGACGTTCGGGGTACACGTCTCGTCGAACTCCGGGGCCGCACACTCGACGCGGACGTACGCCTCGCCCACGCTCGGGTCGATCGTCGTGAAGGGATAGGCTCCCTCGGGCACGTCGTTCATCGTCGCCGCGTTGAAGAACGTCGATTTGCCCACCGAGGGCTTACCGACGAGGCCGATCCGGTAACTCATTACCCGGATTCCGCCGTCCGACGTGAAAAGCGATGCGAGAGGGCCGAGCGCATGCGAGAGAAGTGATCGCACGGGAGGTGGACGGGTCGGGTGGCGGTCGGGTGGCGAGCGAGAGGCGTCCTGAACCGTTTATATATCGAGCCGCCGAAGCCCGCCCCATGTACGCGCTGGTCGGCGGGACCGTCCACACGGCAACGGAGCGGGGAACGATCGAGGCGACCGTCGTCATCGACGGCGGCGAGATCGTCGCCGTCGGCGACGTCGAACCGCCCGAGGAGGCGACCGTCGTCGACGTCGAGGGGCTCCACGTCACGCCGGGGCTCGTCGACGCCCACAGCCACGCCGGGATCGCCGAGTGGGGCGAGCCCGAGGACCGGGACTACAACGAGGGGACCGCCGCGGTCACCCCGCACGTCAACGCGCTCGACGGGTTTCACCCCCGCGACGAGGAGCTGAGACACGCGTTCCAGAACGGGGTGACCTCGGTCTCGGCGCGGATGGGCTCCGGAAACGTGATCGGCGGGATCATCTGCTCGATGAAGACCCACGGGCTGACCGCCGACGACATGCTGATCCGCGAGGACGGCATGAAGGCCGCGATGGGCGAGAACCCGAAGCGCTTCCACGGCGAGGAGCAGGGCCGCCAGCCCTCGACGCGCCCCGGCGTCGCGGCCACCCTCCGCTCGGCGTTGATGGAGGCCGAGGACTACGTCGACCGGCGCGAGCACGCCCGCAACGAGGGCGAGCCGTTCGAGCGCGACCTCGGCATGGAGAACCTCTCGCGCGTGCTCACCGAGGGGTTCCCGCTCCGGGTCCACGCGCATCGATCCGACGACATCATGACGGTCTTCCGGATCGCCGAGGAGTTCGGGATCGACGAGATCTCCATCGAGCACGCGACCGAGGGCCACCTGATAGCGGAGGAGTTCGCGAAGCGGGACGTGCCGGCGATCGTCGGGCCGTCGCTGTACTCGGGCGCGAAGTACGAACTGCGCAACATCACCTTCGAGACGCCGGCGATCCTCCACGAGGCCGGCGTGAAGGTCGCGATCCAGACCGACGCCCCCGTGTTGCCCCAACAGCACCTCGACGTCTGCGTCGGGCTCGCGGTCCGAGAGGGCTTCCCCGAGGAGGAGGCACTGGAGGCGGTCACGCGCTATCCCGCCGAGATCCTCGGGATCGACGACCGCGTCGGCACCCTGGAGGTCGGCACCGACGCCGACGTGGCGGTCTAGGACGGCGTCTTCCACGAGAACGACAGCCGAACACGACACGTCTTCGTCGACGGCGAACACGTCTTCGACCGCGAGCGCGACGCGGTCGACCCCCGCGAGGAGTACGACTGGTAGCGAGGAGTACGACTGGTAGCGAGGAGTACGACTGGTAGCGAGAGGTCTCGGAGCCGTCGGGGGCGGTGGAACGGCTCCTCGACCGACGAACGGGAACGCCCGATCCGGCCGAAGCGTGGTCCCTTATTATCCGCCGGTTCGATACGACGCTCATGGACGCAGACGCCATCGTCGTCGGCGGGGGGCTCGCCGGGCTCGTCTCGGCGGCCCGGCTCGCGGAGGCGGGCGCGGACGTGACGCTCTGTGAACGACGACCGAGCGTCGGCGGCCGGGTTCGCTCCCGCGAGGTCGACGGCTTCACGCTCGACCGGGGGTTCCAGGTGCTTTTCACGAGCTACCCGGCCGTGGCGCGTGAACTCGACACGGAGGCGCTCGACCTCCGGCGGTTCTCGCCCGGCGCGACGGTCTGCCGGCCGGGATCGCGGGCCGTCCTCTCGGACCCGCTCCGCGAGCCGACCGCCGCGATCGAGTCGGCGCTCAACCACGAGGTCCCCTTCTCCGATAAGCTCCGGACGCTCGCGCTCCGGTACGACCTCTCGCAACGTGCGGAGGACGAGTTCTTCTCGGACCACGGCTCCGACGCGTCGATCCGCGAGTACCTCGCGGACTGGGGCTTCTCGGGCGACTACGTCGCGAACTTCGTCGAGCCCTTCTACGGCGGGATCACCCTCGACCGGTCGCTTGCGACCTCGAAGGCCGTCTTCGAGTACACCTTCCGCGCGATGGGCCGCGGGTCGATCGCGGTGCCCGCCGAGGGGATGGCGGCGATCCCGGAGCAGCTGGCCGAGCGCGCCACGGACGCCGGGGTCGAGGTCCGTACCGGCGAGGACGTCGAGGCGATCGACGTCGGGTCGGGCGGCCGGTTCCGGCTCGGTTCCGGCGGCCCGGCGGACGGCGCGCGCGTCGAGCTCGCGGACGGCGAGACGCTCGACGCGGGGTGTGTCGTCGTCGCGACCACGCCGCCGGAGGCGCGGCGGCTGACCGGCGTCGAATCGGTCCCCGAGTCGGGAGTACCCAACGTCACCGCGTGGTACGCGCTCCCCGAGCGGTCGTCGTTCTCGACCGGCAGGCGGATCCTGCTCAACGCGGCGGGCGAGTCGCCGAACGCGGTCGTGCCGGTCTCGGAGGTCGCCGCCGAGTACGCGCCCCGGAACCGCCCCCTGCTCGCGGCGACGTTCCTCGGCGAGGCGGCGCTGGAGCGCGGCGCCGACGACCTCCGTGAAGACACACGAAACGCGCTCTCCGCGTGGTATCCGGAGCGCGGGTTCGAGAGCCTCGAGACCGTCGCAGTCGACCGGATCCCCTTCGCACAGTTCGCCCAGCCGCCGGGAGTCCACGCGACCCTCCCCGACCCGGACGAGCCCGAGGGTCCGGTGGTCCTCGCGGGCGAATACACCGAGTGGTCCTCGATCCAGGGCGCGTTGGAGAGCGGGCGGACCGCGGCGGCGGCCGCGAGCGAGCATCTGTGACGCGAGCCGTCGCCGGCGTCGCTACTCCCGGCCGGCCTCGTCGTCCTCGCCGTTCCCGTCGTCGTCGACGGTATCGCCGCCCTCACCATGGTCCGGCAGCGAGAGCACGTTCTCGCGGCCCAGCCGGAATCCATCCAGGTCGCCCTCGTCGCGGAGCCCCGTCACCACCTGACTCGTCTTCGCGGCCGTCCAGTCGAGCTCCTCGGCGACCCGCTTCTGTTTCATTCGGCCGCCCTCACGCTCGATGAGCCGCAGCACCTGCTCCTCGTTGCTCAGAAGCTCCGCGTCGACCGGCGGGACGTTCCCCTCCTCGTCCCCGTCGGCGTCATCCGGGTCGTCGTCCGGGTCGTCACCCCCGGATTCCCCCTCCGCGGAGTCGTCGCTCGCGGCAGCCGCCGACTCCGGTGTCGTCGACTCCGATCCCGCCCGATCGCGTCGGGAGTACGCCAGTACCCCGCCGAGGACGACGAGGAGGCCGACCACGGCGAGGACCGGGAGCCAGCCCGGGAGCGAGTTCAGGGCGGAGTCGGGGACGGCCGAGATCCGCGGCTCCCCTCCGGCGAAGTCGACCGGGCCGACCCAGACGACCGAGCCGTCGCGCGTCTCCGCGGGCGCGGGCGACGCCGTATCCAGTTCGTATGAGTCCGGCCACGAGACGATGAGCGAACTCTCCTCGTCGAGGAACATCCCGTCGACCGCGTCGCCGGCCGCGATCCGTCCGTCCTCGACGGTCGCGAAGCCGCTCCAGTGGAACCGATAGGTGACGACGCCGTACTCCTGGGGGATCTCCCGCCGCTCCGCGGTCACGGACACGTTCGAGACGCCCATCTCCCGACCGGTGGCGATCGCGGACTCGTTGACGGTCGTCTCCATCCGCCCGCGGAACCGGTCGGTGTAGGCCTCGGGGTTCGCCTCGAGGTCCGTCCGGAACTCCTCGAAGGCCTGTTCCTCGTCGCTCGTCGAGAGACGGACCCGGTACTCGATCGTCCAGACCGCGTCCCCGTCGGCGTTGACGTCGGCGGTGATCAGGACGTCGTCGGGGTCGATCTCCTCCTGTTGGGCGAAGACGTCTCCGGCACCGACTCCCGCAACGCCGGTGGACGCGCCGACGAGAAGACCGACGGCGAGGAGACTGACGGCGAGACAGCAGACGAGCGCCGTGAGTACCGTCGTTCGCTGCACGAACGACCCGACACGCGGCCGCGCTAAATCGTTTCTCATGTCCGGCGTCGGCCCCGAGCGCTCCGCCGTCGACTTCGGTCGTCCCTCACCGACGCGAGCACGCTACGGGTCACCGCGCCGGTCGTCACCGCTGGCTCCGTCTCCGGCACCCGGGTCGCCATTGGAGTCCGAGTCAGCGTCGCTTCCGGCGTTGTCATCGTCGTCGCTCCCGGCAGTACCACCGTCGTCGCTTCCGACGCCGTCACCCCCGTCTCCACTGCCGGCGCGTTCGCCCGTTTCGTCCCCGTCGGTAGTGTTTCCGTTGGTAGTGTTTCCGTCGGTGGCGTTTTCGCCCGTGGTCGCCCCGCTACGGTTCGTTCCGCCCCGTGCCGGGCCGTCGGCGGCCGAGCCGTTCCGCGGCTCGGAGGCGTTGCCCCCCGCGTCCGAGGTATCGGCGCCCGGAGAACCGACACCCGGGGTGTCACCGCCCGGCGTGCCGATTCCGGATCCGGGCGGGCCGGCACGATCGGGACCCATCGGCGCGCCGGTCCGGTTCCCGCCGATCTCCCGAGCGATCGCCGCGGTCTCGGGGCCGCTCAACTCGCTCGCCCGGTCGCGGAGGGTCCGGATCCGATCGGCGTCGACGCCCCGTTCGGCGAGCGCCTCCGCGGGCAGCCCCGCGGCGACCTCGGCGCTTCGGTTCGTCGTTCGATTCACCGTCGCGGCCTGCGTCCCGATCGCCGCCGTCCGGGCGGCGTACGCGCCGGGGCTCACGTTCCCGGCGTCGCGGCGTTGCCGGAGCTCCTCCCGCCGCTCCCGGAGCTCCGCGAGCCGTCGCTCGTTCCGCTCGAGTTGCGCCGCGACCACGGCCGCGCGCTCCTCGTCGGTCTCCGCCTCGGCGAGCCGGATCTCGAAGGATCGTGACGACACCTCGCCGTCGACCTCTGCTCCCTGAACGCCGATGACGCCGGACAGCCGTTCGCCGGGACTGAGGTCGGTCGTGGCGTTCGCCGATCCGGTCCGCGTGTCGTTTTCCGCTTCCACCTGTACGTTCTCGCCGGCATCCACGCCGTCGCCGAGGCCAGCCTGTGCTCCGGGCTCGCCGGTCACCGCGGCCCCCAGCGGGACCATCGCGATCAGTCCCGCGACCACCAGGGCGGCGACGAGCAACGGGATCCGTCGGGTCATGTCTCCCGATCGGCGACCGCCGCGTAAATACTCCCACACCCCTCGTCCCGAATTAAGCCGGATTAACCCGGATGTCGGCGGGCGGGGTCGTCGAGATCGGCGTTCGACCGCGGCCCGTTCAGTACGACTTCGCGAAGTACGCCGTCCGCTCGGCGGGCTCGCCGCAGATCGCGCACGCCTCTCCGTGGTCCGCGTCGCCGGCGCGGTCGGCGGTGTCGCCGTCGGCGACGAGGGGGTCGTCCTCCTCGAAGGGGACCATGACGATCTCGGCGGCCATCGGCTCCTTGATCGGCTCCTCGCACGCCTCGTCGCCGCACCACGGCGTCTTCACGTACCCGCCGTGCTGGCCGAGCGTGCCGAGGATCCCGGCACGGTCGTCCGCCTCCCGGACCTCCCCGTCGAGGGTGTCCTCGGCGGCCGCGTACAGCTTCGCGTACACCTCGTCGAGGTGTTCGCGGACGGCGTCGGCGACGCCCTCGCGGTCCTCGACGCGCTCCTCCCCGTCGGGTCGGTGGTTCAGCGTGAGCTCGTCGTCCTCGACCTCGTAGGGGCCGATCTCGATCCGCAGGGGGACGCCGTTGAGCTCGTGTTCGTTGAACTTGAACCCGGGGTTGCGCTCGTCGCGCTCGTCGAGTTCGACGCGGATCCCCGCCTCCTCGAGGTCGTCGGCGACGCCCTCCGCGTACGCCAGCACGTCCTCTTTGGTGTCCTCCTGCCAGATCGGGACGACGACGACCTGCGTCGGCGCGACCGTCGGCGGGAGCACGAGCCCCTGTTCGTCGGAGTGGGTCATGATCAGCGCGCCGAGCGCCCGCCAGGAGAGCCCCCACGAGGTCGTGTGGGCGGTCCTGTCCTCCTCGTCCTCGTCGGAGAACGTGATGTCGAACGCCTCCGCGAACGAGCGCCCGAGGTGGTGGGAGGTCGCGCCCTGAACGGACTTCCCGTCGGGCATCAGCGCCTCGACCGTCGTCGTCGTGTCCGCGCCCGGGAACTTGTCGTGATCCGGCTTCTGGCCCTTCAGGACCGGGATCGCGAGCAGGTCCTCGTAGACGGACTCGTACTGGTCGAGCCGGGTCATCGTCTCCGTCCAGGCGTCCTCGCTCGTCGCGTGGGCGGTGTGGCCCTCCTGCCAGAGGAACTCCTTCGTCCGGAAGAACGGCTTCGTCTCCGTCGCCTCCCAGCGCACGACCGAACACCACTGGTTCACCCGCAGCGGGAGGTCGCGGTGGCTCCGTACCCACTGGCTGATGTACGGCGTGATGATCGACTCGGAGGTCGGCCGGACCGCGAGCCGCTCCTCGAGCTCCTTGGTTCCCGCCTCCGTCACCCACGCCACCTCGGGGTCGAACCCCTCGACGATGTCCTTCTCGCGTTCGAGGTAGGACTCGGGGATGAACATCGGGAAGTAGGCGTTCCGTACGCCCGTGTCCTTGAACTTCGCGTCGAGGAAGCCCTGGAGTCGCTCCCAGATCGCGTACGCCCGCGGTCGCGTGACGATGAACCCGCTCATCCCCTCGGGGCCGTAGTCCGCGAGCCCCGCCTTCCGTACGACCTCGGCGTACCACTCGCCGGTGTTGTGTGACTTGGACTCGGTGATGCCGAGCTCCTGGTCGTCGTCGCTCATTGTTCCTCACACGGCGGGTCGCGGGCTTAAAAGGTCCGAAGGCGCGTTCCGCGACGAGGCCGACCCGTCCGCCGCGATCACTCCGGTCGACCGACGCGACCGTCGTACAGCGCCAGCGAGGAGTCGAGGATCGGGTCGACATGCTCGCGGTCGTGTGAGGAGACGAGAACGGTCCCGCCCCCCTGGGCGTGCTCGACGATCAACTCGATGACGCGTTCTCGAGAGAGCCGGTCGATCCCCGCCAGCGGCTCGTCGAGAACGAGCAGCTCCGGCCGGGAGACGAACGCGATGGCGACGTCGAGCTTCTTCCGAAACCCGCCCGAGAGGGCCGCGGCCCGCTGGTGTCGTACCCTGTCGAGCCGGAGCCGCTCGGTCACGGAGCGCCGCCACTCGGGGTCGACATCGCCGTGAAGCCGTGTGAAGACCGAGAGGTTCTCCCCCGCCGTGAGGTTCGGATAGAACTGGGGCTCCTGAAACGAGTAGCCGATGGCCGCCGGCGGCGGCGCGGTCACCGTCCCGGACGTCGGACGCCGCAGCCGAAGGAGGACCTCGAAGAGCGTCGTCTTCCCCGACCCGTTCGGCCCGACGACGCCGTGGATCCCGCCGCGATCGAACCGACAGTCGATCCCGTCGAGCGCCGTCACCGGTCCGAACCGTTTCGAGACGTCGCGGAACTCGACTGCGGGGTCCGACGGATCCGATGAGGGCTCTCGGTACTCCCCTCGCGAACCGACTCGGTCGAGGAGGCCGGCGAGCCGACCGGAAAGGCCGGCACTCGAGTCGGGAGGGAGGCGGTCAGACATCCTCAGCGCCTCCACTCGTAGGTTCGAATACAGCCCCAACAGAAGCCGAGACAGCCGACCACGTATGTCCCGATGAGCCGGTACCAGTCGGCGTACAGGCCGAACCCGTCGCCGCGGACGAGGTGTCCCCTGATCGCGATCGCGAGGTAGTGCGGCGGGAGGCTCCGCGCGATCTCCATCCGTATCGACGAGAAGAACCCGACCGGGTACAGCAGGCTTCCGAACCCGACGATCCCGATCAACACGCCGAGGTTGGCGAACAGCGCGGTGCGACCCAGTCCCAGGAGGAACGCGATCCCGGTGCCGACCGCCGCCGTCGAGAGGAACAACAGCCCCACGGCCGTCGCGGTCTCGACGCGAAGCGGGGCGATCCGGTACTCCATCGGGACGTTCGCGACCGCGACGGCGGCGAGCACGACTGCCATCGTGAGCGTGTAAAACAGCAGCTTCGCGGCCACGAACGCCTCCAACCGCGACTGGTGGCGGATCCGATCGATCACCCGTCGGTCGGTCATCACGTCGTAGGGGACGAAGAGCAGCCCGACGACCAGCACGAACAGGGTCATGCCGGTCGGGATGAGGTACTCCGAGAGCGTCAACTGCGTCCCGCGCTGCTCGTGAGTGACGTCGACCTCCCCGGGGAGAACCGACGAGAGCTCGACGCTCAACACGGCCTCCAACAGCCCGATCGCCTCGATGAGCGGCACCGCGGATCCGTGCCAGATCATTCGGAACTCCGTCGTCGATCCGTCGTCGAGGACGTCGGGCGGGACGAGGACGACGAGGTACACCTCCTCGCGGTCGAGCCCGCGGAGGGCCGCCTCCTCGGTCTCGTACCGGACGGGCGTCCCCAACAGCGCGACCCCGCCCCGCGTCACGGTCAGGTCGTCCGCGGTCGTGTCCGCCTCCGCCGGCGCGACGCCCACGGGAACGTCCTGGGGAAGCGTCTGGTCGAAACCGGCGGTGCCGACCACGAGGAGGCCGGGAAGAAGGGCGAAACCGACGAAGAGGGCGGCGAGCCGTCCTCTGGCCGCGTACGCTTCCGTCCAGAGGAACACGGCCGTGTCGCGTATCATCGGATGACGAGCGGGAGCGCGACGAGGCTAGTAGAGGAGCGTCTCCATCGCGCCCGCGACGTCCTCGGCGTCGCCCTCGTAGCCGACGACGACGATCGACTCGTCGTCGGAGTCCTGTTCGGCCTCGATCTCGTCCAGTTCGGCGTCGAGGTCCTCGTAGCCGGTGTCGCCGGCGGCGACGAGCGCGCCGGCGATCACGTCCCGGAGGTCCTGCGCGTCGGACGCGCTCTCGGTGTGGAGTCGAAGCTCCGTGGAGACCGTCTGGTCGTCGGTCCGATACCCGTAGGACGCGAGCGTCACGGATTCGAGGACCGAGGTGTCGATGCCGGCACCGACCGACTGCCCGGCGAGTTCCTCGCCCGGGAACTCCGTCGCGCCCGCGACGAGCGCGCCGTCGGTGGCCGTGTCGTACTCGTCCCTGAGGTCGCCACTCAGTGCGTCGGCGTCACCTGCCGTGGTGTCGACGACCGATTCGACCGAGGCCCGGTCGCCGATGACGATCTGGCCGTCGTCGAGCACCGCGACGGCCGCCGTGTCACCGGCGAGGCTCTGGTCGGGCCCCGTGTACAGCGTGTGGTCGTTGTACTCGACCTCCTCGAGGTCGGTCGACTGGTTTCGAATGCCGTCGACGACCTCGTCGGAGTCGAACTCGCCGTGGACGACGAGCCCGACGGACTGCTCGCCGTACCCGCCCGCGGTCTCGACGTCCTCGGTGAACACCACCACCTCGCTCACGTCGCCCGGAGCGACGTTGAACTCCTCCTCGAAGTCGCTTCCGAGCTCCTCAGGACCCTCCATGGACGGGTTCTCCTCCGAGAGGCTCTCGATGATCGTCGTGGTCGCGGGGTCGCCCTCCAGTCCGTCGGCGTCCACGTGGAACACCGCCTCGGCGCTGTCCGGCGTCTGGTCGATCGGTCCTGCGCCCCCGAGCCCGGGGACGGCCCCCGTACAGCCCGCGGTCACGACGACGATCAGCAACGCGGCGAGAGTTCGTCGATGTCTCATGATCGGTGATCGACTAACGATTCAAGGGTCATCTCTTAAACCTATGGTATCAATCATATCATTCCCCGGATGTTCTCTCGAGTTGAAACGACCGCGCTCGCCGTCCGGCGATCGGAGAAAGGTTAACCGCCACCGAGTTCCTACGCCCGGGCATGGACCTGTCGGGGCTTCGCCGTCACGCGTCGCGGTCGCTCGCCGGTCGCCGGGAGGCGGCCGTATTGGCCCCGGTGATCGAACGTGGTGGGGACGCCCACCTGCTGTTCACGAAGCGCGCCGAGCACCTCGGGGAACACCCCGGTCAGATGAGCTTTCCCGGCGGCGGCCGCGAGCCGGTCGACCGGACCCTGACCGACACCGCGCTTCGGGAGGCGAACGAGGAGGTCGGCATGCGCCCCGACGAGGTCGACGTCGTCGGCCGCATCGACGACGCGCGGACCAGCAGCGCATACGCGGTTCGTCCGTTCGTCGGCGTGGCTCCCGACCGCGAGTACGTTCCCGACGAGTCGGAGGTGGCCGAGGTCGTCGTCCTCTCCGTCGACGACCTCGTCGACCCCGAGAACTACGAGTCCGAACGGCGGATCGGCCACCCGGAGTACGGCGACCACCGCGTCCACTACTTCCACGTCGACGGCTACACCGTCTGGGGCGTGACCGGGCGGATGGTGGTCCAACTCCTCGAACGCACGACCGAGTGGCGCGCCCCGCCCGAACCCGACCGCGTCGTCGGCCCCGAGGCCGACTTCCCGATCTGAGCGGCGGACGCCTCGCCGCGGTCGCGCGTCGAATCGTCACCGACCGCGAACGGCTGGATTCAAGTCCGCCGACCGGGAACCGGGACACATGCAACCGGGAGATCGCGTCCGCGTCGAGCGCGGGGACGTCACGAACGAGGGCGTGCTGTTGCCCTCGACGACGCGCGAGCACCTCGTCGTCAAGCTCGAGGGCGGGTACAACGTCGGCGTCGACCGCGAGGCGGCCGACGTGGAGGTGCTCGAGTCGGGCGCGCGCGACGTCGACGACGGCGGCGACGCCGCGGGCGAGGCGAGCGAGATCACCTTCGACGACGACCTGCCGACCGTGGCGCTCATCTCCACCGGCGGGACCATCGCGTCGACCGTCGACTACCGCACGGGCGCCGTCACCGCCCGGTTCGACGCCGAGGACGTGTTGCGGGCGGTCCCCGACCTCGCGGGTCGCGCGAACTACCGTGGCCGCGTCGTCGCCAACATCCTCTCGGAGAACATGGAGCCCGGGATCTGGCGGGACCTCGCCGAGGCGGTCCGCGAGGAGGTCGAGGCCGGAGCCGACGGCGTCGTCGTGATGCACGGGACGGACACGATGCAGTACTCCGCGTCCGCGCTCGCCTTCTCGCTCGACGTGCCCGTCCCGGTCGTGTTCACCGGGAGCCAGCGCTCGGCGGACCGACCCTCCTCGGACAACGTGATGAACGCGGTCTGTGCGGTCGAGGCCGCGAAGGCGGACCACGCGGAGACGCTGGTGTGTATGCACGCGAGCCCCTCAGACGACGCCTGCGCGCTCCACCGCGGCACCCGCGTCCGGAAGAACCACACCTCCCGGCGCGACGCCTTCGAGACGGTGGGCGCGGAGCCGCTCGGGCTCGTCGACTACGAGACCGCGACCGAGGCGGGAGCCGACGGCGACGTCGCGGCGGCGGCCATCACGTGGAACCGCGAGCCCGCCCCGCGCGGGGACGAGGAGGGTGAGGGGGAGGGAGCCGGCCCCGCGATCGCGGCCGACCTCGAGTCGGACGTCGAGCTCGTCAAGTTCACGCCGGGGATGGACCCCGCGGCGTGGGACTACCTCGAGGGCAAGGCCGGCGTCGTGATCGAGGGGACGGGGCTCGGCCACGTCCACACCGACCTCATCCCGCGGGTGGAGTCGCTCGTCGAGGACGGGACGGTCGTCGCCATGACGAGCCAGTGTCTCGAGGGGCGGGTGTGCGACCGCGTCTACGACACCGGCCGCGACCTCCTCGACGCCGGCGTGGTCGAGGCGGGCGACACCCTCCCCGGCACCGCGAAGGTGAAGCTCATGTGGGCCCTCGCGAACGTCGACGACCCGGAAGCCGCGATGCGCCGGGACCTCGCGGGCGAGTTGACGGAGGAGTCGCGTCCCTGGCGGTGACCGATGACCCGAGCCACGGTGCGGGAGGCCCGCCCCGCCGACGTCGACGCGGTCGTCTCCTTCACCGGCGACACGTGGGGTGACCGCTCGGACGACTACGTCCCCCGAGTCCTCCCCGAGTGGGTCGCGGCCGACGACGACGCGAGGCGGACGTTCGTCGCGACGCTCGCCGGGGACGACGCCGCGCTGCCCGAGGACGACGCCACGCTCGTGACCGGGGACGGGACCGGCGCGGCCGCCCCCGGAGATCCGGAGGCGGTGGTCGGCTGTATCCGAGGCGTGACCCTCTCCGAGTGGGAGGCGTGGGTTCAGGGGATCCGCGTCCACCCGGCCGCCCGAGGGCTCGGCGTCGGTAGCCGCCTCACGGAGGCCGTCCTCGAGTGGGCGCGCACGACCGGCGCGACCGTCTGTCGAAACATGGTGTTCTCCTGGAACGTCGCCGGGCTCGGCCAGTCGCGGGCGGCGGGGTTCGAGCCGACGACCGAATTCCGGTTCGCGCATCCGGAGCCCGCGTCGGATCCGGGTCGAGACGCCGCCGCGACCGCGGTCGTCCCCGATCCCGACCCCGACGCGGCGTGGGCGTTCTGGCAGAGGAGCGACGCCCGTGCCCACCTCGACGGGCTTGCGCTCGACCCGACCGAGTCGTGGGCCTGTTCGGAGGTCACCCGGGAGCGGCTGGCGGCGGCGGCCGCGGAGGACCGGCTGCTCGCGGTCGCCGACGGCGGGATCGCGGGGGTCGCCGTCCACACCCGGGTCACGGAGTACGAGTCGATCAGTGACGACGCCGGCAACGACGCCGGGTTCGACGGCGACCGCGACGCCGACCGGACCGCGGTCTACGGGGTCGCGGCGTGGCGGGACGCGGCGGCCGCGGGGGCACTGTACGACGCCATCGGGCGCGATGCGGCCGGACGCGACGCCACGGCCACCCGCGTGCTCGTCCCCGAGACGGTCGAACACGTCAGCGACACCGCGTCGAACCGCGTGGCGGTCGCCGCGGAGCCGGACTTCGTGACGAGCGCCGACCTCACGGACCCGGCGGTCGCCGGCGACTGAGCCGCCTCGTCCGATCGCTGTCGACCGCATCCTGGACCGCTACGCTCTTTTCTCCCGCCCCCGCAGACCGCGTATGGACCCGGTCGTACTCCAGTTCGAGACGTTCCGGTCGGTGCTCTACTACGGGGCGGTGTACGGGATCGTCCTCGCGGTCGCGGTCTGGATCTACCGGGACGCGAAGGCGCGCGGCAGCGACCGGGCGCTGGCGTGGTTCCTCGCGACGCTCGTGTTCACCATCCTCCCGGTGTTAGCGTACATGTACCTCCACCGCGACGCGGGGCCGTCCGGACGATGAGTCGGGCTCGACGCGGTCGGAACGGGACGGATCCGGGCCCGTCCGTCGAGTATCGATCGCGATACCCGAACCCGAACGCCTAATTCCCCCCGCCCCGGCCGTGTCGACATGTTCGCGACCCTGCCGGACGCGCTCCGACTGATCGTCGTCCCCGTCTTCTGCTGGGCGGCGGTCCGGGACGTCCGGACCCGGCGGCTCCCCAACCGGATCTGGCCGCCGCTGTACGCCTTCGGTGCGCTGTTGCTCCTCTGGGACGCGGCCCTGCTGTGGCCCTTCGCGGGGCTCGACGGCCGGTGGTTCCTCGTCCGGGTCGCCGTCAGCCTGCTGTTCGTCGCGCCGCTCGGCTACGCGTTCTGGTATCTCGGGGCGTTCGGCGGGGCCGACGCGAAGGCGCTCATCGCGCTCGCGGTCGTCTTCCCGACCTTCCCGAGCTACGAGGTCGCCGGCCTCTCCCTGCCGGTCGTCGAGACCGCGCTGGGCGTCTTCTCGCTCACGGTCCTCACGAACACGGTGCTTCTCGGGTTGGCATACCCGGTCGGACTGGCCGCCTCCAACCTCGTGAGCGGCGAGCGCTCGACGACGATGTTCCTCGCCCGGCCGGTGTCGACCGGCTCGCTCCCGGAACGACACGGCCGACTGTTCGAGGACCCCGAGGGAACGACCCGGAACGGACTGGACCTGGACGCGCTCCGGATGTACCTCCGGTGGCGCGGGCTGACGCTCGCGGCCCTCCGCGCGGACCCCGACCGCCTCCGCGACCCCGAGAGCGTCACTGAGACGTTCGATCCCACCGACGGCGGGACACACGTCGGCCCCGCGACCGACGGCGGGACGGCGATCGAAAGCGACGACGCCGCTGGGGGCGGCGACGGCGACGACGAGAGGATCCCCGACTTCGACGACCCGTGGGCCGCGGAGCGGTTCCTCGCCGAGATCGACCACGGCGCGTACGGAACCGACGCCGAGACGCTCCGCGAAGGGTTGGAGGTGGTCGCCGGCCGCGAGACGGTCCGCGTCTCGCCGGGGATGCCGTTCGTCGTGCCGATGGCGGCCGGGCTGGTCGTCTCCGTCACCTACGGCGACGCGTTGTTCGCGCTGCTCGGCGCGCTCGGACTGGTGTGAGCCGGAAGAAGTGGTCCGGGAACGACGCGTCGGTCCGGACCGACGACCCGGTCAGGCCTCGATCGGCAGGTCGCCGACGGTCGAGACCCGCGTGCCGATCGGTCGTTTGACGAACTCGCCGAGTTCGCGACCGAACAGCCGACTCACGCCGCGCTGGGCGGCGACGTCGAGGAGTCGCTGGTCGATCCGGCCGTCGACGACGACGGCGTGGGGCGGGTCGGACGCGCCCTCGACCGCGTCGAACGCGTCGTCGACCTCGACCTCGTCGAGAACGCCGAGGTCGTCGTCGAGCAGCCTCGCGAGCCCGCTCTCGCGGTCGACGACCTCCTGGACGTGTTCCTCGAGCGATCTGGGCTCGTCGTCGGAAGTCGGGTCGCTCGCGGAGTCCGCGTCGTCCGTACCGACCGAGCGATCGGTCGGAGCGGCGTCGTCGGCGTCGGCCGTGGTTGCGTCACCGGTGGCGGCGGCGGTGGTGGTAGCGTCGTCGTCCCGGTCGGAGGGCGTTCCGGGAGCGTCCTCCGGGTCGTCGGATCCGTCGGGGTCGTCGGATCCCTCGGAAGCGTCGGATCCCCCGAACTCGTCGGGGTCGCGCGCGCCCTCGACGCCGTTCGGCTCGGTCGTCGCGGCCGAACTGTCGGGTCGGAGCGCGTCGGCGGCGGTCGCGTCGGCCGCGTCGTCAGTGTCGATGTCGGCATCGTCGTCGATGTCGGCCGCGTCGTCGGTGTCGGCATTGCCTCCGGCGTCGTCCTCCCCGTCATCCGCGTCGGTTTCGGGGCCGCTACCGGCCGCCTCCCGGAGATTCGGCGCGTCGGCGAGCGTCTCGTAGGGCACCTTCCCGCGGAGCGCCTCGAAGACGGCCCCGCGGTCGAGGTCCTCGACGGACTCGCCGGGCGGCGCGAACGCGACGTAGTCGACCTCGCCGACCTGTGCGAGCTCGCGGAGGATGAGCTCGCCGCCGCGGTCGCCGTCGAGGAACGCGGTGACCGTGCGCGAGCGCGTGAGGTCCGCGACCGCGTCGGGGACGTTCGTCCCCTCGACGGCGACCGCGTTCTTGATCCCGCACTCGAGCAGCGTCGAGACGTCCGCCCGGCCCTCGACGACTATCACCGCGTCGGAGTCGCCGACCCGCGGACCGGCCGGGAGTCCCTCGTAGTCGACGACGCCCTCGATCCGGGCGGCGTCCCTGACCTCCTCCAACACGTCGTCGCTGGCGAGGCTCGTCTCCTCGAACCCGCTCGCGACGAGCTCCTTGGCGCGCTCGACGACCTCCCGCCGCTTGGCCGCGCGCACGTCCTCGATGCTCGTCACCTCGACGGCGGCCCCGCAGGGGCCGATCCGGTCTATCGTCTCCAGCGAGGCCGCAAGGATCGCGGTCTCGACCTTGTCGAGGCTCGAGGCGACCGTCACCTCGCCGAAGGACTGCCCGTTCTCCGAGCGTATCTCCACGTCGATCCGGCCGACCTTCGAGGACTCCTGGAGGTCGCGCAAGTCGAGCTCGTCGCCGAGGAGCCCCTCGGTCTGTCCGAACACCGCGCCGACGACGTCGCTCCGCTCGACGACGCCGTCGGCCGCGATGGTGGCCCGGATCAGGTATTTGGCTGTGTCGTTCATGTGATGAGTGATGGTGATGTGAACGGACGGCGGTTCGCCGTCCCGTTTCGGGTAGGATCGGTCCGGAAAAATAGCTGTCGACCCACGGATCGTCGTCGAACGTGGCCGGCGGCCACCGGTCGTCGTCAGGTATTGCCGCCGTGGAACAGGGTTTAATCGGATCGACCCCTGGATCGTTCCAACCGGTGAGACGTTCGAGAGACCTCCTCTGGATACCGACGTTCGCGCTCCTCGTCGCGTTCGCGGTCCCGTGGCCGCTGTGGGGATCGGACCGCGTCGTCGCCGGGCTGCCGGCGTGGATCTGGTGGCACGTCGGGTGGCTCGGGCTCTGTGCGCTCGCGTTCCGGGCGTTCGTTCGGAGCGGCGCGTGGGAGCGCGGAATGGGGATCGACGCCGCGGAACGGGCGGGCGAAGCCGACGCGACGGTCGACGGGGGCGACCGGCGATGACTGCGGGGATCGGGCTCACGGTCGTGGTCGGCTACCTGGTCACGGCGCTCGCGATCGGCCTCGTCGCCTACCGGCTCACGGAGTCGACCGCAGAGGACTACTACCTCGCGAACCGCTCGATCGGCACGCTGGTGTTGCTGTTCACGACGTTCGCCACGCTGCTCTCGGCGTTCACCTTCTTCGGGGGGCCGAACCTCGCGTACGCGGCCGGTCCGGAGTGGCTGATCGTGATGGGGACGCTCGACGGCGTGTTGTTCGCGGTGTTGTGGTACGTCGTCGGCTACAAACAGTGGCTGATCGGCGAGCGGAACGGGTACGTCACGCTCGGCGAGATGCTCGGCGACCGGTTCGGCTCCCGGGGGCTCCGCGGGCTCGTCGCCGGCGTCAGCCTCCTGTGGCTGTTCCCGTACGTCATGCTCCAGCAGATGGGCGCGGGCGAGGCGCTCGTCGGGCTGACCGGCGGCGCGGTCCCCTACTGGGGCGGCGCGGCGCTGGTCACCGCGTTCATGATCGCGTACGTGACGCTCGCGGGGATGCGCGGCGTCGCGTGGACCGACACGATACAGGGACTGTTCATGCTCTCGGTCGTCTGGGTCGCCGCCGCCTGGGTGGTCTCGGCCGTCGGCGGCGTCGGCGCGGCGACCGAGTCGATGCTGGCGGCCCGCCCCAAGTTCGGGAGCTTCGGCGGCGGGACCTACACGCCGGGGTTCATCGTCTCGACCGCGATCACGATCGCGTTCGGCGTGACGATGTTCCCGCAGATCAACCAGCGTTTCTTCGTCGCGGACTCGGGGGCGGTCCTGAAGCGGTCGTTCGCGCTGTGGCCCGTCCTCGTGCTGCTCCTCTTTTTCCCCGCGTTCATGCTCGGCGCGTGGGCCGCCGGGATGCCGATCGACGTGCCCGAGGGTTCGAACGTGCTCCCGGTCGTCCTCGCCGAGTACACGCCGACGTGGTTCGCCGCGCTGGTGATCGCGGGCGCGATGGCCGCGATGATGTCCTCGTCGGACTCGATGCTGCTCTCGGGGTCGTCGTACTTCACCCGCGACCTCTACCGACCGTTCGTTGACGCCGGCGTCTCGACCGATGGGGAGGCGTTGCTCGGGCGGATCGGCGTCGTCCTCTTCGCCGGCCTCGCGTTCCTCGCGAGCCTCCTCCGGCCCGGGACGCTGATCGAGGTGGGCGACACCGCGTTCTCGGGGTTCGCGCTGCTCGCGCCGCCCGTGATCTGCGCGCTCTACCGGGACCGGACCACCCGCGACGGGATGGCGGTCGGGATCGCGGTCCCGCAGGTCGCGTACCTCCTCGTGGTGTTGTCGTCGGTCCTCCCGCTCGTCCCGACCCTGCCGCGGACGGTCTCCGTCGCGGGATCCGGCGGGTGGGACGTGGCGCTCGGGCTGATGGTCCTCTCGCTCGCGCTCACCGTCGGCGTCTCGCGCGTCACCGCGCCGACCGCCGAGAGCGACGCATCCCGGTTCGCGGTCGCGGGCGACTGAGGGGGCCACACCACGTCGACGGAGCACTTCCCGTCGTCAGGTCGCTCGCTCCTCGCCGCCGAGTCATTCCCCGCCGTCGAGTTCCCGAACGACCGTCGCCGGGTTCCCGCCGACGACGACGCCCGCGGGAACGTCCTCGACGACGACCGCGCCGGAAGCGATCACGGAGCCGTCGCCGACCGTCACGCCGGGGTTGATCACCGCTTTCCCCCCGATCCAGACGTCGTCGCCGATCGTCACCGGCTCGCCGGACTCCAGCCCCTCGGAGCGCTTCCCCGCGTCGATCGGGTGCGTCGCGGTGTAGACGTGCGTGCCGGGGCCGACGAGGCAGTTCCGGCCGATCTCGATCCGGCGGACGTCGAGGAGGACGCAGTCGAAGTTGGCGTAGAAGTCGTCGCCGACGTGGACGTTGTAGCCGTAATCACACCGAAACGGCGGTTCGACCGCGGCGCCCTCGCCGACGGATCCGAACAGCTCGGAGAGCAGCTCCCGCCGCGTCTCGTCGTCACTCGCGGCGGTCCGGTTGTACCGCGCCGTCAGGTCCCGTGCGCGCTCCCGCTCGGCCGCGAGCTCCGGGTCCGTGGCGTCGTAGGGGTCCCCGCTCAGCATCCTCGTCTTCTCGTCCGTCACGTTCGAGGGGGAGCAGCAACTCCCATAAGGGTTTTCGAGGCGGTCCCCCGCCGGTTCGGCGAGGGATGTTTTTGTAGGGCGCGACCGTCGGAGGGACGTATGGGCCCAGCCATCGCCGTCGTCCTCGGAGGGGCGATCGCTTCGACGGCCGAACCCGGTCCGGAGGGCCTCGTCGACTACTGGCCGGTCCTGACCCGCGCCGGGTGGTTCATCGCGGGATTCCTCGTCGTGACGTTTCTCGGATGGGTCCTCGTAGAGCCCATGGTCTCCCGGGCGATCCATCGCCGCAACCGGAACAACCCGACGCTCCGGGAGGCGATATCCCGGTACCTCAGGCTGCTCGTCCTCGTCGTCGCGTTCCTCGTCGGCGCGGGCGTCGCCGGCTACGGCGACCTGATCGCCGACTCCGCGCTCGTCGTCGCCGCCGCCACGCTGGCGGTCGGCGTGGCGGCCCAGACGGTGATCGGGTCGCTCGTCAGCGGGACCGTCCTCGTCGTCGACCCGGAGTTCAACGTCGGGAACTACATCGAGTGGGAGACCGGCGAGGGGACGGTCGAGTCGATCACGCTCCGCATCACGCGCGTCCGCACGCAGGACGGCGGTCTGGTGACCGTCCCGAACACGGTGTTGACCGAACAGGCCATCGAGCGGCCGTACGCCCGGGACCGGTCCCGGATGACCGACCGCGTCGACCTCGCCTACGACGACGACGTCGGCGAGGCGATCCGGGTCCTCGAGACGGCCGTGGACGGGATCGAGGGCGTCCTCGAGGAGCCCGCCCCGCACGCGTACGTCGAGGAGTTCGGAGGCGACGCGGTGGGGGTGCGGATACACTACTGGGTCGATGACCCCCGCGATCGCGACCTCTTCGAGCTCCGATCGCGGTACGCCCGGGCGGCCAAGTCCGGGCTGGAGTCGGCGGGAGTCACGATCAGTCCGGCCTCGAAGCGCGACCTCCGGGGCCGGATCGAGGTCGAGCGGACCGAGTAGCCGACTCGACCGTCGGCCGGCCGGACCGCATGGCCGACGCGACGGCCGGTCGATCGGCTGGCGACCGTCGCCAGATATCTCCGGAAGGCACGCGCCTATACGCGTCCCCGATGACGGGGGCGCAATGACACGGTGGAACGTGCTGCTCCCGCCGACCATCGACCCGGTCGGGCCGGAGTCGCTCGCCGACGTCGCCGACTGTACGAGCCGCGCCGACTACGCCGACGAGGACGAGCTGCTGGCCGACATCGACCGCTACGACGCGGTCATCACGCGGACGCGACCTGTGACCGCGGAGCTGATCGCGGCCGCGGACCGGCTGAAGGTGATCGCCAAACACGGGACCGGCGTCGACAACGTCGACGTCGAGGCCGCGACCGAACACGGCGTGCTCGTGGCGAACACGCCCGGCGAGAACACGAACTCGGTGGCCGAACACGCCGTGGCCCTGCTTCTGGCCGCCAAGCGGAACGTCGTCCGCGCGGACCGCGCGACCCGGGAGGCCGACTGGCGACGCGCGGACTTCCGCGGTCACGACCTGTCCGGCCGGACCCTCGGGCTGTTCGGCGCGGGCAACGCGGGCCGGCGGGTCGCGACGCTGCTCTCGGGCTTCGGCGTGTCCTGTGTGGCGTTCGACCCGTACGTCGACCCCGCGGACCTCCCGGAGAACGTCTCGCTGGTCGACGAGCCGCTCGAACTCTTCGAGCGCGCCGACGACGCCAGCGTCCACGCGCCGCTGACCGACGAGACGTATCACGCGATCGGCGAGGCGGAGATCGGCGCGCTCCCCGAGGACGCCGTCCTCGTGAACACGGCCCGCGGCGGCGTCGTCGACGAGGACGCGCTCGTGAGCGCCCTCCGGGAGGGAACGATCGCGGGCGCCGGCGTCGACGTGTACGAGACGGAGCCCCCGGAGCCCGACGACCCGCTCCTCGAGTGCGAGTCGGCCGTGTTCACCCAACACAACGCGGGCGTCTCCCACGACGCGCTCGAGAACATGAGCCGGGCGGCCGCCGAAAACGTCCGGACCGTCCACGAGGGCGGCGTCCCCGAGACGACGCTGAACCCGGAGGTCCGCGAGTAGCTGCGGATCGCTCGCGGTTATCGGGGCGGGACCCGGTCGAACAGCTCCGGATAGTCGACGACGAGTCCGTCCCGGTCGACCGACAACTCTGCCGTGAAGCCGCTGGACGTGTTCTCGTAGCGATACCGTCCGCCGTCCTCGTCGATCGGATCGAGGCAGGTGTACCGCTGGGAGGCGGCCTCGACTCGGAGGTCCGGTACCGAAACGTACGCGACCCGTATCTCGGCCGACTCGTTCCCGTCGAGTTCCAACCGTCGAATCGGGAGCGTGTTGCTGAACGGCGTCGCCGAGACGTCCACGTCGATACATCCGTCCAGCGACGGGACCTCCCTTCCTCGACCGTCGGTCCAGTTGCCGTTCCCGTCGGCTCGAAGCGTGATCGACGTGGATTCCCGGCCGAGGACGGCGACTTCCACCCGCTGAACGCGGTGTCGCCGGTCGCAGTCGATCTCGTAGCGGACTCGAAACGGTTCCCCGTCGACCGAACCGATGACGACGCTCTCCGCGGAGACGCCCGCCGCGTCCTCGATGAGGCGGAGCGACTCCATTCCGACCCCGACGACTGGAGACCAGAACACGTCTCGATTCACACGCCGGAGGACGTCGTGGGTGCGAATAGCCGTTTCTCTTCGCAGATCGACGCTCCGTGCTGACCGCAACCGAGACGAGCGTGACCCCCGCTTGGTACGGGGTTCGGTTCCACGACGTGATCTCGTCGGAGAAGACGCGGTCGAGACGGAGGCGGCGGCGCCGTCCTTCTCGAACGAACTATACCCGAAGACGCACATAGGCGGTCCCGTGGTCGCCCTCCATCGACCCCCGGGAACGAACCGGTCCGAGGCGGTCGCCGTCGCGAACCTGCTGCCGCTCGTCGGCGTCGTCTGGCTCGGCTGGAACGCCGCGGCGCTCGTGACCCTCTACTGGTTCGAGCTCGGGATCGCCGCGTTCTTCGCCGTCGTCCGCGGGCTGTTCGCCGGCCGACCGAGCGACCTCGACACGGACGCGTTGGTGTTCGGCGCGCTGGCGTCGAAACCCCTCGCACTCTCGATCCCCCGAACCGGGGTCCGGATCCACCTCTCGTCGGTCCTCTCGCTCGTCGTGGTCGCGCCGATCCTCGGGGTCACGTGGTTCGTCCTCGGCGGCGTCGTGTTGGGGTTCGTCGGGGCCGACTCGCTCCCGTCGGCCGCGCTCGAGACGGTCACGATCGCGGTGGGCGTCGTCCTCCTCTCGGAGGCCGGGACGACCGTCCTCGACTACTTCCATCGCGGCGGCTACCGCGAGGAGAGCGCGGGGACGGCGGTCTCGGGCGTCTTCTTCCGGCTCGCGACGGTGCTCGTCGGCGGGATCCTCACGGTGACGGTCGTCGCGGAGGCGATCGGGGTCGACGGCGACGCGACCGCGACGGAGGCGGCCGACCCGGTCGCGTTCGGCGTGCCGATCCTCGTCGGCGTCGTCCTCGTCAAGTTCGCGTTCGACCTCGCGGGGCTGTACGGCGACCGGCTCGCCGCGATCGACGAGTCCGCGGGCGGGCCCTTCGGCTGGTCGCGCGAGCCCCCGACTCGAGACCCGGTCGAGGACGACCTCGCGGACGCGGACCGCCGGATACGCCCCTCGATCGCCGGTCGGCTGTTCGGCGAGCCGGTCTCGCCCGTCGAGCATCCGGGACCGTGGTACCTCTCGGTCGTCTGTCTGCTCGTGGCGCTCCTCTTCGCGCTCGGCCGGGCGTGGGGGATCGTCCTGGGGCTCGTCGCCGTCGCGGTCGCGATCCCGCCCGTCGCGGTCGCGATCGACTCGCTGGTCCGGTACGGCGCGGTCGAGTACCGGATCGACGCCGACGGCGACGCGATCGTCGGCTACGACCGGGCGTGCGGGACGGCGCTGTGGCGGGTCGAACCCTGGGACGAGGAGGGCCTGCGGATCGAGCGCGACCGCCTCGACGAGCGGCTCGGCACCTCGACGGTCGCCGTCGAGTTACGGGACCGCGAGGTCCGGCTTCCGCGGCTCCCGGCCGACGAGGACGGTACGGACCGGGTCGTCGACGTCTTCGACCGCCGACCCGATCGTGGATCCGACCGGTAACCTCGATATCGATTTTCGTATACGGTGTTTGCCGTATCCGTGGACAACCTATATAACGACCACTCCCGTGGATGGACGTATGACGGCAGGACCACCGATCGAGGAGATCCACTTCGATGACGCACCGAACGTCGACTCCGTGCCCGGCCCGAAGAGCCGCGAGCTGTTGGAGAAACAGGAGCGGATCGACAGCAGCGCGGTGGCGTACCCCGACGACATCCCCGTCGCGTTCGAGGAGGGGAAGGGCGCGACGATCCGCGACGCCGACGGCAACACCTACATCGACATGTTCGCCGGCATCGGCGTGTTGAACGTCGGCCACTCGAACCCGTACGTGCTGGAGGCGGTCAGAGAACAGACCGAGAAGCTCGTCCACACCGTCGACTTCCCGACCGAGGCGCGACTCGACCTGATCGAGAAGCTCGACGAGATCGCGCCGGCCGGCCTCCAGGGCGAGAACCGGGTCGTCTTCGGCGGCCCGACCGGCAGCGACGCGGTCGAGGCCGCGATCAAGCTCGCGAAGTACAACACCGGCGGCGACGGGCTGATCGCCTTCCGCGGGAGCTACCACGGCGCGACCTCCGGCGCGATGGCGCTCACCTCGAACAAGGGGTTCAAGGACGACTACACCCCCCTCATCCCCGACGTGGTCCACGCGAAGTACCCGTCGCCATTCATCGACCGCGAGGAGTCCGGCGACTCGTGTGCCCGCGCGCTCAAGGAGGTCGAGGAGATCATCGAGGACCCCTACGGCGGGCTCGCGAACCCCGCCGGCATCTTCGTCGAGCCCATCCAGGGCGAGGGCGGCGTCATCGTCCCGCCCGAGGGCTTCCTGAAGGGCCTCCGGGAGATCGCCACCGAGAACGACATCCCGCTGATGTTCGACGAGATCCAGAGCGGCATGGGCCGCTCGGGCCAGTGGTGGGCGAGCGAGTGGCACGGCGTCACGCCCGACATCATGACGACCGCGAAGGCGCTCGGCGGCGTCGGCTTCCCGCTGTCGGCGACGATCTACCACGAGGACCTCGACACGTGGGACGCCGGCGGCCACGCCGGCACCTACCGCGGGCACGTCGTCGCGATGCGCGCCGGCACCCGCGCGATCGAGTACGTCCAGGAGCACGACCTGCTGGCACACGCCCGCGACCTCGGCGAGCACGTCCGCGGTCGGCTCCGAACCGCGACCGAGGGGAACGACCGGCTGGGCGAGGTCCGCGGCCGCGGGCTGTTCATCGGCGCGGAGTTCGTCGACGAGGACGGGAACCCCGACGGCGACGCGGTCGAGGCGATCCAGCAGTACTGCTTCGAGCACGGCGTCCTCGTCTGGACGGCCGGCCGCCACGGCAACGTCCTCCGCCTGTTGCCGCCGCTCGTGTTGACCCGCGATCTGGCCGACACCGCGGTGGACGTGATCGTCGACGCGATCGACCACGTCACCGCGGAGACGGCCGCCTCGCGGTAGACCGGGGAGCGTCTCCGGGAGTGCCGTCCCGCCCCGACTGAATCACTTATATTCGTTCGCGGTATACCACCGAAGAACCAATGTCTCACGACGTGCGGAACCGACTCTCGTCCATACGACGGGCGTTCCACAGACGTCCGGAGCCCGGCTGGTGTGAGTTCCGCACGACCGCCCGGATCGTCGAGGAGATCCGGCGGATCGGCGTCGACGACCTCGCGATCGGCCGGGAGGCGCTCTCCTCGGAACACCGGATGGCCGTCCCGCCGGAGGAGACGCTCGCCGAGTGGCACGACCGGGCGGCGGCGGCGGGCGTCGCCCCCGAGATACTCGAACTGACCGCCGGCGGGCACACGGGTGCCGTCGCGACCGTGCGGAACGGCGAGGGGCCGACGGTCGGCCTGCGGGTCGACATGGACGGCGTCTCGATCCCGGAGTCGGAGGCGGCGGGCCACCGCCCCGCCGACGAGGGGTTCGGATCGGAACACGAGGGGTACATGCACGCCTGCGGGCACGACGCGCACGCCACGGTCGCGCTCGGGACGCTCGAGGCGGTGAAGGCGAGCGACTTCGAGGGGACCTTCCGGGTGTTCTTCCAGCCGGCCGAGGAGGTCGCCGGCGGGGGCAAGCCGCTGGCCGAGGGGGGCTACGTCGACGACGTCGACGAGCTGCTCGCGTTCCACCTCGGGCTCGGCCGGCCGACGGGCACGGTCGTCGCGAACGCGACCCGGCCGCTCGCGATGGCACACATCAACGCGACCTTCGAGGGGGCGAGCGCGCACGCCGGCAAGGAGCCGAGCGGCGGGACGAACGCGATGCAGGCGATGACGACGGCGGTACAGAACGCCTACGGGATCGCCCGCCACGGCGACGGGCTCACCCGGGTGAACTTCGGGCGCGTGGAGGGCGGGAGCGCGAGCAACGTGATCGCCGAGGAGATCACCCTCGACGGCGAGGTCCGCGGCGAGACGACCGCGCTGATGGAGTACATGCGGACGGAGCTCGAGCGGGTCCTGTACGCGGCCGCGGAGCTCCACGAGTGCGACGTGGTGATCCGCCGGATCAGCGAGTCCATCCGGGTCGACGGCGACCCGACGCTCGCGGAACTCGTCGAGGGCGTGGCCCGGACCGTGCCGTCGATCGACGAGGTGGTTCCCGAGGCCCCGCTGGAGGCGAGCGAGGACGCGACGTTCCTGATGGACCGGGTCCACGGGAACGGCGGGCGGGCGCTGTACCTGATCGTCGGCGCGGACCACCCGACCAGCCACCACACGCCGACGTTCGACCTCGACGAACGGGCGCTCGACGTCGGCGTCGAGCTCCTGACCGAGGTCGTCTCCGCTTTGGGTGCGGACCGGTCGTAGGACGGACGACTTCACCGACCACAACCATTAATCCGCTGAGCCCCCGGTTTTCGGGTATGTCCCAGGACGAGCTGCCCCCGTCGCTCGAAACGGCGGCGGACGCCGACCGACCTCGCGGGATCTTGACTCCCTCGGACCGCGATTTCCTCCTCGGTCGCAAGACCGACTACACCGAGCACTCGAAAAAACAGAAGCGCAACCGGATCCGCCGGCGAGTCAGGAACGCGGTCCTCGATTTCAGCATCCTGTACGAGTGTTTGGAGGACCGCGACCGGAAGACCGTCTTCGATCCCGACGACGAGGACCGTGAGGCGTACACGCGGGGGATAACCGACATGCTCGCGTTCCTCCATCTGGGGACGATGGGATACGTCACCCCGTTCAAGGACATGCTCTCGGAGGGCGTCGCCAAGTCCGAACAGCGGCTCGCGGGATCGGACTACCGGATGGTCCGCGTCGAGTTCAACGTCGATCCCGTCGGGCAGATCGACGTCGACGAGGTGATAGCGAAGATCGAGGACGACGAGTTCGAGCGGATAACCGACGAGGAGCTTCGAGCGTTCGTCCGTCTGCTGTCGATGTCCGAGGAGTTCACGCCCGACGACGTTCGCGACGGACTCAAAGCGCGCGTCGACGAGTTCGCCACGGAGCTCCGCGAGAGCGAGGAGCAGCGTGACAGGGCCGTCGAGGAGCTGACGAAGGGGGACTGACGGCGAAGTTTGGCTTCGCTCTCCCGGGGTCGGTTCCGGGAACGCGAGTCACCTGAACTTTTATCGCCCGGCCGTCGTAGGGATCGGTATGAAACACGCACAGGGGGAACTCCTCTCGATCGACCTGACGGACAGGACGGTCACGGCGGAGCCGATCGACGACGTGCTCTCGGAGTTCATCGGTGGACGAGGGCTCAACACCCGGCTCGCCTACGAGCGGATCCCGTTCGACGCCGACCCGCTCGGCCCGGAGAACCGGATCTACTTCTCGACGGGACCGATGCAGTACTCCACGACCTCGTACACGGGGCGCATGGCGGCGACGAGCGTCTCGCCGCTCACGAACGGGATGTTCTCCTCGAACGCGGGCGGGTTCCTCTCGCGGAACTTCACCGGAGCGGGCTACGCCGCCGTCGAGATCGTCGGCGCGAGCGACGAACTGCTCGCGCTCCACGTCCGCGAGGCCGACGAGGACGGCACGCCGGTCGTCGAGTTCGAGGAGGTCCCGGAGCTCGAGCAGGCGGAGGTCCCGGCGGTGTCGGAGTACGTCGAGACGGAGCGCGATCTGGAGGCCGAACACCTGGCGTGTATCGGTCCGGCGGGCGAGAACGGCGTCCGCTTCGCGTCGATCATGACCTCGGAGACGCGCGCGTTCGGTCGGGGCGGGCTGGGGGCCGTCCTCGGCGCGAAGGGCGTGAAGGCGCTCACGTTCGACGGCGACGCCGACGCCGAGATCGAACTCGACTGGCCCGACGACGCCGGGGAGGTCCACCGGGAGGCGGCGACGTCGGACTCGATCATGAAACGCCAGGGGACCACGAGCGTGACCGAGCTCTCGAACGCGATGGACGCGCTCCCCTCCTACTACTTCTCCGAGCAGTCCTTCGAGGGCGTCGAGGGGATCTCCGGCGACCGCGTCGAGGAGAAGAAGTACAAGAAGGGGACCTGCTCGAACTGCGCGTTCGCGTGCAAGCTGCCGACCCGCGACGAGGAGCGCGGCATCGAGACCGAGGGTCCGGAGTTCGAGACCGTGATGGCGTTCGGCAGCAACGCCGGCGTCGACGAGATGGTCGACGTGATGGCGGCCAACCAGCTCTGTGACGAGCTCGGCATGGACACCATCTCCTGTGGCAACGTGGTCTCGATGTTCCTCGAGAGCGAGGACGAGTTCGGCAACGCCGAGCTCGCCCGCTCCGTGGTCGAGCAGATCGCCTACCGCGAGGGCGTCGGCGACACGCTCGCGGAGGGGATCCACCGGGCCCACGAGGAGTTCGGCGCGGAAGACTGGACGGTGAAGGGGATGACCTTCTCGGCACACGACGGCCGGTCGCTCAACGGCCAGGGGCTCGCGTTCGCGACCTCGAACCGCGGAGCCGACCACATGTACGCGGAGTTCTACCCGTACGAGTACCCGCTCGTGAGCAAGGAGGACGCCTTCGAGCCGAACGGACTGGACGGGAAGCCGCCGAAGATCGTCGAGAAGGAGAACCGTAACGCGATCCTCGACTCCGCGGTCATCTGTAAGTTCTCCCGGGGTGTCGTCACCGACGAGCGGCTGGCGGCGCTGCTCGACGCCGACTACGCGGACCTCGTCGACACCGGCGGCCGGGTCGTCGAGATGGAGCGCGCGTTCAACAACGCCCGCGGCTTCGACCGCGGCGACGACACGCTCCCGTACGTCGACCAGATCGAGGCGTTCGACGAGGGGCTCTCGGAGTACTACGAGATCCGCGACTGGAACGACGACGGGACGGTTCCGGGGTACGACGACGGCGTCGTCGACCGCTCCGCCGGGACGGCGGACGACTGAACGCGACCCGACCCTTCTTCACGCCAGCCCGTCGGTGACGGCACTCGCGGAGTCGACGCCGCGGAACTCGAAGCGAGCGCCGACCTCGCCGTCGCCGAGCGAGACGGACCACCCGTGTGCGTCGGCCACCTCGGAGACGATCTTCAGTCCGAACCCGGTCCCGTCGGGATCGGTCGAGACCCCCGCCGAGAACACGTCCTCCCGGAACTCCTCCGGGATTCCCGGGCCGTCGTCGGCGAGGTAGAAACCGGTTCCGTCCGCGAGCGCGCCGACCTCGATCGCGACCGCGTCGCCGCCGTGGATGACGGCGTTGGCGATCAGGTTCTCGAGGGCCTGCCGCAGCCGGCTCCGGTCGGCCCGGAAGCGTAGGTCCTCGCCGACGACGAGCGAGGCGTCCGCGGTGTCGACGTTCTCCCAACACTCCTCGGCGATGCCCGAGAGCGTCACCGGCTCCGTCACGTCGATCGCCTCGCCCTGTCTGGCGAGTGCCAGCATGTCCTCGACGAGCGCGTCCATCCGATCGAGCGACCGGGCCACGGTGTCGATCTCTCCCGGCCGCTCGCCCGCCTCCTCGAGCCGGTCGCGAACCATGTCGAGGTTCCCGCGCGCGACGTTGAGCGGGTTCCGAAGGTCGTGTGAGACGAGGCCGGCGAACTCCTCGAGCCGGTCGCGCTCCCGGGCGATCTCGTCCTCGCGCACCCGGAGCTGGCGTTCGCGCTCGATCCGGACGAACACCATCGTCACGGTCGCCGCCCAGAGGCGTGCGACGGCGAGGTCCGACTCGTCGAAGGCGTCCCGCCGCGTGGCCCCGATGTCGATGACGCCGTAGCGGCCGAGCGGGAGGACGAGCTCGCTCCGGATGGGCGAGTCGGGGTTGTATCGGTCCGGCTCCGCGTGGGTGTCGGCGACGTACTCCGGGTTTCCGGACTCGAACACCTTCCAGGAGATGCTCGGATCGTCGGCGGTGAATCGCGGGTGATCGCCGATGAGCTCGTCGGCGGCGTCAGTCCACGCGACCGGTTCGAGCGCGTCCGCCTTCTCGTCGTACAGCCAGAGCGCCGCGATCGGGTGTCCGAGGACGTCCTCGACGTACTCGACCGCCGCCTCCGCGGCGAGCACCCGGTCGGTCGTCTTCAGCAGGTCCTGTGTCGCCTCCTGTAACGCCTCCAGCGTCCGCGTTCGACGGTGGAGCTCCGCCCGGTTCTCGCGGCGCTCCCTGACGTCGACCATCGTGGCGACCAGGTACGTCTCGCCGGCCCGTTCGAACGGCCCGAGACTGACCGTCACCGGGACCTCGCTCCCGTCGGCTCGGCGGGCGACCAGTTCGAGGCTCGCCGCCATCGACCGCGGCTCGGGATCGGTCACGTACCGCTCGAGGTCCTCGCCCGAGGAGCCGCCGTACGGGTCATACAGAAGGGATCCGACGCTCGAACCCTCCAGTTCAGCGGGGTCGTACCCGAGCACCGTCTCGACGCGGTCGTTGCCGGCGCGGACGACGCCGTCGGTGTCGATCACCACGACCGGGTCGGGAAGCCCGTCGAGCGCCTCGGGGAATCGGTCCATCGCTACTCCTCCGTCGGCTCGTGGACGTGACCGCACTCCGGACAACGGACCTCCTCGCCGCGGAGGTCCGCCGAGGAGGCGCGGACCTCGCGCATCACCTCGCTGATCCGGTCTTCGGCCTCCAGCTCGTCGGCGACGGCGAGGTCGACGCCCTCGACCTCCAGGAGGAACTTCGCGACCTCCGTCACCTCGTACATCATCTCGTCCAAGTCCTCCGCGGTGAAGAATCCCGACATCGCGCCGTAGAGGAACGTCGCGCCCGCCTTCGTCACCTTCTCCTCGAAGGAGTACCGCGCCTGGTTGACCGCCTGCGGCGTGTAGGTGTCCGTCATGAAGGGGACGAGTTCGGGGAGGTTCTCGCCGATCTTCGTCATCTCGACGCCGGTCTCGGTGCGGAAGTCCGCACAGAGCCGCGCGATCGCCCACTCGCGGGCCGTGATGTACGTCCGGTCCCGAAGGAACTCGTTGACGCGCTCGTAGCGCGCGCCGTCCATCTTCTTGAACCGCTCGTACTTGCGCACGTCTCGAGGAACGCCCTCGGCATCGGCGTCGGCGGCGTCGCTGTCGACATCGGCGTCGGCGGCGTCGCTGTCGACATCGGCGTCGCTGTCGACATCGGCGCCGGCGTGGTCCTCGGCGGCGGTGTCGGCGGCGTGGCCGCCGGTGTCGCTATCGGCGGCGTCGGTATCGGAACCGCCGTTGCCGACCGCGTCGTCGGCAGCGTCGCCACCGGCGGACGCAGCGGCATCGGCTCCGGAGTCGTCGACGTCGGCAGTGACTCCGTCCCCGTCGCCGCGGTCGCCCGGATCTGTCGCCCCGTCGTCCGTCGGGGCGTCGGCCGGGGAGCCGGAAGGATCGGTCATGCTCGACCACACTCGACGGGCGGATGAAAGGGTTGTGGGTGGCGTCGAACGATCCCCGTCGTGGTCGGCGGATCCCACCCGCCACCCCGGGGGAGACGGGGGCGTTGCGATGCTCGCGGCGGCGCCCGCGGAGGTGTGCTCGGACGCGGCGGCGATCCCGCACGGCGAACCCTTTTGAGACCGGCGCGCGAGGTGAGGGGCATGAAGGTGCTCTGTGGGATCGGCGGAAGCGACGACTCGCTCCGAGCGCTCGAGCGGACGGTCGACCGCGCGGCCGTCGCCGGCGACGAACTCACCGTCGCGGTCGTGGAGAACCCGAACTCCGAGGTCGCCGTCGAGGAGGTCACGAAGCGGGCCGAGGAGGCGATAGCGGACGCCGGGATCGACGCGGAGGTCCGACACCTCGAGGGCGACCCCGGAAGTCGGCTCGTGGACGTCGCCGAACGCGAGGGGTTCGACGAGATCGTCCTCGGCGGGGGACAGACGAGCCCGATGGGAAAGATCACCATCGGACCGATCGCCGAGTTCGTCCTGTTGAACAGCATGACGTCGGTCACGTTGGTCAGATGAACGACCGCCGATACCCGGAGACGGCCGCCGAACGGTTCGAACCGCCTCCGATCGCGTTCACCGACCGGGAGGACCGGGAGGTCGAGATACGCGCCTACGACGGGGCCGAGGGGACCGAGGAGGCGCTGGTGGCGATGTACACCGCGTTCGACCCGTCGGACCGCGCACAGGGGATCCCGCCGGGCGGGGAGACGCGGATCCGGACGTGGCTCGAGGCGATCCTCACGGACGACTGCCTCAACGTGGTCGCCTGGTGTGACGACGAGGTGGCGGGCCACGCGACACTCGTCCCCGACGACGACGCCTACGAGCTCGCGATATTCGTCCACCAGACGTATCAGGAGGCCGGGATCGGAACCCGTCTCATCCGCGGCCTGCTCGGCCACGGACAGGCCGAGGGCGTGGAGAAGGTCTGGCTCACCGTCGAGCGGTGGAACCGAGCGGCGGTGTCGCTCTACGAGAAGATCGGCTTCGAGACCTCCAACGCCGAGAGCTTCGAGCTGGAGATGGCGCTCCGGTTGAACGAGTCGGCGGACGAGGAGTAGGCGACGGAGAGTCGGCGGACGAGCAGTGACGCGTCCGCTCCGGTGAGCCACGCTTTTGGTTCGCGCCGCGGATCCCTTCGCATGGACTATCGACGGCTGGGGTCGACGGGAACGCGCGTCTCCGAACTCTGCTTCGGCACGTGGCGGTTCGGCCGGAAGACGGGCGGCGTCCTCGAGACGGACGAGGAGCAGGCGCACGGACTGCTCGACGCGTTCGCCGACCGCGGCGGCAACTTCGTCGACACCGCGAACGTCTACGGCGACCCCAACGGGACGAGCGAGGAGTACGTCGGGAACTGGCTCGAGACGCGCGACCGCGAGCAGTACGTGCTCGCCTCGAAGGTGTACTTCGGCTTCGACGACTCAAACCCGAACGGCTCGGGACTCTCACGGACCCATATCCGCAACCAGATCGAGGGAACGCTCGACCGGCTCGGCACCGACTACCTCGACCTGTACTACATCCACCGGTGGGACGAGGAGACGCCGATCGAGGAGACGCTGTCGGCGCTCGACGGGCTGGTCGCGGACGGGAGGGTGAACTACCTCGGCGCGTCGACGATGGCGGCCTGGCAGCTCACGAAGGCGCTCTGGAAGTCGGACGTGAACGACTACGAGCGCTTCGAGGTGACCCAGCCGCTGTTTCACGCCGGCTACTACGAGGACGTCGAGGAGTACCTCTCGGTCGCCGAGGACCAGGACCTCGCGGTGTGTCCGTACTCCCCGCTCGCCGGCGGGTTCCTCACGGGCAAGTACACCCGCGCGGACCCCGACGACCCGAAGTCGGTACGGGCTCCGGACGGCTCCCGCGGGAGCTTCGACGAGCGGTTCGAGCGCTTCTACCTCTCCGAGCGCGGCTGGAAGGTGCTCGAGGCGGTCCGTACGGTCGCAGACGAGGTCGACGCCACCCCCGCACAGGTGGCGCTGCGCTGGCTCATGGACCAGGAGGCGTTCACCTGCGTCCCCATCGTCGGCGCGCGCACGGTCGACCAGCTCGAGGAGAACCTCGGGGCCGCGGAGGTGTCGATCACCCGGGACCAACACGACCGGATCACGGACGCCCGATACGACGAGGAGGGCCGGCGCTGGGGGCACTGATCGGCCGGGAGCTCCGACGCCACCGACCGGTCCCGGTTTCCGGACCTCCCGGCCGGCGGGTCGTTTTTATACCATGGGCCGCGAATCCGGGAGTATGAGCGAGGATGACACGGCGGGAGCGATGTCGGCCGAGGAGTTCCGTTCGCTGACCGACGGGCTGGTCCGGCAGGGCTCCGGCGGCGGCACGACGGTGTACAAGAACGCGGCCGGCGTCGGCTGCCCGAACCCGGAATGTGACCTCGGCGTGTTCCAGACGCTTTTCGTCAGCGACCACGGCTGGCAGCGGATCGGCGCGACCCGCGACGGGATCGAGTTGTGTATCTGTAACACCGAGGACCGCCGGCTGGTGTTCATCCACGACGAGTGATCGACCGGCGAGCGACGGGGACCGGGCGATCGTCGATCGACGCGACACGGACCGCCCCGATTCAAGGACGTCGACACCGACGGGACCGTATGACCGACGACGCTGCCGAGCCGAACGCGACCGAACCGAACGCGACCGAATCGAGCGCCGCCGAGCGGAACACGCCCGGCCGCGGGATCACGCCCGACGCGGACCCGATCGAGGCGAGCGCGCCCGAGAAGTTCGGGCTCGTTCAGGCCTGGTGGGGCGACGGGAAGGGGAAGACGACGGCCGCGTTCGGGATGGGCGCCCGCGCGGTCGGCCACGGGCACCGCGTCCACATGCTCCAGTTCATGAAGGGCGGCGCGGACTCCGTGGAGGCCGTCCGCGGCGAGTACAACGCGATCCGGGCGCTGTCCGGGTTCTCCTTCGAGAACACCGGCCACTACGGCTGGCACGGGCTGGCCGACGGCTCCGACGACGACGACCACGAACGGGACGCACGGGCGGGGCTCGATCGCGCGCGCGAGCTGATCGACGCCGCGAGCGACGCGGATCTCGAGGAACCGATCCCGCTCGACGCCGAGCCCGACGCCGGCGTCCACATGCTGGTCCTCGACGAGGTCCTCTACGCGGCCGACCGCGGGCTGATCTCCCCCGAGGAGGTGCTCGATCTGATCGACCGGAAGCCTGACGGGCTCGAGCTCGTGCTCACGGGCAGCCACGAACGCCCGGCGTACCTCGAGGACGCGGCGAACCTGATCACCCGCGTCGGCAAGGAGAAACACCCGATCGACGCCGGCCAGCGCGCCCGGAAGGGCACGGAGTACTGATGGTCGACGGGTCGGGCGGGAGCGGCGGCCCGACCGCCGGTCCCGCCGACGGTGACGGAGCCGATGCCGACCCCGAAGACGCGGAAGTCGATCCCGCGACGACGCTTCACGACCACCTCGTCGCCACCGAGACGCTTCCGGTTGAGCGGGAGGCCGGCTGGTACCTCGGGGAGGCACAGGCGCTCGCGGCCGAACTCACGGCCGGCGGTCTCGAGGAGTCGGTCGCCGGCGAGCGCGCCGCCGAGATCCGGGAACTGCTCGCGGAGATCGACGGGACCGGCGACGGGGAGGCGGACGCCCACGTCGCGGCCGCCCGCGGACTCGCCGCGCGGATCGCGGAGCGGCCGGGATCCGACACGAGTCACGTCTCGGACGTCGGCGGGGGATCCGAGGAATGACCGACGATCCACACGCCGCGGCCCGGACCCTCCTCGTCGCGGGCACCGCCTCGCACGTGGGGAAGTCGACGGTCGCCGCGGGACTCTGTCGACACCTCGCCGACGCCGGCGTCGCCGTTGCCCCGTACAAGGCCCAGAACATGTCGAACAACGCGCGTGCGGTTCGTACCTCGCCGGGGGCGGATGTCGACGCGGCGTTCGGCGAGGTGGGCGTCTCCCAGTACGTCCAGGCCCGGGCCGCCCGCGTCGGTCCGGAGACCGACCACAACCCCGTGCTCTTAAAGCCCCGCGGCGAGGGCGAGAGCCAATTGGTGGTGAACGGGCAGGCGGTCGCACACGCCTCCGCGACCGACTACTACGGCGACCGGTGGGAGGAGGCCCGCGAGGCCGCGGCGGCGGCCCACCGGCGGCTCGCCGCCGACCACGACGTGATCGTCGCGGAGGGAGCCGGCTCGATCGCCGAGATCAACCTCCGCGATCGGGACCTCGCGAACGTGGAGACGGCGCGGCTGTTCGGGGACGTGGATCCGCCCGAAGGGGCGGGATCGTCGGAGGGCGCGGAGATCCTCCTCGTCGCCGACATCGAGCGGGGGGGCGTCTTCGCCGCGCTGGTCGGGACCCTCGAGCTGCTTCCCGCGGACCTTCGCGACCGCGTCGTCGGCGCGGTCGTCACCAAGTTCCGCGGCGATCGGAGCCTGCTCGACCCCGGGATCGACGCCTTCGAGGACCGGACCGGCGTCCCCGTCCTCGGCGTGATCCCCCACGACGACCCCGGGTTGCCCGAGGAGGACAGCGTCGCGCTCCCCGACCCGGGCGAGCGGGCGATCCGGGGCGGAAGCGACGGCGTCGCCGACGCGGAGGCGGTGACCGTCGCCGTCCCCCGGCTCCCGCGGATCTCGAACGCGACCGACGTGGAGCCGCTCGCGGCCGAGCCGGGCGTCCGCGTCGCGTTCGTCCCGCTCGACGCCGATCTCGAGGACGTCGACGCGGTCGTGATTCCCGGCACGAAGAACACCGTCGACGACCTCCGGGCCTGCCGGGAGGCCGGGTTCGACGCCGCGCTCGACTCCTTCGACGGTCCCGTCATCGGGCTCTGTGGCGGCTACCAACTGCTCGGCGAACGGATCACGAACGCGGACGTCGAGAGCGCGGACCGGGACGCGCCGGGAGTCGTCGACGGGTTCGGCCTGCTCCCGGTCGAGACCGCCTTCTCCGCCGAGAAACGCGTCGTCGCCGCCGAACTCCGGTTGGACCCGGAGAGGACCGACCTCGTGGACTCGGCCGCCACGGAACCCGGCGCGGGCGACGGACGGGTGCTCGACGCCGCGGGCTACGAGATCCACATGGGCGAGACGACCCGAGCGTCGGGAGCGGAGCCGCCCTCGCCCGGGTTCTCCACGCCCCTCTCCGACCCGGAGGGCGACCGAACGGGGATCGAACTCGGCGCGGCCGCCGGCGACGTCCTCGGGACGTACCTCCACGGGCTCTTCGAGAACGACGGGGTCCGTCGCGGGTTCCTCGCCCGCGTTCGCGAGCGATCGGGAATCGAGGACGAACCCCACGGAGGGACGGTCGACGGCGATTCCACCGGGCTCGACGGCCCCGCCGACCGGGCGGCGACCCTCCTCCGCGAACACGTCGACCTCGCCGCGCTGGAACTGCCGGGAGACGGCGACCGATTCGGACCCGTTCGGTAGGTATTTGGGCCGCCGCCGCGGGATCGCATATAAATGCTCAGCGACGTGATGGAGGACTACCTCAAGGCGATCTACGTCCTCCAGGCCGAGGAGGGCGCGCCCGTCTCGACGTCCGCCATCGCCGAGTACCTCGAGAAGACCCCGCCGTCCGTGACCGACATGCTCGGCAAGCTGTCCGACCGCGGGCTCGTCGACCGCGAGCCGTACCAGGGGGTCGAACTCACCGCCGAGGGCGAGGCGGTCGCCCTCGAGATCGTCAGACACCACCGACTCCTCGAGGCGTTCCTCGCCGACCAACTGGATTACGACTGGAGCGACGTCCACGCGGAGGCGGACGCGCTGGAACACCACATCTCCGAGGAGTTCGAGCGCCGCGTCGCCGACGCCCTCGGCGACCCCGACGTGGACCCCCACGGCGACCCGATCCCCGGCGCGGACCTCGAGCCCATCGACGAGGGGAGCGGCCCGCGGCTCTCCGATCACCCCGAGGGCGACCGGGTGGTCGTCACGCGGGTCTCCGACCGCGACGACGACGAGCTCGACTACCTCGCCGACGCCGGGATCACGCCCGGAACGACGGTCGAGGTCGTCGACGTCGCGCCGTTCGGGATGGTGACCGTCCTGACGCCGGAGGGCGAACAGAGCCTCCCGATCGAGGTCGCCCGCTCGATCCGCGTGGAGGAGGTCGCGGAGTCCACAGAGCGGTCGTAGCGGCTCGTCGTGGTCGTGGTCGCGGACGCGCGAAGCAGTCGGCGAAAGAGCCCCCAGTCGCGAGGTTTTTCACGCGAACCCTCCTGTACGTTGACGTGAACACGGTCGTAACGATCCTCGTCGGCGTCATTTTCGGGCTCGCGCTCGCGGCCCCGCCGGGCCCGATGAACGCGGTCATCGCCGAGGAGGCGGTCCTTCGCGGGTGGCCGGCCGGCACCCGCGCGGGGCTCGGCGCGGCGACCGCCGACTTCCTGTTCTTCGTCCTCGCGTACCTCGGCGTGGTCTCGTTCGTCCAGTCCGTCCCGCGGCTCCAGACCGCCATGATCGGCGTCGGCGGCTGTCTGATGTGCTACTTCGCGGTCGGCACGGCCCGCGACGCACGCGCCTCCTTCCGTCCCACCACGGGCGAGGATCCCATGGTCGAGGACGGCAAGGGGTTCCGGAAGGCGCTCGCGCTGGCGCTGACGAACCCGTTTCAGGTGCTGTTCTGGCTCACCGTCGGCGTCGGGATGTTGCGGCCGGGCGAGCTCGACGTCCTCGCGCCGTTACCGCTCGTCGGCGACGACCTCGCGGGCGCGCTCGTCGTTTCGACCGGGTCGCCGGCGCTCCTCGGCGGGTTCTTCCTCGGCGTGTTGGGCTGGGTGACGCTCTTTCCCGTGAGCCTCGCGGCGGCCGAGAACCGCATTCAGGCGATCGGTCCGGTCGTCGCCGTCGGCTCGGCGCTCGTGCTCGGCGGGTTCGGCGTCTACTTCCTGTACGACGCGGCGACCGCGGTGCTCGCGTGGTGACGGAGAGGCCTCCGCCGGTCCGGTCCGCTTCGACCCCGTAGACCGCATGGACAACGGCTTTCACTCGGCGGCGTGAGCGACCCGTATGTTCGAGAAGTCCACGTGGATCAAGCTCCCGCGGAACGTGCTCGTGGGCCACGGCGTCGTCGACGACCTCGGGACGGCGGTCGGCGAGCTGTACCTCACCGGGCGGCCGCTCATCGTCACCAGCCCGACGCCGAACGAGATCGCCGGCGACCGGGTGCGCGCGCAGTTCGAGGACCCGGCGACCGCCGTCGTCGAGGACGCCTCCTTCGAGGCCGTCGAGCAGCTCACGGCGACCGCGGAGGAGGTTGATCCGGGCTATTTGATCGCCCTGGGCGGCGGCAAGCCCATCGACATCGCGAAGATGGCGGCCGACCACCTCGGCGTCGGCTTCGTCTCCGTGCCGACGGTCGCCTCCCACGACGGCATCGTCTCCGGCCGCTCGTCGATCCCCGAGGGCGACACGCGCCATTCGGTTGCGGCCGACCCGCCACTCGCGGTCGTCGCCGACACCGAACTGCTCGCGGAGGCCCCCTGGCGGCTCACCACCGCGGGCTGTGCGGACATCATCTCGAATTACACCGCCGTGAAGGACTGGCGACTGGCCCGCCGGCTGCGAAACGTCGAGTACAGCGAGTACGCGGGCGCGCTCTCGGAGATGACCGCCGAACTGCTCGTCGAGAACGCCGACATGATCCGCCCCGGCCTGGAGGAGTCGTCGTGGGTGGTCGTGAAGGCGCTCGTCTCCTCGGGGGTCGCGATGTCCATCGCGGGCTCCTCGCGGCCCGCCTCGGGCGCGGAACACCTCATCTCCCACCAACTCGACCGGATCGCGCCCGGCAAGGCGCTCCACGGCCACCAGGTCGGCGTCGCCTCGATCATGACCGAGTACCTCCACAGCGGCGAGAACGGCGAGTGGGCCGCGATCCGCGAGGCGCTCGGCGAGCTCGACGCGCCGACCACCGCCGCGGAGCTCGGCGTCGACGACGAGGAACTGATCACCGCGCTCACGAGCGCCCACGAGATCCGCGACCGCTACACGATCCTCCAGGGCGGGATCAACGAGGAGGCCGCGATCGAGGTCGCGACCGCGACGGGCGTGATCTGAGGAGACCCGAGGACGGAACCCGCGCTTTCGACTTCGTTCGATATACCACCTTTTTGTCGTCGGCTACCCTCGCTCACTACGTTCGCTTCGGGAACCGCTCCTCGAAAAACCAGGAGGGAAAAGCCGACTCCGTCGGTGAGCCGCTCGATCACCACTGTTCAGTACAGATGAAGTAACGATCAATCGCGGTGGCGCGCCTGCGAGCGCCCGGAGGGCGCGAGGAGCCCGCGAGGGACGCCGCGACCGAAGGGAGCGGCGAGGCTGGGGAGGCGTGAGGTGCGGCGCTGTGAGGGATGGGACTCAAAGGGGCAGTCGCCGGCGGCTTCGCCGCCGGCTGCCAGAGGCGCGGAGCGCCTCGCTGTCGCGAGGGCGACGGCGGCCGAAGCAAGGACCGCAGGAGCGAACATAGTGAGCGACGAAGACCACAGCGAGGCCCCCGAGTCCTCGCGACTGGGGCTTCGGGAATGGTCATCGCGCCAGCAACGACTCCCTTCTCCTCACCTCGATCATCAATGAAACAACC
>NZ_FOPZ01000018.1 GCF_900113615.1 Halorubrum aquaticum
CCGGCGGCGCGAAGCGTCCCGGCGCGCCCGGGAGCGGGCCGCCGGCCCGCGACCGGAACGCGAGGGAGTCAGTCGCCAGAGGCGACTGACGAGGCTGGGGAGGCGTGAGGTGCGGGGCGGAGCGGTGCTGTGCGGGAAGGGTGGGACTCAAAGGGGCAGTCGTGAGGCCGAAGCACGGCGACGTAAGGACCGCAAGGAGTGAGCGGAGCGAACGACTGAGGACCGTGGTTCGAGAGAGCAAAGCTCTCTCGTCATCGCCAGAAATCTCTGATTTCTGGCTAGCAGTCAGAACGCGTCGCGTTCTGACGACATCACGAAAGGCGCGGAGCGCCTTTCGAACGACAGCAAGCCGCGCGAGTCCTCACGACTGGGGATTTGGCGGTGTTCATCGCGCCAGCAACGACGTACAGCCGAGCGACTGGGGCTTTGGAGATATGCTTCGTAGTCGCGACTCCGGCTTCGTACAGCCGAACGATCGGAGCGTTAGCAGCACTCACGTTCGGAGAACGATCGGGACGTTCCGTCGGATCCTTCCCGATCGATCCCCGCCAACAGCGTTATTCCCGGCGAACGCCTACCTGAACCACCAACAGTGTCCACCCATCACACCTCCACCGACGACACGAACTCGCGCCCGAAGGCGGTGCTGTTCTGCCCCGACTGCGGCCACGAGAGTGGCCTCTCCGGCGACTGGATCGTTAACGAGGGTCCCGAACGGACCACCCACACGTGCCCGGTCTGTGAGGCGACGGTCGAGGACCGCCACCGACCCGAGCCGATGCTCGCACCCTGACCGGTTCGACCGGATCGTCGTTCCCGCGATCGACCGCGCCGGCGGATCGCCGACGACCGCACCGTCTCCCCGAACCGCCGGCCTCCGGCCGCCCCGTCCCGCTTCCGCCCTCTGTGCTCCTCCATGCGGATGGTTCTCGTTCGACGAACGATCGGTTCCTCACCGATCCTCACGGACGACCGTGTTCGTTTGCCCCGGTTCGGAACCCCTCCGAAACGGTTTTGCCGGCCCCTGACGGACGGTCGATATGCCAACGGATCCTGACACGGGATACGACCCCTCGCTGGGTCGGAAGTTCGTGTTCGTCACGGGCGGAGTCATGTCCGGGCTGGGTAAGGGAATCACCGCCGCCAGCACCGGCCGACTCCTCTCGAACGCGGGCTTCGACGTGACCGCGGTGAAGGTGGACCCCTACCTCAACGTCGACGCCGGGACGATGAACCCGTACGAGCACGGCGAGGTGTACGTCCTCAAGGACGGCGGCGAGGTCGACCTGGACTTGGGGAACTACGAGCGCTTCCTCGGGACCGACATGACGTTCGACCACAACGTCACCACGGGGAAGACCTACCAGCACGTCATCGAGCGCGAACGCGCCGGCGACTACCTCGGCAAGACCGTCCAGATCATCCCCCACGTCACCGACGACATCAAGCGGCGCATCCGCGAGGCCGCCGAGGGGAGCGACGTCTGTCTGATCGAGATCGGCGGCACCGTCGGCGACATCGAGTCGATGCCCTTCCTCGAGGCGCTCCGGCAGTTCGCCCACGAGGAGGACGACGAGGACATCCTCTTCACGCACGTCACGCTCGTTCCCTACTCGAAGAACGGCGAGCAGAAGACGAAGCCGACCCAGCACTCGGTGAAGGAGCTGCGCTCCATCGGGCTCCAGCCGGACGTGCTCGTCGGGCGCTGTGAGGACCGGCTCGACCCGGAGACCAAGGAGAAGATCGCGCTCTTCTGTGACGTTCCCACGGACGCCGTCTTCTCGAACCCCGACGTCGAGGACATCTACCACGTCCCGCTGATGGTCGAGGACGAGGGACTGGACGAGTACGTGATGGAGCGGCTCGGACTCGCCGACGAGGCGCTCCCGAAGGCCGAGCGCTCGACGGAGTGGCGCGAGCTCGTCACGCGCGACCGCGACGAGGAGATCGACGTGGCGCTCGTGGGCAAGTACGCGCTGGAGGACGCGTACATGTCGATCCACGAGGCGTTGAAACACGCCGGCATCCAGACCGAGACCGAAGTCAACGTGCTGTGGGTCGACGCCGACGAGACCCGCGAACACCACGAGAAACGGCTCGCGACCGCCGACGCGGTCGTCGTCCCCGGCGGGTTCGGCTCCCGCGGGACCGACGGGAAGGTGGAGGCGATCCGGTACGCCCGCGAGAACGACGTGCCCTTCCTCGGGCTCTGTCTCGGCTTCCAGATGGCCGTCGTCGAACACGCACGCAACGTCCTCGGGCTCGAGGACGCCCACTCCGCGGAGATCGACCCCGAGACACCTCACCCGGTCATCGACCTCCTCCCCGAGCAGTACGAGACGGAGGACATGGGCGGGACGATGCGGCTCGGCGCACACGAGACGGACATCGAGCCGGACACGCTGGCGGCGCGGGTGTACGGCGCGGACTCCTGTACCGAGCGGCACCGCCACCGCTACGAGGTGAACCCCGAGTACATCGACGAGCTGGAGGCCGACGGGCTCTCCTTCTCGGGACGCGCCGACAACCGGATGGAGATCCTCGAACGCGAGGACCATCCCTTCTTCTTCGGGACGCAGGCACATCCCGAGTTCCGGTCGCGACCGGACCGCGCGAGTCCCCCGTTCGTCGCCCTCGTCGAGGCGGCGCTGGGATCGACGGACACAACCGAGCGGAACGCGGACGTGAGGCTATAGATGGTCGAGACGGACGAGTTCATCGAGGACGCGGTGGCGGAGATCCGCGAGGAGATCGGCGACGCGAACGCCGTGATCGCCCTATCCGGCGGCGTCGACTCCTCGGTCGCGGCGACGCTGGCGTACGAGGCGATCGGCGACCGGCTCACGCCGGTGTACGTCGACACGGGACTGATGCGGAAGGGCGAGACCGAGGGAGTCCGCGAGACCTTCTCGTTCATGGAGTCGCTGCGGGTCGTCGAGGCACAGGACCGCTTCTTCGACCGGCTCGAGGGAGTGGTCGACCCCGAGGAGAAACGCCACGTCATCGGCGAGGGGTTCATCAACGAGTTCGAGACGGTCGCCCGCGAGGTCGACGCCGACTACCTCGTCCAAGGGACGATCTACCCCGACCGCATCGAGTCGGAGGGGAACATCAAGTCCCACCACAACGTCGGTGGACTCCCCGAGGTCGTCGACTTCGAGGGGATCGTCGAGCCGGTGCGCGACCTCTACAAGGACGAGGTCCGCGAGGTCGCACGCGCGCTCGATCTCGAGGAAGTCATCTCCGAGCGGATGCCGTTTCCCGGGCCCGGACTCGCCGTCCGGGTCGTCGGCGAGGTCACCCCCGAGAAGGCCGAGGTCGCCCGCGAGGCGTGTCACGTCGTCGAGGAGGAGCTCGAGGAGTACGACCCCTGGCAGGCGTTCGGGGCCGTGATCGGGAAGGCGACCGGCGTGAAAGGCGACAACCGGGTCCACGGCTGGGTCGTCGCCGTGCGCTCGGTCGAGAGCCGCGACGGGATGACGGCGCGCGCCCAGGAGATCGACTGGAGCACGCTCCAGCGGATCCAGAGCCGGATAACGGGCGAGAACGAAAACGTCGCCCGCGTCGTCTACGACGTGACCCACAAACCGCCCGCGACCATCGAGTACGAGTGATGGCGGGACACGCGCGGTTCGCGGTCGTCGCCGGCCCGGACGAACACGGGATCGGCGAGGAGCTGGAGGCGCTCGGCGCGACGGTGTCCCGGATCGAGGGCGTGGTCTCGGCGGACGCCCTGAGGGCCGCAGGGATCGCGGACGCCGACTACCTCGTGTTGACCGACGCCGACGAGGCGACCGGCATCCCGGTCGCGAAGGAGCTGAACCCGTCGGTGACGGTCGTGACGTACGCGGACCGGTCGCTGCCGGAGTTCGTCGCGGGCGTCGCCGACCTCGCGGTCGACCCGGCGCTCGTGACGCCGGACGTCGTCGCCGAGGAGTTGACGCGCGACGGGGACGGCCTCGACGGCGCGTAGGGGCGTCCGAGTCGTCTGCGATACCTGCCCCGGTGCCCGCCCCTTATGTACTCGGGGTCGAAGTAGGCGTATGGACGAGCAGTCACGCGCCGACCGACGGTCCCCGGTCGGCGAACCCGTCGTTCGCTCGGATCCGGCGGTCACGGGCGATCGCGCGGCCGAGGCGGTGGGATTCGACCCCGACGACCCCGAGAGCGTCGCCGAGGCCGCCGAGACCGTTCACCGCTTCGCGGCCGGCGACGTCGGCGACGACGACCACGTGTTGATGCTCCGCGGGGCCGCCGCCTGCGCGGCGCTGGTTCGCGGCGTCGGCTCGTACAAGGAGGCCGCGGCCCGCGCCGGCGACGAGGTCACCGTCGCGTTCATCCGCAAGTGGGCGCGGGTTCACGACCTTCCACAGGCGATCCGGCGGCAGGTCGCCCGCGGACACATCACGCCGAGCGCGGCCAAACACGTCGCTCGTCTCGGCGGGACCGACCGGTACCTCCTGGCGTGGGCCGCCATCGACGGCGACATGACCGTCCGGGAGGTCCGCTCCGTCGCCTCGGCGGTCAACGACGGCGAGGACATGGCAGACGCGGCCCGCGAGGTCGGCGTCGATCTCGGCCGGATGGGCCTCGATCTCCCGATCGAGACGTACGTCGAGCTCCGGCGGCGAGCCGCGATGCGGAACGTCGATCCGGGCGAGATCGTCGCGACCGCGCTCGAGGACTACTTCGCGTCGTCGTCCGTGGACGAGTGAATCGCGTGGTCCCTGCCGTTTCTAAACGTTTATCCGTCGTCTGATCGTATCGAACGACGCGGGCCGGTAGCTCAGTTAGGGAGAGCGTCCGGCTTTTAACCGGACGGTCGGGGGTTCGAATCCCTCCCGGCCCGTACACTGAACCGCCGAGCGACAGCGAGGCGGTGAGGGAACAGGCAAGGTGAACCCGAGGGGGAACGTTCGACCGTGAGACGGTTCGTTGAACTCCGATCCGTTCGAACTTCTTCTACTGAAACGACCGTTATATCTCGAGTGCTACTAGTACGGTTGTTTCAGTAATGATCGAGGTGAGGAGAAGGGAGTCATTGCTGGCGCGGTGACCATTCCCAAAGCCCCAGCCGCGAGGACTCGGGGGCCTCGTTGTGCTCCTCGATCGTTCGCTTCGCTCACTCGCTGCGGTGCGTACTTCGCCCGCCGTCGCCCTCGCGACAGCGAGGCGCTCCGCGCCTCTGGCAGCCGGCGGCGAAGCCGCCGGCGACTGCCCCTTTGAGTCCCACCCCGCACGGCACCGTAACCGCACCTCACGCCTCCCCAGCCTCGCTGCTCACTTCGTTCGCAGCGTCCCTCGCGTGCTCCTCGTGCCCCGGAGGGGCACTCGGAGGCGCGCCACCGCAATCGATCGCTCACTCCTTAGACTGTATCGAGCGAATACGAGATCCCACGCTATCGAGAGACGAGTACGCGACGGTTCGGGAGATCGAATAAAAACGCGTTCGCGGACGGCCCGTTCAGGCCGCCCGTGGGTGGTTAGGTCAGACCGGTCGGAAGTCGGTGCGACGGTCGGGGTGGCTGGGTGCGGTGTGGTCGTTCCCGGACTTCAGACCTCGCGGGTCGCATCCGCGATCCGCTCAGTAACGAGGTTCCGAAGGAACCTCGCTTACATCGCGCCGCCCATGCCGCCCATGCCGCCCATGCCGCCGCCCATTCCGCCGGGCGCGCCGCCGGGGCCGCCCTCGTCGCCGTCGTCGTCGGTGCCGCCGCCCTTGAGGTCGCCGGCCGCGATGACGTCGTCGATGCGGAGGATCATGACGGCCGCCTCGGTGGCGGACTCGATGGCCTGGGTCTTGACGCGGAGCGGCTCCACGACGCCCTCGGCCTCCATGTCGATCACGTCGCCCGTGTAGGCGTCGAGACCGGCACCGAACTCGCCGCCGTCGTGGCGGGAGCGGAGGTCGACGAGCGAGTCGATGGGGTCGAGACCCGCGTTCTCGGCGAGCGTGCGCGGGATGACTTCCAGCGCGTCGGCGAACGCCTCGACGGCGAGCTGCTCGCGGCCGCCGACGGAGTCGGCGAAGTCGCGGAGCTGCAGCGCGAGCTCGGCCTCGGGCGCGCCGCCGCCGGGCAGGACCTGCCCGTCGAGAAGCGTCGTGCGGACGACGCCGAGCGAGTCGTCGATGGCGCGCTCGATCTCGTCGACGACGTGCTCGGTGCCGCCGCGCAGGATGAGCGTGACTGACTTGGCCTCCTCGACGTCCTCGACGAAGATGCGCTCGTCGCCGCCGACGTCCTTCTGGGCGACGGAGCCGGCGAAGCCGAGGTCCTCGGACTCGATGTCCTCGAGGTTGGAGACGACGCGGCCGCCCGTCGCGCGGGCGAGCCGCTTGAGGTCGTCGGACTTCGCGCGGCGGACCGCGAGGATGCCCTCCTGTGCGAGGTAGTGCTGGGCCATGTCGTCGATGCCGTCGCCGACGAAGACGACGTCAGCGCCGATGTCGACGAGGTGGTCGACCATCTCGCGGAGCTGCTCCTCCTCCTGGTCGAGGAACTGCTGGAGCTGGTCGGGGTCGGTGACGTTGACCTCGGCGTCGATCTCCGTCTCCTTGACCTCGATGGCGCCGTCGAACAGCGCGACGTTCGCGTCCTCGACCGCGTAGGGCATGTTCTCGTCGACGCGCTCCTTGTCGACGATGACGCCCTCGACGAGCTCGGACTGGTCGATGGAGCTGCCGACGACCTTCTCGACGGAGACGTTCTCCGTGTCGATGCCGTCCTCGTCCTTGACCGCGAGCACGGCGTCGACGACGAGGTCGGCGAGCAGGTCCTTGGAGTTCTCAGCGCCCTTGCCGGTCATCGCCGTCTGGGCGATCTCGACGAGGGTGTCACGGTCGTCCTCGGTGACCTCGATGGCGTCCTCCTCGAGGATCTCCTTGGCCTTCTCGGCGGCCTGGCGGTACCCCTGTGCGAGGGTGGTCGCGTGGATGTCCTGGTCGAGGAGCTCCTCGGCCTGGTCGAGGAGCTCGCCGGCGACGACGACGGCGGACGTGGTTCCGTCACCGACCTCGTCCTCCTGCGTCTCCGACACCTCGACGATCATGTTCGCCGCCGGGTGGTCGATGTCCATCTCCTTGAGGATGGTGACGCCGTCGTTCGTGACGACGACGGACCCGCCGGAGTCGACGAGCATCTTGTCCATCCCCTTCGGGCCGAGCGTGGTGCGGACGGACTCCGCGACAGCCTTGCCGGCCGTGATGTTCATGTTCTGGGCGTCCTTTCCGGAGGTGCGCTGCGACTCCTCGGAAAGTACGATCATGGGCTGATTGCCCATCCGCTGTCGCTGAGACATAATCAAGCTCTGATTGTTTGTGATTCTATATAAACCCTTCGTTCGATTCGTGCGAAACCGCAACACGGTGGTGCCGAGGAGCCGCGTATGTGGCTCGTTATCACGGGACTTTATATAGAACGACTGATCGAGGAGTCTCCGGGATCGGAACCGAGGAGATCGGCGGACGGGAACCCTACCACACGGTGGCGTCGTCGGCGCGGTGCGCCGGCTTCAAGCGAGGCCGGGGAGTTACGAGGTGCGGGGCTGTGCGGTCGAGATGGGACGCAAAGAGCTTCGGACGCGTTCACCGCGCCGGCAACGACGCATGGGCAGGCGACTGAACTCCGGAGAGACCGCCCGGAAGGACGTCGATCGCGTGGAAAGAACGATTCCGCTCCCGAAGCGCGCCTACCGCGGCGCGTTGAAGCTCACGTCGTCGTTCAGTTCGTTGGACTTGCGCTCGAGGTACGAGTACACCGCGCCGTGGGGCGCGCCGTCGAGCAGCATCCCGACCGCCCGCCGGACCACCTGGAGCTCCTCGGGACCGCCGACGGCCCCGACCGTGGTGCCGTAGACCACGACGTTCGCGCCGGTCAGCTCCTCGATCAGCTCGCGAGTCCGCCCGTTCTCGCCGATGATCCGGCCCTTCTTTCGCTGGAGGTCGTTGTCGTTGCGCGTGTGTTCGGTCAGGTCGATCAGCTCCAGCGTGCGGAGGTCGTGGTCGAGGATCGACAGCGCGGTCTCCGGTTTGAACCCCCGCCCGATCGCCTTGATCACGTCCGGGGCGACCAACGCGGCGACGGGGTCGTCCGTCTCCTCGATGGCGACGCTGCCGGACTCGGAGTCGATGTCGAGTCTGACCCCCGCCCGCTCTTCGATCTCCCGCATCGTCTCGCCACCGGCCCCGATGACGACGCCGATCCGGTCCTGCGGAACCGTCACGTGTTGCATACACCGAAGTACCCGGCGGAGCCTTTTAAACGTGTTCCGCCGTCCCGGGTGTGTGTCCGGATACCGGGCGTGTGCGGGCGGCTACCGTGGATTCTCCGTCGGCCGGCACACGGTGCGTCACGTCGACCACGACACCGAACGGTCGGCGACGCGGTATCCCTGCGCGGCGAGGACCGCCTCGAAGTACCGCTCCGCGACCAGCGTCTGCGGGACCGACCGCAGGTCGAACCGCCGGTCCGTCGTCAACTCGACGTCGACGACCGTCCCCGCGTCGCTCTCGCGTATCGACACCCGATACGTCCCCCACGGCCGTCCGTTCGCGGTCGCGCTCGCTTCGAGCGTCTCGACGGGCTCGTTCCCGTCGGGAGAGGGTGCGGCCTCCTCCGACGCCGTCCGAACCTCGAGTTCCATCGACGCCGACCGCAACCCGAACAGGTAGGAGAACTCGTAGCTCGCGTGAGTCGTCGGGATTCCGTCGGGATCCGCGTCGGTCTCCCCGTCGACGCTCCCGCCGCCGACCTCGATCCCGTCGGCGATCCCCCACTGGAAGGCGAGGATCGGCGGGGTGGGACTTCGAAACGCGGCGGCGACCGCCGACGGGTCGGCGTCGGCGACGAGTCGCGTGTGTCCGCCCCGCCGTACGACTGGCACGCGGACGACCGCCACGACGCCGACCGCGACCAGCACGGCCGGAAGGGTATCGAGCGACAGGAACGCGGCGACGGCGACGGCGACGATCACGAGGGCGACGAGCCAACTGACCGCGCGCTCGACGCGGTGGTATCGCCGGACGACGGGGGCGACCTCGGGCGGGACCCCCGCGGCTCCGTTCGTGGAGGGCATGGAGGCCCATCGACCGGGACCCAAATCAGTACTGTCCTTCGGTTCCTCGCTCGTCGGGTCCTCGCCGCCCGGATCCTCACTCGCTCGGATCGTCGTCCGGGGCGGACCCCGGTCCCTCGTCCGGCTCGCCGCTCGGATCGGGCTCCGGCTCCGTCACGTACGCGCGGAGGTCGTCGGGGTCGACGTCGATCCCCTGTCGGGTGAAGAAGGTCGCCACGTTCTCGCAGTCGCGCTCCAAGAACTCCCCGGCGTTCGGGTGGTGAACCGTCACGGCCTGCCCCATGTCGATGACCACCAGCTCGCCGTCGTGGATGATCATGTTGTACTCCGAGAGGTCGCCGTGGATCAAGCCGGCGCGATAGAGCCGCCGCATGTACTCGCGGACGACCTCGTAGGCGGTCTCGGGGTTCTCGACGTCGACCTCGCTCAGCCGCCGGGCGCGCTCCTCGGCGTGACCGACCAGCTCCATCACCAGCACGTTCCGCTGGACCGCGATCGGCTCGGGGACGCGAACGCCGGCCTTGCGGGCGCGTTTCAGGTTCGCGAACTCCTTTTTCGTCCACGCCAACACCACCGCCTTCTTGTCGTTCGCGATCCCCTCGAAGCGCGGGTCGCCCTCGAGGTAGTCGCGCATCTGCCGGAAGTTCGAGGAGTTGATCCGGTACACCTTCACCGCCACCTCGCGGGCGTGCTCCTCGGCGGCCGCGGCCGATCCGGGCTCGGGCCGCTCGCCCGCCTCCCCGCCGAGCGCCTCGAAGACGCTCGCCTCCTTGCCGGTCGAGACCGGACCGCCGAAGGCGTCGACGTACCCGTCCTGAACCAGTTTGTACACCGCCGCCAGCGTCGCGTCGTCGAAGACCGATTCCTGGAGTTTGAACTGCTCGGTGTCCTTCACCCGCTCGCGGAACTCGTTGAACTCCCGGTCCTGCCGGCGGGCGATCCGGTCCGCCTCGGTGTCCGAGACGTCCAGTTCCTCCCACTCGTCGCCGGGCTGGTCCTCGGGCTCGAGCAGCACGAACTCCTCGCTCATTCGTCCGGGTTTCGCCGCGACGACGTATAAGCGGGCGGGTCGAGCGGCCGATCACGCCGACGGATCCGGGCTCGGCGTGGGGTATATACGCCCGAACGGCCTACGTGATCCCGTGACATCCCGGACCATCCGCGCCCGCGACCGGCCGGTGTTCGGCGTCGACGTGCAGAGCGGCGACGTTCGCGGCGACGACCCCTCCTACGCGCTCGTGATCTTGGACCCGGTCGACGACGACGACCCCGACGCCCCCGACGTCGACGGGCCGCTCGCGCGGGTCACCCGCGACGTGGTCTCCCTCCGGAAGCTCCGGCGGCTGATCGACGACCGCGAGCCGCTTTTCGTCGCCACCGACAACGCCTACGAGCTGGCCCCCGACAAGAACGCGCTCGTGGGCTTTCTGCGGTCCCTGCCCGACGGCACCCGGCTCGTTCAAGTGACCGGCGCGGAGCGTCCCGAACCCCTCTCGCGGGTCGCCTCCAGACACGGGATCCCGTACGGGAAGAAGCCGATGAAGGAGGCCGAGGCGGCGGCGCGGCTCGCGGCGGCCAACGTCGGCCACGAGGTGACCGCCTTCACCGACGAGACCACGGTGAAGGTCTCCCGCGGGCGCTCGACCGGGAAGGGCGGCTGGAGCCAGGACCGCTACACCCGCCGGATCCACGGCAACGTCAGGAAGCGGACGCGACAGGTCCAATCGAAGCTCCGGGAGGCGAACCTCGAGTTCGAACGCGAGGTGACGGAGAAGTACGGCGGCTACGCGAACGCCGTCTTCACCGTCGAGGCCCGCCCGGAGGACATCCCCGTGTCGAACTCGCGGGCGGGCGACGTCCGTGTAGAGGTCGAACGCGAGCGCCGCGACGGGATCGAGTACGAGCCGCTCGTGAAGCGGCGCGACCGCGTCATCGTCGGGATCGACCCCGGAACGACCACCGCGGTCGCGGTCGTCGGCCTCGACGGCACCGTCCACGCGCTCTACTCCTCGCGGACGGCCGACACGGCGGCGGTGACCGAGTGGATAATCGAGCAGGGCCGGCCGATCCTCGTCGCCGCCGACGTGGAGCCGATGCCCGAGACCGTCGAGAAGTTCCGCCGCTCCTTCGACGCCGCCGGCTGGCGGCCCACGACGGACCTCCCCGTCGACGAGAAGCTCCACCGCACGCGGGAGGCGAGCTACGAGAACGACCACGAACGCGACGCGTTGGCGGCCGCGTTGTACGCCTACGACGCTCACGCCGACCAGTTCGAGCGGATCACCGAGAAGACGCCGCCGCGGCTCGATCGCGAGGAAGTGATCGCGGGCGTCGTCGCCGGCGGCGCGTCCGTCGAGGCCGTCATCGAGGACCTCCGTGCGGACGCCGACGGACGCGCCGAAGGCGACGAGAACGGCGCGACGTCCGAGAAGGACCCCACCGAGCCGGAGCGGACCGAGGAGGAGGAGACGATCCGGCGGCTCCGCGACCGGGTCGACCGGCTGGAGTCACACGCGGAGTCGCTGGAGACGGACCTCGCCGACCGCGACGACCGGATCGCGGAGCTGGAGGCCGAACTCGAGGACGCGAGACGCGAGGAGCGGATCGAAGCGCGCAGCCGACGGATCGTCTCGCGGCTCGAACGCGAGACCGATCGCCTGGAGCGCGAGCGCGACGAGGCCCGCGAGACGGTGGCGGAACTCGAGGGGAAGGTGGAGACGCTGAAGGAACTGTGGCGGCTCGACCACTCCAACTTCGACGACGTCGCGGCCGACCGAGGCCTGACCAGCGTGAAGGTCGTCGAGCAGTTCACGCTCGACGCGCTCGACGCGGCCGACGAGGCGTACGGACTGGTCGCCGGCGACGTGGTGTACCTGCGGGACGCCTCCGGGGCGGGACGGCGGACCGCCGAGCGGCTGGCGGAGACCGACCCACGGGCGGTGATCCGCGACGGCAACCTCTCGGAGGTCGCGGACCAGGTGCTCTTCGACCACGGGATCCCGGTCGTCCCCGCGTCGGCCGTCGACGTCCGCGAGGTCGACGAACTCGCGGTCGCCGAGGAGAGTGAACTGGAGGCCGCCGTCGACGACTGGGAGTCGCGCGCGGAGCGTCGCCGGCGCGACGAGCGGGCCGAGCGGCTCGATCGGATCATCTCCGAGCACCGCGCGGGGACGGAACTCGAGACGGAGGAGTGAGTTCGGGGCCGAGGAGTGAGTTCGGGGCCGAGGAGTGAGTTCGGGGCCGAGGATCGAGTACCGGACCGAGGAGCGGCCGGGCGGACCGGCCCGTGGCGACGAGCTTTCAGAAGTCATATGCCGAGCCCCCGCGCTATCGTAGCCATGGACGCCCACGAGCGGATCACCCGGAACACGGCCGAGGTGGTCACCGAGGAGGAGATCGAGACGTTGGCAGACGACCCCGACGGAAAGCGGGCGTACGTCGGCTACGAGCCCTCCGGCGTTCTCCACATCGGCCACATGCTCACGGCGAACAAGCTGATCGACCTCCAGGAGGCCGGCTTCGAGGTCACCGTCCTGCTCGCGGACGTCCACGCGTACCTCAACGACAAGGGGTCGTTCGCGGAGATCCGGAGCACCGCGGAGCGGATGCGCGACCAGTTCATCGCCTACGGACTCGACGAGTCGAACACCCAGTTCGTGCTCGGCTCCGACTTCCAGCTCGACGAGGACTACACGCTCGACCTCCACGCGCTCGAGCTCGAGACGACGCTCGCCCGCGCCGAGCGAGCCATGTCCGAGATCAAGTCGGGCGACTCGGTGAAGGTCTCACAGGCCGTCTACCCCCTGATGCAGGCGCTCGACATCCCGTACCTCGGCGTCGACCTCGCGGTCGGCGGGATGGAACAGCGGAAGGTCCACATGCTCGCCCGCGACGTGCTCCCGAGCATCGACCGCGAGCCGCCCACGAGCCTCCACACGCCGCTCATCGCCGACCTCGGCACCGGCCGGGGGAAGATGTCCTCCAGTACGGGCGTCACCATCTCGATGGAGGACTCCCGCGAGGCGATCGAGACGAAGGTGAACGATGCGTACTGCCCGCCCACGGCCGACCCCGACCCGACCGAGGAGGGCGTCGAGCGCGAGAACCCCGTGCTCCAGGTGTTCGAGTACCACGTCTTCCCGCGGTTCGAGACGGTCGTCGTCGAGCGCCCCGACGAGTACGGCGGTGACCTGGAGTACGAGGCCTACGAGACGCTCGAGGCCGACCTCGAGTCGGGTGAACTCCACCCGGAGGACGCAAAGGGCGCGCTCGCGGCGTACCTCGACCGGCTCATCGCGCCGGGTCGCGAGCAGCTGGCGGAGTAGTCGCGAGCGAACCTCCTCTCTCATTTTCCAGCCGCCTCGACCGCACAGGTCCCGTCGAGACACCGCCGACCGGTCGGCGTCTCGAACACCGGCAGCCCGCAGTCGCACTCGTCGACGGCGACGCCCGACGGGATCGAGAGCGTCGTCCCGCAGTCGGCGTCGTTCTCGCAGGCGAGGTAGACGCGGCCGGGCGCGTACCGGACCTCGAGGGCGGCCCCGCAGTCCGGACACGCCCAGACGCGGTCGAACCGGTCGCGAACCGCCTCCTCGAGCGGGTCACACGCGGGGTCCAGACAGAGGTGGAACGCCTCGCCGCGCTCGACGCGGATCTTCGGGAGCCCGCACGCCTCGCAGGTCGCGTCCGTGACGCTCGCACCCGCCGGGAGCCCCCACCGGCGCTCGCAGTCGAGACAGACGGCGTCGCCGCGCGAGCGCACGAGCGGGCCGCCGTCGTCCGGACACGTCCCGACCGGGACCCCCGCTTCGGTGACGGGGAGCGCCCGGCTGGCGGTCGCCTCCTCGGCGACGACGCGGAGCTTCCGGGACCCGTCCCGTGCCGTGACGGTGAATCCGGCTCCGTCGCCCTCGACGACGACGGACTCCGGACGGGTGAGCCACGCCACGGGCTGGTAGCCGTCGGCGTCGTGGACGAGCGTGGTGTTGTCGGGCTTGATCAGGACGACCACGCGGCCGCGATGCGTGCGGGTCCGGTCGCCGCGTTCGGTCACCTGACAGTCGCCGGCGAGGACGCGAAGGCGTGCTGGCATGCGCCGACTGGCCGCGGTATGCGTGTTAAGGAGTCGGAGACGGGGCCGGGGGCGGCGCGTCGACGCCTCACGCCCCCTCCTCGACCCGCGAGACCAGGTCGCTCGCGGCCTCGGCGGCGCGAGCCCGGACCGCGTCGGCATCGAGCGTCAACACCTCCCGGTCGCGCATGAGGACGCGACCGTCACAGACGGTGTGGCGAACGTCGCTCCCGCGGACCGCGTACGCGAGGTGTGAGACCGGGTCGTGGACCGGCGTCAGGTGCGGCGCGCCGAGGTCGACGACCGCGAGGTCGGCCGCCGCTCCCTCCGCGATCCGGCCGCCGGGAAGCCCGAGCGCGTCCGCGCCGCCGGCGGTGGCCATCTCCACGACGGCCCCGGCCGGCACCGCGCTCGCGTCGTCCGCGGCGAGCTTGCCCACCATCGCGGCGTCGCGCATCTCGTCGAACAGGTCGAGGTCGTTGTTCGAGGCGGCCCCGTCCGTCCCGAGCGCGACGGTGACGCCCGCCTCGCGCAGGCGCTGGACCGGGGCCATCCCGCTCGCGAGCTTCATGTTCGAGGCCGGGCAGTGGACGGCCGCGGTCCCCGTCCCGGCGAGCAGTTCGATCTCCGCGTCGTCGACGTGGACGCAGTGTGCGAGGAAGTTCCCCTCGCCGAGCGCCCCGATGTCGTCGGCGTACTCGATCGGTCGCTCGCCGCGCTCCTCGAGGATCGGGTCGACCTCCTCGCGCGTCTCGTTGGCGTGGAGGTGGACGGGGATCCCGTCCGCCGCGGCCCGTTCGAGCCCCTCGCGGAGGTACTCCTCGCCCACCGTCGTCAGCGAGTGGGGCATGAACGCGGTCCGGACCCGACCGTCCGCCGCGCCGTCGAGGTCGGCGGCGACCGCGAGGCTCTCCTCGACGTCCGCGACCGCCGCCTCCTCCCCCTTCCCGATCGTGACGACGCCGTGGCCGAGTCGCGCGCGCAGGCCCGCGCGATCGACCACGTCGGCGACGCGGTCGACGGCGAAGTACATGTCCGCGAACGCGGTCGTCCCCGATCGGATCATCTCCAAAACCCCCAGCTCGGCGCCGACCTCGATGTCGTCGTCGGTGAGCTCGGCCTCCGCGGGCCAGACGTCCTCGCGAAGCCACGCGTCGAGCGGCTTGTCGTCGGCGTACCCGCGGAGCAGCGTCATCGAGACGTGGGTGTGGGCGTTTACCAGTCCGGGGATCACCAGTCCTCCCGTCGCGTCGAGCGTCTCGGACGCCCCGTCGACGTGATCGGCGACCGTTCCGTCCCCGCCGACGGCGAGGATCGTTCCCTCGTCGCGGTCGACGACGATGTCGTCCTCGCGCACGCGGCCGTCGGGGTGGAGGACCCGTCCGCCCGTGATACACAGCGTGTCCATGCGAGTCGGTTCCCCGCCGCGGCCCTAACGCCTTCCGTTCGCCGACGGGTCGTCGAACGCCGCCTACTCCGCGTCGACGACCGAGAACAGCACGAGCGCGATGACCACGCCGACCGCCGGGATGAGCGCTAAAAGCAGGAACGTCCGCCCGACGCTCGTGGCGTTGAGGAGGAAGCCGGCGAGCGCCGCACCGGCCGCGCCGAACCCGAAGTTGGCGAGGTAGGTGTAGCCGTACGAGAGCCCGCGCCCGTCCGGCGGGCTGTAGACCGCGATGGCGGCCTGATACAGCGGCTGGATCGAGAACAGGACGAACCCGAAGACGGCGCTGATCGCGACCAGCGGCCAGAGCCCGGCCTCGGCGACCGGGATGAAGGCCACGGAGAGGACGACGAGCGCGGAGAAGACGGCCGCCAGTCCGGCCGACACCCGGATCCGGTCGGTGAGCTTGCCGCCGACGTACTGGCCGGCGATCCCGACGGTCAACAGCCCCGCGTACAGGTACGAGGCGAGATCGAACTCCTGGGCCATCGGGCTGTCGGGCGCGAAGAGGCCGATCGTCCCCGAGATATCCGGCAGGAAGCCGCCGAGCACGTCCGGCAGGAACGTGAGCGTCCCGCGGTAGAACAGCCCGTTCATCAGGACGACCGCCAGCGCCAGTGTGAACCCGAGGGTGAAAAGCGCCCGGCTGTCCGCGAGGAACCCGGACAGGGAGTCGGGACCGTCGGACCGGTCGTCCCCGTCTCCGTCCTCGTCGTCGACGTCGACGGCGGCCATCTCGTCGAACTCGGCGGTCAGCGCGTACGCGACCGCGAGCACGGCCGGGGCGACGAGCAGCGCGGAGACGAGCCGCCAGTCGAAGACGATGAGCAGCGAGGCGGTGACGAGCGGCCCGAACGCGATCCCCAGGTTTCCGGCCATCCCGTGGTACGCGAACCCGGTCCCGCTCTCGGAGACGCCCGTCGAGATGAGCGAGAGCGACGCCGGGTGATGGATGCTCGCGAAGACGCCCCACAGGCCGAGCGCGAGAGCGATCGTCATCGTTCCCTGTGCGGCGCTCAAGAGCAGGAAGGACGCGCCCATTCCCGCCAACCCGATCAATACCATCGACTTCGTGCTGTAGCGGTCGGCGAGGAGACCGCTCGGGAGCGCGCCGATCCCGAAGAGCGCGTACCCGACCGCGACGATGGTGCCGATCGTCGCGGTCGTCACGGAGAACTCCGAGAGCCAGATGACGACGAGGATCGGGATCGAGAGCTCGTAGGTGTGGACGATCGCGTGAGACACCATGGTGAACGCCACGATCGACCGGCCGTTCTCGTTCATTTACGTCCACGACACGCGGCGCGTGGGTAAAACGTATCGAAGCCGGCGGGAGATGCGAACCCGCCGCGGATCCGCCCCGCCCCCACGCCGGCTCCGAAGCTTCTTACGCCGACGGTTCCCGCCTTCGAGCATGGCTACGGACGCCCAACAGGCGTGTTTCGAGGCGGGGATCAAGTTCGGTTCGCTGTACCACCAGTTCGCGGGGACCCCCGTGAGTCCGGCGAGCGCGCGGAGCCTGGAGGCCGCGATGGCGGAGGCGATCGAGAACCAGCCGTTCTGTGCGTCGGTCGACGTGACGATCCACGACGACCGCGTCGCCGACGCGATCGACCACGTGAACGGCTACACCGAGCTGACCGGCTCGCTCATGGACGTCGAGATGCGGATCGACTACGAGGGAACCGTCGTCGACACTCGCATGGCGATGCGCGACGGCTACCCGCTGATGGAACTGGTCTCGGTGACGGAGTGACCTGACGCCAGCCGGGCCCCCGCGGCGGGGATCTCCCGTCGAACCTCCGTCCGTATACGTTCAGAACGGGCCGCGCTTTTCCAACAAGCAGAACACTATATTGTCAATATGTGATTGATCATTTGAATATCTCGGACAATACGTTTATGTTACTGAAACAGGAGTCGGTAGACGATACCGAATGAACGGATCCGAGTCGAACGGCCTCGATCACCTGTTCAGCGAGACGGTTCGGGAGACGATGAACGCCTCCGTGTACGGGGCATGGCGGTCGATCCGGGACGCGGAGGCCGTCCCGCTGAGTTTCGGCTTCCCGTATCCGGAGTCGTTCCCGAACGAGGAGCTGGTCTCGGCGGCCGAGTCCCTCTTCGAGTACGAGGGGGATCGCGCGCTCCAGTACGGCGGCGGCGAGTACGCCGACGCGCTCCCGGAGGTGATCGTCGAACGGGCCCGCGACCGTGGGATGGACTGTACGACCTCGCAGATCCATCTGACGAACGGCGCGACGAACGCGATAGACACGGCGTGTCAGACCTTCCTCGACCCCGGCGACACGGTGTTCGTCGAGGCGCCCACGTTCATGGGTGCGTTGCGGCTGTTCCGTAACTACGGGGTCGACATCGAGGGATGCGAGATGGACGCCCACGGACTCGACGTCGAGGCGCTCGCCGACGAGCTCGAGGCCCGCGAGGCGGCGGGGGCGGCACTTCCCAAACTGCTGTACACCATCCCCAACTTCCACAATCCGACGGGAGTGACGCTTCCCGAGGACCGTCGCGAGCGACTCCTCGAACTGGCGGAGACGTACGACTTCCTGGTCCTCGAGGACGACCCGTACGGACAGCTCCGGTACGACGGGGCGGAACCGCCGCCGATCAGGGCGCTCGATGGGAGCGGCCGGACGATCCGTGCCAACACGTTCTCGAAGACGGTCGCTCCGGGCGTCCGCACGGGCTGGATCGTCGCGGAGGAGTCGTTCGTCGAACAGTTCGACCGGATCAACGCGGGCGGAGAGCCCAGCTACACCCGCGGACTCATCGCCCGCTACGCCGAGGACGGTCGGCTCGACCGGGCCATCGAGGAGCTGTGTGTGGGGTATCGTGAGCGGCGGGACCGGATGCTGGAGAGCTTAGCGGAGCGGATGCCGCCGGGGACGACGTGGAGCGAGCCGGACGGTGGGTTCTTCGTCTGGCTCGAGTTCCCCGAGGGGATCGATGCCGAGGAGATGCTCCCCGACGCCATCGACGAGGGCGTGACGTACCTCCCGGGATCGTTCTTTTACGCCGACGAGGGGGGCACGCGCAACGCACGGCTCTCGTTCAGCCACGTCTCGCCCGCCGGGATCGACGAGGGGATCGCTGCGTTGGCGACCACGGTCCGCGCTGAGGCCTCGGCGGTCGAGGCCGACGACTGAACCGTCCGCGGTCTGCACCGAGGCTCGAGATCAGACGACCCGATTGCGGAGGTCGTCGAGATCGCCGGCGACGTACTGCCGGTAGTTCTCCTCGAACAGCGACCCGATCCGGTCGCCGTACTTCGGGGTCGTCCCCGCCATGTGCGGGGTGACGATCGCGTTCGGGAGGTCCCAAAGCGGGGACTCCGGAGGGAGCGGCTCCTCCTCGAAGACGTCGAGGGCGGCCCCGCGGATCCGGTTTCGCTGGAGGGCGGTCTCGAGTGCGTTCTCCTCGATCACCTCCCCGCGCGCGACGTTCACGAGGACCGAATCCGATCGCATCGACATCAACTCCTCGGTGCCGATCAGCCCGCGCGTCGCCTCGACGAGGGGGCAGGCGAGAACGAGGTAATCGGAGCGGGCGAGCAGCTCCGGCAGCTCGGAGGGTGGGTAAACCTCGTCGACGATATCGGGGGCGGTCTCGGGCGTGCGTTTCGTGCCGATCACCTCCATGTCGAACCCGGACGCAAGCTCCGCGACGCGCGTGCCGATCGCACCGACGCCGACGATCCCGAGGGTCTTCCCGCCGAGCTCGCCCGCGGAGTAATCCCGCCAGATGCCGTCGCGCTCCTGTTGGCGGATCCCCTTGTGGATCCGACGCTCGAAGACGAGCAAGTAGCCGAGGACCTGTTCGGCGATCGGGTTCGCCGCGACGCCGGCGGCGTTCGTCACCGCGATCCCTCGATCCGCGAGCTCGTCGAGATCGTACGAGTCGACCCCGGAATTGAGCGTCTGGACCCAATCTGGTGCCGCCCTCTCGGGGAGCTCCTCGCTAACCGGCCGGACGGTCAAGACGACGTCCGCATCGCCGATCGCCGCACCGGATTCCACGGCGGTCGTCGCCGTCTCGATCCGGTCCTCCGACGGGAGCGTCGCATCGAGTTGCGATCGCAGGGATCGGACGAAGTCGCCGCCGAAGACGGCCGAGACGCTGTGGTGGAGCAGTACGTCCGTACCGGCGGCGTCAGTGGTCGGGTCGACGCTGCCTTTCATACGGGTTCGATACGTCCGTTCGGATCGGTGGTGTGTGGGTTCACGTTCGGGTCGGGGTGGCGAGTTAGTGAAACGGTGATCCGACGGTAGCCGTCGTCGATCGCGCGACTGCGAGCGGTCGAACGGGGCGGCTACTTCGCATACACGCTCATCGCGTCGGGGTTGAATTCGACGGAGACCTCCTCGGAATCGGGCATGTCCGACCGTCCCTGAACGGCGACGTCGAGTTCCGGAAGCGAGTCGTCGTGGGGTTCGATCACTAGGTTCGTGCGTTCCCCGTGGAAGAAGCGGTTGACGATCGTGCCGTCGATCGTGCCGGCACCCGGCTCCGTGAGTCGGACCTCCTCGGGCCGGATGGAGGCGATCACGTCGCCTTTCACGGAGGAATCGCCCAGATCGACCGTCACCTCGGTTCCGGCATCCAGTTCGAGCCGTGGCGGGTGCGTCGTGTTCTCGACGACGCCGTCGAGGAGGTTCGTGTCACCGATGAAATCGGCGACGAACGCGGTCGCAGGCTCGCGGTAGATCTCTTTCGGCGTGCCGATCTGTTCGATCCGCCCGTCGTTCATCACGGCGAGCCGATCGGACATGCTCATCGCCACGTCCTGGTCGTGTGTCACGTAGAAGAACGTGCTCTCGACGCGGTCGTGGATCTCCTGGAGCTCGACCTGCATCTGTTGGCGCAGTTTGCGGTCGAGACTCGAGAGGGGCTCGTCCAGAAGCAGGATGTCCGGTTCGTTCACCAGCGCACGGGCGATGGCCACGCGCTGCTGTTGGCCTCCTGAAAGGTCCTGCGGCTTCCGGGTTTTGTACCCGGAGAGATCCACGATGTCGAGGTACTTCTCGATGAGCTTCTCGCGTTCGCCGGGATTGACGCCGTCCTTTTTCAGCCCATATCCCACGTTTTCGGCGACGGTCATGTGGGGGAAAAGCGAGAGGCTCTGGAACACCAGGTTCGTGTTCCGCTTGTTCGGCGGCCGGTGGATCACGTCCTCACCCTCGATGCGGATCGAACCGTCGGTGGGAGTCTCGAAACCGCTGATCATCCGCAGGGTGGTCGTCTTCCCGCAGCCGGACGGACCGAGCAGCGAGAAGAACTCCCCGCGTTGGAGGTCGATGTCGATCCCATCGACGGCGGTCGTATCGCCGAACTCCTTGCGGACGCCATCGAGTCGTACTGCCGTCATTGATGTCGTCATACCGCGACCGACCGGACGGCGCATATTCAAGCTTTCTTCCGATCAACTCGTATATTTTTGATAATACATACACCTTAAGGGAGATAGTACCTATGAATTGGGCTTATCCGGCTATCAAATAGGACGTATGATGGATAATTTTTCAGCGCCCGGATCTCGCGGCGGTAGCGGACGCCTCACACGATCTACGAAAATGGATGATCGATCCATTTATTCGCTGTAGAGGAATGGTTCAGAAGTATATTAGGACAATCACCCACTGTTCATGTGTTGTCTAGAGTAGATTTATTACATAGAAGTAGAAGTCGGTTGACGACGATGGTAGACAGACGGCAATTCATCAAGGCGGCAGGCGCGACCGGTGTTACGGGTATGGCAGGCCTGTCCGGGTGTATGGGTGGCGGCGGCGGAACCACGGTGTCGATCCTCACGTGGACGGGATACGACGGAGTCAACGATCAAATCGAGGAGGCGCTTGAGGACGTCACGCTCGACGTCTCGGTGGCCGACGGCTCCGCGAACATGTTCTCCACCGTGAACGCGGGCGGTGGTGAGGAGTATGACATCGTCATTCCGAACAACGAGTACGTCCCACGGTTCATCGATGCCGACCTGGCGGCACCGGTGGACATGGACGTAATGACCAACTTCGACGCGCTGTATCCCACGTTCCAGAGCGCGGCCGAAGGTCAGTTCGCCGACAGCGGAGACGTCTACGGGGTCCCCGTCCAGTTCGGCTGGTACGCCTACGGGTACGACAGTTCGGTGCTCCCGGAGGACCACGAACACTCCTACGAAGTCCTCTTCAGCGAGGAGATCGAGGGAGTAGACCTCACGGGAAGCATCACGCTGTACGACGGCTACTACAAGTCGATCATGGCGACGGGGCTCGCGCTCGGCTACACCGAGGCGTTCGAGGGCGACACGGTGTCGTTCACCGACGAGCAGCTCACGACGATCGAGGAGACGCTGACCGAGTTCAAGCCGAACCTCCTCGGATTCATCCACGACGAGGAGACGCTCACGCAGGACTACCAGAACGGGAACATCATCGTGTCGTTCGCGAATCGGAGCACACACGTGGGGATCATGAACGACTACGATCCCTTGGAGTTCTCCCAGCCGGCCGAGGAGGAGCTCACCTGGTTCGAGGGGGCTATCGTCACGGCCGGCTCCGAGAACAAGGAGGCAGCCTTCCAGGTGTTGAACGAGTACATCTCCCCTGAGACTGGGGCGGCACTGTCGGAGAACCGGAACATCATGAACACCTCACAGGACGCGATGGACAACATCGAAACGGAGTCGCTCCAGATCGAACCCGGCGTGCTCGAGGGGATGATCCCGTTCAAGCCCGCGGAACGGGACGAGGCGTGGATCGAGATGTTCGAACGGGTCAAGAACGCGTGAACACGAGATGAGCACCATCCAGAAGCTCGGCGACGCGTTCGAACGGCGGGGAAAGCGAGCGAAGCTGGCGTTCATGGCGGGACCAGGAGTCGGATGGCTGCTCGGGCTGATACTGGTCCCGACGGCGTTCCTCGTGATGGTGAGCTTTGCGGAGATCAACAGCTCCTACGACGTGGTGTGGTCCTTCTCGGTGTCGAACTACCGGGACCTGTTCGTCGGGGAGAGCGGGCTGTTCCAGACGCCCTTCGTCGACTCGTTCCTCCTCTCTTTGCGCATCGCGGCGGCCACCACGTTCCTGACGGTCGTTCTCGCGTACCCGGTCGCGTACCTGCTCACGCGGCTCTCCGGACGGCGGTTCAAGGTCGTGTTGTTCGCGGTCCTGGTCCCGTTCTTTACCATCTTCATCGTGCGCATCTACTCGTGGCTCTCTCTCTTCGGCAGCCAGGGGCTGATCAACTCGGCGCTGCTCGCGACCCCTCTATTCTCCGAACCGGTGGGGATCTTCGAGTACGGGATCGCGGCCGTGGTCATCTCGCTTACTCACGCCTTCTTCCCGTACATGTTGCTGACGCTGTACTCGAGTCTCGAGGGGATCGACTACGGAGTCATCGAGGCGTCGCGGGACCTCGGGGCGACGCGGATCGAGATCGCGAAGGACGTCGTTGTCCCGCTGTCGGCACAGGGGCTCATCACCGGGTGCGTCTTCGTGTTCGTCCCGGCGCTCGGGACGTTCATCACGCCGCAGTTCCTCGCACGCGGGAAGTTCACCATGATCGCCGAGGTGCTCACGGCCAGAATAAACGAACTGTACGCCATCAACTACGGCGCGGCGGGGTCGCTGTTCCTCATCATCCCGACTCTGATCGCGTTCGCGATCGTGATGCGCACCACCAGCCTGGAGGCGATGGGGTAAACCATGGCGGACAGTGAAGGACATAGTCGGCTGTCTCGTCTCGTCGGCGAGCCCGGACTCACGGGGACCGTCTCCGTCGATCGGGTCGTGAGCGCGATCGCCTCCTACGGCATGTGGGCGCTGACGCTCGGGATCATCGTGTTCCTCTGGCTCCCGCTCTCGCAGATAATAGCGCTCTCGTTCATGGAGAACTCGGCGGTGCTGTTCCCGTTCGAAGGAGTTACCCTCCAGAACTACGTCAGCCTGTTCACCAACGAGGGGCTCCTGCTGGCGGCCAGACAGAGCGCGTTCGTGGCGACGGTATCCGCCTCGGTCGCGACTCTGATCGGCGTCCCGCTGGGATTCGCCATCGCCCGCCACACCTTCCGCGGCAGAGGGATGCTCAGGGGACTCGTCATCGTCCCGCTTCTGATGCCGGGGATCATCATGGGGATCTCGCTTCTGATCCTGTTCCGCGTGATCGGGATCTCCCCCGGCTTCTTCGGGACCGTGCTCGCCCACTCGGTGTACGGACTGCCGTTCATCGTCCTGCCGGTGACCGCCAGGCTCGCCGTGTTCGACGGCAAGCTCGAGGAGGGCGCACGCGACCTCGGTGCGGACGGCCGTAGCGTGCTGAAGGACGTCACCCTCCCGATCATCTCGCCCGCGATCGCCGCGGGCTTCGTGTTCGCTTGGCTCCGCTCGTTCGAGGACTTCATCCGCGTCTTCTTCGTCGGCGGAACCATGGACGCGCTCACCAAGGAAATGTACGGCATGGTCGTCTACTCGCAGGGAACGGAGGCGATGGACCCGATGGCGACGATCATCGTGCTGGTCGTCAGCGCCGCGCTGGCCGTCGCGATCAACTTCCGGGACATCCTCGAGTACGTCTAGTCGAGCGCGGGACGGCCGTCACCGTCCCTTCGCTTTCCGTCTCTTCGCCTCCCTTCCTTCGATCGCATCCCTCCCGATCGGTCTCCGAGATCGGTTCCCGAGAAAGCGTGTGCTACGCTCCGCCGTCCGATCCCGCCGGATCGTCCGGGTCCACGTCCCGAACGGTTCCGACGCCCTTGCTCGACCCCTCGCGGAAGACGAACCGCTGGCCCGCCTCGATCAGGTACGGGCGGAACTTGAACCGGACCCGCGTCCGTCCCGTGTCGCCGGGGAGCAGCCGACCCTCCGCCGGCGCGAACGCGGCCGCCTCCGAGACGGTCTCGACGTGGACGACCGGCTCGTACCCCTCACGGATCCGGGTCGGGTGGTTGAGCACCATCACCTCCGCCTCGAACTCGCGGACCGGCTCCGGGTCGGCGTCGCGGGGGACGAGTGCCATCCCGCGTTCGATCTCCGCCTCGTCGACGCCCTTCAACGCGATCCCGACGATCCGGCCGGCCTTCGCCTTGTCGACCCGGTGGTAGTGCATCTCGATCGAGCGGACCTCGACTTCGCGGAAGGAGCCGTCGCCCATCGGACCTAAGAGGAGCTCGTCGCCCGCCTCGACGGTCCCGGAGTTGACCGTTCCGGAGGCGACCGCGCCAACGCCGGTCACCTTGTAGCTGCGGTCGACGTACATCCGGAACGTCCCGCGTTCCGGCGTCGCTCGCTTGGGCAGCGTCTCGAACAGCCGGTCGAGCGTGTCGATCCCCTCCTTGGTCACCGCGCTGGTCCGGACCAGGGGGACGACCCCGTCGCCGACCTCCGCGACCGCGACGTCGACGCCGTGACGGTCGATCAGAAGCGGCGTCTGGCCGGCGTCGCGAAGGGTGGACTCCACCTCGCGTTCGACCGCGGCGAGCCGCTCGTCGCTCACGGCGTCCGCCTTCGTGATCGCGACGATCGTGGGGAGTTCGGTCGCGAGCAGGATCCCGAGGTGTTCGCGGGTCGTCGCCGTCGGGCCGTCGTCGGCGGCGACGACGAGCAGGCCGTAATCCAGCTTCTGGCCCACCAGCCCGCGGATCGTGGTGTGGAGCCACGGCTCGTGGCCTACGGTGTCGACGAACGAGACCAGCCGGTCCGCCTCCTCGACGATCCGGGCGCGGTCCGACTTGCGGTGGGGGTTGTCCATGCGGACCGGCTCGTCGTCGTCCGCGAAGCCGTACACCGCGTACGAGAGGTCCGCCGACAGTCCGCGTTCGACCTCGTGAGGCTGGACGTCGAGGAACCCGCGGGTGCCGCCCTGTCCGTCGTCGGCCCGGCCCGTGACGAGCGTCCCGACGAGCGTCGACTTCCCGTGGTCGACGTGGCCGGCCGTCCCGACCACGAGGTGGTCGTCGTCCGCCTCGAACATCCCGCCCTCGCGGACGGTCGCGAGGCCGACGAGTCCCGCGGCGTCGCCGTCCCCGTCGGCCCCCGCGCTCCAGGTCTCCACGTCGGCGATGTGGGCGTCCGCCTCCTCCGCCAGAAGCGAGAGCACGTCCATCGTCTCCGAGAAGGCGTCAGGGGAGACCCCGGCGAGCCCGCCGTCGTCGGTGACGCCGAGGGCGTACGTCGCCTCGCCGTCCCCGGAGAGCACCCGGTGGCGGAGCTGGGCCACGAGCGACTCCATCCGGCCGTCCGCCAGGTGTACCTCGCGGGTGAGCCGTTCCTTGAACTCGATCGCCCCGCCGTCGCGCTCGCCGCGCTCGATGGCCCGCCGCAGGGCGGACCGGTCAGCGCTCATGTCGTCTCGTAGGCGACAGCCGGGCTTAACCGTTTTCGTGGTATCCGCCCCTACGGGACGCACCATTTATGCCGTCACCGCGGGGAGACGAGACATGGACACAACGGTCCCCCGCGTCGCCGAACGGCGCGTCCACGTCGTGCCGCTCGGCCACGAGCACGACCGGATCGTCGAACCCCTCCGCAGCCACGGCGCGGACGTGACGTACCTGCTCGCGGACGCCCCCGGCCGGGAGGCCGACCGCGGCGCCGTCGACTTCGAGGCGGCCGCCGCCGGCCCGGAGGGGAGCCGCGTCGACGTCGACCGACTCACCGACTACCAGCGTGACGCCTGGGCGGAGGCCGCCGAGTTCGCCGAGGTCTGCGCGCTGCCCGTCGAGCTCGCGGACGTGTACGACGTGCTCGGCGTGACGACTACCGTCGCCGCCCGCCACGACGCCGGCGAACCGGACGGCGACCGGCTGTTCGCCAACGTCTCGACCGGCCCGCGGATCGCCGCGGTCGGCGTCGCCATCGCGTGTATGGTCGTCGGTGCCCGACCCTACAGCGTCGAGCCCGAAGTCCACCGCCACGACGTGGAGGAGACGCCGCTCACCGCCGGCGTCGCGGCGACGGTCGACCTGCCGTTGTACCCGATGGACGCCCCGACGACCGACCAGGTCGCGGTGCTCGGGCGGCTCCGCGAGCGGGCCGAGCGAAACCGGACGACGGACAAGTGGAACCTGATCCAGTGGGCCCGCGAGCGCGATCTCTCGTTCCTGCGGGAGGCCGGCGAGAGCCGGACCGCGAAGTACCGCGCGCTGGAGACGCACGTGCTCTCCCCGCTCCGCGACCGCGGCTACGTCGAGTTGGAGGACGTCGGGCGCTCGGACACGGTCCACCTCACGGAGACCGGCCGGCGCGTCTTCTTCGCGTTCCAGCACAAGCTCGGGGAATCCTGAGCGGATCGAGGGATCGTCGAGGCGTCGACACGGATCGAGCGATCCGTGCGTATTGTACGGTTCATCCGGACCGTCCATGGCTAACGTAGAATCATCGACCGGGCGTCGGTTTAGGTGCGTGACGCCCCGTCGGGCGGGCGCGGCGCTCCCCCGCCCTCCCTCGCCCTCCCCTGCCCTCCGGCCGTCGCCGACCCCTCCCCCCAATCGGCGCTCGGCCGACCCTCCCCCCGTCGCGGTCCTCGCTGACGCGGTCGCGGCCGCCCGGCGGGCGTCACGGACGACGGCTCGCCCGTCGTTTCTTCTCGCGAGACGCCGCCGCTCGTGACGCGTCGTTCGGGTCGTCGGTGTCGAGACGGATCGAGCCGACCGTTCCCCGCCACGTACCCGAGAACGGTACGCACTTACGGTTTCCCCGACCAGCAGCGCACGGATCGGCGGCGACGACGCCGCCGTGGGACAGCCATGACCGACACACCGGGAACGGAGGACCGATCCGCCCCTGACGACCCATCCGTTTCCGACGAGAGGTCGGTCACTGCTCGCCTCGGCCGGGCGATAGAGACGCTGGACCCGGCGTACTTCGGGTTCGTCATGTCCACCGGGATCGTCTCCGTCGCGTTCCGGGAGCTGGGCGTCGCGGCGGTCGCTCGGCCCCTGTACGTCCTCACCGTCGGCGGCTACGGTCTGCTCCTCCTGTTCGCGGCGCGGCTGACGAGGTTCCCCGAGCGCGTGCTCGCCGACCTCCGGGACCGGGAGCGCCACTGGGGAACGTTGACGTTCGTCGTGGCGACGAACACCGTCGGCGTCCAGCTGTTGGTCTTCTCGGAGGCGACGGCGGCGGCCGCCGCGCTCTGGGCGACGACGGTGGTCGCCACCCCGCTGCTTCTGTACTACCTGTTCGCGACCGAGATCGTCGGCGCGCGCAAAGCGGACGTGAGCGAGCGCATCGACGGCGCCTTCCTGCTGGTGATCGTCTGTATGCAGTCGCTCGCGGTCCTCGGAGGGCTGTTGGCCGAGGCGCTGCCGGCGTACGCCGACGTGACCGTCCTGTTGAGCGTGAGCTACTTCGGCTCGGGATACGTGCTGTACTTCGTCGTCGTCACCGTCGTCACCTATCGACTGCTCGACGGCGCGGTCCGGCCCGACGACTGGACCGGACCGTACTGGATCACGATGGGTGCGGCGGCGATCACGACGCTCGCCGGGACCACGATCGGCCCGCAGTTGGCGTCGGCGGCGGGGTGGGCCCCGTACGCGCCGGTGATCGTCGGCGTCACGTTCCTCGCGTGGGCGATCGCCTCGTGGTGGATCCCGCTTCTCCTCGTCCTCGACGTCTGGGCGTTCCTCGCCGACGGCGTCGACTCGCGACCGCCGACGTGGGTGGTCCTCCTTCCGTGGGCGCGGCTCGGGGTCGGTCGGCGATACCACGCGTACGCGCCGACCGCGTGGGGGAGGGTCTTCCCGATGGGGATGTATACCGCCTGTACGCTGAACCTCGCCGGAATCGGCACGTTCCGGTTGCTCTCGGTCGTGCCGGCGTACTGGGGGTGGTTCGCGCTGGGCGTGTGGGGGCTGACGTTCCTCGGGATGACGCGGGCCGTCGTGCGAGTGGTCGCCGGAGGGGCGACGGCGTCCGAGTCGACCTGAGGTCCCCCGGTTCACGTCCGTTCGTCGAGGCGGGCCGCCGCCCGCTCGCGGGCGTCGTCGGCGCGCGATTCGATCCCGTCGAGTCGCCGCTCGGTCTCCTCGAGGGACGACGGATCGGAGACGAGAGACAGGTTCTCCCGCGCGGTGAAGAGGGCGGACCGGAGCGCGGCGTCGACCAGGAACGCGCCGGTCGCGGCGTCGGCCACGGCGTTTCGGTTGCCCGTCTCGATGACCGTCACGGCCGACTCGAGGACGGCCCCGCAGGCGTCGGCGATCGCGAGCGGCACGCCGACGGACCGCTTGCGGTCCGACCGTTCGAGCTCGCCGGCCGCCTCCGAGAACGACTCCTCGACGACGGTCGCGTCCGCCGCCGCGAGGTCCAGAAGCCGTCCACGTCGTCGGCGGAACTCCTCCCGGAGGTCGGCCGTCTCCGCCGAGACGGCCGCGTACTCGTCGTTCTCGAGGGTGTGGATACAGACCATCTCACAGAGCGATGCGCCCATCGCACCGGCCACGGCCGCGACGGTGCCTCCCGCGGGGGCCACGCGCTTCGACGCGACGCTCGCGAGGAACTCGTCGATCGGGGATGTCGTGGGGTTCATCGGTGGCGTTCGATCCGAACGACGGGTGGTACGCGCCCGACGACCCTTAACGGGCGTGTCGGACGGGCGAGGGGCGATCGGTCGGTCGAACACGGGCGGAACCGGCTACGATTCCTCGCGAAGTTCGACGTACGTCCGGCGGATCGTCACGGGCGTGACGCCCGCGACGTCGGCGGCTTCCTGCTGGGTACAGTCGACGTCGCACTGGCGCGCCGCGGTGTACAGGCAGGCGGCGGCGACGCCGACCGGGTTGCGGCCGTTCGCGATCCCCTCCTCGACGGCGCGGTCAGCGAGTTCGCGGGCGCGTGCCTCGACCGTCGGGGAGGCCCCGAGATCGCTCGCGAACCGCGGGAGGTACTCGGCGGGGGCGGCCGGACCGATCGGGAGCCCGAGCTCGCGGTTCATCGCGTCGAAGGCGGCGCGGTGTTCCGCCTCGGTCGCCTTCGCCTCCGCGCACACCTCGCCGACGGTCCGAGCGACGTCGGCGGTGCGGCAGGCGACGTAGACGCACGCGGCCGCGAAGCCCTCGAGCGAGCGACCCCGGAGCAGGCTCTCCGACTGCGCGGAGTCGAACAGCGCACAGGCGGTGTCCCGGAGGCTCGTCGGCAGCTCCAACGCGCCGGTGAGCCGCCGGATCTCGGTGTAGGCGTACACCTTGTTGCGGTCGCGTTTCGTGGAGATCCGCGCGCGGTTGTGTTGGGTGCGCATCCGCGCCATCCGGCGACGCTTCCGTCCCTTGAGCCGGGTCGACCGGCCGATCTCCGTCGAGAGCCCGCGGTCGTGCCGCGAGCGCGTCAGTGGCGCCCCGGTCCGCTTCGGGTTCGTGTCGTCGTCCGCGAAGGAGCGCCACTCGGGACCGTGGTCGATCCGGTCCGCCTCGAGCACGAGCCCGCAGTCGACGCAGGCGCGCTCGGCGCTGTCGACCTCGGTGCGCCCGCCGCATTCGGGGCACTCCTCGGCGGCGTGGACGGCGTCGGCCGTGGACGAGGTCGTTTCGGCGGACGCGGACGAGGTCGTTTCGGCGGTTCGAGCGGTCGTCTCGGCGACGCGGGCGTTCCGGGAACGACGCGAACGGGCGCGGGTCGAAGGTGCCTTGCTCATCACGTCTGAACCTCGGTCCCGATCCCTTACTTAAACCCCGGTGGATCGGGGGGTCGACGGTCGGATCCGCGCGCTCGAACCGACCGGTTACCGGTCGGTGATCGGGGTCGGCCCCGACGGAGTACGGTGGTTTTATCTACTCAAACGCGAGAGCGGTCGACATGACGCTGTCGGAGATCGCGGAGGGGCTCGAGGTGACCGTCGGCCAGCGCGACCGGGGCGTCGCCGTCGCCGACGACACGGAGACGCCGCTGGCCGAGCGCCTGCGCGAGCACGCGGAGGACCTGCCGTGTACGCCGGAGGCGACCGCGACGCTGGTCGACGCGTACACCGCCGGTCGAAGCGTCGGCGACGCGGCCGCGGACGCCGGCGTCGCGCCGATGACCGCCGCGAAGGCCCTCCACCGCTGTGGCGTCTCGGGCGTCTGCCCGCTCGCGCCGACCCGCCGGGGGATCGTTCGCGACTGGCTCGACGGCCGGATCGCCCGCAGCGAGGCGGTCGCGCTCACCGGCGGCGACGACGCCGACTTCGCGCTCGCGACGTACGTCGAGACGCACGACCCGGTTCCGGCGGTCGCCGACGTGGTGGGGGCGAAGCTCGCGGGGTCCTCGCCGCTCGGGTCCGGCCTCGGCGCGGACGACCCCCTCGGCGACGCGCTGGGATCGTCCGACGACCTCCGCTGACTCCGCCGACCTCCGTCGCTACGTCCTCATTCGCTCGATCAGCCCCTCCTCCGAGAAGTCGACCTCGAGCGTCGTATCGAAGAGCCGGGCGTACGCGTCGGCGACCGTCCGCGAGTAGTCCCCGTCCCCCGTCGCTGTCACGGGCGCGGCCGTCACGCGCGGGTCCGTCTCCGGGAGCGTCACGTCGGCGTCGGCTGACGCTCCGTCGGCGTCGGCCTCGGCGCCGATCCCGCGGGACACCGCGACCGTCGCGTCGACGCTCGCACCCACGTCGGCGATCCGACCGTGGAGCCGCTGGAGTGCGTCGCTGCCGTGCGGCGTCGCGGGGCGGACCGCGACGACGCCGTCCGCGGCCGTGACGGCCGCGACCGCCTCGTTCGATGCCACCGGCGACGCGTCGACGACCACCGCGTCGTAGGCGGTCGCCGCCTCGTCGATCCGCCGTTCGAGCCTGCGCGCCGCCTCGGACGTCTTCGCGCGGGCGACCCGTTCGAACGGAGCACGGGCGGGGATCACGTCCGCGCGTCCCGGAAGGCTCCCGGCCTCGTCGCCTCCGCCGCCGGACCGGCCGCCGAGCGCGATCGGGTACGTCGCCGCCGACAGCGACGCGCCGGCCTCGTCGGTGAGGAGCGTCGTGAGGTCGGTTCCGATCCGACCGTGAACGTACTCGGAGAGCCCCTGCGTCGCGTACGCGGCGTCGATCACCGCCACGTCCCGACCGCCGCGCGCGCCGGCCGTCGCCAGTTCGACGGCCGTCCGTGTCGTCCCCGCGCCGCCGGTCGCCCCGACCAGCGCGAGCGTCGTCGCGTGCATGGACTCGCTCTCTGGAGTCGGTTGTTAAGCGTCGCGGATCGCCTCGGGAGGACCGCTCCGCCGACGGAACGGGAGCCCCGTCGTTCGTGCGGTCTGCCCCGGAGGTCGTCCCAACGTTTATGTTTCGATTTTCAGTACCGTGACCGGTAGATGGCAGCCATCGCAGACGGGAAGTGGCGCGCGCTCGCGCTCGTCGGCGTCGCGGAGTTGTTCGCGATGACGCTCTGGTTCAGCGGGACCGCCGTCGGACCGGAGCTGGCCGCCACGTGGGGGCTCTCTCCCGCCGAGACGGCCTGGCTGACCAACGCGGTCCAGCTCGGATTCGTCGTCGGCGCCCTCGCGTCGGCGTCGCTGACGATCGCGGACGTCGTCCCGCCGCGATACCTGTTCGCCGGCTCCGCACTGGCCGGCGCCGCGGGGACGGCGGTCATCGCGGCGGTCGTCGCGAGCGGGCCGCCCGCGATCCTCCTGCGGTTCCTGACGGGCGTCGCGCTCGCGGGCGTGTACCCCACGGGGATGAAGATGATGGCGTCGTGGTTCGACGAGGGGCGGGGGCTGGCGATCGGGGTCCTCGTGGGCGCGTTGACGGTGGGATCGGCATCTCCGCACCTCCTGCGGGCGGTCAGCGGGATCGGTCGTCCCGACGTGGTTCTGTACGGCACCGCCGCCCTCGCGGCCCTCGGGGGCGTGCTCGTCCTCGCGTACGAGGACGGTCCACATCAGCCGGAGACGGCTCCCTTCGACCCGAGCGCGATCCGGCGGATCGTCACCGACCGCGGCGTCCTCCTCGCGAACCTCGGCTACTTCGGCCACATGTGGGAGCTGTACGCGGTCTGGACGTGGATCCCCGTCTACCTCGCCGCGAGCTTCGAGGCCGGCGGAGTGGTCGCCGCCGACCGTCGCGCCGCGCTGCTCGCGTTCGCGACGATCGCCGTCGGCGGCGTCGGCGCGTGGCTGGCCGGCTCGGCGGCCGACCGCTGGGGCCGATCCGTCGTCACCAGCGCCTCGATGACCGTCTCCGGGGCCGCCTGCGTGCTCGCGGGCGTCGTCTTCGGAGCCCCGCCCGTCGTGGTCGTCCCGTTCGTTCTCGTCTGGGGCTTCGTCATCGTCGCCGACTCCGCGCAGTTCTCCGCGGCGGTCTCGGAGCTCGCCGACGAGAGCTACGTCGGGTCGGCGCTCACGCTTCAGACCGCGGTCGGGTTCCTCATCACCATCGCGTCGATCCAGCTCGTTCCCGTCGTACGCGACGCCGTCGGCTGGCGGTGGGCGTTCGCCCCGCTCGTCGTCGGGCCGCTCGTGGGAACCGCCGCGATGCTGTGGCTCCGCACGCTTCCGGCGGCCGACCGCCTGGCCGGCGGACGGGGGTGACCCGGTCGAGCGGTACCGATCGGCGGGCGGTGCTTACGATCGGCGGGCGGTGCTTACGCGTCGATCGCTCCCGCGACGTCGTCCGCGATCGCGTCCAGATCGTCGTCCGAGAGGTCGGGACGCTCCCCGCCGACCGCGTGGATCGGTGCCCCGCCGTCGCCCTCGAACCGCGGGATGACGTGTGCGTGGACGTGCGGCACCTCCTGGCCGGCCGCCTCGCCGTCGTTGATCCCGACGTTCGCCGCGTCGGCGTCGACCGCCTCCTGGACGCGCGGAGCGAGCTCGGCGACCGCGTCGAAGAGGGCGCTCGTGGGGGCGGCGTCGAGGTCGCCGATCCGGGCCGCGTGCGTCTTCGGGATCACGAGGGTGTGGCCGGGCGCGAGCGGGTTGGCGTCGAGGAACGCCAGGACCTCGTCGCTCTCGTACACCGTCCGCGCCGGGATATCGCCGGCGACGATCGAACAGAAGATACACTCGTCGGACATACGCGGGAGGTCGACGCCGCGACGTATCAAGGTTTCCCGAACGGGGGTCCGGGGCGTCGCGGAATCACTCCTCGGCGTCGGGGAACGGGACCTCGAGGAGTTCGCCGTCGTCGGGAAGGAGACACTCCCCGTCGAACGCCTCGCGCGCCTCCCGCAGGATCGGCGAGGCGTCCCCGGCGTACCGCGAGGAGACGTGGACGAGCGCGAGCCGCTTGGCGTTCGCGCGCTCCGCGATCCCGCCCGCCTCGCGGCCGGTCGAGTGGGCCGTGTCGCGGGCGCGGTCGGCCATCCCGTCGGCGAAGGTGGCGTCGTGGACGAGGAGATCGGCGTCCTCGGCGACCTCGACGGTCCGCTCTCGCGGGCGGGTGTCGGCGGTGTACACGAGCGTCCGACCGGGCCGCGGCGGCCCGACCACCTGATCGGGATCCACGACGGTTCCGTCCTCCAGTTCGACCGACTCGCCCGCGTGGAGCCGGCCGAACTTCGGCCCCACGGGCACGCCGAGCTCCTCGGCTCTCGGGCGGTCGAACCGGCCGGGGCGGTCCGCCTCCTCGAGGGCGTATCCCTGTGAGACGGTGCGGTGTGTCGTCTCGAAGGCGCGGACCTCGTAGCCGTCGGCGTCGAGCGCGACCTCGCCGGGGGCGACCTCCTCGATCCGGACCGGGAACCCCGGCTGGTGGCCCACGGCGTGGACGAGGTCGTGGAGGTCCTCGCGGGTGCCGGGCGGACAGTGTATCGAGAGCGGCTCGGTCCGGTCGTTGAACCCGAGCGTCTGGATCAGCCCCGGGATCCCGAGGACGTGGTCGCCGTGGAGGTGCGAGACGAACAGGTGATCGAGCCCGAAGCCGGTGCCGGCCCGCATCATCCCGCGTTGGGTTCCCTCGCCGCAGTCGAACAGCAGGCGGTCGCCCTCGCGATTGACGAACAGGGCGCTCGGCGCGCGCTCGGTGGTCGGGACGGCACCGCCCGTCCCGAGGAAGGTGACGCGAAGGGACATACCCGCCCTGCGGCCGGCGGGGGTAAACTCCTTTCGAGGCGGGGCGATGGACGCGAAGCGGGGCGCTGAACGCGAAGCGGGACGATGGACGCGAGACGGACCGCGGGAGTCCGTCCTCGGCCCTACGGGGGCGACGGCGACCGCCGGTCGAAGCCGACATGTGTCCGCCGCCCGGAACGCGACCATGTACGACTCGATCGCCGCACTCGTCCGTCAGGAGGGGTGGCGGGCTGAGGGGGCCGCCGCGCGCGTCCACTACGACGGCGGCGGGGACCGGTTCGCCGTGGAGTTCTACGCCGAGGCCGACGCCGTCCTCTACTGGACGGTTCCCGAGAGGACTGGAGGGAGGAGGGCGTCGCCCGCGTCGGAAGGCGGATCAGCCGCGTCCGGCACGGATTCGGCGTCCGGCACCGACACGGCCGCGCCGGTCCCGCGCGAGTCGGTCCCCGACCCGCTCCGGCGGCGGATCCGCGATGACCTGTCGGACGCCGGGGTGGACCCCGCCGTCGAGCGTCGAACGGTCTGACCCGGGGCGCGCTCGTCGCTCCGTCGGTCGTCCTCCACGGAGGCGACCGACCCCCTCGCGCTCCGATCGTGTCCTGCCGGGTACTACCCCCTCCGACCACCCTCCGACCAGTCCCGGAGCGACGCCTGTCCGTCGCCGCCCCCGGAGTCGGCGTCGTCGCCGCGGTCGTGGCCCACACCCGAACCGTCGCAGTCCGACCCCGGACCATCGCAGCCCGGTCCCGGATCACCGGCCGGCTTCCCGCCGACCCAGTCGGTGAGTCTCCGGCCGTCACCCTCCTTTCCGCCGCCGTTGCCGTCGTTTCCGCCGTCGTCGCCGTCGGTTCCGTTGCCCTCGTCGTCGCCACCGCCACCGCCGCCGTCGACCCCCTCGAACCCGCCGAGCGTCGCCTGGTCGCTGTCGGCGAAGTCCAGGTTCGACACGCGGACGCCGAGCTTGCGGACCGCCTCGTCGTCGAACTCGGAGAGCAGCTCCAGCGCCACCGACTCGACCAGGTCGGGGTCGTCGACGGGACCGGGGAGGCTGTGCGCGCGGGTGTTGACGTCGAACGGCGGACGAACCGCCTTGATCCCGATCGTGCGGTACAGACAGCCACGCTCGCGGGCGCGTCGGGCCACGTCGGCCGCGAGCGCCGAGACGGTCTCGCGCTTGCGCTCCTCGTCGGCCGTCCGCGGCAGCGACGACTCCCGCGAGAGGCTCTTGGGGAGTCCCCGCGGGGTCACCTCCCGGTCGTCCTCGCCGCGGGCACGCCGGACCAGCTCCCGGCCGCGGTCGCCGAGCTCCTCGGCCAGCGCGTCGGGGTCGGCGTCGGCCACGTCGCCCGCGGTCTCGATCCCGCGCTCCGCGAGCGCCCGCTCGGTCACGGGGCCGACCCCGTGAAGCGCCGCCGTCGGCAGCGGCGCGAGGAACGCCTCGACCGACCCGGGCGGGACGACGACGAGCCCGTCCGGCTTGTCCGCGTCGCTCGCGACCTTCGCGGCCGACATGTTCGGCGCGACGCCGACGCTCGCGGGCACGCCCGCCTCCCGCTCGATCCGCTCTTTGACGTGTCGCGCGTACCCCTCCGCGAGCGTCCGGACGTCGCTCGGCCCCGCCGCGCTGCTCGACGCCGGGTCGTCCCCGCCGACGGCGTCCCAGGCGGTCCGGTCGGTGACGTCGAGGTACGCCTCGTCGACGCTCACCTCGCGGAGGACGTCGGCGCAGTCGCGGAGCACCGCCTTCACGTCGCCGGCGACCGCCTCGTAGAACTCCATGTCGACGGGGAGGTAGCGGCCGGTTCCGTCGGGATCGGGCACGTCCGGGTCTTCGGGGTCGGCGTCAACGCGCCTCGGGAGGCGGTCGAGCGCCTCGGAGATCGGCATCGCGCTCTCGACGCCGAACGCGCGGGCCTCGTAGCTCGCGGTCGCGACCGCGCCGATCGTCTCGCCCGCCTCGTACCCCATCCCCACCACGACGGGCTCGCCGCGGAGGTCGGCGTCTCGCAGGCGCTCACAGGAGGCATAAAAACAGTCCATGTCGACGTGGAAGACGACGCGGCTCCGATCGCTCGCGTCGTCGTCCGCGTCGGCTCCGGGGAGCGTCCCGCCGTCCATCGTCCGTGCGTCGGCTCCGTGCGCCCTTAAGCGCCCGCCACGCGCGGCGGAGGTGAAACCCGGCGTTCGCGACCGACCCGACTCCGCCCCCGTTCTCGATACCGGAGCCGATACGCGTTTATCCCCGGATCCGCTTGATCGATTATGACGGAACGGATCGACGTGTTACACGTCGACGACGACCCCTCGGTGCTCGACCTCACCGAGGCGTATCTCGACCGCGAACTGGCGTCGGCGTCGGTGACGAGCGTGACGGAGCCGGAGACCGGACTCGAGCGGCTCGATGCGGAGTCGTTCGACTGCGTCGTCAGCGACTACGACATGCCCGGGATGGACGGGCTGGCGTTCTTCGAGACGCTGCGGAAGGACCACCCGGCGATCCCGTTCGTGTTGTACACGGGGAAGGGGTCCGAGGAGATCGCGAGCCGTGCGCTCAACGCGGGCGTCACCGGCTACTTCCAGAAGGGCGGGCCCGAACAGCTCCAGCGGCTCGCCACCCGCGTTCAACAGGCGGTCGAGGAGTTCCGGACGCGCCGGGCGGCCGACCGTTACTCGACGGTGCTCGAGGCGCTCGGCTACCCCGTCTACGTCGTCGACGAGACGGGGACGTTCGACTACGTCAACGAGCCGTTCGCGGAACTGACCGGGTACGACCGCGAGGAGATCCTCGGAAGCAAGCCCGACCTGATCAAAGACGAGGAGGCGGTCCAGAAGGCCGAAGACCGGCTCGGCTCGATCCTCTCGAGTGGGGATCCGGACATCCAGCGGTTCCGGGTCGACATCGTCCCGAAGGAGGGCGACCCGATCCCGTGTCGCGACCACATGGCCGTCCTCCCCTACGAGGGCGAGGAGTTCGACGGCAGCGTGGGGATCCTCCGGGACGTCTCCGTGGAGGCGGCCCGCCGCGAGGAGCTCGAGACGAAACGGCGGGCGCTCGACGAGGCCCCCGTCGGGATCACCATCACCGACCCGAGCCTGCCGGACAACCCGATGGTGTACGTCAACGACGAGTTCGTCGAGATGACCGGGTACGACCGCGAGGAGGCGGTCGGCGTCAACTGCCGGTTCTTACAGGGTCCCGACACCGACGAGGCGGCCGTCGCGGAACTCCGGAAGTCGATCGACGCCGAGGAACCCGCGAGCGTCGAGCTGTTGAACTACCGCAGGGACGGCACGCCGTTCTGGAACCGCGTCAGCATCGCGCCGATCCGCGAGGCCGAGAACGACCGCGTCACCGGCTGGGTCGGCTTCCAGGAAGACATCACGGCGTTCAAAGAGCGCGAGGGCGCGCTCCGCCGGCAGAACGAGCGGCTCGACGAGTTCGCCGGGATCGTCAGCCACGACCTCCGGAACCCGCTCAACGTCGCCCGCGGCAGGGTGGACCTGGCCCGCGAGGAGACCGGCAGCGACCACCTCGAGGCCGCCGTCGACGCGCTCGACCGGATCGAGTCGATCGTCGACCACACGCTGACGCTGGCCCGCGAGGGGGAGACCGTCGGCGACCCCGAACCGGTCGATCTGGCCGCGCTCGCCGAGGACAGTTGGGGCACGGTCGACACCGACGAGGCGAGTCTCGAGGTCGAACTCGACGGGGCCGCTCTCGCCGATCCCGACCGGCTTCGGAACCTCTTCGAGAACCTGTTCCGGAACGCGATCGAACACGGATCCGTCGACTGCGACGCCGTCACCGTCCGGATCGGCGGGCTGGAGGACGGCTTCTCCGTCGCCGACGACGGCCCCGGGATCCCGGAGGAGATCCGGGACGACCTGTTCGAACCCGGCGAGAGCGACTCCGACGGAAACACCGGGTTCGGACTGGCCATCGTCAAGGAGATCGCCACGGCACACGGCTGGGACGTCTCCGTGACGGACTCCGAAAGCGGCGGCGCGCGGTTCGAGATCCGCGGGATAGCCCGCCCCGAAGCGAAACCCGCGGAGTAGTCGGTACGCCCCCGATTCGGCGAGAAACCGGATCGCCTCCCGCCGTCCGCAAGGGCCTTCACGACCCGGATCGAACCGGAGTCGAATGGGGTCGATCTCGGAGATACTCGGGACCGATCGCCGCGTGATCGTCCTCGCGCTCGCACGGATGGTCGGCGCGGTCGGCAACTCGTTTCTCATCGTCGTCCTCCCGCTGTACGTCGCCAGCGACCTGATCGACATCGACGCCCTCGTCGGGTCGAGCCTCGGGATCGGCGCCGTGAGCGTGACGCTCACCGAGCCGCTTCTCATCGGGATCGTCCTCTCGCTTTTCGGCTTCCTCAACAGCTTCTCACAGCCGTTCACCGGGCGGCTCTCCGACCGGCTGGCCACCCGGCGGCCGTTCGTGCTCGCCGGAATCTTACTTTTGGGGACCGCGAGCGCGCTCTACACGCTCGCGGACGCCTACTGGATCCTCGTCGTCCTCCGAGCGATCCAGGGGTTCGGGGCCGCGTTGACGATCCCGGCGACGGTCGCGCTCGTCAACGAGTACGCGGGCAGCGCGGACCAGCGGGGGGGAAACTTCGGCGTCTTCAACACCTTCCGGCTGATCGGGTTCGGCTTCGGCCCCGTCCTCGCGGGCGTCGTCGTCGACAACGGCCCCTACGACCTGTCTGCGGTCGGGCTCCCGGTCGTCAACGGCTTCGACGCCGCCTTCGCGGCCGCCTGTCTCGGCGCGTACCTCAGTTTCCTTCTGGTCTACCTCCTCGTTCACGACGCCGCCGACGCGGCGGAGGCGGGCGACGACCTCTCGATCCGGGTCCGCGGCGAGGACCGCCTGCTCGATCCCGTCTTCGTGCTGGGGGTCGCGACGGTCGCGATGGGGCTGTGTATCGCGCTGTACGCGACCCTCCAGAACCAGGTGAACCTGCGGTTGGACCAGCCGCCCGTCTGGTTCGGCGTCCAGTTCGCGGCGGTCACCATCGCGAACGTGGCCCTCCAGGTCCCGGTCGGGCGCGCCAGCGACCGGATCGGTCGCCGGCCGTTCCTCGTGGGCGGCTTCCTGCTCCTCGCGCCGACGACGCTCCTACAGGGGCTCGTCCTCTCGCCCGTCCTGATGACGCTCGTCCGGCTCGGTCAGGGCGTCGCCGTCGCGTTCGTCTTCGCGCCCTCGCTCGCGCTCGCCGGCGACCTCGCCCGCGAGGGCGAGTCGGGGACGACGCTGTCGGTGTTGACCATGGGGTTCGGCTTCGGCGTCGCGCTCGGTCCGCTGGCGTCCGGCTGGCTCGTCGGCTTCGGCTTCGTCGTCCCCTTCGCCGTCGGCGGGGTCCTCGCGCTCGTGGCGCTCGTGTTGGTGGTGACGCAGGTCGAGGAGACGCTCGAGACGGCCGACGCCGCGAGCGGGGCCGCCGCGGACGACTGATAGTGATTACTGCGACTATTTTCACGGACGGTGTCGGAAGACGCCGAATCAAGGACTTCTACTACCGATACAGGTCGTCAGGCCGGTAAAGAACCGCAGTAATCACTATGAACCCGACCCGATAAGTCCCCGCCGCCCGAACGGGAGCCGTGCCCCGCGACCGCGTCCACTGCGTCGACTGTCGCGAGCCCATCCCCGGCGACGCGCGGGTCTGCCCGCACTGCCGTGCGCTCCAGCCCTCGCCGCTCGTCGACGTCGGCATCGTCGTCTCCGGCGTCTTCGCGTTCGTCTTCGGGGCGATCCTCGCGTTGATGACGATCGGGACGACCCGGCTCGCCGGTTTCCTGCTTCTCGTCGTCGGCTTCGGGCTCGCGGTCGGCGGCTACACGCGCCACGTCGACCGGACGGCGGAGCGTCGGGCGCGGTGATTGCCGCCGTTTCGAGCGTGACCCGCCCGCCCGTCGCGACCTTTTAAGACGGACGGCGGCACACGTGACGGTATGTTCACGCCACTCAACGCGGGGGTCGTCGTCGCGGGCCTCCTGCTCGCGTTCGTCGGCGCGGCGGTCTCCGTGTACGCCGTGTCGCTGACCGGCTTCCTGATCGGCGCGGGCGCGGGCTACCTCGCCGCGCCGAACCTCGCCGGACTGATCGCCGTCGACGGGCTGGTGCTCTCCGCGGGCGGCGTCCTGCTCGGCGGCGCGGTCGGCGGGTTCCTCGCGTACGCCGGGCTCTCCTTCGCCGTTCTCGCGATCGGCGGGGTCGTCGGCGGCTTCGCGGGGCGGTTCGCCGTCGGCCCGTTCTACGCGGCCGACGCGGCCGGAATCGAGGGAACGGCGCTGCTCGTCGGCGCGACGCTCGCGGGCGTCGCCGTCGGCGCGCTCTTCGGGTTCGTGCTCACGCGGACGACGCTCGTGGTCTCGACGGCGTTCATCGGTGCGGCGCTCGCGTCGCGCTCGCTCACCCCCGGGTCCTTCGCGACCGCCGCCGAGGAGCTGACCGTCGAGCCGCTGCTCTTCGACCCCACCGCGCTCCCGTTCCTCGCGCTGTTCGTCCTCGGCGGGCTCTCACAGCTCGGGCTGTTCAAGTTCGGCTACGTGACGAAGCTGGTCGGGATACTCCCCGGCGCGCGACGGTGGACCGCGGGCGACGACGAGGGGACGGCCTCGTGAGCGACGGCTCACCTGCGACCGACGACCGGCCCGGGAGCGACGCTCCGCTCGACGCCGCCACGGTGCTTCTCACGGGCGCGCACGGCACGGTCGGCACCGCGGTGACGGCGAACTCGGCGGTCGAGTACGTCCTCCTCGACCGCGAGGAGCCGTCGGCGGAACTCGGCGACGGCACGCCGCATCCGCACCGCGACCGCGAGACGGTCGTCCGCGACGTGGGCGACCCCGACGCGCCCGCGTCGCTCGCGGCGGTCATGGACGACCGGGAGGTCGACGCCGTCGTCCACCTCGCGGGCGCGCCGGCGGTGTCAACGCCCTACGAGTCGGTCGAGCGCAACAACGTCCGCGGCACGCGAAACGTCCTCGAGGCCGCCTCGCGAGCGGGCGTCGACACCGTCGTCTTCGCCTCCTCGAACCACGCGGTCGGCATGTACGAGGAGCAGCACGCGCCGTCGCTGTACGACCCCGACTACGACCTGACGGTCGACGCCGAGAGCCCACTGCGGCCCGACTCCGACTACGGCGCGTCGAAGGTGGCCGGCGAGGCGTGGTGTCGGCTCTACGCCGAGCGCGAGGGGATCGACTGCTACGCGCTCCGGATCGGCTCGGTCCGGGACCCGACCCACGACCACCCGTTCGGCGACGCGGAGCGCGCCGTCGCCCGCGGCGACTGCGAGCGCGGCGACGAGACGTACGGGGAGGCCGTCGCGCGGATGCGGTGTACGTGGCTCTCGCGGCGGGACTGTGCCGGGCTGGTGGACGCGTGTCTGCGGGACGGACTGGATTCGGATGCGGACGAGGGGGACGGCGGAGGCACGGACGACCTGAACCCGAACACCCTCGCCGGCGGGGCCTTCGAGATATTCTACGGGATCAGCGACAACCCGAACTCGTGGTTCGACCTCGAACACGCCCGCGAGCGAGTCGGGTACGAGCCGATGGATTCGGGAAACGAGATGTCCGAACCGCCGGAGTAGGTGGGTGTCGGTCGGTATAGAGGCAGAGGTTCGTACGCCGACCTTGGATTCCCTCGGTGGTCTAGTGCTGAAACTACTGTTCCGTTACAAACGTGTCCGCGTCAGGACTTTCGAGTTCGGAAGACGTCTTCGCTGACTTACCTTTTTCCTCGGCGGACGCAACGGCAGTCACATGAGTACTGATTTCGGAACCGCTCGACACGTCCGCAACGGAATCCGGTACGTTGCGGTGGGAGTGGTACTGCTGGCAGCGTGGAACTTCCTCGCGCCGCACGCGGGAGCGCCTTCGTGGGCACCGTATCTGGATATATTGCCCGTGATCGTGGGACGGACCGAAACGAGTGGGCTGGTCAACGGAACACACATCGGCGTCCTTGCGGTCGCCGCCGTGGTAGTAATGAAGGTCTGAATCTATTCAAGCCAGCTGAAGACACGATTACGGGGAACACCGTCAAAGCCCCAGCCGCGAGGGCTCGCGCACCTCGCTGCGCGCTTCAGTCGCTCGCGTTGCTCGCTCCCTCCAGTGCTTACGCCGGTGTACTTCGCCCTCGCGGCTGCCCCTTTGAGTCCCCCCACCGCGACCGCCCCGCACCTCACGCCTCCCCAGCCTCGCGGCTCCTTTCAGTCGCCGCGTCCCTCGCGGTCTCCTCGCGCCCTTCGGACGCTCGGAGGCGCGCCACCGCGAGATCAGAAAAACTAGTTCCGCTCCTATCCGTCGAGTGCGGCTTCCAGTCGGTCGATGGGTCCCTCGTTGCCGACGTGGAGGGGGACACGGTCGTGGATCCCGTCGGGCTCGACGTCGAGGATCGAGCCGGAGCCGTCCGATGACGCCCCGCCCATCGACTCGACGATGTACGCGATCGGGTTCGCCTCGAAGGAGAGCCGGAGCTTCCCCTCGGGCGCGTCGACGAGGGCGGGGTACGCGAAGACCCCGCCGTAGGTCACCACCTGGTTCACGTCGCCGACCATCGACCCGCCGTACCGCAGCTTGAGTTCGTCCTCGACCTCGCGAGCGTACTCCCGGAACGCGGCGGGCCAGTCGGGCACCCGCCCGCCGAAGCCGTAGACGGTCGGCTCGTCGGGCAGCGTCAGGTCGTCGTCGACGACCGACCGGGTGACGCCGGGGTCGTCGCCGTCGCGCTCGACGACCTCCTCGCGGACGCCCCGGTCGTCGGCGACGATCATCGTCGTGATCGGGCCGTAGAGGACGTACCCGGCGGCGACGAGGTCCCGCCCGGAGGCGGGAAGCGGCGCGTCGTAGACGCCGACGACGGTCCCCATCGTGTTGTTCGACCGCAGGTTCGAGGAGCCGTCGAGGGGGTCGATCGCGACCGCGTACGCGCCCTCGCCGACCGCGCCGCCGACGTCGATCGCCTCCGGGCGCTCCTCGCTGACGAACGAGCCGACGCCCTCGACCGCGGAGAGCGCCTCCAGGAGCAACTCGTCCGCGTACACGTCGCCCGCCAGCACCGTCTCGCCCGAGGGGTTCTCCGTCCCGCTCTCGACGCGGCGGCCGGGCAGGGCGTCGCGGATCTCCGGGGCCGTCGCCGCGACCGCGTCGAAGACCGCTTCGACGACCGGATCGGCGTCGGTCATCAGTCGTCGCTCTCGGCGATGGCCAGCGCCTCCGCCGGGTCGACCTCCTGGAAGACCACGGCCTCGAGCGCGTCGAGGATCCGTTCGGGGTCGTCGCGCTGGAAGACGTTTCGGCCGACCGCGAGCCCCGTCGCGCCGGCGTCGATGGCGTCCGCGACGTTCCGGAGGAACGCCTTGTCGTCGCGCATCGTCCCGCCGGACATGACCACCTGCGTGGGGCCGGCCATCCTGACGGCCTCGCCCATCGCCTCGGCGGAGCCGGGGTACTTCACCTTCACGAAGTCGGCGCCGAGCTCGAGCCCGAGCCGGGCCCCGTAGCAGATCACCTCGGGGCTGCCGTCGTTTCGCAGTCCCTGTCCGCGCGGGTACGACCACATCACGACGCCCATGTCGTGTTCGCGGGCACCCTCCTGTGCCTCGCGGAACTCCTCGGCCATCTCCACCTCGTGGTTCGAGCCGCCGTAGACGGTGAAGCCGATCGCGTCGGCACCGAGTTCGGCGGCGTACTCGGCCGAGCAGTTGACCGCGCTGTTCGGCTCGCCCCGCCAGAGGTTCGAGGTCCCGTTGAGCTTCAGGAGCAGGTTCACGTCGTCCTCGTACTCCGGGTAGTACGCCTCTGCGACCCCCTTCTGGACGGCCAGCGCCGTCACCGCCTCGTGGGTCGCTAACTCGAACAGCCGCTCGGGGTCGGCCGTCGCCGGGTTGGGCTCGAAGTCGACCGGCCCGTGTTCGAGGCCGTGGTCGTACGCCAGAATGAGCGACTTTCCGTCCCGTGAGATGTCGTCGGCGGCGTGAGGAAGCATCAGTTCGTACTCCGGTTACATCGATAAAAAACACTACGGTCGATCGAGCGTTCGTAAAGAAACGAATTCGATGGGCTCACCGCGCTCTCGATCGCGTTCGGAACGGATCCCTCGATGGTTTCCATTACTACTCAGATAGTAAACGATCGTCCGGACGAAACGATCGGCGAGCCACAACGCTTAGGATTCGTGGCACGGCAGCGGTTCCCATGCGAGAGCTATCCGCGGTGGAGACGGTGGGCGTGGTCGGTGCCGGGACGATGGGCCACGGCATCGCACAGGTCGCCGCGACCGCCGGGTACGACGTGACCATGCGCGACGTGGAGGCCGAGTACGTCGACCGGGGCCTCGAGGGGATCGCCTCGAGTCTCGATCGACTCGCCGCGAAGGACGCGCTCGCGGAGGATCCAGAGACGATCCGATCGCGGATCTCGGGCACCACGGACCTCGCGGCTCTCGCCGACGCCGACCTCGTCGTCGAGGCCGTGATCGAGGACCTCGAGGTGAAACGGGACGTCTTCGCCGACCTCGCGTCAGTCACCGACGACGACGTCGTCCTCGCGACCAACACGTCGACGCTCTCGGTCACGTCGATCGCGAGCGCTACCGACCGCGCGGACGCGGTCGTCGGCCTCCACTTCATGAACCCCGTTCCGGTGATGGAGGGCGTCGAGGTCGTCGTGGGCGAGCGGACCGCCGACGAGGTCGTCGCGTTCGCCCACGCGTTCGCGGCCGACCTGGGCAAGGAGACGTGGGAGTCGGACGACAAGCCGGGGTTCGTCACCAACCGGATCCTGATGCCGTGGATCAACGAGGGGGTCCGCGCGTACGACGAGGGCGTGGCCACGCGGGACGACGTCGACCGCGGGATGCGACTCGGCACGAACGTCCCGATGGGCCCGCTCGAACTCGCCGACCACATCGGCCTCGACGTGGTGCTCGACGCCAGCGAGACGCTCCACGAGGAGCTCGGCGACCGGTACAAGCCGGCGTACCTCCTCAAGCGCAAGGTCGCCGCCGGCGACCTCGGCAAGAAGACGGGCGAGGGGTTCTACGCCTACGAGTGAGCCGACCGGGAAACGCCTAAGCCGCTCGCCGCCCGCGTTCGGGCATGCAACCGATCTCGATACTCGGTCCCGGGGCGGACGACCTCGCCGGGACCCTCGCGGAGCGGCTGGAGGGACGCGTCGCGGTCGTCCGTCGGGACGAGAGCCCGGACGAATCGAACGAACGGGGACACCACGACGGGGACACCGCGGGCGACACGACCCTCTCGCTTTCGTCCGACGGTTCCTGGACCGGCCGCGGGACCGTCGACGGCTTCGACGCGCTCCTCGATCGGCTCGCGCCGGACCACGACTACCTCGTCGCGGTCGGACTCGCCCGGCTCCGGGTTCCGGCGGTGCTGCTCGGGGACGACGCCGACCCCGACGAAACGCCGGGGGACGTGCTCGCTCGCGGGGCGGGTCCCGAGGACGTCGACGTCGACGACCTCCTCGCGGCGCTCGTGGGCGCCGAGCCGTGGGTCACTCGCGAGCTGCTCGTGGACCGCGTCGAGCGGTCGGCCGACGCGGAGCGGTCGGGCGCGATCGCGACGTTCACCGGACGAGTCCGTGCCCGGGACGCCCCTGACGACGAGCGGACGACCCACCTCGCCTTCGAGAAGTACGAGGGCGTCGCTCGCGAGCGCATGGACGCGATCGCCGCGGAACTGACCGACCGGGAGGGCGTCTTCGAGGTGGCCTTCCACCACCGCACGGGCGTGATTGAGGCGGGCGAGGACATCGTCTTCGTGGTCGTCCTCGCGGGCCACCGGGCGGAGGCGTTTCGGGCCGTCGAGGACGGGATCGACCGGCTCAAGGACGAGGTCCCGATCTTCAAGAAGGAGACCACCGAGTCCGAGGAGTTCTGGCTCCACCAGCGGTCGTGAACGTCGGAGGCGTCGGTCCTCCGGTTCCCCCGTTTCGACCACCTTCCGTGCTCCGCGAGCCGCGACGGCCCTCCCGTACGGCGTCGTCTCCGCTCCGCGCTCGACCGTGATCGGGTCGTCCGGCCGGCATTGTAGGGGCAAATACCACCGATAAACTCGGATCCGGCGACCGATCGGTCCTCGGACGAACCGGTCCTCTTGGGATCGGATCGAACGATTCTATGAGGGTTATAAACTGTTTAACCGTCTATCGAACGGTTATAAAACGTCGTTCGGTACGTTTTATTTTCCGTTCGTCGTTTGAAAGGTGCTGAAACCCCCTGAATGCCACCCAACGGTCTCCCCTTTATAACATCCCCCGCCGCCATGGACGAGTCGTACCATGAGCGCGACTGCGAACCCCTCCACGAACGCGGGCACGACCGACGACCTCTCCAAGGAGGAGCGGCTGAAGCGGTACCTGCTCGAACGCGCCGAAGACGGCGAGATGTACTTCAAAGGGAAGTTCATCTCGGACGACGTCGAACTCTCGCCGAAGGAGATCGGCGCGCTGATGGTGAAACTCAGCGAGTCGGCCACCGAGCTCACCGTCGAGAAGTGGTCGTACACGGGCGCGACCACCTGGCGGGTCGAGCCCGCCTGATCCAACCGTCGTCGAACCGGACGCGCTCACGCGTCCCCGCCGATCGTTTTGAACCCCCGAACGGTACGCCCTTCCGTTCTTTCCGCTCTTTCTGCTCTTTCCGCTCTTTCCGTTCCTCCGTCAGTCGATCAGTCGGTTCTCCGGCCCGCTCCGCCGTTCTCTCTCCCGGTCCCTCGCCCTCCGATCGGTTCGTTCCGCGTCCGGTGACGCGGGGTTTATACTCGGCGACGGCCAACGACCGACGATGTCAGAACGCGAGGACGGGACGGCCTCGGCGGCCGCCGACGTCCCTCGTCCCGACCCGCTCCGGACCTTCTTCCGCGTCGAGGAGGTCCGCCGCGAGGACGGTCGCGTCCGCTACGTCGGCGAGTCGTACATCCCCGAACGGACGCTCCTCCGGAAGATCGTTCCGGCGTTCCGCGAGGCGGGCTACGACGTCGACGTGGAGACGGTCGAGGACGGCCACGTCGTCGTCGCGACCCCCTTCGGCCACGGGCGCGAGGGGATCCCCTGGGTGAACGTGGGGCTGTTCCTCGCGACGGTGCTCTCGACGCTATTCGTCGGCGCGTACGGCTGGTACTACGTCCCGCTCGCGGAGATCCGCGCGAACCCCCTCTCGATGCTACAGGCGTGGCCGTTCACCGCCGCCGTCCTCGGCGTGTTGATGACCCACGAACTGGGCCACTACGTCGCCGGGCGATACCACGGCGTCGACGTGTCGCTTCCGTACGTCATCCCGTTCGTGTTCCCGTTCGGGACGCTCGGCGCGGTGATCCGGATGCGCGGCCGAATGCCCTCCCGGAAGGCGCTCTTCGACGTCGGCGCGGCCGGTCCCATCGCCGGGCTCGTCGCCACCGTGGTCGTCACCGTGATCGGTCTCTCGCTCGATCCGATCCGCGTTCCGGCGGAGCTCGTGACGGGTTCCGGGACGATGATCCGCTTCAACAACCCGCCGCTTTTGGACCTCATCGCCGGGCTGATCGGCCAGCCCACCTCGTACTCGGATCCGACCCGGGCGGTCCACCCGGTGATCATCGGCGGGTGGGTCGGGATGTTCTTCACCCTCCTGAACCTGCTTCCGGTCGGCCAGCTCGACGGGGGCCACATGGTCCGCGCGATGGTCGGGCCGCGCCAGGAGACGATCGCGTCGCTCGTGCCCGGCGCGCTGTTCGCGATCGCCGCGTACCTCCACTACGGACGCGGGCTCGGGCTCGACGAGTCGGTCGGCCTCTGGGCGTTCTGGGGCGTCTTCTCGCTCGTCATCGCCTTCAACGGCCCGGCGAACCCCGACGACGAGGCGAGGCTCGACTGGCCCCGCGTCGCCATCGGCGTGTTGACGTTCGGGGCGGGTGCGCTCTGTTTCCTGCTCGTCCCGATACAGGTCGTGACGGCCTGAGGCCCGAGGATGCCCGCGCTCGACACCCCCGCGTGGCTCGAACGGGTCGGGTTCCGGACGCTCTACCGGCTCGCGGACCTGACGTACGCCCTCGGGGTCGCCACGCCCAAGCGAACCGTCGCCGGCACCTACTGGAGCTACGAGCCGACGAACCCCCACGGCGACGACCCCGGGCTGGCCGCGCTCGACCGGCTCCCGAACGACGCGACGGTCCTCGACGTCGGCGCGCACGTCGGCGAGCACGCGATCCCGCTCGCCGTCGGCACCGACCGCCGGGTCGTCGCGTTCGAGCCCAACGGCGAGAGCGCGGACCGACTGGTGCGGAACGCGGCCCGAAACGGGCTCGACGCCGGCGGTGATCGCGGGATCGATCTCCGACGAGCGGGGCTCGGCGACGAGCGCGGGTCGCTGCCGTTCTACCGCTCGACGTTCTCGAAGTGCTCCGCGTTCGACCGCGACCGCGCGACCCGGTGGGGGGCACGGGTCGCCGCCGTCGAGGAGGTTCCGGTGTACCGGCTCGACGATCTGGTCGAGGGAGGTGCCGCGGGCGACGGGACCGTCTCCGGCGACCCGGTCCCCGCGCCCGACGCGATCAAGGTCGACGTCGAGGGCCACGAGCCGGCGGTGTTGCGCGGGGCGGAGACGACGATCCGGACCCACCGACCGCTGCTCGTCGTCGAGGTACACGAGGCGGGCGGCGCCGGATCGGCTGACGGTGTGGGGGCTAACGGCGACCCACTGGAGGGCGTCGACGACTCCTCGGCGCACGCCGCCGACCACGAAGACGCCCTCCGGTCGTGGCTCTCGGAACGCGGCTACGACGTGGACGAGCGGGACGACGTCTGGGTCTGTCGTGGGTGACTCACGTCCTCTCAGTCGTCGCGTCGCTCCCGCATCCCCTGTCTGGTGAACTGCGGGTTCCCCGGGATCGTCCGCCGCTTCTTGCGGAACGACCGGTACAACGCGACCGCGAGCGGGGTCGCGAGCAGGAGGACGATCGCCGCGAGCCGCCACTCCTCGGCGAACGAGTAGAGGATCGTCGCCGAGAGGACGCCGACCGCGAGCAGCACGGAGTAGGCGATCCGCATCGCCAGCTTGTCGAGCACCCGCGACTCGTCCTCGATGGTGACGTCGATGTGGAGGTCGCCGCGGTTCGCCCGGTCGAGGAACGTCTCGGCCTTCGGCGGGACGGTGAAGAGCGACTCGGTCGTCCGTTGGAGCTGTCTGCCGGCGTCCTCGGCGAGCTCGCGGGCGGTCTGCTCGTAGTACCCCTCCGCCTCCAGGTAGTTCGTCGCGGTCGCGATGAAGTCGAACTCGGGGTCGAGCGTGACGCAGACCCCCTCGACGACGGTGGCGACCCGGAGGACCAACGCGAGGTTTCGGGGGAGCCGCAGCGGGAACTCGTAGATGGTCGACTCCACCTGCTCGATGATCTGGTTGACGCGGTACTGCTCGATCTGCTCGCCGCGGGCGTCGGCGATGGCGAGGTCCATCACCTCGCCCATCACGTCGCGGTCGACCTCGGGCGAGAGCGTCCCCATCGAGATCAGCGTGTCGAGGATCGCGTCGGTGTCCTGTCTGGCCACCGCGACGTAGAACTCGACGATCTTCTCCTGGACGAACGGGTCGACCCGCCCGGACATCCCGAAGTCGTAGAAGATCACGGCGCCCTCCGCGTCGACTGCGAGGTTCCCCGGGTGCGGGTCGGCGTGGAACACGCCGTCGTCGATGATCATCTGGAGGTACACCTCCTGGAGCGTCTCCGCGATCGCGGTCCGGTCGAGGCCTGCCGCGTCGAGCTCGTCGGTCCGGCTGATCTTCGTCCCGCCGATGTACTCCATCGTGAGCACCCGAGGACCCGAGGCGGCCTCGTAGACCTCCGGGATCCGGATCCGGTCGTCGCCCGCGAAGTTCGCCTTGATCTCCTCGAGCATCTCCCGCTCGCGGCGGTAGTCCATCTCCTCGCGGATCGTCTTCGCGAACTCCTCGGAGAGGTTCTCGATCGAGAACGCCCGGCCGCCGCCGATGAACCGCCGAACGATCGGGAGCGACCAGCGGATCGCCCTGAGGTCCGCCTCGACGAGCGACTCGATCCCGGGGCGGCGCACCTTCACGGCCACGTCGTTCCCCTCGAACCGCGCGGTGTACACCTGCCCGAGGCTGGCCCCGCTTATCGACTCCGCGTCGAAGTCGTCGAACGTCTCCTCGACGGGGCCGAGTTCGTCCTCCAGCACCCGCTTCGAGTCCGCCCAGTCGGCGGGCGGGACGTCGTCCTGGAGCCCCTCGAGCACCTCGATGTAGGCGGGCGGGAGGACGTCCGGCCGTGTCGACAGCAACTGGCCGAGCTTGATGAACGTCGGCCCGAGCGTGAGCAGGATGTCGAGGAGGACGTCGGCGCGCTCGCGCTGGGTGGCGGCGTCAACCTCGCGGCCTCGTCCGAAAAGCAGGAACCGCTTGCGATCCCGCCAGTAGGCGAGGATCAGCGGCGAGAACCGCCGAATCACGACGAGAAACCGCCAGTAGGCGCGGAGGTTGACCAGCGTGACCACCCGTCAGGCGTCGGCCTCGTCTCCGTCGTCGCTCTCCTCGACCGGGATCCGATGGGCGTCGGCGTCGGCGCGCTTCGGGAGGGTCACCTCGAGGACGCCGCGGTCCATCTCGGCGTCGGCGTCGTCGCCGTCGGCGTCCGGCGGCAGCGGGAGCTCGGCGTCGAGAAACAGCGGGCGGTCCTCCCGGACGTAGCGGAAGCCCTCCGGCGTCGACTTCTCGCGACGGGCCTCGATGACGATCCGGCCGTCCTCGAAGAGGACCTCCGTGCTCCCCGCGGTCGTCCCGGGGAGGTCGACGAGCAGGACGTACCCGTCGTCGGACTCGAGCAGGTCCGCAAACACCGCGTCCGGGAGGTCCCGAAGCGCGTCGCGTAACGCTGACATGGACGACCGTACGGTCGCCGCGGCGAAAAACCTGTGGTACCCGTTCGACGGATCGCGGTACCCGTCCGGCCGCTCAATCGTCGTCGAAGACGTCGCCGAGCTCCTCGAAGTGTTCGCTGACGTCCCGTCCGGTCGACTCCCCGGGAAGGATGTCGCCGAGCGCGCCGCCGAACGCCGCCCCGCCCCAGACGACGGTCACCCTGGCGAACGCCTCCAGCGTCGTCGGGTCCTCCGCGAAGAGCCGGCCCCACAGCGCCATCAGCCCCGCGGAGACGACGAACGCGACGGTCAGGACGCCGACGAGCCGGCGGGGAACGAGCCCGAAGATCGGTCGGTACACCCGAACGTCCCGGAAGTCGGCGTAGTACAGCAGCCCGGTGGTCACGCCGACGACGAAACAGACGTGTCCGGCGAGGTAGACGGGAACGCCGGCGACCCGCGCCGTCGCGAACCACGCGGCGATCTCGAAGACGCCCCCCTCGACGAGAAGCGGGAGCGCGAAGACGATCCCCCCGACGAACGACTGGGCGATGTCGCGTCCCGTGTACTTGCTGATCCGCGTCGTGAACGCGTCGCTTCCGGGCATCCGCTCCACCAGCGAGATCGTCTGTCTGACCTTCTCGCGTTCGTGTTCGTCGTCGACCGTCTCCTCGAGCGCGTCCAGCTTCTTCAGGAGGTCGTCGATGTCGGGGCTCTCCTCACCCGGCGTCGACGTCGCCCACGGCTCCGACGCCGTCCCTCCGGATCCCCGTTCGTCGTCGGTTCCCATACCTCCGGAGTCCCCCTCGGGGAACAAAAGGATGTCCGGCCGTTTCGTCCCGTCGCGGGTCAGTCGAGACGCTCCACGAACTCCGCGAGGACCGCGTTGAACCGCGACGGTGCCTCGAGCATCGCGAGGTGGGCGGCGTCGTCGATCCCGGCGTACTCACAGTCCGGGATCCGGTCGGCGAGGAACTCGTGATACCGCGGCGGCGTGAGCGCGTCGTGCTCGCCGACGACCGCGAGCGTCGGAAGGGCCACCTCGTCCAGTCGCTCGCGCACGTCGAACCGATGGCAGGTCAGGAAGTCGCGCTCGGTCACCGCCCGGCCGCACTCCAGCATCGTCTCCCGCGAGCGTTCGAGGAGTCCGGCCGGCGCGTCGTGAAACAGTCGATCTCGCTCGTGTAACAGCGACAGCGCCCGGTCGAAGTCGGTCGCGAGGGCGTCCCGAAGCGCCGCCCCCGCCGTCAGCTTCGCGCCCGTGCCCGCGAGGACGAGTCCGTCGAGCGCGAGGTCGCGTTCGAGTGCCACCCACAGCACGACGGCTCCGCCGAGCGAGTTGCCACAGAGGACGTCGGCGTCGGTCGCCGCCGTCACGGCGACGACGTCGTCGGCGTAGGACTCGAGGGTCGGCTCCCCCGCGGGCGCCCCCACGTCGTCGCTCTCGCCGTGTCCGGAGAGGTCGAGCGCGACGACCGGGAAGCGGTCGCCCAGCCGGGCCTGTGCCTTCCAGACGCCGGCGTTCCCGCCGCTGCCGTGGACGAAACAGACGGTCGGCCCGTCGCCGCCGCGGTCGAAACGGCGGTAGGCGGTCTCGCGACCGTGGTGCGTGACCCGTTCCATGTCCCGGATCCAGCGTGCGAGGGGATTAAACGGGCGGATCTCCACGGAGGCGGCGGGCTCACGCAGGGGGATCCCGCACGCGACCGGGTCTCGCTGAGGGACGCGGTCGGGACGATCCGAACCGCAATACTACCGTTCGACGGACGATATTCTCACGTCCTGCGATTTTCTCCGATTAATTTATATACTTTCGCGCCTAACTTGTGGTTAGGATGACTACCAAACAGACCCGATCGGTCGGCGGCGGTTCGCTGCTTCGCCGGTACGAGTACGATGACGGGTGGGTCGTCGCCGCCGACGTCGGCGTCGACGACGAGACGATCGACGTCGACACCGTCGGCGACACGGCGATCGTCGTGGTCGAGGGCGACGGCGAGCCGACCGAATCGGAGTTCGAACTGCCGGGTGAGGCCCGGAACGTCTCGGTGACGAACGGCGTGTTGACGATCGAGGGAGACCGATGAAACTCACCGTCAAACCGCTGAAACAGAAGGACGCCGGCCGCCGGCTCGCGGCGATAGACCGCGTCGCGGCCGAGGAGCTCGGGCTCTCCGGCGGCGACTTCATTCGCGTCGAGGGCGCCGACGGGGCCGCGATCGCGCGCGTCTGGCCGGGTTACCCCGAGGACGACGGCACCGGCGTGGTCCGGATCGACGGGAAGCTCCGCCAGGAGGCCAGCGTCGGCATCGACGACCGCGTGACGCTCGAGCAGGTCGACGTCGAGCCCGCCGACCGGATCACCATCGCCTTACCCCAGCGGCTGGGCATTCGCGGCAACATCGACGCGCTGATCCGCCGCGAGCTCGGCGGCCAGCCCGTCACCGAGGGCCAGAACGTCCAGCTCCCGCTCGGCTTCGGCTTCATGGGCGGGCAGTCGCAGGCGGTCCCGCTGAAGGTCGCGAGCACGTCGCCGTCGGGGACCGTCGTGGTCACCGACTCGACGGAGATCGAGATCTCCGAGAAGCCCGCGGAGGAGATCGTCGGCGGCGCGGGCGCGTCGGAGGGCGCGGCCGCCGACGGCTCGCCCGACGTCACCTACGAGGACATCGGTGGGCTCGACGACGAGCTCGAGCAGGTCCGCGAGATGATCGAGCTGCCGATGCGGCACCCCGAGCTGTTCAAGCGGCTCGGCATCGACCCGCCGAAGGGCGTCCTGCTCCACGGGCCGCCGGGGACCGGAAAGACCCTGATCGCGAAGGCGGTCGCCAACGAGATCGACGCCAGCTTCCACACGATCTCCGGTCCGGAGATCATGTCGAAGTACTACGGCGAGAGCGAGGAGCAGCTCCGTGACGTGTTCGAGGAGGCCACCGAGGAGGCTCCCGCGATCGTGTTCATGGACGAGCTCGACTCGATCGCCCCCAAACGCGAGGACGCCGGCGGCGACGTGGAACGCCGCGTCGTGGCCCAGCTGCTCTCGCTGATGGACGGGCTCGAGGAGCGCGGCGAGGTGGTCGTGATCGGCGCGACCAACCGCGTCGACGCGATCGACCCCGCGCTCCGGCGCGGCGGCCGGTTCGACCGCGAGATCGAGGTCGGCGTCCCCGACCGCGACGGCCGCAAGGAGATCCTCCAGGTCCACACGCGGAACATGCCGCTCGTCGACGGGATCGACCTCGACGAGTACGCCGAGAACACCCACGGGTTCGTCGGCGCGGACCTCGAGTCGCTGGCGAAGGAGTCGGCGATGCATGCGCTCCGTCGGATCCGCCCGCAGCTCGACTTGGAGAGCGACGAGATCGACGCGGACGTGTTGAACTCGATCCAGGTCACCGAGAACGACTTCAAGGAGGCGATGAAGGGCATCGAGCCCTCCGCGCTCCGCGAGGTGTTCGTCGAGGTGCCCGACGTCACCTGGAACGACGTCGGCGGCCTGAACGACACCAAAGAACGGCTCCGCGAGACGATCCAGTGGCCGCTCGAGTACCCCGAGGTGTTCGACCAGCTCGACATGCAGGCCGCGAAGGGCGTGTTGATGTACGGTCCGCCCGGGACCGGGAAGACCCTGCTCGCGAAGGCGGTCGCCAACGAGAGCGAGTCGAACTTCATCTCGATCAAGGGGCCCGAACTGCTGAACAAGTTCGTGGGCGAGTCCGAGAAGGGCGTCCGCGAGGTGTTCAGCAAGGCCCGCGAGAACGCGCCCACCATCGTGTTCTTCGACGAGATCGACTCGATCGCGACCGAGCGCGGCGGCAACACGAGCGACTCGGGCGTCGGCGAGCGCGTCGTCTCCCAACTGCTGACGGAGCTCGACGGGCTCGAGTCGCTGGAGGACGTCGTCGTGATCGCGACGACGAACCGCCCGGACCTGATCGACTCGGCGCTGCTCCGTCCCGGCCGGCTCGACAGGCACGTCCACGTGCCCGTCCCGGACGAGGAGGGTCGCCGGAAGATCCTCGAGGTCCACACCCGCGAGAAGCCGCTCGCGGACGACGTCGACCTCGACGCGATCGCCCGGAAGACCGAGGGGTACGTCGGCGCGGACCTCGAGGCGGTCGCCCGCGAGGCGTCGATGAACGCCTCCCGTGAGTTCATCGCCAGCGTCCCCCGCGAGGAGGTCGGCGAGTCCGTCGGTAACGTCCGCGTGACGATGGAACACTTCGAGGACGCCTTAGGCGAGGTGAACCCGAGCGTCACTCCGGAGACCAGAGAGCGCTATGCGGAGATCGAAAAGCAGTTCCAGCGGTCCGAGACCGCCGACCCGGCCGAATCCGAGTTCGGCGCGTTCCAGTAGGCTCCGCCGCGGGGCGTTCGGTTTTTTCAGATCACTCCCGCCGTCGACAGCAGGAAGAGCGCGGCGACGACGACGATCCCGATCGTGACGAGCCGCCAGGCGAGCTTCAACACGAACTTCCCGAGCACGATCACGACCGCGACGGCCACGAGCGCGACGAGCAACTGTCCCATCGGGCTGGCGAGCAGGCCCGCCTGCGAGAGCACGGCCGCGAGATCGGCTGTCAGTGTAGTCATGTCCGGCCCCATGACGAGGACCCGCATAAGCTTGGTGGGTCCGGATCCGCTGACAAAAGAAATCATTTCTGATACTTCCGAACGCCCGCACGACGTTCACGTCGTCTCTCATCCGCCGAACTCGCGACGACCGGGTGAACGACGGGCGTGGAACGCCCGCGATAGACCCCCCTTCTTTTCCGATGGGAGACCGCTTCTGTCGGTCGATCCATCGATTTCTGATTCAGTTTCACCGTGGTCTGCCCATGCTTATATGGGCGGAAGCCGTTGGGACGACCCGAACCAATCTCGAAGCCGTACGCGTCGGTCGAACGTTACATACGAGATCGAACAGGAATTCGCCTACTGGACCGGGAACCGAACTTACAAGGGTCCACTTCGCCAGCGTACTAACACCATATCATGAGCCAGATCGCACGCGGACCTCGCGGGGTGACCGTCGAATGAGCAGCGACGGCGTCTCCGCCGACGAACTCGAACTGCCGATCAAACGCACCACGGGCGAGACGATGGAGGAACGTCTCACGGACAACGCCTATCACAACATCCTCCCGGCGCGCTACCTCCGGAAGGACGCCGACGGGGAGCCGGTCGAGACGCAGGAGGAACTGTTCGACCGCGTCGCGCGCAACGTCGCGCTCGCGGAGGCGGTCTTCGAGGCGGAGAAGCGCGACGTCGAGGTCACGGTCACTCCGGACCAGCTCAAGCCCGACCATCCGCGCCGGGACGAGCTCGCCGAGAAGGTCTTCGGGGCGGGCGTCTCCGCCGCCGACGAGGCGGAGACGGCGCTTTCCGCACACAACGTGAACAAGTTCGCGTACGACACGGTCGTCCCCGAACTCCCCGACGGGGTCCGCGAGCACGTCGAGGAGACCGCGGAGACGTTCCGTAACGGGATGGAGTCGCTCTCGTTCATGCCGAACTCGCCCACCCTGATGAACGCGGGCGACGAGCTCCAGCAGCTCTCGGCGTGCTTCGTCGACTCGCCCGGCGACGACATCACCGACATCCACCAGACGGCCAAGGAGGCGGCGGAGGTCTTCCAGAGCGGCGGCGGTATGGGATACGCCTTCTGGAAGCTGCGCCCCTACGGCGACGCGGTCGGCTCCACCGGCGGGATCGCCTCCGGGCCGATCACGTTCATGCGGACCTTCGACCAGATGTGCGAGACGATCGCCCAGGGCGGCGCGCGCCGCGGAGCCCAGATGGGCGTCATGCGCGTCTCGCACCCGGACGTCATCCAGTTCATCCACTCGAAGAACAAGGACGTCTCCTTAGCCCACTCCCTGCGGCTGAACGACCCCGACGACTTCACGCACAACTCCTTCGCGGACGCCTTGGAGGAGGCCCGCGAACTCATCGACGACGAGGGACGCGTCCCCGAACACCTCCGGAACGCGGTCGAGGGACACCTCTCGAACTTCAACATCAGCGTCGGCGTCACCGACGACTTCATGGAGGCGCTGTACAACGACGAGGAGTTCACCTTCACCAACCCGCGCACGGAGGAGCCCCACGTCGCGACGCCGGAGACGAAGGAGATCTACGAGATGTTCGGCCTCGGCGAGCACGTCGAGGTCGGCGAGGTGCTCTCGATCCCGGCCGCGGAGCTCTGGGACGACATGATCGAGGGCGCCCACGAGAACGGCGAACCCGGCGTCATCTACCTCGAACGCGTGAACAAGGAACACTCCTTCGACACCGAGGAGAACCCCGAGCACCGTATCCTCGCGACGAACCCCTGCGGAGAGCAGCCGCTCGAGGAGTACGAGGCGTGTAACCTCGGCCACATCAACCTCTCGACGCTCGCGGCGAAGGACGCGCCCGACTGGCGGGTCTGGAGCGAGGAGCACGCGGACGAGTACGACTCCCACGAGGCGGCGGTCGACGCCTTCCTTGCGGAGGCGATCGACTTCGAGGAGTTCGACGACCGCATCGAGTACGGCACGCGCTTCCTCGAGAACGTCGTCACGATGTCCGACTTCCCGGTCGAGAAGATCGAACAGAAGGTCCGGGACATGCGGAAGATCGGCCTCGGGATCATGGGGCTCGCCCAGCTGTACATCCAGCTCGGCGTCAAGTACGGCTCCGAGGAGGGCAACGAGGTCGCCCGCCAGCTGATGACCCACATCAACCACGAGTCGAAGGCAACCTCCCACGAGCTCGCAGAGCAGCGCGGCGTCTTCAACGACTGGGCGGACTCGAAGTACGCGGACCCGACCGAGCACCGCGAGTGGTTCGAACACCACACCGGACTCGACGCCGACGAGTGGGCCGACGGGTTCCCGATCCGCAACCACAACACGACGACCATCGCGCCGACGGGCACCACGTCGATGATCGGCAACACCACCGGCGGCTGTGAGCCCATCTACAACGTCGCGTTCTACAAGAACGTCTCCGACGACGTCCAGGGCGACGAGATGCTCGTCGAGTTCGACGACTACTTCCTGCGCACGCTGGAGGCGAACGACATCGACGTCGACGCGGTGAAACTGGAGGCCCAGGAGCAGATGGCCGAGAACGCCTTCGACGGCGTCGAGGGGCTCTCGACGGTGCCGGACGCGATCGGCGAGCTGTTCGTCGTCACCGGGTCGCTGTCGGGGATCGAACACGCGGCGGTCCAGTGTGCCTGCCAGCAGGGGGTCGACTCCGCCATCTCGAAGACGTGTAACTTCCCGAACGACGCCACCGCCGCGGACATGGAGGAGGTGTACCGCTACATCTACGACCACGGCGGGAAGGGAGTCACCGTCTACCGCGACGGCACCCGCTCGAAGCAGGTGCTCACGACCCGCGCGAAGAACACGGAGTTCGCCGACGAGTCGGAGGCGGCGGAGACGATCGTCGAGCAGATCCGCGAGGTGTTCGGCGGCGTCGAGGCGTTCCTCGACAACGAGGACGTCAGAGCGGCCGTCGACACGGAGGTCTCGGCGCTGCTCGAGTCCGCCGACCGCCCGGAGGTCGCGTACACCGAGACCCGGCCCCGCCCCGACTCGCTGTCGGGCGTGACCCAGCGCGTCGAGACGGGCTACGGCAAGCTGTACGTCACCATCAACGAGGAGGAGGACGGCCGGCCGTTCGAGCTGTTCGCGAACATCGGCCACTCCGGCGGCTACACCAACTCCTTCACGGAGGCGCTCGCGAAGGTCATCTCGACCGCGCTCCGTTCCGGCGTCGACCCCGAGGAGATCGTCGACGAGCTACAGGGCACCCGGAGCCCGAAGGTCGCCTGGGACAAGGGCGAGCAGATCCAGTCGATCCCGGACGCGATCGGCACCGCGCTCCGGCGCTACCTCGACGACGAGATCGACAAGGGGATCCCCCAACAGCAGAGCCTCGACGACGTCGAGGGCGACGCGGCAGGGGTCGACGCGGCAGGAGTCGACGCGGCCGAGACCGCGGCCGACTCGCAGAGCCAGACCGACGGCGGCGCGGTCCCCGGCGGGAGCTCGACCGAGGTGCCGGCCGACGCGGGACCGTCGGTCGACCCCGGATCGACGAGCGGTCCCGGGGGAGACGCCGAGGACGACGTCACGCGGGACCTCATCGCCGCGGGCGAGTCGCCCGAGTGTCCCGAGTGCGGCGGGATGAACCTCTACTTCTCGGAGGGGTGCAAGACGTGCGAGTCCTGCGGCTGGTCGGAGTGTTGAGCGAGCCGGGGACGACCCGGTAGCGGTTCGAGAGCGGTTCTTTTGACGGTGCGGCTTTCCCGTGATGTCGCGGTCGGACCGCGTAGCGATGGGTCCGGTTTCCGGAGGTCCGGCCGCGTGGTTCACGTCGTTGCTAGCGCGGGGCTCCTCGCCGAAGCCTCAGCCGCCCGGCCCACGGGTGCCCCTTCGAATCCCGCTCGACCCGCAACCACACGGCCCCGCACCTCACGCCTCCCCAGCCTCGTCGCTCGCCGGAGGCGAGCGACTCCCTCGCGGTCCGGAAGCGCCCGTTCGGGCGCTTCCGGGCGCGCCGAACGACCGTCCGGCGGCCGCTCGGCTGATCGGGTGAGAAAACGCGGAGAACGTTCGAGCCGCGGCCGCCTCAGTCGTCCTCGAGCGCCTGCGCGATGCGCTGGAGCTGGCGGGTCGCGTCGCGGACCTCGTCGCGGAGCTGTCGCACCTCGCGGACGAGCTCCTCGTTGCCGACCGCGTCGCCGCCCTCCTCGCCGCGACCGCCGGGGCCGCCCGGACCGCCGCCCATGCCCGGCGGACCGCCCGCGCCGCCGGGACCGCCGCCGCCCATCATGCCGGACATCATCTGCGCGAAGGGGTTGCCGCCGCCGCCACCGCCCATGCCCGGCGGGCCACCGCCGCCGCCCATCATCTCCTCGGGATCGGGCCGGTCGCCCTCCTCGCGTTCCTGCTCGCGTCGTTCGCGGATCTCCTCGACGCGCTCGCGGAAGGACTTCTCCTCGTCGTCCGATCCGTCGGCCGCCTCGTCGGCTCCCGCCTCGTCCGCCTCGGATGGCTCGTCGTCACTCATACCACTGGATTCGGGACGGGGTCCGAAAAGGGTTGTTTCTCGGGTCGTCGTCGCGTTCGTCCGCGCGTCGGGACCTCAGCCGCGAACCAGCGTTCGGCAGTTCGGACACTCCGTCGTTCCGGCGTCCCGGCCGACCGCCGGAACGTGGTCCCCGCAGTTCGGACAGCGAACCCGGCTGCGGGCGTACTCGGTGCTCGAACGGACCGAGGCCTCGTCGCCGTCGTCGCTCATGTATGCGTGGTGTTCTCTCACCCGGCAAGTAGTTTACCCATATACGTCCTAATACACCGAATACGCCGTGACCGACGGTCAGTCGTGTCCGGAGACGCGGACCGGCTCGTAGGGCTCCTCGAGCCACTCGACGTCGGAGTCGGAGAGATCGATGTCCAGCGCCTCTACCGCGTCCTCGAGGTGCTCGACGCTCGTCGTGCCGACGATGGGCGCGTCGACCGGTTCCTTGTGGAACTGCCAGGCGAGCGCGATCTGCGCCATCTTCACGCCCTTCTCGTCGGCCAACTCCTCGACGCGGGCGTTGACCTCGGGACCGCCCCCCTCGCGGTACGGGTGTCGATAGAGGTGCTCCTCGGTCTCCCCGCGTTTGGTCGCGTCGACGTCGTCGTCGGGACGGGTCAGGTAGCCGCGCGCGAGCGGGCTCCACGGGATGGTGCCGACGTTCTCCTTCTCACACAGCGGAAGCATCTCGCGTTCCTCCTCGCGATAGACGAGGTTGTAGTGGTTCTGCATCGTGGCGAACCGCTCGAGTCCGAGCCGGTCGCTCGCGTGGAGCGCGTCGGCGAACTCGTGAGCCCACATCGAGGACGCCCCGACGTAGCGGACCTGTCCGCGGCGGACCGCGTCGTCGAGGGCGGCGAGCGTCTCCTCGATCGGCGTCTCCGGATCGAGCCGGTGGATCTGATAGAGGTCGACCGTGTCCATCCCGAGCCGGTCGAGGCTGTTCTCGAGCTCCTGTTCTATCGCCTTCCGGGAGAGCCCGCCGGAGTTCGGGTTCGACTCGTCCATCCGAAAGTAGCCCTTCGTGGCGACGACGGCCTCCTCGCGGTGACCCTCAAGCGCCTCCCCGAGGATCCGCTCGGACTCGCCGTTCGAGTACATGTTGGCGGTGTCGAAGAAGTTCACCCCGAGTTCGAGCGCACGTTCGACGAGCTCCTTGCCTTCCTCCTCGCCGAGCACCCACTCGCGCCAGTCGGGGTCGCCGAAGCTCATACAGCCGAGACAGATCCTCGAGACGGTCATGCCCGTGTTCCCGAGCGTCGTGTACTCCATGGGACGGCCGTGGACGTCCGCGAGCAAAAGTCTTCGTGGCGGCTCCGCCGGTCAGTCCGTCCGGACCCGCGTTCTCACTCGTTCCGGAACGACGCGGTGTACACGAGGAACGCGCCGGTGAGGATGACGAACGCGAGGAACGTCACGAGCGCGAGCACGTTCGCGACCGGCGAGAGCGGGTCGAGGAACGGCTGGCCGGTCGAGTCGAGCACGAGCACGGCCAGGAGGGCGGCGATCAGACCGAGGAGCCAGTTGGTGAGGATCTCGTCCATGTCCCGTCCGTCGTCGACGGCAGATAAAAAGGGCGGGTGTTCTTCCGGGAGGTTCCTCCCCTACGAGCCTCCGGCGAGCGCGCGGATTCGGGGGAGCACCTGCTCGTAGCCGAGGGCGACGACGCCGACGTACAGCGCGACGAGCCCCATCGCGAGCGCCCAGAGCCCGACCGCGAGGTCGCCGCCGGCGAGGCCGGCGACGCCGACGCGCTCGAGTTCGATGCCGATGAGCGACGCCACGCCCGACCCGACGACGAGCGCGAGGAGTTCCAACAGTTCGACCGCGAACTCGGGGATCCGTGCCATGTCGAAGCGGCGGCGACGGTCGAATATAGCCCTTTCGGCCGTGCGGTCGACTCGCGTCTCGTCCTCGCGGGTTCCGCCTTCGATGCCGTCACTTCAGCCCGAACGCGCGCATCGTCGACGCCGCGAGGCCCTTCGCGATCAGCGCGAGGCCAGCGACGAGGAGCATCAACCCGCCGCCGATCACGGGGTCGCGAAGCGTCACGACCGTGACCGCCAGGAACACGACGACGACTCCCGCGATCCCCTCCAGTCCGAGCGTGTCTCGCATGTCCGGTCTCTCCGTCCGCCGCCGGTTAAATAGGCCGCTTCGGGAGCGTCGCGCCGGAGAGTGGGACTTTTATCGGGTGGGCCACGTATCACCCGGCACGCATGACCGACGGAGACGGCCAGGGGCGGCGCGACCTTCGAATGCCGGACGACGACGAGGTGTTCGCGGAGGTCGTCGAGATGCTCGGAGCCAACCGCGTGAAGGTCCGCTGTGCGGACGGGGAGGAACGAACGGCCCGGATCCCGGGACGGATGCAAAAGCGCGTCTGGATCCGCGAGGACGACATCGTCCTCGTCGAGCCCTGGGACTGGCAGGACGAGAAGGCCGACATCTCCTGGCGCTACGAGAAGAACGAGGCCGAACAGCTGCGCGAGGAGGGCCACCTCCGGTGAGCGCGGTCGCGTCGTCGCGGCCTCGATCCAGCACCCGGTTCCGGCCCGATTCCGCCGACGACCGCCGGTAACCCGGACCCGTGACCGACCCCATTCGGCTCGCGATGACCACCGCCGCGGAGACGTACGAGCGCGTTCGCGGACCGCTCGCCGACCGCGGGATCGACGTCGACCACGTCCGCGCGAAGGAGCGGACGTTTCGGCTCGACGGGACGGACGGGGACGCGGATCTGGACGTGGAGCACGAGGACACGGACCCGGAGGCGTTCGACGTCGGGTTCGTCTACCCGTCGCGGCTCATGGAGGGGGCGGTCGTCGACCGGCGGCTGTCGGTTCCCTGGATCAACGGCCGGGACGCGGTCGTGACCTCCCGGAACAAGGCGGGCGTGCTCGCGACACTTTCCGCCGCCGGGCTCCCGGTTCCGCGGACGACGCTGGTCTCGAACCCGGTCGACGAGTCGGTCGTCGCCGAGGCGGCCGCGGACTTCGAGTTCCCGGTGGTGGTCAAGCCCAACTCGGCGACCCGCGGCGTCGGCGTCGCGAAGGCGACGGACCTCGACTCGCTTTTGGGGGTCGTCGACTACCTGAACCTCGCCCACGACTACCGCGCGACCGGCGACAAGTCGTACCTGATCCAGGAGTTCCTCCCCGACGCGCGCGACTACCGGACGATGGTCGTCGACGGCGCGTACGCCGGCGCGGTCCGTCGCGAGCTTCCGGCGGACGCGCTCGCGAACGGTCGCTGGAAACACAACGTCCACCGCGGCGCGGACGCCCGCGGGGTCGAACTCGACCCGGCGGGTCGCGAACTGGCGGAGCGGGCGGCGGCGGCGCTCGGGATCGACTACCTCGGCGTGGACCTCCTCAAAACCGACGACGGGTTCCTCGTCAACGAGACGAACGCCCGGCCGACGGTCGACGCGGCGAGAAAGTACGAGCCGGACTTCTACGACCGACTCGCCGGGTTGATACGACGGGTCGCGGAAACCGGGGGAGAGCGGTCCCGCTAGGCGACGTCGATGGAGGCGGAGTCGTCGTCGCGGTCGAACTCGACCTCGAGCACGCCGTTGTTGAACGTCGCCTCGCCGGACCGCTCGTCGACGGTCGCGGGGAGCTCGACGGTCTCGTCGTACTCGCGTCTGTCGGAGGCCGCCGAGATGGTGAGCGCCTCCCCGTCACACTGGAGGGAGAGCTGCTCTTTCGAGACGGCCGGGAGGTCGGCGACGAGTCGGACGGACTCCTCGGTCGCGTACGCGTCGACGTGCGTCTCGGACCCGAAGCCGGCGTCCTCGGTCCCGTGCCCGCTTCCGGCCATCTCGTTCATCATCCGTTCGATCTCCTCGAAGAAGTCCCCGAACGGGTCGTCTCGGTCGTCTCTGTCCATGCCTCGTCTGAAGGCGGTCTCCCCGATAAGCCTTCTGTCGACCGCCGGATCTCGGAGGATCGACCGTGAGAGACCCGCTCCGCCGCGGGCTCGCACGACTCGGGCGGATTTAAGTGTCTGCGCACCGCTTTTTCGTATATGAGTAAATCGTATCTGTCCGCTGGCGACGAAGTACCCGACGAGGAGGTCGTACGGGTCGGGCTCAACGGGTTCGGTCGGATCGGCCGCAACGTCTTCCGTGCGGTCCTCGAGGACCCGCGCATCGAGCTCGCCGGGATCAACGACGTGATGCAGTTCGAGGACATGGGCTACCTCGCGAAGTACGACACCGTCATGGGGCGGCTCGACGGCGTCGAACTCGTCGACGACGAGCTGGCCATCGGCGGCACGTCGGTCCCGCTGTACAACGTTCAGGACCCCGCCGACCTCCCGTGGGACGACCTCGACGTCGACGTCGCACTCGAGTGTACCGGGATCTTCCGGACGAAGGAGGACGCGAGCGCACACCTCGCGGGCGGGGCCGACACCGTCGTCATCTCCGCGCCGCCGAAGGGCGAGGAGCCGGTCAAACAGCTCGTCTACGGCGTCAACCACGACGAATACGACGGCGAGGACGTGGTCTCGAACGCCTCCTGTACGACCAACTCCATCACGCCCGTCGCGAAGGTGCTCGACGCGGAGTTCGGCATCGAGGCCGGCACCCTCACCACCGTCCACGCCTACACCGGCTCGCAGGCGCTCATCGACGGCCCGAAGGCGAAGACCCGCCGCGGGCGCGCCGCCGCCGAGAACATCGTCCCGACCTCGACCGGCGCGGCGGGGGCCGCTCAGGAGGTCCTCCCGCAACTCGACGGGAAGATCGACGGGATGGCGATCCGCGTCCCCGTCCCGACCGGCTCGATCACGGAGTTCGTCGTCGACCTCGATGAGGACGTGACCGAAGCCCAGGTCAACGACGCGTTCCGGGCGGCCGCCGACGACGGGCCACTCGCGGGCGTCCTCGGCTACACCGACGACGAGGTCGTCTCCAGCGACGTCACCGGGCTCCCGTTCTCCAGTTACGTCGACCTCGGGTCCACCAACGTGATCGCCGACGGCGGACTGCTCAAGGTCCTCACGTGGTACGACAACGAGTACGGTTTCTCGTGCCGGATGCTCGACATGGCCGCCTACGTGAACGCGGAAGCGTAATCGACGCCGCGTTCGACCCGGTATTCACGCCCGTCCGCGGTCACAGCACTGACAACGTTCGCCGACACACTCCCATCCAGTCTCACCCATGTCCACGTTCCAGACCATCGACGACCTGCCGGCCGACTCGCGCGTGCTCGTTCGTCTCGACCTCAACTCCCCGATCGAGGACGGCGAGCCCCAGGACAACCGCCGGTTCGAGCGACACGCGCGCACGGTCCGCGAACTCGCCGACGCCGGCCACCGCGTCGCCCTCATGGCCCACCAGGGCCGCCCCGGCCGCGACGACTTCACGTCGCTTTCGGGACACGCGGCGGTCCTCGCCGACCACGTCGGTCGCGAGGTCGACTTCGTCGCCGACACCTACGGCGAGGACGCGCTCGCGGCCATCGAGGCGCTCGAGGCGGGCGAGGTGCTCCTCCTCGAGAACACCCGGATGTGCGACGAGGAGCTTCCCGAGGCGTCGCCCGCGGAGAAGGCCGACACCGAGTTCGTCCGGACGCTCGCACCGCTTTTCGACGTATACGTCAACGACGCCTACTCGGCGGCCCACCGCAAGCACGCCTCGCTCGTCGGGTTCCCGCTCGCGCTGCCCGCCTACGCCGGCCGCGTGATGGAGTCGGAGTACGAGGCCAACACCGCCATCGCCCGCAAGGAGTTCGACGGTCCGGTCACGATGGTGGTCGGCGGGACGAAGGCCACCGACGTGATCGGCGTGATGGACGCCCTCGGCGACCGCGTCGACCGGTTCCTGCTCGGCGGCGTCGCCGGCGAGCTCTTCCTGCGCGCGGCGGGTCACCCGGTCGGCCACGACCTCGAAGGGATGGATCTCTTCGACGAGCAGTGGGAACGGAACCACGGGACGGTCGAGGCGATCCTCGAGGAGCGCGGCGAGGCGATCCGGCTCGCGAGCGACCTCGCCTACGAGGGCGAAGACGGCGACCGCGCCGAGGTCCTCGTGGCCGACATCGACGAGAAGACGGACGCGTACCTCGACGTCGGCTCCGCGACCGTCGCCGACTACGACACCCTCATCCGCGAGTCCGACGCCGTCTTCGTGAAGGGCGCGCTCGGCGTCTTCGAGGACGAGCGGTTCGCGGACGGCACCGTCGGCGTGCTCGAGGCGATCGCGGAGACCGACTGCTTCTCGGTCGTCGGCGGCGGCGACACCTCCCGAGCGATCGGCATGTACGGACTGGACGAGGCGGATTTCTCGCACGTCTCCATCGCCGGCGGCGCGTACATCCGCGCGCTCACCGGCGAACCGCTGCCCGCGATCGAACTGCTCCGCCGGGCGGACGCCGACGGGGCGTAGCGGGTTCGGCGTCGACCGATCCGTCCGTCGTCGCTCCATCGAGATGTCCTGTGAGCGATGCGTTCGGATCCGATTCCGGTCAACACAGTCTAAGGAGTGAGCGATCGATTGCGGTGGCGCGCCTCCGAGCGTCCAACGGGCGCGAGGAGCCCGCGAGGGACGCGGCGAGTGGAACGAGCCGCGAGGCTGGGGAGGCGTGAGGTGCGGGGCTGTGTGGTTCGGGTGGGGATCAAAGGGGCAGCCACGAGGACGAAGCCTGACGACGCAAGGACCGCAGGAGCGAGTGTAACGAGCGACGAGGACCACAGCGAGTCACGCGAGTCCTCGTGACTGGGGCTTTGAAGACAGTCACTGCGCCAGCAACGATCCCATTCCTATCAGCCCGATCTCCAACGAAACAACCGTCCTATAAGCACTCGAA
>NZ_FOPZ01000019.1 GCF_900113615.1 Halorubrum aquaticum
AGCTTCCCGGCGAGCCACGGCGGTACGACTCGCGCGGTCGAGAGGGGGTCGTTGCTGGCGCGGTGGACACGATCACGGGGAACGCGTCCGAAGGCCCGACCTCGAACGCTCCGCGCCGCCGGCAGCCGGCGGCAACGTCGCCGTCGACCGTCCCGTTTCGTCACGTTTCGTCACGTTTCGTCCCGCCACGTCCTCGCACGACCCCACACGACTCCGCACCTCACGCCTCCCCAGCCTCGGCCTCGGCGACCCGCCGGAGCCGCCGGCGGGCCGCCTCGACCTCCCTCGCGCGGGCCGTTCGCGGCCGGCGGCCGCTCACGGGCGCGCGCCACCGCGGTCTGCCGGTGTTTCGACCGGAGTGAACGGTCGGTGAACGGTCGGTGAACGGTCGGTGAACGGTCGATGAACGGTCGGTGAACGGTCGATGAACGGTCGGTGAACGGTCGATGAACGACCGACGAACGATCAGCGAGCGATCGGTGAGCGACCGGTAACCGAACGTCCTTTTTCTCCCGCCGGCAACGACCTCGTATGGAAACGAAGGGGGTGTTCGCGCCGACGACCCGCGAGGAGGCGATCGACCGCTACGAGGCCGTCGGCCCGGCCGCGCGGGTGATCGTCCGGGAGACGGCCAAGGCGATGGAGTTCGACGCCGACGAGTACGACGAGCGCGTCACGTCGGGCGTGGTCGAGACCGCCCGCGACGCGACGTTCGCCGAACTGCTCGTCGTCCACCTCGCGGACCGCGACGAGTTCGACGCGTGGCTCGCGGAGAGCGGGTTCGACCCCGACGACCTGATCGAACTCGGCTCCGAGCACGTCGACCGGGTCGCGTGGCACCCCGTCCCCTTCGCCGACGCCGTGATCGCGACCACGTTCCAGGACGGGCCGGACGCGGCCGCGAGCACCCTCCGACGCAACGCGTTCGGTCGGGTGTATCGCGACGTCTTCGCGGGGGGTGGCGGCTCCGACGACGGTGACGGCTCCGACGACGCGGTCGCCGACGATCCGGCCGAATAGGAGCGAACGACTCCGTTTCGGGGTCGACTCGACACCAGCGTTAGGTACCCGCGGGACCTACGTGAGCCATGCCCAACCGATCGACCGCGATCGCCCTCCTCGCGGCGGTCGCGTCCTTCGGAGCGGTCGCCGTCCGCCCGGCCGCCGCCCACGTCGACTACGTCACGGAGGACTCCGGCGACCCGGTTGACGCCCTCGCGTTTCTCGTCGAGGTGCTCTCGGACCCGTTCAACGCCGCGGTGTTCGGCGGCTCCGGGCTCGTCGTCATCGCCGGGATCGCGGCGTATCTGTGGGTGCGGCCGACGATCCGCGACGTGGTCGTCCTCCGCGAGAAGCTCGTCGGCTACGGCGACCTGGTCCCGTGGATGCTGCGGCTCTCGATCGGGCTCCCGCTCGTCGGAGCCGGCTTTCAGGGATACCTCTTCGCGCCGACGCTGACGTTCGAGACGGCGTCGAGCCCGCTGCTCCGCGTGCTGTTCATCGGGATCGGCTTCTGCGTCCTCTTCGGACTGGCGACGCGGATCGTCTCGGCGATCGGCCTCCTGACCTTCGCGTGGGTCCTGCTGGCGGTCGACCCCGGCGTCGTCATCGCGATGGAGTACGTCCCGGTCCTGCTCGCGCTGTTCGTCCTCGGCGGCGGGCGGCCGAGCGCGGACGACATGCTGCTGGCGGTCGCGAGCACGCCCGGAACCTACTACGGCCGGATCGACCCGGTCCACCACCTGAAGGCGTTCCTCGACGGCTCGATGGCCCCGCTCCGCGAGTACGTCCCGACGCTGTTGCGGGTCGGCATGGGGGTCACGTTCGTCTACCTCGGGCTGATCCAGAAGCTCGCGGACCCCGCACGCGGGCTGCTCGTCGTCGAGAAGTACGACCTGACCGCGGTCGTCCCCGTCGACCCCGGCCTCTGGGTCGTGGGCGCGGGCCTGACCGAGATCGCCGTGGGACTGGCGCTGATCGCGGGCTTCTTCACCCGCGGCGCGGCCGCGGTCTCGTTCGTCCTCTTCACGACCACGCTGTTCGGGCTCCCCGACGACCCCGTACTGGCCCACGTCGCGCTGTTCGGGCTGGCCTCCGCCGTCTTCACGCTCGGGTCGGGTCCGCTCTCCTTCGACCGGTGGTTCGGGCGTCCCGCCCTCGACGAGGGGGAGTCCGTGATTCCGGCTGACTGAGGCCGGTACGTCGACCCCGCTCCACCGATCCGACTTCACCGATCCCGCTCCACCGACCCCGAGTCGACCGTCCGCCAACGACCCACGCTTATGACCCGCTGGGCCGTCTCCCCGACATGGAAGTCGACATCGGCAACGCCCTCGGCACCCAGCCGGGGCTCACGGAGGAAACGCTCGACCGCCTCGACGACCGCGTCGCGGACGCCGACGACCGGATCGCCCGCGGGATGGCCGACGACGAGTTCGGCTACGCCTCGTTGAACCTGCCCGAGACGGCGGACCCGGCGGCGATCCGCGCCGCGGTCGAGCCCTTCGACGAGCCCGAGGCGGTCCTCACCGTCGGGATCGGCGGGAGCGCGCTCGGCGCGGCGACGCTCGCGGACGCGCTCGAGAGCGACGTGGACGCGTACTTCCTCGACAACGTCGACCCCGACGCCGTCGACGCGCTGCTCGCCTCCCTCCCGCTCGAGGAGGTCGTCGTCAACGTGGTCTCGCGGTCGGGGACGACCGCCGAGACGCTCGCGAACTTCCTCGTCGTCCGCGAGGCGATGGCCGACGCGGGCGTCGACTGGACCGAGCGCACGCTCGTCACGACCGGCGAATCGGGGAACCTCCGGCGGCTCGCGGAGACGCACGACCTCCCCGCGCTCGACGTGCCCGAGGGGGTTCCCGGCCGCTTCTCGGTCCTCTCGACGGTCGGGCTGGCGGTCGCCGCGCTCCAGGGCCACGACGTCGAGGCAGTGTTGGCTGGCGGGAGAGACGGGATGGCGTCGCTCGCGGGGTCGCTCCGCGAGTCGCCGGCGTACGCCTACGGCGCGACGACCTACGCGCTCGCGGAGCGCGGCGCGCTCACCAACGCGTTCATGCCCTATTCGGAGTCGCTGGAGACGTTCGCGGAGTGGTTCGCCCAGCTCTGGGCCGAGAGCCTCGGGAAGGACGGGCTCGGCCAGACGCCAGCGCGCGCGCTCGGCGCGACCGACCAGCACTCCCAGCTCCAGCTCTACCGCGCCGGCCCGGCGGACAAGCTCGTCACGCTGGTTCGCCCGAGAGAGCGCGCCGACTCGCGGATCCCCGAGACCGACCTGGAGGGGCTCTCCTACCTCGGCGGCTCCTCGCTCGGCGACCTGCTCGACGCGGAGTTCGCGGCGACGGAGGCGAGCCTCGCGGCCGCCGACGTGCCAAACGTCCGGGTCGAGATCGACCGGGTGGACGAGCGTGCGCTCGGCGAGCTGCTGTACGGGATGGAGGCCGCCTGCGTGCTCTACGGCGAGCTCGCGAGCGTCTCGACGTTCACCCAGCCGGCCGTCGAGTGGGGCAAGAAGGCGGCCCGCGGGCTGCTCGGCGGCGGCGACTTCCCCGAGGCCGAGGCGGTGGCCGACAAACGCGAGTTCCGGATCGACTAACACCGCGGGTCGCGTACCTCCGGCGATGACGGAGAACCTCCCCCCGGCGCTTGACCGGGCCGTCCGCGTCGCGAGCGCGGCCTTCGCGATCGTGTTCGCGCTCGTCGTCGCGAGCGCGATCGCCGCGCCGGTCGCGGACCTCGCGGTCCGGGCCGGGCTCGTCGCCGACGGCGGAAACGGGTGGCAGTTGCTCCGGACGCTCGGCCAGTTCGCGGGCTTCCTCGCCGCCGTTGGCGGCTATCTCGTGTTCACCGACCAGCGGGACCTCCTCCGGATCGCGCGGCCGTCGCTCCGGGAGGTCGGGATCGTCGTCGGCGCGGGGGTCGCCCTCTTGGCGCTCCAGTACGGCTCGCTTCTCGCCCTCCAGCAGGTCGGGCTCTCCACCGGGCAGAACCAGGCGGTCGTCCCCGCCGGCGACCCGGTCGGCTACTACCTCGCGATGGTCGCCGTCTCGCTTCTCGTCGTCGGGCCGGTCGAGGAGGTCCTGTTCCGCGGCGTCGTCCAGGGCGGGCTCCGGCGGGCGTTCGACGCCGCCCCGGCGATCCTGATCGCGAGCGCCCTCTTCGGGCTGGTCCACCTCTCGGGGATCCAGGGGACCTTCGCCGAGCGGTGGGCGTACGTCGGGGTCGTGGTCCTGTTGGGCTGCGTGCTCGGCCTCCTGTACGAACGAACGGAGAACGTGTTGGTCCCCGGGCTCGCCCACGGCGTGTACAACGCCGCGATCTACGCGGTGTTGCTCGCGAACGTGCTCTGAGATCGGGGTCGACGTGACCTGAGAGTCGATCCATCCCGATGTGTTCTCCGCGGTCGGCGCGCCTCCGAGTGCTCCGGATGGGCACGAGGAGCCCGCGAGGGACGCGGCGAGCGCGAGCGGTGAAACCGCGAGTCGTGAGCCGCGAGGCTGGGGAGGCGTGAGGTGCGGTCGCGGTGCTGTTGCGGGGTGGGACTCAAAGGGGCAGTCGCGAGGGCGATGGCGGCCGACGTAAGCAGCGTGGCGCTACGCGCCACGGGCAGCCGGCGGCGGAGCCGCCGGCGACACCACAGCGAGCGGAGCGAGTGAGGAGCGCAACGAGGCCATCGAGTCCTCGTGACTGGGGCTTTGGCGGTGTTCTCCGCGCTAACAACGACGTACGGCCGACCGACTGGGGCTTCGTGGATACTCCCAGTAGAGGAATCAACTGCGTAGTATCGACCGACTGGGGCTTCGGAGACGTTCTCCGCGCTCACTCCGAGTCCCGAAGCAGGAGGTAGATGACGACGACGAGCAGCATCACGTCGAGGCCCGCGATCACCGCGAGCGGGGTCCCGAACCCCCACTGCCAGGCCCACTCGCTCCCATGCGAGGTGGCGTCCCTGTAGAGCCACCGTCCGAGGGTGGCCCAGAGGACCAGCAACGCGAGGAGTAGCCAGAGTTCGTCACGGGCCACGACGACGCCCGGAAGGATCTCGTAGGTCGTCACCTGTACGATGGAGGGCGATTCGAGCATTCGGTCAGATATCTGTGCGTGTGTTGATGTTTCTGTCGCTCGCGACATGGAGAACACTGCCAGAGAGCCAGTCGGTCGACGATATGACGTGATGATATTGGCTGCGGTGAACACCGCCAAAGCCCCAGCCACGAGGACGGCGCACGCTCGCCGCGCTCCTCACTCAGTCGCTCACTTCGCTCACTCCTTCGTTTCGGTGCTCGCGTCGCCTGCGCCGTCCTCGCGACTGCCCCTTTGAATCCCACCCCACACCGCACAGCCCCGCACCTCACGCCTCCCCAGCCTCGCAGGCACGCGCCACCGCCTCGATCAGCGATTCAGTACCGGTCCTTCCCCCAGCGGTGGTCGTCGTAGGTCGCCTGCTGGTCGCTGTCGAACCGCTCCTCGAACTTCCGGCGCAGGGCGGCCTTCTCCGTGGCGTCGATCCGCGCGAGCGCGTCCGCCTTCCCGACCGCCGCGGGCGGCCCCCGCGTCGTCGCCACGTCCGCGAGCACCTGTCGAGTCAGCCGGTCGCGCGTCTCCGCGTCGCGGGTGAACGCGTAGGGGGCCTCGAGCTTGTAGGTCACGTCGGTCCGCGGGTCGTACAACACCATGAACGTCGGCTCGTACAGTTCGGGTTCGAGTTCGCGGTCGATCCCGAGCGCGTCGGCGTCGGCCGCCATCGTCCCGTCCGCGCCGCCGCGGCTGTGAAACCACGTGGTGAACGTGAGGTCGTCGTCGAGGCGGGCGTCTGTCCCGCGACCGCCGTCGTTTCCGCCACGACCGACGTTGCCGCCGCTTCCACTGCCGTCTCCGCCGCTACCGATGTCCCCCTCCCGCCGTTCCAAGAGTCGGGTGAAGAGCGCGGTGTCGTCGGGCCAGGGCGACTCGAACCCCTTGCGGGAGAGCGTCCGCACGACCGTCCGGCTCGAGGGGTTCTTCACGAAGCCGGCGAGCGGGACGTCGCGCTCGACGAACCGCTCGACGAGCCGGATGTACTTCTCGACGACCGCCTGGGGTTTCGCCTCCCGGGCGAGCTCGCCGAGCTCCGGGTCGCGGTCCCCCCAGGTGAACAGCTCCTTGGGGTAGATCGGGCCGTCGAGGACGAGCAGCTCCTCGACCCGGTCGGCGTGGTCGAGCGCGTGGGTCCCCTCGGCGAGGTAGAGCGCGAGCGCGTGGACGACCCCCTCGGCGTACCGGTTCACCCGCGGCGCGTGGAGCACGCGCTGGCGGGTGTGGCCGTCGTCGCGTCTCGTCCACGCCCCGTCGAAGTCGGCGGTCGAGTCGCCCGCGTGGACCGTCGCGACGATCGTCCGGTCGCGGTGGAGGTCGAGGTCGGTCGGCTCCGCGGCCATCGCCGCGTGCGCCACGTCGACGACGAGCCCGTTCTTGAACGTCGTCGGGTTGATCGTTCCGGAGTCGAGCCCGTGGACCGTCCCGAAGGGGCGCTCCGCGAGCGCCACGTCGTCGATGGCGGTCCGCCGGCGCTCGTGGTCGGCGACGGGCTCGACCACGACCCGGCCGTCCCGCCGGAGCCCGGTGAGCCAGTCGTTCCACACCCGCCCCGCGAGGTCCTCGTGGTCCGTCGTGTCCACGTCGCCCGCGATCCCGTACGCGAGCCGCGCGATGTTCTCGACGTGGATCGGATCGAGGGTCACGGGCGTACTGTGACCGGATCCGTATAAAAGGCGTCGCCCGCGTGGTCCCGTCGGAGCCGAACCCGATCGCGTTCGATCTTCGTCGATAAACCAGCGAAATTAACCGCCGGGCACGGTATTGGCGTGTTTCCTGACGACTGTCGGTACGAGAACCCTCGCCCCCGATACGTGAGTATCAGCGATAATATTCGGAGCCGGGAGTATTTCACCCGGTACGACGATCGACGGACATGACAGAACCAACGGTCGGATCGACGGCGGGGGACCGCGATCCGTCGAGCGGGACGGGCGAGGGGGCCGCTGGGGCGTTCGACGCGATCCGGGAGGTCCTCGGGTACGTCCCGGACGGCACGTCGATGCCCGAGGAGATGTGGCGGCCGCGTCACCGCAACATCCTGATCGCCATCGCGGCGCAGATCCCGCTTTTGATCGCGTTGGGCGTGTACTCGGGCACCGAGCCGTTCACCGGGGCGCGGATCCCGAACACGCCGGCGTGGATGCTCGGCGGGGTACTCGCGATCGTCGTCGTGACCGGATCGCTCGCGACGTGGTCGGGGTTCGATCGCCGGACGCGGACCGTGCTCGCGACGTTCAGCGGGCTCACCGTCTCGATGGCGCTCGTGAAGCTGTCGGGCGGGTACATCGAGGCGCACTTCCACTTCTTCGTGTTCATCGCGGTGGTCGCGGTGTACGAGGACTGGCTCCCCTTCGGGCTCGGGATGGCGTACGTCGCCGCCGGACACGGACTGTTCGGCCTGATCGACGCGAGCCTGGTGTACAACCACCCCGCCGCGATCGCGAACCCCGTCGTCTGGGGCGGGATCCACGCGGTATTCATCACGGCGCTCGCGGGCGCGCTCGTGGTCAACTGGTACTCCATCGAGAAGTCCCGCGAGGAGGCGCAACGACGGCTCGATCAGGTCGCGGAACAGAAGGCGGAGATCGAGGACGTCGAGGCGGCCAAAGCCGAGGCCGAGAAGCGCCGCGAGGAGGTCGAGCGGCTGAACCGTCACCTCGAGACGAAGGCGGACGACTACCGCGCGACCATGGCCGAGGCGGCCGACGGCGACCTCACGGTCCGGCTCGACGCCGGGAGCGAGAGCGAGCCGATGGAGCGGATCGCGGTCGCCTTCAACGGGATGATAGACGACCTCGAGTCCACCGTGCGGGAGGTCCAGTCGTTCGCGGAGGAGGTGTCGGAGGCGAGCGAGGAGACGACGGCCGGCGTCGACGCGGCCGAGGGGTTGAGCGAGGACGTCGGCCGGTCGATCGAGGAGATCGCGTCGGGAGCGGACGAACAGCGCGAGATGCTCGAGGAGGTCTCCGGCGAGATGAACGACCTCTCGGCGGCGATCGAGGAGGTCGCCGCGTCGACCGAGACGGTCGCCGACGCGGCCCGGCGGACGGCGTCGATCGCCGACGACGGGGAGGCGACCGCCGACGAGGCGATGGGGAGCGTTCGGGAGTCGCAGGAGGCGCTCGACTCGACCGCGGAGACGGTCAGGGACCTCGACGAACGGATGGCGGACATCGGCGAGATCGTCGACCTGATCGGCGACATCGCCGACCAGACGAACCTGCTCGCGCTCAACGCCAACATCGAGGCCGCTCGCGCGGGCGGCGGAGCGAGCGGCTCCGGTACCGGGTCGAGCGACGGCTTCGCCGTCGTCGCCGACGAGGTCAAACAGCTGGCGGAGGAGACGAAGGAGGCCGCGGGCGACATCGAGGAGCTCATCGCCGGGACGCAGGCTCGGACCGAGGCGGCCGTCGACGAGGTCCGGACGGCGGAGGTCCACATGGAGACGGGAGCGGAGGCCGTTCGGGACGCCGCCGACGCGTTCGCGCGGGTGGCCGAGAACGCGGAGGAGACCGACGACGGGATCTCCGAGATCGGCGAGGCGACCGACGACCAGGCGGCGAGCACCGAGGAAGCGGTGGCGATGGTCGAGGAGGTCGCGGAGATCAGTCGGGCGACCGCCGACGAGACGGACGACGCCTCCGCCGCGGCCGACAAACAGCTCTCCGCGATGACGACTGCCGCCGCGGAGGCCGGATCGCTCGCCGACCGCGCCGGGCGGCTCCGCCGGCTCCTCCGGAAGTTCGAGGTCGCCGCGGAGTCGACGACCGACGACCGGCAGCCGACGCCGGGAACTCGCTCGGTCGCGATGGGCGACGGCGGGACGGAGTGACGGTGGGAACGATCGACCGACGGACGAGCCCGCTACGGTTCCGATCCGCTCCCGACGACCCTCTCCACCGCCGGCAGTACCCGCTTCACGTCCGCCCCGTCCTCGAGGAACACGAGCGTCCGCGGCGGGCGGACCGCCTTCGGCCTGACGCGTAATCCCGCGTCGCCGGCCGCCTCGGCGACCGCCTCCGGCGCGCGGCGGAACTCGATCCGGACGCGGTCCGGCTGGACGTACACGTCCGCGACGGCGTCCGCCCCGTTCGCTTCGTCGGGGTCGCCGTCGGCATCACTGTCGCAGTCGCCGTCGCCGTCACTGTCGCAGTCGCCGTCGCCGTCACTGTCGCAGTCGCTGTCGTCGTCGTCGAGATCATCACCGTCCCCGCCGCCGGCAACCTCGACCAGCCGAAACGCCAACGCGCCGTCGGCGGTCGGCTCCACGTCGGGGTCGGCGTCGGTCACGTCGAGGCCCCGAAGCCGTCCGCGGTCGCCGGTCACCTCGGAGGCGAGAAGCTGGCCGATCCGGACTCCGTCGGTCAGTCGGTCCTCGACCATCACTCGCCCCCCGCGAGTTCGGCACGGACGTCCTCGACGAGGTGGTCGACGCGCGCGCCCTGTTCTTTCGCGTAGAGGACGGCGGCCGCCTCGATGGTCACCGCGAGCGCGCGCTGGCGCTCGTTGATCCCGGCGACCGCCCGTTGCTTCTCGACGCCCGCGGAGACGATCGCGTCGAGGGCGGTCTCGAAGGTGGACTGCTCGCGCAACACGTCCTCGTCGGGCCGGAAGTCCTCGGGGACGACGACGTCGTCGGGGTCGAAGCGCGCGACCAACTCGCCGTCCTCCTCGTCGACGAGCCCGCGTCCCACGGCCACGTCGACGAGCCGCTTCGCCTGGTCCGGCGAGAACCACTCGCGTTCCAGCGAGAGGGCGACGACGAACTCGCCCTCGCCCAGCCGCTCCGCGGCGTGTCGCTTGAACGGGGCCGCGACGGTGGCTTCGAGGCTCATGTCCAACCCGCGGCCGGCGACGGGCGTAAACGTACCGGGTCGGCTCACTCGCCGCGCTCGACCCCACCGACCAGCCGCGTCGCGGTCGCCTTCCACGAGATCCACACGTCCGTCCCCGACCGGATCCCGAGCCGTTCGGCGCTCCCGTCGGTGACGAGCGCCCGGACCGTGTGGACCGTCTCGTCACGGTCGACGTTCTCGACGCGGATCCGGACCGCGTGGACCGTCTCCCCGCGGTCGACGCCCTCGACCCGGCCGCGACGGCGGTTCCGCTCGCTCGTCGCGGTCGGCTCCCCGTCGTCCCCCGCCGCGCGGACCGTCACGGCGTCCGCGCCGATCCGCACTTGGACGCGGTCGCCGACCGCGAGCCCCTCGTGGAGCCCCCACACCGCCCCGAGGGCCGTCTCCACCGCCGCCAGCTCGCCGTCGACCGCCTCGACCGTTCCCGCGAGGACGGTCTCTGGCACGCCGGCCGTCGCCTCGAGCGCCGCCGACAGCCGGTCGTAGCGGCCGAGTATCCGGCTTCCGCGATCGGTCAGTCGGCTTCCGCCGCCGCCGCTCCCGCCCCGGTGGCGCTCCACGAGGTCGCCGAAGGCGGCCTCCAACGCGTCGATCCGCGAGAGCGCTCGCGCGCGGGAGCGACCGAGGTCGGCGGACGCCCGCGCGACGGATCCGGTTCGAGCGATCGTGCGGAGCAGGGCGGCGTCCCGTCCGTCGAACTCGACGTCGCCCTCGACGAGCGTCGCACGCCCCCGGCCGGTCGCTTCGTCCATCGGCGAACGCTACTCGTGGCTGGCGGTTAGTTCCTCGGACGGACCGGTGGGTGCGGATCGACGACGGACCCGCGAAGGCGGGGCCCGTTCGTGGCCGTGGCCGACGACCGCGGCTCACTCGAAGAGCGTTTGGACCTTCTTGGCGGTGAACTCCGTGTACACGTCGTCGTTCGGGTCACCCATGTCGACGCCTCGCCGGAGGTCGCGGAACTCCCGATCGAGGGCGGCGTACACGCCGCTCGACTCCAGTTCCTCGAGGGTCATCTTGGCCTCGAGCGTCGCCATCTTGGAGGCGAGCGCGACGATCCCGCGGATCGTCTCGTCACACGAGTTCCGGACGATCATCCGCGAGACGGCGTCGCGGAGTATCTCACCCGTGACCGGTTTGACGAGGTAGTCGTCGAAGGGGAGATCAAGGACGTCCGTGTCGGGTTTGATCGCCGTGACCATGACGACGCGACAGCCGATGCCACGCGCCCGGATCGTCCGCAATACCTCGTCTCCGGAGGTCCCCTCCATCCGACGGTCGAGCAGTACGACCGAGACGTCCGCGCCCAAGTGGTCCGGATCGAGCGCCTCCTCGCCCGAGTATGCCGTGCGGGTCGTGTACTCCTCGGCCAACAGCTCCGCGTAGAGGTCGGCCATCTCCGGGTCGTCGTCGACGACCAACACGGTCGGCCGTTCACCGCCGATATCTGAGTCACCCATAACATCACAACGCCTCCGACACGAGTAATGCTTTTGTGAGAATTCCGGTGAAATTTTCAGACCGGATCGGTGTATCCGTGGCTCGTGTCGGACGTCGCGACCGGCCCCCTCAGTACACCAGCTCGCCGTCGATGAACCGTCGAGTCCGCGGATCCCGCGGGTCCTCGAACACCCGATCGGTCGGGCCGACCTCCGAGATCCCCCCGTCGAGAAGCACCGCGACGCGGTCCGCGACCCGCTCGGCCTGGTGCATGTCGTGGGTCGCGACGACGACGCCGATCCCCCGGTCCCGCGCCTCGTCGATCGCGTCCTCGATGACCGCGGTGTTCCGCGGGTCGAGATCCGACGTGGGTTCGTCCAGCAGCAGGACGTCCGGGTCGTAGGCGATCGCGCGCGCGAACGAGACCCGCTGGGCCTCGCCGCCCGAGAGCGACTCCGCGTGCTGGTCCGCCTTGCCCGCCATCCCGACGACGTCGAGCGCGTCGCTGACGGCGGCGGCGGTCCCGTTCGACCCCGCGATCGACCGGAGTTCGTCCCGGAGCCGTTCCGACCACGACCGCCGGACCCGCAGCCCGTACTCGACGTTGCGGGAGACCGGCGCGTCGAAGAGGCTCGCCTCCTGAAACACCATCCCGACCCGCCGCCGCAACGAGAGCCGTTCCGCCTCGTCGACGGCCCACGCGTCCGTTCCGTCGAACGTCACGGACCCCTCGTCCGGCTCCCGTGAGAGCGCGAGGGTTCGGAGCAGCGTCGTCTTCCCGACGCCCGACGGCCCGATGACCGAGACGACCTCCCCGGTCTCGATGTCGAGCGAGAGGTCCTCGAACACGCGTTCGTCCCCGTGCGATCGAGTGACGTCACTCACGTGGAGCATCAGCGCCGTCCCCCCCTATCGCCGAGGCGGACGACCACGGCGTTGACCGTCAACACGAGCGCGACCAGGACCGCCCCGAGCAGCATCGCGGTCTCGTACTGGCCCTGTCGGGCCTCGAGCTGGATGGCGGTCGTCAGCGTCCGCGTCTTCGAGATGCCGTCCGCACCCGTGATGTTCCCGCCGACGATGAGCACGGAGCCGACCTCGCTGATGGCGCGGCCGAACCCCGCCAGGACCGCCGTCGCGATCCCGTACCGCGCCTCCTTGAGCACGACCAGCGCGGCGTCGAGACGCGTCCCGCCGAGGACGCGCGCGGCGTCGCGGACGTTCCCGTCCACGCCCGTGATCGCCGCGAGGCTGATCGCCGTGATCGGCGGCGTCGCGAGCACGAACTGCGACATGATCATCGCCTCCCTCGTGAACACCAACTCCAGCGACCCGAGCGGCCCCTGGTTGGAGACCGCGAAGAGCACCACCAGCCCCACGACCACGCTCGGAAAGCCCATCCCCGTGTTGATGACCGACTTCACGAACCGCTTTCCGGGGAACTCGGCGAGACCGAGCAGGACCGCCACCGGGACGCTGAACAGCGTGCTCAACGCCACCGCCACGAGGCTCACGTACAGCGAGACGTAGACGATGCTCGAGACGTACCCCTCCCTGAACGGGAGGTCGAAGAGAGTCGACGACGAGTCGACGACGACCGGCAGCAGCGGTACGACCGGATCGATCGGCATGCTCACGCGTCCGGGGAGTCGCCACTCCAGCCTTCCGGTACGTACTGCTGGAAGTCAGGGTCCTCCGAGACGGCCTCGGGGAAGAACAGCTGTTCCCCGTTCATCTCGTAACTCGAGATGGCCTCCTGGGTTCCGGGACTCGTGATCCAGCCGATGTACGCCATCGCGAGGTCGTAGTTGACGTTCTCGTGGACGCCGGGATTGGCCGCCATGATCCCGTAGGGGTTCGAGAGGACCTCCGGGCCGTCCTCGATCGGACCCTGGACCAGGACGGTGAGGTCGACCTCCGAGCGTTGCGAGATGAACGTTCCCCGGTCCGAGAGCGTGTACGCGCCCTGCTGGTCGGCGACGTTCAACGCCTCGCCCATCCCGGTCCCGGTCTCCTGGTACCAGTCGCCGCCCGGCTCGGCGCCGGCTGCCTCCCAGAGGTTCAGCTCCTTGGTGTGGGTCCCGGAGCCGTCACCGCGCGAGACGAACGTCGCCCCCGCGTCGGCGATGGTCGTGAGCGCCTCGGTCGCCGACCCCGTCCCCCCGATCCCGGCCGGGTCGTCCTCGGGGCCGACGATCACGAAGTCGTTGAACATGAGGTCGCGCCGGTTGACCCCGTAGCCGTTGCGCATGAACTCGTCCTCGAGGCCGCGGGCGTGGACCATCACGGCGTCGGCGTTGCCGTTGCGGGCAGACTCGAGGGCCGCGCCGGTCCCCTGTGCGACCGCGTCGACGGTCACGCCGTACAGCGCCTCGAAGTCGCCGTGGATCGAATCGAGCAACCCGGTGTCGTAGGTGCTCGTCGTCGTGGTCAGCGTGAGCGTCTCGCCCGCGACCGCCGCGCCTCCCTCATCGCTATCACCCGTGACCCCCGAGCAGCCCGCGAGCCCGGCGAGCGCCCCCGTGCCCAACGCCGTGAGCAGCTCCCGCCGTTGTATCGTCATGGAAACATCGATGGCGGCGACCCCGAAATAGGTTGTGGTCGCGACGAAACCGGAATCCGACACTCGACCGCCAAACACGGGTGATCCGGTTTCGCGGTGAACCAACGGTAGGTCCGTTGAATGTCGCGAAAACGCCTGACACTCGCTGTGGATACTCCGGCAGAACCTGCTTGAGGAAACCAATATCGGTTAATCGAGTCGATGGCGGGGCCGACCGTATCGCCCTCGCGACGGGGTCACTCGCCGCCGCCGAGGCGGCTTGTTCCGTGTCCCGCGGTGTCGTGGAGTCCCGAAACGGACGCGCTTATACGCCTCGGCGGGGTATACCGGGGCATGATATTCGAGGGCCTCCCGACGACCCCCCGTTCGGAGGAGCTCGTCGACAAGGCGTTCTCGCGGGCGGCCCGCGCCGGTCGCGCGAAGCGCGGCCACGAGGCCCAGGAGTCGATGCTGCGGACGGCCGGCAACGTGCTCTCGGACAACCTCGAGAACGTGGTCGTCTCCTGGCCCGACTTCGGCTTCGACGTCGACCCGTTCTACTACGAGCTCGCCGACGCCATCGTCGACGTCGACCGCCTCCGGCAGGCGCTCGCACAGGTGATGTGGGCGAGCCGGCAGATCGAGTCGCTGCGCGACGAGTACACGACGAAGGTCCGCAACTCCGACGTCGACACCGCCCGGAAACACCGAAAGCAGGCGTTCGCCCGCATGGCGGACGTCATGGACCAGATCGAAGACGACCTCCGGTACATCGGCGACTCCCGCGACGACCTCCGTGACCTGCCCGACATCCGGCCCGACGAGCCCGCGATCGTCGTCGCCGGCTACCCAAACGTCGGCAAGTCCTCGTTCGTCAACCGGGTCACCCGCGCCTCGAACGAGATCGCGGAGTACCCCTTCACGACCCGCGGCGTTCAGGTCGGCCACTTCGAGCGCGACCACGTCCGCTACCAGATCGTCGACACGCCCGGGCTGCTCGACCGGCCGGAGGACGAGCGCAACGACATCGAGCGGCAGGCGGTCAGCGCGCTCGAACACCTCGCCGACGTCGTCCTCTTCGTGCTCGATCCCTCCGGCGACTGCGGGTACCCCCTCGACGTACAACTCGAGCTCCGCGAGGAGGTCCGGGCGCTCTTCGACGAGTCGATCCCGATGCTCACCGTCGCGAACAAACACGACCGCTTCGACGCAGTTCGCGCCGAGTCCGTCGACGCCACCATGAGCGTCACCGCCGAGGAGAACGTCGAACGAGTCCTCGACATGGCCGTCGAGGCGGCCGCCTTCGAACCGGACCTCCCGACCCGCGACCCCGAGGAGTAGTCGCCTCCCGGACAGGCCCCGCGGGGTCGACCTCGATCACTTCGAGTCCGTTTCGTCGTCCTCGTCGTCGCTCTCGCCGTCGTTTTCGTCGTCGTTTTCGTCACCGTCGCTCTCGTCGTCCCTACCATCCTCGTCGTTCTCGCCCTCACCTTCCTCGCCCTCCTCGTCGGGATCGTCGTGATCCGTTATCACCGCTCGCTCGGGAGCGAGGCCCTCGGCGTCGTCGTGGTCGGTGACGACCGCCGGCTCCGGCTCGTCGCCGTCGTCGTCTCCGCCGTCGTCGTCTCCGCCGTCGGGATCCGTCGCCGACGGCTCCGAGTCGTTCGGCTCGTCCGTCCGGCGAACGTCCGTCCCGCTCGACCCGTCCGGGTCGCGCTCGACCGCCCCGTTCGGCGGCCCCGTCTCCCGCCTCCCGGAGCCGAACAGCCGGTCGCGGATCGAACGGCGGCTTGGACGCTCGGCGAGCAGTACCGAGCAGTCGACGTCGTGGATCACGTCGAGGTGGAGCGAGTTCGAGACGAGCCGCGAGAGCAGCCCCTTCTCCGTCGCGCCGATGATCACGAGCGTGCTCTCCTCGGCCTCCCGCACGATGGCCGCCTCGACGTCGCCGGAGTCGTCGACGACCCGCTCGGCGTCGCCGATCCCGTTCTCCGCGGCCCACGCCTCGAGGAACCGCTCGCCCTCGTCCCGATTCCCGGGGCCGTCGACGACGTGGAGCAGCGTCACCTCGGCGTCGGCGGTCCGCGAGAGCACGCTCGCCACCTCCGCGCCCAGTTGCGAGTCCGGCCCTCCGGAGGTGGGCAACAGGACCCGTGAAGTGTCCAGGTCGCTCTCGCTCAGGATGAGGAAGTCACAGGGGAGCTGGTTGGTGAGTTCGTCGACCGGCCGCTCCGCGCGGGCGGCGTTCCAGAGCTGGTCCTCGCCCCACCCCATCAATACGGCTTCGGGGCGGGTCCGGCGGGCCATGTTGAACACCTCCTCGAAGGAGCGGTGTGAGACCACCGTCGAGGTGGAGACGTCGACGTCGTACCCCTCGGCGGTCTCGCGGAGCCCCGTCATCCCCTCCTCGGAGACGTCGGCGATCCGGCCCGCGCCCGCCGACAGCGACATGCGCTCCGGTGCCTGAACGACGTGGACGATGTGGACGAGGCCGTCCTCGTGGTCGCTGGCGAGCCGGCTCGCGAGTTCGACGATCGGGCCGTCGGTCCGCGGGTTCGAGATGGGGACCATGATCCGGTGGCCCTCGTTGGCGAACAGCGTCGCCTCCGTGGCGTCAAGGATCGGGACGTACGACCGCCCGGCCGCCCGGCCGAGCACCCACTCGGGCACCGTGAGCCGACGGGTCATCCCCTCGAAGCGCGCCTCCTCGAGGCGCTCCTCGCTGGTCTGGAAGTAGTTCACCAGCGTGACGAGCACCACGCCGCCGATCGTGTTGCCCAGCAGGACGGGGAGCACGAACCCGACCAGCCCGCCGTAGAGGGTGAGCCCGCCGTCGTAGAGCCCGAGGGTCCCGGCGAAGAGCAGGTACAACACCTCGGTGAAGGAGACGACGACGTGGTAGAGGTTCCCGAGCGGGATCGCGAGGAACGCGAGGTAGACGACGAGCAGCCGGGTCACGGAGTCGGTGGAGGCGAACCCGACCCAGACGACGCCCGCGACGATCAACCCCGCCATCGCGGCCTTGAAGAAGAGCGGCCAGAAGCCGACCTCGAGCCCCCCGCTGGAGACGTAGATCGCGGACTCGACCGTGTCGCCGGAGAAGACCCCGCCGTACGAGAGGACGATCGCGCCGAACGCGCCGCCGGTGAAGTTCCCCGCGAGCACGATCCCCCAGTGACGCAGAAGCGTCGGGAGGCTGGCGAGCCGCTCCAGGGTCAGCGCCACCGGCGGCAGCGTGTTCTCGGTGTACAGCTGGTAGCCGCCGATGATGATGTAGATGAACCCCAGCGGGTACAGGAGGACGCTCAGGATCGGGTGGCCGTCGGTCGCGGCGGTCAGCGAGACGTACAACAGGAAGGTGATCGTGATCGCCAACCCCGCGGCGACGCCGCTGAAGAAGAGCTCGCGGCTCCCGGAGGTCACCTCCTCGTCGGCGGCGGCGATGATCCGCTGGAACACCTCGTCCGAGGAGAAGCGGTCCCGGACCGCCTCGCCGACGGCGGGCGCGCCGCTGCGCGAACGCTCGACCACCTCCCGCATCGAATCGTCGTCCGGTCCCGTGGGGTCTGTCACTGCCCTACACAGAGTGGCGCCGATAAAAAGTAGTTGCTCTTCCCGCCGACTCCCGGTTTCACGCGGTCGCCTCGGACCCGACCCCGAAACGAGTCACGACCGGTCGACCGTCACCAGCCGGACCTCCACGTCGGGATCGTCCCCGCTCATCCGCTCGATCCGCTGCTCGAGCGTCGTCGCCACCCCGTCGATCGGGACGCCGGGCGGGGCGCCGACGGTGACGATCACGCGGTCGGTCTCCCGCGGCGGGATCGTCCCGGTACGTTCGATCTCCAACTCGAGGAGCTCGGCCGCCGGATCGAGTGTCGTCAACTCGTCGCCCACCGCGTTCCGGATGTCGGCCTCCGTGGTGGACGCGACGTAGCTGTCGTAGGTGACGCCGCCGAGGAACACGCTCAACACCGCGATCGCGGCGACGAGGACGACGACGCGTTTCACGACCGTCGCCCGCGTGTCGTCCTCGCGGAACCAGCGCTGAGGGCGATACCCCTCGTACCACAGCATCACGAGCGCCGCGAGGTTGATCGAGAGCACGTTCACCGCGACGATCACGCCCGCGCCGATCACGAGTCGCGGGATCCCGAAGGCGATACCGATGCCCACGGCGGCCGCCGGCGGGATCAACGCGACCGCGATCATCACGCCGACGAGCGTGGCGGAGACGCCCGTCATGAGCGAGACGATCCCCGCGACGCCGGCCCCGATCGCCACCGCGAGCACGAGCACGTTCGGGGCGATCCGCTCCGCGACCTCGGCGAGTTCGAGCGGGTCGAGGCCGGGGGGGACCAACCCCAGCGACCGGAATCCGACGGCGAACAGCGTCGCGGCCGCGACCGCGACGGCAACGCCGATCACCTGCATCCGCACGCCCCGCCGGAACATCTCCTCGTCGTCGACGACGGTGCCGATGGCCGCCGACATCGCGGGCCCGATGAGCGGCGCGATCACCATCGATCCGACGACGGTCGCCGGCGAGTCCAGGAGCAGGCCAGCCGTGGCGATCACCGCCGAGATCACCGTCATCAGGACGTAGGTCCGGAGCCCCGAGGCGAGGTCGTCCGCCTTCGCCTGGAGCTCCTGTCTCGATATCCGGTCTTCGTCCCGCTCGGAGTCCTCGGCGTACTTCGTCTCCAACTCCTCGAACCGTCGGGAGATGACCGTCTCGGCCGCGACGATGACCGTGTAGGTCCGCTCGTCGATCCCGGCCTCGCGCAGCCGCTCGAGGACGGGCTCGACGGCCGCCTTCGGCAGCGGAAACGTCGCCACGCCCGTGTACTCGCGGTTGCTCGTCTCGTCCGTGACGACGTAGTCGACCCCCTCCTCTTCGAGCGCGCGGACGACCGCCGCGCGCTTTCCCGCCGGGATCATGACCTGTACGAGTCGCACGATCCGTGCTCTCCCGGGCGAGGCTTATAACGAGGGGTCGACGCGTCGGCAGAAACGGAACTTTAATGCGAGAATCGCTCCCATTTCCCGACGAGATGCTCTCGCCGCTGTTCATCGACACGTTCCTGCTCGATTATCACCTCGGGCACGTCCTGTTGCTCGCGTTCGTCGCCTCGCTGCTCGGGGCGCTTCCGCTGAAGTCACGGAAGGTGATCGCCGCAGTGATCGTCACCTTCGGGCTGATCTTCACGATCTCCCCGTCCACGACCATGCCGGCGACGTACATCCTCTTCGGGATCGGCCTGGTGATCGTCGGGCCGCTCCTGTGGACGACGGCGGATTCGTAGGTCCCCTTCCACCCCCCTCCTCCGCTCCGTGTTCCCCGCTCTATCGCCTCTCAGTTTCGCGTTCCCGTGTCGGCTGCGATCCCGCTCCTTTTTGACGCCCCGGAGTAACGCCTCCGCATGGTAACGGTACGGGCACCCGCGACCAGCGCGAACCTCGGGAGCGGCTTCGACGTCTTCGGGGCGGCGCTCTCGCGGCCCGCGGACGTCGTCACGGTCGAGCGGGCCGACCGGACCACCATCGAGGTGACCGGCGTCGGGGCCCAATACATCCCGGAGGACCCCGAGGGCAACACCGTCGGGGCGGTCGTCGAGGCGCTCGACGCGCCCGCGCACATCCACATCGACAAGGGCGTCCGCCCGGCGTCCGGGCTCGGCTCCTCGGCGGCCAGCGCCGCGGGCGCGGCGGTCGCGCTCAACCGGCTGTACGACCGTGGCTACTCCCGCGAGGAGCTCGTCCCGATCGCTGCCGAGGGCGAGGCGGTCGTCTCCGGCGTCGCCCACTCCGACAACGTCGCCCCCTCGCTTCTCGGCGGCTTCACCGTCACCACGACCGACGGCACCCACAGCGTCGACGCCCGGGTCCCGCTCGTGGTGTGTCTCCCGGACGTGGCGGTGTCGACGCGGGACGCCCGCCGGGTCGTCCCCGAGACCGCCTCGATGGACGACCTCGTCGAGACCGTCGGCAACGCCGCCACGCTCGCGGTCGGGATGTGTCGCTCGGACCCGACGCTCGTCGGCGCGGGGATGAGCGATCCGATCGTCACGCCCGAGCGCGCCCGGCTCATCACCGGCTACGACGCGGTCCACGACGCCGCCCTCGCGGCCGGTGCGACCGGCGTCACGGTGAGCGGGGCCGGTCCCGCGGTCGTCGCCGCCTGTCGCGAGGGGAGCCGGCAGGCGATCGCGGCCGCCATGCTCGACGCCTTCGCCGAGGCCGACATCGACGCCCGCGCCTACCAGACGCGGATCGGCAGGGGCGCGACGGTGCTGGAGGAGTGAGGCGTTCTACGCCCGCCGGATCGGCGAGGTCATACAGTGGATCCCGCCGCCGCCGTTCGTGAGCTGGTCCGGGTCGAGGCCCTCCCCGTCCGGTAAGACCTCGACGCCCTCGGCTTTCAGCCGCTCGATGGTCCGGTTCTCCTCCGGGTCGTACGTCCCGTCGTCGGTCTCGTAGATGGGGAGGACGACCCCGTCCGAGACCGTGAGGAAGTTCGTCGCCCACCGTTCCGGGTACGGCGCGTCGATGGTTTCGTAGCCGTGGCGGTCGAGGAGCCCCGCGACCGTCTCCTCGCCGCGGCGCTCGTACCCCTCCCCGGCCCGCTCGAACACCTCGACGGTCGCCGCCTCGATCAGCGGCTCGCGCGCGACCGCGAGCCCCTCCGCGGCGACGTTGAGCCACCCATCGAGGTGGAGGAGTCGCGAGGAGGTGCCGTGTTCGGCGGCGAGCCGCTCGTCGGCCGCGAGCGGCGGGCGGACCAGTCCGACCTCGTCGTAGCCGACCGCGCCCGCCTCGAGCAGCTCCAGCCCGCCGTCGTAGGTGGTCCGGAAGACGGTCTCCTCGCCCTCCTCGAGCGCCGAGACGCCGACGAGCGCGAAGTCGCCGAGGGGGAGGAAGTCGCCGCCCTCGAGGGTCTCCGTCGCGCTCGTCCGGTGGGCGAACTCCGCCCCGCGGGCGCGCCACGCCGCCTCGATCAACGGCTGCTCCCGCCGCCGCGTGACCGTCCCGAGCCGCGGCAGGATCGGGCCGCGGTCCCCGACGAGCTGGCAGTCCCGCTGGAAGTAGAGGTTCGTGATCGCCCGGTCGACCCGGACGCTCGTGTCGAGCGATCCGGCGTCCCCGGAGTCGTCGTCGCTCCCGCCGGTCCGTCCGACGGTCGGTCCGAGGAGGACGGCCTGGAGCCGCTCGTAGGCCGACGCGTCGCGGAGGTTCCCCGCGAGTTCCTCCCGTGACGACGGGGACGCCCCGGCCTCGTCGACCTCGATCGCCGCCTCCAGGAACTCCTCGAGCAGGTCGCCGTCGGCGAGGTCCTCGTGGATGTGGCGGACCTCGACGCCCGCGTTCTCGAGCACCTCGACCATCCGGCGGTGCTCGCGTTTCGCCTCGCGCACGGAGAACGGCCGGGCGAAGTGGTTCGGTCCGGGGTCCATGGCCCCGATGGCCGCCTCGATACCCGGCTCGTGGACTCGCACCGCGCGCAACGTGTCGTACTCGGCCTCGACGGTCGGCTTCGGCATGGGACGGTGTCACGTACCGAACTCGGAGGAATAAACGGATCGGGATCGGTCGGTCAATACACCACCTTTTTCTCGTCGGGTGCCCTCGCTCACTGCGTTCGCTTCGGGAACCGCTCCTCGAAAACCTGGAGGGAAAAAGCCGACTCCGCCGTCTTCGACGGCTCCGTCGGTGAGCCACTCTATCTCCAGTTCAATACAGACCAAGCAGCGATCGATCCATGTAGTGGCGCGCCTCCGAGTGCCCGACAGGGCACGAGGAGCCCGCGAGGCTGGGGAGGTGTGAGGTGCGGGGCTGTGCTGTGGGGTGGGACTCAAAGGGGCAGTCGCGATTCCCGCGAGCACAGCGAGCGGGAAGTCGAGAGACGAAGTCTCTCGGAAGGACGAAGCCTGACGGCGCAAGCACTGGAAGGAGCGAGCGGCGCGAGCGACTGAAGCGCACAGCGAGTTACGCGAGTCGTGCGAGGGCGACCGAAGGGAGCCCTCGGGTGGCGAACGGCAGCGAGGCGCTCCGCGCCTCTGGCAGCCGGCGGCTCCGCCGCCGGCGACGAAGCCGTGAGTCCCCGTGGCTGGGGCTTTGAAAACAGTCACCGCGCCAGCAACGATCCTCTTTCACTCATCCCGATCCCCATCGAAACATCCGTCCTACAAGCAATCGAAACATAGCGATCGAATCACCGGCTCGATAACGAAGAAAACCCGCGTGAAGTACCCACCAACTCTCCGATACCGCCGGCCCCCGATCTAGACGCCGCGGCCCTGGAGCCGCTCTTCCTCGGGCAGCGACTCGTTCGACTGGCCCTTCATCCCCTTGCCGATCCCGCTCGCGATGTCGGCGAGCTCGTCGGGGTCGTCCCAGTTGTTGACGGCCTCGACGATGGCGTTGCCCATCTCGACGGGGTCCTCCGCGCCGAAGATGCCGGAGCCGACGAAGATGCCGTCACAGCCGTGGTACATCATCAACGCGGCGTCCGCGGGCGTCGCGATCCCGCCCGCCGCGAAGTTGACGACCGGGAGCCGGCCGAGGTCGGCGGTCTCGTGGACCAGATCGCGGGGCGCGCCGTGCTCGCGGGCCCACTTCTCGCGCTCCTCGTGGTTGAGCCCCGAGAGCGTGCGGATCTGGTTCTTGATGGTGCGCTGGTGTTTGACCGCCTGGTTGACGTCGCCGGTACCGGCCTCGCCCTTCGTGCGGATCATGGCCGCACCCTCGCGGATCCGACGGAGCGCCTCGGGAAGGTTGCGCGCGCCGCAGACGAACGGCGAGGTGAAGTCGCGCTTGTCGGTGTGGTACTCGTCGTCGGCGGGCGTGAGCACCTCGCTCTCGTCGATCATGTCGACGCCGAGCGACTCGAGGATCTCCGCCTCCTTGCGGTGGCCGATCCGCGATTTGCCCATCACCGGGATGGAGACCTCGTCGATGATCTCCGTCACGTTCGCGGGATCGGGCATCCGGGCGACGCCGCCGCGCTTGCGGATGTCGGCCGGGACCGCCTCGAGCGCCATCACCGCGACTGCGCCGGCGTCCTCCGCGATGCGGGCCTGCTCGCGGGTGACGACGTCCATGATGACGCCGCCCTTCTGCATCCGCGCGAAGCCGCGCTTGACGAGTTCGGTCCCTCGCTTCAGCTCCTCCAGATCGGTCGCCTCGGGCATGTCCGCCGGTACGACCGCGCGCCACTTAACGGGTCGCTTTCGGCGGACTGGCGGCCGTCGACGCCCCGTTTTCGGCCCCGTTCTCCCCCCTTCGTCCCCCGTCACGACGTCCGAGGACGACCCGGCCACCGCAAACACGAAGGCCGTCGGCCGCGAGGACTCCGGTATGCCGACCGGTGCCATCATCGCGGGCGGGCGGTCGACGCGCTTCGGCGACGCCGACAAGTCGGTCGCCGAGCTCGCGGGAGTCCCCATGATCCGCCGGGTCGCCGACCGGCTCGCGGGCGCCGACGATCCGGTCCCGCCGGGCGCGGCGCGGGCCGCCGGCGGCGACCCGGTCGTCGACGACCTCGTGGTGAACTGCCGACCGGACCAGCGCGAGGCCATCGCCGAGGCGCTGGAGGGGTATCCGCTCCCGGTTCGGTGGGCGCTCGACGACGAGCCGGACCGCGGGCCGCTCGCGGGGATCCGCAACGCGTGCCGGGCCGCTCCCGGCGAGTACGCCCTCGTCGTCGCCTGTGACGTCCCGTTCGTCGACCCGACGTTCGCCGAGACGCTCCTCTCGGACGCGGCCGACGCCGGGGCCGACGCGGCGATCCCGCGGCTCGACGACCGCTGGTTCCAGACGACGCAGGCGGTCTACCGCGCCGACGCGACGGCGGCCGCCTGCGACCGCGCGCTCGCCCGCGGCGACGGGAAGATCCTCGCGGCCGTCGAGGAACTGTCGGTCGTCCGCGTCGACGACTCGACCATCCGCGAGCGGACGACGGAGCACACCTTCACGAACGTCAACACGCGCGAGGAGTTCGAGGCGGCGGAGGCGCGCCTGGCGGAACACGTCTGAGCCTCCCGTTCGCGGCGACACCGTCCGCTCAGTCCGTCAGGACCTCGTATGCCCGGTTCAGCTCCTTGAACGCCTCCTCGTCGCCGTCCTCCCCGTCGGGGTGGAGTCGCTTTGCCCGCTCGCGATACGTCGACCGGACGGTCTCGCCGTCGGCGCTCGGGTCGAGATCCAGCGTCGCGTAGGCCTCCCGTTCCGACATCCCGTGCGTCGAGGGCGCTCGGTCGCGGGCGTCGCCGGCGGCCGTCCGGTTCCGCCCGCGAGTCCCGCCTCGCGCGCCCGTCGTCCCGGACGCCGACCGCGACCCGCTCACCCCGGCGGTCCGGTACGTGTCCCGTCGGTTCTCGGCGGCTCGGGCGCGCTGTTCGGCGCGTTCGCGCTCCGTCGGGCCGAGTCGGTCGGCCTCGCGGCGCACCCGCTCGCGGAGCCGACCGCTGGCGTGGAACCACATGAGGTACGCCGCGGCCCCGAACGGGACGGCGACGGCCAACAACAGGGGGTTGACGACGACGCCGGCGACGACGAGCAGGGCCGTCAGCCCGACGAACGTCGCCGCCAGCCCGACGACGACGGTGCGGTTCGTCACGGTCCCACTGGGGGTTCCAGAACCGTAAGGGTCCCGGGGATCGAGGCGTCGAACCCCGCACCGTGCCGACCCGCGCCACCTGCCCGCGCCACCTGCCCGCGCCGCCTACCCGTGGGTCCGTGTCGTTTATGCCCGCGGGCGACCCGCTTGCGGGTATGTCAACCGCGGATCGGGAGACGGTCACGGGGGTTCCGCCCGGGATCGCGGCGGCCCGCGAGGAGCTCACGCCGATGCTCTCACAGTACGCGGAGCTGTGTGCCGCCCACGAGGACGCCCTCGTCCTCTTTCAGGTCGGCGACTTCTACGAGGCGTTCTGCGAGGCCGCCGAGGCCGTCGCGCGCGTGTGCGAGGTGACGCTCACCGAGCGCTCGGACTCGACCGGCGACTACCCGATGGCCGGGATCCCCATCGACAACGCCGCCTCCTACCTCGAGGCGCTGCTCGACGCCGGCTACCGCGTCGCGATCGGCGACCAGGTCGAGGACGCCGAGGCGGCCTCCGGGCTCGTCGACCGCGCCGTGACGGAGGTGATCACGCCGGGAACCGTCGTCGAGGACGACCTGCTGGAGTCGGGAACGACCAACTACGTCGCCGCGGTGACGCGCGAGGAGGGTGACCCGGCCGAGACCGACCGCGAGCTGGGTCCGACCCTCGGGCTCGCCGCCGTCGACGTCGCCACCGGCGAGTGTCTCGTCACCGCTGGCGACCCCGGAACCGTCGCCGAGGAACTCGACCGGATCGCGCCCGCGGAGGTGATCGTGGGGCCGGGTGTGGCCGGTCCGGATCGCGGCGACGGACGTATCGCCGACGGTCGCACAGCCGCCGGCGACCTCGACGGGTTCGACCCCGCCGCCGGCGACCCGGACCGGACGGTCCACGGCCACGACCCCGCCGCCTTCGAGCGTCGGGCCGCGATCGATCGGCTGGAACCGTACGTCTCCGCGCCCGAACGTCGGTTCGGCGGGGACGCGGAGCTGCGCGCCGCGGGCGCGGTGTTGGCGTACGCGGAGTACACCCAGGGCGACGACGGCCCCCTCGAGTACGTCTCGCGGGTCCGGCGGTACGACCCCCGCGACCGGCTGCGGCTCGACGCGGCGGCCCAGCGGAGCCTCGAACTCTTCGAGAACCGCGGGCTCGGCGCGAGCGACACGCTGTTCGACGTCCTCGATTCGACGAACTGCGCGCTCGGCCGCCGGTGTCTCGAGCGGTGGCTCCGCCGCCCGCTCGTCGACGCCGAGGCGATCCGGTCGCGACACGACGCGGTCGGCGAGCTCGCGGACCGGACGCTCGTTCGCGAGGGGATCGCCGACGCGCTCGCGACCGCCTACGACCTCGAACGGCTGGTGGGGCGGGTCTCCCGCGGCCGCGCCGACGCCCGAGACCTCCGGTCGCTTCACGCCACGCTCGCGGTCGTCCCCGAGTTGAGGGCGACGCTGAACGAGGGAGAGGGTGAAGTGGGCCCCGAGGAGCTCCCCCGAACCGACCACCTCCGTGCCCTCCGCGACCGCCTCGACGAGTTGGCGGAGGTCCGCGACCTGATCGACTCGGCGATCGCGTCGGATCCGCCCCAGGAGATCACCGAGGGCGGCGTGATCGCGGGAGGGTTCGACGACGACCTCGACGACCTCCGCGCGACCGAGCGCGAGGGCCGCGAGTGGATCGCCGACCTGGAGGCGCGCGAGCGCGAGCGCACCGGGATCGACTCGCTGTCGGTCGGGCACAACCAGGTCCACGGCTACTACATCGAGGTGACCGACGCCAACCTCGATCGGGTCCCCGACGACTACCGCCGCCGGCAGACGTTGAAGAACAGCGAGCGGTACTACACGCCGGCGTTGAAGGAGCGGGAGGAGGAGATCGTCGGGGCCACGGAGCGCGCGGACGCCCTGGAGTACGAGCTGTTCGCCGAGGTCCGCGATCGGGTCGCCGAGGAGACCGAACGGGTCCAGGCGCTCGCGGACGCGCTCGCCGAGCTGGACGCGCTGGCGTCGCTCGCGGCGGTCGCCGTCGAGAACGACTACGTTCGACCCGAGGTCGTCGACGACCCCGACGCGGGCATCGAGATCGAGGGGGGCCGCCATCCGGTCGTCGAGCGCGCCGAGGAGTCGTTCGTCCCCAACGACGCGGACCTCCCGCGGGGGTCGATCGCGGTGATAACGGGGCCGAACATGAGCGGCAAGTCGACGTACATGCGGGCGGTGGCGCTCGCCGTGGTGCTCGCCCAGACCGGCTCGTTCGCCCCCGCACAGACCGCCCGGCTCCCCGTCTTCTCCCGGCTTTTCACCCGGGTCGGTGCCTCCGACGACATCGCCGGCGGGCAGTCGACGTTCATGCGCGAGATGAGCGAACTCACCGAGATCCTCCACGACGCCGGGCCGGACTCGCTCGTCCTCCTCGACGAGGTCGGCCGCGGCACCGCCACCACCGACGGCCGGGCGATCGCCCGGGCGGCCGCGGAGTTCGTCCACGACGAACTCGGCGCGACGGCGCTGTTTGCCACCCATTACCACGACCTCACGGACCTCGCCGCGGAGCGCGAGCGCGCGTTCAACCTCCACTTCACCGCCACCCGCGAGGACGGCGAGGTGACGTTCCTCCACCGAGTCGTCCCCGGCGCGTCCTCCTCGTCGTACGGCGTCGAGGTGGCCGAGCTCGCGGGCGTGCCGGCCGCGGTCGTCGAGCGCTCGCGCGACCTCGTCGCCGAGACCGACTCCGCCCGCGAGACCGACTCCGCCCACGAGACCGACTCCCCCATCGGATCCGATACCGGAACCGAGACCGACCCCGACGCGGAGGACGTCTCGCTTCGCGAGTTCCTCGCGGAGGAGGAGGTCGACGACCTCCCGGCGATCGAGTCGGCCGACGATCCGATAGCCGACGATCCGGCGGCCGACGATCCCGCACCCGATCCGGATGCCGACCCCGCCGCCGACCGCGACGCGAACCATTCCGCCGATCGCGACGCGAACCCCGCCGCCGACGAGCCGGCCGACACGGTCGACGATTCGACCGTCGCCGATACGGCCGAGGACGCGACGGACGACCTCCCGCCGTCGGTCGCCGCGAGGCTCCGCGATCTGGACCTCGCGCGCACGACCCCGATCGAGGCGTTGAACGCGCTTCACGACCTCCAAACCCGGCTCGAGAGCGATGACGACTGAACGGAAACGGGAAGGGGGAGGGAGCGACTCCGAAGGCGACACGGGGGACGAGGCTCCCGACCGCGTCCGCCGGCTCGACCCCGCCACCGTCGACCGGATCGCCGCCGGCGAGGTGATCACCCGGCCCGCGCGGGTCGTCGCCGAACTGGTCGACAACGCGCTCGACGCGGGGGCCTCGCGCGTCGAGATCACGGTCGACGGCGACGGCACGGACCGGATCCGGGTCGCCGACGACGGTCGCGGCATGGACCGCGCGGACGCCCGACTCGCCGTCGAGCGACACGCGACGAGCAAGCTCGCGCCCGACGCGGACCCCGTCGGCGTCGGCTCGCTCGGGTTCCGCGGGGAGGCGCTCGCGGCCATCGCCGACGCCGCCCGCCTCGAGGTGACGACGGACGACGGCGGCGGGGGCGACGTCGCCGACGCGGTCGGGACGCGGGTCGTCGTTGGCCCGCGGAGCGACGGGGACGGGGACGACGCGCCCGACGTGTCAGACGCCGGGCGCGCCCGCGGAACGACCGTGGTCGTCCGCGACCTCTTTTCCACTCGGCCGGCCAGACGGGAGTCGCTCGCCGGCGCTCGCGCCGAGTTCGCGCGGATCTCCGCGCTCGTCGCCGACTACGCGCTCGCGAACCCGGAAGTCGCGTTCACGCTCGAACACGACGGGTCGACGACGCTGTCGACGCCCGGAACCGGGGTCGTCGACGCGCTGTTCGGCGTCTACGACCGGGAGACCGCGAGCCAGTCGACGGAGGTGTCGGCGAGCGTCGGGATCGAGAAGGGAGGGATCACCGTCGACGTCTCCGGCGCGCTCGCGTACCCCTCGGTCACCCGCGCCGCGAGGGATCACCTCCGAGTCTCCGTGAACGGCCGACCCGTGCGCGACGATCGGCTCGCGGGCGCGGTGCGGGCGGGGTACGGTCGACTGCTGCCGGACGGCCGAGAGCCGGTGGCCGCCGTCGACGTCGCGGTCCCGCCCGAGCGCGTCGACCCGAACGTCCACCCGGCGAAACGCGAGGTGGGGCTCCAGGACGCCGACGCGGTCGCCGAGGCGGTCGAGTCCGTCGTCTCTGACGCGCTCACCGGCGCGGACCTCCGGCGGAAGGCGACCGTCGACACCGACCTCGAGACCGCGCTCGAGCCGGTCGGCGAGGACGACGGCTCCCGGTCGGCGGCGTTCGCGGACACGGAGCCGATCGGGACGTTCCGCGACCTCTACGCGCTCGTCGAGTCGGGCGACGAGCTGCTCGTGATCGACTCCCACGCCGCCCACGAGCGCGTGAACTACGAGCGGCTCGCCCGCGCGTTCGAGGACGAGGCCGTCCCGACCGCCGCCGTCGACCCGCCGGCGACGCTGTCGCTGTCGGCCGGGGAGGCCGCGGCCGCGGAGGCGCACGCCGAGACGCTCGACGCGCTCGGGTTCGAGACCGAGCCCTTCGGCGGCGGGACGATCCGGGTGCGGACGGTCCCCGCCCCGTTCGGACGGACCGCCGACCCGGACTCGCTGCGCGACGCCCTCGCGGCACTCTCGGAGGGGGAGTCGCCGCGCGACGCTCGCGAGCGGCTTCTGGCCGACCTGGCGTGTCACCCGTCGCTGAAACGGGGTGACGCGATCGACCGGACCGCGATCCGCGCGCTGCTCGACCGGCTCGACGAGTGCGAGCGCCCCTTCGCGTGCCCGCACGGCCGGCCGACGGTGCTCACGGTGGACGAGGCGACGTTCGCCGCCGGGTTCGAGCGGGACCGGTAGCCGGAACCGTTTTGGCTCGCTCTCCCCTCCGTCGGTCCGTGCCGCTGGAGTCGAACGCGCGGATCGTGGGCGAACTCGCCAGCCGCGGCTACAACGCCGAACGCGAGGCCGTGACCCTCCTGGCCGGTGCCGACGACGCCGCCGCGGCGCTCGAGGCCGCCGTCGAGGCCGCACCCGACGACGCGCTCCGGATCACGACCGACCACGTCCGCGCCGCCCTCGACGATCACGGACCCGTCTCGAACGACGACTCGGACGGTGTTCCGTCCGGGCAACCCCCCGCTACGCCCGCCAACGACGACGGATCTCCAGTTGAAACGAAGGGGTCAGGGGTCGCGGACGAGACGGAGCCGACCGCGGGCGTCGGCGCCGACGAGCGACCCGGAGTCCGGGAGGACCGCGACGGCCACCGCGACGCCAACCACGACGGCCACCGCGACGCCAACCACGACGGCCACCGCGACGCCGACCACGACCGTGACCCGTCCCGCCGCGAGCTCGCGGTCGGCAACGACATGACCGGCCACAGCACGGGGACCGGCGAGTACGCCGACTTCGTCCGGACGTTCCGCGACCGCTACGAGCGGCTCTCCGGCCTCCTGCGCGGCCGCGTCAACCACCGGCCGGCCGAGGCGATCGCGGACATGCCCGGCGGCAGTGACGCCGCGATGATCGGCTTGGTCAACGACGTACGCTCCACCAAGTCGGGCCACTGGCTGATCGAGCTCGAGGACACCACCGGGACGTTCCCCGCCCTCGTGATGAAGGACAAGGGGCTCGCCGACGTCGTCGACGAGATCCTCATGGACGAGTGTCTCGCGGTCGAGGGGACGCTCGCGGACGACTCGGGGATCCTCTTCGCGGACTCGCTCCACTTCCCCGACGTCCCGCGCACCCGCGTCACCGGCGGGGCCGACCGCCACGTCCAGGCCGCGCTGATCTCCGATATCCACGTCGGCAGCGAGGAGTTCGTCGCCGACGCCTGGAGCCGGTTCACCGACTGGCTCCACACGCCGGAGGCCGCGCCCGTCGAGTACCTGCTCATCGCCGGCGACATGGTCGAGGGCGTCGGCGTCTACCCCGACCAGGACGAGGAGCTGGACGTCGTCGACATCTACGAGCAGTACGAGCTGTTCGCGGAGTACCTCAAGGAGGTCCCCGCCGACACCGAGATCGTGATGATCCCCGGCAACCACGACGCCGTCCGGCTCGCGGAGCCGCAGCCCGGGTTCAACGACGAGATCCGCGAGATCATGGACGTCCACGACGCGCGGATCGTCTCGAACCCCGCGACGGTCTCCGTCGAGGGCGTCGAGGTGTTGATGTACCACGGCGTCTCGCTCGACGAGGTCATCGCCGAGCTACCGGAGGAGAAGGCCAGCTACGACGAGCCACATAAGGCGATGTACCAACTCCTCAAGAAGCGCCACGTCGCCCCGCAGTTCGGCGGACACACCCGCGTGGCCCCCGAGGAACGCGACTACCTCGTGATCGAGGACGTGCCGGACGTGTTCCACACCGGCCACGTCCACAAGCTCGGCTGGGGGAAGTACCACGACGTGCTCGCGGTCAACTCCGGCTGCTGGCAGTCACAGACCGACTTCCAGAAGTCCGTCAACATCGACCCCGACGCGGGTTACGCGCCGATCCTCGACCTCGACACGCTGGAGATGACGGTCCGGAAGTTCACCTGAGGATCCGCGTCGCCCGCGCGGTCGCGGTCCGCATCGGCGTCCGCACGTTTATCCCCGAAACCGAAGCCAGAGCCGGCGTGACCTGATCGTCGCCCGCGGCGCACTGGACGGGAGCGCGACGCCCCGCCGCGGGACCACGTGACGCCCCGCGTCGCCTGTTCGCCATCACTCCCCGAACGACGTTCACCGATCCGGCCCAGCCGACGCTCACCGGTCTATCTCGACCCGCCCGCTCGTCGCGTCGTTGAGCCGCTCGACCAGCTCGTCGACGTCGCCCACCGGCATCCGAAGGTCGAACCGGACCCGCTCGTCGTAGTCGGCGTCGAACTCGACGCCCGTCGACTCGATCACGCCGCGAACCGTCCCGGAGTCGTCGTAGTCGGTCCGCACGACCAGCCGGCGGTGCGGTCGTTCCTCGACGACGCCCGCCTCGTCGACCGCGTCCTTGACGGCCCGCGAGTACGCGCGGGCGAGCCCGCCCACCCCGAGGTTCGTCCCGCCGTAGTACCGCGTGACCACGCTGGCGACGTTCCGGAGGTCCCGCTTCTCGAGGACGTTCAACGCCGGCTTCCCCGCCGAGCCGCTCGGCTCGCCGTCGTCGTCGCCGTACTCGCGGAGCATGACCTCCGATCCGGGCGTCCGTTCGGAGGCCTCGCCCGCGGGCACCCGGTAGGCCGGGACGTTGTGCGTCGCGTCCGCGTACTCGGCCCTGACGGCCTCGATGAACGCCTCGGCCTCCTCGACGGTGTCGGCCGGCGCGACGTGACCGAGGAACTCCGAGCCGCGGACCTCGAACGTCGCCGTCGCGCGCCCCGCGACCGTGCGGTAGGTGTCGCTCACTGTCCGTCGATCCGGGGCTCGAGTAATAAGTCGTGTCGGTCAGCCGTCCTCCGACTCGCCGCCGTCCGGCTTGCTCCCCTCGGACTCGTCGCCCGCTCGACGAGCCACGACGACGCTCGTCGGCGGCGCGAGCCGGTAGAGCGCCAGGAACGCGGCCACGCCGACGACCTCGGCCGTCTTCCCGACGATCGCCAGCGGATCGGCCGAGAGCGCCGCGGCTGTCCCCCCGCCGTGCCAGGCCACGTAGCCGACGAGGTAGGCGGCGAGCGTCCCCGCGCCGAGCGCGTACAGCCGTCGGTACTCGTCGGCTCGCAGCGTCGCGGCCGCGACGACGGCGGTGAAGGCGGCCGCGAGGACGAAGACGTACGGCCGAGGGTCGGCGGAAGCAGCCGGTTCGACCAGCCGCGGCCACGCCCACAGCAGGTGGGTCGCCGCGCTCACCGTCGCCGCTTGGACGGCCACGAGCCGGAACGCGCGCTTCCGGCCGCTGCTCCTCGAACCGGATCCGTCCGTCCGGATTCCGTCTCCTGCCATCCGATCACTCCCAGGGATGCCGCCCGGGAGCGTCGGGCCACAGCGGGTACCAGTAGGACTCGTCGTCCTCGAGTCCGAGCTCCCCGTCGAGGACCGACTGGAGCTTGAACTCGGCGCGCTGGTTCCGGTCGCTCGTTCCGTCGGGCGCGAACGGGTAGTACGCTCCGCGGCGGAACGAGTAGATCCAGTAGGCACGGCCGTCGTCGTTCTCGAAGCCGAAGACGGCCGCGAGGAGCCGCGAGCCGAACCCTTCCTCGATGAACTGGTCGGCAGCGAAGTGGACGCTCGTCACGAGATCCTCGGGGTCGTCGTCCTCGAGGACGAACCAGTGGTAGCCGTGGTCGTCCTCGTGGCGGTGAAAGCCCGTCCCGGTCTCGATCTCGCCGGCCGCGAGGATCTCCTCGACCATCGAGACCGCGTCGTCGAAGCGGGTGCTGTCGACCCCGGAGAAACAGAGCGCGGCCTCGCCGGCGTGGTCGTAGCCGAGGTCCGCCTCCATCGTCACGTACGCCGTCGACATCCCGAAGAGGTCCTCGGGGTCGGCCTCGCGGGTCGCGTCCGTCTCGGCGCTCGTCCCGAACACGGCGCGGATCGTATCGAAGATGCCCATCGGTTGGGTTCCCCTAGGCGACGGGGGGTTTAGGGCGTTTCTCCCCGGTCGAGGAACCCCAAGACGCCGCGGGCGTTCAGGCTCGCCTCGGCGCGGGCGCGCTCGGGGTTCCAGAACTCGATGTCGCTGCTCGCCTCCTCGAAGTGCTCGACGACCGCCTCGTCGTCGCCCAGTTCCTCGCGTTTCGCCCGGACCGCCTCCACCCATTCGACGTACGCCCGCTTCGCCTCCTCGATCAGGTCAGGGTCGTACTCGCGCGGGCCGAAGTGGCCGAAACAGAGGTACTCGGGCTCCAAGTCGGCGATCGACCCGAGGTCGCGAAGACATCGGTCGAGGTCGAACTGCGGCGGCGGGGTCGTCTGGCGGACCACGTCGACCGCGGGGACGTAGATCCCGGCGGCGTCCGCGGTGAAGACGACGCCGACCTCCGGGTCGTGATACACCGCGTGGTGGGGAGCGTGTCCCGGCGCGTCGTGGACGACGAGCTCGCGGTCGCCCAGATCGATCCGGTCGCCGTCGGCGAGCCCCGTGATCCGCTCTTCGGGGACGGGTTCGGGGTCGTCGTAGTACTCCCACTGCTCGCGGACCGCCGATTTCGTCCCGGCGACGAGCCTGTCCGGATCGACGAGGTGTCGTACCCCTCGCTCGGGGACGGCGACCTCGGCGTTCGGGTACCGCGCCGCCAGGTGGCCCGCGCCGCCGGCGTGGTCGAGGTGGGCGTGCGTCGGGACGATCCACGCGAGCTCGTCGGGTCCGATCCCGACCTCCTCGATCGTCTCGAACAGCGTCTCCCGGTTCGCGCCGGTCCCGGTGTCGATCACGGCGGGACGCTCGGCGTCGTACACGTACACCGACCCGTACTCGTCGGTGTCGAACATCCCCGTGTCGTGGACGTACAGGTCCGGCACCCCGCGCACCGGCTCGAACTCGCCAGCGTTCATACGGGCCCGCCGACGCCCAGGGACTTTTACGGATCGGTCGGTGGTTCCCGCTCCCGTCGATCGCCTCCGATGTCCTCCGGACGGTTCGTGCGGGGGCTTATGGTCGCGCCGGCCCTCTCACGGGTATGCGCGTTCTCGTCACCGGCGCGACCGGGTTCGTCGGACGCCGGCTCGTCCCGGCGCTTCTCGACCGCGGTCACGAGGTCGTCACGCTCGTCCGCGACGCGACCGATTACGCTCCGTCGCCCGGCGTCCGCGTCGTCGAGGGCGACCTGTTGGAGCCGGAGAGCCTCCCGCCGGCGTTTCGATTCGACGGCGAACCCGTCGACGCCGCCTACTACCTCGTCCACTCGATGGACGGCGGCCCCGGCTACGAGGAACGGGATCGGAACTGCGCGCGCAACTTCGCGGCGGCCGCGAGCGCGGCCGGTCTCTCCCGGGTCGTCTACCTCGGCGGACTCGGCGAGGACCGCGACGGCCTCTCCGAACACCTCCGGTCGCGCCGCGAGGTCGAACGCGTCCTCGCGGAGGGATCCTACGCGCTGACGACGCTGCGTGCCGCGATCGTGATCGGCGCGGGCAGCGCCAGCTTCGAGGTGATCCGCGGGCTCGCGAGCCGGCTCCCGGTGATGGTCACGCCCAAGTGGGTCGACACGCCGTGTCAGCCGATCGCGATCGACGACGTGGTCGCCTACCTCGCCGGGACGCTCGAGGTCCCAGAAACCGCCGGCGAGACCTACGAGATCGGCGGTCCAGAGGTGTTGACGTACGCGGAGATCCTCCGGCGGACCCGCCGGCAGTTCGGTCGCAGCCTCCGGATCGTCCGCGTGCCCGTGTTGAGTCCGGGACTGTCCGCGCGGTGGCTCCGGCTCGTCACCGACGTCGATCCGTATCTGGCTCGCTCGCTCGTGGAGGGGCTCCGCAACACGGTCGTCGTCGACGACGACCGGATCCGCGAGCTCGTTCCCGTCGAGCCGACCTCGTTCGACCTCGCGGTGGCCCGCGCGCTCGACGCCGACGACTCGACCGAGGCGTCCGCCGTCGGGGGGGAGGCGACCTCGTGAGCCGGAGATACGGGGAGACGTGGGTATACGAGAGTCTCGTCGGCGGGATCCCCGGGCTGGCGATCTCGCGACGGGTCGCCGTCGCGATCCAGTTCGCCCTCTTCGAGGCGGCAGTCCTCGTCCTCGGCTGGTACTACGGGCTGTGGAACGCGGTGCTCGCGGGGACGGTCGCGGTGCTCGTGGCCGCGGTCGGCAGCGTCGAGATGCACCGGCTCGGCGAGAAGAACCGGCTGTTATCGACGCCGCCGGAGCACAAGCGGCTGCTGTTCGGGTCGAGCATCGAGATCGTGTTGGGCGTGCTCGCGTTCATCGCGCTCGTGACGTACCTCTTCGTCTGGGACGGGGCGCTGCTCGGGCGGCTGTTCGGCGCGCGTCCGCCCGCGCCCGTCGTGTACGTGACTCTGCTCGTCCTCTGGGACCTCACCTACCGGATCGGGACCTCCTGGTGGAGCGCGGTCGTCGCGCTCTGGCGAGCGGTCCACGTCGACTTATCCCCGAACGAGGCCGCGATCGCTCGGCGTCTCGACGCGGAGAACGTCGCGTTCTCGGCGATACAGCTGGGACTGGTTCCGTTCCTCCTCGAGGAGCCGATCCTGCTCGGCGCGGTCGTCGGGCACGTGCTCGCCGTCGCGGTCGTCTGTTCGGCGGCGATCATCCTCACCCGCGGGTGACTCTCGAACGAACTTCGGAAAAGGCCGGGGCGTCTCAGTCGCCTTTCATCTCCTGGAACTTGTCGAGGAGTGCCTCCGCGGAGTCGCCGGAGTCGTACGTGAGGGAACCCGAATACTCCGGTCGCTCGGCGTCGAAATCTGCGTCGACGGCACTCGTCTTCTGCTCACGACGCTCGTGTTCCGCTTCGTCATAGGCACCCATTGACATGGTACGCCCTCACTTAGCAACTCTCGTACATATACCTGTCGGCGAATTCGCGTACGTTTCTCATTCATGATATTTCAACGGTCGACCGTCGACGTGTCGACCGATCCACCGGAAACCCTTAGCCGAGGCGTGCGGTAGCGAACGCGTGGCACAACCGCTCCGATTCAGGCGCGCGCCCGGCCGGTGGGACGCGAACCGGGTCCGCTCGCGGATCGAACGCCCGCTCGACGAGAACCTCGGCGCGACCGCGAGCGATCCGTGGTACAAGCCGCCGTCGCGGTTCGACGCCCGGCGCTTCGACATGGACGACGGCTCGTGGGCGCTGTTCTGTTGGACCGACGACGACCCCGACCCGCCGGCGGACGCGAGCGGCGGCCCCGCCGGCTACTGGCTCGGCAACACGGAGACGCCGAGCGACCTCTGGCGAACGGAGAAGTACGGCTTCGATGAGGTCGCCTATCCCGTCTCCAGATGGGCCCAGCGCGAACTGCTCGCGGGGCTTCACGACGACGAGCCCTGGCTCGCCGACTACCCGCACGTCTCGTGGTTCTTCCTGCCGGTGTTCTGCTCGAAGGACGGCGCGGAGACGACCCGGGCGTTCTTCCGCGACCACGCCGCCGGCTTCCCCGACGCGACCCGCGAGGAGGGAACCGGCTACGTCGAGCGGCTCCTTCACCCCGGGACCCTCGACGAGTACCGCGAGACGATGGCGGGCAAGCTCGGCACGTCGACGTCGATGGACCTCGTGCGGATGAGCGCGACCGTCGCGGAGTTCACGGCCGCGAAGCTCCTCTCGGACGCGGGGTACGCGATCGTTCCCGAGATCGAGGTGACGACCGGCCACTCGCTCGACTTCCGCGCGACCGACCCGGACACGGGAACCGCCTCGCTCGTCGAGGTGACCCGCCCGCAGCCGGTCGCGACCCGGGCGGCGAGCGGTCCGGTCGCCGCCGTCCGCGACACGGTCGAGACGAAGACCAGCGGCCAGCTGGAGGCACACGGCGGCGGTGCGACCCTCTTCGTCGACTGCTCGTCGTTCCCCGACGACGACTGGGCGGCGGTCCGCGCGGCGCAGCCGGACGTCCGCCACCGGCCCGCGGTCGTCCTCCGCGCCCGGCCGAGCGGCCGGATCGAGGCCTACCGGAAGGGGTCGGTGCCGCTGGACCTCTCCCCGGCGGTCGAGTGGATCGACTGAGCCCGCCAAAACGTACCACGTCGGTCAGTATACCGCCTTTTGTCGTCGGGTAACGACCGATCTCCTGAGCGGTGGCACGCCTCCGAGCGCCCGAAGGGGGCGAGGAGCCCGTGAGGGAGTTGCGAGCGCTTGAAAAGCGCGAGCAACGAGGCTGGGGAGGTGTGAGGTGCGGGTGCGGCGCTGTGCGGGGTGGGAATCAAAGGGGCAGTCGCCGGCGGCTTCGCCGCCGGCTGCCAGAGGCGCGGAGCGCCTCGCTGTCGCGAGGGCGACGGCGGCCGAAGTAAGCACCGCAGCGAGCGAAGCTCTCTCGTCATCGCCAGAAATCGGAGATTTCTGGCGAGCAGTCAGAACGCGACGCGTTCTGACGACATCACGAAAGGCGCAAAGCACCTTTCGAACGACAACGAGGCCCCCGAGCCGTCGCGGCTGGGGCTTTGGACGTGTTCACCGCGCCGGCAACCGTCTCCCATTCATCACCCCGATCTCCATCGAAACGTCCGTACCACTAGCACGCTCGATCGAGCAGTAGGATCGCCGACTCACGGGGTGAGACATCCGGTAGGAATCACCACCCGGCGGACGAACGGAGTCGAACTCAGTCGCCGTCGCCGTCCCCGCCCTCGGCGTGACTTCCGTCGTCAGCATCGTCCTCGTCGTCAGCAGCGTCCCCGCCGTCGTCCCCCTCGTACATCCGGCGCGTCAGTTCGCGCGCCTCCTCGACGGCGGCGGCCGTCTCGGGGTCCATCCCGCCGGAACCGCCGCCGTGACCGCCGCCGTGCTCGTGGGCGGAACCGTGCCCGTGCGCGTGACCCTCGTGACCATCGTGACCACCGATCCCGGCGTCCACCGCCGGCCGGCCGCGGTCGGTCGTGTCCTCGAACACCTCGTGGTACTCGGCGGGCTCGGCGTGGCCGACGACCTCCTCCGCGAGCCCCGCGGGGTCGGCCGTCCGCCAGTCGGGGGCGTGGTCGTCGAGCCACGCCTCGTGGTCGTCGCCGTGGAGCATCGCCGTGAACGCGAGGTGGTGCGCCAAGTGCTCGCCGTCGCGCTGCGGGGTCGCACACACCGGACACGCGTATCCCATTCGTGTCGCCGGATACGGGCGTGAGCGGTAAATCGGCGTCGGAAGGGCGTCGCCCGCTCGGACGGACACGGGGCGACCCGGATCGGGGGGATGGGGGTCCTGACGCCACCATAACAGCAACTTTATCACTCGCACGGGGCGAAAATCCGGGTAAGACTGCTCCGTTAGGAGGAAACACAGTGACCCAAGCCAACACACAACCGGAGGTGAACATCGGTCTCGTCGGTCACGTCGACCACGGGAAGACGACGCTCGTACAGGCGTTGTCCGGCTCGTGGACCGACCAGCACAGCGAGGAGATGAAACGCGGGATCTCGATCCGGCTCGGGTACGCGGACGCGACGTTCCGCCGCTGTCCCGGCGTCGACGAGCCCGAGTGTTACACGACCGAGGAGGAGTGTCCCGACGGTTCCGAGAGCGAGCCGCTGCGGACCGTCTCGTTCGTGGACGCGCCCGGCCACGAGACGCTGATGGCGACGATGCTCTCGGGCGCGTCGATCATGGACGGGGCCGTCCTCGTCGTGAGCGCGACGGAGGACGTCCCGCAGGCACAGACCGAGGAACACCTGATGGCGCTCGACCTCATCGGGATCGAGAACATCGTCATCGCCCAGAACAAGGTGGACCTCGTCGACCGCGACCGTGCCGTCGACAACTACGAGCAGATCCAGGAGTTCGTCGAGGGGACCGTCGCGGAGGGCGCGCCCATCGTCCCCGTCTCGGCGGGACAGGAGGTCAACCTCGACCTGCTCATCCAGGCGATCGAATCGGAGATCCCGACGCCCGAGCGCGACCCCGACGAGGACGCCCGGATGTTCGCGGCCCGCTCGTTCGACATCAACCGTCCGGGCGCGACCGCGGACGAGCTGAAAGGCGGCGTCGTCGGCGGCTCGCTCGTTCAGGGCGAGCTGTCGGTCGGCGACGGCCTCGAGATCCGCCCCGGCCGCGAGGTCGAGGAGGAGGGGCAGACCGAGTGGCGATCCCTCGAGACCTCGATCCGGTCGCTTCAGGCGGGCAGCAACGACGTCGAGAGCGCCCGTCCGGGCGGCCTGCTCGGCGTCGGAACTGGACTCGACCCGAGCCTGACGAAGGGCGACGCGCTCGCCGGGCAGGTCGCCGGCGAGCCCGGAACGCTCCCGCCGACCCGACACGAGTTCGAGATGCAGGTCGACCTCCTCGACCGCGTCGTCGGCAAGGAGGACGACGAGAGCGGCGAGAGCGACATCGAGGAGATCTCGACGGGCGAACCACTCATGTTGACCGTCGGCACCGCGACCACCGTCGGAGCCGTGACGAGCGCGCGCGACGACGAGTGTGAGGTCAGCCTCAAGCGACCGGTATGCGCCGAGGAGGGCGCACAGATCGCGATCAACCGCCGCGTCGGCGCGCGATGGCGGCTGATCGGCGTCGGGACGCTGTCGTAACGTGTCCGACGAGAACCCCGAGGGCGAGACGCGCCCCGTCGTCGCGCTCGACGCGAGCGCGCTGATGGCCCCGGTCGAGGCGAACGTCCGGCTGTTCGAGGAGCTCGACCGGCTCCTCGGGAGCTACGATCCGGTCGTGCCCTCGTCGGTCGTCGAGGAACTCGACGGGATCGGATCGGGCGCGGGGAAGGCGGCGACCGCGGCGAGCGTCGGCGCGGACCTCGCGGACCGGGCCCGGACGGTCGAGGTCGACGGGGCGTACGCGGACGACGCGCTCGTCGATCTCGCTCGAGCGGGCCGGGCCGGGTACGTGGTAACGCTCGATAGACCCCTCGTGGAACGGGTACTGGACGCGGACACACCGGTAATCTGTTTACGGGGGCGGAACACACTCACGGTAACGGACCCGTAGCGGAGACGGGAAGACGGGCATCGGCGGCCGATCGGGTCGGCGACCGCCCGCGATCGGAAAGGCACCGGCGGAGAAACGACGGACGAGAACGCGCGAGCGGACGACGGACGCGACACGCGGACACACGCGATCACACAAACCCCACGCACATGTACAAACGAGTTCGACTCAAGGACACGGTCGAGGTCCCGCCGGAGCATCTGGCGGACGTCACCGACGAACGGGTGAAGGCCCTGCTTCAGGACAAGCTGGAAGGACGAATGGACGAGGACGTCGGCAGCGTCGTGAGCGTCATCGAGGTCCACGACATCGGCGAGGGCGCGGTCCTCCACAACCGTCCCGGCGTCTACTACGAGGCCGAGTTCGACGCGCTCACCTTCGACCCCGACATGCAGGAGGTCGTCGACGGGACCGTCGTCGAGACGGTCGAGTTCGGCGCGTTCGTCGGGATCGGGCCGGTGGACGGGCTGCTCCACGTCTCGCAGATCACCGACGAGTACCTCACCTTCGACGGGGCGAACCAGCAGCTGGCCTCCTCGGACTCGGATAAGAGCCTCGGCGTCGACGACGCGGTCCGGGTGCGGGTCGTCACGAAGAGCGTCGACGAGCGGAACCCCCGCGACTCGAAGATCGGGCTCACCGCCAAGCAGCCGGGGCTCGGTAAACACGACTGGCTCGAGAGCGACCGCCGGCGGCGAGCCGAGGCGGGCACGACCGGGGAGGACGACTGATGGCGGAGGATCGGCTCGCGTGCCGCGAGTGCCACTACGTCAACGACCCGGACGCACAGACCTGCGAGCTCTGCGGCTCCTCCTCGCTGACGGAGGACTGGGCCGGATACGTCATCGTCACGAACCCCGAGGAGAGCCAGATCGCGGAGGAGATGAACGTCTCGAAGCCGGGCTCGTACGCGCTGAAGGTCCGGTAGTCACCGAAGGTTCCGTAGTCACCGAAGATCCGGTAGTCGCCGCGACGCCACGTCGCCGCCGAAACCGTCCGGATCCGCTCTGCCGAGTTCGCGGAGTCCTCCGCGTGCCACGCCACGGCTGGCGCACGATCACACGATTCTTCATACGACGACGCCGTACGGGTCGGTATGCCGAACCCGATCCTCACCCTTCCCGACTCGCTTCGTGACGCGTTCAAAGAGCCGATGGGTCCGGTGACGACCGACGCCGACACGCTGCTCGCGGCCGCGGCCGAAACCCGCGAGGAGTACGGCAGACCCGACGCGCCGGTCGTCGCCGTCGGCGACGTCGTCACGTATCACCTCCGGGAGGCGGGCCGCGTTCCGGACATCGCGCTCGTCGACGGGAAGACCGAGCGGGAAGCCGTCCGGACGGAGGTATCGGAGGCGCTCGCCGCCGGGAGGGAGAAACGCGTGACCGTCGAGAATCCAGCGGCGACGCTCACGGTCGCGCTTCTCGAGGCGCTCGCCGATGCGCTCGCGGACCCCGATCCCGTCACGATCGAGGTCGACGGCGAGGAGGACCTCGCCGCGCTGCCGGCCATCCTCGCGTCTCCCGACGGCGCGAGCGTCGTGTACGGCCAGCCCGGCGAGGGGATGGTTCGGGTCGAAGTCTCGCCGGAGAGCCGGGAGCGGGCCCGCGAACTCTTCGAGGGGCTCGACGGCGACGTCGACGGCGCGTTCGACGCGCTCGGAGCGAGTTCCGGGTCCGACTCGACGGAGGAGGAACCCCGATAGCGACGACGGGTCCTCGATGCGGGCGACGGATCCTCGATGAGGAGTATGGTGGCGACGATCCCCGACGGCGGTTCACGTCACGGATTCGGTCCGGAGCGGAAGTGTTCGTACCCGATCGAGAGGTTCCGTATCGGACCGAGGATCACCGTACCGGAGCGGGTTTCACGGCGTTGACGCCGAGAGTTCCAGTGGAAGAGCAGGGGTTCGAGAGAACGGACGTGAACCGACCGAGCGGGAACGAACGACCGGGCGCGACCGACCGGGGGAAGCGACCGACCGGATGGGAACGCCGCTTCCGGGAGAACCCTCCGGACGGCCCTCCACACGCTTCGAAATCCTTTTACAGCGTTCGGGGGGTAGTACACGTAACTGAACCATGGACGTCGACATCATCTCCGAGGAAGAAAACCCCATGTTGCACCGGACGGACATCCGATTCGAGACGGTCCACGACGAGGCCACCCCCTCCCGGCTCTCGGTCCGCGACTCGCTCGCCGCCAAGCTCGACAAGGCCTCCGAGGAGGTCGTCGTTCACGAACTCGACACGAAGTTCGGCATGCGCAAGACGGTCGGCTACGCGAAGGTGTACGACTCCGCCGCGGACGCGCTCGACGTCGAACAGGACTACATGCTCGAGCGGAACAAGATCGGTGCCGAGGGCGACGACGGCGAAGAGGCCTGAACCGCCGATCGAATGCGGGTTCTCGGTATCGAAGGGACGGCGTGGTGTGCGAGCGCCGCCCTCCACGACGCCGAGACCGACTCGACCTTCATCGAATCCGATCCCTACGAACCCGATAGCGGCGGCATTCACCCGCGCGAGGCCGCGGAGCACATGTCCGAGGCGATTCCCGAAGTCGTCGGGACGGTGCTGGACGCCGCCGAAGCGGAGTACGGCCCGGACGCGATAGACGCCGTCGCCTTCTCGCGAGGCCCCGGCCTCGGCCCGTGTCTCCGGACGGTCGGGACCGCCGCGCGCTCGCTCGCCGGAGCGCTCGACGTGCCGCTCGTGGGCGTCAACCACATGGTCGCACACCTCGAGATCGGCCGCCACGAGTCGGGATTCTCGAACCCGGTGTGTCTGAACGCCTCGGGCGCGAACGCCCACCTGCTCGGCTATCACGACGGGCGATATCGGGTCCTCGGCGAGACCATGGACGCCGGCGTCGGCAACGCGATCGACAAGTTCACGCGACACGTCGGGTGGAATCACCCCGGCGGGCCGAAGGTGGAGGCTGCCGCCGCGGAGGTCTCGGGAGCCGGCCGGGGATCCGAAGCCGCCGACCTGCTGGAGCTGCCGTACGTCGTCAAGGGGATGGACTTCTCGTTTTCGGGGATCAGCTCGGCCGCGAACGACGCGTACGACGACGGCGAGCCGCTCGAGAGGATCTGTTTTTCGCTTCAAGAGCACGTCTTCGCCATGCTCACGGAGGTCTCCGAGCGCGCGCTCTCGCTGACCGGGGCCGACGAACTCGTGTTGGGCGGCGGCGTGGGCCAGAACGACCGGCTCCGCGAGATGCTCGCGGAGATGTGTTCGGCCCGCGGCGCGTCGTTCCACGCGCCCGATCCGCGATACCTCCGCGACAACGCCGGGATGATCGCGGTGCTCGGCGCGAGGATGGCGGCGGCGGGCGACACCCTCGAGATCCGCGAATCGCGGATCGACCCGAACTTCCGGCCGGACCAGGTGCCGGTGACGTGGCGGGACGAGGAGTCGTCCGTCGCTCGGGTCGGAAACGGAGGCGGGGGCGACCACGACCGGGAAAGCCACCACGACCGCGAAGGCGATCGTGATCGCGCGAGAGACCGCGATCACCGAGGAGCCGAGGCGGTCGTCGACGTCGTCGATGCCGGTTCTACCGGCGATCTCATCGGAAAGACGGTCGAGGGTCCGATCGTTCGGAAGCGTCGGATCCTCAAGGAGTATCGGCATCCGGCGTTGGACCGTTCGATTCGGCGGGATCGGACGGTCGCCGAGGCCCGGTTGACGAGCGAGGCACGGCGGGCCGGCGTGCCGACGCCGCTCGTGTACGACGTCGACGTGCCGGAAGCGACGCTGACCCTCCAGTACGTCGGGGATCGCGACCTCGCGGCGATCCTCCATCGAGGCGGTGAGAGCAGTGAGAGCAGTGAGAGCGGCGGGAGCGACGGGAGTGACGAGGGCCGATCGGACCGGACGCTTCGGGCGGTCCGCTCCGTGGGTCGACACCTCGCACGGCTCCACCGTGCGGGATTCGTTCACGGCGACCCTACGACGCGAAACGTCAGGGTCGGGAGCGGGAGATCCGGCTCCGAAGGGGATCGGGGCGGCGATCCGGCCCCCGATCCGACGTACCTCATCGACTTCGGACTGGGGTATCACACCGGACACGTGGAGGACCACGCGATGGATCTCCACGTCTTCGAGGGGTCGGTGACCGCGACGGCGACGGACTCCGATCGGCTCGTCGACGCGTTCGAGGACGGATATCGGGAGGAGGGCGACGAGGTGGTCCTCGATCGGCTCCGCGAGGTGCGGCGTCGAGGGCGATATCGCTGAGTGGCCCCCGTCGACACGATTTTTATGCCCGGAGCGTGAGGTACGGGTATGGGAGACAAACCGTCGTCGGGAGAGATACTCGGGATCCCGTACAACTTCGATCGACCGAGCCTCGGTCGGCTCCTCTCGTCGTACTGGCAGCCCGAAGAGGGAATGTTGGTCGAGAAGCCGTTCGGGATCGGCTACACGCTGAACCTCGCGAACTGGCGTTCCTGGGTCGTTCTCGCGGTCGCCGGCGGACTCTACTGGCAACAGAAGGGTTCGGAGGCGTCCACGGCCGGATCGACATCGAGTGAATCCGAGAGCGACGACGCTGGCCCGGTCGAAGTGATCGTCGACGACGACTGAGACCCGTCGGAACTCGTGATCAGAGACTGACCTCGTGACCGGAGCGTCAGTCTCCGGTCGAGTTTTCGCCGTGGCTGATTCGACGTCATCACGTTCGTTTCGAGTGCGGTCGAACGACAGTTGTTTCCAGTCACGGTCGAGCGACGGGTCGGCGGCCCGTCGGCCGCCGACCCGGAAACTTATGACTGGAAGCCGCCAAAGCCGGCATGATGGACCCCGAAGATCGGCCGGCGTCGAGCGGGGACGACCCGACCGTCGACGGTCCGGCCGGTGACGGATCGGATACCGACGATCCGTTCGATGGTGACCTCGATGTCGATCCGGACGGCGACGATCCGGTCGGTGGCGACCCGGATGTCGACGATCCGGCCGACGCCATGCCGATCGGAGAGAGCGGGAGCGGTGAGGAGGATCCGGGACTACTCTACCGATTCCGTCACGACATGAATGGGCCGCTCATGTGGCTCCGTGAGATGCTCTCCAGCGTCGCGGTCGTGCTGTTGATCGGGTTGATCCTGTTCGCCGTCAGCGGGGTGTGGCCGCCGATGGTCGCGGTCGAATCGCCGAGCATGGAGCCCAACATGAACACCGGGGATCTCGTGTTCGTCACCGAACCCGGACGACTCGCGCCCGACGTCTCCGACAACGATATCGGCGTCGTGACCCACGAGGCGGGCGAGGAGAACGGGTACCGAACGTTCGGCGACCACGGATCGGTCGTGATCTATCAACCGCCCGGACGACAGGCGTCGCCGATCATCCACCGGGCGATGTTTCACGTCGAGGAGGGCGAGAACTGGTACGACCGGGCCGATGACCGGTACCACAACGCCGACGGCTGTGCGGAGCTCCGGAACTGTCCCGCGCCACACGCCGGGTTCGTCACGCTCGGCGACAACAACCAGCAGTACGACCAGGCCAACGGCCTCGCCGAGCCAGTCGCCGCCGAGTGGGTGACCGGCGTCGCCAGGATCCGGGTGCCGTACCTCGGCTACGTCCGGCTGATCACGACCGGACAGGCGGAGGTGAGCGACGTGCTCGGGACCGTCGTCGTGTCGTCGGCGATCGGATCCGGGGGCAAACTCGAGAGTAGATCCGGGGTCGACGAGGGTCGAACGCCGGGCGTGGAGAGTCGAACGCCGAGTGTGGAGGGTCGAACGCCGGGCGTGACGTCGGCGACTCGCGCCACGTAGGCCGCGGGTGGAGAGTTAGGCCGCGGGGAGATCGACGGTCTCAGTTGTCGAAGCGGGCCTGGACGAACGGCTGTGCGTTCTCGATGTCGCCGAGCCGCGAGTCGGACAGGAGGACCGCCTCGGTCTCCTCGACGGGCACGGAGAGTCCCATCTCCTTGGTCCGACCGTAGCGTCCCTTCGAGACGACGACCGCGTTGACGATCCCCAGCATGTCGAGTTCGCTGATGAGGTCGGTGACGCGGCGCTGGGTGAGCACGTCGGCGTCGATCTCCTCACAGAGCCGCTTGTAGATGTTGAACACCTCGCCGGTGTTGATGTTGTGGACGCCGTTCTTCTCGAGGAGGATCACGGCGAACAGGACGATCTTGCTCTGTGTCGGGAGCGTTCGGACTACCTCGACGACGCGGTCGAGCTCGATCTTGTCCTGGGCCTGTCGAACGTGCTTCTCCGCGACGATCTCGGCTTGCGAACGCTCGGCGAGCTCGCCCGCGGTCCGGAGGAGGTCGAGCGCGCGACGCGCGTCCCCGTGTTCCTGGGCGGCGAAGGCCGCACACAGCGGGATCACGTCGTCGGTGAGCGCGTCGACCTTGAACGCGATGTCGGCGCGGTGCTGGAGGATGTCCCGGAGCTGGTTGGCGTCGTACGGCGGGAAGACGATCTCCTCCTCGCCGAGGCTGGATTTGACCCGCGGGTCGAGGAAGTCGGTGAACTTCAGGTCGTTCGAGATCCCCATGATCGAGATACGGGAGTTGTCGAGCTCGGAGTTCATCCGCGAGAGGTTATACAGGGTGTCGTCGCCGGACTTCTCGACGAGCTTGTCGATCTCGTCGAGCATGATGACGACCACGCGCTCGTGGTAGTCGACCGCGTCGAAGAAGGTCGTGTACACGCGGTCGGTCGGCCATCCGGTCATCGGGACCTCCTCCATCTCCTCGGCGTCCTCCCGTAAGCGGTCGATCCGGGCTCGGATCGATTCCCGGCTGGAGAACTCGGTCGATTCGAGTGCGGTCGGGTCGTCGGCGGCGGCCTCCTCGAGTTCGCGGTACCGTTCGAGGCGATCGGAGATTATCCGCTGGTTCTTCTCGATGAAGGTGTTCGCGAGCTGTGCGAGCACCCGGTACTGGGTGTCCGTCACCTCGCAGTTGATGTACTCGACCTCGCAGGGAACGTCGTACTTCTGGGAGGTGGACTCGAGTTCCTGAGAGACGAACTTCGCGGAGGCGGTCTTTCCGGTTCCCGTCTTCCCGTAGATGAGGATGTTGGAGGGGGTCTCCCCGCGGAGCGCGGAGACGAGGATCGTCGCCATTCGGTTGATCTGATCGTTGCGGTGAGGGAGTTCGTGTGGGGTATACGAGGGACGGAGGACCTCCTTGTTCTCGAAGATCGGCTCGCCGGAGAGGAGGTCGTCGAAGAGTCCCTGGTTGTCGTCATCGTCGTCGAGGACGACGCCGTCCAGGTCGACGTCGGTGGACGACCGATCGCGGCTTCCGGCGTCGAAATCGCCGTCTCGGTCGGGCTCGTTCGAGGCGATTTCGCCGAGATCCTCGTCGGAATTTCGAACGGAGGAGAGCGCGTCTGTGGCCGTGTCGCTTGGAGGAGGGTCCGAATCGGCGTCGTCGGTACCGGAATCAGCGTTATCGGTACCGGAATCGCCGTCGTCGGTGTCTCGTTTTCCGGTCCCGTGTTCGTCACCGGTCTCGTGTCCGTCACCGACGTCGTGTCCATCGGCTCCTGGTCCCTCCCCCTTCTCCGGATCGCTCGTGTGCGACGTGTGTTCCTCGTTGTCCATTTGTACCCCTATGTTTCAGGTGGAGACAGCACCCGCACGAGTAGAGAGATGCCGGATACGTCCGAAACGGCCCGATCAGGGGACGTCTCGACGTGCGAGTGTGTCCAATTGATGCAGTCGAACCAGATGAAGACGTGCTACAAAAGTGTTCCTCTCCGAACTAGACCTCGACGGGAACTGTTCGATGTTCGTGCGGAAAGGATCCCGGATCGCTCCTGTCTCGGTAGCGTTCGTTTTTCTCGATCATTGACGTTCCCGTCGGCGTTCAGTTGCTGAACGATCGGTATTCAGTCGGTGTTCGATCGATGGCTCGGTCGGCAGTCGGTCGATGAGAAGGTTCGAACGGGAATCGGATGACTTCGAGTGGAACGGGACGGGGTCGACCGTAAGACGGTGGTGGCTGTAGACCCTTACTCACACCCCCCCACCCCTTTGTTTCGGGTGGAACCGGGAATCGGAGTGGGGGTGGTGAGAGGTGGCATTTATGATGGGTGGTTTTATCACATATAACGTACAACAGGACCCTCGACAATCCTCCATTCCTATTTTCAGAATATAGGTTGTTTGATTAAGTGTGTTCTACCCGAGTAGATGCCGACCGACCACTGATTCCCACACAACCCATCCCGAGTCTCCCCGTCTCCACTCGAAACGAAGGGGTGGGGGGCCAACCGTCTCGGGACGAACCGTGTTGATGTCCACCTCGATGACATCCTCCATGAGGAACGTCATCATGGTAACTCGAACCGTGATAAGTCCCGTTCATCTCGTCAGTGTTCTTCCCTCCTGATCGTCTTCTTTAGTCGAGTTGACCCGTCTGACGCAGTTGTTAAGTGAAAGGGGCGTGGATTCCACGTCATACCCGCACGCGCCTGGAAACACACGATGCGACGCACGGGCCGTCTGGGAAAGCACCACACTAAGTGGAGGTCAGGATGGGACTGTTAACGAATCTCAGAGACAGCATATCGCGGGTCACGGACGGGCTGTTCGCGGCCGACGAGCCCAAGCGGATCGGGATCTACGGACCGCCGAACGCCGGGAAAACGACCCTCGCGAACCGTATCGCACGTGACTGGACCGGCGACGCCGTCGGGCCCGAGAGCCACATTCCACACGAAACGAGGCGGGCTCGCCGGAAGGAGAACGTCGAGATCGAACGGAACGGCCGGAAGGTCACCATCGACATCGTCGACACGCCGGGGGTGACGACGAAGGTCGACTACAAGGAGTTCCTCGATCACGACATGGACAAGGAGGACGCGGTTCGCCGGTCTCGGGAGGCGACCGAGGGCGTCGCGGAAGCCATGCACTGGCTCCGTGAGGACGTCGACGGCGTCATCTACGTGCTCGATTCCACGACGGACCCGTTCACGCAGGTGAACACGATGCTCATCGGGATCATCGAGTCGCAGGACCTCCCGGCGCTCATCCTCGCGAACAAGACGGACCTCCCCGAGTCGGACGTCCAACAGATCGCCAACGCGTTCCCCCAACACGAGACGATACCCCTCTCGGCTTTGGAAGGTGAGAACATGGACGAAGTGTACACGAAGATCGCGGAGTACTTCGGATAATGCCGGGTGCTACCCCAGACGTCGACGGGAACGACGACCCGGTCGACGACGGCGTCCGCATCGACATGATAAGCGGAGCTCGGATGGAGGGGCTCACGAGCATGGAGAAGATCCGACTCATCCTCGATGGAGTCCGCGACGGCAACATCGTCATCTTGGAGGAGGGGCTCTCGCCCGACGAGGAATCCAAACTCATCGAGGTGACGATGACGGAGATCAGCCCGGACGACTTCACCGGGATCGAGATCGAAACGTACCCGAAACCGGAGTCGGGAAACCAGAGCTTCCTCGATAAGCTGATGGGACGCGAGTCCACACAGAAACTCACCGTCATCGGCCCGGCCAACCGGATCGAGACCCTCCACAAGGACGAGAACCTCATTAGCACCCTCGTCTCCAGGAAATAATGCCCCACCAGTGTATCGAGTGTGGTCGGACGTTCCCCGACGGCTCGAAGGAGATGCTCTCCGGCTGCCCCGACTGTGGAGGCAACAAGTTCCAGTTCAAACCCAGCGGTGCGTCGGACCCCTCGAACTCCGCTTCGTCGGCCGACCCCGAGCCGACCGCGGGTTCCGAACCAGCCCCCGATTTCGACTCGAGCTCGGAAGCCCGCTCCGAAACCGCTCCGGCGGGCTCGGCTGGTCCAACCGATTCGACTGACCCAGCCGGTTCGACTGACCCAGCCGGTTCGACTGACCCGGCCGACCAGTCGGATCCCGATCCCGCCGATCGACCCTCCGAACGGACGGTCTCATCGGATACGATGGAGTCGGATACGACGGACCCGGTCGAGGGAGACGCCGAGCGGATCGACGACGAGGGTGCCGAGGACACCGCACAGGCGAGCGCCCGATCCGACGTCGTCACGCCGGACGAGCTCGACCGTGCGGCTCGGGAGACCGGATCGACGGGAGTGGACTCCGAATCGGTCGAACCGCCGGCCTCACAGCCGGGCGTCGACGAACTCCGCGACGAGCTCAACGAGCAGTTCGAGAGCATTCGGATCGTCAGTCCCGGACAGTACGAGCTCAACCTCATGGAGCTGTACGACCGCCAGGAGTACATCATCTCGCTACAGGAGGACGGCCGATACGTCATCGAAATGCCCGACGCCTGGGGAGTCACGGACGAGTAGCCGGAGGCGATCGGATCACCGGCCGTGAGGATCCGATTCATGGAACGAGTGGTCGGTAAACTACCCCATCCCAGTTCGGCTAGCAGTCGAAATCCGTCGAATTCCTCGAGGTCGATACCGAGCGAGCCCGTCGTGGATCGTGGTCCTTCCGGACCGGCTTCGAAGGGATAGTCGTCCTGAAGCGGCTTCGGAAGGGCCTTTTAGCCCGCCCGCCGAACGCCGAGTATGTTCAGGCAGCTCCGGTCGGAAGTCGAGACCGCGCTTTTCGACGCGCTCGAGTCCCTCGATCTCCCGACCGACGACCTCGGCATCGAACGCCCGCCCGACGAGATGGACGCAACGCTCGCCTCCAGCGTCGCCTTCCGGCTCGCGGGCGAGGTCGGCGACGCGCCGCCGAACGTCGCGAGCGACGTGGCCGAGGCGGTCGACGTCGAGCCCCACGAGTACCTCGTCTCCGTCGATACCGCCGGCCCGTACGTCAACTTCCACGCCGGCGAGCGTTACCTCGCCGATACCCTCGCGGCCGCGGCCGGAAACGAGACGTACGGGACCCTCCCGGACCGCGACGCGACGGTCGTCGTCGAGCACACGAGCGCGAACCCGACCGGCCCGGTCCACGTCGGGCGCGCCCGGAACCCCATCGTCGGCGACGCGGTCGCGAACGTCCTCGAGTACGCCGGCTACGACGTGGACCGCCACTACTACGTGAACGACGCGGGCCGCCAGATGGCGGTGTTCACGTGGGCATACGAGACGTTCGACGAGTCGGACCTCGAGGGTGAGCCCGCACGCGACCGGATCGAGTACGACCTCGTGCGCTACTACCGCCGGGGGAACGCCTACCTCGAGGAGGCCGATCCCGACGAGGTCGAGGCCGCGGAAGCGGAGATATCGGGCATCCTCCAGGGGTTGGAGGAGGGCGACGAGGAGACCTACGAGCGGGTCGGCGAGGTCGTGGATGCCGTCCTCGGCGGGATGAAGGCGTGTCTCGCCCGGCTGCCCGCGGAGTTCGACGAGTTCGTCAAGGAGACGCGGTTCATGCGCGACGGCTCGACGGACGACCTCGCGGCGCGGCTCAAGGAGAGCGAACACGCGGTCTACGACGAGGACGCCTGGCAGCTCGAGCTCGACGAGTGGGGGATCGACAAGAACCTCGTCTTCCTCCGGTCGGACGGCACGAGCCTCTACACCACCCGCGATCTGGCCCACCACGAGTGGAAGTTCGCGAACTACGACCGCGCGGTGACGGTGCTCGGCGAGGACCACAAGCTGCAGGCCGACCAGCTCGGCGCGGCCCTCGAACTGCTCGGCAACGACACCGACGTGCTCGGCCACGTCATCTACTCGTACGTCAACCTCCCGGACGGAAAGATGTCCACCCGCGAGGGGACCGGCGTCATGCTCGACGACCTGCTCGACGAGGCGATCGACCGCGCCCGCGAGGCCGTCGAGAGCCGGATGGACGACCGGATCCGTGACGACGACCTGACCGAGGCGGACGTCGAGCGGATCGCCCACCAGGTCGGGATCGGCGCGGTGCGGTACGACATCGTCTCGAAACAGCCGGCGAAGGCGATCACCTTCGAGTGGGAGGAGGCGCTCGACTTCGAGGCGCAGTCGGCCCCGTTCGTCCAGTACGTCCACGCGCGGTGTTGCGGGATCCTCGACGAGGCCGCCGCCGAGGGCGTTCCCGTCCCGGAATCGGGCGAACCGATCGACGTCGACGTCGGCGTCCTCGAGACCGACGAGGCCGAGGCTCTCCTGCGAGAGGTCGCGCGGTTCCCGGCCGTCATCGAGTCGGCCGCGGACGACCTGGAGCCGCACACGATCGCGACGTTCACCCGCGAGTTCGCCGACGCGTACAACGCCTTCTACCGCGAGTGCCCCGTGTTGACCGCGGAGACCGACGAGCTTCGGGACGCCCGGCTCGCGGTGGTCGCGGCCGCGCGCTACACGATGGCGAACGCGCTCGACGCGCTCGGCGTGGACGCGCCCGAGTCGATGTAGGATCCGAGGATCCGACGTACCTCGTCGTTCGTGCGGAATCTCATCGTTCGTGCGGAATCTCGCCGTTCGCGTGGAGAACGCCTCCGAAGCCCCGCCCGGCACCGCACCTCACGCCTCCCCAGCCTCGGCGGACGGACCGTCGCGGGCGAGCCGCTCCGGTCCGCCGCCTCCCTCGCGGTCCGGAAGCGCCCGTTCGGGCGCTTCCGGGCGCGCCGACCCCGATCACGACGCGATATCGTCCACAGCGGTCCGTGAAACGCCCTCCAGGTCGTGCCGCCGGTCAGGTCAAAGCTTACTTACACACGCCAAGCCGTATTATAGACAATGAGTAGCGACGCCCAGCAGGCGAGCGAGGACCGGCGGAAGTACGAGTTCCGCAGGGTCATCGAGGAGCTCAAGGACTTCGAGGGCTCCGGCACGCAGCTCGTCACCATCTACATCCCCGAGGACAAGCAGATATCCGACGTGGTCGCCCACGTCACCCAGGAACACAGCGAGGCGTCCAACATCAAGTCCAAACAGACCCGGACGAACGTACAGGACGCGCTGACCAGCATCAAGGACCGCCTCCGCTACTACGACACCTTCCCGCCCGAAAAGGGCATGGTGATCTTCTCGGGCGCGGTCGACTCCGGCGGGGGCCGGACCGAGATGGTCACCCGGACGCTCGAGTCGCCGCCGAACCCCGTCCAGTCGTTCCGCTACCACTGTGACTCCGCGTTTCTCACGGAGCCGCTCGAGCACATGCTCGCGGACTCCGGGCTCTTCGGACTCATCGTCCTCGACCGCCGCGAGGCCAACGTCGGCTGGCTGAAGGGGAAACGCGTCGAGCCCGTCAAGTCCGCCTCCTCGCTCGTTCCCGGCAAACAGCGCAAAGGGGGCCAGTCCGCCCAGCGGTTCGCCCGCCTCCGGCTCGAGGCCATCGACAACTTCTATCAGGAGGTCGCGGGGATGGCCAACGACCTGTTCGTCGAGGAGCGCCACGAGCTCGACGGCATCCTCGTCGGCGGCCCCTCGCCGACGAAGGACGAGTTCCTCGACGGCGACTACCTCCACCACGAGCTACAGGACAAGGTGCTCGGCAAGTTCGACGTGGCCTACACCGACGAGTCCGGGCTGAAGGACCTCGTCGACGCCGCCAGCGAGGCGCTCTCCGATCAAGAGATCGTCGAGGACAAACGCCACATGGAGGAGTTCTTCGAGAACCTCCACACCGGCGAGGAGGCGACCTACGGCTTCGAGCAGACCCGACGCAACCTGATCATGGGTTCCGTCGACCGGCTGCTCATCTCCGAGGACCTCCGGTCGGACGTGATCGTCTACGAGTGTCCGAACGGCCACGAGGAGTTCGAGGTGGTCGATTCGCGACACTCCACCCCCGATCACGAGTGTTCCGAGTGCGGCGAGGACGCCGCGGTCGAGGAGCGCGAGGACGCCATCGAACACCTGATGGCGATCGCCGAACAGCGCGGCACGGACACCAAGTTCATCTCCACCGACTTCGAGAAGGGCGAACAGCTGCTCGACGCCTTCGGCGGCATCGCGGGCATTCTCCGGTACTCGACGGGCGTATAAAACCGAAACGCCTCCCCTTCTCGCCGTCCTACTGCTCCGGCTCCGCCGGCACCGCCGCGACCTCCAGACACGCGCAGGCGTCCGTCTCGGGGTCGAAACAGTCCGGACACTCGGGCTGCCGGTCGATGATCGTGTCCAGCCGGTCGGCGACGGTGTCGTCGATCACCGCCTCCAGCTCGTGGGCCTCCTCGCGGAACTCCTCGACGGCGAGCACGTTCGCGAGGAAGCGTTCGATGATACAGTAGGTCTGGAGGGCGTCCCGCGCCTTCACGATCCCGTCGTCGGTGAGTCGAACCCCCTTGTACTTCTCGTGTTCGGCGAGCCCGCGCTCCTCGAGCTTGCCGATCATCTCGTTGGCGCTCGCCGGGCTGACGCCGAGCGCGTCGGCGATCGACCCCGTCGAGGCGGGGCCGTCCTCCTGTTTCTGTACGACGTAGATCGTCTTGAGGTACTGGTCTGCGGTGTTCACGGTTCGCCTCCGTCGGTGGTCGTCGTCCCCATCGGTCGGCCCGTCGGTTCGGCCCTCTCGCTTGTCGGTTCGGTCCGCCGGCTCATCGTCGTTCCATGACCTCCGTGACCTCGCTTACCCCCTCGGCTTCCTCCTCGCGGATCGACTCCAGGGTGTCGAGCAGTTCGGCGCGGTCCAGCGAGAACTCGGCGTCCGACCCCTCTATCGCCTCGATGAGGTCGTCGTAGAACTTGTAGGCGGTCTCCTCGTTACACAGCTGGTCGTACAACACGCCGTCGAAGTCGTTCGGCTGCGTCCGCCCGTACCGCGCGTCGACGAGCGACTCGATCTCGTCGAACGGGACGCTGTCGACGCCGAGCCCCTCGATGAGCCCCTCCAGCCGCGAGCGGTGTTCGGCGGACTCCTCGGCGGCGTCCGAGAGCAGCGTCTCGACCTCCTCGTCGAGCTCCGCGTCGAGGCTCTCGTAGTGGTGGTGAGCGCGCGCCTCGACGACCTCCTCCAACACGATCCCGATCTGTAACAGCCTGGCGAGCTGGTCGTCGGAGGTGATCCGCTGGCTGACGCTCACCTCGACCACCCGTGACCGCTCGACCCGTCGCCGTTCGATACGCCCGTTCGCATACGTGTCACGTCGGGGCCTGCCCGACTTAAGCGGTTCCCTCGGGGATCGGGTTCTCCGGGGATCGATTTATCACGCCGACCCGCGAGGGGGCTTCCCATGGGCGTGTTCTACAAGTGGGGCGCGGGCCGGGATCCGGGCCATCCCGAGATCGTCGACGCGTACGACTCGACGCTCGTGACCGCCGAGGGCGAGGAGATACTCGACGCGGCCGCGGGCGCGGCGGTGGTCAACCTCGGTCACTCGCCGCCGGGCGTCGCCGACGCCATGGCCGAACAGGCCGAGCGGGTCGGCTACGTCTCCACGTCGCACTTCACGACCCCGTCGGTCGAGTCGGTGGGTGAAAAGCTCGCGTCGATGACGCCGGGCTCGCTGAACGCCGCCTTCTTCGTCGATTCCGGCAGCGAGGCGGTCGAGTCGGCGATCAAGCTCGCCCGCGACTACCACGTCGCCCGCGGCGAGCCGACCCGGGAGGCGGTGATCGGTCGGTGGGCGTCGTACCACGGCTCGACGCTCGGCGCGCTCGCCGCCTCGGGCAACACCGGTCGCCGAACGACGTACGTCCCCTCGCTTCGTGACTGGCCGAAGATCGGCCCCGCCTACCCGTACCGCTGGGACCACGAGGGGTCCCCCGAGGAGCAGGCGATCGCGGCCGCTCGAGAGCTCGAACGGCTCGTCCGACGGCGCGGCCCCGAGACGGTCGCGGCGTTCATCGCCGAGCCCGTCGGCGGGTCGAGCATCCCCGCGACGCGTCCACACCCCGCCTACTACCGCGAGATACGGCGGATCTGTTCGGAGTACGGTCTCCTCTTCATCGCCGACGAGGTGATGGTCGGGTTCGGTCGAACCGGGGAGCCGTTCGCCTGTGAGGGGCTCGGAGTCACCCCGGACCTCATGGCGCTCGGGAAGGGACTCTCCGCCGGCTACGCCCCGATAAGCGCGACGATGGTCGCCGACCGAGTCGTCGAGACGCTCGAGGAACACGACCACTCCTTCCAGCACGGCCACACCTACGGCGGGAATCCGATATCCACGGCGGTGGCCGACCGCGTCCTCGACCGCTACACCGAGGACCTGTTCGCGGCGGTTCGCCGGCGCGGGGGGCGGCTCGAGTCGACCCTGGAACCGCTCGCCGAGAGCCCGATCGTCGGCGAGGTCCGACGGGTGGGCCTCCAGGTCGGCGTCGAGTTCGTCGCCGACCGGGAGACGAAGGCACCGTTCGATCCCGGCGCGGCGGTCGCCGACCGGATCTACGAGGACGCCCTCGAGAACGGCGTGTACACGTATCCCGGCGGCGGGAGCGTCGACGGGCAGGCCGGCGATCACCTCATGCTCGCGCCGCCGCTCACGGTCGGCGACGACGCGATCGAGACGATCGGCGAGGCCGTCGTCTCGTCCGTGAACCGCGTCGCCGACGAGGAGGGGTACGAAACGGCGTGATCACCTGGCGGAAAAAACGGACCGGACCGCCGCGATCGACCGCGCTACTGGAGCCGCTCGATGACGAGCTCCTCGACGTCCTCGCGGAACTCGTCGACCGCGATCTCCTCTAAGACGGGCACGAAGAAGCCCTCGACGAGCATGTTCCGCGCCGTGCGCGAGTCGATGGAGCGGCTCTCCAGGTAGAAGAGGTCCTCCGCGTCGACCTGGCCCACGGTCGCGGAGTGTGACGCCTCCGTGTCGTGGTTGTGGATGATCAGCTTCGGCGACGCGTCGGCCTCGGCGTCGTCCGACAGCATCAGGGTGTTCTCACGCTGGTAACTGGAGGTGTTCCACGCGTCACGGCCGACGTCCTGGACGCCCTCGTAGACCGAGCGCGCCACGTCGTCGAGCACGCCCCGAGTGACGAGGTCGGCCGTCGTGTGTTCGGCCTGGTGCCAGACGCGGGCGTTGACGTCGAAGTGCTGGTCCTCGCTGCCGAAGAACGTCCCGACGATCTGGCTCTCGGAGCCGTCGCCGTTCAGTTCGGTCTCGACGTCGGAGCGGGTGAGCTTCGAGCCGAAGTTGCTCTCGATCCAGTCGATCGTGGCGTACGTGTCCGTGATCCCGCGTTTCAGCGAGTAGGTGTAGGTGTCGTCGTCGAGGTTCTGGAGCGACCCGAACTGGACGTCGGCGTTCTCGCCGCCGACGACCTCGACGAGGTTCGAGAAGTAGCGGTCGCCGTCGATCGCCGGGGCGCCGCCCTCGCTCCCGTCGCCGGACTCGATCGACTCGAGGATCGTCACCGACGACGACTCCTCGGCGACGACGAGCGTCTGGCTGAACAGCGACCGGGAGTTCATCTCCGCGCGGACGGTCACGTCCTCGACGTCGACGCCCTCGGGGACGTAGACGAACGTGCCCGTCGTAAAGAGCGCCACCGACAGCGCCGTGAGGTAGTTGTGCTCGGGGTCGAGCACGGTCCCGAAGTGCTCCTCGAGGACGTCGCCGTACTCTGCGAACGCCTCGGTGAACGGGGCGACGACGACCTCGTCGTCGCCGGCGGTCCGCTCCGTCGCGTCCGACTGGTTCAGCGGGTCGACGAGCGCCTCGAAGTCCAGCGCCTCCAGATCCGTCCAGCGTCGGCCGGGCGTCTGGATGACGTCGGGCAGCTCCGCGGTCTCCAATGCCTCCAGCGCGTTCAGCCGTGTCTCTAAGAGCCACTCGGGCTCGTCGCGTTCCTCCGCAATGTGTCGTACCGTGTCCTCCGAGAGGCTCTCGATTGCTTTCGTGCTCATGTTATCCGAGCGAACCCTCCATCTCAAGCTCGACGAGCCGGTTCAGCTCGACGGCGTACTCGATCGGCAGCTCCTCCGTGATCGGCTCGATGAACCCCGAGACGATCATCTGTTTGGCGTCGTCGTCGTCGAGACCGCGCGACTGGAGGTAGAAGATGTCCTCGTCGCCGATCTTCCCGACGGTCGCCTCGTGGGCGACGTCGACCTTCGACTCGTTGATCTCCATGTACGGCATCGTGTCCGAGGTCGACTCGTTGTCGAACATCAGCGCGTCGCACTCGACGGCCGTCGAGGAGTTCTCGGCGCCGTCGGCGATGTGGACGAGCCCGCGGTAGTTGGTGCGGCCGCCGTCCTTCGAGATCGACTTCGACTCGATCGTGGATTTGGTGTTCGGCGCGTTGTGGTACACCTTCGCGCCGGTGTCGATGTCCTGGCCCTCGCCCGCGAAGGCGATGGTGATGTGGTTGTCCGACGCGCCGCGGCCCTTCAGGATCGTCGAGGGGTACAGCATCGTCGCCTTCGACCCCATCGAACCCGATATCCACTCCATGCGACCGCCCTTCTCGGCGATCGCGCGCTTGGTGTTCAGGTTGTACGTGTTCTTCGACCAGTTCTGGACGGTCGAGTACTGGACGTGTGCGTCCTCGCCGACGAACACCTCAACGCCGCCGGAGTGGAGGTTGAACGCGGAGTACTTCGGGGCCGAACAGCCCTCGATGTAGTGGACCTCCGAGCCCTCCTCGGCGATGATGAGCGTGTGCTCGAACTGGCCCATCCCCTCGGAGTTCATCCGGAAGTACGCCTGGATCGGCATCTCGACCGTGGTGTCCTCGGGGACGTACACGAACGAGCCGCCCGACCAGATCGCGCCGTGAAGCGCCGCGAACTTGTTGTCGCTCGGCGGGACGGCCTTCGTCATGAAGTACTCCTTGACGAGCTCCTCGTGCTCCTGGACCGCCTTGTCCATGTCACAGAAGACGACGCCCTTCTCCTCCCAGCGCTCCTGCATGTTCTGGTAGACGATCTCCGACTCGTACTGCGCGCCGACCCCGGAGAGTGCGTTCTTCTCGGCTTCCGGGATGCCCAGCTTGTCGAAGGTGTCCTTGATGTCCTCGGGGAGGTCCGTCCAGTCGTCGACGCCGCCACGGACGTCGATGTCGGGGCGGATGTACGGGACGATCTCGTCGATGTCGATCTCCGAGAGGTCCGGCGCTTCCGGCCAGTCGGTCGGCATCGGCATCGCCTGGAACTGCTTGAGCGCGCGCAGGCGGCGCTCCAGCATCCACTCCGGCTCGTCTTTGTCCTCCGAGATGACGCGGACCGTCTCCTCGGTGAGGCCCTTCTCGCTTTTGAACGCCGAGTTCTCCTCCTTTTTGAACTCGAAGCGCGCCTCGGTGTCGGTCTCTTTCAGGTGGTCTTGTGAACTCATATCAGTTGGTTACGCCTCTGGTTGTATATCGTTGGTGTATAACCACGAATGGTTACGCCGCTCCGTAGACGTCCTCGCGGACCCAGTCGTATCCCTCGTCCTCGAGCTTCTCCGCGAGCTCCGGTCCGCCGCTTTTCGCGACCTCGCCGTCGATCATCACGTGGACGTGATCGGGCTCGACGTAGTCCAGGATGCGCTGGTAGTGGGTGATCTGGAGGATGCCGGTGCCCTGCTCGTCGCGGAGCGCGTTGATCCCCTTCGAGACGTCCTGAAGGCGGTCGATGTCGAGCCCGGAGTCGATCTCGTCGAGCACGGCGATCGCGGGTTCGAGCATCGCGGCCTGAAGGACCTCGTTCTGTTTCTTCTCGCCGCCGGAGAAGCCGGCGTTGAGGTACCGCTGCATGAACTTCTCGTCCATGTCGAGAAGCTCCATCTTCTCCGAGAGGATCTCCTGGAACTCGGCGACGCCGATCTCGCCGTCGTCCGCGGGGCCCTCCATCGGGGAGGTGTCGTAGCCCGCGTCGTCGTCGGCGTCGGTCTCCTCCTCGTCTTCCTCCTCGAACAGCTCCTCGCGCTCGTCCGCCTTCGCGTTGAGCGCCTGTCGGAGGAAGTTCGTCATCGTGACGCCCTCGATCTCCGCCGGGTACTGGAACCCGAGGAAGATCCCGAGCGCGGCGCGCTCGTTGGGCTCCATCTCGAGCAGTTCCCAGTGGTAGTCCTCGTCGTCGAGGTCGGCGTCGACGTCCTCGACGTCGGCGTCATCGAGGTGGAGCGCGACGCTCCCGTCGGTGACCTCGTAGGCGGGGTGACCGGCGATGACCTTCGCCAGCGTCGACTTCCCCGATCCGTTCGGACCCATCAACGCGTGGATCTCGCCGGACTTGACCTCGAGGTCGACGCCTCGAAGGATCCGTTCTCCGCCCTCTTCGGCCACCCGCACGCGTAGGTCGCTGATCTCGAGAGTTGCCATGTGTAGGGTTCTGCCTCGTAGGTGTAACGTGGGGGTTCCGGAGGTTAATAGTTACGGATATCCAGCCGAAAATCACGAATTAGAGAATAATTCTTTCAGGAACGAAAACGTAGTTTCCAGAGATCACATGAACGAGCCGAGGCCGGTCTGCTCCTGGCCGGTCTTGACCTCCTCCCAGGAGGTGCCGAGCGCCTCGATGACCCGCTCGATCGGGCCCTTCAGCGTCTTCTCGAGCATTTTCTCCCAGTCGACCTCGAACTCCTCGGGGATCTGGTCGGCGTACTCGAAACAGATCACGTCCGGGTCGCGTTTGAACTCGCCGTAGAGCCCGTTCCGCTGGGGATCGAGTCCCTTCTCGGACTCCATCCGCTCCCAGAAGTCGGGGTGGACCTTCTTCACGTAGAGCCGCTTGGGTTTCGAGCCCCTCGCGAAGTTCGTCCCGAGCAGCTCGTTGGCGTACTGCGCGCCCCTGACCTGCGCGGTCGGCGTCTCGTAGGCGTCGAGCCGCTTGCCGATCCCGCCGGGGATCCCGACCTCCTCGACGTCGACGTTGCCCGCGAGGAAGTCGTCGATGACCTCAGAGAGGTACGTCGTGATCGCCTCGAGGTCCTCGTCGATGTCGTCGCCGGTGACGATCGTCTCGATGACGTGCTGTTGGACCTCCTTCGTGACCCCCGCGATGTCCGAGCGCTTGTACTCGAAGCCGGTGATGTCGATGTCGTCGACGTCCTTCCCCTCCTTCCAGATGATGTGACCCGCGTAGCGCTTCTTCTTGCCCGCCTGGAAGAACCGTCGATAGAGCTTCTCGAACTCGATCTCGAAGCGGTGGTCGTCGGCGTTCAACTCCTCGCGCGCGAAGTCGTCGTAGCGGTCGTTGATGTGTTCCGCTATCTCGAAGGAGCTCTCGATCGCCTTCTCCTTCGAGAGATCGCCGAGCGACAGCATGACGCTGTCAGTGTCTCCATATGTGACTTCCCTATCAAGTTCGCCGGTCACGTCGGCCGTGAAGTCGATCACCTCGCGGTTGGTCGAGGTGACGCCGGCGCTCATCTCTCGGTCGTACAGGCGGAACCGGTCCCACCCGAAAACGCCGTATAGACTGTTCATCAGGACCTTGACGGCTCCCTGCTGTCGGTCGTACTGTTCGTACGCCTCGGTCCCTGGATCGTGCTCGTTCCGGAGCGCCTTCTTCTCCTCGCGCTCGTCGAGGAGTTCGTTCACCATCTCCCGGATGATCCCGTCGGGTTCCTTCCGGAAGTGGACGCCCGTGGGAGTCCGATACGTCTCGCCGTCGTACGCCTCGGGATCGACCTTCGTCTCCGGCGACGCGTTGATCGTCACCATCGACATGGGGTAGAGGCTCTTCAGGTCGAGCACGCTCACCATCTCGCGGACGCCGGAGATGGGGTCGAACACCGCCCCGCCCTCGAACTCCTCGGCCTCCTGTTGGCCCTTCGAGGGGAGCGCGAAGTTGCCGTACGCCATGTGGAGCACGTACATGTCGACCGCGTCGCCCGGCGTCGTCGCGTCCTCGAGCTTACAGCCGACGATCTTCCGGGCGTCGTCCCAGAAGGCGATCACGTCCTGCGTCCGGTCGATCTCGACGCACAGTTCCACGTCGCGGATGCTGTACTCGAGCAGGCGCTCCGGGTCCTGCTCCCAGAGGTCGCCGATGTCGCCGGCGTACCGCTCCTTGCCGACGCCGAGTTCGCGCTCGCCCACGGCGTCGAGCCGGTACGACTCCAGCTCCGTGAACATCGTGCGCTTGTAGGCGTACAGGAGGTCGAAGACGACCCGTCCCTTGACGTCGGGGCCGCCCCAGCCCGAGCGCCACACCTCGCCGATGCGCGAGAGCCGGTCGGGCGAGAGGCCGACCTCGACGTCGTCCCGTTCGTCGAGTACCTCCATGCGGTCGAGCAGATAGGGGGCGTCGAAGTCCTCGAAGTTCCACCCGGTCATGAGATCCGCGTCCGTCCCGTCGATGTAGTCCACGAACGCGTCGAGCATCCCGGCCTCCGTGTCGAAGACGCGGACCTCGAAATCGAGCTCCCCGTCCTCGACGATGCCCTCGTAGTCGGGGAGTTCCGACGGCGGCGGCACCTCCGCTTCGGGCGCGTCGTACAGCCAGACGACGTACTCGTCGTCGTAGGAGTCGTGGCTCGTGAGACAGATGATCGGCTCCTCGCCGTCCTCGGGGAAGCCGCGGCGGTCGTCGACCTCGATGTCGAAGGTGTTCACTCGCATCTCCGCGTCGACGTCGGCGGGCTCGAGGTGACCCTCGTGTACCTGGATCGTTCCCTCGCCGTCGTCGAGCCGGCGCTCCTCGACGCGAAGCCCGCCGTTGAGCCCGTTGTCGATCAGAAAGCGGTTCGGAAAGAGGATGTCCGCCTCGAAGGTGGTCTCGAAGTCGTCGCGAATGTTTCCCACGTCGCGGGGCGTGCGCGTGACGATCCGGGTCAGCGGCTCGCCGCGAATGCTCTCGTAGGGCTCGCCGTCCGGCCCTTCCTCGCGGGTACCGATGACCACGTCGTACGCCTCGACGGGGTCGCGATCGAGCTCGGCCGTGGGGACGTAGAAGTACGGCTCGACGCCGAGCACGCGGAGGTGTTCCGGAACGTCCTCGCCGTCGGGGTTCGCTCGGCGTCCGAACACGTGGACGACGGGGTACTCGTCGCTGCCGTACCCCTCGACCGCGTAGTCGATCTGGGTGATCATCAGCTCGACGGTCCCCGTCGATTCCGGGAACTTCGTCTCGTCGACGTCGACGACGTCGCTGACGCGTCCGTGTCCGCCGCCCGCGACGACCCGCGCCTCCTCCGCGGCGAGGTCGTCGCGGGCGTCGTCGCCTCCGCCCGATCCGGCGGGCGACGAGAAGTCCGAGAGCCCCGACTGAGTCATACGCTCCGTTCGGCGTACCCGGCTAAAAGACCGGCGTTCGTCCCCGGGGGCCGTCGCTCGGGCCGCCCCGGTCGTCCCGGTCCGCCACGCCCGAGCGGTGCCGTCCGGGGTCCGGCGAGACCCGCACCCACGGAAAAGCATATATCACGTAATGACTTACCACGGTCCATGCCCTCGAACCCGCTTCGGGACGACGGGACGCACCGCTCGGGCGACCACGACGCGGCCGACGCCGAGGTGGAGGTGTACGAGGACGACGGCAACGTGGTGCTCTTCGAGGCGGAGAACCCGCTCGCGTGGGTCGAGGCCAGCCGAACGGTTCGACTCGCCGACGCGGCCTGAACGCGTTCTTTCACGCGTTCCGACCGTTCTTCAATACGTTCGACCGTTTCCCCAGCGACCGCCGGACACAACCCCTTTGCCCCGCCGCTCCCTACCGGCGGACGTGTTCCCCTTCGACGAGGACGACGAGGGCGAGGTCTCCTTCGGGGAGAGCTCCGACGCCGAGCGCGAGATGACGCCCGACATCCCGAAGGCCCCCTCGGTGAAGTCCTTCGACGACGACGGCGACTTCTCGGCCGCCGGCGACGTCGATAGCGACACCCTCCGTTCGTTCGTCGTCGCCGTGATCTACGCGAACGTCGCGGTCCTCCTCGTCGCGCTCGGCCCGCTCGTCTGGTTCTTCGAGGGGTGGAGCCGGATCGGGATCGCCCTGATCGTCGGGGGGATCCTCGCCGGGATCCGCACCTACCAGACGTACCGGGCATGGGACCGGTCGCGTGACGCGGACGGAGACGACGAGAGCGGCGACGACGGGGAGATCGGGAGTCCCGACGCCGCCGCGGATCCGGTCGACGAAGCCACCGCCGACGAGGCCGCTGCCGCTGACGAGGCCGCTGCCGCTGACGAGGCCGCTATCGCTGACGAAGTCGATGGATTCGACGCCGACGCGGATCCGGACGAGGCCGACCGGGACCGGTCCCCGGAACCGTAATCCGTCTCGTCCCCCTTCTCCGACCCATGCGAACGGTTCGAGACGCGGACGGCGAGAGGTACCTCCTCGTGAAACGGTCCGGGGAATCGAGTCGAGTCCGCGACCCGGAGACGGGCGAGGAGCGATACGTCGAGAACGCGACCCTCGAGGCGGTCGAGGGCGAATCACCGCTCGAGACCGCCGCGACGGGGGTTCCGGAACCCGTCCGCCGGACGATCCGGGCGGTTCACGACGACGGGACGCTGGGACTGCTCGTCGAGCTCGTCGACCGCGGGCCGCTGTCGGTTCGCGAGGTCATGGACGTCTACGACATGTGCGAGTCCGACCTCCACGGTCGGCTCGCGGAGTTCCGCGTCGCCGAACTGATCGAGGAGGCCGACGTCGACGGCCGGCGAGGATACGTGGCGACGCCGGTCGCCGAGACGGCGGTTCGGCTGCTGCGCGGGGACGCGGAGAGCACGAACGAGTAGAACGCGGACGCGGAGAGCACGAACGAGTGGTAGGGGGTCGACCCGACTGTCGACCGCGCCGCGACCGCGCCGCGACCGCACCTCACGCCTCCCCAGCCTCGGCCTCGGCGACCCGCCGGAGCCGCCGGCGGGCCGCCTCGACCTCCCTCGCGCGGGCCGTTCGCGGCCGGCGGCCGCTCACGGGCGCGCGCCA
>NZ_FOPZ01000020.1 GCF_900113615.1 Halorubrum aquaticum
CCAGGTCGCAGGCGCAGAGCTCGCCGTCGCGGAGCGCGTGGACGACCGCGAGCCGCTTCTCGTTCGCGAGCGCCTTGAACACAGCCTCCTCGTTCGCGACCGCCTCCGGGTCGGGTCGGCGATCGTCGATGGCCGACCCCTCACAGCAGGCCCTCTCGCTTCCCTCCTCGAGCCGCCCGAGCGTCGCGGTCGTCGATCCGGTTCCGTCGTCGATTCGGTCGCCGGTTCCGTCGTCGATTCGGTCGCCGGTTCCGTCGTCGATTCGGTCGCCGGTTCCGTCGTCGATTCGGTCGCCGGTTCCGTCGCGTTCGTCGTTGGACTGATTGGACATATTCGATGAGTTCTTTCTTTTCGTTCGGTCGTTCACGCTTCCCCCTCGTCCGTATCCGGGTCTATCTCCTCGATACGAACGTCACAGCAGTCACTGTCCTTCTCACCGCCGCCGAACAGTCGGTCAAGCATCGACATACATATTGAGAAAACTCGATTCGACTTTAGTGTTGTGGTCGTTCCGGTTCGAGAGGGTCCACGCTACCCGTCCCGTTCGCGACCGTTCGAAACCGATGATCCCGTTGAGATCCTGTCTTTCAGATGAGGTCTCGTGTGAAACGGGTGCTCGATGAACGGTGCGTATTGTATGCCGAGGATTCCACCAGATCAGAGAGATGTTTCGATAGTCACGCGGGATACATCGCGCGAATGTAGCATTGAAGTGACCGAAGAATTGGGTACACCGATCAGTCAGCACGAGTACGAGCTGAACACAATTAAAATAATCTTCACAAGTGTTGGTTGACAACGCCGCGGCCATACTGTTTTATCGCTCTCAATAGAAGCCGTCCAGACACGCGTCGGAGTATCGATCTGTCCGGCGGTGTACTGCCAGCCAGGGACGTTTCCCAGCCAGTACGCCGCTGAAAACGTTCTCGCTCTCGGATTGCGGCTGCTTGAACGCTCTCGACATCCATGGATTCGATCGACTGGTCCTCCATCAGGATGTCACCTTCTACGACAACCGTCTCAACATCTCCCGCAGTTACGGTATTCATCAGTACTGAAGGAAGGTTGCTGTACGGCTGATGGCGCGGCGTATTGACGTCGATGACGACGAGGTCGGCGCGTTTTCCCGGTTCGAGACTCCCGATCTTCCCGTCGAGACCAAGTGCGCGTGCGGCATCGATGGTGAGCATTTTGAGGAGATCGTACGAGGACCATTGCTGAGCTCCGTATTCGAAGTTCGCCAATAACCGGGCGTGTTTGGATTCCTGAATGAGGTCCCAGGAATCGAACCAGAACGGATCATCTAGGCCGATGACGACGTTCGCGCCGAACTCTTGGAGTGCGGGGAGCGGGAACCAAGTTTGTGTTCCGGCTTGGAAGTAACTGTACACAGTCGGGCAGTGAAGCACGTGTGCGCCGGCATCGGCGATCCGCTTCGCGTCGTCTCGGCCCGCGTGTAGTAGATGGGTGAGTAACGTTCGCTCATCAAGGAGGTCGTACCGGTCGAGTAAGTCGAGTGGATCATCGGTGCCGCTTCCCGCAGCCATCGTGTTGGCCACGGCGGAATCGTACAGATGTGTATGAAGTCGCAAGTCGGGATAGTCCGCCCGTAGTTCGGCCACACCCTCCCAGAGCGTCCGTGAACAACCGGCTTCGCCGCCCGGTGCGATACTCGCTGTGACTCGTCCCTCGAAAGTATCGTGATAGGTTTCGATGAACCGTCGGGCGTCTGCGAGCTGTTCGGCTGCGGACGCGGGGGTGAGGAAGTCCGCGAGTTCCGGTCCGATCACGCCGCGTAATCCAGTCTCACCGATCGCTTCCGCCCCGAGTTCCGGCGTGAAATCCATCGCGTTGACGGTTGTGACGCCGTGTGTGAGTTGGCGCAGGCAGGCGAGCCGCCACGCGGCGTCGAAAAAATCGTCCCCCAGAGTCGATTCGGCCGTGTGGTACAACGCGAAGGCTTCCTTGAGCAATTCGTCACCGGCGAGTTCACTGAACAGTCCTTGAACAAGGGTGAAATCGGTGTGACGGTGGGCGTCGATGAGACCAGGGATCACGACCTTGCCGCTCGCATCGATCACGTGTTCCGCGGTCGATCGGCGATCTGCGGGCTCAGTTGGTTCGACCGACGAGATGGTTCCGTCGCTCACTCGAACAGAGCCATTCTTCAGCAACCGGTTTTCATGATCCACCGTAACCACGATCCCGTCGTGAATCAGGAGATCAGTCATGATCGACACACGGGAGCTGAACCGCGAAAGTCGTTCGGGAACGGTGACCGCTCGGCAGGGCAAGCTCCCGGCTGTCCGGTCGTGGTGCGGTCGTCAGCATCCTTTCAGATCGTCCGTGGCGACCACGTGTTCAATCGGTAGATCATCCGCAGCACAGCCAGTACGATTCCAGTACCGACCAGGACACCGAGATATGACGGTGGGTTCGTCACGGAGACGAGAATACCGATGGCGAACACGGCGAGACCGACACGGAGAACGGTGTTCCCCGCAATGTCCTGTACTACGTCGTCCGGGATCGCCGCAGTCTCGTCGTAGCCAGCGAGGAGAAACGTCCACCCGCGGAACTTGATTAGTGCGCCCGCGATCGTCAGGAGGAAACCGAGTGTAAGCCATGCTAACGGGCTGGATGACGGCTCCATCACGGGCAATCACCTCGCCCGGGGGTAATCTCGAAGGTAGTGATCATGCCGAACAATCCGGTTTCGATCTCCTCGACTGAGAGATCTGCCTCGTCGACGATTTCGTTCGGTTCTTGGGTCCAGCGACACCCACTCTTCGCATAGTGAGCATCGGCGCGCCACTCTTGGAACCGAGCAATCGGTCCTACATTACTCCGGCCGTGTTCGATGAGACGAATCGTTCCGTCCGGCTCACAAACCCGGTCCATTTCTTGGAGTACAGCGACGGGATCTGGGAACGTACACGTCGATAGCGCTGATATCACCGCATCGAAGCTGTCATCCGGGAACGCGAGATTCTGGGCATCCATCTCCAAGAGTGTCCCCTCTCTCCCTAGATCAGTGAGTTGCGTCTCAGCGTTCGCCAGCATCTCCGGACTGATGTCTATCCCGACGAGTTCGACCGTCTCGGGTAGATATCGGAAGTTCGTTCCGGTGCCGCAAGCGATGTCTAACACTTTGCCTTCTACGTCGCCGAATTGGTGGCTACGACGGTGCCCGATGATGAGCCGATCGAGCCATTCGAGCCGACGCATCCCGTCCGCAAACTCGTCGTATGAGTCTTTGATTTCCGAGACCGACATTGGTCGGTTCGACGACGAGCCCGTATCATTCCGATCGTGATTGTGGGTTGTGTTCATTCGTTTTGAGTTCTCAATTGGGATTACTATTTTCGGCCGTCAGTTCACAGAACCGTCTGAGGAACGTCTTGCGGTCAGTCCGTCCGGCTTCGGCCGTCACTAACGCCTCTTCGAGTCCGTCGCGGTTCTGGTGACAACACTCACGATCACAGGGCTTACAGAGGTACTCGAACTCCTTGCCCTTACGGCTCCAGCGGTCGCCGTGTTTATCATACTCTCGAGCGTCCTCGCGGTTGAGTGTCTCACCGCAGGCGATACAGGTCACTTCCTGGTTGGAGTCGTCGCCCCACGACCTCAAAGTGGACATCGTCACCGATCCACCTCCCCCATGATGGTGTCGAGACTTCCGAGGGTTGCGACGAGATCAGCGATATACTCTCCCTCTGCCATCGCCGGAAGTGCCGACAGGTTCGAGAACGATGGCCCCCGGATCTTGAACCGTGCGGGGGTCTCAGTGCCGTCTGCGCGGATGTAAATTCCGAGTTCACCCTTGGCACCCTCGACGGCCCTGTAGCACTCGCCGGACGGTTTCAACGTCCGCGGCACGTTGGACTGACAGGTTCGATCTGCTTCCGGCCAGTCGGTAAGGAGATCGACGCATTGTTCGACGATGGCTGCCGACTCTTCCATCTCTCGTAGCCGGACAAGCACGCGGGCAAAGTTATCACAGCCGTCCTCGGTGACGACGTCCCACCTGAGACGATCATAGTAGCCGTACGGGTCGTCTCGCCGGAGGTCGTAGTCGATACCGGAGCCGCGAGCGACCGGTCCAGTGACTCCGTATTGCTTTGCCACCTCCGCCGGAAGTTCGCCGGTGTCAACACAACGCAGTTGGAAGACCTCGTTGCTCGTCAACAGGTCATGGTACTCTTCGAGCTTCTGTGGCAGATCGTTGGTGAAAGCGCGTACGTTCTCGAAGAACTCATCGCGCGGCTCCGGAACGTCCCAGGCAACGCCGCCGACCCGGAAGTAGTTGAACATCATCCTCTGGCCAGTCAAATCCTCTAAGAGATCTTGGACGCGGTCCCGGTCTCGAAAACCATACATAAAGGTGGCATTGAACTCGCCGCTGACGTCCAGTGCGTACATCGCAGTGAACAGCAAATGCGAGAGGATGCGCGACAGTTCGGCGCTCATCGTCCGGACGACCTGCGCGTACTCCGGAACTTCAATATCGGCCAGGTCTTCGATGACGCGGGCGTACGCCCACTCGTTGAGTAATCCCGCCCCGCCCCAATCCCATCGGTCGGGGTATGGCATGATCTGATGACGATAGGTTCCCTGCTGACACATCTGTTCCTCACACCGGTGGATGTACCCGATATCCGGCTCCACGTCGATTACTTGTTCACCATCCAAGACTGCCTCCAGATGGAGCACGCCGTGGGTCGAGGGGTGATGTGGTCCAATGTTGAGAAACATCGTATCACCCTGCCGACTGTCCTCTTTGATGGGATTGGCATGCTCGGACAGCGGCACGATCTGGGACTGGTTCCGATCGTAGTTCTTCGAAAGCGGGTGGCCCTGCCAGGTCTCCGGCAGGAGAATCCGTCGTAGGTTCGGGTGCCCTTCGTACTTGATACCGACGAGGTCGTAGGCCTCCCGTTCGTGCCACTCAGCTGTCGGATAAACCGGCGCGGCCGATTCGGATACCGGGTCATCCTTTGTTGTCGGGACGACGAGGGACAGCTCGCACGTCCGGTCGTCGTAGCTGGTGAGGTGATACACCGTCTCGAAGCGGTCTTCGTACTCTTGGGCAGTCACACACGAACAGTGGTCGAACCCCACTTCCGAGCGAAGTACTGAAAGAGCTCTACGGATCCGGTCGGCACGGATCACGACCGCGGGGGCGTTCTCGTGTACTTCACGGCTGACGACGGCGTCGTCGGGGAGGGCCGTGACCGCCTCATCCACGAGTTGATCAGCGGTCGAGCGTTGTTTCCGTTGCATCGTCTAGCGGGTGTCAGTTCGCGTCGCAGTCTGGTAGGAACGCTGCCTCACCAGTGGTGGTGTATAAATACGAAATCCGTGATAATTTAGTCAAACACACTCCATTTCGGTACATGCGCTATCTCACAGTATTAGTCAAACCAAGTGGAGGTGGTACGTTTCATCCGCTTGGAGAGAAGCTGACGGATGACCCTTCTATTAATCGGCGAGCCATTCACTACGTTGAGCTTCTCGCTGATGACACCGTACTGTTGTTTGCTGAGGCAAGTGGTAGTCAGGAACGGTACAGACAGATTATGGAGGAGTCATCTCATGTGATCAGTTATCTGACTGCCGGAGCGGACCGTTGGATGGCTGTGAGTCAATTCGACCCGACAGAACCGGTACAACGGGCACTGGAACTACAGCGAGAATCGTTTTTGGTGGTTGATACACCTATCCGCTTTACCGCTGATGATTCGCTCAAGATAACGTATCTGGGGACTGATGAGATCTTCAGAAAACTGTACGAGTACGTCGAAAGTGTAGAATATATGGCGATTGATGTTCTTGAAACGGGTGATTACGAAGCCAACGGATCATCCTTTAGCAGGATGATTACGTCTCGGCAAGAAGAAATTCTGGAGACAGCGGTTGATTTAGGGTATTATAATGAACCTCGGCAAGCATCACTTGAGGACATCAGCGAGGTCGTTGGAATCACTCCTGGAACAGTCGGTGAACATCTCCGAAAAGTCGAAGAACGTGTATTTAACGAAATCATTCAGTAACGTAATTTCAAACATCGTTCAATTCTGGCGTAATGCTACGCAGTGCGAGTTAGGGCGTCTATGAGGACAATAGGTCGATCCGTCCCCGACCCTGCCGATCAGTCTCTGTATTCAAAAATGACCCCATGGGTGCGGCAATTATCGTATTCGGTTACGTAACGTATCCTCGCTCACACGAGAGTACAATTCGATGATCGTGGTATATATTCAGAACACGGTTGGCGTTTCAAGCCCCCACTAATGTCAGTCACAACAACACCCCCGAGTACTGAGGTATCGCTACCAGCCGATCACGATTTGGAATCGACTTATCGCAGCGTTAACGACGTTCAGCTACATGTGGTGGCGGTCGGCGACCCCGATGCTCCACTCGTCGTCCTTCTACACGGACACCCCGATTTCTGGTACGGCTGGCGTGACCAGATTATTCCGCTGGTCGAAGCAGGTTTTCGTGTCGTCATTCCTGATCAGCGGGGCTGTAATCTAAGCGAAGCTCCCGATGGGATCGATGCCTACCGACTCTCGAATCTCGCATCTGATGTCTGTGAACTGATCTACAGCGAAGGTAGGGAGTCAGCCCACGTAGTCGGACACGATTTTGGTGGCTTTGTCGCTTGGAATGTCGCCCTCCGGCACCCCTCGATGGTCAATCACCTCGGGATCTTGAATGTTCCCCATCCGACAGTGTATCAAGAGACCCTCCGGTCGAGCCCCCAACAGATCCTTCGGAGCTGGTATGTGTGGTTCTATCAGGTTCCGAAACTCCCCGAATGGCTTCTGGGCCGAAATGACATGGCCAACATGGTTGATTCCCTCAAAATCACGTCAAATGAGGGCACATTCGATACTGAAACGATTGAGCACTATAAGGCAACTTGGCAAAACACTGGTATCAAGCCACGGATCAACTGGTACCGGGGATTCCGTCGGTCAGACAGCCCTCCGCGCGACACAATTACCCACCCAACGCTGATCTGCTGGGGGGAGGATGACATCGCTCTCCGCCCTATAATGGCCGAAAAGAGCCTCAATTACTGCGAGAATGGGCAACTTCGGATATTCCCCGATGCGTCACACTGGGTCCACCACGAGCGGGAAGAAGTGTCTGAAGAGTTAGTCCAGCATCTCGAATCGAGATGAACACACAACCGTGCCCTCCACTCAGTCACGCCGGATGCTACTACTGTCCGCCGGAATCGTGCTCTCGATTCTGCTTTCTGGGTGGTCGTCTGTCTCGGAGTTCACCCGGGAATCGACCCCTGTCTCCATTGCGGAGGTGTGGATAAGAACCTCGGCGATAACTACGTTGTATTCGATGTCGTAATAGATCGCCGGTCTCCATCGATACGTGCGTGGCCTGTATCGATCACGAATGGATCGATATCTGTCTGTTGATGGAAATTCTATGGAGCCAGACCGATCTCAAGGACATCGACTATCCTCGATGAACTCCTCCAGTCGCTTCCTCCCCCTCGTCGACGACTACTCCTCGTCGGGCTCCGCCGCGAGCGCGTCGTCGCGCAGTTCCCGACAGCGCTCGCCCTCGACGGTGAGTTCCGGAACGGGCGTCGGCGACCCGTCCGCGTCGACGGCGACGAAGACGAAGTACGAGTCCGTCGTCAGCTCCCGCTCGCCGGTCCGGGGCGACTCGCGGAACGCCCGGAGCCGGACGCGCACGCTCGTCCGGCCGGCGGCGTAGACGTACGACTCGATCACGCAGGTGTCCCCCTGCGGGATCGGCCGCTTGAAGTCGAGCTCGTTGATCTTCGCGGTGACGCACGTCTCGCCGGCGTGGCGCATCGCCGACATCGCGCCCACCTCGTCCATCCACTTGACGACGTTGCCCCCGTGGGCCGACGCGTAGTTGTTGGTGTGGGTCGGCTGGACGCGCTGACGGTTCTCGATGTAGGTGTCGCTGACGCTCGGCATACCGCGAGGAGGGTCGGCGGATGGAAAGCGTCGTCGGCGGGCCGGACGCGTCAGTCGTCGGCGGGCGCGGCCGGTTCCGTCGCGTCCGCTGCGCCCGTCGTGTCCGCCGCGTCCGCGCTCCCGGCCAGCGCCTCCGCGACCTTCTCGATCGGGTGCGGCGGGGCGCTCGCGCCCTCGCGGTCGCCGAGTTGCGAGCGACAGGACGCCCCCGGCGCCGTCACCGTCTCGCCCGGGCTCTCCTCGACCTGGTCGAAGAGGATCCGACCGATCGCCCGCGAGAGGTCGTAGTGTTCCGACTCGTAGCCGAACGACCCCGCCATGCCGCAACACGAGGAGTCGAGGGGATCCACCTCGTAGCCGGCGCGCCGCAACACGCCCACCGCGTGGTGGTCCTTGTCCGTCGCCTTCTGGTTACAGTGGCCGTGATAGGTGAGGGACTCCTCGGGCGCGTCGAACGCCAGTCGCTCGTCGATCCGGCCGGCGTCGAGGTACTCTAGGACGCCGTAGGCCGCCGCCGAGGCCGCCCGAACCTCCTCGCCGTCGAGGAGGTCCATGTACTCGTCCTGGAACATCACCGCGTCGGAGGGCTCGACGAAGAGGACGGACCGGCCCTCCCGGACGCGCGGCGCGAGCGCCTCGACGTTCGCCTCGGCGCGCTCGCGGGCGACGTCGAGGAAGCCCGTCGAGAAGGCCGCCCGACCCGAGGGCGCGAGGTCGTCCGGCACCTCCACGCGGACCCCGGCGGCCTCCAACACCGCGACGGCGGCCTTCCCCGCGGCCGGGTAGCTGTAGTTCGTGTAGGTGTCCGGAAAGAGCACGACGGTGTCCTCGGCGTCCGCGGGGGAGACCGTCGACCCGCCCCGCGCCACGAACCACTCCTCGAAGCTCGTCGACCGGAACGTCGGCAGCTCGCGCTCGGGCGCGATACCGGCGACCGCGTCCATGACTCGTCGAGCGCCGGGGAGCTTCGCCGCCGCGTTCGACACCGGCGCGAGCTTGCTCCCGAGCGCCGAGAAGCGGTCGATGTCCCGGAAGATCCGCTCGCGGAGCCCCGACCCCTCCTCCTCGTGGTGTTCGTGTTTCACCTCCGCTTTGAGCTTCGCGAGGTCGACGCCGGTCGGACAGTCGCTCTTACACCCCTTGCACCCGACACAGAGGTCGAGCACCTCCTCCTGGAAGCGGTCGGAGTGGATCTCCCCCTCGTCGAGGTCGCCGCTGATGGCGGCTCGGAGCATGTTGGCGCGTCCCCGCGTCGTCTGGATCTCCTCGCCGGAGGCCCGGTAGGTCGGACACATCACGCCCGAGTCGGTCTCCCGACAGGTGCCACAGCCGTTACACAGCTCGACGAGGTGTGAGAAGCCGCCCTCGTCGTCGAAGTCGAGCGCCGTCCGCGGCTCGATCGACTGATACGTCGCCCCGTACCGGAGGTGCTCGCGCATGTCGGTGTCGGCGGCCGTCTCGGGATAGCCCCGGTCGCTCGCGGTGTCGCCGTCGACGTAGACGACCTTACCGGGGTTCAGCCGCCACTCGGGGTCGAACGTCGACTTGAGTTCCTGGAACGCGCTCCAGAGCGTCTCGCCGTACATCTTCGGGTTGAACTCGGTGCGCGCGAGGCCGTCGCCGTGCTCGCCCGAGAACGCGCCGTGGTGCTCCAACACGAGGTCGGTGACGTCCTCCGAGATGGAATGCATCCGCTCTATTCCCTCCTCCTCCTTCAGGGAGAGGATGGGCCGGATGTGGAGGGTGCCGCTCCCGGCGTGGGCGAAGTACGCCGCCGACGTGTCATGGGCGTCGAGCACCGCCTCGAACTCCCCGACGTACTCGGCCAGCTCCTCGGGCGGCACCGACGCGTCCTCGATGAACGGGTACGGCTTCGGGTCGCCCTCCATGCCCATCAACAGCGGAATGGCCGCCTTCCGGAGGCTCCAGAGGTCCGCCTGCTCCTCCTCCGTGTACGCCTCCAGGACGTCGAAGGCGTCGCCCGCCTCGACGAAGTGGTCGTTCGCGTCGGCGACCGCCGCCTCGAAGTCGTCGACCAGCTCGTCGTCCCACTCCAGCATCAGCGCCGCCGCGGCGCGGTCGGGGATCGGCTCGGCGTACTCCGCGAACTGCGGAGAGCCCGCCGCGAGCCCGAACACCTCGTCGTCCATCAGTTCGACCGCGCTCACCGGGAACTCCAGGGCCTCGGGGACCGCCCGCATCGCCGCCGGGAGCGAGTCGAAACAGTACAGCGCCAGCGCGGTCTCCTCGGGGCGGGTGACGAGCGACACCTCCGCCTCGACGACGACGCCGAGCGTTCCCTCCGCGCCGACGAACAGCTTCGAGAGGTTGATGACCTCCTCGCCGTCGTCGTTCTCGTAGACGACCTTGTGGAGGTTGTACCCCGAGACCGACCGCTTGAGTGTCGGGTACCGCTCCTCGATCTCCGCCTCGTTCTCCTCGACGAGCTCGCGGACCGTCTCGTACAGCGCCGCCTCCCGCTCGCCGCCCTCCTCGCCCGCGACGATCGCCTCATACTCGGGCGAGTCGAGGACGACCTCGCGGGTCTCGATGAGCGTCCCGTCCGCGAGCACGACCGTCAACTCCTCGGTGTAGGCGTCGGTGATCCCGTACCGGACCGAGTGCGCGCCGGTGGAGTTGTTGCCGATCCCGCCGCCGACCGTCGCCCGCGCCGAGGAGGCCGGGTCGGGCGCGAACTTCAGCCCGTCCTCGGCGAGGCGGTCGTCGAGGTCGTCCTGGACGACCCCCGGCTCGACCACCGCCCGGCGTTCCTCCGGGCGGACGTCCAGTATCCCGTCCATGTGCCGCGAGAAGTCCAACACGACACAGCCCGGTCCGACGGTCTGGCCCGCGAGCGAGGAGCCCGCCCCGCGCGGGAGGACGGGCACGCCGTGGTCGGCGGCGACCCGCATCGTCTCCCGGACGTCCGCGACCGACCGCGGCGACACGACCCCTGCGGGCCGCGCCGAATAGATGCTGCCGTCCGTCGCGTACAACACCTGCGCGTACTCGTCGAACTCGACCTCGCCCTCGACGCGCTCGCGGAGGGCCGACGCGAGCGCCCGGTAGGCGGGCACGTCCGGCCTGTCGTGGCCGAGCGCGGCCGCAGACGTGTCGAGCTCGGACGCCTCGATCCCGGACACGCCGACTCCTGACGCGTCGAGCCCGGAGGGATCGGACTCCGACGCCCCGCTCCCCGTCGTGGGGTCTGTTGCCATACCGTAACAGGGCGTCGACCGCCGAATAAATCCATCGTTAACGATGATGACGTACGTTCGTCGTCAGTCGCGGTCGACCGGGATCCCGGAGTAGCCGCAGCCGTCACACGAGAGCGTCTCGCGCGCGCCGAACGCGTACGTCGACAGCGGGGCACCACAGCGCGGGCAGGGGTCGCCGCCGTCCGGGGGCGGGGCGTACTCCACGTCCGCGACGACGACCCGGACGGCGATCTCGTCCGCGGCCGAGTCATCGACCGCGCCGCCCCAGATCACGTTCGCGTCCGCCCCGACTCGCTCGCGGACCGCCGCGATCGCGTCGGTCGCGGCGGCGATGCTGGTCTCCGGGTCGACGACCACGTCGACGAGGACGGCGCTCGCGCCCGCGGGATCGACGCCCTCCGGTAGCCGTGCGAACGCCGCGTCGACCGCGGTCGCGGGCGCGGGATCGAGCGCGGCCGCGGACGAGGACGGGTCCGCGAGCGCGACCTCGGGAGCGTCGCGGTCGGCGGTCGGGCCGCTCCCCGTTTCGGCGGCTCCGGTCCCCAGCGCGGCGACGCCGGTCGAGAGGGCGGTCCGGGCGTCGGCCAGGTCCAGGTTGACGAAGCCGGGCCGTTGAACCGCTTCGAGGAACGTCCGGATCGCCTCCTCCGCCCCGCCGTCGCCGGCGAGAAGCGTCGCGTCGACCCGCCGACGCACCGCCGCCAGCGACTCGGCGTCGACGCCCGCCGGAACGACCGCGACCGTGAACGCGTCGACTGCGTCGAGCGTGTCGAGGGCGTCCGGAGTCCGATCCGAGTCGAGAGTCGGGTCCACGACGACCAGGACGGCGGCGACGTCGTCGGGGTCGCCGCCGCCCCCGGCGACGAGTTCCGCGGTCGTCGCGACGCGAGCGCCGGGGAACGCCCCGTCCGAGGGGGTGGCATCGCCGTCGATCCCGCAGACGACCACGGAGCCGTCGAGCGCATCGGCCCGCCGCCTGAGGTCCTCGCTCGAGACCATCTACCGCGTCGGTTCCGCCCCCGACGACAAACCTCTTGGCACTGGGGACGTCACCGACCCGCTCGTCGTCCGCGTTTCAGCACCCTGAAACGACATGTCAGGAAAAGAGAATCGTTATATCGGATCGCCGGACACCGGTCGATCAGACGAGCGCAGAGACGTGACGAGTCCCACCCTGCGGATCGGCGGCGGCTCCGAGGACCCCGACGCCTCGGTTCCGGCACCGGTCTCGCCCGACGACCCCGAAGCCTGGTACGCCCCGGACGTCCGCGCGCAGTACGAGTCCGCGCCCGGCGTCGTCGCGACGATCCGCGAACGCGACGGCGGCCGGTTCGGCTATGACGTCCGCGAACCGCCCCTCTCGACGGCCGACGAGCGCGCGCTCGAACGGGTCAGAGAGCACTTCTCGGCGGTTCGTGGCCGCCGCCCGCTCACCCGCGCCGGCGCGGTCGAGCGCGCGGAGGCGGGGTTCGAGCCGAAGTACGAGCGGGTGCTCGACCGCCTGCTCTCGACGACCGCGGCCGCCCGCCGCCGGATCGGTCACCACGCGCTGTGTGAACTCCGCCTGTTCGGCGACCTCACGCCCGTCGCGCTCGACGGCCGGATCGAGGTCGCGGACGTCGGCGACGACCGCGAGCTCGTCGTCCACACCGACGCGTTCGCGCCGCTCGAGACGGGCGTGGACGCCGACGCCGAGTACGTCGAGCGCGTCGCCGGCGAGCGGCTCGCGCGGTACGCGGTCGAGTTCGCCGGGTTCGCCGTCGACGTGGTGATCTACCGGGAGCGGCTGCTCGGCTCGGACGCCTTCGAGACGAAGTACGCCGCGCTCGAGCCCGACCTCCTCCCCGGCGACGAGGCGCTGATCCGCGACTGCGAGCGCCGGATCTGGGAGACGCCCGTCGACCGACTGATCGACGACCGGACCGCGTTCGTCGCCGAGCACGCCCGTCGATACCTCTCGCGGCGGCTCGCCGGCGGCTCCTCTCCACGGGGGTGGGTCGCGACCGTCCGCGAGCGCGTGCGGAACGCGCTCGTCGATCGGGACCTCCTCGCTCCGAGCGTCGATCCGACGTACGCCGACGACCGTCTCGAGGACCTCGTGTACTACGTGCTCAGGGACTTCGTCGGCGAGGGCGTCCTCACCGTTCCGATCCGCGACCCGCACCTGGAGGACGTCGAGGCCAACCGCGTCGGCGAGCGCGTGAAGGTCGTTCCCCGCCCCGCGGTGTTGTCGAGCGCCGCCGCCGGGGCTACCGACGATCCGGCGGCCGACGCCGTCGAGGGGGACTCGCCGAGCGGCCGGGCCGGCATCGACCCGCTCGCGGGCGGCGGCCGGATCCCGACGAACCTCGCCTTTACCGACGAGTCGCGGTTCGTCGACGTCGTGACGCGGCTCTCGGCCCGCGACGGCGTGGAGCTGAACGCCTCGACCCCGTCCGCGAAGGTCAACCTCGACGTCGACGGCGTCTCGGAGACGGTCCGGTGTGCGGTCGCGCTGCCGGTCATCTCCGCGGACGGCCCGCACGTCTCGATCCGGAAACAGGCGCCCGACCCGCTCACCCCGGTCGATCTGATCGCCCGGAACGCGCTCTCGACGGAGCTCGTCACCCTGTTGTGGCTGTTGTACGAACACCGCGGCGTCGTCCTCTTCGCGGGGCCGACGGGGGCGGGCAAGACGACGTTGATGAACGCCCACATGCCCTTCATCCCCTTCGACGACCGACCGATCTCCATCGACGAGGGGTCCCGCGAGGTGCGGCTCCCCCACGAGACCGGCGTGGCGCTGACGACCCGCGACCACGAGAACGACTACAAGGCGGTGAGCATGGCGACGCTGATGACGGAGGCCAACTACCTGAACCCCGACGTCGAGGTGATAGCCGAGATCAACACGCCCGCCAGCTTCGAGACGTTCGCCGAGACGGTGAACACGGGCCACGGCGTCGTCGGCACCACCCACGCGGCGGACGTGGAGACGCTCGTCAACCGCGCCATCGAGCGCGGGCTCCCGCCGTACCTGCTCCGGGAGATCGACCTCGTGGTCTTCCCGCGGCAGGTCGGCGGGGATCGGTACGTCGCGCAGGCGGTCGAGCCGCTCTCGCCCGCCGAGTACGACGCGCTCGACCCGGCCGCGACGGAGAGCCGGACGGGCGACCCGAAACACGGCGGGGCCGGCGTCGTCGAGCGCGACGACACGACCGTCCACTACAACACGGTCGCGTGGCGTGACCCCGCGGGGGGCTTCCGGATGGACGGTGCGCCGACGGCGGACGCCGCGACGTCGTACGCCGACGGCCGCCGGCGGCTCCACGCCCTCGCGCGGCTCGCCGAGCGGACCGACCGCGACCTCGAGGCGGTCGAGTCCGAGTTCGCCGCCAAACACCGCTACGTGGAGTACCTCGTCCGCGACGGCCTCGACGACTTCGACGAGCTGTTCGAGTTCCTCGCCGACCTCCGGGCGGACGAGGCCGCGACCGTCGAGCGCGCCGCGCGCTCGCTGCGGCGCGAAACGGACGGCGACGGACGTTCCGGAGACGAGCGTACCGGAGACGAACGATCCGGAAACGGACCGTCCGGGGGCGTGCCGTGAGCGGCGGCACGGGGGCGCCCGCCCGCGGCGAACGCGGGGCCGAATCCGCCCTCGGCGAACGCGGGGCCGAACCCGCCCCCGGCGACGCCCGATCCGCCGGCGTCGACCGGCTCGTTCACGCGCTGTTCGCCCGCCACGCCGACGACCGCCGCCACGACGTCGACAGGCAGCGCTACCGCGGGGCGGACCCGTCGACGGGCTTCGAGACGTACCTCGCGCGGACGTACGCGCTCTCCTGGCTCGCGTGTCTCGCGGCGGCCCTTCCGGCGTTCCTCGTCGCGAGCGCGGTCGCCCCCGGAACCTCGACCGCGCTCGCGGACGGCCTCGACGCGCGCCTGCCGTTCGCCGTTCCCGCGGTTCCGCCGACCGCGGTCGCGGCCTGTCTGTCGGCGATCGTGGCGGTCCTCGTCAAGCGAGCGACGGTCCGTGCCGGCGGGCTCTACCTCCGGTGGCTGGTCTCGGCGCGCCGGACGCGGATCGAGCGGACGCTCCCCGGCGCGGTCAGGTACCTCGACGCGCTCTCCTCGGGCAGCGACGACGCCCGGACGCTGGTGGCGAAGGTCGCCCGGAACGACGCCTACGGCGGCGCGGCCGTCTCCTTCCGGAAGGCGCTCAACGCGGCGCGGCTCACGGGGAGCCTCGACGCCGGACTCCGCCGCGTCGCTCGCGACACGCCCTCGCGGGACCTCCTCGCCCCGTTCCTGCTCAAGTTCCGTCAGCACGTCGCGGCCGGCGACGAGGCGCTCGCGGAGTTCCTCCGGACCGAGAGCCGCCTCCTGGCGCATCGACAGGAACACGCCCGGACGCGGGCCCGCCGGTACCTGAAACCGATCGCGGAGCTGTTCGTGCTCGTGCTCGTGTTGCCCGCGCTGATCGTCGTCGCCGTCACGGTGACGAGCGTGTTCGCGCCCGGGTCCTCCCGGCTCGTCGACACGCCGGTCGGGACCGTCTCGCCGCGCGGGGTCGCCGTCTACGCCTCCGTCGGGTTCCTGCTCGCGGTCGGGCTCGTCGGGATCGCCGCCACCGGCGCGCTCCGTCCCGTCGACTCCCGCACGAGCTATCGGCGTCCGGACGGGTTCCGCGACGTGCTCGCGTCCGCGCCGTCGAACCCGGCCAGCGCGTCGATCGTCGCGGCCGTTCCCGCGGCGGCCGTGGCCGCGTGGCTCGCGTACGCCGGGTATCCGCTCGTGAACGTCTCGCTTCTGGCGTACGTGGCGTTCGCGCTCCCCGTCGGCCTGGTCGCCGCGCGGCGCGGGCGGATCGACGACGCGAAGGACCGCCGGGTCGCCGACTTCGTCCACGCGGTCTCCGCGCACGCCTCCGTCGGCCGCCCGTTCCCCGAGGCGGTCGCGACGGCCGCGAGCGAGACCGACCTCGGCGTGTTGCGCGACGACGTCGCGGACCTCGCGTTCAACCTCTCGTTGACGACCACCGGAAGCGGCGGGGCCGCCGACGCCGTCGACGTCGACGCCTCCGCGATCGACGCTTCCGCGGTCGCCGCCCCCGCCGCCGGCAGCGACGTGCGCGCCGCGGCGCTCGATCGGTTCGTCCAGCGCGTCGGAACGCCGCTGGCCGCCCGGACGGTCGGGCTGGTCGCCGGGGCGTTGAACGCCGGGAGCACGGTCGACGAGGTGTTCGAGACCCTTCAGGTCGAGGTCGACCGGCTGACCCACGAGAAGCGCGCGCTCCGCGGGGCGATGCGCCGGTACGTCGTGGTCGGCTGGGTCGCGGCGCTGTCGGTCGCCGCCGCGGTCGCCGCGATCAACGCGGGAGTGATGGAGACGGACCGCCTGCTCGCGCTCGCGGCCGCGCTCGACGCGCCCTTCGATCCCGAACTCGTCCATCCCGAACTGGAGCGGTTCCGCCTCTACGTGGTCGCACAGGCGACGATGCTCGCGTCGGGATGGTTCGCGGGGGCCGCCGCGCGCGGCAGGTACGGGGCGCTCCTCCACTCCGGCGTGCTCGTGGCGGCCTGTTACGTCGGCTTCGTCGCGATCGGACAGGTCTGAACGGCCCGATGACTCCCGGCGGGAGGCGCCGACGGGTCCGCGTTCAGAGCTCCATCGACCGTTCGATCCGCGTCGTGAACCGCTCGGGATCGAGCCGGTAGAACGCGAAGCTCACCTCGCTCGTGGGCTCGCCGAAGACGTCGACGATCGGGATCCTACCGGTCCGCTCGAGCCCCTCGATGGTCTCCTCGGCCACGGACTCGTCCGTCGTCGACACCAGCCGGCCGCTCGCCGCGACGCTCCGCCACCGTCCCTCGTGTTCCCCGTAGGTCACGAACGTCGCCTCGCGACCGTCGAGTTCGCCCTTCGTCCGGCCCGGGCCGACGGAGAGCCGGAAGTAGAGGACGGACTCGACCGGGTCGTATCCGTAGGAGATCGGGACGCTGTGGGGCGGTTCGCCCTCGGCGGTCGCGAGCGAGATGACGCCGGTCCCCGATCGTCCGAGGAACTCGTCGCGCTGGCCGTCGTCCATGCGGACCGCGTCGATGTCGCCCATACCTCGATCGATGGCGTGCGTTACCATATACTCTGCCACGCGGTTCCGCCGACCGCAATCTATATTGTCCATAATACACAATATCAATCCATGAGCGAGACCGAGCGAAACGGCGTCGATTCGGGAGGAGCCCGGCAGGAGGGATCCGAACTGAGCGAACGCGAGCGGATCCGCGAGCGAAAACGCGAGAAGTTGCGTGAGCGCCTCGAAGGCGCGTCGAACGACGGATCCGACGCCGACGGTGGTGGCGGGTCCGATGCCGACGGCGGAGCCGACGCCGGAACGCCGGCCGAGCCGGTCGAGGTCGAGACTCCCGAGGAGTTCCGGCGGCTCGTCGACGCACACGACGTCGTGCTCGTGGACTGTTATGCCGACTGGTGTGGGCCGTGTCAGATGATGGAGCCGACCGTCGAGTCGCTTGCGGCCGAGACGGACGCGGTCGTCGCGACGGTCGACGTCGACGGATTGCCCGGGCTGGCCCAGCAGCTCGGCGCTCGAGGCGTGCCGACGTTCCTCGTGTACGCGAACGGCGAGCCGGTCGACCGGTTCGTCGGCGCGCAGGACCGCACCACGCTCGAAACGGCGATCGCGAGCGACGCGGCCTGACCGTTCGCGGTCCCCCGCTAGCCGCTCACGACGCCCCGCCCAACGGCTCGTAGTCCTCCGATTATCCCTTCTGGGATCTCGCCGCGATCGTTTATGTACGGCCGCGGCCGGAGCCGATCCATGACCGCTTCCGGCGAGTACGGACGAGGGGACTTCGGGCAGGGCGGACTGAACGACCGGTTGGACGTCGAGGAACTGGTCGAGGAGATCGGCCTCGACGACGAGGAGATCGCGTGGCGAAAGGAGTTCGTCGGCTTCGACGAGGAGGACGTGCGTCGCCTCGAGCGGTACGAGGAGGCGTTCGCGGCCAACGCCGACCGGGTCGCCGCGGACTTCTACGACAACCTCACCGACCACCAACAGACCGTCGACGTCATCGGTCGCTCCGAGAAGGGGATCGACCAGCTCAAACGGACCCAGTCGGCGTACCTCGTGACGCTGGCCGGCGGCGAGTACGGCTCGGACTACTTCACGGACCGCGCCCGGATCGGTAAGATCCACGACCTGCTGGAGATGCCGATGAAACACTACCTCGGCCAGTACGGGGTCTACTACGACCTGATCCTGCCCCTCGTCGGCGACCGGCTCGTCGAGTCGATCACGGAACGGCTGACCGGCGCGGCCACGGACGGCGGGCCGGCGGTCGCCGAGGGCGGACCGGGCGACTCGACCTCGATCCCGACGGGCGACGCCGGGACCGACCGCGACGCCGTGGGGGAGGACGACCTCGAGAACGCCGTTCGGGCGGAGGTCGACGACGCCATCGAGGACGTCCTCTCCGTCCTGCGGATCGTCAACCTCGACATGCAGGTCGTCACGGACACGTACATCCACTCGTACAGCCGGGAGATCGAGGCGGAGGCACGACGCAACGAGCGGCTGATGACGGAGGTCCGCGAGGGGCTTCGTGACCCCGTTCGCGACCTCCGGACGTCCGCCGCCGACGTCGCCGAGAGCGCGGCGACCATCCGCGACGACTCCGGGCGGCAGTCCGATCGGATCCGCGAGATCGCCGCCGAGGTGGGGAACCTCTCCGCGACCGTCGAGGAGGTCGCCTCGACGGCCGACCAGGTCGAGGGCGCGAGCGACCGCGCGGAGACCCTCGCGGAGAACGGTCGCGACGCCGCGGACGACGCCGCGGAGGTCATGGACGACATCGGGGCGGCGGTCGACGGGGCCGCGGCCGACGTGGCGACGCTCGAGGAGCGCGTCGGCGAGATCGACGAGTTCGTCGACGCGATAGACGGGATCGCGGAGCAGACGAACCTGCTCGCGCTCAACGCCTCCATCGAGGCCGCGCGCGCCGGCGAGGCCGGGGCAGGGTTCGGCGTCGTCGCCGACGAGATCAAATCGCTCGCCGAGGAGTCCAAGCGTCACGCCGGCGACATCGAGGAGATGGTCTCGGGGATCCGAACGGACACGGAGGAGACCGTCGAGAGCCTGACGGAGGCGAACGAGCGGGTCTCCCGCGGGGTCGAGCGCGTCGAGGACGCGATGCGGAACCTCACCGACATCGCCGAGGCGGTCTCGGAGGCCGCGGCGGGGATACGCGAGGTGTCCGACGTCACCGACGACCAGGCGGCGGCCGCGGAGGAGATCGCGGCCACGGTCGACGAGGTCGCCGAGCGGTCGGCTCGCGTCACCGACGAGATCGGTGACCTGGCGGCCGCCAACGAGCGACAGGCGGAGATGGTCGAGGAGGTCGAGTCCGCCGTGACTCGGCTCTCGGCCGAACGGCCCGCGGCGGACGCCGACCCGACGGACCCGGTCTGAGAACGCGTCTCCGACGCGCCTCCGGCCTCACTCGACGTGATCGAACGCGACGGCGAGGTCGTCGGCCCCGAAGAAGACGAACCGGTACCGTCCGGGCCGGAGGTCCGGACATACCCGGAGGTCGTCGTTCGGATGTTCGGCCACGAGTCCCGCCTCGTCCATCGTGAACGACCACTCGACCGTCTCCCCGGGTCGCGTCGAGAGCAGCTCGTCGGTGTACTCGAAGCGACCGTCCTCGGTCCCGCGCACGTCCGTCCACCCCTCATCGGTCTCGACCTCGAGGGTGTACTTCGAGTGGTTCCCGACGCCGATCGGCCGAGCCGAGACGTTCGTCATCTCGACCCGGAACGCGTCGCCCCGCTCGAACCGGAGTGCGCCGTCCGGGTCGTCCGCGCCGTCCGGATCGTTCGAGTCGTCCGTGTCGCCCGTGTCGCCCGAGCCGTCGGAGCCGCCGCCGTCGTGTTCGGGGTTCACGACGCGGAGCTCGAGGCCCGACTCGCCGTCGACGCCGCCGCCCGATCCCCAGTTCACCGACCCGTCGTGGACGATCGGGTGTCGCTCGAACCGCTCGTCCGGACACGCCAGCGCGGACGGGACGTTCGGGGGATCGCCGGCGGGCCGCACGAAGCCGTCGAGCGCCGACGGGTCGCGGACCCCGTCCGCTCCGGTCAGCTCGGCACGGTTCCCCCAGCCGTCGGTTATCCCGACCCGGATCAACTCCGGAAGGGGATCGGCCGTGACACGGAGGAACGCGCCGGAGTACGTGATCGCTTGCCCGCACGCCACGTCCTCGCCGTCGGCGTCGACCACGGTCGCCTCCGCGGTCAGCGTCCCGCCGTCGTCGACGGCGACCTCCGCGAACTCGACGACGCGATCGCACGTGTTCCGGCCGACGGACTCGACGTAGGCGAGGACCGACCCGTCGAAGTCGGTCTCCTCCGCGAAGCCGACCGTCTCCGGGCGGGCCTCCCCGAGGAGCCACTCCACGTCGGCGCGGTCGTCGAACAGCGTACAGAATCCCGGCCGCTCCGCCCGCCGCCACGCCGGCCCGGAGAGCGCGCCCGCGACCCGGTGGACCGTCGTCTCGATCTCCCCGTCGCCAGCGTCCGAATCGCCGTCGTCATCGCCTCCCGAACCGGCGTCGTCATCGCCTCCCGAACCGGCGTCGTCGTCGCCACCGACCGGCCCACCGCCCGCACAGCCCGCCATCGAGACGGCTCCGCCGGTGCCGCCGACCGCCGCGACGGCGCGGAGCGTCGACCGTCGTGTGATTCGGTTCATGTCCGGCCGTACGTCGGTCCCGGATAAGGGCTTCGTGGAGGCACAAACGGCTCTCTGTGCTATCTCGTCGTCACCCGTCTAGGGTCGTCCGAACACCCCATCCAGTTCCGTCCGGTCGACCCCGGCGGCCAGCCCGAGCGCCAGCCCGACGCGGGCCTTCGCGGCCGGGAGGTCGTCGGCGAAGACGATGCCGTGGTCCGCGAGCGTGACCGCGCCGCCCGGCGTGCCGTACACCGGTTCGGTCGGACCCGCCGGCCGTCCGGCGACGACGACGGGCACCTCCCCGACCGCGTCCGCGACGGCGTCGCCGATCGCGGCCGTGGCGTTCCCGAGGCCGGTGCCCTCGATCACGATCCCGCCCACGTCGGCCGCGAGGGCGCGCTCGATCCCCGCCGCGGTGGCTCCCGTCCCCGAGTGGATCACGGGGACCTCGGGAACGCGGTCGGCCGCCGCGACCGGATCCGACGGGTCGATCGGCCCCTCCGGCCCGCAGAGCGGGTCGATCGCGACGTGCCGGCGCGGCTCCCGGACGAGGTCGGACGCCGCGCGGGTGAACGTCGCGACCGGCGCGGTCGCCGGCGAGGTCATCGTCGAGAGCGCGTTGCTGTGGCCCTTCACGGCGTCGCGGCCGGCGTGGAGCTCGTCGTCGAACGCGACGTGGACCCCGTCCGCGAACCGGTCGTCGGCCGCCGCGCGGACCGCGAGCGTCAGGTTCGCCGGCACGTCGCTCGAGGGCTCGTCGAGGCGACGCTGTGCGCCCGTCACCACGACCGGCGCGGGCAGGTCCGTGAGCACGTCGAGCGCGTACGCGGTGTCGGTCAGCGTGTCGGTCCCGTGCGTGACGACGACCCCGTCCGCGCCCTCCTCGACCGCCTCCCGGGCCGCGGCCGCGGTCGCGAACACGTCGCGCCAGCGCACGTCGAACCCCGGCTGTGCGCACACCTCGCGGGCCGACACCGTCGCGTACGCCTCGACGCCCGGAACCGCCTCCACGAGGTCCGACCCCGTCTTGGCCGGCGCGGCACCGTCGTCGCCCGGCTCCGACGCGATCGTCCCGCCGCAGGCGACCACGCACACGCGGGGTCGCTCCCCGTCTCCGTGCTCTCCGCTCCCCTCGGTCTCCTCGACCCCGTCGTTTCCCATGCCCGACGGTGGCCCCGGGAGGGGTAAATCGCTTCGCCCCTCGGCAGTCGACCGCCGGTTCGGTCCGGGTCGTCGGCCGCCGGTTCGGGTCGCCGGCCTCCGATTCGTTCCGGGGGTCCGTCGTTTTCCGGTCTCGAGGCCCCCGATCGCCTCCGATCGGCCGACTTTCGGAATCGCAGCCAGCATCCATGAAAGAATCTCCTAAGGGCCTATTAAACTTTTTAGACTGTTTTGAGAAGGTTTTGAAACGTCGCGAAACACGGTACAAGGTGTGAATTACGCCGAACCCTCGGCGGGCTATATGTGGGTACCACCCCTTGCCCAAGTCGTCAGATGTCCACTCGCGTCCCCCTCAACCGACTCGCCTTCGACCTCCCGCTCGCGGGGCGGATGGTTCACGTCGTCCGCGCCGCCGCGTTCTGGGCGGCGATAGTCCTCCCGATCGGCTACCCGTTCCTGCTGTCCGCGGGGCTCGACGGGACGAACGGCCTGTACTTCGTCGGGCTGCTGGCCGCGAACGCGGTCGCGCTCGCGGTCGGTCACGACTACGACCCCGGCTCGCCCGACGGTCACGACGCGGCGGACCGCCACGGCGTGGCGGACCGCCCCGACCACTCGCGCGCTCGCGACCCGTCGAACGCCCGAAGGCGGGGCGACGACGCCTGACATCGACCCTCCGGAACCGTTGCCCTCCGCTCTCCTCCCTCCGCTTCCGCTCTCCTCCCTCCGCTTCCGCTCTCCTCCCTCCGCTTCCGCTCTCCTCCTTCCGCCTCCCGTCCGTCGGACTCCCCACCGGCGTCTCGAAGCGCTTACCCACGCGCCGATCCGAGCGTGAGCATGACCGACGCGACGCGGGTCGAGTGGCGCGAATGGGGTCGCGAGGCGTTCGCCGAGGCCGACGAGCGGGACCGGCCGGTCCTCCTCTCGCTTTCGGCCACCTGGTGTGAGGGATGTCACGAGATGGACGCGACCACCTACGCCGAGCCGCGGGTCGCCGCCAACGTGGACGAGTGGTTCGTCCCGATCCGGGTCGACGTCGACCGCCGCCCCCGAGTACGCGAGCGATACAACATGGGCGGGTTCCCGACGACCGCCTTCCTCACGCCCGACGGCGAGCTGCTCACCGGCGCGGGCTACCTCGGCGTCGACGGGATGCGACAGGTGCTCGAGTCCGTCCACCGGATGTGGGACGAGGAGGGCCGCGAGGCGGGCCGGATCCCCCGCGCGCTGAACGGCGACCGGCCGCCGGCCGGCGAGCTCTCCGAGGCGATCGAGAGCCATCTCGCCGGACAGCTCGAGAACAAGTACGACGAGGAGTACGCCGGTTGGGGAACCGACGCGAAGTTCCCGCTCCCCCGCACCGTCGAGTTCGCGCTGAAACGCGACCGCGACCGCGCCCTGCGCACGCTCGACGCCGTCCGCGACCACCTCGCCGACGAGGTCGACGGCGGCTTCTTCCGGTTCGCCGGCACGCGGGACTGGAGCGACGTGGCCTACGAGAAGCCGGCGGACACGAACGCGGCGGTGACGCGGGCGTTCGCCAACGCCTACCTCTACACCGGCGAGGAGGCGTACCGCGAGCCCGCCGCGGCGGCCGTCGAGTTCCTCACCGACGACCTCTGGACCGGCTACGGCGTCGGCGGGAGCCTCGGGCCGGGGCTGGGTCGGGCCTACTACGCCGCGCCTGCCGAGGAGCGGGCGGAGCTCGACTCGCCCCGACGCGACCTCACCGTCCTCGCCGGCGCGAACGCGCTCGCGGCCGACGCGCTCCTGGCGTTCGCGGCGTACACCGACGACGGCCGCGCCCGCGAGTACGCCGAGCGCGTCCTCGACGGCCTCGAACGCGACCTGATCGATCCCGACTCCGGCGTCGTGACCCACTACCGGTCGACGGACGACGACGGGACCGGCGATATCGCCCCGAGCGACCTCCTCGAGGACGTCTCGCGGGTCGTGAGCGCGTACGTCCGTGCCGCGGGCGTGCTCGGCGAGGGGACCGACGTCGCCCGCGCGGTCGCCGATCGCGCGATCGAGGAGCTCCACGTCGACGGCTCGTTCGTCGACGGGCCGCGTTCGGGTGCCGGGCTGCTCGACCGCCCCTTCAGGCCGCTCGACGGCAACGTGGAACTGGCGTCCGCGCTCGTCGATCTCGCGGCGCTCACCGGCGAGGACCGCTACCGGGCGGTCGCCCGCGAGACCGCCGAGTCGTTCGCGGGCGCGACCGACCGACTCGGGGTACAGGTCGCCGGCTACGGCAGCCTCGTGGGACGACTGCTCCGCGGAACGACCGTCATCGTCGTCGGCACCGAGCCCGGAAGCGACCTCCACCGGGCGGCCTGGCGGGTCGCCGACCACGAGAAGGTCGTCGTCCCGAACGCCCACCGCGAGGACGCGCCCGCGCCGCGGACCGTTCCCGAGGGTTCGGCCGTCGTGCTCGCCGGCGACGCCGTCTCCGAGCCCGCGACAACGCCGGACGAGTTGATGACTCGCGTCGCCGAGACGGTCGACTGACGCCGACCGACGCCTGCCGTCGAACGGCGATCTCCGGGAACGGCTAATCCGGTGACGACTTCCGACGACGAACGGGCCGCCCTCGCCGGACGGTCGGGAACGTCTCCCGCCCGAAACGCTCGTAAACGTCCGACGCGTTTATATCGATACCGCGACACCGTGGGGTATGGCATCCCTCCGTGACCTCGGTCTGTCGGAGTACGAGGCCCGCGCGTACCGTGCCCTGTTGCGGACCGGACCGACGACGGCGAAGGACCTCTCACGGGCCAGCGAGGTCCCGATGGGCCGGATCTACGACGTACTCAACAGCCTCGAGAGCCACGACCTCGTCCGGAGTCAGGCGGCCAGCCGCCCGAAGAAGTACGTCGGGGTCGAGCCGGACGCCGCCCTCGATCGGTTGCTCGAGGAGAAGCAGCGCGAACTCGAGGCGAAGGCCGAACAGTACGCGTCGGTCGTCGAGGAGCTCTCGACCGAGCTCGACGCGACCGACCCCGTCGACGGGGAGTTCTGGACGGCCGCCGTCGGCGCGGAGGACGCCACGGACCTCCTGTTGGAGCGGATCGCGGCCGCGGAGCGCCGGATGGTCGTCGTCGCGGGCGCGCCCGCGACCGGGTTCGACCTCGGCACCGTCGGCGATCGGGTGACCGCCGAGTTGGAGGCGGCGCTCGACCGCGGCGTCGAGGTCCGGGTGTTGTTGTCGCCGGAGACGGTCGACGCGCTCCCGCGCAGCGTCGGCCGCCGGTACACCGCCGAACTCGCGGACAACGAGGGGTTCTCGGTCCGGACGACGCCGGGCGTCGACGGGACGTTCAACGTCTTCGACGGGCTTGAGGTGTGTATCGAGGTGCCGCACCCGCTCTCGGGCGAGGAGCCCTTCGCGATGATCGACATCAAGGACGCCGAGTTCGCCGCCAGCGTGAGCGAGGAGTTCGAGCCGCGGTGGGCGGAGGCGGAGTCGCTCTCGATCGGTTGACCTCCTGAGCCGGTCTCAGCGGTCGGGTACGTCCGGATCGACGAGCGGGGAGTCGGCGTTGACACACCCGGGACGGCCGCACACGCCGGCGTCCTCGCCCGCGCGCTCGACGCCCGGCGAGAGCGACTCGATCCGCCAGTCGACGGCGTGACCGGTGTCGGCCTCGTGGTCCGCGAGGTCCTCTCGAGCCGTCCGGAGCCGCTCGTGTGTCGCCTCGAACCGACAGTCCGCACAGCGGACGACGACGCGCGTTCGGTCCATACCGGAACGAGGAGCGAGACCGGCAAAACCGCTCCGATCGCGGGGTCGACGCGGCTCCGAGCCGACCCGTCGGGTCGTCTCCGTCACCCCGTCTCGTCGGGTTCGGGATCGGTCCGCCAGCCGCCGGTGAGTATCACGGCCCAGACCGCCGCGCCGGCGAGAACGAACACGGCGGCCAGGTACGGGACGATCGGGAGGCTGAGCCCGAGGGCGTCGAGCACGGTCCGGAGCTCGTAGACGATGACGCCGACGATCGCGAGCCCGACGAGCAGCCCGCCGCGGGTGACGTCGAGGCTCACGCGATCACCCCCCATGTGGCGGCGTCGAGGACGCGCGCGCCCAGGAGCGCGAGCGCGTCGACGAGCGACCACGCCGCCGGGACGGCGACCTCGGCGACCGCGCCGACCGCGGCGTCGATCCACACCGGATACGTCCCGACGCCGGGACCGAGCAGTCCCCCGTCGCCGATGATCGCCGCGAGCGGGAGCGCGTACGCGAGCACGACGAGGGTGACGGCGATCCCCGCCCAGATCCGGAGGTCGTCGAGCACCTCGGGGGCGTCGTCGGGACCGGACAGCGCGGGGCGAAGCGTCTCCGCGATCCCGGAGACGCGCGGGTTCCCCATCGTGAGCACGAGGTTCCCGATGAACAGGACGGTCGAGAGGAACAACAGCGTCCCGCCGATCGCGATCTGGACGTTCAGCTCCTCGAAACCGCCGAACGCGACCGGGTAGTCGAAGCCGGAGTACTCCGGCTCGGCGGTCCGCCGGGGGACGCCGAGGAGTCCTTGGGCGTGCATCGCGTTCGACATGAGCGCCATTCCGATGAACCAGAGGACGACCTGGAACAGCCCGATCTGTCGGCTGTAGACCGGCTTGTTGGTGATCTGCGGCCAGAGCCAGTAGGTCGCCGCCATGAACGTGAGCGCGACCGCGGTCCCCACGGTGAGATGGAAGTGGCCGGGAACCCAGATCGTGTTGTGGATCATGTAGTTGATGTTCATCCCGGCGTTGACCATCCCGGAGAACCCGCCGGCCGCGAACATCAGCCCCGCCAGCATCATCCCGGTGAACGCGGGGTCACGCCAGGGGAGCGACCGGAGCCAGCCGAAGATCCCGGTTCCGCCCCGCTGTCGGGCCCCGTACTCGACGCTCGCGACGACGGTGAACGCCGTGAGCAGGCTCGGCAACAGCAGGAACATCGTGTTCGTCATCGAGATGAACTTGAAGCCCTCGGCGATGCCAGGGTCGAGGTACTGGTGGTGGATGCCGACCGGCGTCGACAACAGCAGGAACAACACGAAGACGACCCGCGCGAGGGGGTCGCTGAACAGCCGCCCGCCGGCGATCGACGGGAGCACCGTGTACCACAGCAGGTACGCGGGCATCAACCAGAAGTACACCACCGGGTGGCCGAAGAACCAGAACAGCGTCCGGGTGAGCGTCGGGTTCACCGACTCGATCAGCCCGAGCGACCAGGGGAGGAGGAAGATCAGCACCGACGCGGCGACCGCCGAGGAGGCGATGTACCACATGATCATCGTGGTCAACACCATGAACGTCTGGAGCGGGATCCGCTCTCCCGGGTTCTCCTCGCGCCACGCGAGCCAGGTGCGGAACCAGTCCGCGCCGGCCAGCCAGCTCCCGACGATGAACACGGCGAGTCCAGTGTAAAAGAGCGGGTGCGCCTGAAGCGGCGCGTAGAAGGTGAAGAGCACGTCCGCGCTCATGTCGATCGAGTCGACGAAGCCGGCGAGAACGGAGATCCCGGTCATCGTCATCCCGCCGGCCATGAGCGCGTACCACGTCCAGGTGATCCTGATGTCCACGAGGGGTCGGTCGAGGCTACGGACGACCGCCCACGTGAACAGCCCCACGAGGAAGAACGTCGTGAAACTGAGCGCTAAGAACACGCCGTGAGCGGTGAGGGAGGTGTAGTAGTCCGTCGAGGAGATGAGTCCGCGGAAGATCCCCGTCCGATGGAGCGTCTGGATGATCCCGAAGACCGCCCCCAACGTGAGCGCGAGGAAGGCCCCGAGAAGCGACGATCGAACGACCTTCGCCTCCGCCGGGAACTCGTCGTAGAACGTCTTTTCGGCCTCGAGCGCGTCGCTCATGCGCTCTCACCTCCCTCGTTCGTCTCCTCGAACTCCTCCTCGGGGACGACGTGGAGTTTGCCCTCCATGACGTGGTGGCCGGCCCCGCAGTACTCGTTACAGAGGATCCCGTACTCCTGGGGCTCGCCCACCTCGACGGTGAGCTCCGAGACCTCGCCGGGCACGACCATCGTGTTCGCGTTCGTCCCGACCACCTCGAAGCCGTGGATCACGTCTCGGGAGGTGACCTGGAACGTCACCGTGCTGTTCTCCGGAACCACGATCGGGTCGGGTTGGAACCCGAACTGGAACGCGACGACGTACGCCTCGTAGTGGTTCTCGCCGACCCGCTCGACGCGTGGCTCGGCGAAGCGGTCGTCCTCGTCGAGGGCGTTCGCGTTGATCTGGTCCTCGCTGTCGGCGACCATCGCGACCCCGGGACCGACCGCCCCGTAGGTGACGGACCCGAGAAGCAACAGGATCAGGAGGATGGCGAACACGAGCCAGATCTTCTCGTAGGCGTGAACGTGCATCCGTGATCACCCCACCACGACCAGGTCACGGCCGAGGAACTCGACGTAGTAGATGAACACCCATGCGATCACGAGGATCACGAAGTACACCGCGATGAGCGCGAGCGTGCCGACGGGATCGAACTCCTCCTCGCCCCCCGCGTCGTCCGCCGGCGCGCCTGCCGTCTCGGTTCGGCTCATGGGTGCGATTACGGGTAGCCAAACATATAATATCCACCCGTTCCCGGGGTATGAAAATCCGCTTGGACTATATGGTGACGGCCGCACACGTGTCCGTATGGACTTCTCGCTCCAGCACGCCGTGTTCCTGGTGCTCGGTGGGCTGCTCCCGGCCGCGGCCTACATCGCCTCGCGCGCGGAGTACGTCGTCGCCGTCACGTTCGTCAACGTGGTGCTCATCTGGGCGAGCCTCCGGGTCGCCACCGGCGGGGGCCTCCGGCCCGGCGGCGACGACGACAGGCTCGAGCCGAGCGACATCGAGGAGGCGTAAGCGGCCACACCGCGCGGGCGGTCGCGCGAAGCGCGCGGACGAAGCCAGACACCCATGCCGAACTGTACCCTCTGTGACCTGCCGACCGGATCCGACCCCCACACCGATCCGGCCGTCGAGGGCGAGTACTGTTGTCGTGGGTGTCTCGAGGTGGCGCGCTCGCTCGAGGACGTGGACGACGCCGAGGACCTCGATGAGCGGGCTCCGGACGCGGAGCCGCCGGACTCCTTCGACGGCGAGACGGCCTTTCTCCACGTCGACGGCATGCACTGTGCGACCTGCGAGTCGTTCCTCGAGTTGACCGCCGCCGAGCGCGAGGGCGTCGCCGCCGCCGAGGCGAGCTACGCCACCGACACGATCCGCGTCGAGTACGACCCCGACCGTGTGACCGCCGACGACCTGCCCGAAGCGCTCTCGGTCGCCGGCTACACCGCGAGCGACCGTGCCGACCCCGAACCCGAGGGCGACGACGTCGACGTGGTCCGCTTCCTGATCGGCGGCGGGTTCTTCGGGATGATGGCGATGCTGTGGTACGTCCTCTTCTTGTATCCGACCTACTTCGGCTACGAGCCGCTCCTCGATCTGGGCGGCGTGAGCGGGCTCTACCTGTTCACGCAGATCTGGCTTTTCACCTCCATCGTGTTGTTCTACACCGGCTACCCGATCCTCCGCGGGGCGTACGTGAGCCTGCGAGCGGGCCGACCCAACATGGACCTGTTGGTGTCGCTGGCGGCGGTCAGCTCCTACGCCTACAGCACGCTCGCGATGCTGCTCGGCCGGACCGACCTCTACTTCGACGTGACGATCGCCGTGATCCTCGTCGTCACCGCGGGTAACCAGTACGAGGCGCGGATCAAATCGCGCGCGACGGGGATGCTCTCGGAGCTGACGACCGCGGCCGAGCGCGAGGCGCGCCGGGAGTCGGGCGAGACCGTGCCGACGGCGGCGGTCGAGCCGGGCGACCGGCTGCTCGTGCGTCCCGGTGAGCGCGTCCCGTTCGACGGGAGCGTCGCCGAGGGGACCGCCGCCGTCGACGAGGCGCTCGTGACCGGCGAGTCGCTCCCGGCGACGAAACGCCCCGGCGACGCGGTCCGTGGGGGGACCGTGGTCACGGACTCCCCGCTCGTCGTGGAGGTGGGCGAGGACGCGACGAGCACGCTCGACACCCTCGTGCGCCTGCTGTGGGACATCCAGAGCTCGCGCTCGGGGATCCAGCGGCTCGTCGACCGGCTGGCGACCGTGTTCGTCCCGCTCGTGGTCGCGGTCGCGGTCGTCGCCGGCGTCGGAACGTTGGCGTTCGGCGGCTCCCCGACGGACGCGGCGCTCGTCGCGCTCACCGTGCTCATCGTCTCGTGTCCGTGCGCGCTCGGGCTCGCGACCCCGCTCGCGATCGCGGCGGGGGTCCGCGACGCCGCCCGCCGGGGGATCGTGATCGTTTCCGACGCCGTCTTCGAGGCCGGCGCCGAGGTCGACGCGGTCGTGCTCGACAAGACCGGCACGCTCACCGACGGCGAGATGCGGCTGCTCGGGACGGTTCTCGACGATGGTCCGGAATCGGCCGAGGCCGACGCCGATCCGAACTCCGATCCCGTCACCGACGCCGACCGACTCCTCCGGCGGGCGGCCGCGCTCGAACGCGCCTCCGCGCACCCGGTGGCCGAGGCGATCGTCGACGCGGCCGCGACGGAGCGAGGTGAGGCGGGTCCGCCCGCCTCCGCGGCCGTCGCCGACGGCGGCACCGAACCCGCGGGCGGGGCGGGCCACGCGGGTGGGACTGAGCCCGATCCACCCGGCGAGTCGAGCGAACTCGCCGGTCCCGTCGCCGTCGACGCCGCCGACGTTACCGTTACCGACCGCGGCGTCGAGGGGCGGATCGACGGCGACCGCGTCGTCGTCGGACACCGGTCCCTCTTCGAGGACCGTTCGTGGGAACTCTCCGACCGGCTCCGCGAGGCGGGCGAGCGCGCGACGGCGGACGGGAACGTTCCCGTCCTCGTCGGGTGGGACGGGCGCGTTCGGGGCGTTCTCGTCGTCGGCGACGGGGTCCGCGAGGGGTGGGAGGCGGTCGTAACCGACCTCGCCGACCGCGGGAAACGCGTCGTCGTGCTCACCGGCGACTCGGCCGACGCGTCGCGCCGCTTCGCAGAGCACCCGGCGATCGACGAGGTGTTCTCGGAGGTCCCGCCGGAGGCGAAAGCCGAGACGATCCGTCGGATCGGCGCCGGAGAGCGAGTCGCGATGGTCGGCGACGGCAGCAACGACGCGCCGGCGCTCGCGGCCGCCGACCTCGGCGTCTCCGTCGCGAGCGGCACCGACCTCGCGGCCGACGCCGCCGACGCCGTCCTCCTGGAGGACCGGCTCGCCGCGATCCCGGAGCTGTTCGACGTCACCCGCGGGACGAACCGACGGATCAGGGAGAACCTCGGCTGGGCGTTCGCCTACAACGCGATCGCGATCCCGCTCGCCGTCTCCGGGGCGCTCAACCCGCTTCTGGCCGCGCTCGCGATGGGGACGAGCAGCCTGCTCGTCGTGAGCAACTCCGCTCGTTCGGTCGTCGCCGACGAGTGATCCCGTGGCCCGTCACGGCCGTCATCCCGGGGACTGCCCCTCGCTCGACGAGGAGGACCGCCCGTCGTCCTCGCTCGATGAGGACCGGTCGCTCCGTTCCCCCGGAAGGAGCCGCCTCGCCAGCGCGCCGAGCCGCTTGTACGCGAGGTTGACGTACAGCCCCGCGAGGAACACCGTTCCGGCGACGAGGGCGTCGTTGCTCGCCGCCTCTGCCAGAACGACGTCCGAGAGCAGGAAGACCCCGATGCCGAGCGGCAGCGCGGCGAGGAGGCGGAAGTTGTACCGGAGCAGCCTGCCGGTCGAGCCGTCGAACCGCTCGATCAACGTCGTGAAGACGAACCCCAACGCGCCGAGCAGGCTGAACACGGGAACGTACGGCGGAACGATGCCGGTCGAGAGGCCCGCCACTCCGAGGAGGGGGCCGTCGTACGCGAGGGTCGCCGCCGCCACGAGAACGGCGGTCAAAAGGAGATCGCCCGCGATGACCGCGATCCCGACGCGCGAGCGGTACCAGGTCCGATCGAGCCACCCGGGCCCGGTCGCGCTGCCTTCCGGATCCGATCTGCCGTCCGGACGCGGCCCGTCATCCGGGCCCGGCCCGTCGCGACCCCCGTCCGAGCCGGTCCTCTCGAGTTCGGCCGGCTCCCGTCCCGTTTGACTCGCCATCGACTCGGGGGGTTGTCAGCGAGAAATAATTAATCTTCCCCGGGAGATGACCTCCGTTTCCGACCCGGCGAGCGGCCCGAGCGGACGGATCTCGGCTTACGCGGCCGCGCCGACGTGTGGTTTCACCGCGCGAACGATCTCGTCGACGTCGTAGCCGTCCTCGTCCTTGTCGAAGACGACCTCCCCGTCGACGCGGACGATGAACACGCCGTGGTCGCCCGTCACGAGCGCGACCTCGTCGAGTTCCTCCCCGAACTGCTCGAGGACCGCCCGCGAGACGTCCTGTGCCCGGTCCAGCATGCCGCACGGTACGCAGTACTCGACCTCGACTCGTGTCATACGCGTGGTCCTTGGAGCCGAAACGGGTTAAATGGGAACCCTGGAAAGCGATTTCCCGTCCGGATCGAGGGAGGAAGGTCCGGAAACGGTCGATCCGCGCGTCGGTCGTTCAGGGATTCAAAACGGTGACGCCGTTGATCTCGAAGCGTGCGCCGCCGTCCTCGGACTCGGTGACGTGGAGGTTCCACCCGTGAGCCTCGACGATCCGTTCGACGATGGCGAGTCCGAATCCGCTCCCGTCCTCCGAGGACGTGTATCCGGTCTCCAGCACGCGGTCGCGTTCGTCTGGGTCGACCCCGGGCCCGTCGTCCTCGACGTAGAACCCGTCCTCGCCGTCGAGGCTTCCGAGGCGAACCGTGACGGTCGGCCCGCCGTGTTCGACGCTGTCGCCGGGCGAAGCCCGGCTGCTAGTCGAACCGTGTTCGACGCTGTTCCGGAACAGGTTCTCGAGGACGTGGAGGAGGCGGTCACGGTCCGCCCGGATCGTCGCCGTCGTTTCCGGAACCAGCTCCGCGTCGCCGGTGTCCACCCTCGCCCAACACTCGCGGGCACACGCCGCGAGGTCGACTTCGGTGGTCTCGTCGACGGTCTTCCCCTCGCGAGCGAGCGTGAGCGTCTCCTCGATGATCCCCTCCATCCGATCGAGGGCGGGAGCGACCGATTCCAGGTGTTCGTCGTCGGGGTGTCGTTCCCGGGCGAGATCGACGCGTCCCTTGACGACGGTAAGCGGGTTCCGGAGGTCGTGTGAGACGACGCTCGAGAACTCCTCGAGCCGATCCCGCTCCCGTTGGAGTTCGTGCTCCCGTATCCGGCTCCGCTCGGCCGCGATCTCGCGTTCGATCGCCCTCGCCTCGAAGAGCCCGATCACCAGCCCGATCCCCGCACCGAGGCTGACGGCCCACCGCACCCAGCCGACCACTTGGAACCACGTCTCCAGCGGCATGGTCGCCATGAACCCGACGTTGACGGCCAGCAACGCGAACGAACCCGCGAGACACCAATATCCCAGACGCGTGTACCGTGCCGCCGGCAACTCGGAGGCCCCGATCCAGCGAGCGGCGTAGCTGAAGCCGAGAACGAGGAGTGCGGAGGTGACGAACCCTATCCAGTACCCGTCCGGAGGTGGAGCCACACCGAAGGAGACGAGAACGATCTCGAACACGAGCGAGCAGGCGACTACGGCGGCGAGAAGGAGGAGCGGCCACAGCGAGCGGAGTCCCGTCGTCGTATCAGGACCCATACCATGGCGTCCGCCGGAAGGGTATTTAATCCAAACGTCACGTGTGGACGCCGATCCTCCGGATTCAGACCACGAGCGCGTCGAGGACGACCGCGAACAACAGGAGCCCGAGGTACGCGTTCGACGCGTGGAACGCCCGGAACGCCGCGGACTCGCTCCGCTCGTAGTGGAGCCGGACGACGGCCCACAGGAAGACCGCGCCGAGCGCCACGCCGACGAGCGCGTACAGGCCGCCGAGCGGCTCGGCGACGAGTGCGAGCACCGCGGCGGCGACGAGCGTCGCCCCGAGGTACCAGATGACGTGCCGCCGGGTGGCGGTCTCGCCGCGAACGACGGGCATCATCGGGAAGCCGCCGCGCTCGTAGTCCTCCTTGTACGCCAGCGCGAGGTTGTAGAAGTGCGCGGGCGTCCACAGGAAGATCACGGCGGCGAGGAGCAGCCCGCCGCCCCCGACCTCGCCGGTGACCGCCGCCCAGCCGATGAGCGCCGGGAGCGCCCCCGCCGCCCCGCCGATGACGGTGTTCTGGACCGTGTTCGGCTTCAAAACGAGCGTGTACACGACGCTGTAGAACAGGATCGCGACCAGCCCGAGCGCGGCGGTAAGCGGGTTCACGCTCCAGAACAGCCCGAGCGAGACCGCCGTCAACAGCCCGCCGAACGCGAGGGCGTGCGGGACCGGGACCAGATCGGTCGCCAGCGGGCGGTCGTTGGTCCGTTGCATCCGCCTGTCGACGTCGCGTTCGAACACGTGGTTGAACGTCCCGGACGCGCCGATCGAGAGCGCGCCGCCGACGAGCGTCGCCGCGACCGCGTACGGGGTGAACCCCGGACCGCCGGCCAGCGCCATCGCGGCGGCGGCGACGAGACAGAGCAGCCACATCAGCCGCGGCTTCATCAGTCGGAAGTACGCGGCCGCGGTGGCGCGCAGCCGGGGCACCGTCGCCGTCGGCACCGACGGCTCGGGAGCGTCCTCGACCGGGGGGAGGTGGTCCGTCCCCGGCTCGAAGTCGGTCGGCGCGTCGTCGGCGTCGCCGGTCGCGGCCTCGAGCCACCACGCCAGCGCCGCGAGGACGCTCGCGAAGATCGTCACGCCGAGGACGAGGTGGACCAGTCCGAGCGGGACCGCCCCGCCCGGCACCGTGAGCGAGGTCTCGCCGAGGGCGACGACCGCCCCGATCCCGGCCTGTGCCGGGAACAGCGCGAGCGCGAGGAGGAGCGCGGCGCGGACGCGGCGGCTCGCACCGTCCCGGAACGCCAAGGCCGCGGAGGCGACGACGGAGACGCCGACGGCGGCCGCCAGCGCGCGGTGGCCGAGCGCGACCCAGGCCGCCGGCTCCGCGGGGAGCGCGAAGCCGCCGCCGCAGGCGGGCCAGCCGCCGCAGGCCGCCGCGGCGTCGGTCAGGGAGGTCGTCGCCCCGACGACGACGAGGAGGTACACGCCCATCGCCGCCGCGGCGAGGACCGCGGGGAACCGGTCGGGTATCGTCACGTGGATCGGCTTGGGCGTCGGTCCATATATGTCCCGCGCTTCCGTCGGTCGTCGGTCGGCCGCGACGCCGCCCCGAACGGACCTCGGTTCGGGTGCGGCCTCACCCGCGACGCTCGAGGACCCGGTCGATGATGTCGCCCGTCGAGAGCAGCTCGTCGTCGTGTCCGGGTTCCCGGCCGGACGCCCGCTCGACGCGGCAGTCGATGCCCCGGTCCTCGAGCGCGGCCGCGATCGCGGCCGCGTCGTGGTGCTGGTCGAAGCCGAGCACGATGACGTCCGGGTCGATCGCCTCTATCGGCACGAAGATGTCCTCGTCGTGTCCGAGGTGGGCCTCGTCGACGGCGGCGAGCGCGGCGACCATGTCGCGCCGCTGTCGGTCCGAGAGGATCGGCTCCGCCTTGTGGGTGACGTTCGATCCCCGTGCGACGATCGCGTGGAGCTCGTCGCCGTACGTCGCGGCGTCCTCGAGGTAGTGGACGTGGCCGGGGTGAAGCAGGTCGAAGGTTCCCTGCGCGACGACCCGCGTCATCGCAGCCACGAGAGGAACCCGCCCCGGTCGTCGTTCGCGTCTCCCAGCTCGCGGTCGATGTCCTCCTGGGTGAAATCGAAGAAGTGCTCGTCGGGCATCTCGACGTCGAGCACCTCGAGGGTGCGCTGGTTCCCCTCGTTGTCGAACGCCTTCCAGTCGCCCCACCCGTAGGGCGCGCCGACGATGACGTGGACCTCGCCCTGTCCGAACGTCGCGAGGTCGGCGTCGCTCGGCCGGAGCACGCCGTTCGGGTGCGAGTGGACCGACCCGACCGAGCGCATGTCGTTCGGCTTCATGTGGGACCTGACCGACGCGCTCATCGGCGAGGACTCCGTTCCGGGGATGACGAGGACGTCCGTGATGACCTGGCCGTCCCGGTCGATGTCGAGGGCGCTCGCGTCGTCCGCGCGGAGGAACCCCATGTACTCGTTGGGGTGGGTCGCCTCGCTGGCCTCGAGGACGAACTCCATCGTCTCCCGGGCGATCCCGAGGAGGTCGTCCGACCGGAACAGTCGCATGCCTCGAGACACTCGCCGTCGACTCATATGGGTTCCGGACCGCCGGGCCGCGACCCGGCCGCGACCGCCGCCTCGACGGCCTCCGTCCGGCGAGCACGATATAACAAGCTTAACACCGTCCGATCCCGAACGACGTGTATGAGCGAGCACACCGCCGGGGATTCCGGCATGCGGGACGATTCGAGTCCCGAACCCGACGCCGTGAGGGCGGAGGGGAAACCCGAGGACCGGGACGTCGTCTACGACCTCGCGCCCGACTGTACCCTCGAGGACGTCGAGACCGACGCGCTGTATCACGCCGCCGTCAACGGCGTCGTCGAGTACGGCGTCTTCGTCGACGTCTCCGACGCCGTGAGCGGGCTCGTCCACGAGTCGAACCTCGAGGGCGAGTACGCGGTCGGTGACCGGCTGATCGTCCGGCTGACCGAGGTCAAGGAGAACGGCGACGTCGCCTTCGACGAGGCGTCGCCGGGCGGCTACACGACCGAGACGGTCGAACACGAGCCGACGATCTCGCGCGTTCGCGGGCTCGTTCCCGGCGACGAGGTGACCGTCGAGGGCGAGGTCGTCCAGACGAAACAGACGGGCGGGCCGACCATCTTCGGCGTCGCCGACGCCTCCGGCGTCGTCTCGTGTGCCGCCTTCGAGGAGGCGGGCGTGCGGGCGTACCCCGGGATCGAGGTGGGCGACATGGTCCACGTCTCCGGGACCGTCGAGACGCGTGAGGGCGGACTCCAGCTCGAGGTCGATTCGCTGAAGGGGCTCTCCGGAGAGCGGGAGACGGAGGCGAGAGACCGGTTCGAGGCGGTACTCGAGGAGCGCGCGGAACCGGCCGACGTGGACCCACTCGTCGAGTGGGAGGCGTTCGAGTCGATCCACGACGACCTCCGCGAGTTGGCCCGGCTGCTCCGGCGAACCGTGCTCTCCGGACGGCCGATCCGGGTCCGCCACCACGCCGACGGCGACGGCATGTGCGCGGCGATCCCGGTCCAGTTGGCGCTCGAACGGCTCGTCCGCGAGGTCCACGAGGACCCGGACGCCTCCCAGCACCTCTTCAAGCGGCTCCCGAGCAAGGCCCCCTACTACGAGATGGAGGACGTCACCCGCGACCTCAACTTCGCGCTCGAGGGGCGCGCCCGCCACGGCCGGAAGCTCCCGCTCCTGCTCATGCTCGACAACGGGTCGACGGAGGAGGACGTCCCCGCCTACGAGAACCTCACGCACTACGACATCCCGATCGCGGTCGTCGACCACCACCATCCCGACCCGGAGGCGGTCGCCCCGCTGCTCGACGCCCACGTCAACCCGTACCTCCACGGCGAGGACTACCGGGTCACCACCGGCATGATGTGCGTCGAGCTCGCCCGGCTGATCGACCCGTCGCTCACCGAGGAGCTCGAACACGTCCCGGCCGTCGCCGGGCTCTCCGACCGGTCGAAGGCCGAGGCGATGGACGAGTACGTGGACCTGGCCGCCGAGGCCGGCTACGGGAAGGACGACCTCCTCGACATCGGCGAGGCGCTCGATTACGCCGCCCACTGGCTGCGCTACTCCGAGGGGAAGACGCTCGTCAACGACGCCTTGAACGTCGGCTGTGACGACCCCGAGCGCCACGAGGAGCTCGTCGAGTTCCTCTCCGAGCGCGCCGAACGCGACGTGGACCGCCAGCTCGAGGCCGTCGACGAGCACGTCGAACACGAGCGGCTCGCCTCCGGCGCGCACCTCTACCGGATCGACGTCGACGAGTACGCCCACCGGTTCACGTACCCCGCGCCGGGGAAGACGACCGGCGAGTTACACGACACGAGAGTTCAGGAGACGGGCGACCCCGTCATCACGATCGGGTACGGCCCGGACTTCGCCGTCCTCCGCTCGGACGGCGTCCGGCTCGACATCCCGACGATGGTCACCGAGCTGAACGAGGAGCTCCCCGAGGCGGGCGTCTCCGGCGGCGGCCACCTCGTCGTCGGCTCGATCAAGTTCGTGAAGGGTCGGCGCGAGGCCGTCATCGACGCGCTCGTCGAGAAGATGGCCGACGCGGAGATCGACGAGGCCCTCTCGTCGACGGCCGTCATCGACGACGACTGAGCCGGCGAGCCTTTCGCTCGATCCCGTTCACGCGAACGCCACCTCGCGACGAGCGACCGCTCCGGCGACGACCACCGTCCCGAGCAGTCCGCCGACGGTTCCGACCGGCAGGTGGACGCCGCCGCCGCGCCAGTCGGCCGCGTACGTCCGGGCGTAGAAGTCGGCGACGCCCGCGTTCTCGACGGCGAGGAGCACCTCGCGGTTCTCCGTCGTCGCTCCCTCGTTCCAGTTGAGACTCCCCACGACGGCGGTGTCGTCGACCACGAGCCCCTTGGCGTGGACCTTCTCGTACCGGCCGCGCGGCTCCGCGACGGCGACCTCGATCGGTTCATCGGACAGCGCCTCCGCCAGCTCGCGGTTCTCCTCGCGGTCGTACCACGCGTTCGACAACAGGAGGTGGACGTCGACGCCGCGGTCGGCCGCGCGGCGAAGCGCCCGGACGATCCGGCCGTCCGGCCCGCCCGTCCGCGGGACGATCGCGAGGACGCGGTCGTCGGCGGCGTCGATCCGCTCGACGAGTCGGTCGCCCGCGTTGCCGGGCGCGGTGAGCAGTTCCACGTCCGCGGGCGCTGGCGTCGGCGGATCGAACCGTGTGGGATACAGTCGGTCCTCGTCTCCCGAGCCTTCGCCGTCGCCGTCGTCGTCCCCGTACCTCGGCGGGCCGTGAAACGTCGTCTCCTCGCGAAACGCGCGCCAGGACCGGGTGTCGGGACCGGTCGCGTCGTTCTCGAAGAGCGCCGCGAGGTCCTCGGCGACCGCCGGGTCGTCCGCGATCACGCCCCAGCCGCGGTTCGACTCCCCGCCGGTCCCCGACCGCTTCCAGTTCTCCGTGAGCACGACCGCCCGGTCGTCGGCGACCGCGTACTTGGCGTGGTGAAACCGGAACCGGTCCGGGTCGCCGTCGAGGACGCGCACCTCGACGCCGGCGTCGACGAGCCGGTCGGCGACGCGCGCGCCTCGCCGGGGGAAGCCGCCGACCGGGGTTCCCTCCAGCAGGACCCGCACGTCCGCCCCGCGAGCGGCCGCGTCGACGAGTCGGTCCGCAACGCGCTCGGACTCGATCGTGTAGCCGGCGAGGTAGATCCGATCGTCCGCGGTCGCGAGCGGCTCGACGGGCGTCGCCGGGGTGTCCGGGAGGACGAACGGCGTCACCGACGCGCCGGAGACGCGCTCCGGCTCGCGCGGCTCGTACCCGATCGGTCGCCACTCGCCCCACGTCGCTCGCCAGCGGTACCCCTCCCGAACGCGGCCGTACTCGACGACGTCGACGGCGTCGCCGTCGCGGCGCAGTTCGATCCGGTCGCCGCTCGCCGAGAGCGGGAAGTACGCGTCGAGTTGTCGGGCCCCCGGCGGCGTCTCCTCGCCTCTCCCCGCGGCGAGGTGGTCACGCGCGAGCTTCGGCTCCATCGAGAGCGCGACCGTTCCGTTCGCGTCGGGCGGGAGCATCGCGTCGTGGTAGCCGTCCGAGAGCGACCAATTTCCCGGTTCCGGGAGCCGAACGACGAGGTACTCGCCGCGATTGCCCTCGGTGGTCGGGTTGGGATACAGCTCGAGGATCCGCGGATCGGAGGGATCGGCCGTGCGGTTCGCCGCGCCGGACGACGCCGTCGTCTCGTCGGTCGGCGGCTCGGATTCGATCGCTCCGGGCGACCCCGTCGGCGCGGCCGCTCCCGCCACGCCGGCGACGCCCGCGGCCGACGCGACGGTCGCGAGCAGGACCGCGACCGCGACGGCGACCCGGACGGCGCGACCGGACCGAACTGACCGACGGGATCGGTCGATCGAGGGAGGCATACGGGCTCTGGTTGCGGTATCCGGTATAAGCGGTCGGGTGCCCCCTCGTGGTACCACGACCCTCGCAAGGGTTATCCCCGAATCGGTCGTACGTTTGTTTGCAATGGCAAACGGAAAGGTTGATTTCTTCAACGACACTGGCGGCTACGGTTTCATTTCGGCTGAGGACGAGGACGATGACGTGTTCTTCCACATGGAAGACGTTGGCGGCCCGGACCTCGAAGAGGGACAGGAGCTCGAGTTCGACATCGAGTCGTCGCCGAAAGGCCCCCGCGCGACGAACGTCGTCCGCAACTAAGCTCCGTCGGGCGACCGTCGCCCCGAGACCTCACACGACGACCATCGAGCCCGTTTCGTCCTCATCGGAGGGCGCCCGGACGCGACCCAGTTTCTCACGCATATCACGCACGGAGCAGCGTCCGCGTCGGACGCCGAGCCGTCGCTGACGTCGATGTCGACGCATCCTCGAGCCGACGGCTACGAGCGGTTCGAAGGCGATTCGCGGTTCGAAACGAGGGAAACGAGACCCGATCGACCGACTACGCCGGCGTCGCCGCGGCGTCGAGGGTCGCCTGCGCCTTCTCGGCTTCCGTCTGGACGATGAACGAGCGTTCGTCGGCGTACTCGGCGACCGCCTCGAGCGCTTCACGGGTGCCGATCTGTCGGAGCGCCCAGCCGGCCGCCGCGCGGACGTCGTCCGAGTCGTCCTCGGCGAGCGCGTCGGCGAGCGGGTCGATCGCTCGGGTGTCGCCGATGAGTCCGAGCGCGCGCGCGGCGAGCGGCCGGACGTGGTCGTTCTCCATCGTCAGCTTCTCGGCGAGCGGACCGACCGCGTCGGTCGCGCCGATCTCGCCGAGCGCCTTGAACGTCGCCTTCTGGAGCTGCGGGTTCGAGTCCTCGTCGACGTACTCGAGGAGCGTCTCGACCGCATCCGCCGCCGCCATCTTCCCGAGGATCCGGATCGCGAACTGGTCGCGCTTGCCCGCACGCCCGAGCAGTTCCTCGAGCGACGCCTCGGTCTTCCCGCGCTTGCCCATGCGCTCGAGCGCCTCGAGACAGTGCCGTTCCATGAACTCCGACTGGAGCGCGTCGAGCGCGAGCAGGATCATGTCGACGTTGCCCCGCGCCTCGTGTTCCTTCAGCGCGGCCCACTCGACCGGGTAGTCCTTGTAGTGGCCGAGCACGTCGTAGTAGCCCTGCGCGCGGAGTTGCTCGTGGGTCTCGAGGTCGTCCCACTCCTCGGCGTCCTCCAGCCCGTTCTCGAGGGCGTCCGTCGCCTCCAGCAGCGCCGCGATCGTCTCCGCGTCGTCGTCGGGGTCGAGACCCGCGCCGTCGATCCCCGCCTCGACGGCGTCGAGGGCGTCGACGAGGACGGCGATCCGGTCGTCGTCGGTCCCGTCGCCGTCGTTTCCGTCGTCACCGTTCTCGTCGTTGCCGGCCTCAGTCTCGCCGTCCGCGTCGGTGTCGTCGTCAGCGTCGTCGGCGTCGACCTCGTCCGTCTCGTCCGCGTCCGCCGCGTCCGGATCCGTCTCGATCGCGTCCGCATCGATGGCGTCGTCGACCGCCTCCGCGGCCGCGTCGACGAACGTCTCGACCGCGTCGGCCGCGTCTCCGCGGCCCTCGGCGGTCCACTCGGTGTCCTCGAGCGTCGAGGCCGCCGTCCCGATCGCCTCGACGACGTCCTCGGCGTAGGGGCCGCGGGCGTCCTCGACTCCCTCGCGGAGCTCCGCGATCCGGTCCTCGAGGTCGCCGCGCGGGTCGTCGGCGTCCTCGTCGTCCTCGTCGGGTTCGGGGAGGTCGGCGTCCGCCAGGGCGTCCTCGGCGTCGTCGAGCAGCGCCTCGACGTCGTCGAGGTCCGCCTCGGTCTCGGCGTCCTCGAGCAGCGCCTCGATCTCCTCGAGGTACTCGGTCAGGGACTCCTCGGTCGCCTCGTCGGGGAGCGTCGGGGCGGTCGCCTCGGGCTCGTCGGCCTCCGCCGTGTCGGCGGCGTCGGCCTCCTCGGAGGCGTCGGCCGGCTCGTCGTCGCCGTTGCTCATATACCGGAGAATGCGCGCGTCGTCCATTAAGACGTTTCCCTTCGCGGCGGTCCGCTCGCCGAGCGCGTCCCCACCGCGCCGGGGCCGCAGTCCGGACGACGTGCCGGGGCCGCAGCCCGGACCGAACGCGCCGCGGTCCGGACCGGACACGCCGCGTAGCCGACCACGGCGGCGACGCTCGAACGATCACCGACGGGGTACACGGAGGGCGGGACCCCGAGCGGGAGGACGGCTACCGTTCGATCTCGACCGTCAGATCGGTCGCGATCCAGGCGTCGGTGTTGCCTTCCTCGATGAAGACGGTCCGGTCGGGCGTGGTGTGGTTCATCGCCACGGCCGGCGGTTCGTCGTCCGGAGCGTTGCGGTCGCGTTCGACGCGTTCTCCGCTACTCATTATCGGCCGCTCGGGGACGGGAGGGGTTATAGGTTTCGGTCGGCCTAAACCATGTGGCCGACGCGGGAAGCGCTCGGCGTGCGGATCGGTCGGATCCCGGGCCGGTGATGGCGGCGATCCGGGCGGGATATCGGAGGGCATTACCCCGACGGCGGCGTGGATCCGACGATGACGGACTCGCTTTTCACGCCGTTCTCGCTGCGCGACACGGAGATCCCGAACCGGGTCATGCTCTCGCCGATGTGTCAGTACTCCGCCGAGGAGGGACTGGCGAACGAGTGGCATCGGGTCCACCTCGGCACCCGCGCGGTCGGCGGCGCGGGCGTCGTGATGGCGGAGGCGACCGGGGTCGAGCGGCGCGGCCGCATCACGCCCGGCTGTCTGGGTATCTGGTCGGACGAGCAGGCCGAGGCGCTCGAACCGGTCACGTCGTTCGTCCGGTCGCAGGGCGCGGTCCCCGGGATCCAACTGGCTCACGCCGGGCGGAAGGCCTCCCACGCCCCGCCGAGCGAGGGCGGCCACGCCCTTCCGGAGGACCACGCGGACGGGTGGGAGACGATCTCGGCGACCGACGAACCCTACCCCGACGAGGAGCCGGCGGCGACCCGCCGGATGGACGCCGGCGACGTCGAGGACGTGATCGACGCGTTCGCCGCCGCCGCGGAGCGCTCGCTGTCGGCCGGCTTCGAGATCGCCGAGGTCCACGCCGCCCACGGCTACCTCCTCCACCAGTTCCTCTCGCCGGTCACTAACGACCGCGACGACGAGTACGGCGGGAGCTTCGAGAACCGGACGCGGCTGGTCCGCGAGGTCGTCGAGGCGGTCCGCGGCGTCTGGCCCGACGACAAGCCCGTCTTCGTCCGGATCTCCGCGACGGACTGGCTCCCCGACCGCGATTCGTGGGACGTGGACGACTCGGTTCGACTGGCCCCCCTGCTCGCCGAGGCCGGCGCGGACCTGATCGACGTCTCCGGCGGCGGGATCCACCCGGACCAGCAGTTACCGAACGCGGGACCGGGCTATCAGGTGCCGTACGCGGAGGCGATCCGCGAGGAGACGGACGTGCCGGTCGCCGCGGTCGGCGGGATCACGGAGCCGACCCACGCCGACGCGCTCGTGCGCAACGGCCGGGCCGACCTCGTCGCGCTCGGCCGCGAGATGCTCCGACACCCCTACTGGCCGCTCGAGGCCGCCCACGAGCTCGACGTGGAGGTCGAGTGGCCCGTCCAGTACCGCCGCGGCCGGTTCGAGTAGCGGCGGGTCGGCCGTTCCGTTCGTCCTCCCCGGCCGGGTGCCCTCCCCGGCCGGGCGCCTTCCCTGACCGGGTACCTTCCTCCGGACGGGCTTTTTATCTCCCGGCCGCGTACGGGAGCACATGAGTTCCCGTGGTTCCCGCGACGGCCCGCGTGACGACGACCTCGAGGAGCGGCTCGACGAGCTCGAGGACGTCCTCTCCGAGCTCCGGGCGGACCTGCGATCGAGCGATCGGGAGGGCCGCGACCGATCCGGTCCCGTCCGCTCGCCCCGCCCGTCCGGCCCGCCGCGACCCCCGCGGCTCTCCGAGCTGGTCCGGTTCACCGAGGAGTACACCATCCCGACGGTGATCGCCCTCCTCGAGACCACGATCACGTCGCTGGAGCTGTTGCGCGGGACCCTCCGGCTGCTCGATCCCGGGCGCGACCTGCGCGAGGACGCGGACGCGACCGCGGGTCGGCTCGCGGGCGCTCGCGACGGGGCGGCGGCCGGGCTCGCGCGCTCGCTCTCGGAACTCCGGACCGCGCTCGCGGAGGCCGACCTCCCCGAGGAGGCCGCCTCGCGGTCGATCATCGAGGACGCCCGCGACCTCTCCGCGGAGATCGAAGCGCGGATCGAGGAGGGGCGCCGGGAGGTGGACGCAACGAGGCGGTCGGATCGGAGAGCGGACGACCGAACGCGGAGCGACGATCGAACGCGAGGGGACGACCGAACACGACGGGGCGATCGAGGCGACGACGGCGCGGTCCACATCGACGTGACCGACCCGGACGACGAGCGGGGGGGCCGTTCGGCGGACGAGGGCGGCGGAGACGAGCCCGACGTCGGGAAGCGACCCGAGGTCGACGTCGAGTCGGAGCTCGAGTCGATCAAGAGCCAACTCGACGACGAGAACGACGGGGAGAGCGAGGCGGACGACGGTTCCGAGAGCGACGAGGCGGATGCCGGCGGCGAGGAGGGAGATTCCGACGGCGACGACCGCTGACGGGCCCGGTCACCACTCCGCGCCGAGGTGGTCGGCGACGCGCTCGGCGGAGTCGCAAAGTAACGCGCCGTCGTCGGTGAACACCTCCAGCGCGACGGTGCCCTCGAACTCCCCGAGCGCGTCGCTCGCGCCCCCGTAGTCGACCTCGCCAGCGCCGACCGGCATGTGGGTGTCGCCGCGCCGGCGCACGTCGTGACAGTGGAGGTGCGAGATACGGTCGGCGTGGCTCCGGAGGAACCGCCGTATCGCCCCGTTCCCGCCCTCCATGTAGGCGTGGCCGACGTCGAAACAGACCGCGGTGTCGGTCTCGCGGGCGATGTCGCCGAGCACCGAGAGCTGGATCCCGCGGTGCTGGTGGCCCACGTTCTCGACGACGACCTCAACGCCCGCGTCGCGGCCGGCGTCCGCCACGCGGCGGAGCTGGTCGGCGGCGACCTCGCGGAACTCCACGTCGTCGCGGTCGGCGGAGGTGGCGTGGAGGACGGCCTTCTCCGCGCCGAGATCGCCGACCGCCTCGAGGAGCCGCCGCTGGTAGGCGACGATGGCGTCGTTGACCTCGGGGGCGTAGCTCGTGAGGGGTTGGCTGTACGGCAGGTGAACCACCAGATCGCGACCCGCCAACGCCCGGTCGAGCCGATCCGGGTCGATCGACTCGGGCGGGAGGCTGCCCGCGCCGACGCCGAGCTCGACGAAGTCGAACGCCGCCGGCGACGCCGCCAGCCGGTCGAGGTCGTCGCCGACGGTCACGCCGATGTCCATACCGGCGGACTGGGTCGGGATCGACTTAAACACGGGCGGATTCCTGTCGGGTACTCGTCCGGTCGTGGTGCGGTGGCGCGACCCCGCGAGTGCCCGGGAGGGCACGAGCGGGGCGCGAGGTCCGGTGCGGTCCGTACCGTTCAAACGGCGTGGTTCGCGAGATGCGCCGTCAGGACTCGCGCCACTTGTGGCCGCACTCGACGCAGGTGAACAGCCGAACCTCGTAGGAGCCGCCCGGCTTCGGCATCATCTCGTAGTGGGCGCGGTCGCCGTCGCAGTCGTCCGCCGGACAGGGCTCCCGCATCGTCTCGCCGGATCCCTGGGTCGCGTCGGCCACGTCGGGTGCCCCGTCGTCCCGCTGTCCGTCCCGGGTCGTCATCGACGACTCCGCTCGCGAGTCCCGCGGCTCCTCGTTCTCACAGGAGCGACACACCCACGTGTCGCCCTCCGTGCGCATCATCGAACCGCACTCGTCACAGAATCGCATACGACGCGGAGACACACGGCTGTCGGATATATGTGTTAACTTCCGATCCGTCGTGGACGTCGGGCGACCGCTTCGCGCGTCCGAACTCACTCCTCGTCGACGAGCGAGCCGAGCACGCGCTCGGCGTCGGCGGGCACGTCGAAGTCGTGGTAGTGCTCGCCCTTCTCCTTCGAGAGGACGTTGAGCGCGGCCGCCGCACCGTCGCCGGCGGAGATGACCGCCTGCCACTCCTCGGCGCGGACCATCGCGCCCGTCGCGTAGGCGTTCTCCACGGAGGTCTCCATGTCCACGCCGACGTCGACCGTGTCGTCCTCGGCGAAGTCACAGCCGAGCTCCTCGGCGAGGTCCCGGCTCGCGCCCGTCGCGAGCACGACGTAGTCGGCGGCGTACTCTTCCTCGGCGGTCGAGACGACGAAGCCGTCGTCGGCCGCCTCGACGCCGGTCACCTCCACGCCCTGGTGACGCTCGACGCCGAAGTCGTCGACCTGGTCGCGCATGGTGTCGACGAGGAGGGTGCCGTCGACCGACCCGATGCCGGGGTAGTTGAACAGGTGTGCCTTGTGCATCCACGTGCCGTCGGTGTCGAAGACCGCCGTCTCGAGACCGTTCTTTGCGGTGAAGAGGGCTGCGCTCAGACCCGCGGGGCCGCCGCCGATGACGATGACGTTTGCCATGTCGGAGACACGGGCTCGACCCGCATAAACGCGCGGTAACGGGAGTGTGATCGGGTGGCTGGAGGGGAATCGGCGTGGATTCGACGGGGGTTCGGAAGGTGATCGAACGGCGGCCGATCAGTCGTCCGCGAGCGGCGCGTCGACGTCGATCTCGCCGGCGTCGATCTCGGCTTCCACCTGTCGGGCGGCCTCGACCATGTTCTCGGTCTTGCCGTAGGCGATCTCGCGGGGGAGCAGCTTCAGCCCGCAGTCCGGCGATATCGTCAGCTTCTCCGGTGGGACGACGCGGAGGCCCTGCCGGATGTTCTCCTTGATCTCCTCGACCGGCTCGACCTCGGCGGTGTGGGCGTCGACGACGCCGAGCGCGAGGTCCGGCTCGAACTCGGGGTCCTCGAACGTCGGGATCTGCTCGTAGTCGCCGTTACACAGTTCCACGTCGAACTCGTCGATCGGGAAGTCGTTGATCTCGGGGTAGATCCGCGAGTAGTCGCCGTAACAGACGTGTAAGCCGATCCGCACGTCCTCGTCGATCCCCGAGACGATCCGGTCGAGCGCCTCGCCGACGATGGCGTGGTCCTCCGGCGTCGTCGCCAGCGCGGGCTCGTCGATCTGGACGTAGCGCGCGCCGGCCTCGACCAGCTTCTCGACCTCCTCGTTGACGAGGTCAGCGAGGTCGTAGACGAGCTCCTCGGTGGAGGAGTACGCCTCGTTGAACGCCCAGAACCCGAGCGTGTACGGTCCCGTGATCGGTACCTTGACCGGCCGTTCGGCGACGTTCGTGGTGAACTCGAACTCGTCGACGAGCCACGGCTCGTCGTAGGAGACCTCCTCGACGACGCTCGGCTTGTCGAAGTAGTTGTGGCCCCACACCTTCACCGGGCCGTTGAACTCGTAGCCGTCGATGCGCTCGGCGAAGAACTCCACCATCTCGTTGCGGCGCATCTCGCCGTCCACGACCGTGTCGAGCCCGGCGCGCTCGTGTTCGTGGGTGATCAGCCGGCAGGCGTCGTCGTGGGCCTCCGCGAGGTCCGACTCGTCGAACTTCGAGTCGGGATCCTCGACCAGTTCGTCGGCGCGGTTCAGCCACTTCGGCTTCGGATAGGAGCCGACGACGGTCGTGAGCAGGAACGAGTCGTTCGGGTGGTCTATCGGACGGAACTGTTCGCGGTTGGCGGACGGGTTACGGACCATTATTCGAGCACCTCCGTGGCGGCGGCGAGCGCGGAAAGCTTCGCGCGGTACTTGTTCTCGGGCAGGTAGAACAGCTCGGTGTTCGGCGTCAGGTAGGTCGTCTCGAAGTCGGCGGCGGGGGCCTGTCCCTCGAACCACTCGACGCGTTCGGCGACCGTCTCCGGCTCCTCGACGAGCGTGTTCTGTCCGTCGACGAGCCCGAGCGCGATCGATTCGGTCGCGCCGTACTCCTGGACGTTGTACACCGTGTCCTCGCGGTCGCCGGCGACGAGGTCGAGCCCGAGCGCGTCCGCGTCCGCCTCGTCGACGAGGTGGGCGTAGAGCTTCTCGTCGAGCGCGCCGTAGAACGTCTGGACGACCACGTCGGCGTCGGTCGCCGCGGCGACCGTCGCGATCGCGTCGGTCGCGCGCTCCTCGGTCCCGTCCGCCGGCGGGTTCGTCACCAGCGACGGCTCGAGGAGGAACAGCGTCTCGTGGGCGGGGAACGCCTCGACCTCGCCGGCGAGGAAGTCGGCTATCGCCGCCTGGAACTCGGCGTCGTCGCCGTAGTGCTCGTCGGTCGCCAGGTCGGCGAGCGAGTACGGTCCCGGCAGCGTCGCCGCGAGCGGGGCGTCGCCGGCGTTCGTCCCGTCGATCAGGTCCGCGGCCGCCTCCAACTCGCCGGCGACGTCGCCGGAGAAGTCCAGGTCGTCGACGACCCGCGGGTCGCGGTAGAAGTTGTTGTTGTCGTAGTACCGCACGATCCCGCCGGTCTCGACGCTCTCGTGGACCGTGAGCGGGTGCGCGATCATGTCGTCCCAGCGGGCCTGTCCCTCGGCGACGCGGTCGAGACCGGCCTCGAGCTGGTCGTCGACGAGCTCCGCGCGGACCTCGCCGTACGTCTCCGCGATCTCGCCCCCCTCGTCGCCGCTCAGGAGGTCGCCCTTCTGGTGACCCTTCAGGTCCGAAAGCGTCCCTTTCGCCCAGTCCGGGAGCGGATAGATCCCCGGCGTGGCCGCGACTCGTTCAGTCATCACCGTGGGTTGGATATGCCGTTGTATAATATTTGCGAACCTGTTTCATGCGTCTTGGTTATTCCTATTGCTCACCGAGAGGCGAGCCGAACCCTTAGTACGGGTCGCGTCGAACCCCGACCCATGTCCGTCGTCTCGCTTTTCCCCTCGGCGACGGAGGTCGCGGCGGCGCTCGGCGCCACGCCCGTCGCGGTCTCCCACCAGTGTGATCACCCGCCGACGGCGGCCGCCCGCCCGACGATCACCGGACTCGTTCGCGACCTCGAGGACGACCCCGAAACGCTCGACCGGGTCGTCGCCCACGACGACACCTACTACCTCGACGGCGACGCGCTCGCGGCGGCCGACCCGGACGCGATACTCACTCAGGGCGTCTGTGCCGTCTGCGCGCTCGACGCCGGGCTCGCCCGCCGGGCGGTCGAACGGCTCGACCTCGACGCCGACGTGCTCGACGTCCACGCCGACGACCTCGCGGACGTGCTCGCGAACGTCGAGCGGATCGGCGACGCGGTGGGCCGCCGGGACGCGGCGGCCGAGTTACGCGCGGACCTCGACGCCCGCATCGACGCCGTCGCCGACGCGGTCCCGGGCGGGGACGAAGGGGAGGGCGAAGCCGGAAACCGCCCCCGCGTCGCCGTCCTCGACTGGACCGACCCGCTCCGCCACGGCGGGCTCTGGATCCCGGACCTGATCCGGATCGCCGGCGGGGAACCCGGACTCGTCGCGGCCGGCGAGCGCTCGCGGGCGGTCGACCCGGCGGAACTACGCGAGTTCGACCCTGAGGTGGTCGTCGTCGGTCCCTGTAGCGCCGACGTCGACGAGGCCGAACGCGCGGCACGCGACCTGCTGGAACGCGAGTCGTTCGACGGGACCGCCGCGGTGCGGGAGGGTCGCGTGTTCGCGATGGACGGCACCGCCTACCTGAACCGCCACAGCCATCGGGTCGTCGACACGCTCGAGGCGCTCGCGGCGGTGATCCACCCGGACCGATTCGAGGCGGACGGGAGCGGCAGCGAGGACGCGAAGGTCAGACGCGTCGGTCGAGCCGCAACACGGTGAGCGTCTCGAACGGGAACGACTCCTCGCGGGCGACCGCGTGGGCGAAGCCCGCCTCCTCGACCAGCGCCAGCACCTCCTCGTAGCCCGTGAGCGAGGAGACGAGCAGGAAGACGACCCCGTCCGGGGCGAGCACCCGTCCCACGTCGGCGAGGAACGGCTCGATGAGCTCCCGGCCCGACTCGCCGCCGGAGAGCGCGTGCTCCATCCAGTCGTCCCACTCGTTTTCCGGGTCGGTCGGGAGGTACGGCGGGTTGAAACACACCGTGTCGAACGCGTCGTCGCGGAACGGGTCGAGCAGGTCGGCGACGACCGCCTCGACGCCGCGGTCGCGGGCCTCCCGCGCCGCGTGCGGGTTGCGGTCGCTGCCCACGACGCGGAGCCCCCGCTCCGCCGCGATCCGTTCGGCGACCCAGCCGGAGCCGGTGCCGACCTCCAGCACGCGGCCGCGCGCACCCTCGATGGCCGCCTCAGCCAACAGCCCGGAGTCCTCGGCGGGCTGGTACACCGTCGGCCCGTCGCGGTCGAGGCGGTTCACGACCCCTCCGAGCCGTCCGTCTCACCCGACGGCGTCGGTTCGCCCTCGACGCCGCCGCCGATCCGGGCGTTCAACTCGGCGTCGGCCCCCTCGGTGCGGCTGGAGAGCGTCTGCTGCGGGAAGGGGATCGTGATCCCCTCCGCCTCGAGTTCGGTCTTGATCGCGGCCATGACCGCGGTCTGGGTCCGCCAGCGCTTACGCATGCTCGGGTTCGTGATCCAGTAGCGGACCCCGAAGACGACCGCCGAGTCGGCGAACCGCTTCGTCACGACGTCGGGCTGGGGCATCCGAGCCACCCCGTCGAGCCCGGAGACCGCCTCCTCGATGACGCCCGCCGCCCGGTCGAGTTCGGTGGTGTAGTCGACGCCGACCTCGATCTCGATCCGGAGCCGGTTCCGCCGCGACCGGTCGACGACCGCGCCGGCGCGGACCTCGTCGTTCGGGAGCGTCACCACCTCCCCGTCGAACGAGCGGAGCCGCGTGTTGATGATCGAGATCTCCGTGACGGTCCCCTCGAACTCGCCGATCGACACCCAATCGCCCACCTCGAACGGCCGCGAGAACATCAGGACGAACCCGGCGAGGACGGCCCCGAGCGTCTGTCTGGCGGCCATCCCCACCACGATCCCGAGGAACCCCGCTCCGACGAGGAGGCTGCCGACGTTGTCGGTGAACAGCCCGATGGTCACGAGCACGACGAGGGTGTACACGCTCAACTGGACGATCCGGCGGAGCATCTCCTCCTGGTGTTCGGAGATCGCCGTGCTCTCGACGGAGAGCTCGCGGATCACGCCCCCGAGGAAGTCGGTGATCGCGTACGCGCTCGCGAGCAGGATCACCGCCAACACGACGTTCGACAGCTGGTCCGCGATCGCGGCCGACTGAAACGCGTCGACGAGCGCCCCGCTGCGCTCCCAGACGACGAGAAGCGAGAGCACCCCAACGGCGGTCGTCCCCGCGACCGTCGTCGAGAGCGCCAGCCGCCGCTTCGAGGAGAGCTCCTCGTCCCGCCGTTTCAGCCGCCCGACGACCAGCCGGACGCCGACGACGGCCGCGAGGATCGCCGCCGTGAGGAGGATCCGCCGGACGTTCCCGCTCACGAGCCGGTCGAGGTCGGCGAGCACGCCGACGAGGGTTCCGACCCCGCCGGTCATCGTCTCACGCCTCCGGTTCGAGTCCGGCCGATCACGGTTTCACGGCTCCACGGCATCGTCTCACGCCTCCGCCGGCGACCCGTGCTCGCGGGCGAGCTCCGCCAACGCCGCGAACGCCGAGGGATCGAGCGTCCCCGGCCGTCGTGAGAGGACGTCCTCCCCGGCCGCATCGACGACCGCGTCGGGCCGACCGAGTCCGGAGATGTGCGCAGTGTTGCGGATCGCGTTCCGGACGGTCTTGCGCCGCTGGGTGAAAAGCGCCTTCACGAACCGGAGGAAGAACGCCTCGTCGCCGACCTCGTAGTCGGGGTTCCGCGGCGTACAGCGGACGACCGCGCTCTCGACCGCGGGCTGGGGGTCGAACGCCTCCTTGGGGATCCGCTCGACTATCTCGACGTCCGCGTAGTGCTGTGCGGAGACCGAGAGCCGCCCGTACGCGGACTCGCCGGCCGACGCGACCATCCGGTCGGCGAACTCCGCCTGGAAGGTCAACACGAGCGGCTTCCTCTCGGGGAGCAGCCGGAAGGCGATCTCCGAGGAGATCCCGTACGGCAGGTTCGCGACGCAGGCGGTGAACGGCGGGAGATCGACCGCGAGGGCGTCCCCCTCGATCACCTCGAGGGTCCCCGCGTCGACGGCGTCGGCGAACTCCTCGCGGAGGAACGCGGCGAACGGGGGGTCGCGCTCGATCACGGTCACCCGGCCGGCGGGATCCGGGTCGTTCGCGCCAACCGTCGCGAGCAGCCGGTCCGTGAGCGCGCCCGCCCCGCCGCCGACCTCGAGGACGTGGCTCACGTCCGCGTCCTCGGGGAGGTACGCGGACAGCCGGTCGAGGACTCGGTCGTCGACGAGGAAGTGTTGATCGTTGTCGGGGTTCGCGCGGGTGCCGGCCCGCCGCGCGAGCGAGTCGGGGTCGCGGGTTCCGTACGCGTCCGCGGTCCCCGCCGATCGATCGGTCATGGCCGCGCTACACGGCGGTTCGGGGTAAAAGTCCCGTTTCCGAGTCGATCGCGCCCCGCCGGTTTCGGGTCGACCGGCGTCACTCCTCGTTCCCGACGAACGTCCGGTACTTCAGGTCGTCCTCGCGGACCTCCTCGACGATCCGCTCGAGTATCACCTCGCGGGGGCGGTGGAGTCCCGAGATCCGCTCCGAGACCTCCTCGAAGCTCTCGAACGGGCCGCGTTTCCGCTCGTCGAGCACCCTGTTCCGGAGCTTCTTGCCGATCCCGGGCAGGAGGTTGAGTTGGTGGAGCCGGAGCGTGATCGGCCCCGCCTCGTTGTAGAAGTCGACGAACCGGCGCTCGTCGCCGTCGACGATCGCCTCGACGGCGTACTCGATCTCGGCGGCCGCGTTTCGGGTGAGGTCCTCGAAGTCGACCTCGCGGTACCGCGAGACGGCCGGTCCGTCGAGGTCGACCCGGTCGCTCACGGAGACGTCCGCGTCCTCCTCGAGCGACAGCTCGTACAGCCCGAACGACGCCGTGCCGAGCGCGTACGCCACCGGTGACTTCTGGTAGCCCGGTCGGCCGTCGTCGGGTCGGCCGTTCGGGAGGACGTCGAGGAGGACGGCGACGGAGCGCTCCTCCGTCCCGTCCTCGGAGGCCGAGTCGCGCTCGTCGGCGGCGTCTGTCGCGTGGTCGCTCATGCGAAGGGGTAGCGCGTCCGAACGGTAAAAAACCGCTGCCGTCGGGGAAACCCGGGACCGTTCGGCGATGGCGACCGGGACGACCCCGTTCGGGCCGAAGCGAGACGCTCCGCCGTCTTCAGGCGTACTTCGCGACGACGTCGAGGACTTCGTCGAGCTCCTCGCCGTCGAGCGAGTACCGCTCCTGGGCGAAGACGGAGCGGAGCTCCGTGCGGTCCTCGGGAAGGAGGTCGGTGATCTTGACCGCCGTCGGAACGTCGATCCGCTCGAGTTCGGCGAGCTCCTCGACGAGTTCGCGGGACTCGTCGGCGTCGAGGTGGCCGAACCGGTTCACGTGTTCGATCGCGCGGGCCAGCTCGTATCGAAGCTCGCGCTCCTCGTCCTCCGCGCGGTCGGCCTCGATCTCGCCGAGGATGTCCTTCGCCTCCGCGGTGGTGAGGTACTCCTCGTCCAGCTTCTCCTTGAAGATCGTCATCTTACTGCTGACGGCTCATGTGGGCGGCACGGACGATGAGCGTCTTGGTCTTGCCGCCGTCCGTGATCTCGACTTTGAACGCCGCGCCCTGTTTGCCGGTCACGGTGCCGGTCCGGCCGTCGAAGCGGGGGTGGAAACGACCCTCCTGGACGCTCGGGTCGATCTTGAGGTGGACCCGGCTGCCCTCCTCGAACTCCTGGATCGCGCGCTGGGGCGGCGAGGTTCCGCGGTTTCTCGGCTTGTTCGACAGCTTGTCTCGAGTGGCCTTCTGGGGTCCATTGGAACTCGGCATGGTCGTTGGGGTACGGTTCCGCTGCCGCAGTTATAAATGGTGCGTTACGCGCCGGAGCGCCGAGCGACGCGGCTTTGAGCGTTCGACCCGAAGGCGACGTCATGGACAGGGCCGTTCCGTTCGCCACGGCGTTTCTCGTCGGGGTCTGCGTGTTCGCCTGGCTGGCGGGCCCGGTGCTCGAGGCCCGGTTCGGCACCGAGGCGCTCGTCCTCGCCTACGCCGGCGTCGCCGTCGGTGCTGCGGGAACCACGTACGTGCTGGTCCGGCGACTCGACGCCCGTCTCGGCGGCGGGACGAGCGTGGCACGGGGCGGAGGCGGCGCGAACGACGTCGACGCCGAGGGGGACTCCGCCGCCGCCGCCGAAAACACGAGGGACGGGGGCGAAAACGCCGGCCGAGCCGCCGGGGGTTCCGGCGGTAACGGAGGCGACCGCGCCGGCGACACGGTGACCGTGAGCCTCGACGAGCTGGAGGCACTCGACGTGGAGCGGGAGGTGCGCGAGCTCAAAGCCGAACGGGAGTCGGGAGGTGACGAGTCGGATTGAGTCGGGACGAGCGGGGACTGTGCCGGACGGAACGGCCCTCGGCCCCGTGGAAAGCCCGACGCGAGCCCCTCCATCGAAAGCCCTAATCGCTCGTCTCCCCTGATACGTTCGTAATGAGTCATCAGCTGCCGGACGTACAGGCGTCGGCCCCGGACGTCACCGTCGGGCTCTCGCAGGTCGGCGTCACCGGCGTGGAGAAACTCGTCAAGCTCGCCCGCGGCGACCGGCGACCGATCGTCCTCATGGCCGAGTTCGAGGTGTTCGTCGACCTCCCGAGCGGGCGGAAGGGGATCGACATGTCGCGGAACCTCGCGACGATAGACGAGATACTCGAGGAGATCACTCGCGAAGAGGCCTACCGCGTCGAGGACGTCTGCGGCGACGCCGCCGAGCGACTCCTGGAGAAACACGACTACACCACCACCGCCGAGGTGTCGATGACGGCGGAGCTCGTCACCCGCGAGGACACTCCGGCCTCCGGGCTCGAGACCCAGAGCACGGCGACCATCCTCGCCAGCGCGACCGCGACCGACGAGGGGACCCGCGCGGAGATCGGCGCGGAGGTCACGGGGATGACGGTGTGTCCCTGCTCGCAGGGGATGTCCGAGTCCCGCGCCCGCGAGAAGCTCGCCGAACTCGGCGTCGACGAGGAGACCACCGAGGCGTTCCTCGAGGCGGTCCCGCAGCCGGGCCACTCCCAGCGCGGCCACGCCACCCTGACCATCACCACGGACGGGAGCCCGGAGGTCGACCTCCGCGACGTGATCGACGTCGCCCGCGACTCGATGAGCGCACGGATCTACAACATGGCGAAACGCCCCGACGAGGACCACATGACCTACCACGCTCACGCGAACGCGAAGTTCGTCGAGGACTGCGTGCGCGCGCTCGCCGAGGGGACGCTCTCGGAGTTCGATCACCTCTCCGACGACGCCGTGATCCGCATGAAACAGTCGAACGACGAGTCGATCCACCAGCACAACGCCCACGCCGAACGCGAGGTCACGATGGGCGACCTCCGCGACGAGCTCGGCGAGTAGTCGGCGTCGTCCCTCGGAAGGCGCGTTTCGATCCGATCCGTGGCGAGTTCATCGATCGCCGGTATATATCTTCGACCGGTATCTCACGCCTTTGGAATCTCTACACAATACTATCTGAACGGCGACCGAACCGTCGACCGTACCCATGACCGACATCGACATCGAACCCACCGACACGGTCGACGCGCGCGGAGCCGCCTGTCCCGGGCCGCTCATGGACCTCATCGGACGGGTCCGCTCTGCGAGTCCGGGCGACGTCGTGTTGCTGTTGAGCGATAACGACCAGTCGCTCACGGACGTCTCGGAGTGGGTCGACGAGACCGACAACGACCTGCTCGCCGTCGACGAAACGGGCGACGAGTACGGCTTCTACGTGGAGGTCGCGTAGATGGTCCGGCGCGTCGCGATCCTCGGCGGCGGCACCGGCGGGACCGTGCTCGCGAACGACCTCGCCGACCGGCTCGCCGCGGAGATCGACGCCGGCGACGTCGAGGTGACCCTGATCAACGACGACCCCGACCACGTGTACAAGCCGGTGTGGCTGTACGTCCCGTTCGGGCAGCGCGAGCCCGCGGACGGCCGGCGACCGCTCCGGGAGCTCGTCGACTCCCGTGTCGATCTCGTCGTCGACCGGGTGACCGCGATCGACACGGACGGCAAGGAGCTGTCGCTCCGTGACGGCCCCGGACCTCTCGCGTACGACCGCCTCGTCGTCGCGACCGGCTCGACGCTCGCGCCGGCCGAGGTCCCGGGGCTCGCCGAGGGCGGCCACGACTACTACTCGGAGTCCGGCGCGCTCGCGCTCCGGGAGGAGCTGCTCTCGATGACCGAGGGTCACCTCGTCCTGAGCGTCGTCGGCACGCCGCACATGTGCCCGGCGGCGCCCCTGGAGTTCGCGTTCATGGCCGACGACTGGTTCCGCGAACGCGGGCTGCGCGAGGACGTCGAGATCACCTACACGTACCCGATCAACCGCGTCCACGGCAACCCACACGTCTCCGAGTGGGCCGAACCGATCATGGCGGAGCGCGGCGTCGGCGTGGAGACGTTCTTCAACGCCGAGTCGGTCGATCCCGAGGCGGGAACGATCGCGTCGATGGAGGGAACCGAACTCGACTACGACCTCCTCGTCGGGATCCCGCCGCACCGCGGCGTCGACGTCGTCGAGGAGGCCGGACTGGGCGACCGCGGCTGGGTCGACGTGGACAAGCGAACGCTCGAGGCCGACCGGGCCGACGGCGTGTACGCGATCGGTGACGCCGCAACGACCGGCGTTCCCAAGGCGGGAAGCGTCGCCCACTACCAGGCGGGCGTCGTGGCCCGGCGGATCGCGAGCGAGGTCCGCGATCGTCCCGCGACGGCGACGTACGACGGCAAGACGCTGTGTTTCATCGAGACGGGAATGGACTCGGCCTCGTTCGTCGAGTTCGACTACGAGAACCCGCCGTCGCCGGCACCCGCCTCGGAGAAGCTCCACTGGTCGAAGCTGGCGTACAACGAGTCCTACTGGCTCACCGCACGGGGGTTGCTCTGAGATGTCCGGGGATAACTCCGAGGACTCTGAGGCGTCCGGGGAGAATCCCGAGATGATCGACCGCGACGACCTCGAGGCGATCGTTTCCGAGAACCCCGAGGCGGTCGCGGCGTTCGTCGACCGGCTCGACGCGGTCAACGAACTGCTCGACGTGGTCGCACTCGGCGAGGCCGCCCTCACCGACGAGATGGCGGTCGAACTCGCCGGGACGGCCTCGACGCTCGCGGAGTCGGCCGACGGCCTGGCGACTGCGGAGACCGTCGGGCTCGCGGAGACGGTCGGGGACGACGCCGACGAGCTCCGCGAGGCGATGGAGACCCTGATCGAGCTCCAGCGGAGCGGCACCCTGGACGAGCTCGCGGAGCTGGGACAGGTCGGCTCGCTCGCGACCGCCGCGCTCGACGACGGGATGGTCCGGTCGCTCGCGGGCACCGGTGCCGCCCTCGGCGAGGTCGCGGACGCGGCCGCGGACGACGAGGTCCGCGAGGGGACGAAGACGCTCCTGGAGGGGCTCGGTGCGGCCCAGCGGAGCGAGCCGTCGAGGGTGGGTGCCGTCGGGCTCGCGCGCGGGCTCCGCGACCCCGAGATCCAGTACGGACTGGGGTACGTGCTCGCGCTGTCGAAGGCCATCGGGCGGTCGCGGTCGCCGGAAAACGAGTCCTAACGGTTCCGAACACGCGTTCTTCGTTCGAGTCGAAACGGGTCGGTTCGTACGCCGCCGAGCCGGCTCAAACGAGCAGTTGGATGTCGGCGTCGGCCATGTCCTGGAAGGCGGAGGCCGCGCCCACGCCGGTCGTCACGCCGTCGTAGAAGTCGTCCTCGTCGTAGCCGAGCAGGTCGATGGTCATCTGACACGCCTGGAGGTCGACGCCGCTCGCGAGGGAGGTCTCGATCAGCTCCTCGACGGAGGCCACGTCGTTGTCCTCGATCCGGTTGCGCATCATCCGGGCGGTCATCCGGTCCATTCCCGGAAGCGCGGCGATGGCGTTCGGAACGGGCATGTTGGGGTTGCCGACGGAGCTCAACCCGAGGTCCTTCGAGTTCTCCTCGTGGAGGATCTCGAGGCCCCAGAAGGTGTGGAAGACCGTGACGTCGTAGCCGAAGGCGGCGGCGGTGCTCGCGAGGATCAGCGGCGGATACGCCATGTCGAGCGTTCCCTTCGTCGCGATGATCACCATCTTGTCGGCGCCGCCCTCGTCGACCTCGCTCCGGAGATCGGAGACCTCGGTCTCAAGTGCCTCGATCTGCGCGCGCAGGTCGGCGACGTCGTCCGGTGAGAACTCGCCGTCCGACGACGGCGGTGTGTCCGCGCTCATCTCACTCCGCCTTCCGGACGTAGTGTTTGTACACCGCCGTCCCGTCCTCGGTGGCCTCCTCCTGGTCGACCAGCTCCGCGCCCTCGGTCGACTCGGCCCAGCCTTTGATGTCGCTCATGCTCCCCGAGTCCGTCGAGACGACCTCGAGGACGTCGCCGGCGGCGAGGCCGTCGAACGCCCCCTTCGTCTTGATGACCGGCATCGGGCAGTTCTGTCCTTTCACGTCGAGCGTCTCGGTCGCGGTTTCCGTGCTCATGGTTGGGATCCCCGTGTTGGGGCTATCACACAATATTGGATGTCCGATGATAAGTGTGTCGATTCTTGTGATAGACTTGAATGACTGAACGACTCTCTACCACCTGCGCCGTACTTCTCCTGTTTCCACGCACGTATACGGGCGTTATCAGCGCTTTGAGCGCCTTGAAATCCGAACTGGCAGTCTCGCTCCGCGTCAAGTATATTGTATATCTTGTACATTATTATGAGAACGCTTAAGTCGATACGTCCGATAGTGGAGGGCGTACATGGACGCAGACGAGATGGACTTTCCGACGCCGGACTCGGACGTCGACTCGATCGCACCCGAAACGCTCAAAGACCGCATCGACGACGGGGAGTCGGTGACGTTGCTCGACGCGCGGATGTCGAGCGACTACGAGGAGTGGCGCATCGACGGCGAGAACGTCGAATCGATCAACGCGCCCTACTTCCACTTCCTCGACGAGGAGATCGACGACGCCGTCCTCGATTCGATCCCCGACGACGAGCACGTCACCGTGCTCTGTGCGAAGGGCGGCGCGAGCGAGTACGTCGCGGGCGCGCTCGCCGACCGCGGCTACGACGTCGACCACCTCGAGGACGGGATGAACGGCTGGGCGTCGATCTACGAGGCCCACGAGGTGACCGGCTACGACGGCCCGGGAACGCTCCTCCAGTACCAGCGCCCCTCGAGCGGCTGTCTCGGCTACCTGCTGTACGACGACGACGAGGCCGCGGTCGTCGACCCGCTCCGCGCGTTCACCGACCGCTACCTCGCGGACGCCGCGGAACTCGGCGTCGAGCTGACGTACGCGTTCGACACCCACGTGCACGCGGACCACGTCTCGGGGCTCCGCGAGCTGGCCGACGAGGGCGTCGAGGCGGTCCTGCCGTCCGCCGCCGCCGACCGCGGCGTCACCTACGCCGACGAGGTCACGCTGACGACCGACGGCGACGAGTTCACGGTCGGGGACGCGGCGGTCGAGACGACCTTCACGCCCGGTCACACCACCGGGATGACCTCCTATCTGCTCGGCGGAAGCCTGCTCGCGACCGGTGACGGCCTCTTCATCGAGAGCGTCGCCCGCCCGGACCTCGAGGAGGGCGACGAGGGCGCCCCCGAGGCCGCCCGGATGCTGTACGACTCGCTACAGAACCGCGTTCTGTCGTTCGATGACGACGTCCTCGTCGGCGGTGCGCACTTCAGCGACGCGGCCGAATCCGCCGCTGACGGCACGTACACCGCGCCGATCGGCGAACTCCGCGAGCGTATGGACGCGCTCTCGGCCGACGAGGATACCTTCGTCGAGACCGTCCTCGCGGACATGCCGCCCAGACCGGCCAACTACGAGGAGGTCATCGCCACCAACCTCGGGCAGAACGCCGTCGACGACGACGAGGCGTTCGCGCTCGAACTCGGCCCGAACAACTGCGCCGCGAGCCAGGACGCGCTCACGAGCGACGACTGATCCGATCGTGACTCTCGATCAGACCGCGATCCGACACGCGACGGATCCGGCCACGACCGGCGGTGACCGCCGATGATCGCCGGCGTTCTCGCCGACCTGCTCGGAGCCGGCACCGTCGACGCGCTGTTTCCGAACGGGATCTCGCGGTACGCGATCGGCGGGCTGCTCGTCGGGCTCGGGACCGTCCTGATCTACCTCGGTACGGGGATCACGGCGGGCGCGAGCACGTTCCTCGAGTCGACGCTCTCGTACGTCTCGGGGCGGTCCCGGTTCACGCAGTACCGCCCGTCGCGCGACTGGCGCGTCGTGTTCACCCTCGGGATAATCGGCGGCGCGGCCGTCTACGCGCTGATCTATCAGGGTGACCCCTGGTCGATCGCGGGCAGTGCTTGGACGACCGAGGTCTCGCCGTGGCGGCTGTTCCTCGGCGGGATCCTCGTCGGGATCGGCACCCGCGTCGGGAAGGGGTGTACCTCCGGCCACGGCATCTGCGGCGTGGGGTCGGTCTCCCGCACGTCGCTCGTCGGCGTGGCGACGTTCCTCGTCGTCGCGATCGTGACCGCGAACGCGGTCTCGGCGCTGGGGGTGGGGCTTTGAGCCGACATCCCCTCTTCATGCCGCTGATACTCGTCGGCGGGCTCGTCTTCGGTTTCGGGCTCGGGTTCAGCCACATGGCCCGTCCGGAGGTCGTCCTGGATTTCCTGACGTTCGACGACTTCGGGCTGCTGTTCGTGATGTTCGGCGGCTCGATCGTCGCCGGCATCGCGTTCTGGACGCTGCCGAAGCTGCGCGATTCGGCCCCGTTGACGGGGCGGCCGTACGGTCGTCGGCTGAAGTCGTTCGACCGGAACGTCCTCGTCGGCGGCTCGATCTTCGGCGTCGGCTGGGGGCTCTCGGGGATCTGCCCCGGCGCGGCCTACGCCAGCCTCGGCGTCGGCAACTGGCCGATCCTCTACGCGATCGGCGGGATGTTCATCGGCGCGTACGCACAGGGCGTCTGGCGCAGCCGGGACGCCGCCGACGCGAGCGCGGCCGCGCCGAGCGACGACTGACCCGCGCGCTCTCGCTCCCGTATCCCGGCCGTCATCCCGCCGCGTCTCCCTCTCGCACCGTTCGCCGCGGTCACGCCACGATACGACACCATGACGAACGAACACTCAGATTCGACCGCCTCGCCCGTCCCGACCGACCGGGTCGTCGAGATCGCGACCGACCTGCTCGGGTTCGACACGCGGAACCCGCCCGGTGACGTCCGCGAGATCGTCGACCACGTCGACGACCTGCTGTCGGCCGCCGGCTTCGAGACCGAGCGCGTCGCCACCGATCCGGCGAAGCCGAACCTGCTCGCGACCCTGCCCGGTCGGACGGACCGAACCCTGTTGTACAACGGCCACGTCGACACCGTCCCGTTCGACGCCGACGCGTGGACGCGCGATCCGCTGGGAGAGCGGGAGGGAGACCGGATCTACGGCCGCGGGGCGACCGACATGAAGGGGCCGCTCGCGGCGATGCTGGCCGCCGGGGAGACGCTCGCCGCGGGCGACGCCGCTCTCCCGGTCACCCTCGCTTTCGCGGTCGTGAGCGACGAGGAGACCGGCGGGGACGCCGGCGTCGACACGCTCGTCGCGAGCGACGCGTTCGACCGGCTCGCTCCCGACGCCTGCGTCATCGGCGAGACGACCTGTTCGCGGGGCCGCCACTCGGTCACCGTCGCCGACCGCGGGAGCATCTGGCTGACGCTGCGCGCCGAGGGGACCGCCGCACACGGCTCGCGTCCCTCGCTCGGCGACAACGCGATCGATCGGCTCTGGGCGGCCGTCTCGCTGCTCCGTTCGCGGCTCACGGCCCGGGAGTTCGACCTCGACGCGACGCTCCGGCCGATCGTCGAGGAGTCCGTCGAGTACTACGAACCGACGCTCGGTGTGGACGCAGCGCGCGACCTGTTCGAGCACCCGACGGTGAACCTCGGGACGATCGAGGGCGGCGAGGCGGTGAACACCGTCCCGGACGCGGCCACCGCCCGGCTGGACGTGCGGCTGACCGCGGGCGTCGAGACCGCGGACGTGCTCGCCGACGTCCGTGACTGCCTCGACGACTTCCCTGCGGTCTCGATCGCCGACGTGAGCTGGTCGGTGGGGAGCCACGAGTCCGTCGACGGACCGCTCGTCGACGCCGTGACGACCGTGGCGACCGCCGTCTCGGGCGAGCGCGTCTTCCGCCGGAGCGCCACCGGCGGCGGTGACGCGAAGACCTTCCGGCACGCCGGCGTCCCGACCGTGGAGTTCGCGTTCGGCACCGACACGGTCCACGCGGTCGACGAGTACACCACGCTCGAGGCGCTGGCGGGCAACGCCGCGGCGTACGCCCGGCTGCCGGCGATGTGGGCCGAGCGAGTCGACGGACGGTAGGGCGGGCCCCGTCCCTCCGGAAGCGAGCCTTTAAGCCGCTCCGAAACCAATAGTGTGTATGAATTCCAATACTGTGTCGTCGGATGGCGACGATCTCGCTGGAGGTGCTTCCCGCGGCCGTCCGACCTCGCTCGCCGACGAGGCCGCCCTCGAGGAGTTCCTCGCCGGCACGGACGCGGCGCTCGTCGAGTTCTACACCGACGGCTGCGGGATCTGCGCCAGCATGGAACCCGTCCTCGGCAACGTCGCCCGCGAGCTCGACGTCGACGTGGCGCTCGTGAACCCGCGCGACGACCCGCCGCTCGTCGAGCGCTTCGACGTTCGCAGCGTCCCGCTCTTCGTCCTCTTCGTCGACGGCGAGCCGGTCGCGCGTCGCGCTGAGGGGTTCATCCCGGGCGACGATCTGGCCGCGTGGGTAGCGGAACACGTCGAGTAACGGGTCGAGATCCGGTCCTCGAACTCCTGTTCGTCGGAGCCGTTCTCGTTCGAGACGACTGGTCGCTGAATAGTGCTACTAGTACGGTTGTTTCAGTAATGATCGAGGTGAGGAGAAGGGAGTAGTTGCCGGCGCGGTGAACGCGACTGGGAAGAATACGTCCAAAGCCCCAGCCGCGAGGACTCGCGCGGCTCGCTGTGCTCCTCGTCACTCACTGCGTTCGCTTCTGCGGTGCTTACTTCACCGGGCTTCGTCCTTCCGAGAGACTTCGTCTCTCGACTTCCCGCTCGCTGTGCTCGCGGGAATCGCGACTGCCCCTTTGAGTCCCACCCTACACAGCACCGCACCCGCACCTCATGCCTCCCCAGCCTCGTCGCCGGCGGCAGAGCCGCCGGCTGCCAGAGGCGCGGAGCGCCTCGCTGCCGCTCGCTCCGCTCGCGGCGTCCCTCGCGGGCGGTTCGCGGTCGCCTACGGCGACCACTCACCGGCGCAGGGCGAGAGCGAAGCTCTCGCTTGAAGCCGGCGGCTCCGCCGCCGGCGACGCCACCGCAATCGATCGCTCACTCCTTAGACTGTACTGAACAGCGTGGATCGATCGAGTCCCCGACGGAGCCGTCGAAGACGATTGATTTGACCGTTCTCCAGCAGTTTTTCGAGGAGTGGTCCCGAAGAAACGGACGACGCG
>NZ_FOPZ01000021.1 GCF_900113615.1 Halorubrum aquaticum
AGTTGACCATCGCCCGGTTCTCCTGATGGGCGATCTCCCCGCCGTAACAGGGGTCCGCGGGGACGCCGATCGCCTCGGCGATCCGGGCCAGTCCGACCGCGCTCGCGATGGCGTCGGGGTCGGGATTGTCGTGGGCGACGACGAGGAGCGGCCCGGAGAGCCCCCGTATCGTTCGGATCAGCCGCGGGGGACGCTCCGCCGATCCGGGCGGCCTCGCCGATTCCGCCGATCCCGGTGAGTCCGCCGATCCCGGTGAGTCCGCCGATCCCGGTGAGTCCGTCGATTCCGGTGAGTCCGTCGATTCCAGTGAGTCCGTCGATTCCGGTGACGCCGCCGATATCGGTGAGTCCGTCGATTCCGGTGACGCCGCCGATATCGGTGAGTCCGTCGATTCCGGTGACGCCGCCGATTCGGCCGATCGGTCGGGGGTCCGGTCGCTTTCGGAGTCGAGTTCGTCGAGGCCGACCGCGTCGCGGATCCGCGTCGCCATCGCCTCCACCGGGTCGACGACGCGGTCCGCGACCGACCGCAGGGCGGCGACCTGGTCCGCGGTCGGCGCGGTGCCGACGTGCGCGACGATCATGGCGTCGGGGTACCGCTCGCGGGCCGCTGACGCGGCGGCGACGTTCCGGGCCGGGTCGTCGCTCGCGACCAACACGACCGCGGCGTGTTCGGGGAACCCCGACGGATCGGTCGGGTCGGCCTCCACGGTCGCCGCGTTGCGGTCGCGCAGCGTCGAGGCCCAGCCGGCGTCGTCGGTCACGGCGAGGAAGTCCTCGGACTCCTCGATTGCGCGCTCGACGAGGGCGTTCCCGACCGCGCTACAGCCGAGCAGGAGACGCCGGACCATGTACCTCCGCCGAGGGGACGGCGACGCAAAACGCTGCCGTCCGCGGGTGGCGGTCGGTCCCGGTCACTCGAGGCGTTCCGGATCGGTCGCGGCCGCGACGACGTCCACCGCGGCGCGGTTCTCGGCGACGTCGTGGACGCGGACGAGGTCCGCCCCGCGCTCGGCCGCGAGCGCGGTCGCGGCGACGGTCGCGTGTTCGCGGTCGTCCGACCCGAGACCGATCGCGTCGTAGAGCGACTTGTACGAGTGACCGATCAGCACCGGGCAGCCGAGCGCCGCGAACTCGTCGGCCCGGCCGAGCAGCTCGAAGTTCTCGGCGGCCGACTTGCCGAACCCGAGTCCCGGGTCGACGATCACCCGATCGCGGTCGATACCCGCGACCTCCGCCAGCGCCAGCCGCTCGCGGAGGTCGGCGATCACGTCCCCGACCACGTCGTCGTACTCCGGGTCGTTGTCGGGGTCGACGGGGGCGTCGACGCTGTGCATCACCACCACCGGGCACTCGGCGTCGGCGACGACCTCCCGCATCCGGGGGTCCTCCAGCCCGGTCACGTCGTTTATCACGTCCGCGCCCGCCTCGAGGGCCGCCTCCGCCACCGCCGCCTTCCGGGTGTCCACGGAGACGAGCACGTCGCCGTCGGCGACCGCGGGGACCTCCCGGACCGCCTCGATCGCCGGGACGACGCGGTCGATCTCCTCGTCGACCGACACCGTCTCCGCGCCCGGCCGGGTGGACTCGCCGCCGACGTCGATCACGTCGACGCCGGCCTCGACCATGCGCTCGGCCCCCGCGACCGCGTCCGCGAGCCCCTCGTGACGGCCGCCGTCGTGAAAGGAGTCCGGCGTCACGTTGAGCACGCCCATCACCGCGGTGCCGTCGTGCCAGGGATACTCGTCCACCGCCGTCGCGTCCGCGGTGCCGTCGATCCCGAGGCTCGTCCGGAGGTCGGCCGCGACGCCGGCGAGCCCGCCGCCCGCGTCCTCGAGCCGGCCGCACAGCTCGTGGAACTCGGCGAGGGAGCCGGCGAGCGTGACCGGCGAGAGCTCGCCGCCCGTGGGGCCGCCGCCGTCGACGTCGCTGCCGCGTCCGTCCGCGCCGACTCCGCCGACGGCCGCCTCGCCGCCGACGGTTCGGAGGGTCGCCGCGACCCGACGGGCCCGGTCGCCGCGAAGCCGGAGCGTGCGGACGCGGTGGTCGACCCCGTCGCGAGCGCGGTCCGCGTCCGCCGGCGGGACCCCGCCGCGTTCGAGCGCCCGCGCGGCGTCCGTCGGACCGTCGACCGACTTCGGCGTCACCGTCCGGTGGAGCGCGGCGCGCGCCTCAGCGACCGCGAACAGCGAGCCGACGACGAGCACGCAGTCGTCCTCGTCGGCGCGCTCGGTCGCGGCGGCGACCGCGTCGGCGACGTCGTCGCCCTCGGTCACGTCGGCGACGCCGGCCGACCGGAGCGCCGCCGCGAGCACCGCCGGGTCCTCCGCGCGGTCGAGCGCCGGTCGGCAGGCGACCGCGGTCTCGGCGGGCGGGAGCGCGCCGACCGCGCCGGCGTGGTCCTTGTCGTGCATCGCGGCGTACACGAGGTGGAGGTCCGCGTAGTCGTACTCCGCGAGCGTCTCCGCGAGCGTCTCGCAGGCCGCGGGGTTGTGCGCCCCGTCGAGGACGGTCAGCGGGCCGGCGTCGACGACCTCGAACCGCCCGGGCCACGTCGCCCGCGCGAGCCCGTCCGCGAGCGCCCGCTCGAAGGACGCCGAGGTCCCGGACGACGGGGCTCCGGAGTTCTCACCGAGCGTCCCGAGGGTCCGGCGAGCCAACGCGGTCGCGACCGCCGCGTTCGTCGCCTGGTGCTCCCCGACGAGCGGGACCCGATAGGTCCCGGCCGACTCGCCGGCGAAGCTCACCGCGGCGTCCGTCTCGCTCACGCGGCCCTCGTAGCTCGCGGCGATCGCGGGATCGGGTCCCTCCGCGTTCCCCTCGACTCCTTCCTCCTCCTCGACTCCTTCCTCCTCCTCGTCGCTTCCCGGCCCCGCGACGGTCGTCACCGGCGCGCCGGCCTCGGCTGCGACCTCGCGGACGACGCGGAGCGCCTCGCCCGAACAGGCCGTGACCATCGGCGCGTCCGGTCGGGCGATCCGCGACTTGGTGCGGGCGATCTCCGCGATCGTGTCGCCGAGGACGGCGGTGTGCTCGAGCGAGACGTTGGTCACCGCGGTGGCGACGGGGTCGATCGCGCTGGTCGCGTCGTACTCGCCGCCGAGGCCGACCTCGAGGACGACGACGTCGGCGTCGCGGCGCGCGAAGTCGTGAAGCGCCATCGCCGTGACGACCTCGAAGAACGTGAGCGGCTCGCCGCCGGCCGCCCGATCGACGAGCCACGGCTTCACCTCCTCGACGAAGTCCGCGACGGCCGCGTCGGTCATCGGTCGGCCGTCGACGCGGATCCGCTCCGAGAGCGCGGAGAGGTGCGGCGAGGTGTAGAGTCCGACGGAGAGCCCGGCCTCCCGCAGGACCGACTCGACCATGCGCGCCGTGCTTCCCTTGCCGTTCGAGCCCGCGATCTGGATACACGGGAGGTCGGCTTCGGGGTCGCCCAGCCGGTCGAGCAGCGCCTCGACGCGCTCGGTTCCGGGCTTGACCGAGAAGCGACGGAGGTCGAACAGGAAGTTCGCCGCCTCGTGGTAGTGCATACGCCGTGGGTCGTCTCCGGGTCGTTTAGGCGTACCGGACCCGGATCGAACGGGCGACGCGGAGGTCGTCGGCTCACGGGGGAGGACCGAACTGGTGCGCTTTTGAACGCGGGGGGCCTGCGTTCGGACATGACCGAGACCCTCACCCTCGCCACCCGCGGGTCGGAGCTGGCCCTCCGACAGGCGGAAACCGTCCGCGACGCGCTCGCGACCCGGAAACGCGAGGTCGAGATCCGCCGCGTGGAGACCCGCGGCGACCAGATCCCCGACGAACTGATCCACCGGCTCGGCCGGACCGGGGCGTTCGTCCGCGCGCTCGACGAGGAGGTGCTCGCCGGCGACGCCGACCTCGCCGTCCACTCGATGAAGGACGTTCCCACGGAGGGCGGCGACGAGCTCGTCGTCGCCGGCGTCCCGGAGCGCGCCGCCTCCGGCGACCTCCTCGTCCACCCCGAGGGGAAGGCGCTCGCGGACCTCCCGTCCGGGGCCGTCGTCGGCACCGGGTCGCTCCGCCGGACCGCCCAGATCGGGGCCGCACGCCCGGACCTCGTCGTCGAGCCGATCCGCGGCAACGTCGACACCCGGATCGAGAAGCTGCTCGCGCCCGGCCTCCAGGCGGAACACGAGCGCCGGCTGATCGCCTCCGGGGAGGCGCGCGCGGCGACCGCCGAGAACGGAGGCGACGAGGGGACGGAGACGGAGTGGGAGCTTCCCGAGGGGGACGACGAGGACGAGGCTACCGACGGCGGAGACGAGCCCGACGAGGCGTTCGAGCGGAGCGTCGAGGAGTGGTTCGACTCGCTCTCGGACCTCGAGCGCTCGGCGATGGAACGGAAGGTCGACGCCGAGTACGACGCGCTCGTGCTGGCGGAGGCGGGGCTCCGCCGGTCGGACCTGTTCTACGACGTCGAGACGACCCGGCTCTCCCGCGAGGAGTTCGTCCCCGCGGCGGGACAGGGGGCCATCGCCGTGACCGCCGCGGACGACGAGGTCGTCGAGGCGGTGCGCTCGGCCGTCGACCATCCCCGAACCCGCGTCGCGACGACCGTCGAGCGGACGGTGCTCGCCGAGCTCAACGGGGGCTGTATCGCGCCGATCGGCGTCTCGGCGCTCGTCCAGGGGGAGCACGTCCACGTCCGGGCTCGCGTGCTCTCGACGGACGGCACCGAGGAGGTGAGCGGGACGCGCGACCTCCCGATCCGGTCACACGCCACGGCGGCCGCGTCGTTCGCGGCGGACCTGGCCGACCGCGGCGCGGCGGACCTGATCGCCGAGGCGCGCGAGGAGGTCGACGCGGATGCCTGAGGGCGCGACGGAGCCGACCGGCGGCGACGGCCGTCACTCAAACGACGGCGTCGGCACGGTGTCGCTCGTCGGCTCCGGCCCGGGGGACCCGGACCTGCTGACGGTGAAGGCGGCCCGCCTGATCGACGAGGCGGACGTCGTGCTCCACGACAAGCTCCCCGGTCCGGAGATCCTCGGGCGGATCCCCGAGGCGAAACGCGAGGACGTGGGCAAGCGTGCGGGCGGCGAGTGGACGCCCCAGGAGTACACCAACCGCCGCATGGTCGAGTTGGCCCGCGAGGGCAAGCGGGTCGTCCGGCTCAAGGGCGGCGACCCGTTCGTCTTCGGGCGCGGCGGCGAGGAGGCCGAACACCTCGCGGACGCGGGGGTCCCCTTCGAGGTCGTTCCGGGCGTCACCTCCGCGATCGCCGGCCCCGCGGTCGCGGGGATCCCCGTCACCCATCGCGACCACGCCTCCTCCGTCTCGTTCGTCACCGGGCACGAGGACCCGACGAAGGACGAGTCGGCCGTCGACTGGGACGCGCTCGCGGCCACGGGGGGAACGATCGTCGTTCTGATGGGCGTCGGCAAGCTGCCGGCGTACGCCGCCGAACTCCGCGACGCCGGGATGGACCCGGACACGCCGGTGGCGCTCGTCGAGCGCGCGACGTGGCCGGGGATGCGCGTCGCGACCGGCACCTTGGAGACGATCGTCGACGCCCGCGACGACGCCGGGATCGAGCCGCCCGCGATCACCGTGATCGGCGACGTGGCCGCGACCCGCGAGCGCGTGATCGAGTTCCTGGAGAACGCCGGGGAGGACGCCGACGGAGGTGACGGCGCGTGAGCGACGACGTCGACCGCGCGACCGCAGACACCGACGCGGATGCCGACGCGGACGCCGACGGCCCGCGCGTCGCCGTCTTCCGCCCGGACGACGAGCGGATCGACGAGGCGGTCGACCTCCTCGCCTCCCTCGGGGCACGCCCCGTCCCGGACCCGATGCTCGCGGTCGAGCCGACGGACGCGGTCCCGGCGGACGACGCCGCGTTCGTCGTGCTCACGAGCAAGACGGGCGTCGAACTCGCCGCGGCGGCGGGGTGGGAACCCGGCGACGCGACGCTCGTCGCCATCGGTCCGGCGACGGCGGCGGCCGCCCGCGAGGCGGGCTGGACGGTCGACGTCGTCCCCGAGGAGTACACCTCCGAGGGGCTCGTGGCGGCGCTCCGCGGACGCGTCGACGGCGAGCGCGTCGAGGTCGCGCGCTCGGACCACGGCAGTAGCGTGCTACTGGAGGGGCTCCGCGAGGCCGGCGCGACCGTCACCGAGACGATCCTGTACCGGCTCACGCGCCCGACGGACGCGGGCAGCTCGGTCGAGCGCGCCGCTACGGGCGACCTCGATGCGCTCGCGTTCACCTCCTCGCTCACGGTCGAACACTTCCTCGCGGCCGCCGACGAGCGGGGGATCCGGGAGGCGGCGCTGGCCGGGGCGAACGACGCGGTCGTCGGCGTGATCGGTCCGCCGACGGCCGAAACCGCGACGGACCTCGGGATCGACGTCGACGTGGTTCCCGACGCGGCCGACTTCGAGGCGCTCGCCGAGGACGTCGTTGAGGCGGTCGACGGCTCCTCGGACGGGAACGACCCGGCCGAGAGCGACGCGGACGACCCGGCCGAGAGCGACGCGGACGACCCGGCCGAGAGCGACGCGGGCGATCCGGCCGGGGCTACCGGAGGCGACTGATCGCCGGCCGGGGCTACCGGAGGCGATCGGTCGTTGGATCGGGGCGGGACGCCGGCTCCCGCCCGACGATATCGGTCCTCGAGAAGTGGAGGCCGACCCGCCGAACGTTTCTCTCTCTCTCGAGACGACGAACCGCCGTAGTTCGCTGCCCTCACGAACCGTTTCACCCCGACTCTGTGGAAATCAGTCCTGATAATCCTTGGGCAGCGTTTATTTCTCTCGGAGTGATATCCGGTGGCATGGAACCGGGCGAGCGATGGTCGACGCGGATCGACGAGGGGGTCCTCGTCGTGGAGTTCCCGCACGGGACGGGGATCAGCCCCGCCTCCGGCGAGGCGTTGCTCGACCGATGGCGCTCGCTCGTCGCCGACTCCTCGATCGAGGCGGTCGTGGTCGTCGTTCGCACCGACCGGCCCTGTTCCGACGCCGGCCGGCAGACGCTCCGTCAGTCGGTAACCGTCGCGCTCGAACGCGGCGTGACCCGTTTCGCGGTCGTCGCGGAGCGGCCGAAACGCCGGTACCTCGAGCGGACGCTCGACGTCGGCGGGATCGCGATCGAACCGTTCAACGACGAGGCGACGGCGCTCCGGTGGGCGAAACGCGAGTCCGCGGGACCCGCGCCCTCGCCGGCCTGAGCGACCGATTCAGTCGGCGGTCGCCGACTCGGCCCCCGACGCGGCGTCCGCGGGCGGGTTGGCCGAGAAGTAGCTCGCCAGCGCCGGCCCCGAGACGTTGTGCCACACCGAGAACAGCGCCGGGATCAGCGCCGCCTCCGGGCTGAAGAAGGACGTCGCGAGCGCGACCGCGAGCCCGCTGTTCTGGAGGCCGACCTCGAACGCACAGGCCCGGGCGCGGTCCTCGGACATGGAAGTCAGCTTCCCGATCCCGTATCCCGACCCGAGGCCGACGGCGTTGTGGATCACGACGGCCGCGAACGCCAGCGCCGCGGCGGTCAGGATGTTCTCGACGTTGAGGCCGACGACGGCGGCGACGATGGCGACGATCGCCGCGACGCTCACCGCCGGGAACACGTCCAGGCCGACCTCGGCCACGCGCGGGGCCCGCCGGTCGAGGACGTACCGGATCGCGAACCCGAGGACGACCGGGATCACCACGATCTGGACGATGGTGACGAACATCTCCGCGAACGTCACCTGGAGGCTCTCGCCGAGGATGAACACGACCCAGGCGGGCATGACGACCGGCGCGGCCAGCGTGGTGACGGTCGTGATCGCCACCGAGAGCGCCACGTCGCCCTTCCCGAGGTAGGTCATCACGTTCGAGGCGGTGCCGCCGGGCGCGGCTCCGACGAGGATCAGCCCGACCGCGAGCGCGGACGGGAGGTCGAAGGCGACGACGAGCGCCCACGCCGCGAGCGGCATCACGAGCCACTGGGCGACCGCGCCGATCGCCACGTCGCGGGGGCGCTCGACGAGCCGTTTGAAGTCCGCGGGCTCGAGCGTGAGCCCCATCCCGAGCATGATGATCCCGAGGAGCGGCGTGATGTACGGCGCGATCGGCGTGAACGTCCCCGGCGAGTACAGCGCCAGCGCCGAGGCGACGAGCACCCAGACGACGAAGTACTTGCTCGCGATCCGACTCGCCCGCCGGATCCCGTCGGTTCCGATGCTCACGAAACACCCCTCCGTTTTCGTGTCATATCGGACGTTCGTCGGATCCGGTTTTTTACTCCGTCGTTTCCGGGGAGGTCGTCCGAAACGTCACGCTCGCGGAGCGGCGGGGGAGTTAGCTCCCGTCCCCCGTTTCGTCGGCGGCGTTCGCCCCGTCGTCGTCGGCCGTCCCGTTGGTCGCGTCGTCACCGGTCTCGCCTCCGGCGTCGTCCTCCTCCGTCTCCTCGTCCCCTTCTCCTTCCTCGTCTCCTTCTCCTTCCTCGTCGTCCCCGGCACCGTTCTCGATCTCGTTCACATCGACGTCCCTGCCGGCGACGCCGCTACCCGAGATCACCGGCTGGAGGATGTAGCCGTTGTTCTGCCCGCGTTTGACGACGTTGATGTCGAACACGAAACTGAGCGTCTCGTCCGCGCTGACCTCGAACGGCTTCGTGATCTGGAGCTTCTCGCTCGGGACCTTCACCGCGACCTCATCCCCGGCGACGATCCCCTCGACGCTCGCGACGTTCAGTTCCAGCTTCGCGTACCGCCCCTCGGCGAGTTCGCCGTCGAACACGGGCATCGCGTCCTCCTCGATCACCCGCGTGAGATCGACGGTCGCGTCGTCGAGGTCGATGACGGTGAACCCGCCCTCGTCGTCCTCGTCGTCCTCGTCGTCCTCGTCGTCATCGGTTTCGTCGTCCTCGTCATCACCGGTTTCGTCGTCCTCCTCGTCCCCGTCGTCTGCCTCGCTTACGTCCTCCTGCTCGTCGTCGGTTTCGTTCGTTTCCGCCTGCTCGTCGTCGCCTCCGGTCTCGGTCCCGTTTCCGTCCGCTTCCTCCTGCTCGTCGTCATCGGTTTCGCCTTCGTCCTCGTCTCCCTCGTCCCCGGCCTCGAAGACCCGGGCGCTGTCGAGCGTGACGTCCAGTCGATCGAAGTCGTCGATGTCGGCCGGCGCGTCGCTGATCAGGAGGCGGAAGCGACCGATGGCGGTCTCCAGGCCGTCGGTGCCGTTCGAGCCGTCGGAACCGTCGGAGCCGTTCGAGCCGTCGGAACCGTCGGAGCCGTTCGATCCCCCGGGAGAGACGGGATTCACGTCCCCGGCACAGCCCGCGAGCAGCGTCATGCCGCCGACGCCGGCCGCCACGAACTTCCGTCGGCCGACGCCGCCGTCTGGAGTCCCGTTCGATGTCGTTTCGCCCGTCGATCGTGACCGGTCGGCGTTCATCTCGGTTCGACCGACGGGTCCCGAAGGGGTATAACGTGAAGACGCTCCGACCGGATTCAGCCGGATCAATCCGGTTTTGCCCCGTTCTCCGACCGGCCATCCCGGTGGTCGCTCGTCGAAGAACGGTCACCGAGGGGTCGCGTCGATCCCGGCCGCCTCGACGACCCGCTCGGCCTGGCGCGTCGCCCGCTCGCGGACCTCTCGGGCGTCGATACCGACGTGCTCGCCGTCGTCGTATCGGACCTCGCCGTCGACCATCGTGAAGACCACGTCGTCGCCGTGCGCCGCGTACACGAGGTGTGAGAGCGGGTCGTGGACCGGCGTCGCCCGCGTTTTCTCGGTCGTGAGCCCGATCACGTCGGCGGCGTACCCCGGTTCGAGCCGGCCGATCCGGTCGAATCCGGCGGCGCGCGCCCCGTTCGCCGTCGCCATCTCGAACACCGTCTCCGCCGGCAGGCGGGTGGGATCGCGGGCGTCGACCTTCCCGAGCAGGCTCGCCTGTCGCATCTCCGTGAAGGGGTCGAGCGTGTTGTTACACGGCGGGCCGTCGTTGCCGAGCGCGACCGTGATCCCGCGGTCGAGGTAGTCGTGGACCGGGGCGATCCCCGAGGCGAGTTTCATGTTCGAGGAGGGGCAGTGGGTGACGACGGTGTCCGTCTCTGCCAGGACCGCGCGCTCGCTCTCGTCGGTGTGGACGCAGTGGGCGAGCGTCACGTCCGGGCCGGTGAGGCCGACCTCGTCGAGCCAGTGGACGTTCCGTCTCCCGGTCGCGGCCTCGACCGTCTCGATCTCCTCGGCGTTCTCGCTGGCGTGGGTGTGGATCGTCACCCCGTCGTGGCGGTCGGCCAGGTCGCGACAGCCGCGCAGACACGCCTCGCTACAGGTGACGGCGAACCGCGGCGTGACCGCGTACCGCACCCGCCCGCCGGCCGCGCCGTGGTACTCCCGTATCAGCGTCTCGCTCTCCGCGAGCGCCTCGTCGGCGTCCTCGAGCAGTCCGTCCGGCGACTCCTTGTCCATCAACACCTTGCCGAGTCGCCCGCGGATCCCCGTCTCGATCGCGGCCTCGAACGCCTCCGCCGCGTGGTTCACGGAGAGGTGGTCGACGACGGTCGTCGTTCCCGACTCGAGACACTCGAGGTAGCCGAGCTCGGCGGCGGCGCGGGTCGCCTCGGCGTCCATCGCCGCCTCCATCGGCAACACGGCCTCGAAGAGCCAGTCGAGCAGCGCCGCGTCGTCGGCTATCCCCCGGCCGAGCGACTGGACGGAGTGGACGTGCCCGCCGACCAGTCCGGGCGCGACGATGTCGAACTCCCGCCGCTCGTGGTCGGGGTACGTCTCACGGAGGGCGTCCGCCTCGCCGACCGCGGCGATCGTGTCGTCCTCGACGACGACCGCGCCGTCGTCGATGACGGTCTCGGCGTCGGCGATGACGGTCCCGGTTAGCAGCATATCCGTCCGTTCCTGGCGGGTGACACCCAAGAGTCTTGCTCATCGACCGACGTCGTCGGCCGGCGAATCGACCGGGGTCGACTCACTCCAGTTCCGTTTCGAGCCCCGTCTTCTTCCGTCGGGCTCCGGCGTTCCCGTCGTCGATCGTGTCGTCGAGCTCCTCGGTCTCGAGGAGTCGGTCGAGCCGGCGCTCGAACTCCTCCTCACCGATCTCGCCGGTCGCGTACCGCCGCCGGAGCGTCGCGACCGGGTTAGCGGCGTGACTCTCCGATCGCCCGGCGTCCGCGCTCGCCGCCGTTTCCGCCGTCGCGTCCACGGGCTCGACGAGCGGGAAGTCGTCGCCGAGGACCGCCACGAGCGGAAGCAGGATCAGGAAGCCGACCACGAACGTCGCAGGAATGAGGACGCCGAGCTCGAGGACCGCGAAGAGCGAGGTCAGGCCGAACGAGAGCACCGCGATCAGTCCCATGAGCCGCTTCTTCTCGAACGTGGGGAGGGCAGCCATGGCTGGGCATAGCTCGGCCAATCGAAAAAAGCGTGTCGCCGTCGGTCTCCGACCGTCTCCGGACCGGACCGTCACGCGTCGTCGAGCGCCGTCGAGCGTTATCGACGCGCCATCGACGGCTATTCCCGTCGCCCCCGCGCAGCGATCCTCATGTTGCGGTACGTGACGACGAACCCGGGCAAGGTCCGCGAGGCGGAGAGCTACCTGGCGGACGGTTCGGTCAGCCAGTTGGACTTCGATTACGCGGAGATACAGGCCGACGAGCTCGCGCCGATCGCGGCGCGCGGCGCGCGCGAGGCGTACCGGGAGGCGGGCGGGCCCGTCCTCGTCGACGACGCGGGGCTGTTCGTCGAGGCGCTCGACGGCTTCCCCGGCCCCTACTCCTCGTACGTGGAGGACACCCTCGGGATCGACCGCGTCTGGGAGATCGCCGAACCACTCGAGGACCGGCGGGCCGCGTTCCGGTGTACCCTCGCCTACTGCGACGGCGCGGGGTTCGCCGCTAGCCCGGACCCGGTCGACCGGGGCGACCGCGTCGCCGCCGCGGCCGCGGGACCGGACGATGCGGGACCGGATGGGACTCCCGGGACCGACGGAACCGACTCCGAGACCGAACGCGCCGAGCCGCTCCCCGTCAAGCTCTTTGAGGGGTACGTGCCCGGCCGGATCGTCGCCCCGCGCGGCGACGGCGGGTTCGGCTACGACCCGATCTTCGAACACGACGGCGAGACGTTCGCGGAGATGGACACCGAGCGGAAGAACGCGGTCTCACACCGGGGGCGGGCGCTGGAGAAGTTCGCGGAGTGGTACGCGGACCGCTGACGGCTCACCACTCCCGGGCGTCCCGGTCCGGGCCGGGGTACTCGCCGCCGACGACCTCGGGGTAGAGCCGCTCGGGCGAGAACACGCTCGCGAACGCGCGCGGCTCGCGAACGCTCACCGACATTCGGTCGTTGAGTGCCGCGGCCGCGCCCGGGCTCGTCAGCGCCGGATCGAGGCTGATCACCTGCATCGCGCCGCCGTGGTACGCCGACGCCAACGCCGGATGGTCGCCCTCCGGATGGGTGACCGGCTCGCGCCACGCCGCCACCCGATCGCGCCAGTCGCCGGCCAGCTCCGGGTCCGCGAGCGACGCCACGACCGCCTCGGCGTCGTCGAGGAGGGCGTCGCTGGCGACGAGCATCGTCCACGCGTGTTCCCGGAGGAAATCGAGCGCGTCGCGGGCGGGTCCGCCGACGAGCAGGTCCGCCGCCAGCACGTCGGCGTCGGCGACGACTCGGGCCGGGCTCGGTTCGGGGTCGACGCCGCTTCCGCTCATCGCTCCTCGCCCCGCTCGCCGCGCCGTTCCGCGAGCGCCCGCGAGACCGCCTCCTCGTCGACGTCGTAGTCGGCCGCGCGCTCGAACAGGTCTCCGAAGGTCATACGCGGACCGTCGCCCGCCGCGCCTATCGGCTTTCCGGACACGACGCGTCGCCCCGACCGGCCCGCCGCCCGCGGCGTGGGACGCCCGTCAGACGGCGGGCACACGTCTGACGCGGATATAAGTCGGTCCAGTCGGTCGATCTCGACAGGCGCGTCGCTCCGATCGACCTCGGAGTGGAGTGCCGATTCCCCCGGTTTTCCGTGGCGGCGTGACGGACGGTTTCGCTGCCGACAGTCATGCGTACACGTACCAAACAACGATGTAGGTGGACCTCGTACTCGGCGTATGGCCGGATCATCGTCAACCGCCGACGGCGCGGGTCGCACCGATTCGCTGGCTTCGACGCACTGGGTCGGCGTCGCCGCCGCGGCGGTGAGCGCGCTCGTCCACCTCGTCTTGGGGGTCGGGTTCCTCGGCGACTTCCTCGAGACCGGGCTCACCGTCTCGCTGGCGATGGGCGTCGCCTTCCTCGTCGCCTCCGCCGGGTTCCTGCTGGGCGTCTGGTTCGTCGTCACCGACCGGTTCCGCCCGACGGTCTACCTCCTCGGGATCCCCTTCACCGCCGGGCAGATCGTCTTCTGGTACGCCCTCAACAGCCCCGGCCTTCCCGCACCGCCGGGGATCTCCCCGATCTCGGCGGCCGACAAACTCGCCCAGGTCGTCCTGATCGCGGTGCTCGTGGTCCTGTACCGGCAGGAATCGTAGCCGGGACGTCGTCACGCGATCGCGCCTACAGGCGTCCGCTGACGACGAGCCAGTCGCGCACGAAGGAGACGACGACCGGCACCGTGACGGCGGCCGCCAGCAGCCGCGAGGCCCCCGCGTCCGGCACCGGCGACAGCGCGAGCCACGTCGCGAGCATCGTCGCCGCGCCGATCGGTCGACGGAGCCGGCTCGGTCGCAGGTCGTGGGTCGGGAGCCCTCGCCGCCGCCGGCGGCGGAGCCCGTAGGCGAAGAGCGGCCGGGCGAGTCCGACCGCGAGGAACGCGAGCGGGGCCGCGCCGGCGACGACGGCGGCCGTCGCGCCCACGAGGACCGTCGCGCCGTCGACCTCGACGTCGAGCTCCGCGCCGAGTTCGGTCACCGCGTCGGTCGCGCGCGCGACCGCGCCGTCGACCGCGTCGCCGCCGGCGGCGACCGCGAACAGCCCGCCGGCGAGCCACTCGCTCCCGCCCGCACTCGGGTCGACGACCAGATACGCGCCGAGGAGCGCGAGCGCCGACGCGCGGAGCGTCGTCAGGGCGGTCGCGGCCGTCACCGGCTCCCTGCCGGCCGCCTCCCGGGAACGACCGGCCGCGACCCGGATCGCCGCGATCGCGACCGTCCCGCCGAGCGCGACGCCGCCGAGCGCGGTTCCCGGAAGTCCGACCGCGAGCAGCCCCGCCGCGCCGAATCCGGTCGGGACCACCCACAGCGTGACGAGCGGGACCCATCCGCCGTCGATCGGAAGCCGGCGAACGACGCGGTCCGTCGGGGCCATCGTGTTCACCAGGGGGCGGTCGCGAAAACCACTTTCGACGATCGGAAGCCCCGCCGCCCGATCCCCGGCGAGGGTCACGCGAACCGGCCTGGCGACAGGTACGCCGCGATCTCCGGGTCGACGGTCTCGCCTGCGATCCGCTTCGCGAGGAACTCGCCGACCGCGGGCGCGAGCGTGACGCCGAGCCCGTTCATGCCCACGGCGACGTAGAAGTCGTCCACCTCGGTCTCGCCGACGACCGGGACGCCGTCGGGCGTGAGCGTCCGAACGCCGACCCAGTCGGTGACGACCTCGGCCCCCTCGAGCCGCGGGATCGCCGCCTCGATCCGTTCGCCGATCTCGAGGTAGAAGTCGTGACCGACCGAACGAGCGTCGGTCGGGTCGAGGCGTCCGGCGTCCCCGTAGCTCGCGCCGAAGCTCCCGCCGAACGCCTGGTTTCGCCCCTCGCCGCGGACGTAGAGGCCGTCGCCGAACTGGACGAAGGGGAGCGAGAATGGGTCGTCCTTCCCGAGCACGACGACCGGTCCACGGTTGTGCCGGAACGGCAGCGAGACGCCCGCCGTGTCGTTCACGGTCGGGGCCCACGGTCCGGCCGCGTTCACCACGGCGGCGGCGGGTCGCGTACCGTCCGCGGTCTCGACGCCGACGACCGACCCGTCCTCGACGCGGACGTCCGTCACCGCCGTCCCGGTCTCGATCGTGACGCCGGCGTCGGCCGCCTCGCCGGCGTGGTACTGGACGATCTCCGCGGGGTCGAGGTAGCCGTCGTTCGGCGTCCACATCGCCCCGGCGACCGCGTCGGGGTCGAGCCCGTGGTCGGCGAGTTCGGCCGGATCGAGGACGGACGCCTCGACGCCGAACTCCGAGAGCGTCTCCGCGGCCTCGCGGATCCCGGCCAACTCCCGGTCGGTTCGGGCGACTTCGAGCGTCCCGATCCGCTCGAAGTCGAAGGTGCCGTCCTCGACGAGCGGCTCGTAGTGATCCCACGCGCGCTCGCGAAGCTCGTGGCTCAGCCGGTCCGGGCTCGACTGGTGGCGGACGAAGATCGCGACGGAGTCGGCGGTGGTCCCGGAGCCGAGCGCGTCGCGCTCGTAGAGCACGACGGGTCGGGGGTGATCGCGCAGGCGATACGCGAGGTCGACGCCGACGATGCCCCCGCCCACGATGACGATCGGGTCCATTACGGTCACGATCCGCGCAATCAGATAAAAACTCCGCGTTCGGTGTGGGGGCGTCGGCGGTCGCTTGGTTACTCGAGGAAGGCATCGAACGATCGTTGCGGTGGCGTCGCCGGCGCTTTGCGCTGGCTGCCAGAGGCGCGTAGCGCCTCGCTGTCGCCGGCGCTTTGCGCCGGCTTCAAGCGAGAGCGGCGCTCTCGCCCTGCGCCGGTGAGCGCCCGGAGGGCGCGAACCGCCCGCGAGGGACGCCACGAGTGCTTGAAAAGCGCGAGTGGCGAGGCTGGGGAGGCGTGAGGTGCGGGGCTGTGCGGGGTGGGACTCAAAGGGGCAGTCGCGAGGACGAAGACGCGCGACGTAAGTAGCGAGGGACCTTCGGTCCCTCGGACAGCCGGCGGCTCCGCCGCCGGCGAGACCGCAGGAACGAGCAACGCGAGTGACGAGGACCGCAACGAGCGCATCGAGTCCTCGCGACTGGGGCTTTGGCGGTGTTCACCGCAGTCGTCCGTTTCACTTCGTACAGCCGAGCGGCTGGGGCTTTGGAGACGCTCATCACGTCGGCACCGATCCGGCAGCCGCCGAACCGATCTCGTGGGAGGGCCGTGCCCGGGTTCCTTTCGTGATTCCGCCCGTGCGACCGACGTCCGATCGTCGGGGACACGCTTTTGATCGCTCGGTCCGTGGTGATCCCGTGTACACGGTTCGCGTCTCCCGGCGGTTCGTCGCCCAGCACTTCCTGACCGTGCCGGACGCCGGCCCGGAGAACGACCTCCACTCCCACCGCTTCGAGGTCGAAGTCGAGGTGGCCGGCCCCGAGTTGAACGAGCACGACTACCTCGTCGACATCGACGACCTCGCCGGACGGATCGACGACCTCGTCGACGAGTACGCGGACTCGACGCTCAACGACCGTCCCCGGTTCGAGGGGTACAACCCGAGCGTCGAGCGGTTCGCCCGCGTCTTCTGTGACCGGCTGCTTGCGGGGATCGAGACGGACGGGATCGAGACGGCGATCGTCACCATGTGGGAGGACGAGACCGCGGCCGCGAGCTACGAGACGACCGTCGGGGAGTAGACCGGTCGGCACGAGATCGATACGGAATTCCCGATGGTGCGTAGTTGTTGGCTCGGTGTACATCATCAAAGCCCCAGCCGCGAGGAGCCCGTACGCTCGTTGCGCTCCTCACTCGATCGCTCACTTCGTTCGCTTCCTCGTTGCGGTGCTTGCGTCGCCTACGGGCTTCTCGCGGCTTCCCCTTTGTGTCCCACCCCGCACCGCCCCGCCCCGCCCCGCCCAGCACCTCACGCCTCCCCAGCCTCGCGGCTCGCGCTCTTCGAGCGCTCACCGCGTCCCTCGCGGGCGGTTCGCGCCCTCCGGGCGTTCACCGGCGCGCCACGACTCACAAACCGGGAGTCGCGGTCGCGGAAATCCGGGAGTTCCTTCGCGATCCCGGTCAGTACGTCAACAGGACGCCGACCGCCTCGTCAGGGCGCTCCTCGAGCAGTTCGTAGGCGTCGCCGGCGTCCGCGAGCGGGATCCGGTGGGTGAGTATCGGGTCGAGGTCGAGCCGCGCAAGCCGGTCCCAGGCGACCTCCCGGCGGCGATCGAGCGACCAGCGGCCCCGGAGCGCCGGCTCGATCGTCGACACCTGGCTGCTCTCGACGGCGATCCGGCCGCGGTGGAAGCTCCGCCCGAGGTCGAGCTCGGCGGGTTTCGTCCCGTACCACGAGCCGACGAGGACCCGACCGTCGTACCCGGTGGCCGAGATCGCGTCGTCGAGGGCGGCCGGCGCGCCGCTCAACTCGTAGGTGAGATCCCGCCCCGGCGGGTCGCCCTCGCGGAGGCGGTCGACCGCGTTCGCACCCGGCGGAAGGCTCAGGTCCGCGCCGAGCCGCTCGGAACGCTCCCGGCGGGCGGAACAGGCGTCGACGGTCACGAGCTCCGAGAGCGGCGCGTCGGCGAGCAGCGCCGTGGTCGCGAGTCCAACCATCCCCTGGCCGAACACGCCGACGCGCTCGCCGATCCGGGGATTCCCGTCCATGAGGAAGTTGACCGCGGTCTCCACGGTCGGGAACAGCGCGGCCTGCGCGTCGGTGATCCCCTCGGGAACGGGATGGAGCTCCTCCGGTGACGCCGTGAACGCGCTCGCGTGCGGCTCGAACGCGAACGCCCGACGCCCGAGCCAGTCGGGGTCGACCTCGTCGCCGACCGCGTCGACCTCGCCGACGGCGGCGTAGCCGTACGACAGCGGGAACGAGAGGTCGCCGTCGAGCGACTCCAGCGTCGGGTCGGCCGGGAGGTCTGTCGGCGCCTCGCCGCGGTAGACGAGCCGCTCCGTCCCGGAACTGATCGCCGAGACGGTCGTCCGCACGCGGACCTCGTCGCCCGCGGGGGTCGGCTCCGGCATCGACTCGACCTCGACCGTCCGCGGTCCGGTGAACCGGAGTCGACGCGCGGTCATCGCCGGACCCGATCCCGAAAGTCGGGTTCCGTTCGACCGATCGTCGGCCTTCGAGGTCGCTCCGGCCGCGCGAGCGGACGGGGTGATGTGTACATATATCGAGTGAGGGTGTGACACACCTAAACGTTGGCCGCGGCGATCGGAGTTCCCGGAGCCGACGCCGGGGCCGCAACCTGACCGGGAACCCGTCCCCGAACTCGGAGGTCGGTCCGTTCCCTTCCGACTCACTCCACGATTCGAACCGTCGTCTCCGCAGTCAGCCCCTTCCCTTCCGCGTTCGCGACGTTCACCGCCGCCCCGATGACGTGTGTGCCGGGCTCGGGCGGCGCCCACTCCGAGTCGGTCACCCGGAACAGCCCGTTCCATCGCCTGCGGAAGCGCTTGCGCTCGCCTCGGTCGAACGCGAACCGCCCCGGCTCGTCGGGCGGGTCGCGGAGCGAAACGGTCGCGGCCGCGGCCTCGACGTCGCCGTCGACGGTCCAGATCCACGGGAGGGGCGACGCGGTCCGGATCGACACTGGGAACGGGACCCGGTTGCGGAAGGTGACGGTGAACTGGACCGCCTCGCCGACCGCGTACTCTCGCCGCGGCGTCTCCACGTCGACCGAGACGAAACGGCGACGCAACGCGTGCGGAACGAGACGGTCGCTGAGTGCCGCGGCGGGAACCGAGCGGAGCGCCCCGATCCGCCCCTCGTCGTCCCGCTCGGCCGGAGCGTGCGGATCGTCGTCGTCGCGGCCGAGCGCGTCCGACTCGTAGATCCGTCGCATCGGGAGGGGTTGGACGCGGGGGAACTAAACGGATCCGTCCGCGAACGTTCCGGCCTCCTCGTCGAATCCGTCGTCGTACCGCAGACAGGCGATCCCGTGGTCCCCGCCGAGCTCGTACTCCGGCGGGCGGTGGCGCTCGCACGGCGAGGTGAACGCCGAGTCGAGCAGCGCCGCGGCCGCGCCGATCCCCTCGTCGTGAAGCGCGTCGATCGCCTCGCCGAGCGCCTCCTCCGCGGCGGCGTCCGGGAGCGTGTCCGGGAGGTCGAACTCCTCGCGAACCAGCCCGTCGAACGTCTCCCGCGGCGCCTCCGTCGGGTCGGGTCGGGCCGCGGTCAGGGACGCCGCGTCGTCGGCTTCCGCCGCCCGGAGCGTCAGGTCCATCACGGTCCGCCAGGTCTCCGGCCGGAGGTCGTAGTCGGCGTCGGGAATGACCCGCGGACAGCGGGTGTGGAACCGACAGCCGGAGGGGGGATCTATCGGGGACGGGACGGTTCCGTCGAGGCGGATCCCGTCGCCCTCCCACAGCGGATCGGGTTCGGGGATCGCCGAGAGCAGCGCCTCGGTGTACGGGTGATACGGCGGGTCGAACACCGCCTCCGTCGGCCCCCGCTCGACGAACTCCCCGAGGTACATCACCGCGACCCGGTCGGAGACGTGTTCGATCACGCGCAGGTCGTGTGCGATGAACACGTACGAGAGACCGAACTCCGCCTGGAGGTCGGCGAGCAGGTTGAGGACCTGCGCCTGGACGCTGGCGTCGAGCGCGCTCACCGGCTCGTCACAGACGATCACCTCGGGGTCGACCGCGAGCGCGCGGGCGATCCCGAGCCGCTGACGCTGTCCGCCGGAGAACTCGTGTGGATAGCGGTTCGCGTGGCTCGGGCTCAACCCGACCGTCTCCAACAGCTCGCGGACCCGATCCTCGCGTTCCGCGCCCGTGGCGAGCCCGTGGACGTCGAGCGGCTCGCCGACGACGTCGCCGGCGGTGAGGCGGGGATCCAGACTCGAGTGCGGGTCCTGAAACACGTACTGGAGGTCCCTCCGGCGGTCGCGAAGCTCGGCGCTCGACAGCGCCGTCAGGTCCTCGCCCCGGTGATACACCGACCCCGCCGTCGGCTCGATCAGCCGGAGCACGCTCCGGGCGAGCGTCGTCTTCCCGCAGCCGGACTCGCCGACGATCCCGAGCGTCTCGCCCTCCCGAAGCTCGAGGCTTACGCCGTCGACCGCCTTCACCCGTCGCGACCGACCGAGCAGCCGGTCGAGGAACCCGTCGGTCGAGTCGTAGTGCGCTTTCAGTCCCTCGACGCGGAGGACCGGTTCGCCGGCGCCGTCGTCACTCATCGGATCCGCCCTCCTCACCCTCGTCCTCTCTCCCGTCGTCGTCCTCTCCCCCGTCGTCGTCCTCGGCGCGTTCATTCGTCTCTCCGTCGACCTCCACCGAGTAGTCCAGTCCGCCGGTGAGACCCTCGGTGTACTCGAGACAGGCGGCCGCCCGCTCGGTCTCGAGCGTCGCCGCCTCGCCGTTTTCCGGGTCGACGAGTGCGGGATCGGTCCGGGTACACGCCTCCTCGGCGAAGGGACATCGCGGGTGGAAGCGACACCCCGAGGGCACGTCGATCAGGTCCGGCATCGTCCCCGGGATCGTCTGGAGCCGGTCGCGGTCGTCGCCGACGTGCGGGATCGCGCTCATCAACCCCGCCGTGTACGGGTGTTTGGGGTCGTAGTACAGCTCCTCGATCGGCGCCCGCTCGACGGCCTCGCCCGCGTACATCACCATCGCCCGGTCACACGTCCCGGCGATCACGCCGAGGTCGTGGGTGATGAGCTGGACCGCGACGTCGAACTCGTCGGCCAGGTCGGCGAGCAGGTCGAGGACCCGCGCCTCGACGGTGACGTCGAGGGCGGTCGTCGGCTCGTCGGCGACGATCAGGTCGGGCTCACACGACAGCGCCATCGCGACGGTCGCCCGCTGGCACATCCCGCCGGAGAACTCGTGCGGGTAGTCCGAGTACCGCGTCCCGGCCTCGGGGATCCCGACGCGGTCGAGCAGCCGGACCGCCCGGTCGCGAGCGGCGGCGGGGTCGTACCCCATGTGGTGTTCGATCGTCTCGGCGATCTGCTCGCCGACGGTGTAGACGGGGTTCAACGCGGCGCGGGCGTCCTGAAAGACCATCGCGATCTCGTCGCCGCGGACCGAGCGGAGCTCGGCGTCGGTCATGGAGCGGAGGTCCTCGCCCTTAAACCGGACCTCGCCGCGCTCGATCCGGCCGGGGTCGTCGATCAGCCCGAGCACCGACAGCGCGGCCACGCTCTTTCCCGCCCCGCTCTCCCCGACGACGCCGAACGTCTCGCCGGCCTCGATCCGGTAGGAGAGGCCGTCGACGGCGGTCACGACGCCCTCCTCGGTGTAGAACCGGACCGTCAGGTCCTCGACCTCGAGGAGGGCCGTCATCGGTCGTCACCTCTCTCCCTGCCGTCTCCCCGGTCCTCGCGGCCGCCACGACCACCGCGACCCACGCCGGTCTCGCGGGCGTCGAGGGCGTCGTTTACGCCGTCGCCGATCACGTTCATCGCCAGCACGAAGACGAAGATCGCCCCACCGGGGTACACCGTCGCCCACCACGGGATCTCCCCGCCCGGCCCCTGGATCAGCGTCTCGCGGGTCGCGTCGAGCATCGTGCCCCACTCGGCGGTGCTCGGGTCCATCCCGAGCCCGAGGAAGCCGAGGGCGGCGACGCCGATCACGACGCTGCCGACGTCCAGCGACGCCAACACGACGAGCGGCGACAGCGCGTTCGGCGCGACGTGTCTGCGGATCACGGTACGGTCGCGCGCGCCGATCACCTTCGCCGCCAGCACGTACTCGCGTTCCGCGATCGACAACACCTCCCCGCGGACGAGCCGGGCGTACCCGGCCCACCCGAAGAGGCTGAACGCGGCCACCAGCTGCCAGTAGCCGCCCCCGAGGGTGGCGACGACGGCGAGCGCCAACACGAGCCCGGGGAACGCGAAGACCACGTCGACGACCCGCATCATGACCTCGTCGACGACGCCGCCGTAGTAGCCCGATATCGCGCCGTATACCAGCCCGAACGACGCGGTCAGCCCGACGACGACGAACCCGATCGAGATGCTGTATCGCCCGCCGACGAGGACCCGAGAGAACAGGTCGCGCCCGGCGCCGTCGACGCCCATCGGGAACCGCGGCGACGGCGGGTCGTACGGGCTCACGCTCGGGTCGACCGAGAGGTAGAGGATCGTCGTCGGGTCGTAGGGAGCGAGCGCGAACGGCTGGACGACAACGCCGGCGACCTCGACGGGACGCGCGAGAAGCGAGACGAGCGCCATCGCGGCGACGACCGCGAGCGCGGCCATCGCCGATCGGTTTCGCCGAAACCGGCGGAGCCCGCGTCGCCATCGGTCGTCGGCCCCACCGTTCGTCCCGTCGGTCCCGCCGTCCGCCCCGTCGCGCTCGCTCCACGCCGAGAGCGGGTCACGGTCGCGGACGCGGTCCGCGTCGAACCCCGTGACCCGGATCCGACCCCGCTCGTCGGTTCGGCGGCGCGTTCGGAGTTCCTCCGAGTCGGTTCCGCGCTCTCCGTCCTCAGTCATATCTGATCCTCGGGTCGAACACGGCGTACAGGACGTCCGCGAGGAAGTTCGCGAGCACGACGGCGACGGCGGTCACGAGCGTGATCGCCATCACGACGTCGATCTCCCGTCGGTCGATCGCCCGAACGAACTCCGAGCCGAGCCCCGGCCAGTTGAACACGCTCTCGACGACGACGGAGCCGGCGACGATGCCGGCGGTCAGCGTGGCCGCGAGCGTGACCACGGAGACGAGCGAGTTCCGCAGGACGTGTTTGAAGACGACCGTGCGCTCGGGCAACCCCCTCGCGCGCGCGGCGGTGACGTACTCCTCGTTCAGCTCCTCGGCCATCGACGTCCGCATCACGCGCATGAGGCTCGCGGCCGCCGCGGTCCCGATCGTCACCCCCGGCAGGAGGAGGTACCGAAGCGTCTCCGGATGGTACAGCGGCAGCCGCGAGGGCGGCAACACCGGGAACACACCGAGGTACAGCGAGAAGACGAGGATCAAAAGCAGGCCGAGCCAGAAGTTCGGGATCGAGACTCCGGACAGCGCCAGCACGCGGCTCGCGACGTCGCCGAGGTTCCCCTTGTTCACCGCCGCGTAGATCCCCGCCGGAACCGCGATCGCGATCGCGAAGACCCAGCCGAACAGCCCCAGGACGAGCGTTTCGGGGAGCCGCCGCCACACGATCGCCGAAACCGCCCGGCCCGTCCGGAACTCGCGACCGAAGTCGCCGACGAGGACGTTCGAGAGCCACGCGAGGTACTGTCTCCACACCGGTCCCGAGAGCCCCCACCGCTCTCGAAGCCGCGCCTCCTCGGCGGCGCTCACGTCCGGGTTCAACGCGACCAGCCGTGAGACGGGGTCGCCGGGCGTCAGATGGAACAGCCCGAAGGTGACCACCGACACGCCGAGCAGGACCGGGACCACGGAGAGCGCGCGCCGGAGGACGAACCGTCTGAGACTCATCGTCGGGCGGGCTCCGTACTCACGACGACCCGTCGTACTCGGCGGCGATCTCCTCGAGCAACTCCTCCGCGCGCTCGACGTCGTACTCGTTCAGCGGTCGGACCGCCTCCTCGAGCGCGTCGTAGTCGGCCGTCCCCGCTCCGCGCGCGATCCGCGGGATCGGCGTCCAGGCCGGCTCCGCCCACCCGTTCAACACGTTGTCGACGATCCGCCGGCGGGGGATCAGGTGGTTGACCGCCTCCCGGAGTCGGGGGTCGTCCCACGGCTCGACGTTCACCGGGTACTGGAGGTAGTCGTATCCGCCGGCCTCGACGGCGTGGACGAGGAAGCCGTCGTCGTCGTCGAAGTCCTCGAGCGTCCCGCTCGCGACGTCGTAGGTGAGGTCGACCTCGCCGTTCCGGAGCGCGCCCGTCCGCGTCGCGTCGTCGGGGACGACCTCCACCTCGACGGCGTCGATGACGGGGCCGTCCGGGAACGAGTCGGGGCCGTCGAACCACTCGAACGCCTCGGCGACCCCCCGCGTTTCGACCCAGTAGTCGTCGAACCTCGAGACCTCGAGGTACTCCTCGTCGACGAACTCGTCGAACGCGTACGGGCCCGTCCCGACCGGCGTGACTCCCTCTCGCGGGTCGATGCCGCCCTTCTCGACGTCGCCGATCTGGTCCGCGCTGAGGACGTAGATCCCCGGTAGTTCGCGCTCCGCCTCCGCGTCGGGGACCTGCGCGTACACGTCGACGACGTACTCGTCCACCGCGACGGCGGCGAGCACGGAGTCGAACGTCTGCGGGGCGGTCGCCGAGTTCTCGTAGTACTCGTAGCTCGCGACGACGTCCGCGGCGGTCAGCTCGCTCCCGTCGTGGAACTCGACTCCCTCCTGGAGTTCGTAGCGGAACCACATCCCGTACGTTCCGTCCGTGGCGGCCTCGCGGGCGTCCTCGGGCAGCAGGACGCGGACCTCCTCGTCCGCGGCGGGGTCGTCGGCGGGGTGTCGCACGATCACCTGCTCGTCGACGTCGACCGCGCCCTCCTCCGTGGTTCCCACGGAGCGCATGTACCCTTCGTAGGCCGCACGGTCGACGTCGCGGACGTCGCGAAGCTCGTAGCGCTCGGCGAGCCACGGGTAGACGTTTCCCTCGGCGTCGTTGACGACGAGCCCCTCGAAGAGGAGGTTCTGTAGCATCGTCGACGTCGTGTCGCTGCTGTGGGGCGGGTCGAACGAGTCGGGATTCGTCGAGACCGCACCCGTCAGCGTCCCGCCCGCTACGAGCTCGTCGAGTTCGGAGCTCCCGGCCCGCCGCTCCCGGTCGATCCAGGCGACCTGCTCGTCCTGCGGGGAGTACAGGGCGTAGCCGAACAGCCCCTCCTGAAACGGCCACATCCCGAACCCGTGGACGTCAGCGTTGGTCGCGGCGGTCTCCACGCCGAAGTGGGTGAAGGAGGTGTACCGCTCCTCGGCGAGCGTCCGCCAGATCTCGTCGTACGTCTCCGCGCGGAGCTGCGGGTCCTCGACCACCTCGATCCCGTACCGGGCGGAGTCGAGCAGCTCGTCGAGTTCGGGGTCGTCGATCCCGGTCAGGTTACAGCACGCGCCGACGTTCGCCGAGTTGTGGATCGTGTTACAGAAGCTGTGCGGGTTGAAGGTACCGGAGAGGCCGATGGCGGGGAGATACCCGTTGTTCTGATATCCCGGGTTGATCACCCGATCGAGGTACGTGCCCCACTCGTAGGTGTCGACTTCCGTCTCGAAGTAGCCGGTCTGCTGGAGCGACTCCGCGATGAGCTCGACCATCCGGATGCGCTCGTCCGTCCCGCCGGTCTCGAGACGCACGGAGAGGGGAAAGAGGCCGCCGTCACCCGGATCGGAGCCGGCGGACCCCGAGGGTTCGGTGGCCCCCTGACCACCGCACCCGGCGAACCCGGCGGTCCCCGCGGCCCCGATCGTCGCGAGGAGGTTCCGCCGGTCGAGACGCCGACTCCCGTCGGCGGCTTCGTGTCGATTTGCCATGCCGTGAAAAATTCCCCGCCGGTATAATATGTTACGGAGGGGTGCCCGTTCGCCGACTGCTCGTTCCCGGCGAAACGACACCGCTTCCGGCGAGACGACACGGCTTCCAGCAAGATGACACGTCCGCGGTGCGGACCGCCACCCGCTCAGACCCGGTCGGCGATGTAGCGGTCGATCCGGTCCACGAGATCGGGCCGGAACGTCCAGAACCCGTCCCAGACGTTCGGTTCGTCCTCGAGTGCGACGAGCGCGGCGTGATCCCCGTTTCCGCCGTTCGGTCCGTTCCGGGCGTCGGCTCCATCCGGCGGCGTGAAGACCACGAACCACGACCGGCGGTAGGGGTACGACGAACCCGTGTGGACCGTCACCGGAAGCGTCTCCGTGGGGTCGGCGTCGCCCACGCCGTAGACGTGGACGTCGACGCCGTTTCGCGCGACCGACTCGTACACCTCGTAGGTTCCCCGCTCGTCTCTGAGTCTGGAGAGCCGCTGGAACGACGCCCGTAGCGTCCCGCCGCCGGTCTCGTTCGCGATCCGCTCTATCACCCGCGAGATGACGATCAAGAGCAGCTTCTCCTTGTTGGATTCGGGGAACCCCCGTACCCTGAACGGCACCTCGTCGAGCCCGCGCAGCACGTCCGGCAGCTCGACCTCGTCGAGGTCGATCGCACCGGTCTTGTACAGGTCCGAGTTGATCAGGAGGATCGACTCCAGGAGGTCCTCGAGCGTCGAGTGGGCGAGTACCTCGCCGTCCTCGACCAGCGCGACCACGTCCGCGTCGCCGTCGGGGACCTCCTCGTCGCGTATCGACACGGGCTGTCCCTCGAGCAACGAGTCGAGCAGGTTCCGGACGGGATCCGGCGACGACCGGTTGAGCACGACGAGGGACCGATCCGGGGCCTCGATCTCCTCGAAGAACGCGCGCAACGAGTCTGCCATGGTCCGTCTTCCCGTTGGAGCCGGGAAGACCTTGAGTGTGGCTCCTCGTGCCCGAAACGGAGACGGTGGATTCTGCCGCGTTTCCGTGAGGTTCCCGGTCGTCGTCAGCGGTGTACGCGCCGCCACGGCGAGGAGACGATCTCTCGAGCTCGTCGAGTATCCGTCTTGGTCGGCGGGGGACGGTCCGTCCCTCGCGGACGTCCTCCTCGGCTTCGAGCGGGGCGACGAGTTCGTCGCGGTCGAACGCCGGGAACTCGACGAGGTCCCGAAGCGTGTACCGGATGAACTCGCTCCGACCGTTGAACCCGCGGCCCTGCCACGTGTCGTCTATCCGTTCGAGGAACGTCTATCCCGCCGCTGTCCGTGAATCAGTTCGTGTGTCCTGATAGTTCAGCGGATCGCAAGACGGCGTCGGGGTGCCCGTGTAGTAATAGGGCGCGTTCTTGAGTACCATTGGTTTCTCTCATAAGAACAGCGTAAAATGGGGAGAGAAACCGTGTAACCCCGCTAAGCCTAGGCCGAGATTTGAACTCGGGGTCTCGTCCTTACCAAGGACGCGCTTTACCGCTAAGCTACCCAGGCGCGTATCAGTCGTTGACCGGAGTCGACTTTATGGGTTTCGATCCGGACCGTCCGTCGTCGTCGGGTTCCACGCTACCGGTCGGTCGCGCTGACGGCCCGGTCGGAGATGTCGGCGATGCGGTCGGCGGTCGTCTCGGGTAGCGCGCGTCCCGGCGGCGGGAACTCCCGGTCGCAGTCGGCGGCGAGTTCCCGGGCGTACTCGAGCAGCTCCGCCGGCGGGTCCCCGCCCACCGCCGTCGTGCCCGCGACGACCGCGAGTTCGAGCGCGTCGACCTCCAGGTTCCGGTCGAGCGCCGTCGCCTCGGCGGGGTCGAGCCCCTCCGCCTCGCGTCGGGTCTGATCGCGGCCGAACGCCCGCACGACCTCGACGGCGGCGGCCGCCGCGCCGGTGTGCGCGAGAAGGGAGAACCCGCGGGAGACGAGCACGTCGGCGGCGAGGACGTCCATGTCGGCGTCGATGTCGGTCTCGTGGGTCGCGGCGGTCTCCCACGGCTCCTCGTGTGCGAGCCACCGGGTGAGCCGGAGCCCCTCGTAGATGAGCTGGACGCCGGCGGCCCGGTCGACCACCTCCTCGAGGTCGACCTCGGGGTCGAGCGCGCGGGCGGTGACGAGCGAGAGGACGCCCGGGGTTACCGCGGCGTCGGCGAGTCGGTCGTCGAGGGTCTCACGGAGGCGTTCGGGCTCGACGTTCGCGAGCGCCTCGCGTGCGGCGTCACGCGCCCGCGCGACATCGTCCATTACCGATCCGTTCGGCAGGCAAGGGCAAAGACCTTTGGAAACCGCCCACGCGACGGCGACGATCCGGGCCACGACCCGGCCGATCGACCGGCCAGCATCGCGATGGATCTCCCCGATCTCCGTGACTCGAGACGGCGATCGGACCGCCGCCGTCCCGATGTGACAGATTTAAATATCCGACCCGACCATCCTCGAATGCGAAGCACGCACCGGTAGTGTAGTGGTATCACGCAACCTTGCCATGGTTGCAACCCGAGTTCAAATCTCGGCCGGTGCATCTTCTCGCTGCGCTCGAAGCTCCACCGGCCTGACTCCCGCTCGTTTCACTCGCGGGAGTCTCGGCCGGTGCATTTCTCGAACGTAGTGAGAGAGATCACCGAGTGATTTGAACTCGGAAAGACGCAGCCCGCGCAGCGAACAGCGATGGACCGCAGGTCCTTCGCTACTCGTGCCCCGCCGGGGCACTCGGAGGCGCAGGGCGAGAGCGAAGCTCTCGCTTGAAGCCGGCGGCTCCGCCGCCGGCGACAGCGAGGCGCTACGCGCCTCTGGCAGCCGGCGCAAAGCGCCGGCGACGCCACCACGATCGCTCGCTCCGTCGCCTGTCTCGACGGGGCCTCTCGTCGGTGTACTCCCTTCGACCGGTGCGTTTCGTTGACTGACATCGACGACCGAGTACGGGCCGTCTCGCGGCCGTGTCCGCGCCGTTTCGGCGGCGTATGTTTCCGGAAAACGGACGGCTTAACCGTGAGAGTACACTCCGATCGGGTATATGGTCGAACTTCTTCTCGTCGTCGGTCTGGCGGTCACGGTGTTCGTCGGATACAACGTCGGCGGCTCGACGACGGGGCCGGCGTTCGGGCCCGCGGTCGGTGCCGGCGTCCTCTCGAAGGTCGCGGCCGCGGCGCTGATGTCCGTGTTCTTCTTCATCGGCGCGGGGACGCTCGGCCGGCGCGTCGTCGACACGCTAGGGAAGGAACTCGTCACGCGCGGCGACGTCTTCACCCTCGAGACGAGCATCGTCGTGCTGTTCTTCATCGGCGGCGCGCTCTTCGTCGGCAACTACTACGGCGTCCCGGCGTCGACGTCGATGACGGCCGTGGGCGCGATAGCTGGCCTCGGCGTCGCGACCGGGAGCCTCGACTGGAGCGTGATGGGCGAGATCGCGGTCTGGTGGATCGTCGCGCCGATCATCGGCTTCTGGGTCTCGGGCGTCATCGGCCGCTACTTCTACCCGCGGATCAACCAGTGGGTGGCGATCGACACCACCGACGGACCGCTGCTGGAGTACGAGCGATCGGGAACCATTCCGCGGCCGACGCTCGGCCCGAACACGACCCGCCGGGAGGTCGGCGGCGCGGTCACCGTCGTCGCCATCGGCTGTCTGATGGCGTTCTCCTCGGGGACCTCCAACATCGCGAACGCGATCGCGCCGCTCGTCGGCGCGGGAGTCGTCGACATGAACCCCATGATCCTCCTCGGGAGCGCGGCCGTAGCGGTCGGCGCGTTCACCATCGCGCGACGCACCCTCGACACCCTCGGCAACGACATCACCGACCTCCCGCTCACCGCCGCGATCGTCGTCGCGGTCGTCTCCTCGGGGATCGTCGTCGGCCTCTCCGCCATCGGGATCCCCGCCTCGTTCGTCATCATCGCGACGATGTCGATCGTCGGGCTCGGCTGGGGTCGCGCGACCCGGACGGCCACCGTCGGCCAGGGGATCCGCGGCGAGGCGGAGACCAACGTCTCCGTCGGCGCGCTGAAGGCCGACGAGCCCGGCGACGAACCGGAGGGCATCGGCGAGGAGGACCCCGCGGACATCCCGGCGGCGGCGGACCTGTTCAACCCGTCGACGACCGCCCGGATCGTGGTGTTACAGAACGTCGTCCCGCTGCTCTCGACGCTCGGCGCGCTCGTCGCGTTCGGGCTGTTGTTCCGGTTCGTTTGGTGAGACGGGGATCCGGGTCGCGGCGAGTCGCCCCCCTTACCGCCCGAACCGGCGCTGTCTGTCCTGGAAGTCGAGGACGGCCCGTAGGTAGTCCCGCCGCCGGAAGTCACGCCAGTTCACGTCCGTGAAGTAGAGCTCGGCGTACACCGACTGCCAGATGGCGAAGTCGGAGAGCCGCTCCGCGCCGGTCTTGATCACGAGGTCGGGCTCCGTCGGGAACACCAATCGGTCCGTGACGGCCGCCTCGTCGATCTCCTCGGGACGCAACTCGCCGGCGTCGACGTCGGCGGCGAGATCGCGGACCGCCGCGGCGAACTCGGCTTTCCCGCCCAGGCCGACGTTGACCCGGATCGGGGCGTCCGCCGACTCGGTGTCCTCCGGACCGCGGATCGACATCGGACGCGGCGCGTCCAGATCCCGGAACTCCCGGACGAGGGAGGGAACCACTGCCTCGTCGAGCACGGAGACGGAGACGGTCACCCGCTCGGCACCGTAATCGAACGTCCAGCCGAGCGCCGCGGCGAGCGTGTCGAACGCGCCGTCCGCGAGCAGGTCGCGCTCGGTGATGACGATCGCGACGTGCTCGGGCGGGTCCCCCTCGTGGAGGCGGTGGCGAACGCCGAGATACGCGTCGTAGAGGGCCACGATCGGTGATCGCTCCCCGAGGTGTAAAACCTCGCGGACGAGGGGTTTAATCGGCCGTCGTTCCTAACCCGGACGATGACCGACAGCTACCGGGGGGTGTTCGGCGCGGTCCCGTACGCGATCCGCAACACCGACTCGTGGACGATGCGCGTCTACGGGGTGATCGGCGCGCTGGCGGCCGCGACCATCGCGCTCGTCGTCGCGCTCGCCCTCGTCGTCTGGATGGCCGAGACCGCCGGCGTCCCGAGCGGGACGTACCTGTTCACGCGGTCGCTGTACGTGATCCTCGGCTTCGCCGCGGTCGCCCCGCTTTTGGCCCCGCTGCTCTTCGTCGCCCGCCGCCACCGCCGGGAACTCCCGGTTTCGCCCGGCTACGACCGGAAGCTGGCGTACGCGGGCTTCCTCTTCTTGGCCTCGCTGTACCTCGGACTGATCGTCACCGCGCCCGCGGACCTGCGCGACCCGACCGAGTCGGTCCTGCTCTCGGCGCTGTACGCGCTCCCCCGGCCGGCCGGGGCGCTGTTTCCCGTTCTCGCCGCCGCGGTCGTGTTCTGGACGCACTACCGGCTCCGAAGCGGCGGGGAGGACGGCTCGAAACCCGGAAATGGCTCGACGACATAGCACCGACGATGACCGACGAAAAGGAGGGGACCTTCCTCGTCACCCACGTCGAGGCGGACTCCGCGGTGCTCAAGGACGCTCACGACGGCCAGGTCCACACGCTGAGTTCGAACCCGGGACTGGCGGTCGACGACGCCGTCGAGGCGACGGTGGCTCCGGACCCGCCGATGGAGGTCACTTATCGGGTGATCGAGGTGGCGGAGCGGCGGTCGCTCTCGCTCGAGCGGAGCGAGGAGCCCCCGACGGTTCACGAACGCGAGCTCGCCGCCGACCTCCCGACGGGCGAGTTGACCCGCGAGCCGCGGGCCGGGGTCGGCGAGATCCATGTGCTGTCCCCGCCCGAGGACGCGACCGAGGAGGCGGCCGAGGACGTGCTCGAGGACCGCGAGGGGACGCTCTCGCGGGCCGCCAGGCTCGGGGTGAACCGCGTCGAGGTCCGGGCGGAACCCGGCGTGCTCAGCGTGCGGTACCTGCCCTGAGTTCGGGTCCGGCCCGTGGCGTCGTTTTCGACCGACTCGGGAGATAAGAAGGCTTATTCGGGCTCACGGACGAACCCGTTTCATGACAGCGATCGAGGTACCGGAGGTCGATTACACCGAGTACTCGAACCGGCAGCTCGTGCTCGTGCCGCTCGCGGTGCTCGCGCTGGCGATAGTCGTCATCGGTGGGTGGTACGCCGTCACGGGTGCGCCGGCGACGCTCGGGCTGGAGTTCACCGGCGGCGTGGAGCTCCGGATCGCCGACGACGGAAGCGGTGACGTCGAGGAACGGATCGAGACGGCGTTCGACCGCGAGCCCGACTCGATCCGGTCGATCCCCGCCGACGACGTGTACGTCGTGACGTTCCAGGCGGCCGACGACGACCCGGACGGGTTGGCGAGCGATCTCCAGGACCAGGCGGACGCCGCGGGGCTCTCGACCGAGGCCATCGATCAGGTGTCGGCGAGCTTCGCGTCGGACACCGCGCGGACCGCGATATTCGGGATCGGGCTCGCGTTCCTCGGCATGAGCGTGCTCGTGTTCGCGCTGTTCCGGACGTTCGTGCCCTCCATCGCGGTCGTCGCCTCCGCGTTCTCGGACCTGGTCATCCCCGTCGCCGCGATGAACCTGCTCGGCATCGAGATGACCCTCGGGATCGTCGCGGCGCTTCTCATGATCATCGGCTACAGCGTCGACTCGGACATCCTGTTGAACAACTCCGTGTTGCGGCGGACCGGCGAGTTCTACGAGTCCGTGAACCGGGCGATGCGGACCGGGGTGACGATGACGGTCACCTCCATGGCCGCGATGATCGTCATGGCGGTCGTCGCGACGCTCTTCGGGATCGGACTCCTGCGTGACATCGGGATCATCCTCGCGATCGGGCTCTGTGCGGACCTGATGAACACGTACCTGTTGAACGTGGCGCTGCTTCGCTGGTACAAGTTCGAGGGGGTGAAACGCTGATGTTCGAACGGGTAAAGGAGAACTGGCGGGTTCTCCTCCTCGTCGTGGTCGTGCTCGGGTCGACCGTCGCGCTCTTCGCCCCGCAGTTCGCGCCCCAGACGGCTCCCGGGGAGTCCCAGGGCGACGCGACACAGGGGATAACGAACCTCCAGTACGGGCTCGATCTGGCCGGCGGGACGCGGATCCGGGCACCGCTTCTCGGCTACACCGCGACGGGCGTGTCCTTCGACGGCGAGAACCCCTCACAGGTCGCGAGCGACGTCGCCGCCGAGCTCGAGGACACCTCGACGGTCGACGTCAACGCGGTCCTGAACGCGGAGGGGGGCAGCGAGGTGGAGGTCACGGACGCCTCGGTGAGCGAATCGGAGTTCCGCGCGGCGATGGACGCCTCCGGCTACGCCTACGACGGGATCAGGAGCGGCGTGACCCAGGAGAGCCGCGACGCCGCGGAACAGGTCATCCAGGACAAGATCAACGAGGCGGGACTCTCCGGCGGGAGCGTCCAGCAGGTCCAGTCGATCACCGGCGAGTACTTCCTGCTGATCGAGGTGCCCGGCCAGGGTCGACAGGACGTGATCGACCTCCTCGAGGAGCGCGGGACCGTCCAGATCGCCATCGCGTATCCGAACTCGTCGGCCGACGACGGGACCGCGGTCGAGGAGGAGGTACTGACTCAGGACGACTTCGAGGACATCGGGACCGCGAGCCGACGGGAGGGGACCAGCGGGGCGTACGTCCCGGTCTCCGTGATCAACGAGGCTCCGGAGGGAGAGACGTCGCCCGCTCACCGGTTCCAGAACGCGGCCACCGAGTACGGCGTCGCGAGCACCTCGGGCGGCGCGCGCTGTAACTACGACATGGAGGCCGACGCGCTCGGCGAGGGCAGCGACTCCTGTCTGTTGCTCGTCGTCGACGGCGAGGTCGTCAACGCGTTCGGGATGGAGGACGGCCTCGCCCGGAGCATGGCGAGCGGGGGCTGGGCCGACAGCGGCAACTTCCGACTGACGACCACCTCCTTCGCCGACGCCCAGACCATCTCGATCAACCTCCGTGCGGGCGCGCTCCCCGCCGAACTCGACATCAGTGGGCAGGGGACCTCCTCGACCATCTCGGCGACGCAGGGGGAGAACTTCCGGCTCTACTCGGCGATAACCGGCGTCTTCGCGGTGTTCGCGGTCGCCGGCATGGTGTTCCTCCGCTACCGCGAGCCGAAGGTGGCGCTGCCGATGATCGTCACCGCGCTCGCGGAGGTGTACGCGCTGCTCGGGTTCGCGGCGCTCGTGGGATACCCGCTCGAACTCGCGGTCATCGCCGGCTTCATCGCCGTGGTCGGGACCGGGGTCGACGACCTCGTGATCATCGCCGACGAGGTGATGAGCGAGGGCGAGGTCAACTCCCGGACGGTGTTCGACTCCCGGTTCCGCCGGGCGTTCTGGGTGATCGGCGCGGCCGCCGCGACGACGATCGTCGCCATGTCGCCGCTGATGGTGTTGAGCCTCGGCGACCTCTCCGGGTTCGCGATCTTCACCATCCTCGGCGTCCTCATCGGCGTGTTGGTCACTCGACCCGCGTACGGCGACATCCTCCGTCGACTGTTGACCGTCCGGTGAGGGTCCGTCGACGAACCCGGCTCGCCCGCGACGCTTAACCGCCGCGCGTCGGAATCGGGAGGCATGCTCGTCGTCCTCTCGGACACCCACAGCACCGACGGCCCGAAGCTCCGCGGGCGGACCCGCGAGGCGGTCGAGGAGGCCGACCTCGTCGTCCACGCGGGCGACTTCTATCGCGAACCCGTCCTCGACGCGTTCGAGCGGGCGGCGGGCTCGCTCCGGGCCGTGTTCGGCAACAACGACGGGGCGGCGATCCGCGACCGACTCCCGGAGGTCCGCACCGTCGAGTTCGGCGGCGTCCGGTTCGCCGTGACGCACAGACACCGGAGCGGCGACACCGGTCTCGTCATGCTCGCTCGCGGCCGCGACGCCGACGCCGTCGTCTGCGGACACTCCCACCGACCGCGTTTCGACGACTCGCCCGCGGTCCCGATCCTGAACCCGGGGAGCCACGCCCAGCCGCGCGGGAACCGACCGGCTCACGCGGAGCTCGAGTCGGCGGACGGCGGGCTCGACGGTCGGCTCGTCACGCCCGGCGGCGAGACGTTCGAGCGGTTCCGGATCGACTAGCGGCGTGCGACGCCGAGAGAAAGAGCGCACGCGTCCGTCCCGCGTCTCGACGGAGGGGGATCGGTCGGACGCGGCGGGGACGGACGGCCACGACTCCCCGCTCCGGCCGGTCGGATGGACGGTCGTCGGGGGAACGACCGCCGTCCCGGAGGCGTCGACCGTCCGGACGACGGGGGATCGTCCGAACGGACGGAGGGCGGACGTGTGCCTCGATCGCAGGGGGGATTCCCGGGTACCGGTGTCGATCGGTACTCGGCGGAGGGCCGAAGCGGGGGTCGCACTTGCGTATCGTCGGGGTATCGTATTATAGGTGTTCGAGGCACAAAGACGCGTTTTAGTGACCGTCCCGATCGGCGGCTCGTCCGTCACGTCCGACCGATCGCCGGGTCGAAACGCCTAACTCGGTGCCGACGGTTACTAGTCGTATGATATCGGTCGAGCCGCTGTTCGTGCTCGTTCTCGTCGGTCTGCTCGGGCTGTTCTTCTTCGGCTTCCTCCTCGTCCGGCGCACCCTGATGGGGCTGCGTGAAGGCTACGAGGACGGGCAGCGATAACGATGGTCGTCGTCACGACCCTCACGCTTCTCGTCGCCGGCGTCGCGAGTCTCTTCATGGCGTGGTCCATCGGTGCCGGCTCCTCCGGGTCGACGCCGTTCGCGCCGGCCGTCGGAGCCAACGCCATCTCGGTGATGCGCGCGGGCCTCGTCGTCGGCGTCCTCGGCCTCCTCGGGGCGATCCTCCAGGGCGCGAACGTCACCGAGGCGGTCGGGACGGAGCTGATCGGGGGGGTCACGCTCACCGCCACCGCCGCCATCGTCGCGCTCGTCACCGCCGCGGTGCTCGTCGCCATCGGCGTCTTCGCCGGCTACCCGATCGCGACCGCGTTCACCGTCACCGGCGCGGTCGTCGGCGTCGGCCTCGCGATGGGCGGTGACCCCGCGTGGCCGAAGTACACCGAGATCCTCACGCTGTGGGTCCTTACCCCGTTCGTCGGCGGCGGGATCGCCTACGGCGTCGCCCGGGCGCTGATCGGCGACCGCCTCCCGGAGCGCGCGCTCACGGCGGCGCTGGCCGGCGTGGTCGGCGCGATCGTCGCCAACGTCGGGTTCGCGCTGCTCGGCTCCGACGGCGAGCAGGCGTCGATCGCCGAGGTCGTCGGCACCGAGCTCGGGATCCCCGGCGGAGCGGGCGTCCTCGCCGTCACGGCCGCGATGGCGGCGATCGTCGCCGCCGTGGTGTACCTCGACATCGGTCGGGACCGCGCCGGCGCACAGCGCCGCTTCCTGCTCGCGATGGGCGGGCTCGTGGCGTTCTCGGCCGGCGGATCGCAGGTCGGCCTCGCGATCGGGCCGCTCGTGCCGATCTTCTCCGACGTGGGCGTGCCGCTGTGGGCGCTTCTCGTCGGCGGCGGCGTCGGCCTGCTCGCCGGGTCGTGGACCGGCGCGCCGCGGATGATCAAGGCGATCTCACAGGACTACGCCTCGATGGGACCGCGGCGGTCGATCTCGGCGCTCATCCCGTCGTTCGCCATCGCCCAGACCGCGGTCGCGTTCGGGATCCCCGTCTCGTTCAACGAGATCATCGTCTCGGCGATCGTCGGCGCGGGATACGCCGCCGGCGACGCGGGCGTGAGCCGGTCGAAGATGGGGTACACCGTGCTCGCGTGGGTCGCGTCGCTCGCCGGGTCGTTGGCGCTCGGGTTCGGCGTCTACTCCGCGGTACGGTTGGCGTTGTGATCGGTAGACCGATGTCTCGGATCGGCCGTTCAATGTAAGATCGTTACCTGCGGCGAACACCGCCAAAGCCCCAGCCGCGAGGACTCGCGCGGCTCGTTGCGCTCCTCGCTCAGTCGCTATCGCTCCTTCGCTGCGGTGCTTACTTCGCCGTGCTTCGTCCTCGCACCTGCCCCTTTGAGTCCCACCCGACAGCCCCGCACAGCCCCGCACCTCGCGCCTCCCCAGCCTCGTCGACCGACCTTCGCTCCGCTCCGGCCGGTCGACTCCCTCGCGCGGACTCCTCGCACCCTTCGGGCGCTCGGAGGCGCGCGCCACCGCGTCTTGTTTCCGCTCAGTCGCTCGGGTAGGTCGGCAGTCTCCCGGAGCGGGCGCTCCCCTCGACGAACGGGAGGTCGGTCCGGGTCGCGTTCGTCTCCGCGCCGCCGACGCGTACGGTGACCGACTCCGCGGCCGCCTCGAAGTCGACGAGCGCGAAGGCGATGGGTTCCTCGAGGGCGGGGCCGACGGCCGCGCGGGTCACCTCGCCGACCGCCGCGTCGCCCTCGAAGACGGCCGCGCCGGGGTCGGGGAGGCGCTCCGTGACGCCGTCGGGGTCCGCGTCGCCGTCGACGGCCGCGAGGTCGTCGACGAGGCCGTCGAGGGCGAGCCCGACCAGTCGCCGGCTGGGTCGGCCCTGGTTCTCGACGCGGGAAACGACCTCCTGGCCGACGTAACATCCCTTCTCGAAGTCGAGGGCGTTCCGGATCCCGAGGACGTTCGGGATCGTCCCCTCGAGTTCGTGTTCGAAAAGGGGCGTGCCCGCCTCCAGACTGAGCGCGTCCCACGTCCGGTAGCCGAACGGGGCGGCGTTGAGCCCGCGGTTGACGAGCGTGTCGAACACCTCGGGGGCGTCCGCGGCCGCACACACCACCTCGTAGCCCTCCTCGCCGAGCGGCGCGTCGCTCGCGATCACGGTGACGCCGGCGTCGACCATCGAGCCGCGGACGAACGTCAGCGGCTCCTCGGGAGCGCCCGGTCCGCCGAGCACCGAGGCGACCTTCTCCGTCGATTTGGGGCCGTGAACGCCGAACACGCCGAAGTCCTCCGAGACGTCCTCGATCTCGACGTCCTGGATGAAGACCTTTCCCGACCAGTCCTCGAGGACGGGGTCGGCGCGCTCGGGGGGGACGAAGACGAGCAGCCGCTCGTCCGCGTTGTAGACGTACATGTCCGTCTCGATCCCGCCCTGCGGGTCACACAGCAGCGCGTAGACGCCGCGGCCGTCCTCGGCCGGAACGCGGTTGCTGACGGCGTTGTCGACGAACTCCACCCGGTCGTCGCCCGTGACCGAGAGCACGCCGTATCCCATCTCTATCGCGCCGACGACGTTCCTGACGGCCTTCCCGACGCGGGCGGGCTTGCCGTAGTGGTCGACGACCTGTCTGCCCCCGCGGTCGCGGTAGATCGCGCCGTGATCGGCGTGGGCGTCGGAGACGAGCGTCATGGCTCCCTCCAGTCGCGGCACGGTCAAAAGGTCGCGGTTCGCGGGTGACGGTTCTGCGACCGGTTCGCGGACGTCGGTCTCCGGCTTACAGGCCGAGCCGTTTCCGAATGGTCTCGACGAGTCCGCCGGTCGGCTCCGACTCGCCGGGATCGGGGTCCGGGACGACACGGTCGTGCGGGTAGACGCGGACGCGCTCGCCGCTCTCGACGGTGATGAGCGAGTCCGACTTCAGCGCCGAGAGGGCGTCCTCGACCGCGTCGATGTCGGCGTCGACGGCCGCCCGGAGTTCTAAGACCGTCATTCCCTCGTCGCCGCGGTCGACCAGCGCGTCGAGCAGCGCGACTTGGACGTCCGGCCGATCGCGATACTCCGACTTTGCGGCCATGTCCGGATCATGGACCGGCCGGGGTTTACCTCTACCGGCGGGCGACCATCGTCGACCGGGAGACGGTCACCGGACGAGCCGCGAGCAGGTCCCACAGAGGTTCTCCTCTTTCACGTCGACCTCGCGGACCGTGGGCGAGAAGGACATCACGCACTTGCTGTTGTCACAGTGTTCCAACCCGAGGGTGTGGCCGATCTCGTGGACGACCTCCTTGCGGACGCGGTCGGCGAACACGTCGATGGCGGGCTTCGTCGAGACGCCGCCGTCGGAGGAGGTCCGGAGCCGGTGAGTGGAGATGACGGAGCCGCTACCGTTGAGATACGCTAGTCCGAACACGTAGTTCCGTCGCCGGTAATAGAGGTCTCGCGGGGTGATCCCGATGTTCTTCTCGCCGCCGCCGACGCGGCCCACGACCTCGATGAGGTCCTCCGCGCGGTACTGCCCCCGTCCGTCGTCGTAGGCGGTCTCCGGGACCGCCTGGTCGTCGTGGACCGTCACGTCACAATCGTACACCGACCGCAGCACGGCGGAGGCCTCCCGCTTCACTCGCGGGGAAACCTCCCCGACGGGCACGATGTCCACGAGCATGGAACGGCTTTTGACCGCCGCGGGCATAAACCCCCCGCCGTGGTATCCACCTCCCGTCGTGCGCTCGTGGACGAACTCGACCGATTCGACCGACTCCTGGAGGTCGGCAGCGGCGACCGCCTCGGCGTCGCCAGGGACCTCGCCGACCGCGGCCGCGACGTGATCGCGATCGACGTCGCGGTCGACGAAGGGGCCGACGGTGACGGTACGACCGGGAGGCCCGACGGCTCGCTCCGCGTCCGCCACGGCGACGTGGTCGCGCTCGCGGAAGCGTCCGATCCCACCTCCGAGATCGACGCGTCCGCCGAAACCGACACGTCCGTCGGGATCGACTCCGCCGCCGGGGTCGACGCGGTGTACGCCCGCCGGCTCCCGGCGGAGCTTCAACGCCCAACCGTCGAGTTGGCGGGCCGGCTCGACGCCGCCTGCCTGTTCACCACGCTCGGGTTCGAGGAGCCGGTCGTTCCCGTGGAACGCCGGTCGCTCCCGCGAACGACGCTGTACGTCGCGCGCTCGGCCGCGGACCCGTCCCCGTGCCGCGGGTAGGACCCGCTTCCGTGGACCGAACCGCGGGAACCCGAACGTTCATTTCTCCCCCTGCCGGCGTACGAGTATGGAGGTCGACGCTGTCGTGCTCGATATCGACGGGGTGTTGGTCGACGTCGCGGACTCCTACCGCCGGGCGATCATCGAGTCGATCGACCGCGTCTGCGGCAAGACGATCGACCGCGAGGCGATCCAGTCGTTCAAGGACGCCGGCGGATTCAACAACGACTGGGAGCTGACGTACGCGGCCGCGCTGTTCGTGTTGGCCCGCCGCGAGGGACTGCGGATGGACGTCGAGGCGTTCACCGACCGGATCGCGGCGGACGAGGAGGGGGGCGGCCTCGAGGCGGCGAAACGCGTCGTCTCCGACCTCCCCAACGTCGCGCAGGCGCGGGTCCGCGACCAGTGGGACACCGACCGCCTCCACGCCGTGTTCCAGGCGCTGTATCTCGGCGAGGAGCTGTACCGCGACCTCGAGGGCGGGGAGCCGCCGGTGTCGACGACGGGATACATCCACGACGAGCCCACGCTCGTCGATCCGGCGACGATCGCGGACCTGACCGACCGCTTCGACGTGGGCGTGTTGACGGGGCGGCCCGCCGCGGAGGCCGAGATCGCCCTGGAGCGCGTCGGCCTCGACGTCCCCGTCCGCCACCGGTTCACCATGGACGACTGGGAGGAGGGGAAACCGCACCCGCGCGCGCTCGTCGAACTGGCCGAGCGGTTCGACGCCGAGCGGGTCGCGTTCGCCGGCGACACCCTCGATGACGTACGGACCGCCCGAAACGCGGACCGGGAGGACGACTCGCGCGTCTACTACGCTATCGGCGTCCTGACCGGCGGGCTGACCGGCGAGGACGGGACGCGAGCGTTCAGCGAGGCGGGGACCGACGCCGTTCTCGACGACGTGAACGGATTGGTAGACCTCTTGGAATAGGGTCGTGAGAGATGGGCCTTGCCGGATTCGAACCCCAGTCGTTCCGCTCGCTCTCGCTCGCTTCTCTCCCTGCTTCGAATCCGCCCTCCGTACCCGCGGCTCGCGAGTTGCTCGCCGCGAGAAATGGGCCTTGCCGGATTCGAACCGGCGATCAACTCGTTATGAGCGAGTCGCTTTAACCGGACTAAGCTAAAGGCCCTGATCGACGGATAACTCTTGTTCGCCCTTTAGCCTACCGGGTTCCAACCGAGCGAGGGAAGGACCGCATCGAGAAGGTAGTCCTCGTACCAGTTGACACGCTTCGTGTTCCCGTTTCGGGCCGGTGCGTATCGGATCGTCATCTGGGTCTCACCGACGTCCTCGATCGGGATCAGGTAGACCTCCTCACGGGTCGGCGCGTAAACCGCGAAGATGTCGATCTTCCCCTCGTATCCCTCCCGTTCGTATCCGGAACCCTTCGTCCGGACGCTCCGGGTCCGAAACCGCACTGCTCCGTCCGTGGTCGCCTCGAACGCCGTCTTCGCCTGAATACGGTAGAACGTGCCGTCGATCTCGATCGCGAGGTCGTACGGTTCGTTGTCGTATTCGGGCACGAGAACCGATACCCCGCGGCTCACCAGCTCCGCTCTGACGATCGCCTCCGTGGCCTGTCCACGCTTCTGCGGCGCTCCGAGTCGGTCGTACTGCTCGTAACGCGACATACGACGCTTCGGTCGTCATCGTACAAAACGCGTGTCGCGATCGGAGCGCAGGAGGAAGCGCCGAAGCCAGGACTCGAACCTGGGACCGCCTCGTTAACAGCGAGGCGCTCTACCAACTGAGCTACTTCGGCTCGATTTCAGGTACTCGTGTGGTTTTGATAGGGCTTTCGTTTCCGCCCGACACGGGCCGGGAACCTCGTCGATCCCCTCCCCATGACCGACACGCTTTCGGCCGGACCGCGAGAAGCCCGCGTATGGCCGACCTCGACGCGGTGCTGTCGCGCGTCCGCGAGCGCGTTCTCCCGGATCCGGACGAACGCGAGCGCCTGCGGGCGACGGCCGCCGACCTGACGGAGCGCACCCGGGCGGCGATCGCCGACCTTCCGGTCGAGGCGGACGTGGTCCAGGTGGGCTCGACCGCGCGCGGGACGTGGGTCTCCGGCGACCGCGACATCGACCTCTTCGTGCGGTTCCCGGCCGACCTCGACCGCGAGGAGCTCGAGGAGTACGGGCTCGCAGTGGGCCACGCGGTCCTGCCGGACGGCCACGAGGAGTACGCCGAACACCCCTACGTGAAGGGCGTTCACGACGGCTTCGACGTCGACTTGGTTCCCTGTCACGACGTCGCGGAGGCGGGCGATCTGATCTCCGCCGTCGACCGGACCCCCTTCCACGACGCGTACCTCACGGAGCGCCTCGACGACGACCTCGCCGGCGACGTGGTCCTCGCGAAGGCGTTCCTCAAGGGGATCGGCGCGTACGGCAGCGACCTCCGGACCGAGGGGTTCTCCGGCTACCTCACCGAGCTGCTCGTCGCCGAGCTCGGCGGGTTCCGCCCGCTCGTCGAGTCCGCCCGGAGCTGGCACCCGCCCGTCGAGTTCGACCCCGAAGGGCACGCCGAACGGACGTTCGAGGACCCGCTCGTCGTCGTCGACCCGACGGACCCGACGCGGAACGTCGCGGCGGTGCTGTCGGCGGAGAACCTCGCGCGGTTCCAACACTACGCCCGGGACCTCCTCGCGAACCCTCGCGAGGAGCTGTTCGAACCCCTGACGTCCGAGCCGTTCGACTCGGGAGCGGTCCGTGACCACCTCGACAGACGCGAGACGACGCCGGTGGCCGTCGTCTTCGACGCTCCGGACCTCGTCGACGACCAGCTGTGGCCCCAGCTTCGACGGTCGCTCGACGGAACCGTCCGGGGGCTGAACGACCGCGGGTTCGACCCGCTTCGCGCCCGGGCGATGGTCGACGACGACGGGGAGCGGGCGGCCCTGTACGTCGAGGTCGAGACGGCGACCCGGCCGGCGGTCGAGCGCCACGAGGGACCGCCGGTCGCCGTGCGGAAACACGCCGACCGCTTCTACGAGTCGTACGCCGACGACGTCGACCCCGACACGTACGGGCCGTTCATCGACGGGGACCGGTACGTCGTCGAGCGCGAGCGGGAGTTCACGACGGTCCGCGAGTACCTCGAGAGCGACGCCGCCGGCGACATCGCGCTCGGCGCGCAGATCGAGCCGCCGTTCGCGGACCGGGACGTGCTCGTCGGCGACGCCGTGGCGACGCTCGCCGACCGGTTCGGGAGGGGCCTCCGGGAGTTCTACGAGCCGCACCCGTGAGTCGAGGGCGGAACCGGATCGTCGATGGGAACGGGACCGAATCAATCGAAAACGCGGTCCAGCAGGTAGTAGATCCCGAGCAGGACGAGGACGACGACGACGCCGACCGCCGAGAACAACGCGCCGACCCGGGGGAACACCATCCAGAGCGCGACGTAGAACGAGAATCCGATCGCGAACAGCACCGCGATCACGACTCCCCGGGTCGGGTTCTGGACCGCCGCGACGAACAGCCGCTGTGGCAGCGACAGGTCCGCGAAGTCGACGTCGGCGACGTCGCTCGGAGGGTCCGTCTCGGGCGGATCGACCGGGTCAGCTGGATCGGTCGAGTCGGCCGGGTCGGTCGAGTCGGTGACGCCGGATCCGCCGTTCTCACGAGACCCCGTCGATGCGTCGGCGTCGTCGTTCACGCTGCGCCGTACGGGCCCGTTCCCCCTGTAGCTGTCGCTCCGTTCGGACGCCGTGGCCGCCGAACGGGCGCCGTCCATCGGATCGTGTCCACCCCTCGTTTCACGTCCGCGTGAGCGCGAGCACGAGCGTCGATCCGATGAGGACCGCGCCGATCGCCGCGAGCAGGACGCCGAGGGCGAACCCGACGGCGACGTTCCGATCGCCGCTCTCGGCGGTCGTGACCGTCTCGACCGCGAACGACGAGAACGTCGTGAACGCGCCACAGAACCCGACGCCGAGCGCCAGCGCGACCACGGAGTCGACCGGTGCGGCGAGGAGGCCCCCGAGCGCGAGGCTCCCGAGGGTGTTGACGGCGACGAGCGATCGGCGGCCGGAAACGGCGAGGCCGACCAGATGTCGACACGTCGCGCCCGCCGCGCCGCCGAGGCCGACCGCGAGCGCCCCGACGAGCGGGCCCGTCACCGTCACAGCCGCCTCCCGGCGGCGAGCCCGGACAGCGCGGCCGCGAACCCGAGCCCGTAGCTGGCGGCGACGTAGGCCGTCCCGCCGACCGTGCCGAGCGCGACCGCGTCGGTCGCGAACGTGCTGTACGTCGTGAACGAGGAGATCATACCGGTCCCGACGAGGAGTCGCGTCCGCGGACCGACCGCCCGCGTGACGAGGAATCCGAGGGCGAACGACCCGACGACGTTCACGACGAGCGTACCGAGTCCGGTCACGTCGCCGGCGGCGACGTCGACGCCGTACCGCGCGAGCGCGCCGACGAACCCGCCGAGCGCGACGAAGCCGACTCCCGCGACCGTCCGTTCCATGGCCGTCTCTCCGGGCGGACCGTGTTGTGCGTTGCGGTGCTCACCGGCCGGGGTTCCGTTCGGTTCGCGTCGCTCGCTCCGCTCGTGCCGCTTCCGTGTCGCCGGCGCGGGGGTCCCCGCCGCCGTGTGGCGTCCGACGTTCCCGCACACGGACTGCGTGGGCCGTCTCGCTCGCGTCGTCGACGACGAGCGCCTCGCCGGTGCCGGTCGGCAGGCGGGCCGCGAGGTCGCCGGCGAGGTACGTCGCCTCCGCCGTCGCCAGCGCGTCGACGTCGGGACCGGCCGTGAGCCGGTGTGCCACGAGCAGATCCGACTGCGAGACGGCGACGCCCGGCAGCGCGCTCGGACGCTGGGTCGCACAGACGAGCGACACTCCCGGCGCGCGTCCCCGAGTCAGGAGCGTCCGCAGCGCCGGATCGGCGACGCCGTCGAAGAAGGCGTGCGCCTCGTCGACGAGCAGCCAGGGAAGCCGGTCGACGGTCCCGGTCACCCGCGCGTCGTACAGGCCGCGAGCGACCGCTCGCACGACCGCTCCGGCGGCGGCCTCGGGAACCCCGGACAGGTCGAGCACCGTCGGGTCGCCGCTCGCGACGAGGGAGGTGACCGGCGGAGCCGCCGCGTCGAAGACGCCCCACGACTCGGCCAACCGGAGGTGGTTCCGAACCGCTCGACGCGTTCGGTCGGGGGCGTCGGCCTCGGAGACGGCCCACCGGAGCGACTCGATCGACGGGGAGGCGTCGCCGTCGCTTCCGGCCGCCTCGACCGCGTCGGCGACGATCCGCCACAACAGGCTCCCGGGGCCGCCCGTGGGGTCGAGACCGAGGAGGTCCGGCCAGACCGCGGCCGGGATCGCGGCCGGCCGGACGACGGGGTCGAGCATCCGCCCGCCGGTCTCGGCCAGCCCGCCGAAGACGCCCATCGGGTCGACCACCACCGGAGCCACTCCCGGCACGTCCGCGAGCCCCTCCGCGATGACGCCGAGCGTGTACGACTTCCCGGTGCCGCGCTTTCCGAATATCACCGCCGCGTGTGGGGTGTCCGCGTCGATCCCGACGACCGCCCCGTCGCTGCCGTCCCGTGCCAGAAAGGTGCCGAGAGGGACGGTCGCCGGCGATCGGTTATCCGCTCCGTCCGCGACGTGGTCTCGTCCGAGAACGTTCATGCGCGGGATCATGCGGTATCCGTTAAAAGGCGTCGCGCGGCACCGAGAACCGTCGACGGGGTGTGCCCGTCCTGTTCCATCCGATCCCATCCGATCCCACCCCATCCCATCTCGTTCCCACTCGTCCGACTGTTTATATACTAATCCGCGGCCACCGGTCGTATGCTCGACTCGAAGTCGGACACGTCGAAGCCGGGGACTCGGACCGGATCGTTTCTCGATGACCGCCGCGCGATCGAGGGACTGCCCGTCAGGCTGGTGATCGCTCTCGTCGTCGGCGTCGCGAGTCTCAGCGTGATGATGGGGATGATCGGCGACATCGACGGGCTCTCGTCGACCGAGGTCGACGCACAGCCGCAGCCGGAGGTGACGACGCCGGGGTCACAGACGCTCGACGTCGCGGTCGTCGACCCCGACGGCAACCGCGTCTCGGACGCGACGGTGATCGTTCGCGGCGGCTCGGCGCGACTGGACGGCCTCGCCACCGCGAAGTCCGGTCCGGACGGGATCGCCAGCGTCGACGTGTCGCCGAAGCTGGGATCGAACCAGCTCGACGGGACGCTCTCGATCGACGTCAAACCGCCCGCTGGAAGCGACTTCGTCGACGAACGCGGCAACACCGAGGTGCTCGTCGTCGCGGAGTAGGATCGGAAGCGACGAGGCTCAGATCCGCTCGTCCCAGTCGATCCACTCCTGCTCCCAACCGGTTCTCGCGAAGTATCCCTGCTCGGCGAACTCGGCGTCCTCGCGGCGCGTCCGGTTCCGCTCGACGCCGGCCTGTTCGCCGTCGACGAGCATCGGTCGGAGCCGTGCGGGACCCGCCTCCTCGACGGTTCGGAAGCCGTCGGGTGCGGGATCGTCGGATGTCGATCGGCCGTTCCGGGCCGGTCCTTCGTCGTCGCGATCGACTGGATCCTCGTCGACCGGCTCGACGGCGACGATCGTCTGGTCGCCCGCTCCGCGCGGGTAGACGACCCGTCCGTCGTCGTCGAGTTGGTCGCGGAGCGCCCGTGGCGGCGTCACGACCGCCGCCTCGACGAGGACCCTGTCGTACGGGGCGTACTCCGGAAGTCCCCTCGCGCCGTCGCGGCGGTCGACGAGGACGGCACCGTAGCCGGCGTCCGCGAGGTTCGACCGGGCGAGGTGAACGGCGCGTCGGTCGATGTCGATCGCGTGAACGTGACGCGCGCCGACGATCTCGGCGAGCGCGGCGCTCGTGTAGCCGATCCCCGCCCCGACGACGAGGACATCGTCCCCCTCCTCGGCGTCCAACGCCGTGAGCATCCGCGCGACGGTCGCCGGCGCGAGCGCCCGCGTTCCGGCCTCCTCGCTCGCGTCGTTCGCGTACGGCGCGTCGTCCACGAACGCCTCCCGGGGGACCGTCTGGAGCGCCGATAGCACCGACGCGCCCAGGGGCTCGCCGAGCTGGTGTTCGAGCCCCTCGATCATGTCGGTCCGGAGCGCCGATTCGTCCATGTCCGCTCTCGGCGGTCCGTGGTCTAAAACCGCACGCTCCGCGCGGACGGCGGATCACTTCATCGGCACGAACCGCACCGCGCCGTGGTCCTCGCGGTCGACGCCGCCGCCGTCGCGGACGGTCAGTCGGACGAGCCGTTGGCTCGCGCCGGATCGGCCGCCGATACTGCCGAGAAGCCCGCCCGTGTCGCCGCCGGACTCCACGGGCGCGACGACGTGGCCGCCGGGCCGCGTTCGATCGACGATCTCCTCGGGAACGCCGCCCGGGGCGGCACAGGTGAGGTAGGCGGCGTCGAACGGCTCACGCTCCGCGAACGCGGTCCGTCCGTCCCCGGACCGAACGGTCACGTCGTATCCCAGCCGGTCCAGGCGGTCGCGGGCGGCGTCGGCGAGCTTCGGGACGTACTCGACGCTGTAGACGTTCCCGGGCCCGACGACCTCGGCGACGACGGCCGCGTGGTAGCCACAGCCCGTACCGACCTCGAACACCCGGTTCCCCGAGGAGACCTCGATGAGGTCGACCATGACCGCCACCATGTGCGGCGCGCTTATCGTCTGTCCGTGGCCGATCGGCAGCGGCCGGTCGTCGTACGCGTGTGCTCGGTTCCCCTCCGGAACGAACTCGTGACGGGGGACGGCGGCGATCGCCGACAGCGTCCGCTCGCTCGCGTCGGTTCGCCGCCGGAGGTGTTCGACGAGCCGTCGGCGCTCCGCGGCGCGATCGGCGTCGTCCATGCCACGTCTTATCATCTCTATCGTGGAGAACCTATCGACGCGAGGAGGGGGGTTCGATCGGACCGTTTCGGACCGGACCCATTTGCTATTCGACGAGGACATGATCCGTTACGTCGAGCATGCTACTAAGACGGGTATTTCGCGGGAGTTCGGGTTGATCGACACGGGATCGTTGCTGGCGCGGTGAACACGTTCAAAGCCACAGCCGCTCGGCTGTATGAAGTGAAACAGACGACTGCGGAGAACACCTCCAAAGCCCCAGCCACGAGGACTCGGGGGCCTCGCTGTGGTCCTCACTCAGTCGCTTGCGCTCTTTCGTTGCGGTCCTTGCGTCGGCCGCCGTCGCCCTCGTGGCTGCCCCTTTGAGTCCCACCCGCAACGCACAGCACCGCACCTCACGCCTCCCCAGCCTCGCCGCTCCCTTCGGTCGCGGCGTCCCTCGCGGGCTCCTCGCGCCCGTTGGGCGCTCGGAGGCGCGCCACCGCATGAATCGGTCGTTGCTCGGACTATTCGAACCTATTCACTCGATGTCGATCCGGTGTCCTTCCTCGTCGTCCCGCCTGCTGGGCAGGGTGACGGTGAGGACGCCGTTCCGGTACGTCGCCGTCGCGCCCTCCGGCTCAACGCCGGCCGGGAGGTCGATCGCCCGGGTCACCGACTCGTGACGCCGCTCGCGGCGGAGGTATCGGTGTTCCGTCTCCCCGTCTCCGCTCTCGCGTTCCGTGTCGCGCTCGGCGCGGATCGTGAGCCGGCCCTCGTCGACGCGAACGTCGATGTCCTCGCGGTCGTATCCGGGCAGGTCCGCCATCACGACGACCTCGTCGTCGTACTCCGCCACGTCGACGTCCGCGGTACGGAGGTCGCGGCCGCCCGTCCACCTCTCACCGAAGGGGCTTCGTCCGAAGAACTGCTCTATCTCCTCGAAGGGGTTCGATCCGTTCATCTCTGATCACCACTCTGGAGGCTCTCCGAGGTATTAAACGGCGCTTGACCGGTGCTAACCGGCGGCTCAGTTCACGTCGATCCGGTGGCCGTCCTCGTCGGCGGCGGACCGCTTCGGCAGCGTGACCGTCAGCACGCCCGCGTCGTACTCGGCGCTCGCCGCGTCCGGCTCGACGGCGACGGGGATCGGAACCCGACGGGAGGCGGCACCGCGACGCCGCTCGCGACGGTGGTATCGCACGTCGTCCGCGTCCGCATCAGCGTCGACGTCGATATCGCCCTCGCCGCCCTCGCCGCTCGGCGTCGCCCCGACGGTGAGCGTCTCGTCCCTGAGCTCCACGCTGATCTCGTCCCCGTCGAAGCCCGGCAGATCGGCGAGCACGGTCACCGCCTCGTCGTCCTCGATCACGTCGACGGCGACGCTCGAATCGCTCGGTGCGTCGAGGCCCGTGCCGAGCTTCTCGAGTTCGCGGTCCATGCGCTCGAACAGTTCCTCGATGTCTCGGAGGGGATCGCGTCGTGTCATACGGGTCAGGATTCGACCCGGATCGACTTGAACGTGTGGACGGTCGAGTCCGTCGCGCTCCCCGTCCGTCCCTAGAGGAACGGCCGCCAGTAGTACGGGCTGAAGAAGCCCTCGATGAGGGCGGCGACCGCGAGGACGACGCCGATGCCGACGGTCACCCAGAACGCGTTCTCGACCGCGTCGGCGAACCCGACGCGGCTCAGCCGGCCGCGGAACGCCCGCCAGGCGACGACGCCCAGCCGGACCCCGAGCGCGCCCGAGACGACGATCGCGGGGATCTCGAGGATCCCGTGCGGGACCACGAACGCGACGAGCGCGGGGAGGTTCTTCTCCAGCGCGGCGACCGCGCCGAGCGCGAGGCCGTTGAACGCGATCGACGAGAGTGCGGGGAGGACGAGCGCGGTCCCCCCGAACGCCGTGGCGATCGTCACCGTCCAGTTGTTCCCGAAGAACTCGACGGCCGCGGCCGGCGCCAGATGCCCGGCGAGCCGCGCCTCGATCGAGGTCGGGACGGTCCCGACGAACGGCTCGGCCAGCGTCCAGCCGGCGACGCCGCTCGCGACGCCGACGGCGGCGACGAGGAGGTGCGTGACGGGCGTTCGGCGGGCGAACGCGAGGACCTCGGCCACGCCGCGACGGACCCCGCCGGTGAACTGCGCGCGGACGCCCGCTTCCGGCGGATCGACGGGGTCGACCGCGCCACGGTGGTCGCCGTAGAGGACGGTCTTCAGGAGGTCCAGCGCCGGCGCGGCGACGACCGCGCTGGCGAGCGCGACGACCGCGCCGCCGCCGAGGAACGCCAGCGCGGACGCGGCCGAGGAGATCGCGACCACGACGCCGACGGCGACGACGAGGTACGCGGCGGCGTCGACCGGGTTCGACCGGACGAACCCGCCAGCCCCTTCGACCGCGTCGAACACGCCCGCGTCGTCGACGACGATCGCCGCGGGGGCGAACGCGAAGACGATCCGCACGAGGACCAACGCGACCCCGGCCACGACGAGCGCGACGAGCGCGACGAGCGCGCCGACCAGCGGCCCGCCCGCGAGCGACGCGACGCCCACGGCGACGCCCGCGAGCAGGGCCACGCCCAGCCACAACAGGAACTCCGCGACGTAGAGGCCGAGGAACGTGAGCCACCGACTGCGGACGCCGGCGATCCCCGCGGTCAGCCCCCGCTCACCCCGCAACCGAGCGAACACGGCGCTCATCTGTCCGGCCGAGACCGCCGCGTACGCGAGGACGGAGACGAGGACGGCCGCGGCGCTCCCGACGACGACGAGCGCCACCGCCGTCGGCGAGACGAGCGGCTCGAGGGCGGGCGCGAGTCCCTCGGCCCAGCGCTGTACCGCCTCCGGGTTCTCCACGTCGGGCGGCGTCAGGTCGGTCCCCGCGAGCGCGTCGCCGACGGCATCGAGTCTTCCGGTGAGCTCGGCGTGGAGGTACGCGCCCGCGAGCGCGAGGAGGAGGACGGTGCGGGCGATCACGGGAACGGCCGTCCCGAGGAAGTAGAACGGGAGCAGGTCCGCCGGTCGCCGTCGGAGGGTCGAAACGGTGGCCGTGACGGCCGTCGACAGGTCCATACCACCCGGTTCGGCCGTGTGACACTTAAGAGCGTATGCCGTCCTCTCACTCCTCGGGGTACTTCGGCTCGCGGCGCTCGGCCCGACCGGTCGCGCGCTCTATCACCTCCCGGACGGTGTCCGGCCCGTCCGCCGCCCGGTAGGCGTCGCCGTGGCCCGGGTACATCGCCTCGACCGTGTCGGGCAGGCGGTCGAGGAGGGTATGGAGGCTCTCGATCAGGCGCTCGCGCGACTGGCCGACCATGTCGGTCCGGCCGAACGAGCCGTCGTCGAACGCGCCGTCGTTGTAGACGACGACGTCCCCGGTGTAGACGCGCTCCTCGCCCACGAGCGAGACGTGGTCGTCGGCGTGGCCGGGCGTCTCCACGACCGTACACGGCTCGCTCCCGACGAGCACCTCGTCGCCGTCGCGGATCGCCACGTCCCGGCGCGGGTGGTCGGCGGCCGCCAGCAGTCGGGGCTCGAACCGGTCGAGGACCGCGTCGAGCTCGCCCACGTGGTCGTGGTGCTGATGGGTGAGGACGACCCGGTCCAGTTCGTCGACGTGCTCGGCGATGACGTCCGTGACGCCCGGCATCGTCCCGGCGTCGACGAGAGTGGTCGCCTCCCCGGGGACCAGATACGCGTTGCAGGTGAACTCCTCCGCGTCGGCGGTGACGGTGATCGGCTCCATGTACACGGGGATCCGTCCCGTCGGACAAAAACGTGTGCGACGTCGGCGCGTCCGTGCCGGCGGGGGTAGCCGAATCGAGTGATGACGCCGACGTACCCGCGTGCTGGTGGCGGAGAACGAAACTGAACATTGATCCGCCACGGGATTTATACGCTACGGTCCATTACGTTTACGTACACATGGGCTTCGGAAGCTACGACGAATCCGAACAGGAGAATCAGGACCTGGATGCGGACTTCGACGACGACGACGGCGTCCGAGCCGCCCAGGAGACCCACGACGGGTCCGTCGAGTACGAGCCCGGCGCGTCGAACGACGAACTGCTCGATCGGCTCAAGGAGATCAAATCCGAGGAGACGTGAGGAGTTCACGGCGTCGTGAGTGACCTACCGAGCCGAACGCTCGGCCTCGCCTTCTCGGACGGGAACCGCCTGAGCCGGGTCGCCGGCGCGGTCCTCAGGTCCGACGACGCCCTCGACGGCTTGGCCTACGGGGCGTGTACCGTCGGCGGCACCGACGCCACCGACGCGGTCATCGACCTCGTCGCCGACCTGGGTCGCGAGGACGTCCGACACGTCTGTGTCGCCGGCGTCGCGCCCGCGTGGTTCAACCTCCTCGACATGCGCCGACTCCGCGAGGCGCTCGACCGTCCCGTCTCCGCGGTGAGCTACGAGGCGAGTCCCGGGCTCGAGCCCGCGCTTCGCGAGGCGTTCGACGGCGACGACCTCGCCGAGCGGCTGGCCGTCTATCGGTCGCTTCCGCCCCGTCGGCGGGTGGATGTCGCCGACGCTGACTCGGCGGGTCACGACTCCGACCCGGCGGATCCCCTCTTCGTCCGCGCGGTCGGTCTCGAGGACGACCGCGCCGCCGCGATCGTTCGATCGCTCGTCCGCGAGGGGTTCCGCCGGCCCGAACCGCTCCGGGTCGCGTCGATCGCGGCGAGCGCCCACCGGGAGGCGGTCCCGGACGCCTCGCTATCCTGAGTTCGGTTCGACCTCGACGGTCATTCGGTGCCAGCCGGTCGACCCGCCCGGACGCGGCCCCGTCCGCTCCTCGGTCTGGACCGTCCCGTCGCGCCGGACCGCGCGGACGACGACGTCGAACTCCGTCCGGTCGGGCGCGTCGAACGCGTACCGCCAGCGCCGCCACGCGTGCGGGGCGACCTGCGGTTCCAGTTCCCCTTCGTTCCACGTCTCCCCGCCGTCGACGCTGACCTCGACGCCCGCCAGCTCCTCGAGGCCCGTCTCCAACCCGCCGAAGGCGACCCCGCCGACGACGACGCGGTCGCCCTCGCGGACGCCGGCCCGCACGTACGACATCGTGTTGGCGACCGCCTCCTCGTCCCAGCCGCGCTCCTCCCAGTAGGCCTCGTGGTCCGCGCCCGAGACCTCGATCCGCTCTATCCACTTCGTCATCTTCATGCCGTACCGACCGGGGACGAGCAGCCGCGCCGGGAACCCGTGTTCGGTCTCCAGCGTCCGGTCGCCCATCCCGTAGGCGATCAGTACGTCGTCGCGTTCGACGATCTCCATCGGGATCGCCTCGCTGTAGCCGTCGGCGGCGTGCGTGACCACGTCGACCGCGCCCTCGGCCGGCCCCGCCGCCGCGACGAGGTCGGACAGTTGGACCCCCGTCCAGTGGGCCGTCCCGATCAGGTCGCCGCCGACCTCGTTGGAGATACACACCATGGTCGTCGTCTGCTCCACGCTCTCCTCGTGGCCCACCAGGTCGTCGTACGCGAGCGAGTACGGCTCCGCGACCGCGCCGTCGACGTCGAGGCTCCACGCCTCGAGGTCGACCACCGGCGGGTTCACGTTGACGTCGACGACGTAGTGGTCCGCCGGCGACGTGACCGCCGCCGGCATCCCGCCGAAGTCGAACGCGGAGTTCCCACTCGGCGGCGAGACCGACCGCTCGAGCGGTTCGGCGACCCGTTCGCTCGGCTCGGGACCGCCCAGCCGACCGAACAGGACGCGGAGCCCCGCGAGCGGGACGCTCCCGGCGACCGCGAGCCCCCCGACGCGCCGGAGGAACCCTCGACGGCCCCGAAGCCGCTCGACGCCCGGGAGCCGGCGGGCGACGAGCGCGGGCGGCGCGACGGCGACGGCGACGGCGACGACGAACGCGAGGGAGAGCTCCGCGCCGACGGCGTAAAACAGCGGTACGGTCGCGACGACGCCGACCGTCGCGATCGCGGTGCCGGTCCTCGCTCGAAGGGCCTCCGCGATCGACCGCGTCTCCTCCCCCTCGGCCACTCTGGTGACGAGGACGCCGGCGGCCGCGGCCGCGCCGATGACGCCGGCGATCACGGCGGCCACGAGCGCGGGCGTCGCGGCGAACCCGAGCAGATCGATCGCCAGCGTCGACAGCCAGCCGGGCGAGCGGGCGATGATCCCCTCGGCGACGGCCTCGAGCCCGAACCCGCCGACGAGCGGCGCGGCCGCGAACAGCCCGGCGATCCACGCCGCGCCGACGACCGCCCCTCCAAGCGCCCGGCGGACGACCGTCTCGCGGTCGGCCGCCCCGCGATCGACCGTCCCGTCCTCGGACGCGTCCGGTTTCATGGTGAGTATCACCCGCGGATCGGGCCGCCCGCGTCGCTCGCGGCGGTTCGACGTGGTTCGGTTCGACGCGATTCGGTTCGACGCGATTCGGTTCGACGCGATTCGGTTCGGCGTGGCTCGGTTCGACACGGTTCGGTGTGCGTCGATCGGACTGGTGTGGATCGAGGGTTCCGCATCTACTCTCCATTCGGCTGTTAGCACATAACGTACCGGGTCGATGGCGCGGCTATTTGTCCGTCGCCGTCCACCACCCGGCCATGAGCGGCATCACCTTCCGCGACCGCGGGCGGATCGTCCGCACCCCGGCACACGGCGTCGCGCTCGACTGTCTCGCCGCGGGGATCGAGGCGGCGCTCCCGGCGAACGTCGTCGCCGACGCGGTCTCGGTGGCGGACGGGACCCTCCGGATCGAGGCGGTCGACGGGACGACGGGCGAGTACGACCTCGAGGCGTACGACGAGGTCCGGCTCGTCGGGGCGGGCAAGGCGGCAGACGGGGTGGGAGCCGCGCTCGCCGACCGCCTCGGAGACCGGCTCGCCGGCGGGGTGGTGGTCACTGACGAGCCGAAGGGATCGGATGAGTCGGAGGGATCGGATGAGTCGGAGGGCGCGAACGGGTCGGAGGACGTGACTGGATCGGAGGGACCGGCGGCGGGAACGGACCGCCCGTTCGAGATCCTCCCCGGCGACCACCCGATCCCGAGCGAGCGCGGCGTCGAGCACGCGCGTCGCGTCGTCGACGCCGCGGGGTCCGCCGGCCCCGACGACCTCGTCCTCGCGGTCGTCACGGGCGGCGCGAGCGCGCTCCTCGCCGTCCCGGCCGACCCGATCACGGTCGCGGACCTGCGCGGTCTCACCGACGCCCTGCTCGCCTGCGGCGCATCGATCGACGAGATCAACGCCGTCAGGAAGCGCTGCTCGGCGGTCAAGGGCGGCCGACTCGCCCGGGCCGCGGCCCCCGCGACGGTCGCCACCCTCGCGGTGAGCGACGTGGTGGGCGACGACCCCGCCGTGATCGGCAGCGGCCCGACGGTCCCGGACCCCTCGACGTACGGCGACGCGCTCGAGGTCGTCGACCGATACGGGCTCGACCTCCCCGCGGCGGTCCGTGATCACCTTCGAGCGGGGGCCGCCGGCGAGCGTCCCGAGACGCCGGGACCCGACGATCCGGCGTTCGAGCGCGCCCGGACGTTCGTCGTCGGGAACGGACGGACCGCGCTCGACGCGGCCGCGACCGCCGCGGCGGATCGGGGGTACGGCGCGGCCGTCGTCGCGGACGATGTGGTCGGCGAGGCGCGGGAGGCCGCTCGGAACCACGTCGCGCTCGCCGAGTCGTGCGCCGCGGAGGGGCTGCCGTCACCGCCGCCCGTGGTGTTGCTCACGGGCGGGGAGACCACCGTGACCCTCGCGGACGGGACGGGTGATCGCGGAAGCGGCGGCCCGAACGCCGAGTTCGTCGCGAGCGCGGGGATCGAACTCGACCGGGAGGGCGTGGTGGTCGCGAGCGTCGACACCGACGGGATCGACGGGGCGAGCGACGCCGCGGGCGGGGTCGTTGACGCCCGGACGCTCTCGGCTCCGGCCGCGCGTGACGCGCTCGAGCGGCACGACGTGGCTCCGCTGTTGGACGAGGCGGACGCGCTCCTCCGGACCGGCCCGACGGGGACGAACGTGAACGACCTCCGGGCGGTCGTCGTCACGGAGGACGCGGAGAGGGCGAAGGCCGCGGGGATGGCGGAGAGTACGAGAACGACGAAGGCCACGGAGACGGCGGAGGGCGCGGGGACGGCGGAGAGTACGGACGCGGTGGAGAGTGTGGGAACGGCGGAGGGTGCGGAGACGGCGGAGTGACCGCGGACTCGTTCGGTCGTCACCGACCGCGCTTCGTCGATCGTTCGGACTTATGCCGCCGGCCTCCGCAGTCGGTGACATGAGCGATGACGGAGACGGGCTCGACGCGGGCAGAGGCGACGCAGTCGGGGACGGCCCCGGAGACGGCGCGCTCGATTCGGACCTGCGCGTGGGGTCGTGTGAGCGGTGCCCGGCGCTGGTCGAGTCGCGCAGCCGGATCGTCGAGGGCGTCGGCCCGACGGACGCGGACCTCCTGTTCGTCGGCGAGGGTCCCGGCGCGAACGAGGACGAGGAGGGCGAGCCGTTCGTGGGCCGGTCGGGCGACGTCCTCGACGAGGCGCTGCGGGACGCGGGGCTCGCGCGGGCCGACGTGCGGATCACGAACTGCGTGCGGTGTCGCCCCCCGGAGAACCGCGACCCGACGACGGAGGAACTCGCGAACTGTCGCGGCCACCTCGAGGCGGAGATCGCCGGGCTCGACCCGGAACTGATCGTGACGCTGGGCAAGGTCCCGAGCGAACACCTCCTCGACCGGTCGGTTCGGATCACCGCCGAGTCGGGAGACGTCGTCGACGCCCGGATCGGGGGCGAGTCACGGCGGGTCCTGCTGTCGGTCCACCCCGCGGCGACCCTGTACGACCGGAGCCAGCGCGACGGCTTCCTCGAGACGATCGCCCGAGCGGGCGAACTGAGCGGGGTCGCTGCGGACGGAGACGGCGGCTCGGGAGGACAGTCGCGGCTCGGCGAGTTCTGAGGAGGAACCCGATCGGTCCGATCGATCCGGTCCGTCCGTGTGGTCCGGTCCGTCCGTGTGATCCGGTCTATCCCCGGACGTGCGGGGCGAGAGTACCGTTTTCAGGGGATGTCTCCCTAGTGAACATAGAAAACGATTAGTCCCGCCAGTTTGATTCCCCGGTGTATGTCCGACAACAGGTGGTCGGCGAACCGGCGGACGTTTGTCAAAACGGCGGGGGCGGGCGGAGTCGTCGGCCTCGCTGGATGTACCGGCGGCGGCGGATCCGGAGACGACGGTTCCGGCGACGACGGCTCCGGTGACGGATCGAGTTCCGACGGGGGAACGGCGGGGGACACCGACTCCACGCCCACGGCGCAGTTCATCCTGAACCCGGCGGAGGCCGACGTCGAGATCGAACAGCAGTACCAGCCGATGTTCGAGTACCTCGAGTCCGAGGTCGACGTCGAGATCCAACCGGACCGCGCGGAGAGCTACACCGCGACCCTCCAGGCGATGCGCAACGACCAGGGCGAGATCGCCGACATCTCGCCGTCGGCAGTCATCGCGGGCGAGGACATCCTGGACATCGTCGGCATCCGGATCGCCTACGGCGCGGCCCAGTACTTCTCGACGACCACGACGACGCCCGACAGCGGCATCGAGTCGCTGACCGACCTCGAGGGCGAACTGATCTACATGGGCGACATCCTCTCGGTGTCGGGGACGCTCGTCCCGCTCACGGTCTTACAGGACGCGGGCCTCGACATCGGGAACGCGCCCGACGGCGACGCGGAGGACTTCGACGCGGAGTACTCCGACCACACGACCGCGCGCGAACAGATGGTCCAGCGGGACGACGTGATGGCGGCGACGACCGGCGCGTTCTCCTCCGCGCCGTACGTCCCGCAGGAACAGTTCGAGGAGATGTCACAGGACTTCGTCGACATCTCCGCGGAGTACGAGGGCGCGGGCGACGAGATCGAGTCGTCCGGGACCGAGCTCCAGCTGCTCGCGGTCTCCGATCCGATCCCGCGTGCCCCGCTCGTGACGCGGTCCAACTGGGACGACTCCGTGAAAGGGGAGATCGAGGAGGCCATCCTGAACGTCTCCGAGGACGACCTCAGCCACGGCGAGGACTACGACGGCGAGCCGCTCTGGTTCACCGGCGTCCAGGACGGAACCATCGAGGACTACGAGATGATCCGAACCGTCCTCGACGAGTTGGGACTCGAGTTCCAGGATCTCGCGTAACGATCCTCTCCATTTACTCCTCATGAGTCGCATCACAGTCGACGGACTCACGAAGCGGTTCGGCGAGACGGTCGCGCTCGACGACGTCTCCTTCGAGATCCCGCAAGGTGAGTTCGTCATCGTTCTCGGCGTCTCCGGGTCGGGGAAGTCCACCCTGCTCAGGTGTATGAACGCCCTCGAAACGCCGACGGAGGGCGAGATACGGATCGACGAGACGCCGGTCACCAGTCCCCGTGACGACGTCGCGATGATCTTCCAACAGCACAACATCATCGGCCAGATGAGCGCGTACTCCAACGCGCTCACCGGGTCGCTCAACAGGAACACGTTCCTCGACTCGCTTCTCCAGCGACAGGGCGAGGAGGACAAGCTCCAGGCGTTGGACGCGCTCGATACGGTCGGACTCCTGGATCAGGCCCAACAGAGCGCACAGCGGATGTCCGGCGGGCAACAACAGCGCGTCGGGATCGCCCGGGCGCTGGTTCAGGATCCGACGATCCTGCTCGCCGACGAGCCGGTCGCGAGCCTCGACCCCGGTTCCTCCCAGCAGGTGATGGGATACCTCCGCACGGCCGCCCGTGAACGCGGCCTCTCGGCGGTCATCAGCCTCCATCAGGTGAACCTCGCGCGGAAGTTCGGCGAGCGGTTCATCGGGCTGCGGGACGGAAAGAAGGTGTTCGACGGCTACCGCGACGAGTTCGACATGGACGTGATAGACGAGATCTACGGCGACATCGACACGGACGGCATGTTCGCCCCCGAAGGCGAGGCGGACGCGGGCACGGGCGACGGCGCGGACGCGGCGACCGCGGCGTCGGGCGGCTCCTCGAGCGGGGTGACGAGATGAGCTACGACGACCGCGTCCGCGACCGCTACGAGGAGATCGTCCTCGCGCGGCGCGTTCGAGTGCTCGTCTTCGTCGTCGGGATCGCCGCGCTCGTCGGCGTGTTCTACTACGCGCTGATCTCCGTCGGGTTCTTCGCGGCGAACATCCCGGATTACGTCCCGAACTTCCTCAACGCCTTACGCGACTTCTTCCCGTTCCTCGCGCCCTCGTTCCCCTTCATCGACCCGAGCGGCTTTCTCGACTACTGGGCGTTCATCCAGGAGCGAAACCTGATCTGGGGTGGAATCGGCGGCGACACGCCGCTTCTCGGCGAGGCCGGCATCACGCTCGCGATGGGATTCGCCGGGACGGTGATGGGGTTCCCGCTCGCGCTGCTGTTCGGGATCTTGGGTTCCGGCCGCGTGACGCCGTTCCCGTTCAACTTCGTCTTCCGCGGGATCATGTCCTCGATCCGCGCGATCCCGGCGCTCGTGTGGGGGCTCATCTACATCCCGCTCGGCGGGATCGGGCCGGTCACCGCGACGCTCGCCATCGCGACCGACACGGTCGGGAACCTCGGTCGGCTCTTCACCGACGAGCTCGAGGAGATCGAGGACGGCCCGATCGAGGCGATGGAGACGACCGGCGCGAACAAGCCGCAGACGATCACCTTCGGGATGCTCTCGCAGGTGACCACGCCCTTCATCGCGTGGACGCTGTACATCTTCGAGATCAACGTCCGGATCGCCGTCTCCCTCGGGATCATCGGCGGCGGCGGGCTCGGGAACGTGCTCTCCGTCCAGCAGGGACTGTTCGCGTTCACCAACATGATGGCGACGATCCTCGTCATCCTCGTGTTGATCATCTCCGTGGAGATCTTCTCCCAGCGGATCCGCTCCGCGCTCCGCGAGGGCGACGAGGCCCAGGGGATCGTGGCGCTGCTCATGGGATTCCCCCAGCGGATGGCCGAGGCCGCGCTGAAGTGACCGGTCGGGCTCGGCAGCTTCGGGCTCGGCCCCTTCGGTGGCGGCCGCTCGGGTGACGGCGGCGGACGCCTGCCCCAAGGGAAACCGATTTTTCTCTCCCTCTCCGAGGGGACCTATGAGCACCTTCGAACCGCCCGCGGAGACGCTGGCGGACGTCGTCCTCGTCGACTACGGACTGGGGAACTTACGCTCCGCCACCCGCGGACTCGAGCGCGCGGGCGCGTCGGTGGAGATCACGGACGACCCCGAGGCGTTCGCGGCGGCCGACGGCGTCGTCCTGCCGGGCGTCGGCGCGTTCCGCGAGGGGATGGAGAACGCCGGGCCGCTGCGGGAGGCGCTGACGGATCACGCCGCGGCCGGCCGGCCGCTCTTCGGGATCTGTCTCGGAATGCAGATGCTCCTCACCTCGAGCGAGGAGGCGGACCACGAGGGCGAAGGCGAGGTGACCGGCCTCGATCTGGTCCCCGGAACCAACGTCCGGTTCGACGTGGACCGCAAGGTCCCCCACATGGGCTGGAACGAGCTGTCGGTCGAACGCGAGCACCCGATAGTCGAGGGGGTCCACGGGGAGTACGCCTACTTCGTCCACTCCTACTACGCCGAGCCGGACGACCCCGACGCCGTCGTCGCCACCGCCGACTACGGCATCGACTTCCCGGCGGTCGTCGCCAACGAGGCGGGCAACGTCTTCGGCACGCAGTTCCACCCCGAGAAGAGCGGGGAGACGGGGCTCCGGATCCTGCGGAACTTCGTCGAGTACTGCGCGGAGCGGTAGGGTCGTACTCCTAGAGCCCCTCGTAGGGGCTCGCCTTCGCGTCCGTGAGCCGGTCGACCTGCTCGTCGGAGAGGTCGATCGTCGCGGCCGCCAGGTTCTCCTCGAGCTGGTCGACGGTGCGCGCGCCGACGATCGGGGCGGTGACGCCGTCGCGGTGGATCAGCCACGCGAGCGCGACCTGTGCCGGCGAGGCGTCGACCTCCTCCGCCACCCGGTCGAGCTCGTCGTGAACGTCGAAGTTCTCCTCGGTGAGGTAGGCCTCCCGGAACCCGCTCGAGGACGCCACCTTCGAGTCCTCGGGGAGGTCCTCCTCGCGGTCGTACTTGCCGGTCAGGAAGCCCTGTCCGAGCGGGCTCCACGGGCAGACCCCAAGCCCCTGCTTTCGGGCGAACTCGAGGTAGTCCCCCTCGACCTCGCGGTCGACGAGGTTGTACCGCGGCTGGAGCACGGTGAACGGCTCCCATCCCTCGGCGCGGGCGATCTCGTTCGCGCGGGCGACCTTCCAGGCGTTGGGTCGGTGCGTCGACGCGCCGAGGTAGTGGACCTTCCCGGACTCGACGAACCCGTTCAGCGTCTTCATCGTGTCCCGGGCGTCGGTCTCGTCGTCCCAGCGGTGGACGTAGAGCACGTCGACGTAGTCGGTGCCGAGCCGGTCGAGCAGTGCGTCGAGCCGGTGTCGGAGGTTCTTGCGGTTCGTCCCGCGGCTGTTGGGGTCGTCGTCACGGATCTGCCAGTAGATCTTCGAGGCGATCGTGTAGCGCTCGCGGTCGCGTCCGTCGAGCCAGTCGCCGATCCACTCCTCGCAGGTGCCGCCGCCGTACACGTCGGCGGTGTCGACGTAGCGCCCGCCGGCGTCGGCGTACGCGTCGAGGAGCTCGTGGGCGCGCTCCTCGCCGATCTCCGTCTCGCCCGCCTCGTTCTCCTTGCCGAACCGCCAGGTGCCGAACTGGAGCTCGCTGGTGTGTAGGCCGGTGCCGTCGAGTTTCACGAACTCGAGGTCGACGTCGTCGAACGTGGTCGTCATCGACGATCCTTTCGGGCCGTCGCGGCAAAAGGATCGAGAAAGCGGATGGGGATCGGTGTCGTGGCGGGTCGGTAGCGTGGCGGTTTCGGTGGAGTGCTACAGCAATCCCGACAGCACCGTGTTGAAGCTCACGCCGACGACCACGCCGATCGTAACGACCGTGGTCGCGTAGATGACCAACAGCCGGCGCTCGAACAGCTTGTTCAACAGGATCAGGTTCGGGATGCTGATCCCCGCGCCGCCGATGACGAACGCGATCACGGTCCCGATCGGGATGCCCGCCTCCGTCAGCGAGTGGGCGATCGGGAGCATGCCGCTCAGGCTCACGTAGATCGGCGCGCCGGCGAGCGCCGCGAGCGGCGTCGCGAGCGGGTTGCCCGGGCCCGCCACCCGCTGGAGGGTCTCAGCGGGGACCGCGCCGTGGATCAGCGCGCCGATGGTGATCCCCAGGAGGAGGTACGGGAGCGTGTCGCGGAAGAAGCCGAGCGCGCCGCGGCCGGCCGCCGAGACCCGCTCCGCGTGGGTTCGCGAACCGGAAGCCGCCTCGCAGCCGCAACAGCCGCCCGTCGCGGCCGCGCCGTCGGCGGGGGTTCCTCCTCCGGTCATCCCCCCGTCGGTCGCCACCTCACGGCCGCCGGCGGTGATCCGGACGTCCTTGACGTAGCGGTCGAGATCGAGCGCGCCGACGACCAGCCCGCCGACGATCGCACACGCGAGCGCCGCGACGACGTACGCGGCCGTCACCGCGGGACCGAAGAGCCCGAAGAGCAACACGACCGCGATCCAGTTGACGATGGGTGAGGCGAGCAGGAACGAGAAGGACATCCCGATCGGCGCGCCCGCGCTCAACAGCCCCGCGAGGACGGGCACGGTCGAACACGAACAGAAGGGCGTCACCGCCCCCAACCCCGCCGCGAGGACGTTCCCGCTGCCGTGGTCCCGCGAGCGGAGCAGTTCCTCGACGCGCTCGGGCGGCAGGTACTCCTGGGCGAGTCCGACCAGGAAGGAGGCCCCCAAAAAGAGCGGCGTGAGGACGACCGCGAGGTGGAGGAAGTACTCCCAGGAGTCGGCGAGCGCCGCCTCGGTGCCGGGCGGGATCACGATTCACCTCCCAGCGCCGCGGCCAGGTCGATCAGTTGGAGGCTCGCCGTGTCGGCGATCCGGTAGTGGGTCCACTTCCCGTCCTTCCGCGTCCGGACGATCCCCGCGTCGCGGAGCTTCCGGAGGTGGGTCGCCACCGTCGACTGCGGCGCGTCGAGGACGGCCTCCAGGTCGCAGGCGCAGAGCTCGCCGTCGCGGAGCGCGTGGACGACCGCGAGCCGCTTCTCGTTCGCGAGCGCCTTGAACACAGCCTCCTCGTTCGCGACCGCCTCCGGGTCGGGTCGGCGATCGTCGATGGCCGACCCCTCACAGCAGGCCCTCTCGCTTCCCTCCTCGAGCCGCCCGAGCGTCGCGGTCGTCGATCCGGTTCCGTCGTCGATTCGGTCGCCGGTTCCGTCGTCGATTCGGTCGCCGGTTCCGTCGTCGATTCGGTCGCCGGTTCCGTCGTCGATTCGGTCGCCGGTTCCGTCGCGTTCGTCGTTGGACTGATTGGACATATTCGATGAGTTCTTTCTTTTCGTTCGGTCGTTCACGCTTCCCCCTCGTCCGTATCCGGGTCTATCTCCTCGATACGAACGTCACAGCAGTCACTGTCCTTCTCACCGCCGCCGAACAGTCGGTCAAGCATCGACATACATATTGAGAAAACTCGATTCGACTTTAGTGTTGTGGTCGTTCCGGTTCGAGAGGGTCC
>NZ_FOPZ01000022.1 GCF_900113615.1 Halorubrum aquaticum
GTAAAAGAGAATCGTTGCTGGCGGAGTGAACACCGCCAAAGCCCCAGCCACGAGGACTCGCGCGGCTCGTTGTGCTCCTCGTCGCTCACTTTGTTCGCTCCTGCGGTGCTTACTTCGCCGGGCTTCGTCCTCGTGGCAGCGAGGCGCTCCGCGCCTCTGGCAGCCGGCGGCTCCGCCGCCGGCGACTGCCCCTTTGAGTCCCACCCCGCACAGCACCGTAACCGCACCTCACGCCTCCCCAGCCTCGCGGCTCGTTCCACTCGCCGCGTCCCTCGCGGGCTCCTCGCGCCCGTTGGACGCTCGGAGGCGCGCCACCGCAATCGATCGCCACTCCTTAGACTGTACTGAACGATTCGTGAGTCCTCTCCGAGTACTGGAGATTTAGCACTCTTATCGTTTTGAAACGCTATGATTATGATTTACTTCACGTATTTTTGAAATAGGTCGAACTGATACACAAGTAAATACGCCAATACCAAGCCAATCGCTATTGAAGCGAGTCCTATCTTAAAGTCGGTAGGGGCATGTAGTGGTCCAAACAGTGCGCCGAGGATGAACCCGGTGGTGGTGAGCACTGCCGCGACAACACCGAAGATAGCTCCTTTATCCATCAGCTTCTTACACTCACTTTAAGACTGCGTGTCGGTGGTACCCTCTTCTCGAAGGAACAACCGGTCAACGGCCACCATACAAATCAAAAAGGTGATTACAAATACGACAATGACACCGACCACTCCGGGAAGGCCTCCGAGTCCTACCGTGGGGACGAGTGTCGCAGCAGCGCTCGCAATTGCGAACGATACTAACAAGAAACCAAGATTCTCGTTCCAAGTTGGTTCTCTATTCAACACATCTCTTAATTTTCTTTAAACGCGAAGTGTACAAATAAGTTGCTCTGCCGAGGCCCTGTCTTTCGTGATGTGGCCAGAACGCGTCGCGTTCTGGCTGCTAGCCAGAAATCAGAGACCTCTGGCGATGACGAAACGGCTCCGTCGTTTCGAACCACGAGCGATTCACCGCCGGCGAGGCGAACGCCGAGCCGGCGGCTTTTTCCCTCCAGGTTTTTCGAGGAGCGGTTCCCGAAGCGAACGTAGTGAGCGCCGGGAACCCGACGAGAAAAAGGTGGAACAAAGACCTAAGTGTCGCTCCCTCCGCCTTCACGCATGAGCGAGGAGCGCAAGGGACTCTCGGACGGGCTCGAGGAGTCGAGCGGCGACCCGCGGGTGGTGCTCGCGCTGAACGCCGTCCTGTCGCTGTGGCTGGGGTGGACGGTCGTCTGGGGGCTCGACCTCCTCGAAGTGATGGAGTACGGGCTCACCACGGTCGCGGGCGTCGCGCTCGCGATCTTCGCGCTGACGTACGTGGTCGTGCTACAGTGATGACGCGCGCGACAGCGGTCACCTTTTAATCCGAACGCGACTACCTCCCCGATAATGACCATCGAAGACCGGGACACCGCGTACCTCATCACCCACGCGCTGGCGAAGGACACCCTCTCGCGGCTCCGCGACGTCGAGACCGAGCAGGTCGCCTTCCGAAAGGGGTTGGTGAAGCTCGGCCGGATCTGCGGCTACGAGGTCATCGACGGTGCGATGGGGACCGAGTACGTGCCCGTCGAGACGCCGCTCGCGGAGACGACCGGCGAGCGCGTGAAGGGGATGGACGACGTGGTGATCGTCAACGTGCTCCGGGCGGCGACCCCGTTCGTCGAGGGACTCCTGAAGGCGTTCCCGCGGGCGAAACAGGGCGTGATCTCCGCCGGCCGCGACGAGGCCGCGGGCATGAACGAGAACGGGGAGTTCCCGATCACGATCGACTACGTGAAGCTGCCCGAGATCGGTCCCGACGACACCGTGATCGTCGCCGATCCGATGCTCGCGACCGGCTCGACGATGTGTGCCGTCCTCGAGCACATCCTCGCGGAGGCCGACGACTTCGAGGACCTGTTCGTGCTCTCCGCGGTCTCCGCGCCGGACGGCCTGATCCGCGTCGGGGAGGCCTTCCCCGAGGCCGACCTGCTGACGGTCGCCATCGACGACCGGCTCGACGACGACGGCTTCATCGTCCCCGGGCTCGGCGACGCCGGCGACCGCGCCTTCCGGACGACGTGAATCGAGCGAGCACACGCGCCGCTCGCACGTCACTCGCACCATCCGACCGCCGCTCGCCCGCCGCCCGCACACCACGCGCGTGCGTCGACCGTGACGAGTTTTTAAGGGCACTCGCCGAGAGCGACCCGTATGAGCGACGCGCCGACGACCGAACCCTGTGACGCCTGCGGGGAGCCGACGACGGACGCGCTCGCCCGAACGGTTCGACTCAGCGTCGACCGGGCGAACATCGACACCCAACGGCTCTGCCCCGAGTGTTTCGCCGAGTGGATCCAGCGCTATCAGGCGGAGATGGGCGGCGGGACCGGTCGGGACGACGGCTCCGACTCCGAGATCATCGTCGACTGATCCGGGGTCACCGTCGGTCCCCATCGGCCGGCTTAAGGTACGGGGGAACCGACGATGGATCAATGAGCCTCGCCATCGACGCCGCGACCCCCGACGCGCCCGACTGTGCGGACGACGGGACCTGGCTCGCCTGTATCGCCTGCGGCGAGACGTTCGCCCCGTTCGAGGAGGTCCGCTACACCTGCGACGACTGTGACGGCCTGCTCGAGGTCCGCTACGCCGACCCGCCGACGTTCGAGGAGTTCGGCGCGGGCGCGTCGACCGACGGCCCCGATCGCGGCGTGTGGCGCTACCGCGAGGGGCTTCCCTTCGACCTCGGCGTGACGCTGCCGGAGGGCGACACCCCGCTCCACCGCGTCCCCCGGATCGAGGAGTCGGTCGGGGTCGACGCGCTCCGGATCAAACACGAGGGGATGAATCCCACCGGTTCCTTCAAGGACCGCGGAATGACCGTCGGCGTCCGCGTCGCCCAGGAGCTCGGCGTCGGCGCGCTCGCCTGCGCGTCCACCGGCAACACCTCGGCCGCGCTCGCGGCCTACGGCGGCCGCGCCGACATGCCGACGCTCGTGCTCCTTCCGCAGGGGAAGGTCGCCGCCGGGAAGGTCGCGCAGGCGAGCCTCCACGGCGCGCGCATCCTCGAGGTCGACGGCAACTTCGACGCCTGCCTCGACATCGTCCAGGCGCTCGCCGCCCGCGGCGAGGCGTACCTGCTCAACTCGCTGAACCCGTTCCGTCTGGAGGGCCAGAAGACGATCGGCTTCGAGATCCTCGAGGAGTTCCACGCCGACCACGGGACGTACCCCGACCGGATCGTCCTCCCCGTCGGCAACGCGGGCAACACCGCGGCGCTGTACAAGGGGTTCCGCGAGCTCGTCCAATCGGGCGCGCTCGCCGTCGACGACGTACCCAAGCTGACCGGCGTTCAGGCCGAGGGGGCCGCCCCGATGGTCGAGGCGATCGAGGCGGGCAACGACGAGATCCGGCGGTGGGAGGAGGTCGAGACGCGCGCGACCGCGATCCGCATCGGCAACCCGGTCAACGCGCCGAAGGCGATCCCCGGGATCCGGAACACGGGCGGCACCGCCGTCGCCGTGAGCGACACGGAGATCACCGACGCTCAGCGCCAGCTCGCGGGCGAGGGGGTCGGCGTCGAGCCCGCCTCCGCGGCGAGCCTGGCCGGGCTGAAGAAGCTCCGGCACGAGGGCGTCGTCGACGACGACGAGACCGTGGTCTGTCTCACGACCGGCCACCTGCTGAAGGACCCCGACGCCGCCTACGAGGCCGGCGGCGACCCGGAACCCGTCCCCAACGACGTCGACGCGGTCATCGAGCACTTGGACGGGTAGTTCGCTCGGAACGGAATCGAGGGGCTCAGTCGAAACAGGACTGGACGATCTCCAGGGCCGCCTCGCGGTCGTCCCAGTCGACGAACACCGCGACGGAGGTCGCGCTCGTGATCAGGTCGATGATGTTGATACCCTCCTCGGCGAGCGGCCCGATGATGTCCTGGATGACGCCGGACTGGTTGGGGAGCTCGCCGCCGGTCACGCGGATGACCGCGATCGGATCGTCGACGGTCACCGACGAGAGCGTCTCGTCCTCGACGACCGTCTCGTGTAACACCGCCTCCGCGCGCTCGGCGACGTCGACGTCGACGTAGAAGGTGACGGAGTCCATCCCCGAGGCGACCGCGTCGATGTTGATCTCCTCGCGTTGGAGGCCGTCCGAGAGGTTCGAGAGGATCCCGGGCCGGTTTCGGATCGCCCTGCCGGCGACCGTGAGACACGCGAGCGGCGTCTCCCGCATGTCGATGAGGTTCTCGAACTGCCCCTCGATCCGGGTCCCGCCCCTGAGCAGGTCGCCGTGTTGGTAGTGGACGACGCGGACCGCGAGCTTCTCGCTCTTGTACGAGAGCGCCGACGGGGCGACGACCTCCGCGCCGCGGAACGAGAGGTTCCGGAGCTCGTCGACGGTGATCCGGCCGACGTTTCGAGCGCCCTCGACGACCCGCGGGTCGCCGGTCATCACGCCCTCGACGTCGGTGACGATGACGACCTCGTCGGCGTCCATGTAGTTGCCGAGCATGACCGCCGTCGTGTCCGAGCCGCCGCGGCCGAGGGTGGTGACGTTCCCGTCGTGGTCCTCCGCGAGGAACCCGGTGATGATCGGGACGACGCCGTCGAGTCGGGCGGCGAGCGCCTCGGCGCGTCGACGCGTCTCCTCGACGTCGACCTCGCCGAGCTCGTTCGTGATGACCGGCCAGTCGGGGTGGCCGGGCTCGAGGAAGACCGCCTCGATGCCGCGGACCGAGAGGGCGGCCTTCAGCATCCGCACGCTGGTCCGTTCGCCCATCGACACGATCTCCGCGCGGTCCGCGTCGTCCGTCTCGAAGGTGATGTCGTCGAGGAGGTCGTCGGTGGTCGACCCCATCGCGCTCGCGACCACGGCGATCTCGTGGCCGGCCTCGACCGCGTTGGCGACCGAGTCGGCCGCGCGGTCGATCCGGTCGCCGCTCCCGAGGCTCGTCCCGCCGAACTTCGCGACTACGCGCATGCTCGCCCTCCGATCTCGTCGGCTTCGTCGTTCCCCGACGGTCGTCGTCGCACTCGCGGAGCGGCCGAGGAGCCCACGACGTCCCCCGGTCGGGGGCTCGAGACGGCGTGACTGTCACTAAACATGCGACCTCGTAACGGAGGGGACCGGATAACTGTGTCCACTTCGACAAGGGTCGCCCCAAGCCGTCCGGCGACCGGGCTCGTTCCACCGGCGGTGACCCGAGGCGGTCGGCTCACTCGACTATCTCGTCGATCAACTGCCGCGCCGCGCGGCGGACCGCCTCGTCGCTCTCGATCGACGGCTCCCACCCGAGCGCGGCCAGCCGCTCGATCGACAGGCGCATCCGCGGTACGTCGCCCGTCCAGCCGCGGTCGCCGCCGGTGTACTCGTACTCGGGGTCGACGCCGAGCTCCTCGCTCACGATGTCGGCGATCTCCGTCACCGAGGTCGTCGTCCGCGTCCCGAGGTTGTAGACGTTCAGGTCGTCGTCGGCGTGCTCGACGACGTGGCGGATCGCGTCGACGCACTCGGTGACGTGCATGTAGGACTTCTCCTGGCGGCCGTCGCCGAGGATCGTCAGCTCGGTCGGGTCGTCGTCGAGCTTCTCGATGAAGTCGGGGATCACGTTGCCGCGCTGGTGGGGGCCGACGATGTTCGCGAACCGGAACACCCACGACCGTACGCCGTAGGAGTGCGCGTACGTCGAGATCAGCGCCTCGTCGGCCAGCTTCGAGGAGCCGTAAATGGAGATGGGCTCGAGCGGCGCGTGGTCCTCGGGCGTCGGCCGGGGGGCCTCGCCGTAGACGGTCGAGGAGGAGGTGAACGCGAAGCGGTCGACGCCGACCTCGCGCATGCGTTCGAGGACGGCGTGCGTCATCGCGGTGTTCGCCTCGAACAGCTCGCGGTCGTCGTCGTAGTTCGTGTCCGTGTACGCCGCGAAGTGGAAGACGACGTCGAGGTCCGCGGTGACGACCTCGGCGACGTCGTCGGGGTCGGTCACGTCGGCTCGAACGAACTCCGCGCCGTCGGGAACGCGGTCGCGGTCGCCCTTCGAGAGGTCGTCGGCGACGCGGACGGTCGCGCCGGCCTCGAGGAGCCGGGCCGCGAGGTGGCTCCCGACGAGGCCGGCTCCACCCGTGATCAGCGCGTGTGAATCGGCGAGGTCCATACGCGCTCGTGGCGGGTGTCGGGTAAGTACGTGTGGGATTCGGACGACCTCGGACGAACTCGGATGCTCTCGGACGAACGAGTCAGAAACCCCAGCGGATCCCGGACATGGTGGCGACGATGGCGATCATCAAGACGAGCTCGACCATGCTCAACATGCCGTACTTCTTGTTCAACTCGGCGAGCCGTTCGTGGTCGGTCTCCTCGGCGGCGATCTCGTCGAACATCCCGGAGGTGAACGCGTGAAGCGGGCCGAACCCGAGAACGAGCAGCGCGACCGCGAGGACGAGCGCCGCCCACAGCGACGGGGTGGGAGAGGCCAACAGTCCCATCATGGCGGCGAGCCCGAGCCCGGAGCCGACGACGCCGACCGAGACCGGCTCCATGAGGATGTTCATCTTCGGGACGAACCCCGAGGCGAACTCGACGTTCGCCTCCTCGGAGAGCGAGCCCATGACGGGCCCCAAGACGACCGCGCCGAGCACCGCGGTGCCGAACCAGAACGCGCCGAGAAAGAGGTGGACGGTGAACATGACCCGGATATCGCCGGAGAGATACCCGAGGAGGGGCAAGAGGAGGGGAACCGCGACGGCACCGACCGCGAAGGGTCGGCTCGCCGCGTCGGCCATCAGTCGGTAGCGTTCGCGCCGGTTCGTCGGTCGGTGTGCGTCTACCAGTGACATGTCGGATCGCTCTCAGTGACGGATCGACCGTGCGTCATCTGGTTATTAAGTGATGTGATAGTCACAAATACACGAGAGTGGCTCCGTTGCGATCCGGTCTTTCTAGACGTGTTTTCGTGTGAAACGCCCAGTCGTTGGAGCGTGCTTGTAGGACGGGTGTTTCGATGGGGATCGGGATGAGTGAAAGAGGATCGTTGCTGGCGCGGTGACTGTTTTCAAAGCGCCAGCCACGAGGACTCACGGCTTCGTCGCCGGCGACTCCGCCGCCGGCGACTGCCCCTTTGAGTCCCACCCCGCACGGCCCCGTAACCGCACCTCACGCCTCCCCAGCCTCGCGGCTCGTTCCACTCGCCGCGTCCCTCGCGGGCTCCTCGTGCCCCTCCGGGGCACTCGGAGGCGCGCCACCGCAATCGATCGCTCACTCCTTAGACCGACTGAACTGGAGATCGAGAGGCTCACAGCCCCTCCTCGCCACCCTCCTGTGCGAGGATGACGACCATCGAGAGTCCGGAGATGACGAGCAGGATGAGCGTGGGCACGACGGCGTACTGGTAGAGCGCGGTCTCCTGTGCGCGCCAGATCTGGGTGACGATGGTCTCGAAACCGGACGGTCGGAGGATGAGCGTGACGGGTAGCTCCTTCATCGTCGTGAGGAAGACGAGGGCCGCGCCGGCGACGATCCCCGAGCGGGTGAGCGGGAACGTCACCCGCCGGAACGCGCCCATCGAGGACTCCCCGAGCGTGCGGCCCGCCTCGACCAACCGGGGATCGACCCCGAGGATCGACGTCCGGGTCGACCCCACGGCCTGCGGCAGGAACCGAACCACGTACGCGAACACGAGGAGGGGAAGCGTCTGGTAGAGCCACGGCAGGTATCCCGATCCGAAGTAGACCAACGCGAGCGCCAACACGATCCCGGGGACGGCGAAGCCGACGTAGGTCGCCCGCTCGAACAGCGTCGCGAGCGGCGAGTCGTGGGTGGCCGCGAAGTACGCGACGGGCAGGGCCGCGAGCGCGGCGACGACGGCGGCCGCGGCGGCGACGGACACCGAGTTGAGCACCTGTATCGGCTCGAAGGCCATCGAGGGGCGGCGGCCGGCGTCCGACCGGACCAGCCACAGCCCGAGGATCCAGAGCGGGACGAGGAGCGCGGTCGCGGCAACCGACGCGGGAGCCAGCGTCGCCGGCCAGCGCCACCGGCCGAGGCGCACGAGGTCGCCGGTGGTGCCCGCGTCGTCGCCGTGGGTGGTCCGGTTCGACCGGACGAGCCACTCCAGCGCGAGCACGACGAGCACGACGCCGAGCAGCTGTAAGGAGAGCAGCGCGGCGTAGTCACGGCCGAACGCGTTGTACTCGACGTAGATCTGCCGGGTGAACACGGGCAGGCGCATGATCGAGGGCGTCCCGAAGTCGGAGACCGCGTACAGCGCCGCCAGGAGGGATCCGGCGGCGACCGCCGGACGGATCACGGGCAGCGTCACCCGCCGGAACGCCTCGGCGCGGCCGTGGTTCAGGGTCCGCGCCGCCTCGATCAGCGTCGTGTCGAAGGAAAGCAGCGCGGCCCGCGTCGAGAGGTAGACGTACGGATACGTGTACAGCGTGATCACGAGGATCGATCCGGGGAGGCCGTAGACGTCCGGGAGCCGCTCGATGCCGAGCGGCGCGAGCACGTCGTGGAACTCGCCGCGGGGACCGAACGCGGAGACGAACGCGAACGCCCCGACGTAGCTGGGGACGACGAGCGGGAGCGCGACGACGACCGACCAGAACCGGCGGAACGGGAGGTCGGTCCGGACCGTCAGGTACGCGAGCGGCACGCCGAGCAGGATCGAGAGTCCCGTCACGCCCGCCATCAGGAGCAGGCTGTTGAGCAGCACCTCGACCGTTCCGGAACTGACGAGGAGCTCACGCGCGCGGTCCGGGTCCACGGTGACGGCCTCGATCACCAGCCACGCCAGCGGGAACACGAGCGTCGCGGCGATCGCGGCGGAAAGCAGCGTCAGCCCCGGCGGGAGTCGCCCGTCGCCGTCGGTCGCTCCGTCGATGATGCGCTGTATTCTGCTCATGGGTCGGAAGGGGGACCGGGTTCGATCCGGAAGGAAGGTGCTGTCTCGGTTAGGAATTCCGATCCGAGCGGCATCGAGTACGCGATCGACTCCGACGGGTATAAGGATTTAGGGTAGCCTAAACCACGCATGGAGCTGACGAGACGCGATGCCGTGGCCGCGCTGGCCGCCGTGGGTGCGGCGGGCGGGGTCGCCGTCGGCGTCCGTCACGCGGGAGGTGGCGGTCAGGACGCTGCGGGCGGCGAGGCGGACGGCGACGGCGGGCGGCACGACGACGCCGACGGCGGCGCGGACGAGGAGACGGTTCGGTCGACGATGGTCGCGGTCGCGGCGGTCGTCTACCCGGACGCGGTCTCGAACGTCGAGGCGTTCGTCGACCGCTTCCTCGACGGGCGGCTGGACGGGTCCGCACACGCGGCGGGGCTCCGCGAGGCCGTCGCCGACCTCGAGGCGGCGTCCCGGTCCTGGTACGACGCGCCGGTCGCTGAGCTGTCGGCGGCCGACCGCGAGGAGCTGCTCCGGGGGACCGGTGCCGACACCGCCGAGGAGGACCCCGACGGGACGACCGCCGAGCGAGTCCGGTACTACGTCGTCAACGACCTCCTCCTGGCGCTGTACGCCTCGCCGACGGGCGGGGAGCTGGTCGGTATCGAGAACCCGCAGGGACACCCCGGCGGGGCGGAGAGCTATCGACGGGGGCCGAAATGAGTGGGGGGGACACCGAGACCCGGGATATCGACCGCAGCCCGGTCGCGAACGCGGACGTCTGCGTCGTGGGCGCGGGGCCGGCCGGCGCGCTCGTCGCCGACCGGCTGGCCGCCGACCGCGACGTGGTGGTGCTCGACGCCGGGCCGCGGTTCGACCCGGCGGACCGGCTCGCGAGACAAGAGCGGGCGATCCGCCCCTCCTACGACCGGCCGGACGTGTGGGACGTGGGCGGCGATCGCGACGCCCATGCCAGCTCCGGCGAGCGCTTCTACCCGCTGAACCACGCCCGCGTCAAGGGGGTCGGCGGGTCGACGCTCCACTGGCAGGGGATGGTGATGCGCCTGCACGAGGACGACTTCAACTCCGGGACGGCTCGGGGCGTCGGTCCCGACTGGCCGATCGACTACGCGGACCTCCGGCCGTACTACGCCGAGGCCGAGCGCGAGCTGGGCGTCGCCGGCGCGTCGGACAACCCGTACGCGCCGCCCCGCGAGGAGCCGCACCCGATGCCGGCGTTCGAGCCCTCCTACAGCGACTCGCTGTTCGCGGAGGCCTGCGAGTCGCTGGGGATCGACATGCACTCGGTGCCGAACGCGCGCAATTCGGAGCCGTACGACGGCCGCTCGCCCTGCGTCGGGTACGGGACGTGCCAGCCGGTGTGTCCGAGCGGCGCGAAGTACGACGCGACGGTCCACGTCGACCGCGCGGAGTCGAACGGGGCGACCGTCATCGACCGCGCCCCGGTCCAGCGGCTGGAACACGACGCCGACCGGGTGACCGCAGCGGTCTACGCGACGCCCGACGGCGAGGAGCACCGCCAGGCGGCCGACGCGTTCGTCGTCGCCTGCGGCGGCGTGGAGACGCCACGGCTCCTCCTGCTCTCCGACTCCGAGCACTACCCGGACGGCCTCGCGAACTCCAGCGGGACGGTGGGGAGGTTCTTCATGGACCACCTGTTCGCGGGCGTCGGGGGCGTCCTCGACGAGCCGACCCGACAGAACCACGTCGGCTTCTACACGAGCGCCTGCGATCAGTTCTATGACGGGGCCGACGAGGATATCGCCCCGTTCAAACTCGAGTTCTTCAACTACGCCGGCCCCTCTCCGGTCGAGTCGGCGCTCTCCGGCGACGACTGGGGGGACGCGCTCCTCGACCGACTGCGCGAGGAGTACGGGAACCACGTCGCGGTCGGCGGGCTCGTCGAGCAGCGCCCGAGCGCCGACAGCTACGTCGGTCTCGATCCGGAGCGCACCGACGACCACGGCAACCCCGTCCCCGACGTCCACTGGTCCGTCGACGACCGCGCACTCCGCACCATCGAGCGCGCGAACGGGATCCAGCGGTCGATCCTCGAGGAACTCGGCGCGGAGATCGAGTGGGTGACCGGCCCGGACGCGACCGGACCCGCCTACCACCACATGGGGACGACCCGGATGAGCGACGACCCCGATCGCGGCGTCGTCGATGCCGGCTGTCTGACCCACGACCTCGACAACTGCTGGATCGCCTCGAGTTCGGTCTTCCCGACGAGCGGGGCCATGAACCCGACGCTCACCATCGCCGCGTTGGCGCTGCGGGTCGCGGACCACGTCGAGTCGCGGGTCTGACACTGTTTTAGGCAAACCTAAAAATTCAAGTGGGTGCGGTCGTTCTGCTTGCGTAATGAGCGAGTCACTCACGCCGTCGGCGGTCGGGTCGGGAGACGACGCGACCGGGAGTCCCACCGTCGACGACGCGGCAGCCGACGATTCAGCTACCGACGACGGGGCGGCCGAAACCGCGACGGACGGCGAGGACGGCACGGGCGACGCGTACACCTTCGAGGACGTCAGCGTCGTGATGGGGACGTACAACGAGGAGGCGGCGATCGGGACCGTCCTCTCGGACGTCGAGCGGGTCACGGACGGGAGGGCCGAGGTGGTCTGTGTCGACGGCTCCTCGGACCGGACGCCGGAGATCGCCCGCGAGCACGGCGCGCGCGTCATCGAACAGGAGCCGCAGGGGTACGGCGTCGCCGTCCGCGAGGCGATCCTCGCGCCCGACCGGCCGATCGTCGTCACGGCCGACTGCGACGACACCTACCCGATGGAGGCGCTGCCGGAGTTCCTCGAGGCGATCAACGCGGGCGCGGACGTGGTGAGCGGCGACCGGCTCTACCACGGGGCGAGCGCGATGCCCGCGTTCAACCGCCTCGGCAACCACGCGTTCGCGGCGATCGCGAGCCTGCTCATGGCGGAACGCGTCCATGACACCACGACGGGGATGCGCGCGTACCGCCGCGAGGTGGTCGAGGACATCGCGTGGACCGAGAACACCGGCCTCTCCGCCGAGCTCCTGATCCGGCCGCTGATGCGCGGCTACGACGTACGCGAGCGCCCGATCGACTACGCCGAGCGCCTCGGCGAGACCAAACTCGACCCGATCGAGGGCGGCGCGGCCATCGCGAAGTCGATCGTCACAGTGTGTCTCGAGGAGCGGCTGCGGCGGCTCTGAGCGGTTCGAGAGTTCTACGCTTCGTCCGCCTCGACGTCGGTCCCGAAGACGACCCAGTCGGGGTGTGCGTCGGGGTCGTCCGGGAGGTAGGTCCCCTCGTTCCCGCACTCGATGACGAGCGGACAGACGGAGCGCTCCGGGGGCCACACGACCTCGACGCGGTCTCCGTCGGTCCGGACCGTCGCCTCCTGCCGGTAGGTGAACGTCGACCCAGCGGGGTCGACGAGCGTCACCGTGAGGACGACCGTGTCGGCCTCGACTTCCGTTCCGTTCCCGTCGCCGGCCCCGTCCGTGCCGCCGTTCCCGCCTTCCTCGACCTCGATCGGCACCGCCGTCCCCGGATCGCCGGCCAGCCGCGCTCCGTCGGCGTCGATCGACCAGTCGACCGCGATCGGATCGCCGGGGTCCTCGACGACGTAGCTCGCGCGACCCGTGGGCTCGCCGTCGACCGTCAGCCGGACCCGGGCGCGCTCGACGCGTTCCGGCGTCCCGACGGTCGTTTCGGCCGAGAGCGTCGCCCCCCGACGCACGTCGATCGGTTCGAGCTTCGGGGCGACGTGTCGGTCCGGGTTCGGCGTCCACTCGCCGCGGTACGCGTAGCGGTACGCGGTCCGGTTCGGGTACGCGTCGAGCACGGCGAAGTCCTCGCCCGGATCGCGGTCGAGCGCATACACGACCTCGCCGTCGAATCCGGGATCGTTCCGCAGCGTCTGGAACGGGTGGTTCTGCCACTCCCCGTACGGGGTCGGGACGAGGACGAGCGCGTCCTCGAGCGACGTCGACTCGACCGGCTCGTAGGCCGCCTCGTACTTCTCGGCGTTCGCCGCGTTCCGGTCGAGCGGCGTCGCGAGGACGGCCGCGGCGGCGACCCCGCCCGCGAGAAGGACGACCGCGACCGCGACGACGACGACCACCCTGGCCCGGTCCGGGGAGACGACCGCCGAGAGCCGCGCCCGGAGCCGCGGGAGCGCCCGCCACCCGGCGAGGAGCGCGACGCCGCCGAACACGGAGAACGGAACGAGGAGGTCGAAGTGGTAGAACGGGCCGAAGCCCGCGACGAGCCCGTCGGTCGGGTCGGAGAGCGTCGCGAGCAGGTTGTGGGTCCCCCAGAAGAACAGGTTGCCGACGACGACCGAGCCCGCCACGCCCGCGAGCAGGAGCCCCGCGGTGCGCTCGAAGCCGGCGTCGGCGTCGACCGCCCCTTCTCGACCCCCGGTCGACACGCGCTCGCCGCGCCGCCAGCGACGGACGGCGAGCGCGCCGCCGGCGAGCGCGAGCGCCGAGCCGATCGGCCCGGCCGTCACCCATCGGGTCGCGAGGAACCACAGGGCGTAGGCGTTCGATTCGAGCGCGAGCCCGAGCGTGTAGTCGGCCGAGTGGCCGAGGATCCGCCGCTCGCCGAAGCCGGGGCCGTCCATCGGGGCGAACGCCTGATACGGGAACGTCAGCGGCGACCCCGTCAGCCGGAGGTTGTACGCGAGCGTCAAGCCGACGAAGGCCGTCCCGAGAAGCGCCGTGAGCCCGTGTCGACGGACGGGACCGGGAACGGAGAGGGGGACGCCGGAGGAGCGGACGGAGCGGAGCCCGCTCGCCCGGAGGGACGACGCCACTCGAACGAGCGCGTGACAGATGAACGGGGCCGCGAACAGCACCGCGGTGTAGGGGCGCGCGAAGAACGCGAGCCCGACCGCGACGCCCGCGACGCCGGCGGCCGGCAGCGACCCGTCCCGGACGCTCCGGAGGTACGCGACCGCGAAACACAGGTTGAGGAACGTCGTCGGCGCGTACGGGAGGAACGTCGAGCCGGTCACGAGCGCGAGCGGCGACGCCGCGAACAGCACCGCGGCGGCGACGCCGACCCGCCGGTCCGCGACCATCGACCCGAGCAGGTACACGAGCGCGGCGTTGCCGGCGGCGACGACCGCGAGCGTGACCCGCGGCTCGCCGAGGATCCCCATGGAGACGGCGTACATCGCCGCGGGGACCGGCGTGTACTTCGGGTAGAGCCGGCCGCCGTCCTCGACGAAGAACCACGGGTGGAACGCGTCGGCGAGCGATCCGGCGTGTAACTCCAGTTGCCCCGACAGCAACATCGCGGCCTGCGTGAGGTACACCGCCTCGTCGTGGTTGCTGGAGTGGTACGCGAAGACGGTCGCGGCGATCGCGAAAGTAAGGAGGCCGGCGACGCCGGCGACGAGAAGCGCCGCGAGCGTGACGCGATCGGCTCGGGCCAGTCGCTCGCGGGCGGCGCTCGCGAGCCGGATCGGACGGAGGAGGCGGGACGACACGGGATCCGGGGGAGCTCAGACCTCGACGCCGGCGTCGCGCATGAGGTCGATCGTCGGTTCGAGGTCCGACAGCTGGGTCAGGTCGATGTCCGGGACGTCGAGCTCGTCGATGGTCGGCAGGTCGCCGATCGGCTCGACGTCGGGGATGAGCGGATACTCGAAGGTCGTCCGGGCGAAGTAGTCCTGTGCCTCCGCCGAGAGCAGGTGCCGGACGAAGTTCTCGGCGAGGGTGGCGTCCGACGCGGTGTCGACGACCGCGGCCCCCGCGACGTTGAACACCGCGCCGGCGTCGCCCTCGGTGAAGGCGGTCGCGATCGACGCCTCCGGGTTGCCGTCGAGGACGCGCTGGATGTAGTAGTGGTTCGTGAACGCGGCGTCGATCTCCCCGTCGGCGATCGCCTGACAGGCGGCGAACTCGTCGGGGTAGCTCGCGATACCCGACTCGACGACCGCCTCGAGCCAGCTACGGGTCGCCTCCGGGCCCTCGATGAGCCGCATCGCGGTCACGAACGCCTGACAGGAGCCGTAGGAGGGGGCCCACCCGAGGTCGCCGGAGAACTCCTCCGGGTACGCCATGACGCTGCTCGGCAGGTCCTCCTCGGAGAACTCGTCGGTGTTGTACGGGACGGTGCGGGCGCGTCCCGAGGTGCCGATCCACTGGTCGGTGCGGAACTCCTCGCGGACCATCCCCGTGACCTCCTCGGAGAGCGCTTGGGTGCGCCCCGCGTCCGCGAGCGCGCCGAGCGACCCCGCGTTGACCGAGTAGAAGACGTCCGCGGGCGATCCCTCGCCCTCGTTCGCGATCTGGTTCACGAGGTCCGTCGAGCCGGCGTACCGGACGGTGAGCGAGAAGTCGTCGTACTGCTCGTCGATGTAGGAGACGAGCTCGCCGACGAGGAACTCGCCACGGCCGGAGTAGACGGTGAGTTCGCCCTCGAGGTCCGGCATCTCGGCGATCGGGGTGCCGCCGGGGAGTCCGCGTCCCGCGCGGCCGGACCCGATCTGGCCGACCGTCGACTCGGTCGCGTCGTCGCCCCCGCCGGGAAGCCGGTCGAGGCAGCCGGCCGCGCCGAGCGCGCCGAGCGCGCCGGTCGCGGCGAGGAAGCGTCGTCTGTCGGTTCCGTCGGAAGAAGGATCGGTTTCTGGCATGTGTTTTAGGGCAGCCTAAATGAACTTAGTCGTGTCGGTTCAGTCGTCCGCTACCGCCGGCGTCCGGTCGAGCGCCTCGAGACAGTCGAGCCAGTCGCGCATGTGCTCGCCGACGTGGACGAGGAACTCCCCGTTCCGGTACTCGTCGAACTCGCCGTCGGCGAGCCGGTCGGCCATCGCGTCGTACGCCTCGGCGTAGCCGGCGGCGTCCGCGCCGGCGTCGTGGACGAGCTCCCAGAGGTGCTCGTTGAGCTCCAAGCCCGCGACCTCGTTGTGGAGGTCGTCGAACGTCGAGCGCGCGGCCTTGTTGTGCTCACAGAGCGGCCAGCCGTTGTAGATCCGCTTGTCGAGCACGTCGCAGGCGCGTTTCAGGAAGACCCCCGACCAGATGTCGTCGAACCGGCCCACCTCCCACTCGTTGTCGTCCATCGGGAGCTGGTAGAACGCCGGGATCACCTCGCGGCGGAACGCGAGGTTCATCGAGCACACCGTGAGGTAGTTACCGCGCGCGGCGACGAAGTCCTCGCCGAAGTCGTCGGCGCTCGTCCGCGTCTGTGCCTGTCCCTCGAGGTCGCCGTCCATCAGGATCCGCACCGCGTCGAGGTCGGGCACGTTCGTCCAGAGCCCCTGTGAGGCGACGACCTCGCCGCCCTCGATCTCCACCGCGTCGGTCTCGACCGTCTCGTTCATCGCCGAGTACGGGTAGCCACGCGGATAGAGGCCGTGCTCGTCGGCGTTCTCGTAGAGGACGTTCACCCAGTTCTCGTCCGACCGGACGCGCGTCACCTCCCCCTCGAACGCGAGGTTCGCCATGTGTCGGCCGAAGTAGTCCTCGTCGTCGTGCGGGAGCGTGTCGTCGTCGATGAAGACTCCGTACTCGAACGCGGGGTTCGCCCACATGTACAGCAGGCCGAAGCTCGTCTCGGCGTGGCTGGCGGCCGGGACGACGTGGGCGTACTCCCCGACCCCGTTCTCCGCGTACCACTCCTCGCGACGGCTCCCGTCGAAGACCTCTCCCGACACGTCGAGCGCGTCGAGCATCGAGCGCATCTCCGCGACGTCACAGAAGTCCTCGGTGACCAACACGAAGTGTAGTCGCGACGTGTCGAACCCGTGTTCGCGCGCGTTCTCGACGTACGCGCGGACGCACTCGTACTCCCGGATCGTGGGGACGATCACACAGACGTCGGATCCGTCCCTCGCGTTACGGCGTTCGTCCATGTCCCCAAATTTTTAGGCTGGCCTAAAAGCTTGGCGGTCCGGCGGCGGACGGGTCGCTCTCGCCGGTCGCGGGCTCGGCGTCTTCGGGATCGCCCGTCGGCAGGCGGTCGAACGCGAGCGCGGCCGCCCCGCCGCCGCCGAGCGTGACCGCGTTCTTCAGCGCGTGGTCGAGGACCGCCGCGACGACCGCCGTCTCGACGGGGATCGCGGTGGTGCCGACGACGAGCCCGACGAACGCGGCCTCGTAGAGGCCGATGCCGCCCTGCGAGAGCGGCAGCACCTTCGCGAGGTTCCCGGCGCTGACCGCGAGCGTCCCGACGGTCACGAGCGTCCACGCCGGAACCGTCCCGCCGAACCCTCCCACGAGCGCGGCGAGGACGAGCACCGCGGTGACGACGTCGAGCCCCCACACGAGGAGGCTCCCGGCGTAGACCCGGGCGAGCCCGCGCGGGGCCACGGCGACGACGCGGACGGCCGCGCCGAACCGCACGGCCGCGTCGACGACCCCCGAGAGGCGGGAACCCTCGACGCGAGCGCGGAGCGCGGGACCGAACGCCCGGTCGCTTCGTGCGACCCAGACCGTCGAGACGGCGAGGAGAAGCGCCGCGGCGGCGATCCCGGCCGCGGCCGCGAGCGGCGTCGAGGCACCCTCCGTCCCGACCGAGCGGCTTCCGAGCAGGAGGACCGCGAGGGCGGAGCCCCCGAGCGTGGCCACCGCCACGAGGTCGAAGCCGCGCTCGACCGCCAGCGAGGCGACGCCGGTGGGATAGGGCACGTCCCGCCGCCGCTTGAGGAGGTACGCCCGGACGCCGTCCCCGGCGCGCGCCGGCACGACGAGGTTCGCCGTCTGGCTCGCGAACACGGCGGCGGTGAGGAAGCCGACGCCGTGCCGCCGGTCCATCGGCGCGAGCACGTCCCCGTACCGCCGCCCCCGGAGCGGCCACGAGGCCAGGTACGCGAGGACGGCGAGCGCGAGGAACCGCGGGTCGGCCGCGGCGACCGCCGCGAGGAGCGCGTCCGTCTCGACGGTCCGTGAGAGCACCGCGACGCCGACTCCGAGGACGCCGACGGTGCCGAGGAGGGTGAGCCGACCGCGGGAGGGGCCGCTCGCCGCGATCCGGTCACGGACTCGACGGAGCCGGGACCCGCTCATCGTCCGGCGTCCCCTCCGGTCGCGGACTCCTCGGGGGCGGTCGTCGCGGATCGAGAGCGGTCACGCACGCGGTCGGCCGACATACAGTTCGTTTAGGTTGGCCTAAATCATATAACGCTGGCGGTTCGTTCGGAGGCGGGACGACACGCGGGGAGAAAACACTCGCGTCGTCCGTGACGACGCCCGTGTCCCTCCCCGAAGCCGAGAAACGGCGCGAAGCGCGTCGCTCCGCCGACCGAGACGACGGTGACGGCGACCGCGGAGCGACCGATGCGTCGACCTCCGCGGTCGGCGTTCCCCTCGTCGTCGCGCTCCTGGCACACGCCACGGGGGCCTTCGTCGGACTCCTCGCCGGGCGCGCGCGGCTGCTGGAGCGGTAGACCCACTCGGAGCCGTGGCGCGGGTCCGGCATGAGTGACTGTGGATAGCAACGTGATATCTGAACGACGAGTTTATCTCGATCGGACGCCGAACGGCGCTAGTGGTAGGTTCGGATCGCACGCTACGCGACTACGTCGGCCGATCGTCGTCCGTTCTCTTGCTGGCTCCCTCGCAGGAGTCCCCCGACGACGGCGCCTGTATCGATCTGCTGACTCACGATCCGCCCGAACACACCAACGTGCTGAGCGTTACGCTTTCGGCATCCCCCGCCGAGCGCCTGTCGGTCTGGCAGCGTGAAGCCGGCAGCGAGCTCCCGACGAGGGTGACGATCGTCGACGGAAGGCGGGAGATGACGACCGATCGGCTCCCGGTCTCCGAATCGGGATCGATCTCCGTACGCGGACTTCCCGAGGACGCGGACCTCCACGACGTCGGGTTCGCGATCGCCAGCCAGCTCGGCGCGTGGAAGGACACCGACGAGACGACGGTCCTGTGTCTTCACTCCGTGACGCGGCTGCTCGCCGCCTACGAGACCGACCGCGTGATCGCCCTGATCACCGCCCTCAACCGCCTCTGTGAGCGTCTCGGCGTGATCGCCCACAGCCACGTCGACCCGGACGCACACGACGAGGAGACGGTGGCGACCCTTCGACCGCTGTACGATACGGTCATCGAGCACACGCCGGCCGACGGCTGGATCCCGACGGAACGCGAGGAGACGACGCGGACTCCGTCGTTCCGTTCGACGACGCCGCCGCCGGGCGGGACCGCGAGAACGGACCCGGACCGCCCCGAAACGGTGCCGATGCGCCACTCCTTCGATAGGATACTGGAACTGCTGTCGTGCCCACGCCGGCGCACGCTCCTGTATCACTTGAAGAACCAGCCGAATCAGACCGTCCCGCTCGACCGGCTGGTCGAGGAGATCCACGACATCGACCGGTCGCTGCCGATGCGCGACTCGTCCCCGCCGGAGGTGGTCCGCGAGGAACTCCTTGATACCCACCTCCCGATGCTTCAGGAGGCCGGGATCGTCCGGTACGACGCCGACGCCGAATCGGTCCACTACACCGAGAATCGGGGCTTGGAGTCCTTCCTCCGGTACGTCGAAACGATCGAGTTGGGCTGAGATACCGGTCGGTCCGAGACGGTCGAGGACGAACGACGCCGTCCGACGTGAGAAACGAAAACGGAGAGCGTGGCGCGAACGCGCCTTAGCGCTTAGTCCTCGAGAACGATCTCGATGCTGACGTCGTTGGGCACCTGGACGCGCATGAGCTGGCGGAGCGCGCGTTCGTCGGCGTCGATGTCGATCAGCCGCTTGTGGACGCGCATCTCCCAGTGCTCCCACGTCGCCGTCCCCTCACCGTCCGGGGACTTCCGCGACGGGATCTCCAGCGTCTTCGTCGGAAGCGGGATCGGGCCCGACAGGGCGACCCCCGTCGAGTCCGCGATCTCGCGGACGTCGTCGCAGATGGCGTCGAGGTCCTCGGGGCTGGTACCGGCGAGGCGGACGCGTGCCTGCTGCATCGATTATCGCTCGTTGACTTCGAGCACTTTCCCGGCCGCGATGGTCTGACCCATGTCGCGGATGGCGAAGCTGCCGAGTTCCGGGATCTCGCCGGACGGCTCGATGCTGAGCGGCTTCTGCGGGCGAACGGTGACGACCGCGGCGTCGCCCGACTTGATGAAGTCCGGGTTCTCCTCGGCGACCTCGCCCGAGGAGGGGTCGATCTTCTGGTCGATCGACTCGATCGTACAGGCGACCTGCGCCGTGTGCGCGTGGAAGACCGGGGTGTAGCCGGCCGTGATCACCGACGGGTGCTGCATGACGACGACCTGCGCCTTGAACGTCTCGGCGACGCTCGGCGGGTCGTCGGCGGGACCACACACGTCGCCGCGACGGATGTCGTCCTTGCCGAGACCGCGGACGTTGAACCCGACGTTGTCGCCGGGCTCGGCCTTGGGAACCTCCTCGTGGTGCATCTCGACCGTCTTCACCTCGCCGCCCACGTCGGACGGCTGGAAGGAGACGTTGTCCCCCGTGTTGAGGATGCCGGTCTCGACGCGTCCGACGGGGACGGTCCCGATGCCGGAGATGGTGTAGACGTCCTGGATGGGGAGCCGGAGCGGCGCGTCCGTCGGCGGCTCGGACTCGGGCAGGTCGTTGAGCGACTCCAGCAGGGTGGGGCCGTCGTACCAGCCGGTGTTCTCGGACTCCTCGGAGATGTTGTCGCCCTCGAACGCCGAGATCGGCACGAACGTCGTGTCGTCGGTCGCGAAGCGGACCTGGTTGAGCAGGTTCTTGACCTCCTCGACGACCTCGTCGTACGTGGACTCCTGGTAGTCGACCAGGTCCATCTTGTTGACGCCGATGATGAGCTCGTTGATGCCCAGCGTGCGGGCCAGGAACACGTGCTCTCGGGTCTGGGGCGCGACGCCGTCGTCCGCCGCGACGACGAGGACCGCGTTGTCGGCCTGCGAGGCACCCGTGATCATGTTCTTCACGAAGTCACGGTGGCCCGGGCAGTCGACGATGGTGAAGTAGTAGGAATCCGTGTCGAACTCCTGGTGGGCGATGTCGATCGTGACGCCACGCTCGCGCTCCTCGGCGAGGTTGTCCATCACGTAGGCGAACTCGAAGCCGCCTTTGCCCTTCTCTTCTGCTTCCTCGCGATGCTGCTCGATTACGTGCTCGGGGACGCTCCCCGTCTCGAAGAGGAGTCGACCCACGAGCGTACTCTTGCCGTGGTCGACGTGGCCGATAATGGCCAGATTCTGGTGCGGTTTGTCACTCATGGGGTAATCACGCGCTAAGGCGCTCTGTGAGTACGTTTTCGGTTGATTCCACTAAAACGGTTTCGATACGCACCACAGTCGAGAACGCCGCCGTCGGGTGATTCCCGTCACCGCGGGTCACGGCATCGCGACACACGGGCGGCTCGTGACGATCCTCCATCGTGGCGGCCGCCGCCGCCGGGACCGGGGAGAGAGGGCGGCTGAAGACGGAGACGGAGCGGGGACGGGGTGAGGATCGAGGCGGGACGGTGGCCGATCCGGGATCAGCCGAGTCGACCCACGTCGCCGAGGATCGCGCTCGCCGTCTCGGGGCCGCCCGCGCCGCGCCCCGAGATGTTGAGCCGACCCGCGTGCGTGGTCTCGATCTGGACGATGTTCTGCGTGCCCGAGACCGCGAGCGTCCCGTTCTCGTGGACGAGCCGCGGGGCGACGCGGACCGTCTCGCCCGTCGCCTCGCCGATCAGCCGGACGGTTCTGCCGTCCTCGGCGGCGAGCCGGAGGACGGACCCCGGCACGTCGCGGATCCCCTCGACCGACGCGTCCTCGAGCGAGAACTCCCGGGCGTCGGCCGGGTCGTCCGCCCCGCCGAAGGAGAGCACGTTCGCGAGGATGACGCACTTGAGCGCGGCGTCGGTCCCGTCGACGTCGAAGGACGGGTCCGCCTCCGCGACGCCGAGGTCCTGCGCCTCCGAGAGCACGTGGTCGTAGTCGAGCCCCTCCGCGGCCATGCGCGTGAGGATGAAGTTCGCGGTCCCGTTGAGCACGCCCCGTACCGCGGTGACGTGGCCCGGCTCGATGTCCTCGACCGTCGAGACCGCCGGGATCGCCCCGCCGACCGTCGCCTCGAAGCGCACGTCGCCGGCGCTGTCGGCGGCGAGCGCCTGGAGGTCGCCGTACCTCTCCGCGACCGGCCCCTTGTTCGCCAACACGACGTGGCGGTCCCGCTCGAGGGCGGTCCGAACGTGTGAGAAGCCCGGCTCGGCGTCGCCGAGCGTCGTGGGAGTGGCCTCGACGAGGACGTCGTAGTCGGCCGCGAGCGCGTCCGCCGGGTCGCCGTCGCCGACGATTCCGGTCTCCGCCTTGCGGGTCACGATCGCCTCGGCGTCGACGCCGAGTCCGTTCCCGGCGCTCGAATCGCTCGAGGCGTCAGCGACGACCGCGCTCGAGGAGTCCGCGACTGCGACGACCTCGTGGCCGTACTCGCCGGCCAACTCGACGACTGAGCGGCCGACCGCGCCCGCGCCGATCACGGCGAGCCTCACGCGTCCACCCCCGCGAGCGGCGCGACCACGCGCAACTCCTTCTCCTCGGCGATCCCGCGAACCGCCGCGATCGCCTCGCTCGTCTCGCCCGACCGTGCCTCCAACCGAAGCCGGGCGCTCGAGACCTCCTCGGTGCCCTGGGGGGCCGCGAGCGACACGTCGGCGACCGACGCCGACGCGGACGCCTCGATCCGCGAGAGCGTGTCCGAGAGGTCGGTGTCGATGAGGTGGCCGAACAGGACGAGAGTGATCTCCTCGGCGTACCGCTCCGTTCCCGCCTGCATCACCGCGATCCCCTCCTCGCGCAGCGCCTCGACTATCCCCTCGAAGCGTTCGGCCGTCGCCTCGAAGTCCACCTCGACCGGGATCCGGCCGCGCGGGGTCTTGTTCCCCCGCTCGTGGTAGATCGACAACAGGTTCCCGCCGTTGTTCGCGATCGGCTGGAGCGCCGCGAGCAGCTGTCCCGGCTCGTCGACGAGTTCGAGTCGAACCGTGTGCGTCGAGGGGGCGGGATCGTGGCCGCCGTCGGCCGCCGGGTCTGTCGAGTCCGCCGCGTCGGCCGCCTCCTCGGGCGCGCCGTCTCGAGTGTCGCTCACGCGATCACCCCCGCGGGGTTCGTGGAGACCGTCCGGCACGTCCCTGTCGGCGCGGAGCGGCCGCTTGCTTGCTCCGTATCGATGCGCCGAGCGGGAGTCGTGCCCGTCTGCATACCCGAAAGGAGTCGGCGGGATCGGTATAAGCCTTCGGCGATGGCAGTCGTTGCCTCCGTGTCGTGTGAACACGCTTGACGGTGCTTGATATACTGGGAAAACTCATCGAACTGCCTTCACCCGCGATACGAGCCGATCAACCGCTATCCCGGTGGGATATCCGATGAGTCCGAGAATAATGGCAAGCAAGAGACCGAATTGGACACCATATTCGATTCCGCCGATTACCTCGGCGTGCGCAGAGGTATACCCGTAGCCCATCATTCTCGGATGGTTGTATCTGGTTGCCCCTGCCCAGTTACCTGAAAGGTACCCGACGATCGGTGGGAAAACGAACCACCAGAAGCCGATAAGCCACAGCGAACCGATGGTCGGTATGAGACCAGCACCGATGAATCCCGCCACAGTAGCGATACCGAGCGCCAAGACGATCCAGCCGAGAGAAAGGCCGATATCCGTTCCGATCACGAAGCCACCGGAGGCGAGTAACAAGAGGACGATCACTAGTAATGGGAGGCGGCTCCTACCCGGGGATTCTCCGATGACGTGCGGCAAGACGCGGTGATCTTCGAGATCGGTCATTACTGTCGAGTCTATTTCTGTGTTCAATAGTCGTTTGGGAGATAACAGCGATCACTTCGCACTCTTCAGCGATCGGCTGTTTCAGACGGAAAACATCTGAAAACAACGTGACTGCGGAGCCGGGAGAACGAAACCGACCGGAAAGCGGGGAGAACGAAACCGACCGGAAAGCGGAGAGAACGAGGAGACGGGAAAAACGCGACCGCGACCGAATCGTCGCGTCAGTTCAGATGTAGTCGATCGAGCTGGGCAGTTCGAGCTTCATTCCCTTGCGCTCGCGGATCTCCATGATCTTCTCGCGCTGGAGGTTGTCGACGAGCACGCGGAAGCCGGCGTTCTCCGTGTTCCAGGAGGCGCGGCCCTCGGTGGCCGAGCGGATGTCGGAGGAGAACCCGATCATCTCCTCGACGGGCGCGATGCCCTCGACGACCATCAGGTCGCCCTCCTGGTACATGTCGTCGACGCGACCGCGACGACCCTGGATCTCGCCCGAGGCCGCGCCCATGTGTTCGCTGGGCACGTCGATCCGGACGTCCTGGATCGGCTCGAGCAGGCGGACCTCGCCGTCGATCAGCGCGCGGTGGACCGCGTCGCGGACGGCGGGGATGACCTGTGCGGGACCGCGGTGGATGGTGTCCTCGTGGAGCTTCGCGTCGTGGAGGCGGAACAGCGACCCCTGAACCGGCTCGGCGGCCAGCGGGCCGTCGTCGAGCGCCTCCTGAAGCCCCTCTAAGACGAGTTCCATCGTCTCGTTGAGGTGCTGGATACCTTTCGTGTCGTCGATGAGGATGTTGGTCCGGTGGATGTCCTCGACGTTCTGGGAGGTGTCCTTGTCCATGCCGGCCTCCTGAAGCGCCTCGCGGCGCTCCAGTTCGGGCATGTCCATGGAGACCTCGCCGAGCTGGATGGCGTCGACGATGTCCTGGGCCATCGGCTCGACCGTGAGGTAGAACTTGTTGTGGCGGTTCGGCGACTGCCCCTCGACCTCGCGGGACGCCTCCTGGGGCTGTTCACGGAAGACGACGATCGGTTCGCCGGTGATGACCGGGATGCCCTGGTTGTCGCGGATCCGCTGGGTGATCACTTCGAGGTGGAGCTCGCCCTGCCCGCTGATGAGGTGCTCGCCGGTGTCCTCGTTGATCTCGATCTGGATCGTCGGGTCCTCCTTGGCGACCTGCTGGAGCGTCTCGATGAGCTTCGGCAGGTCGTCCATGCTCTGGGCCTCGACGGACTTCGTGATGACCGGCTCGGAGATGTGCTCGATCGACTCGAACGGCGTCATCTCCACGGAGGAGACGGTCGAGCCGGCGATGGCGTCGCGCAGGCCGGTGACGGAGGCGATGTTCCCGGCGGGGACGTGCTCCACCTCCTCGCGTTCCGACCCCATGAAGAGGCCGACGCTCTGGATGCGGTTCTTGCCCGCGGTGCCGGAGACGTACAGCTCCTGCCCCTTCTCGAGGGTACCGGAGAAGACGCGACCCGTCGCGATCTCGCCCGCGTGCGGGTCCATCGAGATGTCGGTGACCATGAAGACGACCTCGCCGTCCTCGTCGACCAGCTGCATCCCCTCGGCCAGCGTGGAGTCCGGGTCGCCGCGCCAGATGCGCGGGACGCGGCGGGGCTGTGCGTCGACCGGGTTCGGGAAGTGCTCACAGACCATGTCGAGCACGACGGTCGACAGCGGCGTGCGCTCGTGGAGCTCGTCGCGCTTGTCGTTCTGTTCGAGCTCCATGATGTCGCCGAAGTCCATGCCGGTCCGCTGCATCGACGGCATCGAGACGCCCCACTTGTACAGCGCGGAGCCGAACCCGACCGTGCCGTCCTCGACGGAGACGGTCCAGTCCTCGGGGATGTCGTCCATGTTCTCGGCCATCCCGCGGATGAGCTCGTTCACGTCGGCGATGACGGAGAGCAGCCGTTCCTGCATCTCCTGGGGTCCCTCCTGAAGCTCGCTGATGAGGCGGTCGACCTTGTTGATGAACAGCGTCGGCTTCACGCCCTCGCGCAGCGCCTGCCGGAGCACGGTCTCCGTCTGGGGCATCGCGCCCTCGACGGCGTCGACGACCACGAGCGCGCCGTCGACCGCGCGCATAGCGCGGGTGACGTCGCCGCCGAAGTCGACGTGTCCCGGCGTGTCGATGAGGTTGATGAGGTGGTTGGTGTCCTCGTATTCGTGGGTCATCGAGACGTTCGCCGCGTCGATGGTGATCCCACGCTCCTGTTCGTCCTCCTTCGTGTCCATCGCGAGCTGCTCGCCCGCGGTGTCCTGGGAGATCATGCCGGCGCCGGCCAGCAGGTTGTCGGAGAGCGTCGTCTTCCCGTGATCGACGTGGGCGGCGATGGCGATGTTCCGGATGTGCTCCGGGTTGTCCATCAGCCGCTCACACTCTTGAACGATCTTCTTGCGTCGGCCCATTATACCGCGTGTTACCGACAGCAGGGTCAAAAGGGTAGTGTTTCTCCGCGGCCGTTTCGTGGAGGATCGGGGCCGATCCGCGCCGATTTCGTGTCGATCGCTCGCACGGTTCGACGCCCGTCACCCCGCGGTTCCGAGCCGCCCCGCACGGATTTAAGTGACCGGTCGGAAAGGGGGAGACATGAACGAGACGCTCTCGCGGATCGTCGACAGCGGCGTCGTCGCGGTGTTGCGCGGCGTGCCGGCCGATCAGCTCATCGGGATCGCCGAGGCGCTACACGCCGGCGGAGTCACCGCCGTCGAGATCACCGCCGACACGCCGGAGGTCGCCGACCTCATCGGCGACGTGGCCGGATCGTTCGACGACGACGAGGTCGTGGTCGGCACCGGTACCGTCCTCGATAGCGAGACCGCGAGAACCACCCTCATGGCCGGCGCGGAGTTCGTCGTCTCGCCGAGCCTCCACGAGGACGTCATCGAGACGTGTAACCGGTACGGGGCCGTGAGCGCGCCCGGGGTCATGACGCCGACGGAGGCGGTCCGCGGCTACGAGGCCGGCGCGGACTTCGTGAAGGTGTTCCCCGCGAAGACGGTCGGCCCCGCCCACGTCGGCGCGATGAAGGGGCCGCTCGGCCAGATCCCGATGATGCCGACTGGCGGCGTCGGCCCGGACAACGCCGCTGACTTCATCGACGCCGGCGCGTTCGCCGTCGGCGCCGGCGGCGCGCTCGTCGACTACGACGCGGCCGCGCGCGCGGACTACGAGGCGATCACGGAGACCGCCCGCGAGTTCACGCGGATCGTCGAGGAGGCGCGCGCGGACGAGTAGTCGGACCGAACGGGTACCCGGGCCGGACGAGTAGTCGGGTCGGAGGAGTCGCCCGGAACGTCATCCGCGACCGGAACGTTTTCCGAGCGGCCTTCGTAGCTTCGCCCGTCGATGATCGTGTTACACGCCGTGTTTCCGATCGCATCGGAGAGGCTCGACGAGGCGCTCGACCACGCGGAGACGCTCGTCGAGGAGTCGAACGAGGAGGACGGCACCATCGAGTACCGCGCGGCCACGGACGTCGAGGACGGGACGACTCTCCGGTTCTTCGAGCAGTACGAGGACGCGGCGGCGTTCGAGGCGCACACGGAGACCGACCACTTCAAAGCGTTCGAGGCCGCGCTTCCGGACCTGCTCGCCGGGGAACCGCGGGTGACGCGGTTCGAGGTCGACTCGGCGACGGAACTCGACCTGTGAGCCGGAGCGCGAGGTGACCGGTTCACCGGGCGGACCGTTTCTTACTCGCTGACGGTGCGGCGCACGGTGCCAAAGCCCCGGCCGAACCGCGACCACACCTCGCGCCTCCCCAGCCTCGTTGCTCGCGCTTTTCAAGCGCTCGCAACTCCCTCGCGCGCGACTCGCGGCTCCGCCGCTCGTTCCGCGCGCGCCGACCGTCTCACGGAGTCACGCTCACAGGGTCACGTTCACAGGATCACATGAAGTCCGCGATGCCGGACTGCTTGTTGGTGTCGTCCTCGAAGATCGACTCCAGCGAGTCGTCCAACACCTTCAGCCGCTGTTTGGTGTAGGGCCGGCAGCCGAACCGCTCCGCGACCTCGATCGCGGTGTCGACGTACTTGCTCACGGAGCCCTCGTGGACGGTGAGGTTCACCCGGCCGCCGCACTCCCGGCAGTCGCCGGAAAGCGGCATCCGGCGGTACTTCTCGCCGCAGTCGAGACACCGCGTCTCCTGGCGGGAGAAGGCCCGCAGGTTCCCGATGATGTCGGGCAGGAAGTGGTACTCGATGACGCGCTCCGCGACGTCCGTCTCGTCGACCGCCCGGACCTTCCGGGCGAGTTCCAACTGGGCGTCCATCTTCTCCATCATGTCGCCGAGCGTCTTGTACGCCGACAGGTCCGGCCCCATCGCGATGTCGGTCGTGTCGTGGGTGTGGTCGAACCCGCGGTACTCGTCGTCGGTCCCGAGCGTGTCCTCGCCGAGTCTGATCCGGTCCTCGACCGCCTCCGGGTCGGCCATCTCGCGGGTCGCCTCGTAGAACTCCAGCGGATAGCGTCGCACGACGTCCATGTTGTGCGCCTCGTCGTCGATCTCCGAGGGGTCGATCCGCGAAGACATCACGAGAGGCGCGTCCATCTTCCCGCCCCGCTGGTTCGGGAGAAAAGTTTTCGAAAAGTTGAGAAGACCGTCCATGAGAAGCATCACACAATCTTCGTCACCATCGCAGTTTCGACGCTTGGCGGCGTGAAAGTACGGATGAGCGTATCCTACCGCGGCCGAAGTGAATCCAATCACCCTCCCGACAGTTGCGGCGCTCGTGTGCGGGGCCATCCCGAAGACGAGCTCGCCGACGAGGTCGTCGCGCTCGTTCACCTCGTAGAAGCGGGGGAGGTCGTAGAACTGCGCGAGGAGGTCGTCGACGAAGTCCGCGGTCTTCAGCATGTGTTCGGCCGCCCCGTCCGAGAGCACCACGTCCTGTACCTTCAGCTCGACCAGCTGGTCGTCGTGCCGGAGCGGGTCGCCGTCGATGTCCGTCTCGTAACCCAGCTCCCGGAAGTGGTCGGCGGTGACGTCGAGCTCCTCCGGGCGGACCGACGTGACCGGGAGGTCGGTCATGTCGTACCGGACCGTCCCGTCCTTGAACGAGGTGACGCCGTTCTTCGCGCGGAGGATCCCCTTCTCGATGGCTTCAGGCGTCTTGTTCGTCGAGGTGAGCCCCTGAACCCCCTTCAGGATCTCGAAGGCGGACTCGCGCTCGCCGACGACCTCCATCGCCGAGCGGTAGGCGTCGTTGAGGTCGACCTCCTGATAGGTGGCCGCGGTCACCTCCCATTCACAGCGCGGACACTCGACGCGGCCGGCCTCGTCGGGCTCACAGACGGTCCCGCAGTCGCCGCACTCGTAGTGGGGCTCGGTGTGGGTGCCGCAGTCGGGACACGCCGATCGGTAGGTGTGGGTGCCGCAGTCGGGACACGCCCGGTCGGCGACCTCGAGTTCATGGTGGCCGCGTCGACCGCGGTCGTCCATCGTCGACGCGGCCTTCGCCACGTCGCGTTGGGGGCCGCCGGCCTCGTTGATCGGGAACAGCGTGTGGACCGCCGGCGAGAGGTCGCGGCTCTCCGACTTCTCCGGCCGGCCCATCCGGTTGCCGATCCGGACCGGCGCTCGCTCGCGGACCTCGAATGGCGCGACCGCGTCCACGGCCTTCACGGCGTTGTCGCCGCCGTCCCACTCGCGGGCCTCCCGCGGGAGGTCCGCCCCCTCCCACTCCCTCCGGAGCCCGTCGTCGACCCCGAGCGACCGCGCGAGCGGCCGCCACGTCGGGACCCGGAGCGCGTCGGGCGTGGCGGCGTGCTCGACGAGCAGGGTCTCGAGCGCGCGCGCGACTTCGTCCGTATGCTCGATCGCCAGCACGCCCTCGACGACCTCGCCGTCGGCGACGGCGGCCGCGAGCGTCTCGAAGGCGTCGACCGACACGTCGTGCCAGAGGTAGGTGTACTCGGGGTGGAGCGGGCAGTCGTAGGACTCCGCCCACTCCAGCGCCTCGGCGGGGTCCGGGTGTTCGAGGTCGACGTTGGGGTCGTCGTCGAGCGCCTGGACGTCGGCACCAGCCGCCTCGAACTCCTGGACCCACCACTCGTAGACGTACGACGCGGGCGCGAGCGGGTGGTTGTTCTCGACGAACTCGCCGTAGTTGACGAGGTACTCGCCCAGATCGAGGATCTCCTCCACGCCGTTGCGCACCGCGAGCGCCTCCTCGGGGTCGTCGATCCGCCGGACCTCGCCGTTCGCGAGCTTCACCGTCGGCCCCTCGATGGAGTCGACGGGGACGACGCCCGCGGCCTTCCCCGGACGCTCGGTCTTGATCTGCGTTCCGGTCGCCAGGAAGTCGTCCACGAGGTGCATCGTCGCCGGGTGGACGCCCGCGGTCGCGAACCCGTGGTTTCTCGCACGGCCGTATCTGAGCCTGAACCCGCCGTCCTCCGAGGGGTGCGTGAACACCGGTCGCCCGGCGATCAGGTCCCGCAGGAACTTCTGTGAGGGCTTCGGACGGAGCGGCCCGGCGGGGGCGGAATCGTCGTCGCCCTCGTCGCCGTTCGCGTCCCCGGCCTGCTCGTCCTCACCGTTCGCGTCGTCGGTCTCCCCGTCCCCGTCGTCTCCGTCGTTGCTCCCCCCTTCCTCGCCGTCGGCTCCGTCCTTCCCGATCGTCCCGTCGATGAGGTCCTGAAGCCACGGCCAGTCGACCTCGTCGAGGTCGCGGGTGTACCGCTGGATCTTCGGGGCCTTCAACGCGATCCCCTCCGCGGCGACGAGACACATCCCGCCGCGCGGGGAGTTGGTGTCGACCCGCTCGAGGTCGCGGAACCCCGAGACCTCCTCGTCGCCGGTCGCCTCCCCGTCGAGCATGATGGGGAGGTTCTCCGCGATGAACTTCGATTCCTTATCCTTCGGCGTGTACTGGAGCCCGGTCTCGCGGTCGTAGAGCGCGATCTCCTCGGCGTACCGCTCGACCTCCTCGGTCCGTGCGTGGTACTCGTCGATACCCAAGAGCGCCCGCGCGTAGTCGGCGACGAGGACCGAGAGCGCCTGTGCGGTCCCGCCCGCCGACCGGATCGGTCCGGCGTAGTAGACGTTGATGAACTCCGTGCCGTCGTCGTTCTGTAACAGCTCGACGCGGTCGATCCCCTCGATCGGCGCGGCGACGACGCCCTCGGTGAGCAGCGCGACGGCGGTCCTGACCGCGCCCTCGATCTTGCCGGCCCGGGAGTCGTAGTCGCCGACGGTCCCCTCGACGAAGTCGGTGACGAGCTCGAGGGCGGCCTCCTCGCGGGACATCTCGCCTTCGAGCTCGCGGACGCGCTCGGCGACGCCGTCGATCCCGAGGATGTTCTCGACGCGGTCGGCCATGTCGCGGGCGACCGGGATCTCGATCTCCGGCTCGGGGTCCTTTCCCTGCGCCTTCGCGGTCTCCGCGACCTCGAACGCCTCGTCGAGCCGCTCCTCGAGCCGGGCGAAGTAGCGCTCGTCGTCCGGTCTCATCGCCGCCGCCGGGTCGGAGCCCTCGGTCCCGAGATCAGAGCCATAGGTCCAGGTCGGTGACCGGGTCGTGTTCGCGCTCGAGCGGCTCCGCGAACGCCCGGAGGTGACACTCGCCGGCCCAGACGGTCGCCGAGTCGAGGTGGCCGGCGAGCGCCTGTCCGCTCGGTCGCGACACCACCGCGTGGGTGTGCGCGAAGACATCGTCCTCCAGAAGCGAGACGTTGCCGACGCAGGCGGCGACCTCGAGCGGCTCGTCGAAGGTCACCGAGCGATACTCCGTCTCCTCCTGGTCGTAGAACCAGACCTCCGCGTCCTGGACCGCGCCGAGCGCCGAGAACCACCCGGCGTCCACGCCCTCCTCGCGGGCGAGGTCCTCGATCTCCTCGCGCCAGTCGGCCCCCGTCTCGAACCGCGCGACGTACTCCGCCGTCGGTTCGACTTCGCGGTACTGCATAGGAACCGGTGACGGGCCACGGGACAAAAAGCCTTCAGTCGAGCGGAATCGGCGCGGAGAGCGTTTTGATATCGCGATATACGATTTATCGGCTTGCGAAAGAGGGATTGACCGTCGAACGAAGTGGCACGAGAAACGTCGACGCCGTCGGCTATCGTGCGGGAAAACGCGAGAAGAACCGGTCTAGAGGGGTATCGAACTCAGAAGGGGGCCTGCGGCCCCTCGTCGTCGTCGCCGTCGGTCGTCTCGCCGGGGAACGACGGGGACATCCCGCCGCCGGTGCCGCCGAGGTCGCCGTCCGCGCCCGCGCCCATCCCGGTGTCGGCGTGAACGGTCTCGATCTCGGGGATCTCCTTGACCATCCGGGACTTGATCGCCTGGATCGTCATCGGGGAGATGCCGCAGCCGGAACACGCGCCGCCGAGCTGGATCTGGACCTCGCCGGTCTCCCGGTCGAGGTGGCTGATCGCGGCGCTGCCGCCGTGCATCTGGATCTGCGGGAAGTTGCGCCGCAGGAAGTTGGTGACCCGCTCGCGAAGGTCGTTGTCCGCGTCGCTCGTTTCCGTGCTCATGCCTCCGAGTTGGTGGTCGGTCGGCTTATGCCTTTGGTTCGGGTGGATCGCCGGTCATTCGGGCGGTTCGACGCCGAGCGTCCGGTAGAGCTCCGTCTCGATCCGGTCGACGTACTCCTCGAGGGTGGCCTCGAACTTCTCGTCGTCGACGAGGACGCCCTGGAGTCGCTCGCGGGGGTTCTCGGGCAGTTGAACGCGGAACTTGCCGTCCTCGTACATCGGCTCGGACTCGTTGAGCACCATCTGGTCGATCCCGTGGACCAGCTCGGAGTCGTAGCGCTCGTTCATCTGGTTGAACGCGTTCTTGTACGCCCGCTGGAGCTCGGGGAAGTAGTGAGCGTACTTGTCCTCGAACTTCTCGGGGTCGAACTCGTCGGCCATATCGATGACGAGGGTTCGCCGGGGAAAAAGCCGGTCGATCCGCGGGAGCCGACCGTCGTACGGCACTCTCGTCGACGAACGTGCCGGCATGCGTCGGTTCGGCCGGCCCGGTTGCCCGAAGGTGAATAAATCACATAACGCGATATGAAATGTGATTCGCGTCGGACGACCAACATCGACCGCCGGCACGCGGAGGCGACGCTCACGGCGTCAGGAAGAAAGAGGACGGAACTACCGATTCAGCGTGTGGATCGCTTGGCCCTGCGCGTTCTCGGCGGCCTCCATCACGGCCTCCGAGAGCGTCGGGTGGGTGTGGACCGTCGCGGCGACGTCCTCGAGGGTGGCGCCGAGCTCGATGGCGAGTCCGACCTCCGCGATCAGTTCGGAGGCCTCGGGGCCGACGATCTGCGCGCCGAGGACGAACCCCTCGTCCGCGTCGGCGACGATCCGAACGAAGCCGTCGGTGTGGCCGGTCGTCAGCGCGCGGCCGGAGGCGCGGAAGGGCATCTCGCCGACCGCGACGTCGAAGCCGGCCTCCTCGGCGTCCGCCCCGGTCATCCCGACGGTCCCGATCTCGGGATCCGTGAAGACGGCGGCGGGGATCGCCTGCTGGTCGAGCGCCGCCGGCTCGCCGGCGATCGTCTCGGCGGCGACGATCCCCTCCTTCGAGGCGGCGTGCGCGAGCATCGGTTCGCCGGCGACGTCGCCCACGGCGTGGACGTGCTCGACGGCGCTCCGGGTCCGGTCGTCCGTCTCGATGAATCCTCGATCGTCGGTCTCGATCCCCGCCTTCTCGAGGTCGACCCCGCCGGTGACGGGTTCGCGACCGACCGCGACGAGGACCCTGTCGGCGGGGTAACTCGATTTCTCGCCGTCCTCGGTCTCCGTATGGACGAGGTGGCCGCCGTCTCCGGCCTCCGACCAGCCGGAGGCGCCCTCGCCGAAGTGGAACTCGATCCCGAGGTCCTCGGCGCGCTTGCGGACGACGCGCTTCACGTCGTCCTCGTAGGGGTCGAGGACGTCCTCGAGCATCTCCACGACCGTGACCTCGGCTCCGAGCTTCGCGTAGACGGTTGCCAGTTCCATCCCGATGTAGCCGCCGCCGACGACGACGAGGCGGTCGGGGACGCTCTCGGCCGCGAGGGCCGCCTCGGAGCTCCAGACGTGGTCCTCGGCGAAGGAGAAGCCGGGGATCTCCACCGGCCGGGAGCCGGTGGCGACGATCGCGTGCTCGAACTCGATCGACTCCGAGCCCCGTCCGTCGCCGCCGTGGGCGACGCGGACGGTGTGGTCGTCGACGAAGCTCGCGGTCCCCTCGACGAGGTTCACGCCGTTGGCCTTACACAGCTTCTCGACCCCGCCGGTGAGCCGGTCGACGACCCCCTGCTTCCACTCGATCATGCGCGTGAGGTCGACGGCCGGGTCGGCGTGGATCCCCATCTCCTCGGCGGTGCCCGCCTCGTGGGCGAGCCCGCTCGCCGTGATGAGCGCCTTCGAGGGGATACAGCCGCGGTTGAGACACGCCCCGCCGTAGGCGTCCTTCTCGACCAGCGTCGTGTCCAGTCCCTTCTGTGCGGCGCGGATGGCGGCGACGTAGCCGCCCGGCCCCGCGCCGATCACCAGTACCTCCGTTCCCGTCGAGATGTCTCCGACCACCATCACTCGTTCAACAACAGCAGCGGGTCTTCAAGGTGATCCATCACGGTATTCGCGAACCGGGCGGCGACCGCGCCGTCGACGACCCGGTGGTCTATCGACAGCGACAGCGGCAGCGTCGGGGCCGGAACGACCTCGTAGCCCTCCTCGTCGTCGCCGAAGAACTCGTCGTCGATCGCGGACCGCTCCCGCACGACGGGGCGTCTCTCGATCGCACCGAGTCCCAGGATGGCGGTCTCGGGGTAGTTGATGATCGGCGTCGCGTACTCGCCGCCGATCGCCCCGAAGTTGGTGAGCGTGAACGTGCCGCCGCGGAGCTCCGCGGGCGTGAGCGAGCGGTCGCGCGCCCGAGCGGCGAGGTCGGTCACCTCGGCGGCCAGCTCGAAGAGCCCCTTCTCGTCGACGTCCTCGACTACCGGGACCATCAGTCCCGCGTCGGTCGCCACCGCGACGCCGAAGTGGTACTCGTCCTTCAAGACGATCTCCTCGTTCTCCTCGCGCAGTTCGCTGTTGAGGATCGGGTACTCCCGTAACCCGGCGAGGACCGCCTTCATCACGAACGGCAGGTAGGTGAGGGACACTCCCTCCTCGGCCGCCTTGGGTTTCAGCCGATCGCGGGCCGCGACGAGCGCGTCGACCTCGGCGGTGTCGTGGTGCGTGACGTGTGGGGCCGTGAACTTCGACTCCTCCATGCGTTGGCCGATCGTCCGGCGGACGCCCCGGTACGGGATCGTCTCCCCGGGCGCGTCGGCCTCGTCCCCGGCAGCGACGGTATCCGGAGCGACGTCCGCAGCCGCGTCGTCGGCATCGGTCGACACCGTGGCCGCCGTCGACGTGGGCGCGTCGACCGAGGGGTCCGCGGGAGCCGGCTCGGACTCGACGCCCCCCGTGACCGTCGCGTCGGGTTCCGGCGACGCGTCGAGTTCCGGTGACGTGCCGGCCTCGACCGTCTCGACGTACGCGCGGACGCGTTCCTCGTCGACGAAGGCCTCGCCCTCGCGTGTCTCGTCGGTGGGTACCTCGTCGACGTCGACGCCGAGTTCGCGCGCGAGTTTCCGGGTCGCGGGCGTCGCGAGGGTCCGCTCTCGGTCGGCGGGGTCTGGCCCGGCTCCCGATTCCGCCATGGTCGTCGCGTCCGTCTCCTCCACGGAGCCACGCTTGCTCACCGCGGACTTCCGGTCGCCGGAGCCGACGTCGACCGGCTTCGGGGCCGGTGCGTCGGCCTCGTCGGCGCCCGAGTCTCCGGAGTCCCCGGAGTCCGCGTGCTCGCGTACGTCGCGTTCGGAGACCCGACCGCCGGAGCCACTCCCTTCGACGGCCCCGAGGTCGACCCCGAGTTCGCGAGCGAGGCGACGGACCGACGGCGGGGCGAACGTACGACCCGACGAGGTGTCCGGCTCGGCCTCGACGGAAGTCGGTTCGGCGTCGGCCGACCCCGCGCCGACCGAACCTGCGTCGGTCGGCTCTCCGTCAGCCGAGCCCGTGTCGGCCGACTCCTCGCCCGCCTCGTCGACGCGGAACGAGATGAGCACGTCGCCGACGGGAACGACGTCGCCCTCCTCGACGAACAGTTCCTCGACGATGCCGTCGTAGCTCGAGGGCACCTCGACGAGCGCCTTGTCGGTCTCGACCTCGGCGACGGGCTGATCCTCCTCGACGCGGTCGCCGGGCGCGACCAGCCACGAGACCAGTTCGCCCTCGGCGACTCCCTCGCCGACGTCCGGAAGTCGGAACTCCTCTATCGTCATGGGCTGAACCCCGCGACCTCCCTGATGCCCTCCTCGATACGCTTCGCGCTCGGGAGGTAGTAGTCCTCGAGCGCGTACAGCGGGTACGGCACGTCGAACCCGGTTATCCGCTCGATCGGGGCCTCTTGGTACAACAGCGCCTCCTCCTGGAGGATCGCCGTGATCTCCGCGGCGATCCCGGCCGTCCGCGGGGCCTCGTGGACCACGGCCGCGCGGCCGGTGCGTTCGAAGGCGTCGACGATCGCCTCCCGGTCGAGCGGCGAGATCGTCCGCAGGTCGAGCACCTCGCACTCGATCCCGTCCTCGGCGAGCGTCTCGGCCGCCTCGAGGGTCGGGCGGGTCATCGCGCCGTAGGTGAAGACGGCGACGTCGTCGCCCTCGCGTCTGGTCGCCGCCTCGCCGATCGGGACGGTGTAGGGCTCCTCGGGGACTTCCTCGCGGAACGCGCGGTAGATCAGCTTCGGCTCGAGGAAGATCACGGGGTCGGGGTCGCGGATCGACGCCGCGAGCAGTCCCTTCGTGTCGTAGGGGGTGGAGGGGGTCACGACCTTCAACCCGGCCTCGTGGGCGTAGAAGGCCTCCTTTGACTCCGAGTGGTGTTCGGGCGCGCGGATCCCGCCCCCGTAGGGGGCCCGGAGGGTCATCGGCAGCGTGAACCGCCCCCGCGAGCGGGCTCGAAACCGGGCCATGTGCGAGACGATCTGGTCGTAGCCGGGATACATGAACCCGGAGAACTGGATCTCCGGGACCGGCCGCATCCCCATGGCGGCCATCCCGACCGCGCAGCCGACGATGGCGGACTCCGCGAGCGGGGTGTCGACGACGCGGTCGCCGCCGAACTCGTCGTACAGCCCCTCGGTCGCGCGGAAGACGCCGCCGTTCCTCCCGACGTCCTGTCCCATCACGACGACGTCCTCGTCCTCGCGGAGCTCGGTGGAAAGCCCGTCCCGGACCGCCTGTACCAGCGTGAGGTTCTGCGTGTCGCTCATTTATTCACCCAGAAACGCCGCGTCGCCGTGTTCCTCGCGGAGGGTCTCGACCTCCGCGTACTGCGCTTCCAACTCGGACGGGAGCTCGGCGTAGGCGTGCTCGAACAGCGCCCGCGGCTCCGGGCGGGGAACCGACTCCGCCGTCTCGATGGCGTCGGCGACGCGCTTCTCGACCTCGGCTTCGATCGCGGCGACGCGGTCGTCGTCGAGGATCCCCTCCGAGCGGAGGTACCGCTCCAGCCGCGGGATCGGGTCCTTGCGCCGCCACTTCCGGACCTCGTCGTCGTCGCGGTAGACGGTCGGGTCGTCGGCAGTGGTGTGCGCGCCGAAGCGGTACTGTATCGCCTCGATCAGCGTCGGTCGGAGCCGGCCCTCCGGCGGGTCTCGCGCCTTCTCGACGGCCGCCTCCGTGACTTTGTACACCGCGAGCGGGTCCATTCCGTCGACCTGGAGGCCGTCGAAGCCGTACGCCTCCGCCTTCTGTGCCAGCGTCGCGCTCCTCGTCTGTCGCTCGCGCGGCACGGAGATCGCCCACCCGTTGTTGTTACAGAAGAACACCGTGGGGGTATCGAAGACGCCCGCGAAGTTACACCCCTCATGGAAGTCGCCCTCGCTCGTCGCGCCGTCGCCGAAGTAACAGACGAAGACGTCGTTCTCGCCCCGGAGCTTCGACGCCCACGCGCCCCCGACGGCGTGCGGCACCTGCGAGGCGATCGGCACCGCGATCGGGAACGCTCTGACGTCCTCAGGCGGTTTCGCACCGTCACCGTGGCCCATCCAGTAGAGCAGCGTCTTTTCGGGGGGAAGTCCCCGAACGAACGCGGCACCGTGCTCGCGGTAGGAGGGGACGATCCAGTCGGTCTCGCCGAGCGCGGTCGCCGACCCGACCTGTGCGCCCTCCTGTCCGGACAGCGGCGGGTACGTCCCCATCCGTCCCTGTCTCTGGAGACTCACCGCCCGCTCGTCGAAGTGCCGGGCCAGCCGCATGTCGCGATAGATCCCGACCAGTTCGGCCTCGTCGAGGTCGGGCACGTCGCCGACGACCGTGCCGTCCTCGTCGAGGACGCGGACCGGGTCGTCGTACGCCCTGTCGAACACGCTCACGGTCGGAGCCACCCCTTCATGTCAGTACAGTCCGACGCCCGGGTAATATCCTTTTCGTCGGTCGGTTTATAATGGACAGAAATCGGCAGGTAGTGCGAATATACATCTAGCATACTGCTCTATAACCAATGATTCGTAAACCATACGCCGCGAGAGCGGCAATCCTTTCGTCGAATCCCCGAGTTCGGCGAACATACTGAACAAACGTGATGGTTGGGGGGATCCGTCCGCGTAGCGACTGGAGACGGGGGAGAAGGTTCGGTCGGAGGGATCGCTACCCGAGCCGGAAGGAGGGCTCGTCCGGCTCGCCGTCGAGGTCCTCCAGTTGGATCACGTCCTCGTCCTCGTCCTCGAGCTGCTCGCGGAGGTAGTTGACGTAGCGTTTGTGCTCCTCGAGCTGCTCGCGGAGGTGGTCGGCCTCGAGCTCCAGGCGTTCGTGCTCCCGGACGAAGCTCTTGGGAACCTCGATCTTCGGGGGGAACGACTCGTCGCTGTCGCCCATGCTCTCGAGCTCCGCCTCGGGGATGACGCGGACCTGTCCGTCGTGGGCAACGAGCGTATCCACGTAATCCCGGAAGACGGCCGAAAGCGAGATGTCCCGCTCCTCGGCGATGTCCCGGAGGGTCTCGAAGGCGTCCTCGTTGACGCGGAACGAGATCGTTTTGTTCTTGTTGCCCATCACCGTCCGATCGTCACGCGGACCACTTAAGCGTTTGTCAGACGGTCTCAGGCGTCCGTTGGCGTCGTTTCCGGGAGCCGAAACGTCGACGCGGCGTCGGATCTCGGTCGCCGTGGACCGTCAGATCCCGGCCGCGTCGGGCGCTTCCGCGTCGTCGGCCTCGGCGTCGTCGGCGCCGGCCTCGGGATCGAGCTCGTCGGTCTCGTCGAGGTCCTCGAGGGCCGCCAGCGCCGCGGCCTTGTACGTCTCGGGGTCGAGCTCGTACTCGTCGCGGGCCATCCGCGCGTACTCGTTCCCCTCGTCGTCGAAGGCGGCCACGCGCGCGATCGTCCGGTTCGCGGTCTCGGCGACCCAGCGGTCGCGGACGGTCGCGTCGACCTCCGTGATCGACTCGGGGCGGACCGAGACGCGGACCGTCCCGTCGTCGGTCTCGTACGTCCGGGGCTTTCCGACGACCGCGACGTACGCGGGCGGCTCGAGGTCCCGGAGCTTCGAGGCGGCCTCTGGCTGGTACTGCCCGGCGTAGACGAAGAACGTCCCGGTGGGGTCGACGACCCGGCCCCGCCAGTACTCGCTGTCCTCGCCGACGTCCTCCTTCTCGGTGAGGGTACCGACGAAGAAGACGCGGTTGGCGGACTCGCCCGTCGGCAACAGCAGGTAGACGGGCGCGCGCTCGTCGTCGGACTCCTTGAACGTGTAGCCGGCGTCGTTGAACTCGCTCGCGAAGACGCGCCGGGCGACCTCTCGGGTGGGGGTTGACTGGCTCATTTCAGATCGACCTCGCTTCGATCAGCGCGCTCTCGACGTCGACGGCACCGGGTTCCTCCATCTCGTCGACCAGGACGTACCGGCCGAACGTCGGCCCGGTGACGCGGTAGTAGCGGCCGAGGACGTCCTCGGCCATCTCCTCGGCGACGACGGTCGTGTCGAGCGCGTCCATCGCCATGTCCTTGGCCTCCTCGAGGCCCATCCCGGTGAGCTCCTCGGTGGCCTCGCGGTCGAAGATGACCTCGGTGACGGTCTCGCCGTCGTCGAGGACGCCCTTGATCCGGAGGTCGAACTCGCCCTCGACCTGGCCGTGCTCGGAACACCGCCCGTTCTGGAGGACGCGGGTACAGTCCTCCTCGGGACAGCGCTTGATCAGCCCGGAGCCGGACTGGATGTCGACGAGCGCGCCCTCGACGGTCTCGGCGTTGTCGCCGACCTCGATCTCCTCGTCGATCTCCGTGATCCCTGTCGTGCGGTTGAGCTTCACCGAGTAGCTCCCCTCGTACTCGTCGGTGACGACGTTCGAGAGCTCGTAGGACGCCCCCTCCTCCAGTTCGGGGAGGTCGGAGGTCTCGAAGGCGACGAACTTGATCGTGCCCGACTCGTCGCCGACGAGCCCGACCTGCGAGATCGAGTCGCTTCGGGGCTCCCAGAGGTCGACCAGCTTCACGCGCAGGTCGACCCACTGCTCGTCCTCGTCGATGTCGTTCACTTGAACTCGTTCCGTCCCGCCGCGGCCGAGCTCGTCGCGCTCCATCCCGGCGTCGTCGAGGTAGCTGTTAGTGACGCTCCGGCGCGCCTCCTCGAGCGGCACGCGGTACTCGTTGACGAGGTTCTCCAGCCGCTCTTCGATCTCGTCGGGACCCACCTCGAGGTGGTCCGAGAACTGTTCCGCTATCGCTTCCGCTTCCTGTCGCAGTTCGCTCATGGGTGTCTCGCCTCCGGTCGTGTTTCAATGGGAGGCGTACGACGGTTGGTTCCTCATGCTATTAAAACGCGTGTGACCGCGGTGAAAGTGACCGCGCGACCGGCGTCGATCGGCCGTCATCCGGCGGTTATCGGTCGGTTTTCGACCGGGAGTCAGACAACCGTCAGACGCACGTCAGCCACGCGCGGGCTCCGTTTCGAGTGGAACGCTCACACGGGTCGCGTTCACGGACGACGGTCGAGCCGTGGATAGTGGTGGGCTGCGGGCGGCAACGGACCTATACTCCGGGCGGCCGAAGCCGGGGTATGGACGACCGGCTCGAACGGGTGATCCGCCAGCAGCTCCGGAAGGCCGGCCGGCAGTTCGAGGAGGCCAAGAAGGCGTACGCGGAGGGTCGGGGGGACCCCGACGGCGAGAACGCGGGCGCGGAGCTGTACGACCTGCCGACCGACGACGACGGCCGAGCGCGGATCGTCTGTCGACGGCACGCCGAGCGGCGGGCGGTCACCGTCGACGCCGAGGGCCGCCCGGACTGTTTCGAGTCGGGTCACGCCGACTGCGAGGGCTGTGCCGAGGACGTCCGGGACGGCTACGTCGAGACGTGGTGACCGGCGGGGGAGCTTTTATTCCTCCGTCGCGTGCGGGAGTGACATGCAACGGAAGACGGCCGCGGTCGCCCTGCTCCTCGTCGTCGGGGCGGGGCTGGTCCTCTCGGGGGTCCTCGGCGGGACCGCCCAGCAGCCGGGGCCCGGTGAAGTCCCCGAGGAGTCCCTGATCGCGGTCGAGGGCGACCACGAGCTGTGGCCGTACACGAGCCGACGCCGGTCGGTGTACGGACAGACGCTCGCGATCAACGTCGTGTTCCTGAACGACGCCGAGACGGTCGAGCGGGCGCTCACCGCGGATCCGGAGACGGACTGGCAGGAGACGAACGCCTCGGAGGAGACGGACGAGTTCGGGCAGGGATACGGCGGCGACGACGGGGCGGATCGAGTCTCGGAGACCCGCGACGGCAACGGGTCGGACCCCGTACGGGACATCGTCGAGGGCAACTGGGAGACCGCCACCGGGTCCGACCGGTACTCCTACTTCAGGGGACCCGACGGCGGCGTGTGGAAGGGCGTCACCTTCGAGGTCCACGACGGGACGTACCTCGGGACGCGCGACCACGTTCGGGCGTACGAGTCCCCCGACGGCGAGTACACCGCGGTACAGGTCCACGAGGAGTACTACGACTGGTTCCGCCTGCGTCACACCGTCCCGAGCATCGACGAGCCGGCCACCCGGCTGGAGGACGAGTTCATCGACAACCCCACCGCCGCGGTGGTGAGCCGGGAGTACCGCGGGATCGACGGCGGCTGGAGCGACGGGTGGCTGTCGGTGATCGAACTCACGCTCCTGCTCCCGACGGTCGGAGCGCTCCTCAGCCGGCGAACCCGCGAGGCGGTCGCGGAGACGGCGAGGCGGCTACGCCGGGAGGCCGACCGCCACGCGAGCGACGTGGTCCTCGCCGTCGCACTCGCGGGGGTGTTCGTTTCGATCCGGCACGCGGGAGTCGCCCTGGAGGTCGCGTATCCCACCCTCCCGCCGAAGGCGATCGCCGCGCCGCTGTACCTCGTCATCGCCGTCGGGCTGCCCGCGCTCGTCGTCTCCGGGACCGAACGGTCGGACCCGACCGCCGCGTTCCTCGCCGTCGTGCTGGGGCTCGGTGCCGGATTCGTCCTCGATTTCGCCGCGCTCGGCGTGGCGGTACCGCCCGGACTGATCGTTCACCGCGTGGCGGTCCTCGCCGCGCTCGGACTGGTCGCCGTGGGTCGGGCCACGACCGACCGTTCGGTTCTCGTCGCCGGCGCGCTCGCGTGGGTCCTCGGACTGGCGCTCCCGCTCGCGGACGTGATCTGAGGTGGCTCGAACCGCCACCGGAACGGGACGCCGGCCGACGGATCGCGCGGGACGGCACCATAGAACTGATATAGTTCCGGAGACGAATCCGGCTGGAGAATGACGCGACGGATCAGTCGGCGCGGCGCGCTCGCGGGGATCGGTCTCGCGGTCGGGAGCGCCGGCTGTGCCGGGCGGGCCCGGAACATCGCCGGCCGCGAGGGCTCCTCACAGCTCGTGTTGGAGATCCGGACCACGCCGGCCGACGAGGACCCGAACGGTATCCGGATCGCGCGGGCGCTCGCGGAGAACCTGGACGCGGTCGGGATCGACGCGCGGGTCGAGACGATGAACGGGACCGACCTCCACCGGACGGTACTCCTCAACCACGACTTCGACGTGTACGTCGGCCAGTACACCGAGGTGCTCCCGTTCGATCCCGACGTGCTCTACGGGCTCACTCACTCGCGGTTCACCGCCGAGGCGGGGTGGCAGAACCCGTTCGGATTCACCGACCTCGACGTCGACGAGCTCCTCGAGAAGCAACGGGCCGCGGGCGGCCCCGATCGGTCCGAGGTCGTCTCGGAGCTCCAGCGGTCGGTGTGTGAAAAACAGCCGTTCACCGTCGTCGCGTTCCCGGACGCGCTCGCGGCGGCGCGAACGGACCGGTTCGTCGGCTGGGAGACGGGACCGCCGATCTCGGCGAGCGGGCTACTCGGCATGGACTACGTCGACGAGGGGACGGAGGACGACGGCGAGCCGGTCACCCTCCGTCTCGCGACCACCGACGGACGCATCTCCGTGAACCGGAACCCGATCGCGGCGGAGTATCGCCGGTACGGGACGTTCATGTCGATGCTGTACGACCGGCTCGCGATCGCCGACGACGGGACCTCGGTCCCGTGGCTCGCCCGCGGGTGGGAGTGGCTCGGGCCGGAAACGCTCGAACTCGAACTGCGGGAGTCGACGTGGCACGACGGCGAGCCGTTGACCGCGGCGGACGTCGCGTTCACGTACGCCTTCCTCCGGGACACCTCGATGGGGAACGCGGAGACGCCGGTTCCGGCCCCGCAGTTCCGCGGACGCGGGTCGATCGTGGAGTCGGCGCTCCCCGTCGACGACTCGACCGTCCGACTGGTCGTCGACGAGACCGACGAGGCCGTGGCCGAGCGGGCGCTTCAGGTCCCGATACTGCCGAAACACGTCTGGAGCGAGCGGGCCGAACCGGCGACCGTCGGCGGCTTCGAGTTCGACATCGAGACCACGGAGGCGCTCGTCACGGCCAACGAGAAGCCCGTCGGGAGCGGCCCGGTACGGTTCGTCGAATCGACCCCCGGCGAGCGGGTCGTCTTCGAGCGAAACCCCGACCACTTCCTCGCTCGCGACGGATCGGCCGACGCCGAGAGCGTCGATGACGGTGTGAGTGCCGAGGACGCAGGGAGCGACGGGGACCGGACCGACTCGACGGCCGAGACCGGGGGCGGGAGATCGCTCCCGGAACGGTTCCTGGGGAAGCCGGCGTTCGACCGGCTCGAGGTCGCGGTCGTCGGATCGGACGTCGAGGCGGTACAGTGGGTCGCGGACGGGTACGCCGACGGGACGGCCTCGAACCTCGGGCCCGACTCCGTTCCACGGATCGGTCGCGAGAGCGACACCCGTCTCGTGAGCACGCGGTCGGCCGCGTTCTACTACGTGGGGTACAACGCGCGACGCGCGCCGCTCTCGAACCCGCGGTTCCGCGGGATCGTCGCGTCGCTTCTGGACAAGGCGACGGTCGTCGACGACGCGTTCGCCGGGTACGCTCGGCCCGCGAGTTCCCCGCTCGCCGCCTCGACCGAGTGGGTTCCCGATGACCTCGAATGGGACGCCGACCGCGACGCGGACCCCGTACACCCGTTCCGCGGGGAGGACGGATCGGTCGACGTGGCGGAAGCGCGCGAGGCGTTGCGGGAGATCGGTTACCGGTTCGACGAGTCCGACAGGCTGCTCGCACGGGATCAATGAATCCGCTCCTGCCGGTCGTCACGAGCGTCCTGTTCTGGGTGGCCGCGATGTGTCTCGTTGCGGGGGTCGCCATCGTCGGCCCGCGGCGGCTGTACGGGGTGGGCGGGAACCTCGTCCCGTATCTGCGCGAGTCGCGTCGGGAGGTCGCCGTCCTGCTCGTCGTGCTCGTCGTGAGCGGGGTCGGTCGGCCCGCGCTCCAGTCGGTCTCGGAGGTGTTCGGCCTGCGGCTGACCGGTGCCATCCTCGCGCTCGAGGGCGACTTCGTCGCGTGGCTTCAGGGGAACTTCCAGAGCCCACGGCTGACGCTGTACTTCTCGTCGATCTACGTGTTCGGGTACGCGTTCCTGCTCGTGTTCCCGTTCATCGCGTACGCGGCGCTCCCGAGGTCGACGACCCTGAAGCGGCTGATCGTGGCGTACACGCTCAACTACGCGCTCGGGCTCGTGTTGTACACCGTCGTGTTGGCGTACGGTCCGCGAAACGTGATGCCCGACGCCGTGACCTCGCTTCTGTACACGTTCAACCCGAACTTCCAGACGCTCACCGGGGAGGTGAACGTCGAGACGAACGTGTTCCCTTCGCTTCACACCTCACTGTCCGTGACGGTCGCGACCTTCGCCGCGCTCACCCGCGAGGAGTATCCCGCGTGGACGCCGATCGCCTGGTGGATCGCCGGCTCAGTGGTCGTCTCGACGATGTACCTCGGGATCCACTGGCTCACGGACGTGGTCTTCGGGACCGCGCTCGCGCTCGGCTGCGTGTACGCCGCCTACCGGTACGTGGACCCGGACGAGGAGGACGGATCCGACGGCACGGAACCGGACGACGGGGAATCCGATGACGGGGAATCCGACGACGCGGAACCCGACGAAACGGAACCCGAAAGCTGGGAGACGAACGCCTGACCGCGACGGACGGAGCTACGCGCCCTCGACGAGCCGGCGGAGGTGCTCGGGCGGGACCGCGCCGCGGGCGGCGTGGCCGTCGTACGCGAACGTCGGAACCCCGGTGACGCCCCGGCGTTTCGCCTCCTCGAACAGTTCCGTGACCTCCTCGCGCAGCGTGTCGTCCGCGAGCGCGGAGCGGACCTCGTCGGGGTCGACGCCGGCGTCGTCGGCGAGCGAGACGAGGAGGTCGCGGTCGCCGATGTCCTCGCCCTCCTGCCACAGCGCGGCGAAGACGGACTCGTCGAACTCCAGCCACGCGTCGTAGGGGTAGTGCTCCTTCACGTAGTAGGAGACGACCTGCGCGTCGAGCGAGTCCACGTCGGTCGCGATCTCGAGGTCCATCTCGACGTCGTACTCCTCCTGGAGCCGCCGGACGTTCTCCTTGGCCTGCGCGTAGTAGTCCTCGTCCTTGCCGTCGTCGACGTCGGTGTCGATGGTCCCGTCGGGTCGCCGCTTCCCGCTCCGGAGGTCGAACGGGTGCCAGTCGATCTCGAGGTCGCCCGCGTCCTCGTCGCGCGTCTCCCGGTACCCCTCGAGCGAGTGACGGCCCAGATAACAGAACGGGCAGACGTAGTCCGAGAAGACCGTGACGGTGACGGGGTCGGTGTCGGTCATACCCGTTCTCCGGCCTCGAGGCGGAAAGCCCGTTCGACGGCGACGATCGCCAGCCACTAGTACAACTAATGAATACCACCGGAGCATGACGCCTCCCTTCGATCCCGTCTCACCTCCCGTCGCCCTGACGATCGCCGGCAGCGACAGCGGCGGCGGGGCGGGGATACAGGCCGACTTGAAGGCGATGACGGCCCACGACGTCTTCGGCACGTCGGTCGTGACGGCGACGACCGCCCAGAACACCCGCGGGGTCCACGACGTGGTCCCGCTGTCGGCCGAGCACGTGACCGCCCAGTACGACGCGGTCGTCGAGGACTTCGCGCCCGCCGCGGTCAAGACCGGGATGTTGGCGACGCGCGAGGTCGTCGAGGCGACCACGCGGGCCCTCGAGACGTTCGACGGCCCCGTCGTCGTCGACCCCGTGATGGTGGCCGCGACCGGCGACCGACTGCTGTCGGCCGGGGCCGAGGCCGCCTACGACGACCTGATCGCGTCGGCGACGCTCGTCACGCCGAACGCCGACGAGGCGGCGATCCTCGTCGACGGCGCGGTCGAGACGCCGACCGACGCCGAGCGTGCGGGTCGCGAACTCGTCGACCGCGGTGCCGACGCGGCGCTCGTGAAGGGCGGACACCTCGCGGTCGAGGGCGACCCCGACCGCGCCGACGGTGACGACGCCGACGGTGACGCCGACCGCGACGTCGTCGACACGCTCGTGATCGCGGACGGGAGCGACGACGAGGACCCGCGCGTACGCCGGATCGAGAACCCCCGGATCGACACGGACGCGACCCACGGCTCCGGCTGTACCCTGTCGAGCGCGATCGCCGCGCGGCTGGCCCGCGGCGAGCCGCTCGAGGCGGCCGTCGCCGACGCCGTCGACGGGATGGGCGAGGCGATCCGGCGCGGCTACGACGTGGGCGAGGGGCCGGGGGCGGTGAACCCGACCGCGATGGACCCGTAGGGTTTTAGCCGCCGACGGCGGGAGTACGGGTATGCCAACGGGGATCGTCGGGGAGTTCCTCGAACTCAAGGAGGGGACGGACGCGGACGTCCTCGCGATGCAGTGCGGCGACTTCTACGAGTTCTTCGCCGACGACGCCGAGCTGGTCGCCGACGAGCTCGACTTACAGGTCTCCCAGAAGTCCTCACACGGGTCGTCGTACCCGATGGCGGGCGTCCCGCTCTCGGAGCTGACGCCGTACCTGAAGGCGCTCGTCGAGCGCGGCTACCGGGTCGCGGTCGCGGACCAGTACGAGACCGACGACGGCGGCCACGCGAGGGAGGTCACGCGGGTGGTCACGCCCGGCACCCTCCTCGAGGCGAGCGACGACGACGCGCGATACCTCGCGACCGTGGTGTCCGGCGACGGCGGAAGCGACGGCAGCCGCCGGGGCGGGAGCGGCGACGACGGACCCTACGGCGTCGCGTTCGCGGACGTCACCACCGGCCGGTTCCTCGCCACCGTCGTCGACGACCGGAGCGACCTCCGCGCGGAGCTGTACCGGTTCGATCCCGCGGAGGTGCTGCCCGGGCCCGACCTCCGGAACGACGACGCCTTCCTCGGGTCGGTCCGCGAGGACCTCACCGGCTCCGTCTCCGTCTTCGACGCCGAGGCGTTCGCGCCGGGACGGGCGGCCCACGCGGTCCGCGAGCAGTTCGGCGCGGAGACCGCGGACAGCGTCGGGCTCGACTCCACGCCCGCGACGCGGGCGGCCGGCGCGGCGCTGGCGTACGTCTCGGAGACGGGCGCGGGCGTGCTCGCGTCGATGACCCGGCTGACGACGTACGGCGCGGCGGACCACGTCGAGCTCGACGCGACCACCCAGCGCAACCTCGAGTTGACCGAGACGATGCGCGGCGACGCCGACGGGACGCTGTTCGACGCGGTCGACCACACGGTCACCGCCGCGGGCGGGCGGCTGCTCCGCGAGTGGCTCACGCGCCCGAAGCGCGACCGCGAGGAGCTCGACCGCCGGCTCGACGCGGTGGAGTCGCTCGCGGCCGCGGCGCTCGCGCGCGACCGGCTCCGCGAGACGCTCGACGACGCCTACGACCTCGAGCGGCTGGCCGCCCGGACGACGAGCGGGAGCGCGGGCGCGCGGGAGCTCTCGTCGGTCCGGGACACCCTCGCGCTGCTGCCCGCGCTCGCGGAGGCGGTCGAGGGAACGCCGCTCGCGGACTCGCCCGTCGCCGAGGTCATCCGCCGGCCGGACCGCGACCGCGCCCGCGACCTCCACGGGGAGCTCGCCGAGGCGATAGCCGAGGACCCGCCGAAGACCAAGACGGAGGGCGGGCTGTTCCGGAAGGGGTACGACGCGGAGCTCGACGAGCTCATCGAGCGCCACGAGGAGGCGGCCGAGTGGCTCGACACGCTCGCCGAGCGGGAGAAGCGGCGACACGGGCTCACCCACGTCACGGTCGACCGAAACAAGACGGACGGCTACTACATCCAGGTGGGCAAGTCGGTGGCGGACGAGGTGCCCGAGGGCTACCGGGAGATCAAGACGCTGAAGAACTCGAAGCGGTTCGTCACGGAGGAGCTGGAGGAACGGGAACGCGAGGTGCTCCGTCTGGAGGAGGCGCGCGGCGACCTGGAGTACGAGCTGTTCGAGGAGTTGCGCGAGCGGGTCGCGGAGGCGGCGACGCTGCTCCAGGACGTCGGCCGGGCGTTCGCGGAACTGGACGCGCTCGCGTCGCTCGCGACGCACGCGGCCGGGAACGATTGGACCCGGCCGACGCTGACCGAGTCGCGAACGCTCTCGATCGAGGCGGGCCGCCACCCGGTGGTCGAGCGGACGACCGACTTCGTGCCGAACGACCTCGAACTCGACGACGAGCGCGGCTTCCTGATCGTCACGGGCCCGAACATGAGCGGGAAGTCGACGTACATGCGGCAGGCGGCGCTGATCCAGCTGCTCGCGCAGGCGGGATCGTTCGTCCCGGCGCGCTCGGCCGAGGTCGGCGTCGTCGACGGGATCTACACCCGGGTGGGCGCGCTCGACGAGCTGGCACAGGGCCGGTCGACGTTCATGGTGGAGATGCAGGAGCTGTCGAACATCCTCCACTCGGCGACCGAGGACTCGCTCGTGATCTTAGACGAGGTCGGCCGCGGCACCGCGACCTACGACGGGATCTCCATCGCGTGGGCGGCGACCGAGTACCTCCACAACGAGGTGCGCGCCCGCACCCTCTTTGCGACCCACTACCACGAGCTGACGACGCTCGCGGACCACCTCCCCCGCGTCGCGAACGTCCACGTCGCGGTCGACGAGCGCGACGGCGACGTGACGTTCCTTCGGACGGTGCGGGACGGACCGACGAACCGGTCGTACGGCGTCCACGTCGCCGACCTCGCGGGCGTCCCCGAGCCGGTGGTCGACCGCGCGGACCGGGTGCTCGACCGGCTGCGCGAGGAGAAGGCGATCGAGGCGAAGGGCGGCTCGAATGGAGGAGACGGCGGATCGGCGACGAAACAGGCCGTCTTCGACCTCTCGACCGGGTCGTTCGCGGGGGGCGGACCCGCCTCGAACGGCGCGGACGCCGAGACTGGAAGCGACCGTGCGGAAACCGGGAGCGATCGCGTCGACCGATCCGCCGGCGGAACCGCCGCTGTCGAGGAGGATCGGTCGAAGGAGGACCGGTCGAGGGAAGGTCGGTCGGAACTCGACACGGAGACCCGCGCGGTGATCGAGGAACTGGCCGACGTCGACGTCGCGGCGACCGCGCCGGTGGAGTTGCTGTCGCGGGTCCAGGAGTGGCAGGAGCGACTCGACGGGGGCGACTGACGGCCTTTCCGACCGTCCCGCCCGGCGAGGTCCTCGGCGACCGCGTCTGACGTAAGAACTAATGTCCGACCTCGTCGTAACTGCGGTATGGGTATTATGAGCAAGATCCTCGGCGGGGGCGGTCAGCGCTCCGTCGACGACTACGTCGAACTCGACATAGACGACTTCGCCGAGGCGAGCGCGGAGACGGGAATGAAGGTACACATCGCCGAGATCGGCGACCAGAGCGACGTCATCCCGATCAAGGACGCGGTCTACGACGGCGACTTCGTCATCGCCGACATCACCCGGCACTCCACGTCGGACCGGACCGTCGAACACATCATCGACGAGCTCCGTCAGGTGGCCGATGAGGTCGACGGCGACATCGTCCAGAAGGGCGATGACCAGCTCGTGGTGGCGCCGACCGGCGTGACCGTCTCGCGCCAGAAGCTCTCGTAGGGGCGCGAGCCGGTCGTCGACGTCTCGGCGGCCGAACCGTGTCATATATGCCGTCCTCGCGTCCATAGTAGGCTGAATGGACGATCCGGTCCTACTCACAGGCGCGGGCGGGCGGGTCGGCCAGGCCATCCTCGATGGCATCGGCGAGGAGTACGACTGGCGGCTCCTCGACCGCGAGCCGATCCCGGCCGCGAAGGTTCCCGACCGGGTGACCGACGCCGACCAGTACGTCGCGGACATCACCGACGAGCGCGCCGTCCGCGAGGCCATGACCGGCGTGAACGCGGTCGTCCACCTCGCGGGCGACCCGCGGAAGACCGCGCCGTGGGAGTCCGTCCTCCGGAACAACATCGACGGGACGCAGGTGGTGATGCGCGCCGCCGCCCGGGCCGGCGTCGACCGCTTCGCGTTCGCCTCCTCGAACCACGCCGTCGGCGGCTACGAGACCGACGACCGGACCCCCGACCTCTACCGCCCGGACGACGACTACCGGCTCGACGGCGAGGAACTCCCCCGGCCGGGCAACCTCTACGGCGTCTCCAAGGCGACCGGCGAGTTCCTGGGCCGGTACTACCACGACGAGACCGGGATGTCCGTCGTCTGCGTCCGCATCGGCAACCTCACCAAGGACCACCCGCCGCGCGAGTACGAGCGCGGACAGGCGATGTGGCTCTCACACGGCGACTGCGCGCACCTCTTCGACCGCTGTCTCCGGGCCGACTACGGCTTCGAGATCGTCTACGGCATCTCCGATAACGACCGGAAGTACTACTCGATCGACCGCGCCCGCGAGGTCCTCGGATACGACCCGCAGGACAACTCCGCGAACTACACCTTCGAGGGCGAACCGATCGCCGAGGACCCGCCGACCGACGAGCCCTGACGTCCCGTCCGTTCGATCGCTCTGCCCGTTCGACTGCTCTGCCCGTTCGATCGCTCCCGATGCGGCCGCTCGCTCGACGAATTCCTCCCTCCCGTTCACTCGAAGAGTCCCGACACGTCCCGTTGCTCGCGGCGGTCGAGGTCGACGTGGTCGGCGATCCGCGCCGCGATCTGCGGGCGCGCTTCAGGTCGTCGGAGGAACGCGAACACGAGCTCCGTGACCTGCGTCCGGCCCGTCCCGCGTTCCTCGCGCGCGAGCCTCGCCGCCGCCGACAGCGTCCCCTCGTCCCCGGCGTCGACCGCGGTCGCCAGCGCGGGTGCGGCGGAGAGCGTCGCCGCCAGATCGAGGTCCTCGAACCCGACCGCGACGCCGTGGACCCGGATCGGCGGCGGCTCGGTGGCGGCCGTCTCGGACGTTATATCGGCCGCCCCGGGATCGGCGACGAGCCGGCGACATCGCTCTCGCATCGGCTCGACCGCGATGCCGCGATACCCCTCATCGATCCCCTCGAGGAGGCTCACGGCGCGGCCGCCGTGGTCCGCGGCCTCGGATCGGTCCCCGTCTCGCGCGTGATCGGTCGCGGTCGCGACCACGGCCAGCCCCCGAAGGAGCCGGTCGTCCCCGTGCTTGGTGTCGTCACCGTCGGCGTCGGTGTTGGGTTCGCGCCGGTCGAGACCCGGCCCGTCCCGATCGGTGAGCGCGCCCCGCGTCGACTCCCACAGACCGCGGGCCGCGAGGACGTGCCCGGCGTTGTACAGGGCGGCTCCCGCCTCGATCGCGGCGACGACCGGCCCCTCACGGTCGTCGTCACTGGCCTCGTGATCGTCGCGGACGTCATCGCCACGGTCGCCACGGTTGCCACGGTCGCCACGGTCGTCGCGCGTCACGCCCGTCTCTCGGGCCGGGAGACGAATAAATCCCGAGTTCGGCCGCCGCCGAACCAACACGGTAATGTGCGGTGGGTACAATAATCGGATAGACGTGTCAAGTAGCCTCCTGCCGATCGTCGCGATCATCCTCGTTTCGGGGCTCGGCGTACAGCTGCTCGCACACCGGCTGAAGGTCCCGAGCGTGGTGTTCTATCTCCTGATCGGTGTCGTTCTGGGTCCGGAAGTGCTCGGACTCGTGACGCTGGACACGTTCGGGGACGGCCTCGAGATCATCGTCGGCCTCAGCGTCGCGATCATCGTCTTCGAGGGGGCGTTCGCGCTGCGGATCGACCGGATCCGACGTGCCTCGACGGTGTCGCTCCGGCTGGTCACGGTCAGCGCGGCCGTGATGTTCCTCGGAACCGCGGTCGCGGTCCGCACCCTCGAGGGGGCCACTTGGGAGATCGCGCTGCTCATCGGGGCGCTGCTCGTCGCGACCGGCCCGACGGTGATCACGCCGATACTCGAGGTCGTCCGGGTTAGAGACCACGTCGCGACCGCCTTGGAGACCGAGGGGATCGTCAACGACGTGACTGCGGCGATCGTCGCGGTGGTCGTCTTCGAGACGCTGCTGCTCGACGACCTCGGCGTGCCCGCGACGCTCGTGTCGTTCGTCCAGCGGTTCGGCACCGGCGTCGCCGCGGGGGTCCTCGCGACGGTCGTCATCTACCTCCTCCTGGACAGCGAGTTGGTTCCCGAACGCGACGTTCAGGCGTCGCAGTTCCTCGTGTTGGCCGCGGCGGTCGGGTCGTTCGCGGCCGCCGAGGCCGTCGCGGCCGAGGCGGGGATCGCCGCGGCGGCGACGAGCGGGATGCTGCTCGGGAACGCCGACATCGACAACAGGGAGGAGATCGAGCGGTTCGCACAGAACACGACGCTCATCGTGCTCTCGTTCGTGTTCATCTCGCTTGCCGCCCTGATCGACGTGGAGGCGATACTCGGGCTCGGCGTCGGCGCGATCGGGCTAGTCCTCGTGATCATGCTCGTGTTGCGTCCGCTGGGGGCGTTCATCGCCACCTTCGGCGTCGAGCGGTTCACGCGGGCGGAGCGGCTGTTCGTCGCGGCCGTCGGCCCGCGCGGGATCATCCCGGCGAGCGTGGCGACGCTCTTCGCCATCGAGCTGGAGCTGGCGGGGAACATCGCGGCCGGGCAGCTGCTCGTCGGGACGGTGTTCGCCGTCATCTTCGCGACGGTCGCGGTCGAGGCGGGGCTGGCGCGGCAGATCGGCGAGTACCTCGGAGTGTCACCAATGCGAACGATAATCATCGGCGGGGGTCGGATCGGCCGAGCGCTCGCCACACGACTGGAGAACAGGGGCGAGTTCGTCGTCATCGTCGAGTCCGACGAGGACGTGGTCGAGCAGGCGCGCGCGGAGGGGTACACGGTCCACGAGGGTGACGGAAACGAGACGGAGACGTTGCGCAAAGCCGGGATCGAGGACGCCAAGCGGGTGATCACGACGACCGGCGACGACGACATCAACCTCCTCGCGTGTCAGCTCGCGATCACCAAGTTCGACGTCGAGTCGGTGTACTCGCGAGTGAACGACCCCGACAACGTCGGCGCGTTCGAGAGCATCGGCGTCGAGGCCATCGACGCCTCGACGGCGACGGCAGTGGCCATCGACGACGAGATCGAGCGCCCGGCGCTCACCCACTGGATGAACGAACTCGGCGACAGCCACGACGTCCAGGAGGTCGAGGTGACCTCAGAGGCGTTCGCCGGCAAGAGCATTCGGGACCTCAACTCGGACATCCCCGACGGGGTGTTCGTCGCCGTCGTCAGCCGGGACGGCGAGAACCACGTGCCGTCGGCGGACAGCGTGCTCGAGTACGGCGACCGCGTCACGTTCATCGGCAACGCCGACGGCGTCAAGCGGGCGATGAACCGGTTCCATCCACACGACTAGGACGTCGAGAGTCGGCGTTCCAAGGCTTAACCCTCTTCAGGGCGGGGAGGACGTCAACCGCCGGTTTCGGCGTCGGTAGGGATCTCGAATTCGAGTCGGCCGTCGAGGACGTGTGTTCGGTCGGTTAGTCCCGGTTCGACGAGTTCGACGGTGTTTTCGACGACACAGCGATGGGCTGACTCCGGCCATCGGGTGACCGGAAGATCGATGAATACGGTCTCGTCGGCGATCTCGCCGAACCGGTGGACTTCGACGACCGCGGCCGTCCCCTCTCGGAACAGCGACACGGACGGATGTGGTTCGTGATCACCCATGAACGGGCCTTGAAGCGAGACCCGTGGCGGGGTGCCGTCGCCGCCGAGTGCCACGAACCGCTGTGTGAGCGACTGGAGTTCGGTCCCTTCAGGATGCGAGATCGACGTGTGGAAGTGTTTCGGCAGTGGGGTGAACCTCGGGTCAACGCCCACCGTGGCGAGATCGTCGCCGTCTCCGCGAAACTCGAGATACTTCCCGTCATCCCGGGGATCGTCGTCGGTCTGTACCGTCGGATCCGCGTGTTCGATCCGGGGTTCGACGGCACTACACCCCGCAGCGGTGGTGGAGGCGGCGGTCAGGGCGGACGCGAGGAATGCGCGACGGCGCATAGCCGGCGGTTTCGATCGTAGCAGTAATGGCTTTGTTGAAATCCTATCCTTCGGATGTAACACGAACTGAAACGGCCGGTATACCTCGAGTGCGTATTGACTGCCGAAAATTCTGCCAGCTCAAAGAGAGGTTCAGCTACCTGTGCGAGATACAGGGCGCTTATCTCGTACACCCTGCGCTCAGTAGGTGAGGTCGCACTTCCCAGTCATGGGTTGAGCATTGTCTAAACACTCACACGAACTCTCCCTGTTCAGACATCTCGAACTCAAACCGTGCTCCACCATCGGTTCCATCGGCTACAGACAGCTCCCAGCCGTGGGCTTCCACGATTCGTTTTACGATAGTCAACCCGAAACCAGTGCCACCCTGTGCCGACGAATGTCCCGGTTCGAATACCTCGTCACGCTTTTCGACTGGAATTCCTGGTCCATTGTCTTCGACGTAGATCCCAAGTTCGTTGTGACAGCCGACACGAACGATCACGTCGGATCCACCGTGTTCAACAGCGTTTCGGAACAGGTTCTCGAACACGTGGCGTAACCGGCCAGGGTCAGCTTGAAAGGTCATCTCATCGACGATCTCGATAGTTGCGTCATCCGTGTCTACTGTCGCCCAGCATTTCCCGACGAGGTTAGTCAAACTGACCGACTCCGTTTCGCTTATCGTATCGCCTTGGCGAGCAAGCGTCAACGTATCCTCGACGATCGCCTCCATCCGGTCAAGCGCTTGTAGTAGTGGATCAAGATGCTCGCTTTCTCCCTGCTCAGCAAGGAGTGCGGCGCGACCCTGTGCGACGTTGAGCGGACTGCGCAAATCGTGGGAGATAACACTCGCAAACTCTCCGAGCCGCTCGTTCTGCTGACGCAGTTGTCGCTCACGTTCGACACGCTCAGTCACGTTCCGAGTGACCCCAACGAGACGAGTTATCTCACCATCGGAGACTACCGGCGCAAGTTTCGTCTGCCAGAAGCGTGCTACTTCGCTGACCCGGAGTTCCTCCTGATACGAGATCGGTTCGCCGGTCTTGACACAGCGGTGATAGTTCACCGCTAACTCAGAGCCCTGTTCTTCACCGAACACGGCTTGTGGTGTCTGGCCCTGTACTTCCTCGGTAGTAATCCCAGTCTGGCGCTCGTAGGAGGGACTGAGGCGCTCAAACTCGAATCGGACACTATTTCCATCTTCCTCAACATTCATCAGAAAGATGGCGTCCTCCACGCTGTTCAAAAGGGCCTCATACTCTTCGGCAAGCTCTCGCGCTTCGCGTTCGTACTCTTTTCGCTCAGTGATGTCTCGACTGCTAAGCAGAACCCCATCGATGATGTCGTCGTCAACTCGATTCCGCATTGTGGCCTCAATCCAGCGCCACGAGCCGTCGGCGTGGCGGAATCGGACTTCGACAGTCTCGGATTCGGAAGGATTCGAGAGAACAGCCTCCAGCGCGTCGGCGTTTCGCTCCCGGTCCTCGGGATGGACGAACTCGAATCCCTCGTGGCCAACCAATTCGCCGGGGTCGTAGCCGAGAATCCGTGTGATGGCCGGACTGACGTAGGTTATCGTTCCGTCGGTATCGACGACTGTCGCGAGATCATTTACCTCCTCAACGAGCGTCCGATACCAGTCAGACTTGCGTTTATTATTTTCTCGGTGGGTCGCATCGTCATCCATCGATTATGATGAGTCCAGCACACGTGTAAGCATGTTGGAATTGTGTACCATCTCCAGTGAAAGCACCACTCTTTGTAGCATATATGGGTGTGGTGGCCAAGATCTTGGTGAGTGTACCCTCTGTATCTCGCACGACTTTCCTGACAGGTAGCGGGGAAGTACGCGATCGGTACATGAATTCCCTGTAGTGAGCGATCTGGTCCCACGGAGAACGTGCGCGAGTTGTTCTATAG
>NZ_FOPZ01000023.1 GCF_900113615.1 Halorubrum aquaticum
GCCGCCGGTGCCGTTCTTCTCCGCGGCCGGATTCAGACCCGGACCCACCGGGGCGTTCAACGCCGCGAGCGACGACGAGTGGGTCGTCGGCGGGTCCGCGTCGTTCCGGATCGCCGGGACGAACGATCCCCACGTCGCTCCCGGCGATCGGGTCGAGGTGCGCCTCGCCGTTCGCGAGCGACCGGTCGCGACGCTGGAGGCGACGGCCCGTCCGGGATGAGCGTCGGCCCGGGACCCCTCGGGGACCCGCGCGACGACCTACTCCTCGGGGACCCGCGCGACGACCTACTCCTCGGGGACCCGCGCGACGGTCGTGATCGCCCGCGGGCTCCGGGGCGTCGCGCGCTGGATGTGGTGTTCGAACGTCTCGTAGCCGGCCTCCTCGAACATCCGATCGGCCTCGGCCTCGTCGTAGAAGAGCATGATCGCGTCGGCGACCCGCTGGAGGACGCGGTTGTGCGGGTAGTCGGGGCCGACGACGAGCACCTGCCCGCCCGGCTTCGCGACGCGACGGAGCTCCCTGAGTCCCTCGACGGGGTTCGGCCAGTACTCGATCGAGCCGGACGACCAGACCACGTCGAAGACGTCGTCCCGGAAGGGGAGTCGCTCGGCGTCGCCGCGGTAGAAGTCGACCCGATCGCGTTTCCCGAACTTCTCGAAGGCCTTCTCCATCTGGTGGACGCTCTGGTCGAGCCCGTGGACGTCGTCGGCGTGCTCCAAGAGGCCCTCGGTGCCGAATCCCGTCCCGCAGCCCACGTCGAGCACGCGGTCGTCCTCGCCGAACTCCAGCCACGAGAGCGCCTCCGCCCGCATCTCCTCGTTCCAGTTGAATCGGTTGACCCGGTCGTACACCTTCGAGAGGTACTTGTAGAACAGCCGGGCGTTCGACTTGTCCTCGAGGATCCCCATTGACCGCCGGTTGGGGAGCCGACCCCATAACGACACGGATCCGGTCCGGGCCGGCGACGCTGACTCGACGGCGGGGCCGATCCCGACTCGACGACGGAGTCGGTTCCGATCCGACGCCGTCCGGTTCCGACCGGCTTATCCGACGACCGTCCGTCCCGTCCGTATGAACCCGACGACGACCGGTCGATTCCGGGTCCACGACCGCCGACCACGACCCGTCGACGGCGGCGACGGGCCCGCCGAGTTCGTCCTCGTCGAACTGCCCGAGGACGCGATCGACCCGACCGATCCGGACGCCGCGGAGGCGTACGACCCGCTGTACGCGACGGCCACCGGGTACGAGGGCGAACTCGCCGAGCGGGTCGCCGATCTCGATCCCGGTAACGTCGTCGACGCGACGCTGGCGTGGGAGGACGGCACCGCGCGGTTCACCGAGGTGACGACCGTCCGCGAGAGCCGGTTCCGGTTCGCCGACGGCGTCGAGGGGATGTTCGAGGCGGCCGTCGACGCGTGGCGGACGATCCGCGCCGACGGTGAGGCGATGGGATCGGTCACGACGCGGTCGACCGACGGCGAGCCGAACGGCGCGCTCTACCTGTTCGCCGACGGTTCCGGAACCGACACGTTCGCGGAGCTTCGGGCGGCCCGGCTCCCGGTGGAGCCGCTCGTCGATCGGGTCAACGAGACCCGAGGGGACGACGCGCCCCGAGAGGTGTTCGTGCTCCGGCCGGCCGCCCACGAGTTCGTCGCCGTCTACGTCGTCTTCGAGCGGGACGGGGTGCTCGCGAGGACGGTCCGGGACACCTACGGACTCGGCGATGGACTGGCCGCCGGACTGGAATCTGCCGGCGTCGACACGATCGAGACGGGGGGATCCGAGGACGCCGGCGGTTCGGACGACGCGGACGACGAGGGTTCGGACGACGCGGACGACGAGGGTTCGGACGACGGACCCGACGGTGACGGATCGGAGTTCGATCTCACCGACCGGCTGTGAGCCCCCGACCTACGGCCCGTGACCGCTCGACCTACAGCCAGTCCGCGTTCGGGTCCACGCGCCCGTCGGGAACCTCGCCGGTGAGAACGGCGGCGACGTCGGCGGCGGCGCTCCGGTTCAACTCCTCACGGGCGTCCTCGCTGTACCAGGCGGCGTGCGGCGTGACGACCGTGTCGTCGCGGCCGACGAGCGGGTCGTCGACGGGCGGCTCCTCGGCCAGCACGTCGAGACCCGCGGCCTTGATCGCTCCGGACTCCAGCGCCTCCACCAGCGCGTCGGCGTCGATCACTGGACCGCGTCCGACGTTGACCACGACGGAGTGAGCCGACAGTCGCGAGAGCGCGTCGGCATCGACGATCCCTCGTGTAGACGCCGTCAACGGGGCGTACACAGCGACGTGGTCGCTCCGGTCGAACAGCGCCTCGAACCCGACCTTCTCGACGCCGCGTTCGTCCATCCGGTCGCCGTCGACGAACGGGTCGTACGCGACGAGCTCCGCGCCGAACCCCGAGAGCTGCTCGGCGGCGCGTCTCGCGATGGGGCCGAACGAGAGCAGACCGATCGTGGAACCGCTCATCCGACGGATCGGGCGTCCGTCCTCCCACGTCCAGCGACCGTCGGCGACCGCGTCGTCGTACTCGGTCACCGACCGGAGGCAGGCGAGGAGCAGCGAGAGGGAGTGGGTCGCCACCTCGTCGGTACAGTACTCCGGCACCCGCGTCACCGTCACTCCGGCGTCGGCCGCGGCGGCGACGTCGACGTCGTCGACGCCGACGGCGGCGCGGACGACGACCGCGAGCTCGTCACCCAGCGCGTCGACTGCCTCGGCGGTCACGGGGGTGTCGACGTCGACCACGACCGCGTCGAATCCCGCACCGTCCTCGAACCCGGTTCCGGCCTCGATCAGCCGCTCCGTCGATCCGAGTCGAGCGACCTCGATCTCGACCGGCTCGGCGAGGGCGTTCGAGAGGCGTTCCCGGTACGCGTCCGGGTCGATCATCGAGGACGCCGAGAGAAGCACTCGCATCATACGCCTCGATCGGCCGAGCCCGACTTAGTCCCGTTGGATACGTGTCCGATAAAGAGAAAACAACACGATCGACCGTGTGGTCGCCGCCTCGTTCCGACGGCTCTTTGCGAGTGTAGCGGCTACGAGGGGTCGTGAGCGACGACACGACGGACAAGCCACCGATGCTCGTCCTGCTCGAATCGCTGGCGTTCTACCGGAACGTCCGCGTCGGAGCGGCGGTCGGGGCGTCGTTGGCGGTTCTGCTGTACCTCACGCGTGCGCTGGAACTCCTCGGTCCGCTCGTGGAGGTCCGTGAGTACCCGTTGGTCGGTCCCGACGTCTGGTTCGCGTTCCTGGCGTTCGTTTTCGCGGCCACGTCGGCGCTTCTGGTCGCGATAGCGCTCACCGTGTTCGAGGCGATTCGCGGGGCCCGATCGGTCGGGCGCGAGGAGCGGAACTAGTCGGCCGTACAGGAGGCATCCCGTTCCTCGCTCGTGAACTCCTGGGCGGGCTCGGTGAGCTTATAGAGGTTCTGGCGGGCGTCCGCGAAGTAGACGTCCTCGTCCACCACGTCGATCCCCTCGAGCCGTTCGAGAGCGTAGCGGACGGTCCGGGCCGACAGCATCGATTCCTGAACGATCCCTTTCTGTGTCAGCGGTCCGTTGTATTCGAGTACCTTGAAGACGAGTTTGGCGCTCGGCGGGAGGTCGTCGAGACCCTCCGTTTGGGTTCCAGCCATCGCTACGAACGGAAACCGCACACGGGCATAAATGTTGATGCAACACCCCCGATATCGTGCGAGATACCGGATCTAATTGCCTGTTCTCCGGCGAAGTACCAGCAAGAATACCCGCTATACCGCCGGTGGACTGACCAGTCAGTCAGCGTTCGAGCCTCGCGCGCGCTCCCCACACGGACCGGAACGACGGGCGGATCGAACCGGGAGCGATCGGCCTCGATCGATCCCCCTGATCGAATGGTCCGAGACGTGATGGTTTCTGCGACGAACGCGGGGACGGGGTGACCTCCGAGCGACCGGGACGTGATCGGAGGAACGGCGGACGGAATGCGAGCGGAACGAACGGTTTTTCACGGGCGCTCGCGGATCCGTACGTATGAGCGACGAATCGGGGATCTCCGGGCACGCCCGGAGCGTGGTCGTCACCACGATCTGCTGTCTCGCGGGGATCGCCGCGGGCGTGGTGTCGGCCGCCTACGTCGGGACCGATCCCGTCGACGCCGCCGACACGATGGCCCTCGTGGTGCTCGGGGCGTTCGTGTTCCTCCAGTATCCGGTGTACAGCGTCTTCGGGGTCGACATCACCGACTTCGGCGTCAAGGACAACTTCTACGTGGCGTTCATGACGTTCACGCTGTGGTTCATCAGCTACACGGTCCTTCTCACCTCGGCGGTGACCTTCTGAGATGGCCGACGACAGCATCGCGGTCGTGGACCTGGATCGGTGCCAGCCCGACCGCTGTAACTACGAGTGTGCGAACTACTGTCCGCCCAACCGGACGGGAAAGGAGTGTATCACCGAGCGCGGCGAGGACGCCGACGAGGGCGACCCCGACCAGATCCGGATCTCCGAGGAGATCTGTCTCGGCGAGACCTGCGGCATCTGCGTCGAGAAGTGTCCGTTCGACGCGATCGAGATCATCAACCTCCCCTCCGAACTCGAGGAGGAGCCCGTCCACCGGTACGGCGAGAACGCGTTCGCGCTGTACGGGCTCCCGACCCCCGAGCCCGGCAAGGTCACCGGCATCCTGGGTCCCAACGGGATCGGGAAGTCGACGGCGGTCCACGCGCTCGCCGGCGAGCGGGTCCCGAACCTCGGCGACCACGAGACGGAGCCCGACTGGGAGCGGGTCCTCGACCGCTTCCGCGGCACGGGCCTCCAGAACTACCTCGCCGCGCTCGAGGCCGGCGACGTCACCGTCTCCCGGAAGCCGCAGTACGTCGACCAGATCCCCAAGCAGTTCGACGGCAACACCCGCGAGCTCCTCGAGCGGACCGACGAGCGCGGCGCGCTCGACGACCTCATCGACCGGCTCAACATCCGGCCGGTGATGGACCAGGACATCGATTCGATCTCCGGCGGCGAGCTCCAGCGCGTCGCCATCGCGGCGTGTCTGGCTCGTGACGCCGACTTCTACTTCCTCGACGAGATCACGCCGTACCTCGACATCGGACAGCGGATGGTCGCGGCGCGACTCATCCAGGAGCTGGCGAACGAGCCCGGGTCCGATCGGTCGATGCTCGTGGTCGAACACGACCTCGCGATCCTCGACCTCCTGGCCGACACCCTCCACGTCGCGTACGGGGAGCCGGGCGCGTACGGTGTCATCACGGACCCTAAATCGGTTCGAAACGGGATCAACGAGTACCTCAAGGGGTACCTCGACAACGAGAACATGCGGATCCGGCCCTCCGCCATCACCTTCGAGGAACACGCCCCGCGGGCCACCTCGAAGGGGACGCCGCTCGTGGAGTACCCGGACCTCACGAAGTCCTACGGCGAGGGCGAGTTCGGGCTCCGCGTCGAGGGCGGAACGATAAACGAGGGGGAGGTGCTCGGGATCGTCGGCCCCAACGGGATCGGGAAGTCGACGCTCGCGAAGCTGTTCGCGGGCTCTCTGGAGCCGGACACCGGCAGCCTCGAGTTCGAACTCGACATCGCGTACAAGCCGCAGTACATCGAGATCGACCAGCCGATGCGGGTCGACGCGTTTCTCTCCTCCATCACCGACGAGTTCGGCAGCTCCTACTGGAACACGGAGGTCGCCGGGCCGCTCCAGCTCGACCGGATCATGGAACAGGACCTCACGGACCTCTCGGGCGGCGAGCGCCAGCGCGTCGCCATCGCGGCGTGTCTCTCGGAGGACGCCGACCTCTACTTACTCGACGAGCCGTCAGCGCACCTCGACGTCGAACAGCGGGTACGCGCGACGACGGCGATCCGGCGGTACGCGGAGAACCACGACGCGACCGTGATGGTGATCGACCACGACATCTACATGATCGACCTGCTCGCGGACCGCCTGATGGTGTTCGACGGCGAGCCGGCGGAGCGCGGTCGTGCGACCCGGCCACAGGAGATGCGCGAGGGGATGAACGACTTCCTCGCGGACCTCGACATCACGTTCCGGCGCGACGAACGGACCGGTCGCCCGCGGATCAACAAGCCGGACTCACAGAAGGACCGTCAACAGAAGCGCGACGGCGAGTACTACTACGCGCCCTAGGAAGCGAGCCGAATTCGGCTCACCGTCCGTCGTCGACGCCGACCACCAACACCGGAACCGACCCGCCGCGCTGGACTCGCGTCGGGAGCGGTTCGGGGCGAACGAGCCGGTCCAGCCCGGTCCGACGGGCCGAGCCGAGAACGACGAGGTCGACGCCGTGAGCGTCGGCGAAGTCCAGCACCTCCTCGTGGGCGGTGCCGTAGCGGAACCACTTCTCGACGTCGACGCCGCGGTCCCGGCCGCGGGCCTCGGCGGCCTCGACGGCGGCCTCGCCCTCGCGCTCGCGGCGTTCGACCACCACGTCCCAGTGCTCGGTCGTGTCGACGACGTACAGCGCGTCCACGGTCGCGCCGTGTGCGGACGCGAGGTCGATCCCCGCCTCGACCGCCGATTCGCCGGTCTCGGTTCCGTCGGTGACGACCAGCACTCGCTCGAAGAGGCCGGCGGCCGGGACGGGATCCGCACCCGATGCCGGTTCGTCGACGGGGTTCGGTCGGCTCGCACGGTCGTCGGCGTCGCGGTCGCGGTCGACCGCGTCGAGTCCCGTTCCCTCGGGGGTCCGGACGGTCGGCTCTGCTCCGCGGCGGTTCGCGTCGGGGTCGATGTCTGCTGACATGGTCGGTGGTCGACGACCGCCCGGTGGACGATCGTCCTCTCTGCCCTCAGGTCGGCTCCCGACCCAGTTAACGATTTTCGACAGGATAGACGATTATCATTATCTATCCCGTTTCAGTTCCTGATAGATGATTATATTCGGATGATAGACGATCGTACGTTTCGTTCCACCCGTGAGTTCTGTACGTCCTCGATCCGGATCCGGATTCGATGGCGGCCGTCGGTGCGAGATCGGCTCCGAACGTGATCGGTCCGGGCGCGATCGGTCCGGGCGCGATCCCGCAGTCCGCGGTGATCGTCCGTACCGAAGCGATTAAGCGATGAACCCGCCAACGCCGAGACATGCGACACCTCATCGTCCGCGGCGACCCCGGCATTCGTCGGGACGCGATCATCGAGTACGAGGGCGAGGAGCTGATCTGTTTCGGGATCAGCACGCAGGGCGGGTGGCACGGCCCCGACGAGCCGCAGCTCTGGTGTACCGTCGGCACTCCCGACGAGCGGGAGGCCTACGACAAACGCGAGTACGTCCCCCACTGGCTCGACGTCGACACCGTCGACGCCGAGTCGCTCGACGTGATCAAAGCGAAGGGCGACCTCTCGGTCTAGCGGCCGTCACTCACGCACCGGTTTCTTCACACCGGCGGGTCCGCGAGCCACGCCTCGACCGCGCCGGCCATCGCGCCACGCCGGTGTATCTCCCCCTTTTCTGGGTCGACGACCGTGCTCTCGGCTCCCGAGGTCTCGCCGCCGTCGATCACCGCCGCGACCCGGTCGTGCACCCGGTCGTCGAGGGCCGCGACCCGGGTGACGCTGCCGTTTCCGGAGACGTTCGCGCTGGTGGCGGTGAGCGGTCCCGTCTCTTCGAGGAGCGTGCGCGCGACCGAGTGGTCGGGGACGCGCACGCCGACGCGGTCGCGGCCGCCGGTCAGCGCGTCGGGGACCGAGGGGTCCCGCTCGACGACGACCGTCACCGGACCCGGGAGGAACGCCCGCATGAACGCGGTCGCGAGCGTCGTGGGCCGAGTGTGGCCCAACGCGGCGTCGACGCTCGTGACGCCGAGCGAGAGCGGGTCGTCGCGGTCGCGTCCCTTCGTCTCGAACACCCGCTCGACCGCGCTCGGATCGAGTGCGTCCGCGCCCAGTCCGTACACCGTCTCCGTCGGGTAGACGACGAGGCCGCCGGACGCGATCGCGTCCGCGGCCCGCCGAATGGATTCGCGGTCTCCTCCGGTGTTCCCGTCGGCGGCGAGTCCGTCGTCCTCGGTGCCCGTGTCGGCGTCGTCGGTCACGGGTCGTCGTAGGCGGTCGGATCGAAAAAGGATAGCGGGTCGTTCGGGGGGCGTTTCGGGACCGCGTGGCCACGTCCTCACTCGAGGAGGTCGTCGATCGCCGCCTCGACAGCGTCGTAGTCGGGGAACGAAGGGTGCTCGCTCCCGACCCAGGCGTACCGGACGACGCGGTCGCCGTCGAGCAGGAACACCGCCGGCCGCGCCTCCGTGATCCCCGCCATCCCGTCGATGTCGTGGGCGACGCCGTACGCCTCGACGACCTCCGCGCTCGGGTCCGAGAAGGCCCGGACGCCGTCGCCGCGCTCGGCGAGCAGGTCCTTGTGCTCGTACGGCGAGGAGATCGAGACGCCGTAGACCGGGAGCGCGTCGGCCCACCCGCGGTCGTCGATCTCGTTGTAGACGTACGTCGTCTGGAACGCGCCGTCCATCGGGTGGAAGACGAGAAGCGTCGGTTCGTCGACGACCGACGAGAGCGAGCGGTCCTCCCAGAACTCCTCGCCGACGAGGGGGCGGGTGAACTCGGGGGCGGTCTCGCCGGCCGTCACGTGGTCGGCCTCGGGGAGCTCGACGACGTCGAAATCCGGCATCAGGCACCCCCCGCGGCGCCGGCGTCCTCGTAGGTACCCTCGAGGTACTCCACGATGTTGGCGCTCTCGGACATGGTCACGCCCGTCTCCCGGTCGACGATCGCCGGAACGCTTCGCGCGCCCGAGACGCGCTTGACGACGTTCCGTTCGGAGTGCATCGGCTCGACGTACCGGGACCGGTACTCGATCCCGAGGCGGTCGAGCGTCCGGACGACCCGCTCGCAGTACGGACACGCCTGGAGCCGGTACAGCGTTATCTGTGGATCCGTCATACGCTCCGTTTCGGCCGCGGAAGGGGTAACCGTATCGGCCGCGGAAGTCGATCGGTTCCCGGCACCCGCTCGTCGTCGGCGCGCTCGTGGGGGCCGGAAGGTAATCTTTTAACTACGTGCCGCCGGAAGTGGTACGAGAATGGGCTTGTCGTCAAGCGCGCTGACAGCCGGCCTGCTACAGCTACCGGTGCCGGGACAGAACACCGTGACCCTCCTCGGGATCCTCGCGATCATCGCGTTGATCGGTCTCTCGGCGTTCTTCTCCTCCTCGGAGATCGCGATGTTCTCGCTGCCGCAACACCGGGTCGACAGCCTCGTCGACGAGGGCGTCTCGGGGGCGAAGACGATCCGCAGCCTGAAGGAGAACCCGCACCGGCTGCTGGTGACCATCCTCGTCGGGAACAACATCGTCAACGTGGCGATGACCTCCATCGCGACCGCGCTGTTCGGGATCTACCTCTCGCGGGGACAGGCCGTGTTGGCGACGACGTTCGGGATCACCACGCTGGTGTTGGTCTTCGGCGAGAGCGCGCCGAAGTCGTACGCCGTCGAGAACACCGAGTCGTGGGCGCTCCGGATCGCCCGTCCGCTGAAGCTCTCGGAGTACGCGCTGTACCCGCTCGTCGTCGTCTTCGACCGCCTCGTCCAGGCGATCAACACGGTGATCGGCGGCTCGGCTGCCATCGAGTCGACGTACGTCACGCGCGACGAGATCCAGGACATCATCGAGACGGGCGAACAGGAGGGCGTCATCGAGGAGGAGGAACGCGAGATGCTCGACCGGATCTTCCGGTTCAACAACACCATCGCCAAGGAGGTGATGACCCCGCGCCTCGACGTCACCGCGGTCTCGAAGCGGGCCACCGTCGAGGAGGCGATACAGAAGTGCGTCCACGCCGACCACGAGCGCGTCCCGGTCTACGACGGCAACCTCGACAACATCGTCGGCATCATCACCGTCCGCGACCTGGTCCGCGAGCTCAACTACTCGGAGGGGGAGCCCTCCCTCGAGCGAGTCGTCAGTCCGACCCTCCACGTTCCCGAGTCGAAGAACGCCGACGAGCTGCTGGCGGAGATGCAGGACAACCGCCTCCAGATGGTGATCGTGATAGACGAGTTCGGAACGACGGAGGGGATCATCACGCTGGAGGACATGGTCGAGGAGATCGTCGGCGACATCCTGGAGGGCGACGAGCCCGAGCCGATCGAGTTCATCGAGGAGAACGTCGCGTTCGTTCAGGGGGAGGTCAACATCGACGAGGTCAACGAGATGCTCGGCATCGACCTCCCCGAGGGGGAGGAGTTCGAGACGCTCGCCGGGTTCGTGTTCAACCGCGCGGGTCGGCTCGTCGAGGAGGGCGAACAGATCGAGTTCGACGGCGTCCGGATCCGCATCGAGCGCGTCGACAACACCCGGATCATGAAGGCGCGAGTCACGGTCCTCGAGGGGGCCGAGGGGGCGTCCGAGGAACCCGCCGAGTCCGAACCCGAGGAGCTGCCGGCCGACGAACTCGAGTGATCGGCGACCGCTCGACCCCCGTTCACACCGCGTACGCCCGCGCCGCCGAGACGAGCGCCTTCCGGTAGGCGCTCTCGGTCGGGTCCGGTCCGAGGTCCAGGAACCGTCCTTTGAAGTCGTCGACGTCGACGTCGGCGGCGTCGCTCTCGGCCGCGCGCGCGAGGTCGTACAGGCGGTGGCTCGGCTTCGCGAGGTCGTGACGCTCGACCAACGCCAGCGCGAACGCGGCGTTCACCGCCGTGATGTCCGGGTCGGCCCCGGCGGTCACCGGCGGCGCTCCGGTTCGGCTCGGGTCCGGCCGGTCCGCGACGGCGGCCGCCAGCGTCGACTCGAGGAAGCCGACGAGCTTGTCGGCGGGCGCGACGGAGAGCGTGATGTCGTCGGCGTAGATGTCCTTCATGTGATTCGCGATCTGATAACAGTGCGCGAGCTTGCGCCGCTCCACGGTCTCGCCGGCGAGCCCGAGGTACAGCGCCTCCTCGGTCGACTGGAGGTGTGAGGCGTGGCCCTCCTCGTAGCGGGCCATGTGCGAGAGCTCGTGGACCGCCAGCTCGCGGGCCATCGCGCTCGTGGCGGCGCGCCGCGAGACGTTGAGGACGTGGTGGTCGGCGTAGTGGCCGGCCCACGTCCGCTCGTCGGGGTCGTCTCGAACCTTGACGTAGACGGGGTCCTCGAGCGAGAACTCGGTTTCGAACAGGTCGGCGGCGCCGAGAAACGGGTCGGGGGGGACGTCCCCCTGTACGCGGAGATCCATGCGTATTCGTACCATGCTCCCGGTCGGTAAGTCTCTTGCGCCGTCCACGCCGTCGGTCAGTCCGCTCACCACGTTTATGTATAGTCGATCGGTACCGAGACGCATGAAGGTATACGCGGCCTACGCCGACGGTCTCCGCGTCGTCGACCCCGACGCGGGGCGCGTCGAGACTCGCCTCGACGGTCGTCGCGTGGAGTGCGTGGCGGTCCACCGGGACGCCCCCGAACGGGTGTTCGCGGGAACGTTCGACGACGGGCTGTACCGTTCGACCGACGCGGGCGAGTCGTTCGAGCGGGTCGCCACGGACGCGCTCGGCCCTGAAGGAGCCGGCCCGGACGCGGTCACCGCGATCGCGACGAGCCCGCACGACCCGGACACGGCGTGGATCGGTACCGAGCCCTCACGGATCTATCGGACGACGGACGGCGGCCGATCCGTCGAACGCGTCGCGGGGCTGACCGACGTTCCGTCCGCGTCGGAGTGGTCGTTCCCGCCGCGCCCGGATACCCATCACGTCCGGTGGGTCGAGGGCTGTCCCGCCGATCCCGAGCGGTGGTACGTCGGGATCGAGGCGGGTGCGCTGCTCGTCACTCCCGACGGCGGCGCGACGTGGACCGACCGCCCACCGGGATCGCGGCGGGACACCCACACGATCGCGACCCACCCGAACGCCCCGAATCGGGTGTACGTCGCCGCGGGCGACGGCTACGCCGAGAGCGACGACCGGGGACGGTCCTTCGAGGTCGTGGACCGCGGCCTCGACCACGGTTACGTCTGGGGGATCGCCGTCGACCCCGGCGACCCCGACCGAGTCCTCGTCAGCGCCGCCAGCGGCGCGAACGCCGCCCATAGCCGAGGCGAGGCCTATCTGTATCGGCGGGAGGAACGCTCCGATGGCGACGGAAACGCGGACGCGAGCGGCTGGGAACGGCTCGACGACCGCGGGATCCCGACCGGCGAGGGGACCTACCGGGCGGTCCTGGCGTCGGGGACCGATGCGGGGGAGATCTGGGCGCTCGCCGATCACGGGCTGTACCGAACCACCGACGGCGGCGGCCGGTTCGACCGGGTCCCGGCGGACCTCCCGGAGGGGACCCCCCGAGCGCTCGCGATCGTGTGAGCCCGCTCGGGGGCGGCGGTCGTTCGCGGGCGGAGCGGCCGTTCGACGCGTCTACGCTCGCCGGACCGCGCCGACGACGAGGTAGACGAACGGGGTGTCGAGCACGGCGATCAAGAGTTTGAGGAGGTACTGGCCGACGATCAGCGTCCCGACCGCCTCCAACGGGAGCGCGTTCCCGACGCCGAAGACGGTCGGCGCGACGAGGAACGCCACGGACACGAAGATGACCGTGTCCATCGCCTGGCTCGTCGCCGTCGACGCGAGGTTGCGGAGCCAGAGGTTCGCGGAGCCGGTCCGGTCGCGGATCGCGTGAAAGAGCACGACGTCGACGTTCTGGCTGACGACGTACGCCAGCAGGCTGCCGGCGACGACGTTGGTCGTCGGCCCGAGCGCGGTTCCGAAGGCGGCGGCGATCTCGGGGTCGGCGCCGGGCGCGACGAGCGTCGACCACACCAGCGCGAGCACGACGAAGTTCATCGCGAACCCAACGTTGACGACGACCTGAGCGGTCCGCCGGCCGTACAGCTCGGCCAGGCAGTCGGACGCGAAGAAGGTGACCGCGTACGCGAGCGCCGCGCCGGGGAGGAGTATCTGCGGGCCGACGACGGGCAGCGCGACCGGCAGCGACAGCGCGAGCACCTTCGCGGCGGTGACCTGCGCGGTGGCGAGCGCGGTGACGAAGAGGGCCACGAGCCCCACCGCCGCCACCGCCGGCCGCGAGAGCGGGTCGACCGCGAGGAGCCGCTCGACGCCCGCTGTCTCTCCTGTCCCCCTCGTCCCGCCGGCCCGGTCACTCATCGGCGCCGTCCTCGTCCGTCAGCCGGCCGTGGCGCGCGTCGATCTCGTCCAGCGTGTCGAGCGTCTTGCGGATCGACGCTCGGACCGCGTCGCTGCGGTTCACGAACTTCCCCTCGTCGCCGACGTGTTCATCGAGGTCCGCCAACAGCTCCCGTGGGATCTCGACGCTTATCTTGGGCATACTCGAGTACTCCTCGAAGAATATATAAAACGCTGACGAGTGCGCGGTTCCCCGCGACCTCGACGCACGGGAGTCGATCCCACTCCTCCGTGCGACCGCTCGACACGCCCGGTCCGGAGCGAAGCCCTTATGATCGAACGCGCGGAAGCAACGGTAACTCGCTGGTACGGACGTCCAGCGGGCACTCGCCGCCGGGTCGGGGTTCGAAAGCGGCCATCCGAACGCCCGCCCGGGACGAGACGACATGTGGCCGGGTTCCGGCCGAATCGCAAGCGTCCGTGGACAAGACAATGGCACGAAGCTTCTACTCGCACATCAAGGACGCATGGCGGTCCCCCGACGAGGGGAAACTCGCGGAACTCCAGTGGCAGCGCAAACAGGACTGGCGCGACCAGGGCGCCATCGAGCGGGTCGACCGACCCACGCGGCTCGATAAGGCCCGCGAACTGGGTTACAAGGCGAAACAGGGCGTGATCGTCGCCCGCGTGAGCGTCCGCAAGGGCGGATCGCGAAAACAGCGACACAAGGCCGGTCGCCGCTCGAAGCGGCAGGGCGTCAACCGCCTCTCGCGGCGCAAGTCGATCCAGCGCATCGCCGAGGAGCGCGCCTCCCGGAAGTACCGCAACCTGCGCGTGCTCAACTCCTACTGGGTCGGCGAGGACGGCTCCCAGAAGTGGCACGAAGTGATCCTGATCGACCCCGCCCATCCCGCGATCGAGAACGACGAGGAGCTCAACTGGATCTGCTCGGACGACCACAAGGGTCGCGCGTTCCGCGGACTCACCTCCGCCGGCACCAAGGGTCGCGGCCAGCGCACTCGCGGCAAGGGAACCGAGAAGACCCGTCCGTCGGTCACCGGAAACGACCGGCAGGGCAAGTAGGCCCGACGCGGGATCCGCCCGGATCGGCCCGATCGACGTCCTCCGTTTCTCGACGACGTAGTCACGACTGCGTCGATCGTCCCCGCGTCGATCGCCCCGTTGACCGACCGTCGCGAGCGGTCGGGGGAGCGTGCCCGATCCCGCTCACCGCGACCTGCGTCGACTCGACAGTCCGAGGAGCGAGAGCAGCGCGACGAGCGCGACGACCGGCCCGAATCCGGCCGCGCCGTCGTCGGTGAGCCCGCCGGCATCGCCGTCGGCTCCGTCCGTCCCGCCGGAGTCGTCGGTCGAGCCGTCGGCGTCCGTCGATCCGCCGGCGTCCGTCGAGCCGTCGGTCCCGTCACCGTCGCGCTCGACCGTCACCGTCGTCGAGGCCTCGTCGACGGGCCCCACGACGCCCACGGTCGCGACGTCGCCGTCGACGGACGCCGGAACCGTCACCTCGCGTTCGACGGTCGTCTCCGCGCCCACGTCCAGCCGGACCGGCTCGGTGCCGACCGTCTCGCCGTCGACCCGGAACTCGAGTTCCGAGCCCGCGGGGATCGACGCGTCGTTGGCGACGGTCGCGGTCACGACCACCGACTCCCCGGCGGTCACGCGATCGGCATCGATGGCGATCCCGCGGACGAGCGCGTCCGCGGGATCGGAGACGACGACGGTGAGCGACTCGCTCCCGACCCGAACCGCGTACTCCCCGGCTTCCGTGAAGGCTCGCTCGAACCGCTCCGTCGTCTCCTCGTCGGCGTCGAGCGTTCCGTTCCGGGTCTCGATCGTCTCGTCGTCGACCGAGAGCGACAGGTCGTAGCCTCCCGTCGTACCGCCGGTGTTGGAGACGTCGACCGCGAGCGCGAGCGTCTCGCCGGCGACGAGCCGGACCGGATCGTCCTCGAGCGAGCGGTTCCGGTACTCGCCGGTCGCGCGGACGCCGTCGTCGGCGAGGGCGTATCCGATCCGCGCGGGCGTCTCGCCGAACGCCTCCGCGTGGGCGTCAGCGTTCCACGTCTCGGGGGCGTCGCTCGTCGTGATCCATCGCTCTGCCGCCTCGCGGACCCCGGCGGCCGCCTCGTCGTCGCCGCTCTCCCCGGCGGCCGCCTCGACCGCGTCGAGGAACGCGCGGTTCGTGACCGGCGCGGAGTCCTCGTTGAGGTCGCGGAGGACGGTCGCGAGCGACGCTCGCCCGTCACTCGCCAGCCGTATCCGGCGGTCGATCTCGCCGGCGACGAGCGACCCCTTTGTGTAGTCCGCGTTCCGCTCCCAACTTCCCGGGTCGGCGAGGACGGACGACGCGGCGGGGTCGCGCTCGCCGCGCGCCAGCGTCCGCTCGAAGGCGTCGAAGTCGGTCGCACCGCGGTCGAGCGCGAACAGCGCGGCGTAGTAGGTCGCGCTCGCCTCCGTGAACCACCGCGCGCTCGCCTCCGCGTCGTACGCCTGTCGGGTGTGAACGTACTCGTGGGTCCACACGTCGTCGGCGGTTCCGGTCGGCTCGCCGTCGCGGACCCACAGGTCGGCGTCGCCGGTCTGGAGACCCCTGACCGCCCAAGTCACCTCGCCGGTCGGCGCCGCGATCGCGACGACCTCGTCGTCGACGCCGCCGACCCGGAGGGAGTCCGCCGCTCCCTCGAAGACGCCGAACACCTCCTCGGGCGTCGCCTCCATCTCCGCCGCCTCGGGCACGATCAGCCGGTACCGCTGTTCGTCGCCCTCGTGGACGCGTTCCTCGTAGGGCCCGAGAAACGCGATCGCCTGGGAGGCGACGCCCTCGCCGTCGACGACGTTCTCCCGGGCGGACCGGATCCGTGGCTCGCCGGTGTACGATCCCCTGATTCGGACCCGCGGCGTTCTGACGAGCGCCCACCCGCCCGTGTCGACGAACCGGTAGGTACCGCCCGTGGCCAGCGGGCCCGATTCCTCGGTCGAGACGTTCGCCGCCATTCCGTAGGTCAGCGACGGGCGCTCGGTCTCGCCGTCCCACACCCACGTCTCCGTCCCGTCCGCGTCGTCGGCGCGTTCGAACCCGTCGGCCTCGACCCGGTCGTCGTTCGCGGTCAGGAGCGTGATCTCGAGGCCCGTGACGCGGTCGGGAACGTGTGCCGTCGTGGTGACGCCGACGGTCCCGGCCTCGTCGGTCGCGGACAGCTCGTTCCGGACGCCGATGGTGTCCTCGTCGCCCACGTCGGCGGCGTTCGATCCCGACCCGTCGAGCGACCCCGCCGTGGCCTCCGCGGAGGCGCCGTCGACGAACTCGAACGTCCCCGTCGGTTCGGTCGGAGCACTCGGCCCATCCGGGGTACCCGGAGCGCCCGGAGCGCCGCCCGCGACGGTGATGGCTCCACAGAGGAGAAGCGAGGCGGCCAGCAACGCGACGACGACGGCGCGAACCCCGGGGGATGACCCCAACCGATGCATGGCCGATAACCGTCCGTCCCCGGTTTAGTGTTATCCCTCGGACCGACCGTCGCGGCACCCGCTCGGATCGAGAAAGGGGGGAGGGAGCGTGTGACGGGTCCCTCCATCGCCGTCGTACGCGTGCGAGTACCATAGTTATTGGCACTATTCTCCGGATCTCTCGCGTATCAATGGGACCCTTCGCGGACGCGTGACCGTCAGACGGCGCGGATCCGCACGGTCCAGAAGTCGCGGAACGCGTCCTCGAGAGCCGGCTCCGGGCGACCGGTCGCGTCGGTCACGTCCGTGTGGTCGGCGAACTCGCGGACCTCGCCGAGCACGCTCCGCTCGCCGACCACGACCGTCCGCTCGATCCCCCCGCCGTCCTCGCCGGCCTCGGCGTCCCCGACGTCCCCGGCGTCCTCGAGGCCGGCGAGGGCGTCACGGGCGCGCTCGAGGTGCTCGTCGATCTGGCCCTCGCGCCGGCGCTCGAAACGTCCCTGTGAGAACCCGCCCTTGGAGTGGGCTCCCTTCACGTCGGAGGTGAACCCCTCGAAGTCGACCCGTTCGTCGTCCTCGTATATCCCCAGCGCGAACGTGTCCGACCGGACCAGCGCGAACGCGAACCGTCCCGTCGGGCGGAACCACTCGGCCGGCAGCCGAGGACGGTCGGCCCACCGGTCGAACGGCTCCGGAGCGATCGGCGTCGAGAGCGCGGCGCTCACCGCGCCCGTGTCGTCGGCGACCACGACCGCCGGCGCGGCCCGTCGGACGAGCGGCGTGCGGTCGCCGAACCCCTCGCGGACGCTCTCGGGCACCGCACCGTCGGGAACGAACGCGGTGAGTACGCCCTCCGGGTCGTCGCTTTCGACCCCCCGAAGCCGACCGAGGACGTCGGCGAGGCGGGACCCGTACGCGTCGCTCACGCGACGGAACTCGACCGTCTCCTCGTCGCCCTCGGCGCGCTCGACGCGGTCCTCCAGCGACTCGATCCGCTTCTCGAGGCGGTTGACGCGCTCCTCGGCCCGCTGGCGGTCCGCGACCGCGTCCGACCGCCGCTCCTCCTCGGCGGCCGCGCGCCGCTCGAGGTGCCGCTTCTCCTCTTCGAGCTCCGCGATCCGCTCTTTCAGCTCGGCGCGGCCGAGCAGCCGGTCGATCATGGCGGAGGGTCCCGCGCCGCCCTCAAAGGTGCGTCGACCGTCGACTCCGTCCCTGGTCGGCGTTCCCCGTGCGTCGGCGCGCTCTCAAGCGTCCACGTACGGCTCCCACCCCTCCCAGCGCAGGAGGTTCTCGGCGCGGTCGGCGTCCGCGAGCAGGACGTTCCGCCTGGACGGCAGGTCGTCGGCGGCGAGCGAGCGGGGGATAGCGAGCGTCCCGCTCGGGACGCCCTCGTCGCCGTCGACCGGGATGTGGCCCGTGTCGAGTTTCATCACCAGCGGCGCGTCGAGCCGCTCTACCCCCTCGCCGTCCGCGTACAGCTGCTCGTTGACCCGCTCGTGGTCGGCCCGCTGGATGGCGGCCCGGTCGCCGTCGTGGGGCTCCACGTACAGTTCGCCCAGGTAGTATCCGCTCGAGAAGCGTTCGAACATTCTGTGCGTGTTATACTCTACCACGATACTACATAAGCGTTACTCGCAAACGATCGAGCGTGGTTCCGGTCGGGTGACGACCGGACGGAGAACGGCGTTCGAGTCGCGGCCGATCGGCGTCTCCTACTCGCCCCCGGAGCGTCGTGCGACCTCGTGACGGCCGAACCCGTAGCGGAGCCGGTTGGCGAGCCGCCGCGAGAACCGGCCCTCGTTGCGCGAGTCGAACCGCTCGGCGAGTGCCGTGTAGATGAGCGGGACGGGGACCTCGCGTTCGAGCGCCTCCTCGACGGTCCAGGTTCCGGTCGACCCGCCCGCGACGTGGTCGGCGACGTCGCCGAGGTCGTCGCCCTCCTCGCGGAACGCCTCCTCGCACAGTTCCAGGAGCCACGAGCGGATCACCGCGCCGTTGTTCCAGGTCCGCGCGACCGACTCCATCTCGAGGTCGTACCGGCCCTCCGCGAGCAGTTCGAACCCCTCGCCGTACGCCTGCATCAGCGCGTACTCCACGCCGTTGTGGACCATCTTCACGTAGTGACCCGAGCCGGACTCGCCCATCCGGTCGTGGCCGTCGGGACCGGTCGCGACCGCGTCGAAGACGGGCACGAGTTCCTCGTAGGCCCACTCCGGTCCGCCGACCATCAGCGAGAAGCCCTCCTCCGCGCTCGCGGGCCCGCCGGAGGTCCCGCAGTCGAGGTAGGCCGCGTCGGTTCCCTCGGCGCGGCGGACCGACTCCTCGAAGTGGGAGTTGCCGCCGTCGACGACCACGTCCTCGCTCCCGAGGTGCGGTTCGAGGTCCGCGAGGGTGGCGTCGACCGCGTCGCCCGCGGGCACCATCAGCCAGATCCGCTTGCCGCCCTCGTTCTCCTCCCCGTCCGTCGACTCGTCGAGCCGGTCACAGAGGTCGGCTACCGAGTCCGCGGGCTCCGCACCCGCCTCCGCGGCCGCGGCGGTCGCCTCCGCCGAGAGGTCGAACGCGACCACGTCGTGGCCCGCCGCGAGGCTCCGGTCGACGACGATCCGCCCCATCCGCCCGAGTCCGATGACGCCCAGTTCCATGCGCGAGGGGTGGCCGCCACCCTCCCTAGTGGTTCCGGTTCGGTCGGCGGCCGACCCGACTCCGGCGGCCCGCTCGCGTCCGGCGCGTCGCTATTCGTTTCGACCGCCGCTGCCCGCCTCGGCCTCGGCCTCCGTCTCGCCCAGATGTGCCCGCAGGGCGTCGACGTCCTTGTTGCCCGCGCCCGTGTTCAGGAGGACGACCGTGTCGTCCGGGCCGAACTCGCCCGCCTCCGCGAGCGCGAACGCGCCCGAGGCCGCCGCCGCACACGTCGCGCCGACCTCCAGGCCCTCCTCGCGGGCGACGGTGATCGCGGCGTCGAGGATCTCGCGGTCGGTCGTCGCGACCGCGCCGCCATCGGACTCACGGATCGCCTCGAGAATGAGCGGGCTCGCGCCGGGGTCGGGGATCGCGATCCCGTTACAGGCGGTGTCGACCTCGTCGTCGTCGAGGGGCTCGTGGCGGTCCGCACCCGCCTCGTAGGCGTCGACGACGGGCGCGCAGCCGGCGGCCTGGGCGGCGTACATCGGAACGAGTTCGTCGCTCCAGCCGAGCGCGCGGGCCTCGCGGGCCGCCTTGTGCATCCCGACGAGCCCGACGCCGCCGCCGGTCGGGTAGACGACCGCGTCGGGGGCCTCCCAGTCGAGTTGCTCCAAGAGCTCCAGCGCCATCGTCTTCTTGCCCTCGTGGCGGTACGGCGTGACGAACGTCTTCGCGGAGTACCACTCGGGGTGGTCGTCCATCGCCGCGGCGTACGCCCGGCCCGCGTCGCCGATCTGCGAGTCCCCGCCGACGGGGTCGGTCACGGTCAGGTCCGCGCCGTGGACCTCCGTCATCGCCTTCTGGGTGAACCCCGCCCGCGAGGGGAGGAAGACGTGCGCGTCGAGGCCGGCGCGGGCCGCGTACGCCGCGGCCGCCTGGCCCGCGTTGCCGGCGCTGTTCAGCGCGATCTCCTCGGCTCCGTGTTCGCGCGCCGCCGTGACCGCGAGCGACTGCCCGCGGTCCTTGAACGTCCCCGTGGGGTTCGCGCCCTCGTCCTTCAACAGCACGCGGCCGACGCCCATCGACTCCGCGAGCGCGGGACACTCGACGAGCGGCGTTCTTCCCTCCCCGAGCGTCACCGCGGCCTCGCGGGCGAACGGCAGCAGCTCCTCGTAGCGCCACATCGACTCGCCGGGGCGGGACTCGAGGTCCGCGGGCGTCAGGTCGACTCGGTCGAGGTCGTAGCTCGGGTCCAGGATCCCGTCGCAGTCCGGACAGCGGTGCGTGGCCGTCTCGGCGTCGAACGTCTCCCCGCAGTCGACACAGGTCAGTCCCTCGAAGGCCGCGGTCGTTTCCATGCGCAGGGATCGCACACCGGGGGACTTCGCTCCATCGGTCGACGAAGGTTCGATCGAACCGGGAACTCGGTCGCGTCCCGGCTCGGCGTTCAGTCCTCGACCGGATCCGGGATCACGTCGGCCTCGACGAGGTCGTCGAGGTCCCCGTCGGCGTAGCCGTACTCGCGGAGGACGTCCTCGGTGTGCTCGCCGAGCATGGGCGGATGTCGCCGGACCGTCACGGGCGTCCGCGAGAACTTCATCGGCGAGCCCGGGACCTCCATCGTGCCGACCTCGGGATGGTCGATCTCCAGCCGCATGTCCCGTGCCTCGATCTGCGGGTCGTCGAACAGCTCGGCCATGTCCCGGACGTGGCTCGCGGGCACGTCGTGGCCGGTGAGCGTCTCGACGGCCTCCTCCGTCGTCATCGCGGCGAACTCGGCCTCGAGCTCCGCGTCGAGCGCCTCCCGGTTGTTCACCCGCTTCTCGTTGACCTCGAACCGCTCGTCGGCCAGGAGGTCCGGCCGGTCGAGCGCGTCACACAGCCGCGGCCAGAACGAGTCCGCCGAGCAGCCGACGACGACGTAGTCGTCCTCGGTCTCGAACGCGCGGTACGGCGCGATGTTCGGGTGTTTGCTCCCCATCCGCCCGGGCGACTCGCCGCTCGCGAAGTAGTTCGCCGCCATGTAACTCATCCAGGCGGCCTGGCCGTCGAGCAGGCTCACGTCGATCTTCTGACCCGTGCCGTCGCCGAGCTCGCGCTCGAGCAGCGCGGCCAGGATCGCCTGGGTGGCGTACATCCCCGCGCCGATGTCCGCGAGCGCGACGCCGATCCGGACCGGGGGGCCGTCCTCGACGCCCGTGATCGACATCAACCCGCCCTTCGCCTGCATCACGATGTCGTACGCCGGCGCGTCGCGGTCGGGGCCCCACTCGCCGTACCCGGAGATGCCGCAGTAGATCAGTTCCGGGTTCTCCTCGACGAGGTCGGGGTAATCGAGGCCCCAGTCGGCGGTCTTGCCCACCCGGAAGTTCTCGACGACGATGTCGGCCTCGCGGGCGAGGTCGCGGAAGACGTCCCGCCCCTCCTCGCTCGCGAGGTTCAACACGACCGAGCGCTTGTTCCGGTTGACGCTCGTGTAGTAGGCGCTCTGGGCGTTCTCGCCCTCCCCGAAGGCCGGCGGCACCCACGTCCGCGTCTGGTCGCCCACGCCGGGTCGTTCGATCTTGATCACGTCCGCGCCGAGGTCGCCGAGCTGCATCGTACAGAACGGTCCCACGAGCACGCGGGAGGCGTCGAGCACCGTGACGCCGTCCAGCGGCCCGGTGTCGCCCGACGGGTCGCGCGCCTCACCGACCATGGTTGCCTCGCATTCCTCGCATACGCGCACCTCCGAGCCGACCGGCATAAAGCCCTCGTCGCCGGCCCCGGTGGCCGAGTCGGTAACCATTAACTCGTCGGGTGAGACAGTCGTCGTATGGATCTAGAGATCGAGGGCAACGTGGCGCTGACGACGGCGTCCAGCGACGGGCTCGGAAACGCGGCCGCGACCGCGCTCGCCCGCGAGGGCGTCAACGTCGTGATCAACGGCCGCGACGGGGACCGGCTCGCGGCGGCCGCCGAGGAGCTTCGCGAGGAGGCGGCGGGCGACGCGCGCGTCCACCCCGTTCAGGGCGACCTGACGAACGAGGACGACGTGGTCGGGCTCGTCGACGAGACGCTCGAGGAGTTCGGTCGGCTCGACCACCTCGTCACCTCCGCGGGCGGCCCGCCGTCCGGGCCGTTCCTGGACACCGACGACGACGACTGGTACCACGCGTACGACCTGCTCGTGATGAGCGTCGTCCGCCTCTGCCGTGAGGCGGCCGACCCGCTGCGGGAGGGCGACGGCGGCACCATCGTCAACGTCGCCTCCCGGTCGGTCAAGGAGGCGATAGACGGGCTCGTCCTCTCGAACTCCGTCCGCATGAGCGTGATCGGCCTGGAGAAGACGCTCTCGAAGGAACTCGCCCCGGACGTGCGCGCGAACGCCGTCCTCCCCGGCCCGCACGAGACGAGCCGGATCGAGGACCTCGTGAACCAGGCGGTCGAGCGCGGCGAGTACGACTCCTACGAGGAGGGACTCGCCGACTGGGGCGACGGCATCCCGATCGAGCGCATCGGCGACCCGATGGAGCTCGGCAACACCGCCGCGTTCCTCTCCTCGCCGAAGGCGGGGTACATCAACGGCCAGTCGATCGTCCTCGACGGCGGTGCGGGCAGCGCGAACCTGTAAGGCTACACCGACCCGAACGGTCAACACCTCCGGACGAGTCCGGGCGGCATGGACGTTCTCCTTCGGCTCCTCGGGATGCTCGCGGTGCTGCTCGTCGGTACCGGGCTCCGGGGCGCCGGACTGCTGAACGCCTCCCGGACCGACCGGCTCAACGCCGCCACCTACTACGTCGCGCTCCCCTCGCTCGTCTTCGTCGCGACCTACGACGGGTCGATCCCCGACCTCCTCTCCGGCGCGCTCGTCGTCGCGGTCCTCGCCTCCCTGCTGGGTACCGCCGCGGTCGCGTGGGTCCTCCACCGGAACCGCCCGGCTTCACGGCGAAGCGTGGCGGTCGTCCAGTCGTACCACTCGAACCTCGGCTACCTCGGCCTGCCGCTCGTCGCCGCGACGTTCGGGCCGGACGTGACCGCGCTCGCGAGCGTGGTCCTCGGTGTGGCGCTGCTGGTCCAGGTGCCCCTCACCGTGACCGTGTTGAGCACGATCAACGGAACCGAAACGAGCGTCCGGCGCGAGGCGGGCGCCCTCGCGCGAAACCCCGTCCTGATCGCGCTGGTCGCGGGGGTGTCGATCGGTGCCGTCGGGGTTCCCGTACCCGTCGCGGTCGCCGCCGGGCTGGACCTCCTCGGGTCGCTCGTGCTCCCGCTGGCGCTGCTCTGTGTCGGCGCGTCGCTCCGCGTCGACCTCCCGGTGGCCGACCCCGGCGCGACCGGGTCGGTCCTCGCGCTCAAGCTCGGGGTCGCCCCGGCGGTCGCGTGGGCGACGCTCGCCGGGTTCGGCGTCGACGCCGCGACGCTCACCGCCGGCGTGGTCATGCTCGGGACGCCGACGGCGGTCTCGACGTACGTCTTCGCGACCGAGCTCGGCGGCGACGCCGAGTTCGCCTCCCGGAACGTGTTCGCCACGACGGTCGCGTCGATCGCGTCGCTCTACGCGATCATCCGGCTGGTCGGGTGAGCCGGAAAAACGGGGGCGGAGTCAGGCCGGAAGCGTGCTGATCCCGTCGATCTCCACGTAGCCGAAGCCGCACTCCGGACACCGCCACTTCGTCTTCTCCCCGAGGTGGAGGGTCGTCGCCGCCGTCCGGTAGAACGCGTGCGTCTCCCCGCAGGCCGGACAGTCCACGTCCTTTTGGAGCGCCATGCGTACACGTGAGCCGACATCGGGTTTCAAGGTATTGATCCGATGGGCGGCCTAGACGGCGGTGACCCACGCCTTGTACGTCGCGTCGAGCCCGTACACCTCCCGGAAGGCGCGTTCGATGAACCCCGCGACGCGGTTCGCGTCCGACCGGGCGGTGACGACCGCGTTCGTTCCCTCCGCCTCCTCCGGGGTCACGAGCTCGTCGATCCGGAACTCGGGGAACTCGGCGAGCAGCCCCTTCAGCCGGTCCAGCTCGTCGTCGGTACAGTCCATGACGAGTTCGGTGCCCGCGAGCTGGATCCACGGCGGGACCTCCCCGCCGTCGGTGACATCGCTGTCGGGGTCGACGTCGACGGTCATCACGTCGCTCGACCGGGCGCGGTGAGCCGCCGCGGCGTCCGCGAACAGCGCCAATCGCTCCGACTCCGTCGCGGCGTCGAATCGGGTCATGCCGTCGTCTCGTCGCCCTCGGGACTTAAACTGCCGCGGTCGACCGGGCTACCGCTCGGTCTCCGCGAGCACGTCGTCGACGACCGCGAGCGTCCGCTCCGCCTCGGCGACCCGCTCGTCGATCTCGCCGCGCTCCAGTACGGCCAGGTCGTCCTCGTCGAGGGCGTCCCGCACCTCCGCGGCGCGGCGGAGCCGTTCGTACTCCTCGGAACGGGCCAGATCGCGGATCGACCGGAGGTCGGCGACCGTCCCGTCGTCGGCGATCCGCGAAACGAGCGGGATCAGCTCGTCGATCTCGTAGGCCAGCTCGTCGCCGGGGGCCGGCGGCCACTCGAGCGTCAGCGGCTCCGCGTCGATCCGGTCGAGGAACGTCCGGTGGACGGCCACCGCGGTCCGGAGCGCCCCCACGTCCTCGACGTAGTGTTCGAGCTTCGAGTTGGAGTAGTCGGCGTACTCGAGGAGGGTGGGGATCGGCTCCTCGCCGGCGGGATGCTCGTCGACGTACTCGCGGAGGTCAGCGGGCGGGAGGTCGGCGTCGACGAAGGGGGTCGCGTCCGCGCGCTCGAGGAAGTCGAGGACCTCACGGGCCGATTCCGAGGAGTAGAACTCGCGGAACGCCTCGCGGACCGCCTCGTCGTACGCCTCGATCGGCTCGCGGAGCCGGGAGACGTCGGCGTCGAGGTCGGCGTCCGCCATGTCGGCGACCTCGCGGAGTTCGGAGAGTCGGTCGGCGAGCGCGCCGCGGGCGTCGGTGGCTGACTTCCGGGCGCTTCGATACGTGTCGATCGCGTCGTCGCGGTCGGCGAGCAGGTCGACGTAGTCGCCGGCGGGTTCGAGCGCCTCGCGCGCTGCCGCGAAGTCGCTCTCGGAGAGCCGCCGCTTGTCGACGGCCTCGTCGGCGGCGGCGAACGCGTCCGCCGCGGGGACGTCGTCGTCGACGTCGACCGCATTCGCGAACGCTCCCTCGAACTGGACGTAGGAGCCGAAATCGCCCGTGCCGACCGCGTCCTCCTCGTACTGGTCGAGCACGCGGTGTGCCCGGCGGTAGGCGTCGGCGGCGGTCTCGACCCGGTCCTCGCCGAGGTCCGCGATCCGCGATTCGAGCCGACGGAGCTCGTCGTACCGCTCGCGTAGCTCCGCGGCCGCCTCGCCGGCGGACCGGATCGCGTCGGCGTCGGGATCGGCGGCACGATCCGCGTCGGAGTCGGCGTCCGCGGCGGGACCGGTTTCCGGGGGGACCATCAGTACACCTCGTCGGGGTCGAACACTCGCTCGCCGACGTTCTCGCCGTCGATCGTGCGGTGGAAACACGACCGGTGGCCGGTGTGACACGCGCCGACCGACTGGTCGACGAGGTACAACAGGGTGTCGGCGTCACAGTCGACGCGGACCTCCTCGACGGCCTGGGTGTGTCCCGAGGAGCCGCCCTTGTGCCACAGCTCCTCGCGCGATCTGGAGTAGTAGTGGGCCTCGCCCGTCTCGCGGGTCAACTCGAGGGCCTCCGGGGAGACGTACGCCAGCATCAGCACCTCGCCGTCCTCGGCGTCCTGTGCGATGGCGGGGACCAGCCCGTCCTCGCCGAAGTCCACCGCCACGTCGGTGTCCGCGTCGGCCTCGCTCATACGTCGCCGGAGGCGGGCCCCTCGAATAGGCCTTTTGTTAACGTGTCAGAGAACCGTTCGCACACGTCCCATCGGATCACGAGTGAACTGCTCAACATCCACCTTTTTCTCGTCGGGTTCCCGGCGCTCACTGCGTTCGCTTCGGGAACCACTCCTCGAAAAACCTGGAGGGAAAAAGCCGACTTCGCCGTCTTCGACGGCTCCGTCGGTGAACCGCTCACTCCGTTCGCGGACGCTTACTACAGGGGACTCACGGATCGTTCAGCACAGAAGACTCACGGATCGTTCAGTACAGAGGAAGACCTTTTCATATGGATGGGAGTAATGAGGGCAGATGTCTGACACTGAGTTCCCGTCCTCATGGACTGACCCCCGATACGTTGCGGCTATCGTCAGCGTGATCGCTACCGGCGCACTCTACTTTTATGCTGCCCTCACGCAATCTGGGCTAACTATAGAAGAAATCACGCTTGTGATATTCGCTATTCTTCTCCCGACATCAATCGCATACGAAATCGCTCGCCGTTTGTGAACTAACTATAGCAATCCGCTTCATTGACACACCCACCTATCGATTGTTTCGGTAGCGGTAGTGTCGAACCAATAGTATTTCAACAGAGTCCAATTCCTATGAATGGCGAACGCATCGATACAGCAGGACAAAGAGTCCCGAGGTGACTGCGGCAGCGTCCGTTACGAGCGCAATCCATGGCTCTCGAAGCAGGTAGCCGAGGGCAGCGGCAGCCACCACACCGCACTACCACGTCTAAACAATGACCTATTTTGTGGACAGTCGAGCCAAGAATTTGGGAGACATATATTTGTGCTGCTGGGTATTATGACGTATGAGATGGGAAATTTGGACGCTTGCGGGATTATACGTGCTCGTCGGAATCGGACTGTTCTACAGCTTGGCTATTGACTCGGACGAACTGTTTCTCACCGTGACTGCCGCAGTGTTTGCCCTGATGGGCCCGATGGCATACCTCGTATATAAAAAGCAGATTAGTGACGGAGAGTGAGTGGTCGCAAGTCAGATTGAATCGGCATCAGGCCGCGTCTTCTGTGCCATATACACGAGTAATCCGACTATCCCAAAGAATCCATATACGACTCCACGAAGTCGTGGGGACGATTGCTCTCGTTTGGTAGCGTCCCGGGCGACATAATAGCCCACCGTTGGCCAAAAAATCAGTTGGTAGAGGCCGAAGCGGATGAGCAAACCATTATATGCGGTAAGTATGTCCACGCGTACCTACTTCCCACTGGCCCGTTCACCGGCATCTTGGATTTTACCGTAGGCAGGCGCAAGCACGTAATCGACTACCCCGAGCGCGACGATGAATCCCGCCAGTCGAAGTCCGCTGAAGCCGGTATCGGTCCATAGATCCATGAGGACAACCAGCCCAGCCACCCCGATTCCGACCCCGATCCCGACAGTCAACTCCCGTCGATATTCACCCCACCAGACGATGATACCAGCACCCAGCAGCACGATACCACTCACAACTGCATCAATACCAAATGACAGTCCACCGAAGGCGAGCCCACCCAGTATCAGTCCGATCCCGACCCGTCGAAGTTGTTCGACTGGATCAAGTTCCTGCTCACTCATACCAGACACTTCATCACACGAGCACAAAGCACTAAGGTAATTATAGAATCTTAGCGGTCAATACGCACGTCGACTCTGACAGAGGATTCACTAATACAGATCCTGGATGAAATTGACGTCCGCTCGCTCTCGCTCCCGAGCGTGTGGCGCGGCCACCATCCGCCTACTCCCGGCGCAACACGAGCGCGTCGCCGTCGGCGTACGCGCCCGGTCGGCGGTCCACGACGTCGAACCCGCACGTCTCGTAGAGCGCGAGCGCGGCGTCGTTCCCGGGATGGGCTTGGAGCGTCACGGGGCCGGTCGCGTCGTCGACGACCGCCGCGAGGAGCCCGCGGGCGCGACCCTCCCGGCGGAAGTCGGGCGCGACGACGAGTTCGGCGAGGTGACAGCCGGACCGGGTCGGCGCGTCCACCGGGAGCGCGTAGCCGACGACGGGACCGCCCCCGGCGGTTGAACCGCCCGCGTCGTCGGCTGCGCGGCCGTCAGCGACGCTCACGAAGCCGGAGTCGACGGCGATCCCGTACTCGAGCAGGTCCGGGCTCGGCTCCCGGAGGTGGGCCTGGAGCGTCCGAACCCGGTCGGCGTCGGCGGGGCGGATCGGCCGGACCCGCGGGTCGGAGTGGTCCTCCAGGTCGGTCATCAGGTCACCCGACTGCGACGCCGACGCCCACGACGCCGACGGCGACCGCGAGGGCCGCGCCGGAGAGCGTCGCGAGGAAGTTCACGGCCTGGTTCCCGATCCGGTCGCCCTCGATCAGCGCACCGAGGACGCTGTCGACCGTCATCCCGACGACGCCCGCGAGGACGACGGTTCCGACGCCCGCGAGGAGGGTCCCCCCCTCGACCACCGGATCCACGACCGGTAGCGGGGCCGCGGCGAGGAGCGCGATCAGCGCCGCCCCGGCGAGCCCGGCGACCTCGCCCTGCCAGGTCACGGCCCCGTCGGTGCCGGGTTCGACCGGCCGGAGCGTCGTGATCAGCCGCGGGGCGTCGAAGAGCCCGCCGATCTCCGAGGAGAGGGTGTCCGCCATCGCGGTGGCGATCGCGCCGGCGAACGCGAGCCGGAAGATCGACTCGGGCACGCCGACGTGGGGGGCCGCGGCGTAGCCGAGGAGCGCGACGAGCGCGACCGCGGAGTTGGCGAGGACGTTCCCCGTTCCGCGCGCACCCTGGTTCTCCTGGGCGACGCCGCGGTCCGCCTTCTCGTCGAAGCGGTACTTCGAGGCGAGCCCGCCGCCCGCGTAGAAGGCCATCAGCGTGAGGAACCAGGCCACGCCGCCGAGCACGACGGTGAGAAGCGAGAGCAACACGCCGGTGAGCATCCCCGGAACCGAGGCGGCCCCGAGCGCGTACGAGACGTACCCGAGCCCGGCCGTCACGGCGAGGGCCGCGACGACGCCGGGGGCGGTCACGGTCGGGTCCAGCGCCGTGAACCCCCACGCGACGAGCGCGACGACGACGACCGTGATGTGGGCGTCCCGCGCGTACACGAGCGATCGGACGAGCGCCGCGGTCAGGACCGCGACGGAGCCGAGGAACGCGAACTCGGGAAGCGAGCCGACGAGCGCGTCGGGCCCGGCGGCGGAGAGGGAACCGGCGGCCGGGACGGCGGGGACGGCGGTCGCGACCGCCCCGGATCCGATCTGTCCGGCGACCGCGGCGACGCCGCCGGCGACGAGGTAGCCGGCCACGAGCCGGAACTCGTCCTCGGAGCGCGTCCGGACGAGTTCGCGCCCGAGCCGACCGCCGCCGACCGCGAGCGCGGCCGCGGCGAACGCCCCGGTAGGCAGGGGAACCGGGGGGAACGTGGCGACGACGGCGAGCCCCGCGAGCGCGAGCGCGAACGCGCCGACGCCGTAGAGGCGCTCCTCCTCCCTGTCGCCCGGGAGCGCGAGGGTCTCGAACCACTCCCCGTCGCGGATCCCGAGGAGGAACACGCCGGCGGCGAGCAGGAACGGAGCGACGGCGGCGGTGCCGAGCGCCGGCGTGAGCGTCGCGAGCGCGGCCACCGCGGCGAACACGCTCGCACGTCTGACCCTCCGATACACACCCACGAGTATCCGCGACGACCACTTAACCCTCCCGACAGCGGGGCGACGCACCCGTTCGATGGGCGAGGAAGAACCGACGACGGCGGCGAGCCGACGGGCTCGGCAGTACTCGTAACCGGGCGGGAACGAACCGGTCGCCGCTCAGTACCGGTACTCGTTGAACTGGACCGCGTGACCCTCGATGACCGGAACGGTGGCCTCGTCGTCGGCGTCGTCGTCTCCGGCCGTGTCGTGTGAGTCAACCGCTGTCATACGCTGGTAGTTACCGTACTGCTACATAAACTATGCGGAAAGAACGTCCGGTACTCTACGGTTCCCTTCCGTTCAGTCGAGCACGCGGTCGATCTCGCCGAGGTGGTCGAGGACGTGGTCGGGTTCGACGTCGCTCTCGGCCAGATCGGCCTCGTCGGTGACGCCCGAGAGCACGAGGGCGGTGGTCATTCCGGCGCGCGCGCCGAGTTCGATGTCGGTGTCGAGGCGGTCGCCGACGACGAGACACTCCTCGGGCGGGTACGGGAGCCGCTCGCGGACGGCCTCGATGGCGGGATCGGAGGGTTTCCCGAGGACGACGTCGGGGTCGCGTTCGGCGACGGCCGCGACCGCCCGGATCACCGCGCCGGACCCGGGAACGTCCCGCTCGGCCGCGGGAATGACCACGTCGGGGTCCGTCCCGATGAACGGGATCCCGCGGTCGAGCGCCCACAGGGCCGTACAGAGGTCGTCGTAGTCGAACGACCGGTCGATCGAGGCGACGAGGGCGTCCGCGGCGTCGACGTCGTCCGTCGTCGAGAGCCCCGCGTCGGCGAACTGCTCGAGCAGGCCGGGGGCGCCGAGACAGAGCAGGTCGTCGTCGGGGTGGTGCTCGCGGAGGTACGCCGTGGTCACGCTCCCGGCGGTGACCACGTCCGCGGCGGTCGCGTCGTACCCCGCCGCGCCCAGTCGGTCGACGTACGCTGACGGGGCCTTCGTCGGGTTGTTCGAGACGAACAGCGTCTCGATGCCGGCCTCGCGAAGCCGGCGATAGCCCGACGGCGCGCCGGGGATCGGGTCGTTGCCCCGCACGACCGTCCCGTCGACGTCGAGGACGGCACCGGAGAACTCCATGTCTCCCCCTGGGTCGCCGTCGTCGTAGGAGTTGCGCTCGCCGGCGGGTCGGGCGTCGGCCCGTCCGGTCCGACCGTCGGGCACGCTCGGGCCAGTCCGACGGCCGGGCGCGTTCCGACCCGTGTGGCCCGGGACCGTTCCAACATCGGGATCGGTCGCAGCTTCGGGATAACGGAAGGGTAAAGCGGCACCGGTCCGAATCGAGGTGTACTGTGACGACGACCCAGGTGACCCTCGTCCAGATCGACAACTACGGGCCGTGGACGGTGACGCCGGAGCCGCGCCGGGAGATGGACCTCCAGAGCCTCCAGTCCCGGCTCTTCGCCGACATCGCCGAGTTCCTCGGCCACCGGGACGGGTACGCCTTCTTCACCCGCTTCGACAACATGATCGCGGTGACGAACGGGGTCGACGGCGACGCCCACGCCACGCTTCAGGAATCGATCGGCAACCGCTATCCGGTGACCGTCAGCCTCGGGACCGCCGTGGGCGAGCGGCCGATCGACGCCCTCGAGGCGGCCAACGGCCGGCTCCAGACCGAAGGGAGCGCACAGGACGAGGGCCGGACCGAGGTGCTCGCCGGCGAGTACCTGACCGAGACGAACCCCGGAGACGTCCAGATCGCCCACTTCGACGTGGTGAACGTGACCGGCAAGTACACCGACCGGCTCAACGAGTTCGACACGTTCATCGACATCGAGCGGGCGTACGCGTCCCTGATGCGACACCTCCGGCGGGAACACGGCGCGCTCTCCTTCTTCGTCGGCGGCGACAACGTGATCGCCGTCTGCCCGGACATGCCCGAGTCCGCGTTCGCGGACGCGGTCGACCACGTCGTCGCCGACGTCGACGTGGAGCTTCAGGTCGGCGTCGGTCGCGGGGCCTCCGCCCACGAGGCGGGCTTCGCCGCGAAACACGCCCTGGAGGACTGTCGCCACGCCGGGACCGCGGTCGAGCTGTTCGGCGCGCCCGCCGCGAGCGACTGAGATGGGCGGCCGGGGCGGCGGCTCCGAGGGCGACGCCCTCGATGCCGACGAGGTGGCCGATACTCCCCACGTCGGGATCGTCGTCTACGGCGACCTCGACGCCCGCTCCGGAGGATTCCTCTACGACCGGCGGCTCGCAGACCACCTCGGGGACCACGGCTGGACGGTCGAGGTCGTCTCGCTGCCCGAGCGCCCCTACCGACGATCGCTTCTCACGAACCTCGCTCCCGGACTGGTCGAGCGGCTCGAACGCGTCGACGTCGTCCTCGAGGACGCCTACTGCGGCCCGTCGCTGTTCCTCGCGAACCGCCGGCTCGAGACGCCCGTGGTCGCGTTGGTCCACTACCTCCGGTCCGCGGTCGTCGGCGAGTCCGTCGGCGACCGGGCAGTTCGGGCGATTGAACGCGACTACCTCCGGACCGCGGACGCGTACGTGTTCAACAGTCGCCCGACGCGGGACGCGGTCGCCGAACTGTGTGGGGTCGACGACGACGAGGAGCAGATCACGTTTCCGGGCGTCGTCGCGCCCCCCGCCGGCGATCGGCTCGGGACGGCACCGGCGCTCTCGGGGGACCGACTGGCTCGGGACCCGTTCCGGGTGGTCGCCGTCGGCAACGTCACCCCGCGGAAGGGGATCGCGACCCTGATCCGCGGACTGTCGCTCCTCGACGACGGGATCGACTGGCGACTCCGCGTCGTCGGCGACGTCGGCGTCGCGCCCGACCACGTCGCGTCGTTGCGGGCGCTCGCCGACCGCCGCGGGGTCACGGACCTGGTCGAGTTCGCCGGCCGCGTCGACGACGACGCGCTCCGGGAGGAACTGCGCTCGGCGCACGTCCTCGCGGTCCCGTCCCGGTACGAACCGTTCGGGATCGTCTACCTCGAGGGGATGGCGTTCGGGCTGCCGGCGATCGCCTCGGCGAACGGCGGGGCGAGCGACTTCGTCGGCGACCACAACGGCGCGCTCGTTCCGCCGGGCGACGCCGAGGCAGTCGCGGACGCTATCGGGTCGCTGGCGCGCGACCGCGAACGACTCCGGCGGCTGAGCGAGGCGGCGCGCGAGACCTTCCGGGAACACCCCACCTGGGAGGAGACCTGCGATCGCGTTCGGCGGTTCCTCCGCGGGATCGTCGAGGACGACTCGGGTTCCGGATCGACCGAAGTTGCCGGATCACGGGAACATCAGATGTGATAACTCGCGTGTGACCTTTTTATGTCCATGCTGGCAACGGCCGGATAGCATGTCAGAAGAGATAGTTTTCGTCTGTACGGCGGAGGGGTGTGACGCCGGGCCGTGGGAGGGCGCTCACGACGCGATGGCCCACTGCGAGCAGAACCCTGACCACGGGTACACCGGCCGACCGCGCTCGGAGGTGGACGGAGTTATCCCCGCGACCGCGGTCGAGAAGCGCGACAACCGGAACCTCCAACACAAGGGGCACCCGGAGGGCGCGTTGGCGAACGACGACTGAGTTCGCCGGTCTCTCCCCGTCGGTCTCAGTCCTCCTCGAACAGCCCGAGGTCCTCGGCGACGAGGTCGGCCAACTGGTCCTTGAGCCCCGGGTCGACCTCGGCCACCTCCTCGCCGTCGTGTTTCCCCTCGTTGTGCCGGGAGAGCGCGTCGGCCACGTCCGAGAGCGGGATCCGCGTCTCCGTCTCGCAGTCGGTACACACGATCGGGACGGTCGGCTCCTCGGAAGACATCGCTCGGAGAGTGGTGGGTGGCCGATATAGTCCTTCGGGGACGCGACTCGAAAACCCCTAAGTCACGGCGACCCAAGCCGACGTATGGTCGAGGCACCAGCGACGGAGGAAGGGTGGTTCGCGCTGCACGAGTTCCGGTCGATCGACTGGGACGCGTGGCGGAACGCGCCCGACCGGAAGCGGGAGCGGGCCGTCGAGGAGGGCCGGTCGTACCTGCTCCATCGTGAGAAGCTCGCGGCCGCCGACGCCGGCGACTCCGCGGTCTTCTCCGTGCTCGGGCACAAGGCCGACCTCCTCACGATCCACTTCCGTCCGACGCTCGACGAGCTGTCGACGATCGAGCGCGGCTTCGAGAACACCGCGCTCGCGGAGTTCACGACGAAGGAGTCGTCGTACGTCTCGGTCACCGAGGTGTCGGGGTACGTCTCGGACGCCTACTTCGAGGGCGACGAGGAGGACGTCGACGAGGGACTCCGACGGTACATCGAGGGGAAGCTGAAACCGGAGATGCCGGACGATGAGTACGTCTCCTTCTACCCGATGAGCAAGCGTCGCGGGGAGGAGTACAACTGGTACGACCTCTCCTTCGAGGAGCGCGCCGAGCTGATGTCCGGCCACGGCGACACCGGTCGCGAGTACGCCGGGAGGATCAAACAGGTGATCGCCTCCTCCGTCGGCTTCGACGACCACGAGTGGGGCGTGACGCTGTTCGGCTCGGACCCGACCGACATCAAGGACATCGTCTACGAGATGCGCTTCGACGAGGCCTCCTCGCGGTACGGCGAGTTCGGGCGGTTCTACGTCGGCCGCCGGTTCCCGCCGCGCGACCTCGGCGCGTACCTCGCCGGCGAGGCGGTCCCGACCGGCGAGAACGACGCGAACGGCCATCACGCCGGAGACGATTCGGCCCACGGTCACCACGGCGGGGACGATTCGGGTCACGGCCACCACGGCGACGAGGGAGACACGCACGGGCATCACGGCGGCGGCTCGGCTCACGGCGACCATCCCCACGACGAGGACGCCGGCGGCGAGGGCGACCACCCGCACGGCGGCGAGGACGCGGGATCCCCTGACGCGGACGATGCTCCTGCCGCCGATGACGGGATCCGCGGCGAGCTCGCCGACCTCGACATCTACGCCGGCAAGCCCCACGGCGAGGACGTGTTCGCCACGGTGCTGTACAGCGAGGCCGACGTCGACGAGCTGTTCGGGGAGGTCGAGGGGCTCCGCGCCAACTTCGACCACTACGGCACCCACGTGAAGACCGCGGTCTACGAGGGCCGGTCGACCGACCGCGCCGCCGTCGTCTCGCTCTGGGAGACCGCCTCGGCGGCCGAGACCGCCGCCGGGTTCCTCTCCGAGCTTCCCGAGGTCGTGGGCCGCGCCGGCGAGGAGTCCGGATTCGGGACGATGGGGATGTTCTACACGGTCAAGCCCGAACACCGGGAGGACTTCACCGACACGTTCGACGAGATCGGCGAGGCGCTCGCCGGAATGGACGGCCACATCGAGACCGACCTGATGGTGAACGTCGAGGACGAGAACGACATGTTCATCGCTAGCCAGTGGCACGCGAAGGACGACGCGATGGAGTTCTTCGGCTCCGAGGAGTTCCGCGAGACCGTCCAGTGGGGTCGCGAGGTCCTCGCGGACCGGCCGCGACACGTCTTCTTGGCCTGACGGGTCGTCCCGATCCGGGCCGGCGGAGCGTCCCGACCGCTCCCGGGCCGCGTCGTGCCGGGTCGGCGGAGCGTCCCGATCCCGCGACCGCCCCCTTTTAACTTCCGCGTCGGCGAACGGTCGGCCATGTTCGACACGATCGTGGTCGCGACGGACGGCTCCGACAGCGTGGGTCGGGCGGTCGACGTCGCGGTCGACGTGGCCGCCCGCTTCGACGCGACGGTCCACGCGCTGTACGTCCTCGACACCGGCGAGGTCGAGTCGTCGCCCGACGAGGTGCGCGAGGACCTCCGGGACGCGCTCGACGACCACGGGGAGCGCGCGCTCGCGGACGTCGTCGAGCGCGGCACGGAACGGGACGACGGTCTCGACGTCGTGACCGACGTACGCGAGGGACGGCCGGCCAGGGAGGTCGTCTCGTACGCCGACGAGATCGACGCCGACCTCGTCGTCACCGGGACGCGCGGGCGACACGGGGAGAACCGGTTTCTCATCGGGTCGGTCGCCGAGAACGTCGTCAGGACCTGTCGCGTTCCCGTGTTGACGGTTCGCCGGCTGACCGACGAGGACCCCCGACGAGTCACGTTCTGAGCGGCCGACGGCGGCGGCTCGAAACCCGTCTCAGAACACCCGGTTCCGGAGTTCCTCGCCGGCGGCCAGCCGCTCGAGGTTCTCCGTGAGGACGTCGGCGACGCGGTCGAAGTACTCGGGCGTGTGCCCGGCGTTGTGCGGCGTGATCGTGACGTCCGAGAGCCCCCACAGCGGGTGGTCCTCGGGGAGCGGCTCGGGGTCGGTCACGTCGAGGGCGGCCCCGCGGATCCGGTTGTTCCGGAGCGCGGAGACGAGCGCGTCGGTGTCGACGACGCGGCCGCGCGCGACGTTGACGAGCACGGCGTCCGAACGCATGGTCCGGAGGACGTCGCCGTCGACCAGCCCCTCCGTCGCGTCCGAGAGCGGACAGGCGAGGACGACGTACTCGGCGTCGGCGACCGCCTCGTGGATCCGGTCGAAGCCGACCACCTCGTCGGTCGGACCGCCCTTCTCCGGCGTGTAGCGGACGCCGACCGTCTCCACGTCGAACGCGGAGAGCCGGTCGACGATCGTCTCCCCGATGGCTCCGAGGCCGACGACGGCGACGCGAGAGCCGTACACCTCCGTCGTGGGGTACGAACGCCACTCGCGGCGCTGCTTCTGGCGCTGTGCGCGGGGGAACCCGCGCGCGTGGCCGATCATCGATCCGACGACGTACTCGGCGATGTTCGGCCCGTGGACGCCGGAGGCGTTCGTCACCGCGACGCCGTGCTCCTCGAACGCCTCGCGGGGGAGGTGGCCCGTCCCCGCGTACACGCAGGCGAAGAGTTCCAGGTTCTCGGCGGCCGCGAGGTCGTCCTCCTCGGCCGTGAAGCCGGTCGCGACCCGCGCCCGCGAGAGGTACTCGCGCTCCTCGGCGGGCGTCCGTGCGAGCGCGACCTCGCGGTCGGGGAGTCGCTCGCGGAGTATCTCGGCGTAGTCGCTGCCCTCGATGCCGTGGATCTTCTGTCGCAGGACGACGACGTCCGGGTCCGTCATGTCCGTGCGGACGGTGAGGGAGCGTAAAAGGCTCGCCACCGCGGCCTCTACTTCCGGGTCCGGGTCACCGCGACCGGCGAGGTCCGGTCGACGACCGACGACGATCGATGACCGACGATGATCGATGACCGACGACCGACGACGGACCGCGGACGGGTTCGATCCGCGGGAACCCGCCCGCTCACTCCAGAGCCGCGTCGAACGCCCGCTGGAGGTCGGTTTTCATGTCGTCGACGTGCTCGATCCCGACGGAGACGCGGATCAGCCCGTCGGTGAGCCCGGCGGCGAGCCGCTCCTCGCGCGGGATCGCGGCGTGGGTCATCGCGGCCGGCTGCTCGATGAGGCTCTCGACGCCGCCGAGCGACTCCGCGAGCGTGAACACCTCCGTCTCCTCCACGACCGTCGAGGCCTCCTCCAGGGTGCCGTCGAACTCGAAGGAGAGCATCCCGCCGAAGTCGTCCATCTGTTCCGCGGCGACCTCGTGGTGCGGGTGCGACTCCAGACCGGGGTAGTAGACGCGGCTCACGTCGTCGTGGCCCTGGAGCCACTCCGCGAGTTCCGCCGCGTTCTCGCAGTGGCGGTCCATCCGCACGGGGAGCGTCTTCGTGCCCCGCAACACGAGGAACGCGTCGAACGGGCCGGGCGTCGCGCCGACCGAGTTCTGATAGAAGCCGATCCGCTCGTCCAACTCGGCGTCGTCGACGATGAGCGCCCCGCCGATGGTGTCGGAGTGGCCGCCGAGGTACTTCGTGAGCGACTGGCAGACGACGTCCGCGCCGTGCTCGAGCGGGCGCTGGAGGTACGGCGTCGCGAACGTGTTGTCGACCGCACACAGCGCGTCGCCCTCGTGGGCGATCCCCGCGAGCGCGCCGATGTCGTTCACGTTCATCAGCGGGTTCGTGGGCGTCTCGACCCAGACCAACTCCGTGTTCGGCCGCATCGCCTCGCGGACCGCGTCGTGGTCGGTGGTGTCGACGAAGGTGGTGTCGACGTCGTACTCGTCGTACACCTGCGTGAGGATCCGGTGGGTGCCGCCGTAGACGTCGTCGCCGGCGACGACGTGGTCGCCCGAGGAGAGCAGGTTGAGGACCGTGTTTATCGCGCCCATTCCGGAGGAGAAACAGCGGGCGTGGCTCCCCGACTCCAGCGACGCGAGGTTCTCCTCGAGGTCGGTGCGCGTGGGGTTCCCGGTCCGGGAGTACTCGTAACCGCGGTGGTCCCCCGGGCCGTCCTGCTTATACGTCGAGTTGGCGTGGATCGGGGTCATCAGCGCGCCCGTCTTCGGGTCCGGCTCCTGGCCGGCGTGGATCGCCCGCGTCTCGAACCGGGAGTCGTCGACGTCGGCGTCGCCGTCGTCCGCTGGGTCGTGATCGCTCATGCGTGGGTCCTCGGCGGCCGGGGTCGTCACTCTTGTCCTTCCGGTCGGTGACGGGAACGAAGCCGACGGCTCCGAGGTCGGCTCCGCGAGAAGTGCTCGGTCAGGGATTTGAACCACGGTCGTTCCGCTTCGTCACTCTCTGATTCAAATCGCCGACGCTGCGCGTCTGCTCGTCACGTCGTTCCTCG
>NZ_FOPZ01000024.1 GCF_900113615.1 Halorubrum aquaticum
TCAAAGGGGCAGTCGCCGGCGGCGGAGCCGCCGGCTGCCAGAGGCGCGGAGCGCCTCGCTGCCACGAGGACGAAGCCCGGCGAAGTAAGCACCGCAGGAGCGAACAAAGTGAGCGACGAGGAGCACAACGAGCCGCGCGAGTCCTCGTGGCTGGGGCTTTGGCGGTGTTCACTCCGCCAGCAACGATTCTCTTTTACTCACCCGGATATTCACCGAAACAACCATCCTATAAGCACTCGAGGTATACCGGCCGGTTCGACGGGATCGGACCGTAAACGACGTCGTTCGACCCGCCGCGTACCACCCTCTTTTGTTCGTGTGAACCCACGGAGCGGGTATGAGCCGGTCGGATCGACCGAGACTCACGCGAAACCGACGGGGCGAGCCGGTCGATCCGGTTCCGTTCCTCGTGAGCGCGAGCCTCGCGTTCATGCTCGCGTTCTCGATCGGCCCGATCTACGGGCTCGCGTACGGGGTCTCACTGGAGGCGTCGCTCGCGGCGTCGGGGGTCGCGTTCGCCGGGATCGCGACCGTCGCGTACGCGCAGTTCGTCAGGAGCGCGCCCGCGGTCGACGCCGGACCGCTCCCGGCCGAGCCGCGGTTCGAGCGACTGTTGTACGCCGCGCTCGCGCTCGGGGTGGTCCTCGCGGGGCTGACGCTCCCGCTTTTGTGACCGCGGCGACGCTCCCCCGACCGCCGTTCGGGTGTGCGTGACGTTCACACACCACCCACAAGATGAGGGGTGAGGGGTGCCGAGCGACGGACATGGGCATCCTCGACACCGTCACGGAGGCGTTCGCGTCGTCGACGCAACGCGCGCCGAGCGAGGGCGGCGACGACGGCTCGGAGGGAGCGTACTGGTGTGACGACTGTACCGTCCGGGTCCGCGACGTGAACGTCGACGCCGAAGGGCTCGACCGCGACGCGGAGGGAACGCCGCGGTGTCCCGACTGCGGGGAGGCGATGCGGTTCGAGCGCGCGAGCGGCTCCGGCTGCGCCTGTTGAGAGCGAGGCGAGAGACGGGAGACGAGAGAGGCGGGAGGAGGAAAAACCGAATCAGCGGGTGTTCCGACCGGACCGGTCAGGGCTCCCGGAGGACGACCTCCCCGCCGTCCTCGGTCGGGAACGGGTCCGTTCCGTCGAGCCCTTCACCCGCGTCGACGCGCTCCCACTCCTCGTCGGTGACGAGCGCGTCGTCGAGCCGGTCGACGAGCGCCGCCTCGTCGAAGTCGGTTCCGATGACGACGTAGGCCGTCTCGCGGTCCCCGTGTTCGTCGTGCCAGTCGAGGTCCGGGCGGTTCGACCGGAGCATGTCGCGTTCGACCTCGGGCCGGCTCGCGATCCACGGCCCGGGAGCGGTCACCCGGACCGACGGCCCCGCCTGCCCGACCTGCTGGCGGCGGTCGTTGCCGGCGACCCAGAGCGTCCCCTTCGACCGGACGACGCCCGCGGGGAGGTCGCGCAGGACCGCCGCGATCCGCGCCGGATGGAACGGGCGACGGCGACGATACGTGAACGAGGTGACGCCGTACACCTCGTCGGGGTGGCGGTGGGCGTGGCCGTGGTCGTCGCCCTCGGCGTGGCCGTCCGAATCGGCGTGACCGTGACCGTCGTCGTCCCCCTCGTCTCCGCCGCTCCCGTGTCCGGGGTCCGCCAGCGCGCGCTTCCAGCCGGGAAGCGTCGACACCTCCCGCTCGTCGAACAGGTCGACGGCGAGCAGTCGGTCGGGGTCGACCGCGGAGAACTCGGTGCGGATCGTCGCCGCGTCCGGCTGGAGCGCGGCGACGAGTTCCTCGGCGCGATCGAGCTCCGCGTCGGTACACAGGTCGGCCTTGTTGAGGAGGACGACATTTGAGACCTCGACCTGTTCGACGAGGAGGTCCGAGAGCGGACGACCCTCGGCGTCGGTGCCGCGGCGCTCGGGGGACTCGGCATCGGAGAAGGAGTCGAGGAACAGCCGGGCGTCGAGCACGGTGACGAGCGCGTCCACGCGGTAGCGCGCGGCCGCCCGCGACTCGGTCGTGAACAGCCGGGCCACCGGCGCGGGCTCGGAGATCCCCGAGGACTCGACGACGAGGTGGTCGAAGGAGCGCTCGTTCGCGAGCCGCACCACGGCGGTCTCGAGGTCGTCCTGTAGCTCACAGCAGATACAGCCGTTCGACAGCTCCGTGACCCCGTCGTCGACGTCGAGCTCGGAGCCCTCCGCGATCAGCTCCGCGTCGACGTTCACGTCGCCCATGTCGTTGACGAGCACGGCGATCTCGCGGTCGCCCGCGTTCGCCAGCAGGTGGTTCAGAAGCGTCGTCTTGCCCGCCCCGAGGCTGCCCGACAGCACGGTCACCGGGATCCGGTCGCTCATGGAGGGGACTCGAGACCGAGCGTCCTTCAACTCCGCGGCAGCGGGGGTCCGCGAGCGGTTCGATCGAACCCGGCAGAAGCCGATACGTTGATACGCCATCCGCACCGACCACCCGCCATGAACGGTCTCGTTCCCATTACCGGGATCGCCGCGATCGTCGCGACGGCATTGATGGTCATCGCCATGCTGTACCTCGTCTGGCTCTCGATGGGGGACGGGACCCACGCCCCGAACCTGGACCACGACCGCCCGGAGTTCGCCGACCGGGACGACGAGGAGGAACAGCCGGAAGTCACCGACGGCAGTTCGGCCTGAGACGCCGACCCGTTCGCCGCCCCTTCGTTTTCCCTCCGTGCGCCGGTCTCACGTCCGCGACAGGTTTACGGCGGTCGCCCCGCCATGGAAGACGATGACAGTCGCAGACCGGATCGCGGCGTTCCGTGCCGCCCTCGAGGAGTGGCTCCGCGGGCTCTATCACGGAATGATCACCCATCCGGCCTACGAGAAGATCGAAAAGGAGGCCGAGGACGCCGAGGACGCGTTCATGCTGGCGTGTTTCCCCGACGCGTTCGGGATCCCCTCACCCGTCTCGTATTACACCGCCGAGCTGTTGCCGTACCTCGAGAACGAGTTCGAGGCGTGGGAGCGTCGACTGTGGGACCGTGAGACCCTGATCGAGCGCAAGGGCCAGCAGTACCACTTCTGATGGACCGGTTCGTGTTCTTCGGCGGGAAGGGCGGCGTCGGCAAGACCACCGTCTCGTGTGCGTACGGGTACAAGTGTGCGAACGCGGGACTGCGGACGCTCGTCGTCTCGACCGACCCGGCCCACTCGGTGTCGGACGTCTTCGACCAGCGGTTCGACGACGACCCGGCACCGGTCGAGGGCGTCGACGGGCTCGACGCGATGGAGATCGACCCGGACGACGAGGTCCAACGGCACCTCGACGAGATCCGCGAGGGGCTCTCGGAGCAGGTCTCGGCCGCGATGGTCTCGGAGATCAACCGCCAGTTGGAGATGTCACACGGGACCCCCGGCGCGTACGAGGCGGCGCTCTTCGACGCGTTCGTCGGCGTGATGCGCGAGGAGAGCGACCCGTACGACCGGGTCGTCTTCGATACGGCACCGACGGGATCGACGCTCCGACTGCTCGGGCTTCCGGAGTTCCTCGGCGACTGGATCGACCGGCTGATGTACAAACGGCGGCAGTCGATCGACCTCTTCGAGAAGGCGGCGATCGGCGACATGGAGGCCCGACGGGTGATGGACGGGGACCCTGTTCTGGCCCGGCTTCGAGAGCGCAAGGAGTTCTTCGAGTACGCGGGGGAGGCCCTCCGGGAGGAGTCCGCCTTCTTCCTCGTGTTGAACCCCGATCAGCTGTCGGTCAACGAGACCGGGCGGGCGATCGGGGCGTTCGCCGAGCGCGACCTCGAGGTCCGCGGCCTCGTCGCGAACAAGCTGACCCCCGAACCCGACGACGACGAGGAGGGCCGGGGGGCCCGGTACCTGCGCGAGAAGGTCGCCACCGAACGCGAACGGATCGAACAGGTCGAGGAGGGCTTCGATCCGCCGCTGCTCGCGGCGATCGAGTCCCGGACCCGCGAGGTCCGCGGCGATCTCCTCGCGGAGGTGGCCGCCGAGCTCGACGTCGAACCCGCGGCGCCCGAGCGCGCGTGATTCGAATCAAAAAAGAAAATTTATAACTAATATCGTATGTATCGAAAATAAGTTCCAGTACGGTCATCGGACCCGATCACGTCGCCGGCGTCCGCCGAAACATTCACGGTTGATGGTAATATTTAACACGTCGTTCGAAAACGCGTAGCACGAGGCAGAACCTATGACAAGTGTAATCTGGATCGTAGCTGCCGTGTTGGCGACGTTCACCGTCGGGTACATGGGGTACTCGCGGTACCTCTCGCGGTTCGTCGACCTCGACGACGACCGCGAGACGCCGGCACACAAATACGAGGACGGACAGGAGTACGTACCGGCGAAGAAGCCGGTACTACTGGGGCATCACTTCTCGAGCATCGCGGGCGGCGCGCCGATCGTCGGCCCGATCACGGCGGGGGCCATCTGGGGATGGGTCCCCGCGCTTCTGTGGGTCGCCATCGGCAACCCGCTGATGGGCGCGGTCCACGACTTCATCTCGCTTTCGGGGTCGATCCGCCACGAGGGGCGGTCGATCGGCTACATCGTCGGCCAGTACGTCGGCGAGCGCGGGAAGGACCTCCTGTTGTGGTTCGCGTTCCTCACGATCATCCTGGTCGTCGCGGTGTTCGCGTTGGTGGTCGGGATCGTGTTCAACGCGTTCCCGGAGGTGACGACCGCGAGCTTCGTGTACGTGCTCCTCGCGCTCGGCTTCGGGGTGTACCTCTACCAGCTCAACGGCCCGTTCGTTCCGGGAACCGTGCTCTTCGTCGCCGGCGTCTTCGCCGGCGTCTGGGTCGGGATCCAGTACCCGTTCGCGCTGTTCGAGCTGGCCGGCGAGGCCAGCCACGACCCGGGGACGTTCGTGCTGTTCAGCAGTACCGGCTCGTGGGTCCCGGGCGCGGCCGCGCTCGGCGGCAACACCGCCGCGTGGGTCCCGGTGATCATGGTGTACGGCGCGATAGCGAGCGCGCTCCCGGTGTGGGTCCTGCTCCAGCCGCGTGACTACCTCTCGTCGTTCCTGCTGTACACCGGGGTCGGCGGCGGGGTCCTCGCGATCATCGTCGGTACGCTGTTCGCGACGTCGGCGGAGCCGCTCGTCGTCGACTCGTCGATCGCCGCGTTCCAGGGCTTCTGGGGCGTCGAGGCCGCGGGGCTGTATCCGCTCTTCCCGCTGCTCTTCATCACCATCGCCTGTGGGACGATAAGCGGGTTCCACTCGCTCGTCTCCTCGGGGACGACCGCGAAACAGCTGAACAAGGAGAGCGACGCCCGGCTCATCGGCTACGGCGGCATGCTCGGTGAGGGGTTACTCGCCGCGCTGGCGCTGTCGACGCTCGCGGTCGCCGGGTTCGCCGGCGACGCGGCGGCCGGCGGGATCGGCGGCGCGCTCCCGAACTTCGCGACCGGCGGCGGCATGATCCTCACGAGCTTCGGCGTCCCCCAGGCGGTCGGCTCCGTCTTCATGGCGCTCGTGCTCGTGAGCTTCCTCCTCACGTCCACCGACACGGCCGTCCGGCTCGGTCGCTACATGATGGAGGAGATCGTCGGCACGCCGAGCGGAACGACCGACACCGGCCTCTCGGGCGGCATCGGTTCGTTCGCCCGCGGGCGGTACACCAACCCGCTGATCCAGATCGGATTCGGCTACCTCCTCGTGATCTCCGGGCAGTGGGCGACGCTGTGGGCACTGTTCGGCGGCGCGAACCAGCTGCTCGCCGCGCTGGCGCTCCTGACGGCGACCGTCTGGATCGCCAACTGGGACGACTCCAAACAGCTCGTCTCCACCGGCGTTCCGATGGCGGTCATGGTGACGATCACGGTGCTCGGCCTGCTCTGGCTGGCGCTGTTCCAGAACCTCTATCTCAACATCATCCAGGGCGGTGCCGGAACGATCGGCGCGCAGATCTCCTCGGGGGTACAGATCGTCCTCGCGCTCGTGTTGGTCGGGCTCGCGTTGTCGCTCGTCCGGCTCGGGTACGGTAACCTGAAATCGGTTCGGGGCGGGAGCCGATCCGCCGCCGAACCCGGCGACGACTGACGTCGAGACCGCCTCTCCGCGTCGTTCCGCCCTCCGTTCTCGGTGTATTCGTGAGCCGACACTACCGCCAGAACCGCTTGGCGAACCGGGAGAAGAACCCCTCATCGGGAGGTTCGACCGGCTCCCAGAGCCGGAAGGCGTCGGCGATCCCCGCCGCCTCGCTGGCGACGATCGACTCCGTCTCGGGCGCGACGACGATCAGGTTCACCTCGTAGTGGCCGTAGTAGCCGAACTTCAGGAGGGTTCGGTCGCGGAAGCCGTCGACGAAGTCGGCGACCGCCTCCGGAAGCCGGTCGCCGACGAGCACGAAGGTTACGTCGGTGCCGTAGTGCTGTTCGTCGCCCTCGACGCGCTCGTCGGCGACCTCGTGACCGAGGTCGACGAGCCGCTTCAACTCTCCGACGGTCGGGGTCGCGACCCGCCGGGCGAACAGGTACTCCTTCGTCTCGTGGTCGGCGTAGCTCAACGCGGGATGCAGGAACTGCTTCTGGTTTCGCATCCGCAGCTCCGCGTACAGCTCGAACCGCTCCCCGTCGACGGCGTAGTCGGCGTCGAGGTCGTAGCTGTACAACAGCCGATCGGAGACCCGGTCGAGGTACTCGTCGTCGTAGTCGGGGACGCCCTCGCGGATCTCCGCCGGCAGCTCCTCGGGGTCGTGACGCGGGGCGGTTCCAGGTTTCGGTCCTTCGTCCTCGCCGCCGCTCGAGTCGCGCTCGGCCATGGTCACTCGTCGGTGTCGGCGTCGTCGCTCGCGGCGGGATCGTACGCGACCGCGTCGCCGGACGTCGGCGGCGCGCCGATCGCGAGCAGCTCGACCGGCTCGTCGGCGTCCGCGGGGTTGTGCGCCCGCTGGGGGCTTCCCGGGTCGACGGCGAGGAGCCCGCCGGCGTCGACCTCGTAGGTCCGGTCGGGCGTCTCGACCGCGAGCGTCCCCGAGAGGACGTAGAAGGCCTCCTCCTGGGTCTCGTGGTAGTGGTACGCGAGCGGGACCTGCTCGCCCGGTTCGGCACGGAAGCGGTTCACCGCCAGTTCCTCGAGCCCCGCGGGCCCCGTCAGCTTCCGGCACTCGCAGGGGCGATCCGGCTCCGGTTCGACCGACTCCGTGTCGACGACGCGGTATCCCATGCGTGATGATTCCACACGCGTCATAAAAGCGCGTCGGGGGGCGGACGGAGCCCTCCGACCGGTCGTGTGCACGGGACGCGGCGCCGACACCGTTTAGTGGATTCCCTCCCACGGTCGTGACAGGGATACGCATGAACGAGGGACCGAAACGAACCGAAGCCTGCGGACGGTGTTCGATGTCGACCGTCGTCGACGTGGTGAACGACGGCGAGTCGCCCGAGGAGCGCGCCGAGCGCGACCCGTTCGCCGGCGACCGGATCGAGGTCGACGAGTCCGCGATCCGCCGGGTGTCGCCCGCCGGGTTCCTCGGCGACCTCAAATCGCGGATCGACGACGTCGCGCGGCGGATCGCCTACGAGAAGTAGGAACCTCGCGCGCTTCGACAGCGGCGGGAGCGTCGCCGTCGCGGAGCCGTCCGTCCGACGTCGGCGACGAGACGCCGACGGGGAGACTTATAGTCGTCCGACACGTCCGTTTTCACGACCAATGGAAGAGAGCATCTCCGGGTTCAAGCAACGCGGGGACTGGGGAGACGTCGTCGAGCACGGCGAGCGGATCACGCTCGCGCTCCGGGAGGCCGGCGTGGACGGCGACGCGTTCCACGAGTTCGACGACTGGCGGCCGAAGGCCCACGAACGGATCGACGAGGACGTCTCCGAGAAGACCGCGAAGCAGGCGTCGGTGAACGAGGGGGACGGCGAGAAGGCGGGCAAGACCCCCGGAGACGACCTCCAGACGGCCGGCGAGAAGCTCACCGAGTCCTACGAGAAGGTCGAGGAGGACGACACGGAGGGCGCGATGGAGCGCTGGGGCGAGTCGATAAACCACGTCGCCCGCGCCGCCGACTCGGCGAGCCGAAAGGCGATCCGGAAGGTCGAGGACACGGTGTACCGGAAGGTGATGACCCAGATGGCCCCGTACTACTTCGACAACGAGCTCATCAGCGCCAACGTCACCGAAGTCGCTCGCGGCGACGACGGCGAGACCTTCGAGTTCGAGGTGAACGTCAACGACGACGAGCTGAAAGCGGAGGTGAGCGACGTCCTCGCGGAGTACGAATCGGAGATCGATCGCTGGCACGTCGAGACCGAGAAACGCACCGAGGACGTCGCGGCCGCGGAGGGGGTCGAGCCGCCCGAGGAGGAGGGCGGTCCCGAGTCGACGATGACCTGAGATCGGCGGTGATGGCTCGGATCCGGTGGGTCCCGGTCGTCGGATCGAGCGCCTGACGGGCCCTCGACCGCGTCGACGAGGACCCGGCCGCGTCACAGGACCTTTATTTTCCGATGGGACGAACCGGACGCCATGGATGGCCAACTCCGGATCGAGCCCGGCGAGTACCCTGCGGACGACATCATCGCCGCGCTGCGGGAGGGGCGGCGGGTCGTCCTCGACGTCGAGGTGGCCGGAAGCGCACACGAGGTGGTGCTTCGATACGACGGCGAGACGTACCACTGTGACACCCCGACGAGCCTCCACAGACACACCGAGGAGTCCGAGATGCGCGCCTGCCTCGACCGCATGGGGTACGCCGCGGAACACTGACCCTTTAATCCCGTCGCGGACGACTCTCCGCCATGGCCGAAGCAGAGATCGACGACCTCGTCGGCGACGTCTCCCCGTCGTTCGAACACGTGCTCTCGTGTGTCTTCGGCATCCGCGACCACGAGAGCCGGACGTACCTGACGCTCATCGAGTATCGGGGCAGCACCGTCGCCGAGCTCGCGGACGTGCTCGACCGGGACCGTTCGAACGTGAACCGGTCGCTGTCGACGCTCCGAGAGAAGGGACTCGTCGAGCGTCGCCGGCGACTGCTGGACTCCGGCGGGTACGTCTATCAGTACACCGCGATCCCCGTCCCGGAGGCGAAGCGGCTCCTCCACGACGCGCTCGACGAGTGGGTCGCCGGCGTTCACGGGGCGATCGACGAGTTCGATCCGGAAGCGGCGTGACGCGCCCGCGGTCAATCCGCTTCCCCAAAAGCCGTCGAGAGCCGGAAGTCCGTCGATCACGGAGGAACGGACGCGGATCGGAAACCGGACGGGGGCCGACTACTCCCCGTTGTCGAACGCCAGCGAGACGCCGTCGGCGTCGACGGTAGCGCCGGCGGCACACACGGGATGCTCGAAATCGGCGGCGAGAACCTCGCTCGCGGCGGAACCGGCATCGGTCGCCTCGAGGTCGTACGGCTCCGGCGCGTTCCGTTCGTAGGTCGCCACGAGGGTCGGCGCGTCGACGTACTCGACGAGGAGCGCGTCGCGGCGGACGACGCCGATCGCCGCCCGGTCCGCGCCCACGACGCCCGCGATCCGCGGGGTGTCGTAGTCGTCCTTCTCGAAGTCGAGCGCGAGCAGCGACGTCGCCAGGGCGTCGCGGGCGGGATAGCCGCGCTCGACCTTCTCCGCGATCGGATCGACGTGCGAGCCGTTACCGAGGACCGCCAGCGGCTCGCCCGTCGGCGTCTCGATCGGTCGCGCGCAGTTGTACGAGACGTACGGGTTGTCCGTCTCGGGAGCGTCGGGCGTCGGGCCGACGGTCAGCGTTCCGTCCCGGTCGCGCACCCGTCGGTTCGGGAACGACCGTGAGGAGACGCGATACGCACCGATCCCGGGACCGACGACGACGAACCGTCCGATGTACATACACGGCGATGCGTATCCACCGGGCTAAAGAACGTCGATCGATCCACGTCCGATGACAGAAGCGGGTCGGCGAGGCGGGCGGCGGCACGGACGGCGGCGCGACCGTTTACACGACCGGTGATCGAGCGGACGTGGTATGCAAGTACGTAGCAGGGAGAACGCGACGCGCAACGCTTACAAACACGCGTGGAGTATCGATGGTGCGCACAGTCCATTGGGGTAGTGGCCAATCCTGAAGCCTTCTGGGGGCTTCGACCCTGGTTCGAATCCAGGATGGACTATCCGTCTTCTCCGCGACCTCACCGATTCCGCCTTCCCGACATATCGCGATACCGCCGTTTCGCTCGTTTCTCTTGGAACGGTATATCCGCGCAGTCTTGCGGTTTCCAATCGAAGTGAAGGGGTATGTGATGTCGTGACGGAAAGCCGTGGCTCTCGGACGCGAGGTCCGCGACGGGTCTTCGGAGGACCGTCGGGCCGGCGAGGGTCCAGCGTCCTCACTTCTCGACGTCGAGCAGCGCGACGCGCTCGTGGACGACGTCGGCGAGGTCGCCGAGGGTCGCCGCGAGCTCGCGGTCGGTGACGCCGTAGTAGTCGCGGACTGCCTCGTCGTCGTACTCGCCGAGCGTCGGCTCCGGGCTCGCGGCGAGCAGTCCTTCGACCGACGCGACGGCCGTCTCGAGGTCCGCGGAGAGAGTATCCGCGCCGGGGACGTCGCCGAAGTCGGCGACCACGAGGGCGGCCCGTCGCTCTCCCGGCGAGACGCCGAGGTCGAGTGCGCGGTCGATCTGTCGACGCCCCGCGGCGTACACCAGTATCTCGACCGCGGGGTCGCGGGCGACCGCCTCGCCGCGCGCGATGGAGCGGGCGGCGAACCGCGTCGCGAGCCGGAGGTGGTCGGCGTCGACGACGCGGTCGGCGTCGAACGCCTGGACGACCGCGCCGATCTCCTCGCGGATCGACTCGAGGGACGCCAAGAACGCGTCGAGGTCGTCGATGACGAGGACGCCCTCGACGAAACGAGTCTCGGGGCGGGGGGCGGGATGCTCCGCGGTCGTCATAGCGGTCGGAGAGTCGGCCGACTCGCCCGAGCCGGTCATCGGAAATCACCGAGGCTGGCCTGTCCCTCGTCGTCACCGTCGCCGCTCCCGGCAGTCGCCGCCGCGGAAGCGGAGCGGTCCGCGTCGATCCCGTCCATCGAGGGGTCCTCGCGCCCGGCGTGTTCGAGGATCCGCTCCGCGGTCCGCTCGCGGCCGCGGAGCGCGCCGAGCACGACCCCCTTGTCGGCCTCCCGGAGGTCGGCGCGCGTCTCCACGCCCGCCTCGTAGAGCCGACGCGCGCGCTTCCGGCCGACGTTGCGCACGCCGGCGAGGTCGAGCAGCTGCTCGCGGACGCCGTACTCGACCCGCTTCCTGGCTCGCCGAACCGCGAGGACCGCGTCGCCGTCGACCCCGTCCACGTCGGCCGCGAGCGTCTCGGCGGCGCGGAGCAGCCACTCCGCGGTGTCGACCTTCCCGCGGATGTCGCCGGGGCCGACGCCGTAGCGCTCCGCGATCCGGTCCTCGTCGACCTCGTCGGCCCAGTCCTCCAGGAGGCGGGCGGTCTTGAGCGCCGCGAGCCAGTCCTCGAAGCGAACGTCCTCGTACTCCGAGGGCATATCGCCGAGGAACTCCGCCTCGCGCTCGTAGCAGATCTCGGTGTACGTCTCACGGTCCCCGGATTTCAGGTAGAGTTCGTACATGTCCGGCGTCCGGCTCACCAGGTGATAGAGGCCGAGCGGAGTGATCTCGGGCGGGGAGTCGGCGGTGGCGGCGTCCGCGTCGGCGGAGTCGTCGCCGGCGCGGTCGGACGCCGCCTCGGTTCCGTCCCCGTTCCCCTCGACCGGACTGTACGTCCCGAATCCGGGTTCCTCGTCTCCGTCGCCGGGGACCGACCGTTCGTACTTCCCGGAGGCCGCGTCGTCGACGCCCGCGTCTCCGGCGGCCGCGTCGCCGGCGACCGCACACGCGTCCCGGAGCCCGTCGATCATCTCCGCCGCGCTCATCGGGTCGAGGTAGAGCCGCGAGACGGTGTGGCCGATCCCGGTCGCCGAGAGCGACTCCGTTCCCCCCTCGCGGTCGCGCTCGAGGAAGCCGTTGACCGCGAGGTACTCGAGGACGCTGTCCGTGACGGCCTCGAGCCGCCCCGCGTCGTCGGTCTGGGTGGCGTACAGCGTGTTGTCGAGGAACTCGAGGAGGCCGCCGCGGGTGGAGGCGAAGCCGGACGCGACCGTCGCGAGCACGTGGGTCCGCAGCGCGGGCTCGGCCGCGAGCTTGGAGCGGACGGGTTCGGCGTCCGCCCAGACGTACCGGTCGAACAGCTCCTCCATGGTGTCGGCGTCGCTCGCGAGCAGCACCGCCTCGCCGTACGGGTCGAGTCCGGGGCGGCCGGCGCGGCCGCACATCTGGTGGATCTCGAGGACGTCGAGGGGTTTCATGCCGCCGAACTCGCCGTCGTAGCGCCGCCAGTCGCGGACGATCACCCGCCGCGCGGGGGTGTTGACGCCGGCGGCGAGCGTCGGCGTCGCGGAGACGCACTTGATCAGCCGGTCGCGGAACGCGTCCTCGATCAGGCTCCGGTGTTCGGCCGCGAGCCCCGCGTGGTGGAAGGCCGACCCGCGCTCGACCGCGTCGGCGAGGTCCTCGGAGGTGTCGGTGTCGGAGACGCCGCGGACCTCCTCGGCCAGTTCGCGGAGCCGGTCGCGCTCGTCGGACGTGAGCCGCGGCCCGGTCACGTCCGCGAGCTTCCGGGCCGACGACTCGGCGTTCCGCCGGGAGTTGACGAACACGAGCGAGGAGCCGCCCTGTCCGTCCTCCTCCGTGTCGAGCGCGTCCGCGACGAGCCGGGCGGTCTGCTCCTCGCCGCGGTCGACTGGCACCTCCCGCTGGCTCCCGTCGTCGAAGTTGATCGCGTTGCCGAAGTGAACCCCGATGCGGAGGTCGATCGGCCGCCACTCGGACTCGACGAGCTCCGCGTCGAGCCAGTCGGCGATGACGTCGGCGTTGCCGACGGTCGCGGACAGCGCCACGGTCTGGAGGCCGGGGTTCACCTTCCGGAGCTTCGCGAGCGTGACTTCGAGGGTCGGGCCGCGGCTCGCGTCGTCGACGAGGTGGACCTCGTCGCTCACGACGCAGGTGAGGTCGTCGATCCACGGCGCGCCGTTGCGGATCAGCGAGTCCACCTTCTCCGAGGTGGCGACGATGACGTCGCGCGTCGCCAGCCACTCGCCGTCGGAGTCGTAGTTGCCGGTGGAGACGCCGACGGTGACGCCGTGGTCCTCCCAGCGCTCGAACTCCGCCTTCTTCTCGCTGGCGAGCGCGCGCAGGGGGACGATGTACAGCGCCTTGCCGCCGCGTTCGATCGCCGACAGCATGGCGAGCTCGGCGATCAGCGTCTTGCCCGAGGCGGTGGGGACGGCCGCGACGAGGCTCTCGCCGTCGAGGACGCCCGCCTCGACGGCGGCCTCCTGTGGCGGGTAGAGGTCGGCGACGCCCTCGGCCTCGAGCGCCTCGCCGACGCCCGCGGGGAGCCCGGAGAGGGCGGTCGGTTGCATTGGCGTCACTTGGTCGCCGATGCGATTTAAACCGTCGGAACGGGGGCGGCGGGTGGCGACGACGCTCCACGATGGATACTACTCGGCGCACACGAGATGGCGGACCGGCGCGCGTGAGACGAGGGACGGAGTCCCGAGGAACGCGTGCGAGGGAGCAGCGACCGCGCCGCCGAGCGGTTTCCGGCGGCGCGGTCGGTGCGAGGTTGGGGAGGCGTGAGGTGCGGAGGCGGTCGCGGTGTGGGGCGGTCGCGGAGCGTGGACGATCGCACCCGCGACTCCCGTGGCACACCGTGTTGACTGCGGTATGTGGCGCCGAGTACGATTCGTGGCGGCGAGTGCGATTCGCGGCGGGAGTGCGATTCGCGGCGGCGACCGTCGAGACGGCTCCCCGTCCGCGGAGCTACACCGTGTCGTCGAGGTCGTGTTCGGCGGCCATCCGCGACGCCTCCGCGGCGAACCGCTCGACCTCCTCGGCGGGGGCCTCGCCGAGCGCGCTCTCGTCGACGTCGCGGCCGGCCGTCACCCCGCCGCCGGTCACCAGCCGCTGTTCGGCCAACTCCTTGGTGTGAACGCGCTCGCCGTCCTCCGTCGCGTACGTCAGCCGGACGAGCCCCTTCGAGTCGAACTGCCGGTCGACGAGCCAGACTGCGGTCATCGTCGGATCCTCGCCCGCGCCGGCCTTAAACCGGCTGGTCGTCGAACCGCACCGAAACTAAACCGGCCGGTCGACGAGGGTCGCCCGCTCTCGATACGACTCCAGCTCGGCGTTCGCCCACTCGACCGCGTCCGGCGAGTCGTTCGTCAGCATTCCGGTGACGTCGCCCGTGCCGCGGAACGTGATCCCCGCGTGGTCCCCGTCGGGCGTCTCCATCACCCACAGCGCGTACGGGAGCGGTCTCTCGCTGCGGTACAGATCGAAGGAGTCGCGCGCGAGAAGCGTCGCCACGGGCGTGTCGGACAGCTCCGCGAGCGCCTCCACCACCGCCGACTCGGCGACGACCGACACGTCGAGCGCCTCGCGGTCCAGCTCGCGGTCGATGATGAACACGTCCGATTTGAGGACGGTCGGTGCCAACCCCCGCATCGCCGTCGCCCGCTCGAGGAGCCGACTGCTCCCCGTCGACGCGCCGGAGGGGGCGTGCGGGTCCGCGACGGTCACGGTCGCGTCCTCGAGGAAGACAGACGGGAGCGTCGTGCCCTCGGGAAGGCCGTTCAACAGGCTGCTCGACGCCTCGATCGTCCGCGTCGCGGCCTCGTATCGGTCGTGTTCCGCGAGCGCGAGCCGGCCGGTTGCGGAGAGCGAGTAGGTCCCGTTGCGCGACTCGACGCAGTCCATCTCCGCCAAGTCGTCGATCGCGCGGTCGACGGTCGACCGCGAACTCGACAGCCGCTCGACGAGCTCCGGCTTGCTCGCCGGCGACCCCTCGAGCGTTCGGAACACCTCCGCGCGCTTGTGGAGCACGTCCCGGAGCGCGCCTCCGTCCGAGTCCATGGCGACAAACCGCACGGCACCGATAAAAACGGCCCGACCGAGAACGACGGAGGGCGTCGGCGTCAGCGGGCGTTTTTCCGCACGGTCGGCACGGACATACCCTCACCGTCCGGGAGAACTCCCGAGGTGCGGGAACGACCTGTGAACGGGGCGGGCCGAGGCGGTCCCCGACCCCGCGGCACAACGAGGAGAACTACCCGTCGGGGAGTCAGAGTGTGATCACGACCGTCCATCACGGTCGTCGACCGGATGACGTGGTCGACAACGGCGGGAGATCGCTGGCTATTCCTCTCCGCCCTCGTCGTCGGAGCGTCCGATCCGGCGGGACAACGCGTAGACCGCGCCGCTGATCGTGGCGACGGTACCGGAAACGGTGAATCCGGGAACCTCGATGCCGTCGGGTTCTGACTCGGGGCGATCGTCTTCGATACCCTCTCCATCCGTGTCGTCATCGGCTCCGCTGTTCGTCTCGTTCTCCGTTTCTCGCTCCGTTCCGTCTTCCCCGACCGATCCGTCGGGACTGTCATCATCGGCAGTCCCGTCGTCCGAATCGGTCTCATCACCGGCAGTCCCGTCGTCCGAATCGGTCTCATCATCGGTCACGGTCACGAGAACCGGCGGACTCCGATACCGCACCTCCTGTTGATAGATGACCGAGACGGTGAGCCCCGACGTTCCCGCTTCGACACCAGTGAGTTCGATCTCGTCACCGTCAGCCACCGCCCGGAACGCGTCTCCGGATTCGACATGGATGTTCAGGTCGTCACCGATCGGGACCGATTCCCCGTCGTCGAGAACGGTAACGGCGATCGACGCCGTCTGGTCGCGCCGGATCGACGGGAGCGACCGACGCTCGGACTCCCACCTGTCGTCCTCGAGAGCGATGAGGCGGTCGCCGGAGTCAGGGTCCGAGAGAACGACCCTATCGACCTCGAGGAGGGCGAGCGGATCGATGACCGTCCACCGGCTCTCGACGTGCGTCTCCCCCCGGTGAGTGACGGTGAGACGGAACTCGTCGTCCGGGGAGGTAGAACTGAAATCGAGCTCGGCGGTCCACTCGCCGTCCTCGGGGGACGTTTCGGTCATGTATATGAACTGTGGATAGGTTTCCTCCGTGCTCCGAGCCCGAACCTCGAACGTCGCGTCGTCCGGGAGTTCCGTGCCCCCGGAGATGGTGGCTCCCTCTTCGGCCGGAACCTCTCGTGGCCCCTCGATCCAAACGTCCCCATCCGTCCCGCCTGAACCGAGCGTCATCGTCGATCCGCTACGGTCGTGACCCGTTCTGACATCGTAGGCGTACTCACCGTCGACGAGGGCGTCCGTCTCGATGGGGTCGAACTCGATCGAGGTCGACTGGTCGGGAGTGAGTTCGATCGACAGATCGTCTTGGCGGCCGGCTGACCCCGGACCGTCAACCGCACCGTCGAAGTGTAACTCGACGTCCCGTTCGGCGGTCTCGGAACCGACGTTCTCGATCGTTGCGGAGACGGTCAACGGTTCACCGGAATCGAGCTCGATCTCGCCGGGCGTCCGCTCGGTGACGACAAACGCCGCAGTCGGTTCGGGAGACGGCGGACTTCCGTTTTCCCACGCGAGCTTCGGATAGCCGTCGGTCGTTTCCCACGTCTCGTCGAAATCGAGTCCACTCAGGTACGTCCGTGCGTTCGAACTCGTCATCCGCGGAGTCGGAACGCCCGTCGGCTCCCAGACTTCCGGCTCTTGGGCGACGGCCGAGTCCCAGTAGGAGTCCTCGGTAGAGCCGTCTCGCTGGAAGCTGATCCCGTTTTTGATCTCGCCCTCTATCGGGATCACCGCGTACGTCCGGGCGATCTCTCCGTCATTTATTCCGGCGATCCCTCCGGAGAACGTGCCGATCTCGTCGATAACTGCGTAGGAGTCCTCGATCGTTCCGCCGTCGTTGACGCCGACGAGCCCGCCGAGGTCGAACGATCCGTCCACGGTTCCGGTTATCGAGCATCCGGAGACGGTCCCGCCAGTGCTACGACCGACGAGGCCACCGACGGCCGTGTCTCCGACGAGGTGACCGTCGAGGAGTCGAAGTCGTTCGATCAGGGCATCCTCGATCGTCGAAAAAAGCCCGACGTCCTCCGAATCCGGACGATCGACTCGAAGTCCGCGGATCGTGTGTCCACCTCCATCGAACGAACCGGTAAACGGTGGCCTCCCCGTCCCGATCGGTTCGAAAGTGCCGGTTCCAGCGAGATCGATATCGGTGGTGAGTTGATAGTGAGCGTCCAGTTCTTCGGAAACGTTTCCGAGATGGGTAACGGTCTCGATCAGGTACGGATCTGCCGACGAGCCGGTTCCACCGCCGAACGGACTTGATTGTGCCGTCCCCGTTCCCACTCCACCGGCGAGCAGACCCATTCCGAGCGTAGCGCGTCGAAGCGCGTCTCGACGCGTCAGATCTGACATGCCACTTTTCGGATAGTAACTACGGATCGACCCCGATCGAACACGGACACGTTCACGTATCTAACGCTAATGTGCGTATGTTGTAATAAATCTCAGGTGGGTCGACCAGTGAACGTGACCCCCGTGTCGGGACGAACCCCGCCACCGCTTTGTACCCGCTTCGCGTAGCCCGGGTATGCGCGTCGAGTTCGATCGGGACACCTGTATCGGGATGTACCAGTGTGTCGCCGAGTGGGACGGTTTCGAGAAGGACCTGAACGACGGGAAGGCCGACCTCGTCGACGGCGAGGAGCGGGAGGAGGACCTGTTCGTCGTCGAGGTCCCCGACGGCGAGGAGTTGGACGCGAAGTTCGCGGCGCGGGTCTGTCCCGTCGACGCCATCGAGGTGTACGACGACGACGGCGAGCAGGTGGTGTGAGGCGATCGCGGGACGAGTGACGCCTCCGAACCGCTATTCGCCGTCGTCCGGGTCGTCCGGGTCGTCCGGATCGGTCGGAACGCCGCCGAGGTTCCCCGCGTCGTCGAACAACTTCGCGCGGAGGAACCGGGCGCGGTAGCGGTTCGCGCCCTCCTTCGTGTCCGCCTCGCGGATCTCGTCGGTCCGGCCGTCGGCGACCGCGTCGACGATCTCCTCGAGTTGCTCCTTCTCGCTCGGCGTCAGATCGAACTCGTACGTTCGGGGCTGCTCGCTCTCCAGCCGGGTCCACTTGCGCGCGGCGCTCACGACGACCGAGCAGGGCTCCCGACACGGGAAGACCCCCTCGCCGCCGTCGACGTCGAGGTCGGTGTCCTCGTCGTACTCCCACTCCCGGCGTTTCAGACACTGCGAGTCGTCACAGCACGCCTCCGCCACCCAGTTCACGTGTTCGTGGCCCTCGCCGCGGTCCCACGTTCGGATCACGCCGTAGATGCCCGACTGCCGCGCCATCGTCTCGCGCCAGTGGCTCACGTCGAGTTCGCCCTCCCGCTCGCGGTGCCAGTTCGCGATCGTCGCCGGATAGACCGTCTCGACGGTCTCGTAGAGCTCCTTGGGCCCCAGATCGGGGAACACCCAGCCACGACGCAGCGTGGGGGCGGTCTTCAGCGGGCGGTACCGTCCCTTCCCGTCCAGCGTCACGATCTCGCGGGCCTCGAGCGGGTCGTCGTGAGCGGTCAGTTCCTCCCGGGGAACCCCGACGTCGTCGGCGTGACGCACCTCGTACCGGCGCTCGCCGCGGTCGGTGACCGTCGCGATGACCCGGAGCTGTCCCCACGCGCGCTCGATTCCCGCAGCGAGCGCGGCATATCGCTCGGCGACCGTCGCGCCGTCGGCGTCCTCGATCCAGCGCAGGAACGCCCGTCGGGGGCCGAACTCGCCGACGACGCGCTCGAAGACGTACCAGTCGGTGACGGCGGGGGCGCGGTCGGCGAGCGCCGCGTGGAGGTCGCGCTCGTTCAGGCCCGTCCGGGAGTCGTCGCCGGCGGGCTCGAGGACGTAGTGGGCGTCCGCGTCGGCGGCGCGGTCGTCGCCGGCGACGCCGACCGCGAACCCCTCGAACCGGATCCACTCGTCGGGCGCGAGGCCGGCGAGCGCGTCGAGCACCGCGTCGAACGCGTCGCTCGGGAGGTCGATCTCGGGGACTGCGGGCTCGTCGCCGCTTTCGGCCGCCGTCACGGACTCAGGGTCGGTCACGAACTCAGAGTCGGTCGCGGACTCGGGATCACTCACGGTCAGTCCCCCGCGGCGACCCGGGTCGTTTCACGCACGGTCGCGAGCGCGTCGCCGAGATCCGCGCCGGCGTCCGCCGCGCGCTCCAGTATCACGTCGGCCATCAGGGGTTCGGTGCCGACCGCGCCCGCGTACCAGATCCGGGTGCCGTCGACGGTCTCGGGCACGTCGTATCCCTCGGTGTGGTCCTCACAGAGCCCCACGTCCTCGGGGATGTCCTCCTGCGTGTGGTAGCCGTCGGCGATGAAGAGCGGGACGAGGACCACGTCGTCGCTCTCGAAGAACTCGGGGAGGTCGTCGACCTCGGGGTCCTCGTCCATGTAGAGCGCCCGGACCTCGTCGAAGCGGCCGCGCTCGCGGATCCGGTCGGCGTGGTACTCGATCGCCTTCGCCGAGTTCTCGTTGCGCTCGGTGCCGTGGCCGACGACCGCCAACCCGAACCCCTCACCCACGTCGGGGTCGCCGGTGACCGACTCCGCGCGCCGCTCGATCACGTCGGTCATCGCGGCGTGGGTGCCGACCGGCCCGCAGTAGTGGACCTCTCGGCCGACGTCGCTGGCGACGAGCGTGGCCTGGTCGGCCGAGAGCCCGTCGGAGTCCCACTCGGAGACGTCCCACCCCTCGAGACGGAGCTCGCGGGGGATCACCTGCTCGGTGAAGTAGCCCTCCGAGACGAACAGCGGGACGACGTAGACGTCGTCGCCCTCGACGGTGCGGAGCACCTCGCGGAAGTGCGGTTCCTCCTTCCAGAAGCCGGTCTTCACCTCGTCGAACGCGCCGGACGCGCGGATCGTGTCGGCGTGCGCGTACGTCGGCGCGCTCGATTCCGGGTTGAGGTGGGAGCCGTGCGCGACGATGACGAGCGACTGCATACCCGTTCTGGGGGCGCGCCGTTCTTAGGGACTTCGGAGGCTGCGAGGCCGCGGGAACGCGTCGCCGATCGACGGACACCGGGCGATCGCACGCTCCGACCGAAACCGCCATGCCGACCGCGCGCACACGGGCGGGCATGTCGCTGGCAGCCGCCACCCGCGAGACGGTCCGAGAGCACCCGTTCCTCCTCGACGCGCTCCGCGCGGGAACGCTGAACTACAGCGCGACCGCCGCGTGGCTCGTCGAGCGCGGCGGGCTCGACGGCGACGCCGACGCGGTCGCGACCGCGCTCCGCCGGTTCCGCGAGGACCTCCCGGCGTACGCGACCGCGGACCGGACCGCGAGCGTCACGATGCGGAGCGGCGTCGGGGTCGTGACCGACGCCGAGGCGGACGGGGTGGGAGAAGGGGTAGACGGCGAGCCGCTCCTCCGGGTCGGCGGCGCGGCGGTCGTCTCCGAGGGCTCACACACCGCGCTGCTCGCGACCGGCGGGGTCGACGCCGCGGCGCTTTCGGCCGCGCTCCGTCGGCTCGACGCGGTCGACGTCGCGGTCGCGGCCGCGGGCGTCGCGGTCGGGGGAGGCGACGACGGCTCGCTCGTCGTGATCGTGGACCGTCGCGACGGCGCGACCGCGCTGCGAGTCGTCGAGGACGCGCTGGCCGCGGTCCCGGGCGTCGACGGCGAATAGACCGGTCGAGAGGGCGAATAGATCGGTCGAGAGTGTGAAGCGAGAAACGCGGTTGTGGTGAACCCTTCCGAAGCCTCAGTCGCGAGGCGCTACGTGCCTCCGGTCCCTCCCCGCTCGCGAGGATGCGATCGTACCGCACCTCACGCCTCCCCAGCCTCGCTGCTCGCGACTCGCGGCTCCGCCGCTCGTTGTTCGAGGTGCTCGCGTCGCTCGCACCTCGCGTCGCTCGCACCTCGCCCCGCTCGCAGCGTCCCTCGCGCGGTCGTTCGCGGCCCGGTGGGCCGCTCACGGCACGCGCCGCCGCGAGGAAACCCGGTTCCACAACCGAGTCCTTTTCGGTGCGGGGCGTAGATTCGCTCCGCATGTCCAGAGTCACGGTCGCGGACGTCGAGGCCGCGGCGGCGCGGTTCGCCGACGCCGACATCGTCCAACGCACGCCCGTCCAGCGGAGCCGGTCGCTCTCCGAGCGATGCGGCGCGGAGGTCCGACTGAAGATGGAACACCTCCAGCGAACCGGCTCGTTCAAGCCCCGCGGGGCGTACAACGCGATCTCGCGGCTCGTGGAGTCGGAGCCGTCGGTGGACCGGGTCGTCGCCGCGAGCGCGGGAAACCACGCACAGGGGGTCGCGCTCGCGGCGACCGCGGCGGGGCTCGACTCGACGATCGTGATGCCCGAGTCCGCCCCCGGCGCGAAGATCGAGGCCACCCGGTCGTACGGGGCCGACGTGGTGCTCGAGGGGGCCGTCTTCGCCGAGGCGATGGACCACGCGCGGACGCTCGTGGACGACCCGACGACGCGGTTCGTCCACGCGTTCGACGACCCGGACGTCGTCGCCGGACAGGGGACCATCGGGCTGGAGGTGCTCGAGCAGGCCCCCGACGTCGACACCGTGCTCGTCCCCGTCGGCGGCGGCGGACTCGCGGGCGGGATCGCGACCGCGATCAAGGCGCGTGATCCGGACGTGCGGGTCGTCGGCGTCCAGACCGAGGGGGCCTCGACGCTCTCGGAGAGCCTCGCGGCCGGCGAGCTCGTGACCCGCGAGGAACCGGACACGATCGCCGACGGGATCGCCACGGGCGGGATGAGCGACCTCACGTTCGACCTGCTCGAGACGCACCTCGACGGGGTGGTCGTCGTCAGCGACGACGACGTGGCCGCCGCGATCCTGCTGCTCTTAGAACGCGCCAAGCAGATGGTCGAGGGCGCGGGCGCGACCGCCGCGGCCGCCCTCCTCGACGACCGGATCGTCGAGGAGCTCGGGCTGGCCGGCGAGACGGTCGTCCCGCTGCTTTGCGGCGGCAACATCGACATCACGTCGCTCCAAGAGGTGTTGACGCACGCGTTGGTCGACCGCCACCAGCTGGTCGAACTCACCGTTCGCATCGACGACACGCCGGGGAAGATGGGCGAGATATCGACGCTGATCGGCGGCGAGCGCGCGAACATCCGCACCGTCCGCCACGAGCGGAGCCGCCCGGACCTCCCGGTCGGCGACGCGGACCTCGTCTTCGAGGTGGAGACGAACGGCCCCGCCCACATGGAACGCGTCGTCGACGCGGTCCGCGAGGCGGGCTACGCCGTGACCTCGCGGACCGACATCGACGCCGACCGGTGACGGCGTCGCGACCCCTCGCCCGACCTACTCGGCCGCGACCCACCGGAGCGCGTCGGAACCGCGGTCGAGCAGGGTTCCGAGGTGGTCGGCGTCGGCGGTCGTCAGCGCCCCGTCCCGCTCGTCCACGAACTCCCCCACGGGCGCGAGAGGGGCGTTGTCGTCGCGGGTGCCGTGCCACGCGCGGACCGGGAGGTCGGGTCGGTCGAGGTCGACCGCCTCGTTCGCGAACGACCGGCTCTCGCGTTCGACCGCGGTCGCCCCGCCGCCACTAAGCGCACCGCCACCGCCGCCGAGCGCCTCGTGGAAGTCCGCGGCCACCGCCCGCGCGACCGCCTCCGACACCGACCGGTCGGTGTACTGGGAGACGACCGTGTCCGGCCCCGAAACCGACGCGAACGCGCCGAAGAGCGGGAAGAGGAGGCGGATGGCGTAGGGGATCCGGGCGAGTCCGGCGAGTCCCTCCTCGCTGGGCGGAACGACCGTGCTCAAAAGCGCGAGCCGGGTTGCCCGGTCGCTCCCGGCGGCCGCGATCGCGAACGGGCCGCCTCCGGAGAAGCCGCACAGCCCGGCGCGGTCGATCGACTCCGCGCGGAGCACCGCGGTCAGGTCCTCGGGCCAGTCGCGCCAGCCCCAGTCGTCCGGCGGGGGCGACGAGCGCCCGTATCCCGGACGATCCGGGGTGACGAGCCGGACTCCCGCCTCGACGGCGGCGTCCGCGAGCAGCGCCGCGAACAGTCGCGAGCCGGGGGTGCCGTGGTGGAGGACGACCGGGGAGCCGTCGGCGGGACCGCAGACCGAGTAGGCGAGTTCGCGGCCGTCGGGGAGGTCGACGGCGGCGGTCCGGAGGGTCGCGTCCCCGTCGGCGTCGGCTCTGGAAGCCGCGTCGTCGTCGACGCCGACCCGGGGTGTCGCGTGCTGGTTCATCGGTGGATCCGGGTTTCGAGCCCGGCGGCATAATCCGTCGGAAGGGTCACAGCCCGGTTGTAGTCTTCACGCTGGATCCTCGAATGCTCCCGATCCCGGGACGATCCGACGATTTCAAAGCCTCCCCGCGGGTATCGGCGCGCAATGAGTCTCGTCGTTACCGACACCCTGGCGGACGAGCGCGTCGAGTTCACGGCCGACGGCGACGTCACGCTGTACGTCTGTGGACTGACGGTGTCGGACGACCCCCACCTCGGACACGCCCGGCTCTGGTTCCACGCCGACGTGCTCCACCGGTGGCTCGAGCACCTCGGCTACGACGTGCGACACGTCGAGAACGTCACCGACGTCAACGAGAAGATCACGGCCCGCGTCGGCGAACGTGAGGAGTGGGACGGAGAGCGCGACGTGGCCGAGGCGTTCACGGCGAGCACCTTCGACGCGATGCGCGGGCTGAACCTGCTCCGCGCGGAGGTGTACCCCCGCGTCACCGAGCACGTCCCCGAGATCGTCGACCTCGTCGAGACGCTGGTCGAGAAGGGGTACGCCTACGAGTCGAACGGCTCCGTCTACTTCGACGTCACGACGTTCGACGACTACGGCAAGCTCTCCAATCAGGACGTCGAGGAACTGGAGGCACAGGGCGAGCCGGACGAGCGGTCGGAGAAGCGCAATCCCGCCGACTTCGCGCTCTGGAAGGCCGGCGGCGTGAGCGAGGCGGCGGCCCGTGAGCACGCGAAACACGACCACGGGGACGCGGTCCCCGAGGGCGAGACGTGGGAGTCGCCGTGGGGCGAGGGACGGCCCGGCTGGCACGTGGAGTGTTCCGCGATGTCGACGACGCACCTCGGGGAGACCCTCGACGTCCACATGGGCGGGCGCGACCTGGTCTTCCCGCACCACGAGAACGAGATCGCCCAGTCGACGGCGGCGACCGGCGAGGAGTTCGTCCGCCACTGGCTCCACGTCGGCCTGCTGTCGATGGAGGGCGAGAAGATGTCCTCCTCGATCGGCAACTTCTGGACCGTCCCCGACGCGCTGGAAGAGCTCGGCGTCAACGTGGTCCGGACGTTCTACGCCGGGGCGGCCTACCGCTCCGAGCAGGCGCTCACCGAGGAGACGATCGCGGAGGCCGAGGAGCGCTTCGAGCGGCTCTCTCGTGCCCACGAGCGCGCGGTCGACGCGCTCGACTCCGTCGACGCGTACGCGAAGACGGTCGACGAGGGGCTCCGCCGGGCGGTCGCGGACGCCCGCGACGACTTCGCGGCGGCGATGAACGACGACCTCAACCTCCGGGAGGCGACCGCGGCGCTCCTGGCGCTCACCGACGCCGTGAACCGTCACGTCGACGCGGAGCCCCCGTACGACTACCGCGGGCTCCGCGAGGCCGTCGAGGCGTTCGAGGAACTCGGCGGCGACGTGCTCGGTCTCCAGTTCGACGCCCCGACCGACGGCGACGTCGACCTCGCCGGCGAGCTGGTCGAGCTGATTCTGGACGTCCGCGAGGCCGAACGAGAGGCGGGCAACTACGAGCGCGCCGACGAACTGCGGGACGCGCTTCGCGAGGTCGGCGTCGAGATCGAGGACGACCCGGACGGCGCGAGCTACCGGTTCGAGTAGGTCCCGTTGGGTTCGTCGACGGGACGATCCGCGGCGACGGCGGCTTGCCGAATATTTATGATTGGTGGTGTTAGATGTCAACGTGTAACAAAGAGAGTCATCGGTATGAACCGGCTCAAACGCTACTACTGGTACGTCAAGAGTCAACTACGAACGATAGCGCTGTACTTCCTCGGGTACCTACTCGTCAGTGGGGTGATCCTGGCCCTCCTGGACGCCATCGGAGGAGGCGACGCCGTCAAGAGCCTCGCGACGGTCGTGCTGTTTCTGGGATTCCTGGCGTGGACGGGACGCGAGCTACGTGCGAGCGAGGTCCCGGGAGAACTGGACGTCATGGCGAAACGGGACGACTCCCCGGACGCGACGACGATCGTCGAGCTGCTCGAGGGGAACCCGTCGGTCGACCGGGGGACCGCGAGGACGCTGGTCGACAGCCTGTTCGACGCGACCAGGAACCCGGGGAGGCGGAGCCGCTTCTGGTCGGGACTCGACTGCGGGGACGGGGAGGTGTACGAGCGGCTGTTCGGCCTCTACTCGCAACACCGGAACAAGCAACTGCTGCTGGTCGTCGAGCGACTGGCGCGTGACGCCCCGCTGGAGGCTCGAGCGTACGAGGAGACGCTGTTGGCGGAACTGGACCCGGACCGCGAGACGGAGGCCGTCACGCTCGACGATTGGCGGCCGCGACACCAGTACTTCTGGACGATCCCGTCCCTCGTACTGGCGCACATCAGTCGGGAACTTCCCGGAAGCGCGGAGCGATACGCCCCGAGGGTCGCCGAGATGCTCGACCCGAGAGGGGACGAGCTCGAACTGTGGGGGGTGCTCGCGTTGGGCGAACTCGCCGCCCACGACGAGAGTGCGAAGGAAGCGATACGGGACCTCCGCGATTCCAGGGTGAGCGCGTTGCGGAACGCGGCGGGCGAGATCCTGTCCCACTACGAGGAGAGCGACCGACCGTATCCGGCCGGCCGACGCCTCGACGAGTTCGACGCCGAGCACGAGGAGAAGTATCAGAAGTGGAGAAAGGAGGCGAATCGGGCCAGAGCCGACGCCGGATCCGACGACTGGTGGGAGGACGAGTGGTGAGAACGAGAGTGGACGGCGCCGTTCGACGGCGGGGCCGGTGGGTCGTGGCCGTGAGGCGGGCGAACGGACCCCGCCCGTGCGACTACTCGAGGACGTGCTGGGTGTCGTACGACCCCAACACCCGAACCCACCCGTTGTCGGCGATCGCCTCGACGTCCTCGACCGCCTTCGCCATGTGGTCCTCGTAGAGGCCGGCCTCGACGTCGAAGTGGAAGAGGTAGTCGCCGAGGCGCTCGCCGCTCGGGCGCGACTCGATCCGCGAGAGGTTGAGGTTGCGGTCGGCGAAGGCCTCCAGCAGCTCGAGCAGGAGGCCGGGGTAGTTGGCGTTCGGGTAGACGATGAGCGTGGTCTTCCCGCCGGCGTCGGACCGCGCGCTCGGCGGGCCGACCACGAGGAACCGGGTCGCGTTCGAGGTGCGGTCCTGGATGTCCGCGGCGAGGATCTCGAGGTCGTCGCCGGCGTTGTCGGGGTGGCCGATCCCGGCGATTCGGGCGTCCTCGCGGGCGCGTTCGACCCCGCGGGCGGTCGAGGCGACCGCCTCCAGTCCGGCGTCGGGGTGGTTCGCCTCCAGCCAGTTTCGACACTGTGCGAGCGCCTGCGAGTGGCTGGCGACGAGTTCGAACTCCGACGACTGCGCGAGCAGGGCGTGGCGGATGGGCGTGACGACCTCGCGGGTGACGGCGACGTCGTGGTCGGCGAGCGCGTCGAGGCTCTCGGAGACCGACCCCTCGATGCTGTTCTCGATCGGGACGACCCCGCGCTCGAACTCGCCGCTCGCGACGGCGTCGACGATGGCGGTGACCGACTCGCGGAACGACACCTCGGCTGCGACGGCCCGCGCCGCGCGGTGGGAGTACGTGCCGGCGGGACCCAACGTGACTGCGTTCATCGCGTCGACGTAGACGCCCGGGTGCGAAAAGCGTGGTGGGCCGGGTTCCGGCCGGCGGGCGACTACAGCAGCCCGGGGTCCTCGTCGTATCGCTGGAGCCACACGAACTCGCCGGTGTCGAACGCGAAGGCGACGGTCTCGCCGTCGATCCAGCCGTCGACGACCGTCGACGACCGGACCTCGAGCGACCGCGTCCAAGCCCGGCCGCCGCCGGCGTCCGCAGCGTCGACCGCGACCGCCTCGCCGTCCCGGTTAACGAAGTACGCCCGCCCCGCGTCGACGACGAGGGACCGCAGCCGATCGCGACCGGGCGCGGCTCCGGCACGCCACAGCGGATCGCCGGAGCCCCGATCGAGGACGCGAAGCTCCCCGCGGCTCACGGCGGCGACCCGGTCGTCCGTCGCCATCGGCGGCGGCCCGTCGCCACCGACTCCGGTCCGCCACGCCACCGTGCCGCCGGGGCGGTCGAGCGCGAGGAGGTCGTCGCCCTCGCGGAGCAGGACCAGGTCGCCGTCGACGGTCGGGCTCGGACCGGATCCGGACTCGTAGCTCCACCTGCGGGAGCCGTCGGGCCCGAGTTCGACGACCGCGTCGGCGGTGGCGACGACGACGCCGTCGGGACCGCCCGAACCGCCGGAGTCACCGGAGCCGCCACACCACAGCCCGCGGACCGGTCCGTCGACCTCGACCGTCCAGTCCGCCCGTCCCCCCCGGACCGCGATCACGACCGCGCCGCTCCCGACGTACGCCCCTCGGGCGTCGGCCGCGATCGGCTCGGCTTCCCGACGTTCGACCGGGTCGGACCCCTTCGCCGGCTCCCCGATCACGTCGGCGAGCGACGCCCGCCAGTCGGGCGCGTCGACTCGGGAGAAACTCGGTTCGCCGCCGTCCCAGTCGTCCGGGTCGTCGACGCGGTCGGCGTCGCTCCCATCGCTCGATCCGTTGCCGGCGCCCTCTCCATTCCCGTCGTCCTCGGCGTCCTCGTCGTCGACGCCCCCCGTTCCGACCACGTCGTCGTCGGCAGCGGGCGTCACGGCGACCACGTCTCCGGCGGATTCGCGGAGGTACACCCGCTCCGCGTCCGGACCGGCGGCCAGTCCGACGCTCAACCCGTCGTGCCGGAACGTCCCGATCTCCTCGGCGTTCCGGTCGACCACGTCGACGGCCGTTCGATCGCCCTCGAACGGCGAGTTCCCCGACTCGGCGAGCGCGATCCGGTCGCCGGCGACGGCGTGGGCGCTCCAATCGAACGCGAACACGCTCGAACCGCCGGCGGACTCGACGTCGCGGACGTCGCCGCCGCCGTAGGCGTACCCGCAGCCCGCCAGACTCGCCGCCGACCCCGTCGCCAGCGCGGCGAGCACCCGTCGTCGGTTCATCTCTACTCGAGCTCCCCCGCCAGCTCGCGGAGTCGGTCGATCCGGTCGACCGTCGGCGGGTGCGTGGCGGGGAACACGTCCGTCGACACCAGCTCCGCGTCGGTGAAGGCTCTCCCCTCCAGGGGCGCGACGTACAACGCCTCCGCGCCGCCGTCGAGCGACCGGAGGTCCCGGTCCGGCACGTCCGCCATCCGGTCGTCGAGTTTCCGAAGCGCGCTCGCGAGCGCGGTCGGGTCGCCCGTGATCGCGGCCGCACCCCGGTCTGCGGCGTACTCGCGGTACCGCGAGAGCACCCGATGGATCAGCACGCTCGCCGCCCAGAACATCGCGGAGACCGCGAGCGTCACGACCGCGGTGACGAACAGGACGAGGAGGGCCTTCGCCGCGCCGTCGCCGCCGTCGCCGTCACCGCCGTGCCCCATCGTCCGCGCCATCCCGTAGAGGACGTACGCGGCCGCGATCGCGAGGTAGTAGGTGACCGTCGGCAGCAGCCACGCCACGGTCATCACGGTGGCGTCGTCGTTGGCGAGGTGTGACACCTCGTGGGCGAGGACCGCCTCCAACTCGCGGTCGTCGAGCACGTCGAGGAGCTCCGTGGTGACGACGACCGACGCGCCGCGTGGCCCCCGAACGGCCATCGCGTTCGGCGCGTCGTTGTGCGTGACAGCGACGTCGGGCCGGTCGACGTCGGCGGTCTGTGCCAGCCGGGTGACCCGCGCGTGGAGGTCCGGGTACTCGTCGGCGTCGACACGGCGGGCCCCGATGCTACCGAGCACGACCGAGGGACCCTTCCAGGCCTGAAGCGCCAGGCCGCCGGCGACGACGACGACCGCGAAAAGCGGGTCGACGTACACCCGGCCGTGGTAGGGACCGCTTCCCTGCGACTCCAGGAGCGGGAGCAGGACCTCGTTCGCCACGAACACGAACGCGTAGATGAACGCGAACGGGAGGACGGCGACCAGCGCGGTGGCGACGAGCAGGCGTCGCCGGAGGCTGGGGTCCTCGGGGAGGGTGGAGGGCATCGCTCTCGAGTTGTGAGCGATCCGGTAAAAATCCCGCGCGAGTCGACCGGAAGTCGGATGGAGAACGCTACGCGACCGGCGTCCGCTCGACGACCGTCCCGTTCACGGTCGGGTACTGCTCGACGATCTCGCCCTCCTCGAGGTCGCCGTCCTCGATCATCTCCTCCAAGAGCCACCACGCGACCTCGACGTGGTTCGTCTTGGTCGTGTAGAACTCCTCGGGGACGCCGAGCGCCTCGAACCGCTCGGGCTCCGCGAACGCCTTGCCGTAGACGAGCGTGCCGTCGTCGGTGACCTCGTCGAACTCGCGGCGGACGTTCCGGGCCATCCGCTTGAGCCGGTTGCGGTGTTGGGCGGCGTCTTTGAACACCGACGTACAGAAGTACACCTTCTCGTGGCTCGCCATCTCCTCGACGATCGCGGCGTCCTTCGACCCCTCGACGGCGGACATGTGGCCCTCCTGTAGCTCGAAGCCCTCCTCTTGCATCCGGCGGTAGTTCCCGTCGCTCATCTCGAACTCGTTGACGTTACAGAACTCCGCCGCTCCCTCGTCTAAGAACTCCAGGAACTCCGGCTCCGCGCGGATCCCGGGGATCTCGAAGGCGGGCGTGAGCCCCTCCTCGCGGGCGACGTACAGGATCTCCTCCCACTCCGTGCCGTGCATGTCGCCCCACAGTTCCAGGGGCGGGTGAAAGCGGATCTCGTCGAGGCCGGCCTCGCTCAGCCGGCGCATGTTCTCGCGGCCGCCCGGGATCCCGGTGTAGAGGTGGGTGTGGTGATCCTCCCCGAACTCGTCCTTCAGGAGTCGAAGATACCGCGTCGTCTTCGCCATCGCCTCCTGGGGCTCGCCGCCCGTGATCGACGTGCCGAGCGCGCTCATGCGCTTGGCCTCCTCGATCACGTCCTCGTCGGACTCGACCTTCCGCTCGTTGGCGTACACGTCGGTGACGTTCTTCCGGTTCTCGCCGAGGGGGCAGTAGAAACAGTCCCGCTGGTCGCAGTAGCCGTAGACGAAGAGCACCATCTTGCCGCCCTTGGCGCACTGTTCACAGCCCTTGGAGATCATCTACCCTCCGGTACTCGCTCCGGCGTGAAAAAGCGTCCGAAGCGTTCTCGCGGGCGTGAGCCGTCCGCACGGCAGTGCGGGCGCCCGCCGATCTCGAACACAAAGTATGTACCCCCGCTCGTCCGGAGGGGAGGTATGGAACACGACGCGATCGCCTCGGAGGGGACCGACCGGGACGCCGTCGAGGACGGGAGTGGCCGGGACGGCCGCGCCGACGACGACGGAACCGACGGCGGGACCACCAGACGCCGGGCGCTCGCGGCCGCCGGGTCGCTCGGTCTCGTCGGCCTCGCCGGCTGTACCGCGCTCGACGTCGTCACCGGCGGCGACCCCGTCGAGTTCGCCGCCGAGGCCGCGACGGTCTCGGACGCCGCGCTCGAGGAGACGGGGTACGAGTCACAGGGCGTCACCGACGACGTGATCACGCGGGAGTTCGAGGTGGCCGGCCAGACCCGGCAGGTCGAGGTGACGAACCGGATCGCGGAGTACGACCGCGGCGTCGAGGTCCTCGGCCAACGCTTCCGGGGCGCGGTGTTCGCGGCGCTCTCGACCCCGAAGGTCGAGGTCCTCGGGCGGACGTTCAACCCCGTCGCCGAGATGGACACCGACGAGCTGGCGACGATGCTCCAAGACCGCTACGAGGGGATGAGCGACGTCGAGCGGGTCTCGGAGTACGCGACCGACGTGGTCGGATCGGAGACGACGGTCGTGGAGTACGAGGCCGAATCGGAGGTCGCCGACGCGGGGGTCACCGTCGATCTGACGCTCCACGTCACGGAACCGATCGAGGTCGGCGAGGACTTCGTGGTCTGTCTCGGCGGGTATCCGACGGCCATCAGCGACGGCGACGACGTTCGCCGGCTGTTGAACGGCGTGGAACACCCCGGCGAGTAAGAGTCGTCCGGAGGCGAAGGGCGGCTTCGTTGTCGTCCGTTTTTTGAGCATCGAAGCGGATGAATCAGACGTTGTGTTTTGAGTGCTAGTAGTACGAATCGGACGAGCGAGACAGGGTCGTTGCTGGCGCAGTAAACACGTCCAAAGTTCCAGTTGTAAGGCTATTAGGGCCTCTGTCACCCGGTTACGGTGTCGACGGCGACGCCACCGCGAATCGGTCGTTCCCTCGTCCGCTGGGGACTCGACGGAGTCGTGAGAACGGGACACGCGAGGGTGGCCGGGCCGCCGCGAGCCGAAAGCATATGCCGACCCCTCGCATATCCTCGGTGAATGCTGCTCGTCCTCTGTGTCGACCTCGACGACGACCTCGGCCGAAAGACGGGGATCCCGACCCCGGTGATCGGCGACGACGACGTCACCGAGGCCGCGGTCGCGCTCGCCACCGCCGACCCGGAGGACTCCGACGTGAACGTGCTGTTCCAGGGCGTGACCGTCCACGACGAGCTGGCCGCCGAGGGCGAGGCGGTCGAGGTCGCGGCCGTCACGGGCGTCGACGGCCCCGACGTCAAGGCCAACCGCGCGGTCGGCGCGGAGGTCGACCGCGTCCTCGCGGAGCTGTCGACCGGCGAGGACGTCTCGGCCATCGTGATCACCGACGGCGCACAGGACGAGTCGGTGCTGCCCGTGATCCGGTCGCGAATGCGGATCGACGGCGTCCGCCGCGTCGTCGTCCGGCAGGCACAGGACCTCGAGTCGCTGTACTACACCATCAAGCAGGTGCTCGCGGACCCCGAGACCCGCGGGACCATCCTCGTTCCGCTCGGGATCCTCCTCCTCATCTACCCGCTCGTCGTACTCGCGAACCTCTTCGACGTCGAGGGCGCGGCCGTGCTCGGACTGATCTCCGGGGGCGTCGGCCTCTACTCGCTGTTCCGCGGACTGGGGTTGGAGGAGACCGTCGACGGGGCGGCCGATTCCGTCCGGAACGTGCTCTACGCCGGACGGGTGACGCTCATCACGTACGTCGTCGCGCTCGCGTTGATCCTCGTCGGCGGCGTCCAGGGCACCGAGACCGTCGAGGCCGTTCGCGGCGTCACCGCCGGACCCCTCCCGCCGAGCGCGACGCTCACCGCCTTCGTTCACGGCTTCGTCCAGTGGCTCGCGGTCGCCGGGGTCACCTCCAGTCTCGGGCAGATCACCGACGAGTACCTCGCCGGCCGCTTCCGGTGGCGGTACCTCAACGCCCCCTTCTACGTCGTCGCCATCGCCGTCGTGTTGTACGCGGTGTCGGGCTTCTTCCTCCCGCCGGCCCCGGGCGTCACCGCCCTGGCACTCGCGGACCTGGCGATGGCGCTCGCGGGCGGGACGCTCCTCGGGGTGTTGAGCACGCTCACGTTCGCGATCGCGGAGTCACAGGTCCCGTCCGGCGAACCGGCCTAAGAGGAACGGGGCGGGACGCCTCACCGCGGCGTCCACTGCTCGCAGGCCTCCATGTCGTCCATGACCTCGTCGTAGTGGCCGCAGTAGGGCCGCATCCCGTCGTCGGTTTTGACGTAATCGAACTCCGCACAGTTCCCGCAGTACGTGTCGCCGGGGCCTTCCCGCGCGGCCGCGTCCGCGGTCGACCGGGTTCCCGAGCCGTCCGGTCCGCCCGGTCCGTTCGGCGAAGCCGCGTCCGGTTCCGCCGGCGCGTCGAGCGGCGAGGAGATGTCGGTCGTCGAACTCCCGCCGTCGCTGCGGCCCGACGGCGTCGTCGAGGAGAGTCCGAGCGAGTCGGCGGCCGTGGAACGGTTCGGTTCGGGATCGGACGTGGCGTCCACGGGATCCGCCGATCCCGGGCGGTTGGTCTGCGTCTCGACATCCCCGTTCGGGGTGCCGCCGAGGAGGCCGACCCCGCCCCCGAGTCCCCGAACCTGGTCGCGCTCGACCTCGATGACCTTCGTTTCCCCCTTGTGGGTCACCTCCATCGTCACCGTTCCGCCCGGGTCGTTGCGGGTCTTGAAGTTGGCGACGCCGACGAAGACGCACCACATCGTGGTCGCGGCCCCGAGGAAGTAGACGCCCGCCGTCGGGAGCGTGAGGTCCACGAGCTCCGGGCGCGGCCCGCCGACCCAGTGGTTCGGGTACGCCTGCGAGAACAGCGCCACGCCGAGCGCCATGATCGCCGCGCCGACGACCGCCGCCGCCCGTGTGCGCCGGTCGGCCGGCAGGACCGTCATCACGCCGAGCGTGACGAGCGGGACGCCGAGCCCGCCGAGGATCCCGCCGAGGCGTCTCGCCGCGCCGGAGGTGTACCCGCGCGGGACGAGCACCTCCGCGGCCACGAGGATCCCGGCGACGAGGAGCAGCGTCCCGCCGACGAACAGCCCCGCACCGAGCGACAGCCGCCGCGGGTCGACCTCGGAGCGTCCCGCCCCCCCGTACGTCTCCGAGAGACTGGTCATACGCCCCCTTCGTCGGCCTCCCTGAAAACAGTACGTCAGACGTTCACCCGATCCGGCGGCGTTCTCTCCGTCGGACGAGCGCGTCGACGCGGTCAGACGAGCGCGTCCACGTCGACGTGGGCCTCGAGCAGTTCCGCCATCCGGTCGACTGTGCGGGCGTCTCGGGTCCGGCCGCCGCTTATCACCGCCTCGACGCGGTCGATCGCGGTGGCGGTGTCGGTGTTCACGGCGAGCACGGCGGTGCCGGCCTCCGCGGCCCGCCCGAGCACCGCGCCCGAGGGCCGGTGGCCGCCGGTGAGCACGAGACACTTGACGCCGGAGGCGTCGAGCGCGGCGGTCTGGACGTCCGCGCGGTCGCCGCCGGTGATCACCGCGGCGTCGCGGGCGCGCCGGAAGTGCCTGAGCGCCTCGTCGCCGCCCATCGCGCCGACGAGGAACCGCTCGACGAACGCGTCCGTGGGGCCGTCGGTCAGCAGCTCCGCGCCGAGCTCGTCGGCGAGGTCGGCGACGGTGACGCCCGCGAGCTCCTTCTCGTGCGGGAGCGCCCCGAAGACTGAGATTCCGCGGGCTTCGAGAAACGGGATCCCGTCGTGGTCGAGCGAGTCGAAGGCGGCGTCCCCGACCTTGTTGAACACGACGCCGGCGAGCCGGTCGCCGAACGCGTCGGCGGCGGCGAGCACCGCGTCGAGGTCGCCCGGCGTCGCGTAATCGGCCACGAGCACGACCCGCGCGTCGAGCAGTTCGGCCACGTCCACGTCGGTGAGGTCGACGACGCCGCCGGTGGTCCAGTCGCCGCCGCCCTCCAGGAAGACGTGGTCGCGGTCGGCCGCGAGCCCGTCGAACTCCTCGCGGATCCGCTCGCGGAGCGCCTCGGCGTCCTCCGTGCCGCGGACCACGCCCTCGATGAACGTCGGCGAGTAGACGACGGGCTCCATCTGGTGCATCTCGGCGTCCAGACCGAGCACCTCGCGGGCGAGCATCGGGTCCCGGTCGAGCGTCTTGCCGACGTTCGACTGGAGCCGCGTGCCCTTCGGTTTCATGTAGCCGACGCTCCCGTCGCGGTCGGCAGCGAGCCGCGCGAGCGCGAGGGTGATCGCAGTCTTTCCGGCGCCTTCTCCGGTCGCGGTGACGAGTGTCGTGGTGGTGTCTGTCATTGGTGGGGTTCCTCGGGGTCGAGTGCTTCGGACCCTTCCTCGAAGTCGAGCTTCTCGGGGTCGACGGTGAGTCGGACGTCGACGGCGGCGACGTTCGCGCCCCCGTCGGCGTCGGGCAGTGCGACGAGCGGGTTGACGTCGAGTTCCAGGATCGCGGGGAAGTCGGTGACGAGCTGTGAGAGGCGGCCGATCGTCTCGATCACGGCGTCGAGATCGACCGGGTCGCGGCCGCGGGCGCCGCGCAACAGCGGCGCCGACTGGATCTCCTCGGTCATCTCGCGGGCCTCCGGCTCGGAGACGGGCGCGACGCGGAAGGCCGTGTCCTCCATCACCTCGACGAAGATCCCGCCGAGCCCGAACATCACGAGCGGGCCGAACTGCGGGTCCCGGTTCATCCCGACGATGGTCTCGACGCCGTCCTCCAAGTCGACCATCTCCTGTACCTGGACGCCGAGGATCGTCGCGTCCGGCTGGTAGTTCCGCGCCCGGGTGATCAGGTCCTCGTAGGTGTCGGCCACGTCCGCGTCGGCGACGCCGACCGCGACGCCGCCGATGTCGGACTTATGAAGGACGTCCGGCGAGACGATCTTCATCACCACGTCGCCGTCGATCCCGGCCGCGACCTCGTTCGCGCGCTCCGGCGAGTCGACGATCTCTCCGGCGGGCGTCTCGATCCCGTAGGCGTCGAGAAGCGCCATCGCCTCCACGCCGAGGCGGTTGTCCTCGCGGTCGCGGACCGTCGCGAGCACCTCGCGGGCGCGCCCGCGGTCGACGTCGAACGACATCGGCTCGGCGTACTCGCGTTCCCTGATGTCGCGGTACTCCGCGAGCGTCGCGAGGCTCTCGATCCCGCGGGCGGGGTCGAAGTAACAGGGGATCCCCGCGGCCTGGAGCTTCCGTTTCGGCTCGCGGGTCCGGTCGCCGCCCATGAGGCAGGCGGCCACCGGCGCGTCGACGTCCGCGACCGTCTCGCGGATCGCGTCGCCCAGTTCGTCGAACTCGAGGGTGGCGGTCGGCGCGGCCAACACGAGCGCGGCCCCGACGTTCCCGTCGGCGAGGACCGTCTCGAGCGCCTCGCGGAACCGGTCGACGTCGGCGTCGCCGATCACGTCGACGGGGTTGTGGACGTTCGCCTCCTCGGGCATCGACTCGCGCAGCGCCTCCGTCGTCTCGCCCGTGAACGAGGCCAACTCGAGGCCGGCGTCGCCGACCGCGTCCGTCGCCATCACGCCCGGGCCGCCGGCGTTGGTCACGATCGCGACGCTGTCGGTGTCGGGCAGCGGCTGGCTGCCGAGGATCCCGGCGGCGTCGAACAGCTCGTCGACGGACTCCGCGCGGATGACGCCGGCCTGGTCGAGACCGGCCTCGTAGGCCTTCTCGGAGCCGGCGAGCGTGCCGGTGTGTGAGGAGGCGGCCCGCGCACCCGCGCTCGTTCGACCGGACTTCACGGCCACGATCGGGGTGTCTTCGGCGGTCTCGCGGGCGGTCTCGATGAACTCGCGGCCGTCCTCGATCCCCTCGAGGTAGCCGATGATCACGTCCGTCTCCTCGTCGTCACCCCAGTGGTCGACGAAGTCGGTCTCGTCGAGGACGGCCTTGTTCCCGAGCGAGACCACGTCCTTGAACCCGACGCCGTTGTCGTTGGCCCAGTCCAGGACCGCGGTGACGAACGCGCCGGACTGGCTCATGAACGAGAGCCCGCCCGGCAGGGCGTTCTCGGGCCCGAACGTGGCGTTCATTCCCGAGGGCGTCGACATGATCCCGAGGCTGTTCGGGCCGACGAGGTTCAGCCCGTACTCGTCGGCGATCTCGGAGAGCCGACGTTCCCGCTCCGCGCCGTCCTCGCCCGTCTCGCCGAACCCCGCGGTGATCACGACGACGTTCCGCACCCCGGCCTCGCCGCACGCCTCGATGGCGTCCAAGGCGATCGAGGGCGGGACGACGACGACCGCGACGTCGGCGTCGGCCTCGCCGACCGCGTCGACGCAGGTCCTCCCGAGCACCTCGTCGTAGTTCGGGTTGACGGGGACCGTCTCGCCGTCGAAGTCCGCGAGCAGGTTCGACGTGACGGCGCGCCCGACCGCGCCCTCGCGGGCCGTCGCGCCGACGACCGCGACCCGATCCGGGTCGAACAGTTCGTTGAGCGTACCCATCGTCTTCCGTCTACGCGGACGGTCGGTTTAACCCCGGTGGCCGTTCTCCGCGTCGGGAAATCCGCCCAGCCGGACGTATCCGCGTCGTTCACGCACCGGCGCCGCGTCGTTCACGCACCGGCGCCGCGTCGTTCACGCACCGAGCCCCCACCGCTCACGGGCAGATCCACGTCACTCGGGGGCGATCCCGTCCCGCCGCCCGCGTTCGATCCGGAGTCGGTTCACGGGGTCTGCCGGCTCGGACGTCGCCTCGCCGCGGGCGCTCGGCACCGTGAGGGTGACCACGTTCCCGTTCCGGTGGGTGTCGAACGCGAGCTCGCCGCCGGACCGTTCCGTGATCCAGTAGACGAGCCA
>NZ_FOPZ01000025.1 GCF_900113615.1 Halorubrum aquaticum
GAGCGATCGGCATGTACGGACTGGACGAGGCGGATTTCTCGCACGTCTCCATCGCCGGCGGCGCGTACATCCGCGCGCTCACCGGCGAACCGCTGCCCGCGATCGAACTGCTCCGCCGGGCGGACGCCGACGGGGCGTAGCGGGTTCGGCGTCGACCGATCCGTCCGTCGTCGCTCCATCGAGATGTCCTGTGAGCGATGCGTTCGGATCCGATTCCGGTCAACACAGTCTAAGGAGTGAGCGATCGATTGCGGTGGCGCGCCTCCGAGCGTCCAACGGGCGCGAGGAGCCCGCGAGGGACGCGGCGAGTGGAACGAGCCGCGAGGCTGGGGAGGCGTGAGGTGCGGGGCTGTGTGGTTCGGGTGGGGATCAAAGGGGCAGCCACGAGGACGAAGCCTGACGACGCAAGGACCGCAGGAGCGAGTGTAACGAGCGACGAGGACCACAGCGAGTCACGCGAGTCCTCGTGACTGGGGCTTTGAAGACAGTCACTGCGCCAGCAACGATCCCATTCCTATCAGCCCGATCTCCAACGAAACAACCGTCCTATAAGCACTCGAAATATACCGGCCGTTTCATGCGATCTCGTTATGAACGATGGACGTTCATCGGAGACTCCGCCGTCGATCGGCCCGCCGTTCCCCGCGCTCAGTCGTCGCCGGGCGCGAAACTCGCGGAACCGCCGCCCGCGGCGTCGCTCGGCTGAGTCACCGAGTAGTAGAACATGATCAGCATCGAGACGATCAGCGCGCCGCCCCAGAGGAAGCCGGTCGGCATGAGGAACGTCAGTCCGAAGCCCTCGCCGAGCCAGACGATCCCGGGGATCCCCCACTGCCCGGCGATGAAGAGCCCGGTCACGGCGGTCCGCGTGGTCCCGGTCACGCCGAGCGCGGGGACGGCGAAGCCCATCACGATGGCGAGGATGGAGAGCACGCCGAGGTGGGCGTGCCCGCCGATCATCCACGGCGGGACGGCGCTGCCGCCCGCGACGATCACGAACTGGTGTAACCCGACGGCCATCATGACTGCCAATCCGAGAAATCCGGACCCCTTCAGCGCGCGTGTCATGGATTCGTCAGCATCGATCTCCTGATGGTTTGATAACTATTTACCTACGAGCACCGTTTTCCGCGAACCGTCCGGCCGCCCGAAGGTGCGCGTTTCTCCGTTTACTCAACGTTTTTTCGGCTCGACCCGGAGGGGACGCGTATGGAGCCACTGACGACGTTCGCCGACAGCTCGCTTTCAGAGATCCGCCGCGACCTCCACCGACACGCGGAGGCCGGTTGGAAGGAGTTCCGGACATCGGCGCTGCTCGCGGCCGAACTCGAGGAGCTCGGATACGACGTCTTCCTCGGCGAGGACACCGTCGACCCCGACTCGCGGATGGGCGTTCCCCCGGCGGACGAGGTCGCCGCGGCCCGCGAGCGCGCACGCGAGGAGGGCGCGCCCGAGGAGTACCTCGACCGGATGGGCGACGTCACGGGCGTGATCGCGACCCGCCGGTTCGGCGACGGTCCGACGATCGGGCTGCGCACCGACATCGACGCCCTGGAGCGGCAGGAGGCGATGGACGACGACCACCGGCCGGCCGCCGAGGGGTTCGCGAGCGTCCACCCCGGCGAGATGCACGCCTGCGGCCACGACGCGCACGCCGCCATCGGACTCGGCGTGGCGCGCGCGTTCGCCGAGGGCGGGTTCGACGGCACGCTCAAGCTGTTCTTCCAGTCCGCCGAGGAGGGCGGCCGCGGCGGCAAGCCGATGGCCGAGTCCGGCCACCTCGACGACGTGGACCACCTGCTCGCGGTCCACGTCGGGCTCGACGAGCCCGCCGGCACGGTCGTCTCGAGTTACGACGGGCCGCTCTCGAACGCCAAGCTCGACGTGACCTTCTCCGGCGCACCGGCCCACGCCGGCGGCCAGCCCCACGCCGGGCGGAACGCCCTCCAGGCTGCCACGGCGGCGATCGGCAACCTCTACGGGATCGCCAGACACGGCGAGGGCGCGACGCGGATCAACGTCGGGCGGGTCAACGCCGACAACGCCCAGAACGTCATCTGCGAGGAGGCGACGATGCGCGTCGAGGTCCGCGGCGAGACCCACGACCTCAACGAGTACATGCTCGGGCGGGCCCGGGAGGTCGTCGACGGCGCGGCGACGATGCACGACGTGACCTACGAGACGAGCCTCTACGGGAAGACGACCACCTTCGAGAACGACGAGTCCGTCGTGAGCGTCGTCGAGGCGGCCGCGAACGCGACCGACTCGGTCGACTCGGTGATATCGAAGGAGTTCGGCGGCAGCGAGGACGCCTCCTACCTGATCCGGCGCGTCCAGGAGCGAGGCGGGACGGCGACCTACCTCGGCGTCGGCGGGAGCAACCCGGACGGCCACCACACGGCGTACTTCGACGTCGACGAGGCGTGTATCGACATCGGCGTCGACGTGATCACGGACGCGGTCGGTCGTCTCGCGGGGAACTAGCTCTCGTCGTCGGATCGGCACGACCGCCGAGGACGGCCCTCCGAGAACTGCCTCCCGAGAACTGCCCTCTGAGGCCGCCTACTCCTCGTTGAGATCGAGTTCGAACTGCTTGTTCTCGACCACCGCGTTGAGCACGACGCTGGTGTTCGACTCGCGGATGTCGGCGTCGGTGAGGATCTCCTTGATCTGGTCGTTCATGCCGTCGGTGTCGGTGAACTTCCCGATCGCGATCACGTCGTAGTCGCCCGTGACCTCGTAGACGCTTATCATCTGTTTCTGCTGACGGAGCTTCTCGGTCACGTCCGGCAGCGCGCTCCCCTCGACTTTCAACTGGAGGATGGCGGTCACGTCGAAGCCGAGCTTGTCGTAATCGACGATCGGGCTGTACCCGCGAATGACCTCCTCGTCCTCGAGGTCGCGCAGGTGATTCGAGACGGTCGTCACGGACACGTCCAGTTCGTCACCGAGGCTGCGGAGACTGGCGCGACCGTTTCCGAGAAGCGAGTTCACGAGTTTGGCGTCGAGGTTTTCGTACGTCATTGGGTTCGATCACGGTTTGGGGGGTTTAGAATTTTACGAACGTCCACTACTCACGGGGACTCGGCGGTTCATGCGTCAAGCGACAAGGCCTTTATACTGGCAGATAAGGACGTAACTGTCCAAAACATGACCGGCGACCACGCCAAACCGGACGGCGGCCTCACGGCCGAAGAACAGGCGGTACTCGACGAGATCGACGAGGAGAACGTCGACTTCCTGCGGCTCCAGTTCACCGACATCCTCGGCGTCGTGAAGAACGTCTCCGTGCCGGCCCACCAGGCCGAGAAGGCGTTCAGAGAGGGGATCTACTTCGACGGCTCCTCGATCGAGGGGTTCGTCCGCATCCAGGAGTCCGACATGCGGCTCGTCCCCGACCCAGAGACGTTCGCGGTGCTGCCGTGGCGCAGCGACGGCGACGACTCCGCCGCCGCCCGACTCATCTGTGACATCGTCGACACCGACGGCGAACCCTTCGTCGGCGGCCCGCGCCAGGTGCTCAAGAGCGTCCTCGCGAGAGCCGAGGAGATGGGCTACTCCGTCTCCATCGGTCCCGAACCGGAGTTCTTCCTGTTCAAGACCGACGACGAGGGGAACGCGACGACGATCCCCCACGACAACGGCGGCTACTTCGACCTCGCGCCGAAGGACCTCGCGAGCGACGTCCGCAAGGAGATCATCTTCACGTTGGAGGAGATGGGCTTCGAGATCGAGGCCTCCCACCACGAGGTCGCCGAGGGCCAACACGAGATCAACTTCAAGTACGACGACGCGCTCACCACCGCGGACAACATCGCGACGTTCCGCGCCGTCGTCCGCGCGGTCGCCGCCCAACACGACCTGCACGCGACGTTCATGCCCAAGCCGATCGCCGAGATCAACGGCTCGGGGATGCACAGCCACATCTCGCTCTTCGACGAGGACGGCAACGCCTTCGCGGACGACGACGACGAGTTCAACCTGAGCGAGACGGCCTACCAGTTCATGGGCGGCATCCTGAACCACGCACAGGCGTTCACGGCCGTGACGAACCCGACCGTGAACTCCTACAAGCGGCTGGTGCCTGGCTACGAGGCCCCGATCTACGTCGCGTGGTCCGACACGAACCGCTCGGCGCTGGTCCGCGTCCCGGACGCCGCGGGCGTCTCAGCCCGCTTCGAGGTCCGCAGCCCGGACCCGTCGTGTAACCCCTACCTCGGAATGGCGTCGCTCATCGCCGCCGGCCTCGACGGGATCGAGAACGACGCCGACCCCGGCGACCCGGTCCGCGAGGACATCTACGAGTTCGACGACGCCAAACGCGAGGAGTACGGGATCGACACGCTCCCGCCGAACCTCGGCGCGGCCGTCGAGGCGCTCGAGGACGACGAGGTCGTCCAGGACGCGCTCGGCCCGCACGTCTCCGAGAAGTTCGCGGAGGCGAAAAGCCAGGAGTTCAGCGAGTACCTCACGCAGGTCTCCGAGTGGGAGGAGGACCGCTACCTCGAGACGTTCTGAGCCGGCCCCACTCCCGATCTCGAACCGGCCTCGCTCCGAGTCCGAGTTCGACCCGACCCGCCTTCCGACCCGACCCGCCTTCCCGTTTTTCACGCGCCGACGCGCTCGACCAGCGGCGGCACCGCCGGCATCGCGACGACGCCGACGACGGCGGCGGTCGTCGCGACGAGCGTGACGAGGAACGAGCCGGCGAGCGCGTACGCGCCGACCCACAGGGCACCCGTGACGACGAGCGCGGGGAGCGCGACCCGGACCGGAACGGCGGGCTCGTCGCCGTCGACGAGCAGCCAGCCGACCGCGCCGCCGACGCCGGTGGCGATGCCGATGCCCGCCTCGACGACCTCGCTCGTTTGGCCGTTGGCGACCGCGACGCCGGCCGCGGCGACGGAGACGACCGCCGCGAGCAGGAACGCCGGCGTGGGGTCGAGATCGGCCGTCGGATCGGTGCGATCGAGCCCGCTCGTGGTCCCTGCGGGACCGGAGCCGGACCCCCGGAACCGCGGGTCGCCGGCGAGCCACAACGCGACGACGACGACCGCCCCGCCGAGGAGGACGCCGACGAGCACGTCGACGAGGTAGTGTACCTCGATGACCACTCGCGAGGCCGCCACGGCGGCGGCGACGATGCCGGCCCCGAGGAGCCGTCGCCGGCCCGTCGACGCGCGGTCGTACACCAGCGCGAGCGCGCCGTACGCGGCCGCGCCGCCGGTGGCGTGGCCGCTCGGGAACCCGAAGCCGTCGGAGAGCACCTGTGCCTCGTACCACGCCGAGAGCAGGCCGGGGAGCCACGTCGGCACGTCCGCGGGACCCATCGCGCCCGGCGGACGGGGGACCGCGAACCACGCCTTGCCGAGCGCGACGGCGGCGTACGCGCACGTGACGGCGGCGATCGCGGTCGCACCCGCGCGGCGCGGCGAGGCCGCGAGCCGGTCGCCGGCGAACCAGTAGCCGACCGCCAGCAGGCCGAACAGGAACCAGGGGTCCGCGAGGTGGGTGACGGCCGCGAAGACGACGACGACGAACTCGGGGAGCGCGTCGACGACGGCGGTCTCGCCGACCCCGCGCTCCGCGGAGACGAGTCCGGTCACGGCGGGGTCAGTCGTCACCCCGGTTACGGGCGTACTCGAGCGCCTTTCCGGGGGTCTCGATCAGGTTGAGGCCGACGCCGACGAGTACGAAGAGCGTGTACAGCCCCAGCGTCGACAGCCCGAGGACGAGCATCGCGGCGATCGCGTAGATCCCGTCGAGGAACGTGAACGCGCCGAGCGTCAGGACCGTCCCGTACAGCAGGACGAGGTACGGTCCCCAGCCGCGGGCGTGACCGCGTCGCATCCGCGATCGGACGTAGCGTTTCAGCTCCGACTCCAGCTTCGGTTTGTCGACCGTGCGCGCCTGTACGTCCGTCTCGAACTCCTCGAGCCGCGCGTGAAGCCGGTCGACCTCCTCCTCGAGGGCGGCGACGTCCGGCGCGCCGCGGGGACGCTCCCCGTCGTTCCGCCCGTCGCGGGACCGGCCGTCCTCGTCCGGCCCCCCCTCGCGATCCGCCTCACCGTTCATATCGGACGGTCTATCGCTGTCGTGTTGTACCTGCCGGTCCGCGCTCCCGCCCGGACCCGGTCCGCTCGCCAGCGTGGCGTTGAGGACGGCCCCGAAGATCACGACGATCGCGGCGACGTACAGCCACGTGACGAGGAGCAGGATCCCGCCGACGACGCCGTACACCTGGTACTGGCCGGCGGTCGCGGCGTACGCCTGGAAGCCGGCTTGGAGGACGGTCCACCCGAGCGCAGAGAGGACTGCGCCGGGGAGCGCCTCGCGGACCGTCACTCGCGGCTCCGGGAGCAGGACGTACATCGGGAGGAAGACCACGGTGAGGACGACCGGTAACGCGAGGACGCTCGCGGACGCCAGAAGGGGGACGTCGACGGCGGCGGCGACCGCCCCGACGACGAGCATGGCGGTGATCCCGACGCCGATCCCGAGGACGACCGACCCCGCGTCGGTGAGCTGGTCGAGGAAGCCGACGTCCGCGTCGACGCCGTACGCCTCGACGAAGGCGGTGTCGAGCCCGCGGAACACCTTCAGCGTCGACCAGAGCAGGACCGCGACGCCGAGGAACCCCGCGCCCGCCCGTCCCTGTGCCGAGGCGACGGCTCCGCCGATCGCCTCCTCGCCCGCCGGCGTCAGGAACCCGCCGGCGACCGCGAGCAGCTCGTCCGCGAGGGCGTCGCCGAAGACGGTGGTGGCGACCACGAGGAGCAACAACAGCGCGGGGACGAGCGAGACGAACGCGTAGTACGCGACGCCGGCCGCGAGGAACGTCACCTGCCGGTCCCGCGCGGCGTCGACGGCGAGCCGGACCCTCGCGAGCCCGGCGGGCGAGTGTCGAGTCACGCGGATCGGTTCGGTCGACGGCGACAAAAGCGCGCGGGCTCGGCCGGCTCACTCCTCGCTTCCGAGGACGGCCTCGCGCATCTCCGGGATCGACGCCGTGGTCTTGACGGCCGTCCCGCGGTAGTGCGCCCGGGTCGCCTCGTGGCCGGCCCCCCGAAGCCGGTCGACGAACTCGTCCATCCCGATCGCCGGCTCGCTCCACCCCTTGTACAGCCGGTGTTGGTCGTAGTGGGTCGGCACGTCCAACTCGCGCGCAACGGTCCCGAGCAGCTTCCGCGCGCGCTTCGCCTCGCCCATGTCGTCGGTGACGTGCTCGCGGACGGACCGGGCGAAGTCGGAGTCGGCGACGGGGCCCAACCAGAGCGGTCCCGCGGTCAACACGCGCTCTCCCCCGCAGACGGGACACGTCTCGACCGGGTTCGCGACCAGCCCGCGGGTCGGTTCCCGCCAGAGGCAGTCCTCGCAGTTGTCGACGTATCCGAGCTCGTCGACGGCGTCGTCGGCAGCGCGCGCGCCCGACTCGAGTTCGAGGTACGTCCGCGCGTAGTGTCGCGAGACGTGCGAGACGATCGGCCGCGCGGCCTTGTCGTATCGCGCGGCGGTCCGGACCAGCGCGGAGATCAGCGTCCGGAGCCCCATCTCCGGGTGGTAGTCGGTGTTCCGCGGCACCGCGCCGTACTTGCGGATCCCGCTGTTGAGGTGGGCACCACACAGCGGCGCGGTGTCGGTGGCGGTGACGCAGACGAGGTTCCGCGCGTTCGCGAACGCGGGGTCGGCGAAGGGGATCGGCGTGCCGTACGGGTCGAGGTCGACGACGTCGAACGGCCCGTCGTCGTACAACAGCGCGTTGACGTCGCGGTGGACGGCCTCGCCCTCGAGGTCGTTCGCGGCGAGGTTCCGTTCGGCGAGGTCGACCGCGTCGGGGTCGACGTCGGCGCAGGTCACGTCGTACCCCTCGGCGGCGGCGCGAACGCCCCGGACCCCCGAGGCGGCCATCGCGTCGAGGTACGTCGCCGCGCGCGGCTCTCGCTCGCGGTACGCGCGCAGGGTCGCGACCGTGACGTCCCGGTTCAGCTCCTGTGTGGGGTTGAAGAAGACGCCGCCGCCGGTCCCCTCGCTGGCGCCGTCGCGGGCCTCGGAGACGCTGACCGTGAGCCCGCCCTCCTCGATGTCCATGCCTCGGCTTCGTCGATACGGGACAAAAGGACCGCGCTCCGCGCGCGCCGGAGCGCGCCGGGACGTAGAGAAACGTAGCGGCGAGCGACGCGGCCGAACCGAAACGGTAAGACGCCCCGGCGACTCGGCGGGGACACATGCCACGGAGCCCCGAGCGACTCGGGAAGGCCCACGAGACGTGGACGCGCGACGAGCTCAACGGGGACGACCCGCAGCCGGACACCGAGGCGCAACTCGCGTACCTCGACGAGGACGAGCGCGAGCGGGTGCGGATCGGGGCCCGCGAGGCCGCGCGGTTCGTCCGTGAACACACGCCTTTCGCGATCGAACGCGCGACCGAGGAGGGCGACGCGCGGAAGACCGACCCGACCGACGACGTCGACGTCGTGGTCCACGGCGAGGGTCGGCGCAAGGGCTACTCGCTGAAGCTCACCTCGAGCACCGCCATCAACGTCCGGAACACCCTCGCGTCGAAGGTCGCCGAGGACGTCTTCGGGAAGCCCATCGACGAGCTGTTGACTCCCGAGGAGTTCGCGACCTACGAGCGGGTGACGCGGGAGTTCGTCGCCGAGGAGTGCGGCGGCTCCGACATGGCGGCCGCGATGACCCCCGTGTTCGCGGAGAAGTTCCGGACGTTTCGGGACGCCGACGAGGCGACGCTCCGGGCCCGACTCCTCGAGCACGTGCGCCTCGACGCGGACGTGGTCGCGTGCAAGGTGACCGCCGCCGGCAACTTCCACGGGTTCGCCTCGATGGAGCGGGCCCCGCTCCGGAAGTTCCAGGACGGTACCGGCGAGCTGTCGATCTACACCACCGAGTCGAACGACACCTCGATCTTCTTCGACGTGGACGGCGAGGCGGCGTTCCGGATCGACATGTACGGCCAGTACAGCGGGAGCACCCGGAAACCCCGGATCAAGACGGTCTATCGAGTGACGTTCGGGTAGGACGGATCACGGGCCGCCGACTCACGCGATGTCGGTGAGCGACTGCTGTTCGTAGACGTCGGGGTCGACGCGGGGGGCCTCGCGGATCTCGGGGTAGTACTCGCGGAACCGCTCGGCCAGCCTCTCGGCCAGCCCGACCGGGACCGCGTTGCCGATCTGTTTCATCACGTCGGTCTTCGTCCCCTCGAACGCGAACTCGTCGGGGAACGTCTGGAGCCGGGCCATCTCCCGAGGGGTGAGATACCGGTCCTCGCTCGGGTGGATGAAGACGTTCGTGCTCACCGTCAGCGACGGCTCATCGGGGTGGAGTCGCCGGAGGTACGTCCCGTACCGCTTGACGATCTCCGGCTCGTGCGGGCAGGCGTCGGTGTCCTCGCAGTCACACCGGTACTTCTTGGTCTTCAGCCGGTCCGGGAGGTCACGGTAGTACCCGCCCGGCGGGACGTGACGGATCCGCTCGAGCGTCTTCTCTTGGGTGTTCGCGTACGTCACGTTCGGGAGGTCGTCGGTCACGTCGGCGAGGGCCTCGCCCGCCGTCCGCCAGTTCGCCTCCGACGGCGTCGTCGGCTCCGGAAACCGGATCGGGATGTCACGGTTCGTCCCGACGAAGAAGATCCGGCGGCGCTTCTGTGGAACGCCGTACCGCTCGGCCTCGAGCACCCGGTACTCGCAGTTGTATCCCTCCGTCTCGAACTGCCGGACGATCAGGTCCTTCACGTACCGGTCGTCGCTCGTCTGGCGGTTTATCAGGTCGCGGACGTTCTCCATCAGGACCAGTTGCGGATCGAGCACGGTGACCATCCGGAGGAACTCCTCGAAGAGCGTGTTGCGCCGGTCCTTCTCCATCTCGTCGAGCTCGATCCGCTCGTTGTTGAGCCGGCTGAATCCCTGACACGGCGGGCCGCCGATCACGACGTCGACGTCGTCCGGATCGTGGCCGGTCTCCCGGACGGACTCTCGAACGTCGTCGGCGTCGAGCTCGCGGACGTCCTCCTCGAGGAACCGGACGTTCGGGCGGTTCCTTCGGTACGTCTCCGCGGCGGGCCCCCACTGGTCGCTCGCGAGGACCACGTCGAACCCGGCCCGCTCGAACCCGAGATCGAGCCCGCCACAGCCGGAGAAGAAGCTGGCGACGACCGGCCCGTCCTCGGTTCCGTCAGCGCCCATCGCCGCCACCTCGGGACGACGCGCGCTCGCTTCGTCGGCTCATCTACCCCGTGGTTCGGCGCGACCGCATAAAAATCACCCATCTTCGACGGCCGGGGGGTCACGGTTCCGAGTACGACCCCGTCGCCCGCGGCTCCACCTCCACACCGCGACGGCTCGCCTCCCGGACCGAACGCCGACTACCGTCCGTCGAGCAGCCGCACCGGATGTGCGGGCCGCCGCGTGAGCAGCGCGTCGAGCTGCTCGAGACACGACGTGCCGCTGGCGACGACGGTTCGGTCCGCGGCGTCGTCCGTGCTGAACTGGTCGACGAGCGTCTCGCCGACGTCCACGCTGAGCTCGTAGTACTCCGACTTGTAGCCGAAGCTCCCGGCCATGCCACAACACTCCACGTCCGAGGTCACGACGTCGAACCCGGACTCCTCGAGCACCGCCAGCGTGTAGGGCTCCAGATCGAGGGTGCGCTGCTGGCAGTGGCTGTGGTAGGCGATCCGCTCGCCGTCGCCCGCCGAGAGCGCGTCGACGTCCGCGCCGTTCTCCAACAGGCCGTAGACGTACTCCATGACCTCGTAGCTGTGCCCTTTCAACGCGTCGTAGGCGTCCTCGGGGAGGAGTCGCTCGTACTCCCGATGGAACATCGCGAGGTCGGAGGGTTCGATGACGACGACGTCGTGGCCCGCGGCGACCGCCGGGGAGAGCGCCTCGTAGACGGCCTCGGCGTTGGACCGGGCGGTCGCCACCATGCCCTGTGAGAGCGGCGCGCGTCCGCTCTCGCCGGCGGCCGGCACCTCGACGCGGACGTCGAGCGCCTCGAGGACGCGGACGGCCGCCTTCCCGCGCTCGGTGCGCACGTAGTTCGTGTACGCGTCGGGATAGAGCGCGACCGTCCGGCGCGCCTCGTCGGGACCCACTCGCGACCCGCGGTCCGCGAACCAGTCGACGAGTGACTCGCGCTCGAACGTCGGAAGCTCGCGGCGCTCGTCGACGCCGAGGGTTCGCTCCATCAGCGAACGGGCGGGGCCGGCCCGGGCGACCCAGTTCGAGAGGGGGGCGAACGCCGATCCGAGTCTCGCCAGCGTGTCGAAGTTCCCGAACAGGCGTTTCTGGAGGTCGATCCCGCCGGGTTCCTCGTCCGGAGTGAGCCCCTCGACGAGGAAGTCGAGGTCGCCGTCTTCCCCACGGTTGATGCGGTCGCGGACGACGGTGTTGATCCACGGGATGTCGATCTTCACCGGACACTGGTTCACACACCGGCTACACCCCGTACAGAGGTCGTTGAACTCGGCGGCGCTGTCCTGGCCGTGGACGCCGGCCTCCCAGCCGGTGGCGATGCCCCCGGAGTACGTCTCGCCGCCGAAGGCGTGTCCGCCGACGTGCTGGAAGTTCGCACAGGAGTTCGCACACGCCGAACACCGGATGCAGTACAGCGTCTCCCGGAGCCCGTCGTCCTCGCGCATCTCCATGCGGCCGTTGTCGATGAGCACGAGGTGGAACTCGCGGTCGTCGCCCGACTCGAGAGGACGCTCGTCGTCGGCACCGGGTCCATCGTCGGAACCCGCTCCCTCCCCCCGGCCGAAGGTCGGCGAGTCGCCGGGCGGCGTGAAAAGCGAGACGTACGACGTGATGTCCTGTCCGGTCCCCGACCGACCGATGAGTTCGACGAACGGCTGGAGGTCCTCGACGCTCGGGATCACCTTCTCGACGCCCGCGATCGCGACGTGGGTGTCGGTTGCCTGGACGCATTTCCGGGCGTTGCCCTCGCTCGTCACCAGCGCGAGCGTCCCGGTGTCGGCCGTGACGAAGTTCGCCCCCGTCATGCCGACCTCGGCGTCCAGTATCCGCTCGCCGAGGTACCCGCGAGCGAACCGCGTCAGCTCCTCGGCGGTCTCGAGCGGCTCGTCGGGGTCGAACACCTCGTTGAACAGGTCCGCGATCTCCTCGCGGGACTTGTGGATCGCCGGGGCGACGATGTGGGAGGGTGCCTCGTCGGCGACCTGGAGGACGAACTCGGCGAGGTCGGTCTCCCAGACGTCCGCGCCGCTGGCCTCGAGGGCGTCGTTCACGTCGATCTCCTCGCTCGTCATCGACTTCGATTTCACCACGTTCCGGCCGTCGACGACCTCCGTGACGTACCGGTTCGCGTCGGCGGCGTCGTCGGCGACGTACACGGTGCCGCCGTTGGCCTCGACCGCCTCGGTGACCCGGTCGAGGAGTTCGGGGAGGCGCTCGATGGCGTCCTCCTTGATGGCGCGGGCCTCCTCTTTGAGGGCCTCGTAGTCCTCGAGGTCCGCGGTGGACTCGTACCGCCCCTCGTTGAAGACCCGCGTGTTCCGGTGGACGCTCTCGCCCTCGGTGTCGAGCAGGTGGCGGATGCGTTCGGCCTTCCGTCGGCGGTCGTCGACGCTCATCTACCGGTCCTCCAGGAGGACGACGGTGACGTCAATCGGCCCGTGTGCCCCCTTCACGAGCGCGCCCATGTCCGCGGTCGCGCTCGGCCCGGTCGCGATGACCGCCTGCCCGGTTCCCGAGCGCACGTCCTCCGCGAGCCGGTCGAACGCCGCGTCCATGTCCGGGAGGAGGTCGCCGGCGGCGAGGACGGCGACGTGCTCGTCGGCGTAGAGGCTCACCGGCTCCTCGCCGTCGGCCCCGCCCTGGACGACGACGGAGCCGTAGTCCGCGATGCCGTATCCGGCGGCGGTGACGCCTGTCCTCGCCGCTTCGAGGTCCCGTACAGTCGGATCGGTCTCCACGGCGTCCGGCAGGGAAACCCCCTCGAACGGGAGCGGCGTGCCGACCGCGGGCGTCTCGAGGAGCGGGGCGAGGGTCGATTCGAACCCCTCGGCGGGCGTCCGAACGAGCTCGACCCCGACGTCGGTAAGCGACGACTCGAAGGTCGCGAGCGGTTCCGTTGACATATACCGGAGTTTCTGGAACAGCCTAATGGACGTTTCCCTCGTCGAACGGTCTCGGCCGAACACGCCCACGTCGTTATCGCCGTCCTCCCGCTTCCAACGACGTCATCCGGGGTTGATATTAGCTGAAAGAAAGGTACATGTATCTGGTTGTACGACGACGAAACGGAGCCGAGATCCACGATCATGCCTGCTGTGCTCACACTAGCGCTCGTCGGAGTCGTTCCGATCGGCGTCGCGTTCGTACTGCTCGCCGGACTGCGGTGGTCGGCGGCCCGGGCGATGGGGGTCGGGTGGCTGCTCGCGGCCGGGATCGGGATCACCTACTGGGGGATGGAGCCGGATTGGCTGGTGGCGTCGGCCGTCTACGGCGCCTTTCAGGCCGTGGACATCATTCTCATCGTCTTCGGCGCCATCCTGCTTATGAACTACCTCGAGGGAAGCGGGGCCATCGCCACCATCAGGTGGTACTTCGGACAGATCGAGGAGGACCGCCGCATTCAGGTGCTGCTCATCGGGCTCGGCTTCATGACGATCATCGAGGGTGCGGCGGGGTTCGGCACGCCGGGCGCGCTCGCCGCGCCGCTTCTGATCGGCCTCGGATTCCCGCCGCTGGCCGCCGCGGTGTTCGGGCTCTTCTTTAACGCCCCGAACCCGCCGTTCGGCGCGGCCGGGACCCCCGTCATCGGCGGCACCGGCGCGGTCATCGAACCGGCGCTGTCCGGCTCGATGGGCGTCGCCGAGTTCCTCTCCTTGGTCTCCGCGTGGACGGGGGTCATCACGGGACTCACGTACGTGTTCTGGGGGCTACTCGGCGTGTTCTTCCTGACGTACTGGTTCGGCGACGCCGACGGGGGACGGAGCGTCGGCGACGCCGTCCGCAACACGCTTCCCATCGCGCCGTTCGCGCTGCTTCTCGGGGCCGTCACCGGCGGTACCCAGCTCCTCGTCGCGTGGTTCATCGGCCCCGCGCTCCCCGACATCGCCGCCGGGTTCGTCGTGCTCGCGGCGGGGCTCCTGCTCGCGAACAACGACGTCCTGATCCCCGAACGCGAGTGGGACTTCCCCGAGGACTCGACGTGGAGCGACACGTGGCTCGGCGGGCTCGAGCTCGACGAGATATCACGGGACCGGCCGAGAAGGGAGATGTCCGTCCTGTTAGCGTGGACCCCGTACCTCCTCGTCGCGCTCGCGCTGCTTCTCACCCGGTGGCCGGACCTCACCGTCGCCGGCACCGAGGTGCTCGCGTGGATCCAGAGCTTCTCCGTCGGTCTCGATTCGATCCTCGGGACGGAGCTCGGGTACACCCTTCAGTACCTCTATCTCCCGGGAACGATGCCGTTCATCCCCATCGCGATCCTCACCGGCCTCCTCCACCGGATGGACGCCGACGAGATGGGCGCGGCGTGGCGGCGCTCGATCGAGCAGGTCGCGCCCGCCGCGCTCACGCTCGTCATCGCCGTCTCGATGACGCAGATCATGATCCAGTCGCAGACGAACACCGCCGGCCTGCTCGGCATGATGGAGGCGCTCAGCCGCGCGCTCGCGATGGGTGCCGGCGGCCTGCTCCCCGTCGTCTCGCCGTGGGTCGGTGCCATCGGCTCCTTCATGACCGGGAGCAACACGTCCTCGAACATCCTCTTCAGCGTGCTTCAGTACGACGCCGCCGTGGCGGTCGGGCTCTCCCGGACGATCGTCGTCAGCCTCCAGAACGTCGGCGGCGGGCTCGGGAACATGGTCTCGGTGTTGAACGTCGCCGCCATCTGCGGCGTCGTCGGGATCACCGGCCGCGAGGGCGACCTCCTACGGAAGGCCATCGTCCCGATGGCGCTTTTCGCCGCGTTCGCCGGCCTGTTCGGCATGCTGTTGACGTACGTTCTCGTTCCCGGCCTGTTCTGAGCGCCGGGTCGACTGCCTTCGACCGGTCCGAGACGCCGGGGAACGTCGGCGCGCCCGGTCGCGGGCGAGCCGCCCGCGACCGGACCGCGAGGGAGGCGGCGGACGGTCGCGGAGCGGTCCCGCGACCGTCCGCCCGCCGAGGCTGGGGAGGCACGAGGCGCGGTGCGGTTCGGGACGGCCGGTGCGGCTCGGGACGGTCGGTGCGGCCCGGGATGGTCGGTGTGGCTCGGGACGGTCGGTGCGGCCCGGGATGGTCGGTGTGGCCCGGGACGATGCTTCGGACTCGGGTCCCGTTACCGGAGCGCGCCGAGGTCGAACTCGAAGGCGGCGACGGGCACCTCGAGGTCGTGGTCGACGAGCACTTCGGGGTGGACCTCGCCGATCACGCCGACCGGCTCGCCGTCGACGACGACGCTCGCGGTCCGACCGTCGATGAACGTCGGGTGGTCGGTTCGTGGCGTCTCGAGCGTCGCGCCGAAGTCGTCACACACCGCCTGAAGCCGGCCCTTCGCGGCCTCGTAGGAGGCGTCGCGCCGCGCGACCGCGCCGGCGACGTGACGGGACTCGCCAACGTTCGTGTTCTCCGTCTCGTCGCGCTCGGCGACGAAGCCGATCTCGGCGACATCCTGCGGGTAGGCGTTGTGGGTGTTCCCCTCGAGTAAGAGCAGAAGCGACGGGAGCGCCCACGTCCGCAGCTGGGTGTACTCCTCGCTGTACGGCTCCGTGATCTCGACGGGCTCTCCCCCGCCGACGACGTCGGTACCGGGCTCGATCCGCATGCGGTCGTAGTTCTCGACCCCGCTCGTCATGTGGAAGTTCAGCAGGTCCTCGAAGCCGAGCCCGACGAGGCTCGTCCGGACGGCGTCCTCGAGGCGGGTGCGCTCGTGACGCCCGCCGACGGTCCCCACGTCGGGGTAGCGCGGCTCCAGCTCGTCGAAGCCGTGTGCGCGTCCCACGTCGTCGACGAGGTCGAGCGGGTGGAGCACGTCCACGCGGTACGGCGGGACCTCCACCTCGTAGGTCACCGACTCGTCGAGCGAATACGTCGCGTCCAGCCCGGAGCGCTCGAAGCAGTCGACGACGTCCTCGGGCTCGAAGTCGACCCCGAGGAGCGTCTCGATCCGGTCGTGGGACACCGACTTCTCGTCGATCTCGAGGTTCGGGCGGACGAGCTCGGGACCGTACTCCGCCGGATGGGTCGCGCCGTCGGCGTACGCGACCTCGACTTCCTCTATCGTCGCGCCGCGCGCGGAGAGCGCGTAACAGACGATCGTACACATCTTGTCGATCGTCCACTGGTCCGTGCCGGTGAGCTCGACGAGCAGCTCGCGGGAATCGGTGTCGACCTCGGTCCGCTTCCCGTTGATCACGGGCGGGAACGAGAACAGCCCGAGCTCGTCATAGATCGCGGGGTAGCGGTCGTACTCGCTCACGAGGTCGGCGTACGTCCGGCCGGTGTCGTGTTCCTCGAGCACCTCGGCGGGCGTCAGTTCGTCGTTCGAATCGAGCGGGACGAACGTCTCGCCGTCCGGCTCGATCCCGCGGTAGGTGATCGACCGCTCCGCGCCCTCGCGAAGCGGCGCGCCCTTGACCATCGCCAGGTCGTGGATCCCGATCGCGCCCTTCGCGCGGCCGCGGCCCATCGTGGCGTGGAGCTTCTCCTGGAGCTGGATCAGCGACTCGAGGGCGGCCTCGTCGAGGTCGACGCCGCGGACCACGGCACCCGTGACGTAGGGGCGCTCGTCCGGTACCGACTCCGCGACTTCGATCGTCCACTCGGCGTCGTTGACCTCGGGGACGTACACCCCGCGGTCGTCGCCGTAGTGGTAGCGCAGCGAGCGCGCGACGCCCTCGACGCTCAGCCGGTCGAGCCGGTCGGGCGCGAACTCGAACTGTAACTCGCCGTCGTCGGTCTCGCCCTCGAACTCCAGGCCGAGCCCGAACAGGTCCTCCTTGAACTCCTCGTCCGTCTTGTCGGTGTGGCCGGTGAGTCCGCGGAGCGCGTCGGGATCGACGTCGACGACGGGCATCAGTAGCTCACCTCCGCGTTCCGCAGGAAGTCGATGTCCGCCAGCGTCCCGTGGAGGTCGCGGATGTCCTCCGCGCCGGTGGTCAACATCGCGAGCCGCTCCAGGGCGAGCCCCCACGCCATCACGTCGCAGTCGACGCCCAGCGGGCCGGTCACCTCCTCGCGGAAGATGCCGGAGTTGCCGATCTCGATCTCCTCGCCGGTCTCGGGGTGGTCGCCGAACAGCTCGAAGGACGGCTCGGTGTAGGGGTTGTAGTGCGGTTTGAACCGGATGTCGGTGATCCCGAACTGCCGGTAGAACTCCTCGAAGGTACCCATCAGGTCACGCACCGAGAGGTCCTCCGCCATCACCCACCCCTCGATCTGGAAGAACTCCAGGAGGTGCGTCGGGTCGAGCGTGTCGTTGCGGTACACCTTCTCGACGGAGAAGTACCGCTGTGGCGGCTCCAACTCCGCGCCGGCGTACCCCGAGAGGTACCGCATCGACAGCGAGGTGGTGTGGCCGCGGAGGGCGACCTCGCGGGCGAAGTCCTCGGACCACGGCGAGTGGTAGCCGTCGCCGTCCTCGCCCCACCCGTCGCGGTGGGCGGTCTCGACGCGGTCGATCAGGGTCTCCGGGATCTCCTCCATCGGGTCGACGTCGAGCGCGAACCGGTCCCAGTGGGTCCGGGCCGGGTGGTCCTGGGGCATGAACAGGCAGTCGTTGATCCAGAAGTCGCTGTCGGCGTGGGGACCCTCCATCTCCTGAAAGCCCATCCCGACGAGGACGTCCTTCACGCGGTCGGCGGTCCGCCGGAGCACGTGTTTCCGGCCGCCCTCGACCGCGGGGGCGTCGGCCTCGACGTTGTACTCGGCGAACTCGACGTCCTCCCACTCGCCGCTGGCGAGGAGGTCCGGGGTGACCTGCCCGACCGTCTCGGCCGCCTCGACCCCTTCCATGAGCGCGTCGACGCCCGCGTCGGTGAGCCGGACCGCCCGGGTGGTGCGCTCCGCGAGGTCGACGAGCCCGCGCGAGGCGAGTCGGTCGAGGACCGAGCCGTCGTCGACGCTCCCGCCGTCGGCGAGCGTCTCGAGCGCGGCGGCCTCGGGATCGGCGTCGGGGTCGGCGTTCGGGTCGACCGTGAGCTCGCCCGAGTCGATCGTCCCGAACCCCTTTCGCGGGAAGTTCGCGAGCGCGATGTCGACCTCGGGGCCCGCCAGGTCGGCGCGACCGATGACCTCGCCCATCGCGACGGCCTCGTCGGCCGCGCCGGCGTCGACCGCCGCCCGGTAGAGCCGGGTCTCGGGGAGGCCGTCGGCGACGTAGTCGCTCCCCTCGTCGGTGAGTTCGGCGACCTCGGTCGTCGTCTCCGTCACGGCGAGTAACCCCTCGTCGCGCAGGTCGAAGGCCGCGCCGGTGACCGTCTCGGGTTTCAGGCCCGTCTCGACCGCGATCTCGTCCGTCGTCCGTTCGTCCGTCGCGCTCGCGGCCTCGAGGACCGCGAGCTGTCGTTCCGGGAGTCGCATTCGGTTGTGTGGATACGTGTGTGGGTGGGTCCTAACGGTTCCGGCACGTCGCCGGCGCGGTGCCTCGTGGCGAGGGCGGCGGGGCGGCCCGCGGTCACCGCGGATCACGGTCCCCCCGCCCCCGCCGGCCGAACCGCGCGGTTTCACCGCCCGGCCGCGGGACGGCTCCGCCGCGCGCGAGTCTCAGTCGAAAAACGGCTCGAACGCGTCGCCGTCGGCTTCCCTGGCGATACCCCCGCTGGCGCGTTCGAGTGCCATGTGCCCCCGTGATGCGTGCGCCCGATTATACGTTTCGCTCGCTCCGACGCGCCCGGGGCGGACGCTTCCCGCCTCGGGCTCCGACTATCAGATACGATAAACGATGGCGGACGTTTATGTGCTGGCGCGCGGACGAGGCGGTATGAGCAGCGCCACGACGAACGTCTCCGACATCGGCTCGCTCCCCGGGTCGGTCCGCGTCGCCCACGGTCGTGACGGCCGGTCGCCGAGCCTCGCCGTCGTCGAGGCGGTCGCCGATCTCGCCGGCGTTGACCCCGACGCGCTCGGCGAGGAGACGGGGATCGTCCTGTACGACCACGTCGACCCCGACGCGCTCGACGCGCTCGTCACCCATCGCCACGGCGACGCCGCCCTCTCGTTCACCGTGGAGGAGTACGACGTGCGAGTCGACTGCGACGAGGTCGTCGCCCGGATCGCGGAGTAACGGTCCCGTGGAGACGGTCCCTCGGAGTAGCGATCTCCGCGGCACGACGAACCCTCAGTCCCCGTCAGCCCGCCGACGCAACGCCGCGATCCGGTCGCCGAGCGGGGGTTGAACCTCGAACCACGTCGACCAGTCGCCGGTCTCGGGTTCGACCCCGCGTCGCTCGGCGACGCGCTCGAAGGCGTCCGCGACCCGATCGGCCCCCACGGCGTCGGCGGCGCGGTCGTCGGCGGCGTACTGGACGCGCCGCCCGACCCAGAAGGAGGCCATGCCGACCGCGACGAGCGAGAGGAACCCGGCGTCGAACGCGACGGTCGCCGTCACGATCGCGGCGAGTATCCCCACCACGACCGCGACCGCGAGCGCGCGGAACTCGCCGTAGTACGTCTCGACCCGCCCGGCCTCGGCCGCGAGCAGGCCGACGGCGACGTCCTCCTCGAGGTCCGCGAGGACGGACTCCGTGAGAAACAGCACCCGCCGGCGGGGCGGACCCTCGACGGAGACGTCGATCGAGTTCGGAGCCGAGGTCGCCACGATCGCGACCCGATCGACGCCGAGGCCGGCCTCGCGGCGGAGTTCGTCGAGCGCGGCGCGTTCGGGGTCGGTGGGTTCGCGGAGGTCCCGAAAGCGGTCGGCCGCGTAGAGCGGACCGATCTCGACGGCGAGAAAGGCGATGACGACGACGCCGAGGAGGAACGCGGCCGTGAGCATCGGCCGATCGTCGAGCGCGCCGGGGGTAAAACCACGCGGTCTCGACGGAACCCGCCGTGACCGGTCCCGTCACCGCGGGACCCGTCTCGAGATCTCGCGGATCGCGTCGGCGGCAGTGCTGTCGGGGGCCGTATCGACGACGGGCCGTTCCTCGACCACCGAGCGGCCGACGCGGGGGTCGGCGGGGACGACCGCCGCCGGCGCGCCGAGCGCGTCGGCGATGGCGTCGACCGGTGGCTCCTCGACGACCCGGTTGACCGCGCAGGCGACGAGTCCGGCGTCGAGCTCGCGCGCCAGCTCCCGGGTTCGGATCGCGTCGGCCAGCGCGAACGCCCGCGGGGAGACGACGACGAGGCAGGCGTCGGCGACCGCCAGCGGAACGCCCGCGTCCGCGCGCCGGCCCGCCGGGCAGTCGATCACGACCGTCCCGTGGCGTCGTTCGACGCGCTCGACGGCGTCGGCGAGGCGGGTCAGGTCCGACGCCCGCGCGCCGGCGAGCGTTCGACCGCAGGGAACCACGTCGACCGGACCGGGCCGGAGCGTCTCCGTGACCGACGCGCGTCCGGCGAGCACGTCGTGGAGGTCCGGACCGTGGCCGGCCGGGAGGTCCGCCATGCCGAGGTCGGCGTCCACGACGACCGCGTCGAGCGCGGCGGCGACGTTGTACGCGAGCGTCGTCTTCCCGACGCCGCCCTTGCCGCCCGCGACGGCGAGGATCACGCGAGCCGCTCCAGCGCCTCGGTCGGCACGTCCGTCCCCTCCGCGCGCGCCGCCAGCGACGACGCGCGCTCGCTCAGCCGCCGGAGCGTCGCCGCGTCGTCCGCGACGCGCTCCGCGAGCGTCGCGACCGCCGTCACGCCGCCGAGACGGTCGACCGCGTCGGTCGCGGTCGCGAGATCGGCGTCGGTCAACCGCTCCGCCCGTTCGATGCGGCGTTCGGCCCGCTCGAGTCGGTCGTCGATGTCCTCCGCACCCGCCGAAACGATACGCGATCCCTCGAGATCCGAGCGAGAAACGTGACCTCCCGTGTCGTCGTCCGCGTCGCCATCGGTCAGTGACGTCGACGCGTCGTCCTCGATGGGTGACGTCGACGCGTCGTCCTCGGTCGACGGTGTCGGGTCGGTCTCGCTCGATGATGCCGCGTCGTCGGTCGAACCGTTCCCCGCGTTCCCGTCGACGACTCCGAGTCGCTCCGCCGGTTCGGATCCGACGAGGGCGTCCCGTGGCGGACGGTGGTCGCCGAGGGACCGAACCGCCGCGTTCGCCGTGGCCGCCGACGGATCGACTGGCGAGTCGACGTCGTCGATAGGACTGGCGTCCGTGATCTCGACCGGCGGGTCGGCGACCTCCTCACCCGCGGGGAGGACGACGGCGAACCCGACGGCGCGGCGCTCGTCCGATTCGAGACGGAGCGTCACGCCGGCCGCGTCCCATCCGCCCTCCGGAACGCCCGAGCGTCGCGGCGGGAGGACCGTGGCGTCGGTTCGATTCCGGACGCGCACGCGTCGGGAGACGGCGGCGGCGTTGTGGACGCGACAGGCGACGAACCCGACGCCGTCCTCGCGTTCGACGCTCCACGAGAGGTCCACGCTCATGCGTCGGCTGGTGCGGTATCCTATCTAAAGGTCGGGACCGGTCACGGGGACGTCGAGGACCGCTTCCGGGTCCGTCCCCTCCCACGCGTCGGAGACCGAGGCGACCCCCGGACGCAGGGTCACCGGTCCCTCGATCTCCGCGATCCGTATCGCCCCGAGCGAGGCGGCGAGCGGGGAGCCGTCGTACTCGCTCGGGGGCGTTCCGGCGACGACCGGATCGCCCCCCGGAACCGCCGACAACGACTCGCGGAACTCGGCGTACACCGCGAGCGAGAGCTCCTGCCGCGCGTCCCGCTTCCGGTTCTCCAGCCGATCGCGGAGGGCGAGCCGGTGTTCGCGCTCGTCGCGCGCCGCGGCTGCCCGCTCGCGCTCTCGCTCGAGCGTCTGCTCGGCGGCGATCCGCGCGGTCTGTGCCTCCGACAGCTCCGCCGCCGCCGCCTCGAGGTCGGCAAGCGCCTTCGCGGGATCGGCGTCGACCGCCCGGCGAGCCCGGACGTCGCCGCGGATCGCCGCGACGCGCTCCTCGAGTCGACCCTCCGCGCCGGTGGCGTCGGCGAGCCGCCGTCGAGCGCTCTCGAGGTCGACGTCCGGAACCTCGATCGCCGTCAGCTCCCCGTGGATCGCCGCGATCTCGTCGGCGAGCGACGAGGTCCGTCCCCGAGAACGCGCGGCGGCGGCGAGCTCTCGACGGAGGCTCGTTCCCGTCGGAACCCGTCCGAGCACTGCCTCCGGATCCGGGACCGGTTCCTCGACTGGGCCCGGAGGTGGCTCGTCGTCGGGACCGTCACGATCCGGGCCGTCACGCCCGAGGGCGTCGCGGTCGTTCCGGGCGGTCACAGCTCTCGGCGCTTCATCGCTTCCGGGTCGGGATGGTCCGTTCCGGCGGCGAACGCGGCGTACGGCGTCGACCTCGCGTCTCGATCGGCGTAGGCGCTCGCGGCCTCCCTGACGGCGGCGTCGACGAGGGAGAACTCGTTGAACGGCTCGGTCCGTTCGATCTGGACGGCGTCGCCGTGGGTCTCGCGCAGCCGCAACGCCAGGAACGCGCCGTACGCGGTCGCTTCGAGCAACGCCGCGCGGCCGAACCGCCGGACGACTTGGTCGTCGTGACGGCGACACGCGTTGCGGAGCCCGGTCCGGGCCGCCTCCGAGTACGTTACGACCAGTAACACGAGCGTCGGTGCTCGGCTATCGGATAAATCGGTTCCGAACGCGAGCGGCGAGCGGCGCTGCCGACGGGGGCGGCGCTCGGGTCAAGAAAGCGACGAATTCAGACCCGTTCGAGGTCGAACTCCGGAACGTCGCCGGCGGCCTCGGCGTCCGCCGCGGGATCGATCCCGGCGGCCGCCAACACGCGTTCTCGCGCCGCCGGCTCCGAGGGGGCGACGACGACGCGTCCGTCGACCGGCGGGTCACCGACCGCGCGGAAGACGTCGTCCTCGCCGTCGAGTTCCGTCGCGTACGTCCGCAACACGGCCGCGACGCGACGCTCGGTCCCCGAGAGGTCCTCCTCGCCGTTCTCGAACGCACGGAGGGCGTCCTCGACGTTCCGTAACGCGGAGATCCGGTCCATCTACGTCGTCCGCAGGTGGCCCTGCTGTGGCTCGTACACCTCGCCCTTCGTCCGGAGCTTCTCGATCTCCTGTTCGGCCTTCCCCGCGTCCATCCCGATCTCGCCGGCGCGGTCGAGCACCTCGTCGACGGGCGCGCCCTCCTGGTACTCGTCCTCGATGTCCGCGATGAGCGTCTTGATGTTCTTGATGCGGTCGCGCTGGCTCTTCGAGGTCCCCGTCTCGACGACGTCGGCGTCGAACTGGCCCGTCTCCGGGTCGACGCCGATGTCCTTGAGACACGACTCCACGATGTCGGTCGCGCGGTCTGCGTCCTCGCGCTCGACCGTGTCGGAGAGCCGGACCCGCGCGCTCGCCTCCGAGAGCCGCACCATCGCCTCCAGCTTCCGGGCGGTGACGGGGACGGGGGCGTCCTCGTCGGCCCCCTTCGAGCGCAGGTCGACGTAGAACTCCTCGATGAGTTCCTTGGCCTCCTCCGTCATCGTCGGGTAACAGGAGCGCTTCGCGTGCGCGACGTACTTCCGGAGGAGTTCGGCGTCGATCGCCGGGGCGACCTCCTGGGTCACCTCCGCGACCTGGTCCGAGGTGAACTCCGAGGTCGCCAGCTCCTCGCGCTGGGTGTTGAGCTCGCCGGCGTAGTTCGTCTTGATGATGTGTTTCGCCAGCCGCGAGTCGTGTTCGGGGTCCGGCTGGTCGGTCACCGTGAAGATCAGGTCGAACCGGGAGATGAGCGCGGGCTCCAAGTCGATCTGCTCGCCGATCGGCTCGTACTGGTCGAACCGCCCGTACTTGGGGTTGGCCGCGCCGAGCAGCGAACACCGCGCCTTCAGCGTCGCGTTGATCCCCGCCTTCGAGACGGAGATCTTCTGCTGTTCGAGCCCCTCGTGCATCGCGGAGCGATCGCTCGAATCCATCTTATCCAGCTCGTCGACTGCGGCGATCCCCTTGTCGGCGAGGACGAGCGCGCCGGCCTCGAGCGACCACTGCTGACCGTCACCGAAGTCGTCGCGGACGGCTGCAGCGGTGAGCCCGGCTGCAGAGGAACCCTTTCCGGAGGTGTAGACCGATCGGGGTGCGATGTTTTCTACATATGAGATCATCTGAGATTTACCCGTTCCAGGGTCGCCAATAAGGAGCATGTGGAGGTCGCCGCGGATCCGCGAGCCGTCGGGGAGGTGTTTGGTGACGCCGGAGAACAGTTGGAGGATCATCGCGAGCTTCTCCTCCTCGTAGCCGTAGATGGCGGGGGCGATGGAGTCGACCATCGCGTCGTAGATGTCCTCGCGGTTGGAGAGTTCGATGATCTCCCGGCGGTCCGCGTCGGTGATGTCCATGTCCTCGAACTCCTCGTCCTCGATGGCGATGGAGACGCCGTCCATGTACAGATCGAAGATGGCGGACTTCTCGTTGCCCTGCTCGACCTGCTCGATGTGGAGGACGCCGACGCAGGTGACGTGGTCGCCGGGGCTCACCTCGCCGGTGACGTCGTCGACGATGTCGACGTCGAGCGATTGGGGCGTCTCGCCGCCGCGGAGCCCCTCGGGCGACTCCTGGATCCGGAGCTTCTGGGAGTCGATGAACTCCGACTGGTCGAAGTTGACGCGGAAGGGCCCCTGCCGTTCACACCCCTGACACTCGTGGGGCTCCTGGAAGCCGCCGTCGCTCTGCGGGATGTACGTCATCGTCCCGCAGCGTTGACACTCGAAGGCCGCCTCGGTCACCTTCGGGCGGACGTCGGTCGCCTTGCGGACGATCCCCTGGACGGAGACGAGCTTGCCGATGTGGTCGTCGTGGACCCGGATCCCGCGGATGTCGATGTTCTCGGGGAGGTTCCGGAGTCGGACGTGCGCGCGACCGAGGCTGACGTCCGCGGGGAGGTCGTACAGCCGCAGCGCCTCCTCGGCGTACTCGCGCATCTGGTCGGGCTTCGTGAGGAAGTCCTCGGCGAGGTCGCGGTCGAACTGGAAGAGGTCGTCGTACTCGACGTACAGCGAACGCTGCTCGTTGGGGTACTTCTGTGCGAGGCTGCCTATCTCCTCGCGGTAGTAGTTCCGGTAGAACTGGATGAACCGTTCGGTGAGGTCCTGATTCCCGGCCTGAGCCATTACGCCACCCCTTCGTCGGCATCACGTATGAACCCCATGTTCGGAACGGAGGTGGCCCGCCTCGCCGGCCTCATCTCCCTCGCCGGCCTCACGCCTTCGTCACGAAGGTCGCGTCCGCGGAGGTCCGCCCCTCGTTGAACGAGAGCACCTTCGCGCGGATCACGTCCCCCTTCGAGAGGTCGCCCGGGACGTCCTGCGCGAAGACGACGAACCCCTCGACCTTGCCGACGGCGACCTCGCTCCCGGAGTGGTGGTCGGTGAGGTCCGTCACGCCGAACTCGTAGGTCTCGCCGATCTCGACCGGCGGGTCACGGTCCTGTGCGGCCTCGTGCGCCCGCTTGGATTCACGTGCCTCCGAGGAGGAGCCGCGGAGCCGACCGACGACGGCGAGTAGGACGAGCAGAACGACCACGGCGACGACGCCGACGACGACCGGAGACGAGGGTATCATGTCCCGTCGGTCGAGCCGCGACCACCTAAACGGGCGGGGTCCGGACCCGTCTCTCGAGGACGACCCGGTCGCATGAGAAACGCCTTTGCCCTCGAAGCCCCCGTCTCGGAGTGATGCGAACCAGCCTCGGTCTCGGAGGGACTCCCCACGGGCGTGGTACCGAATGAAGGTCGCGGACGCGGTGCCGGAGTTCGCCGACGCCTTCGGGTTCGAGGAGTTCAACCGGATGCAACGCGAGGCGCTGCCCGGGATATTCGAGACCGACCACAACGTCGTCGCGTCGGCACCGACCGCCTCGGGCAAGACGGCGCTCGCCGAACTCGCGATCTGTAAGACCCTCTCCGAGGGCGGAACGGCGCTCTTCATCGCGCCGCTGCGCGCGCTCACGAACGAGAAGGAGAGCGAGTGGGAGCGGTTCGAGGACCTGGGCTACTCGGTGTACGTCGTCTCCGGCGAGCGCGACCTCAACCCCCGACGGGCCGAGCGCGCGGACGTGCTCGTGACGACGCCCGAGAAGGCCGACAGCGCCACCCGCAAACACGACTCGGCGCGGTACAGCTTCATCACCGACGTCGACTGCGTCGTGATCGACGAGGTCCACCTCCTCGACTCGGAGAAGCGCGGCGCGGTGCTCGAGGTCACCGTCTCGCGGCTCCGCCGGCTTCGGGATCCCCGGGTCGTCGCGCTCTCGGCGACGATGCCGAACGTCGACGACGTGGCCGAGTGGCTCGACGCGCCGCCGGAGACGACCTACTCGTTCGGCGACGAGTACCGCCCGGTCGACCTCGAAACGGGCGTCAAGACGTACAGCCACGGGTCGAACGCGTTCGCCGACAAGTACCGGCGGCTCTACCGGGCGCTCGACCTGGCCGAGCCGCACGTCCGCGAGGACGGCCAGGCGCTCGTGTTCGTCTCCTCGCGACAGGACACGGTCCAGGCGGCCAAGAAGGCGCGCGACGAGATCACGGAGCGGGACGTCCCGATCGACTCGCGGGGCGACTACGACTTCCACAACGACGCCAAGGAGCTCTCGAACGACACGCTCCGGCAGTCGGTCCTCGACGGCGTCGGCTTCCACCACGCCGGGCTCTCGAAGGGCGACCGCGACCGCGTCGAGGAGTGGTTCAAGACGGGGAAGATCAAGCTGCTCTTCTCGACGTCCACGCTGGCGTGGGGCGTGAACCTCCCCGCGCGCTGCGTCGTCATCCGCGACACGAAGTACCACGACCCCCTCGAAGGCGAGACCGACATCTCGCCGCTCGACGTGCTCCAGATGCTCGGGCGGGCGGGACGGCCCGGCTACGACGACGTGGGCTACGGCTGGGTGGTGTGCGACCGATCTGACGCCGACAAGTACCGGAAGCTCCTCCGGGAGGGCAAGGAGATCGAGTCGCGGCTCGCGGCGGAGCTGGAGTCGCACCTCAACGCCGAGGTCGCGATGGGGACGATCCGCGGGCTCGAGGACGTGATGGAGTGGCTGGAGACGACGTTCTACTACGTGCGCGCGCGTTCCGAGCCCGCGGAGTACGGCTTCGAGGGCATCCGAGACCGCGTCCGCGACACCCTCGACTCGCTCGTCGACGAGGGGTTCGTCGCGGCCGGCGACGACCTCGGGGTCGAGCCGACGACGCTCGGCCGGCTCGCCTCGAAGTACTACATGCGCCTCGAGACCGCCCGGCAGTTCCGCGCGCTCGCCGACCGCGACCGGATCACCGTCGACGCGGTGCTCGAGACGGTCGCGGCCGCCGGCGAGTTCGATTCGGTCTCCGCGCGTGCCTCGGAGTCCGACGCCGTCGACCGGATCCTCGAGGGCCACGACACCGCCCTCGAGGACGGCCACCGGAAGGTGTTCGCCATCCTGCTCGCCGGGATGGCGGACTCGACGCCCGCGGACCTCCGCTCGGACGCGTGGGTGATCCGGCAGAACGCGCTCCGACTGCTCGCCGCGCTCTCGGAGTTCCTCGACCGGTTCGCCGGTCCGCGGGCGGCCAACCTCGCGTGTCGGGTCGAGGCCCGCGTCGAACACGGCGTCTCCCGCGAGGCGGTCGCGCTCACCGCCATCGACGGCGTCGGCTCCGGCCGCGCCGAGCGGCTCGCGAACGCCGGACTGACCTCGCCGGCCGAAGTCGTCGAGGCGGGTGCCGGCGCGCTGGAGAGCGCCGGGATGAGCGACTCCGTCGCCGAGCGGATCGTCGACGCCGCCCGCGAGTGTCCGCGGATCGAGGTCGACTGGGGGGCGTTCCCCGAGACCATCGCCGTCGGCGAGAACGAGCTGTGCGAGGTCGGCGTCTCGACCGCCGGCGGGGGCGCGCGCGTCGGGATCCGGGTCACCGTCAACGACGTGGAGATGACCGAGACGACGACGTATCTCGACGGGGAGACGACGACCCCGGTCGGCGTGTTCGGCCCCCCGGACGCCGACGAACTCGAGTTCGTCGTCGAGGCGGTCTTCCCCGACCTGCCGCTGATGCCCGTGCGCGCGAGTCGGACCGTTCGGGTGGAGTAGGGAACGAGTGCGGTGGCGCGCCTCCGAGTGCCCCGCAGGGGCACGAGGAGCCCGCGAGGGACGCTGCGAGCGCGTGGAACGCGCGAGCAGCGAGGCTGGGGAGGTGTGAGGTGCGGGACGGTCGCGGTGCGGGGGGGTTGGGTGGGACTCAAAGGGGCAGTCGCCGGCGGCTTCGCCGCCGGCTGCCAGAGGCGCGGAGCGCCTCGCTGTCGCGAGAACGAAGCACGCCGTAGTAAGCACCGCAGCGAAGGAGCGAACGAAGTGAGCGAGTGAGTGAGGCGCGCAGCGAGGCGCGCGAGTTCTCACGACTGGGGCTTTGATGGTGTATTCCGCGGTCGTGTTCACCACGGAATCAACTCCATACAATCGATCGGTCGGATCTCTCGCGGAGCGGATCTCGAGTTCGTCGCCGTTTCTGGACTCGGCTACCCGTACCTAGTGAGTTTAGTGAAGTGGAGTTTTTGCGAGGGAAGAGCGCTCCGAGAGCGTCTTCCGCACTGTTGCCAGTGCGAGGGGAGGGATTTGAACCCACGGACCTCTACAGGAGCGGATCTTGAGTCCGCCGCCGTTTCCGGGCTTGGCTACCCTCGCACGCGGTCGGAGGTTCGACACCGCATCCCTTTATCTCGTCGGTTCCGCGCCGACCAGCCGCGCCTCGAACCCGTCCTCCCGCGACTCGCCGATCTCCAGCGTCCATCCGTGCGCGGCCGCGACGCGCTCGACGATCGCGAGTCCGATCCCGGTCCCGCCGTCCTTCGAGACGCCGAACTCGGTCACCGCCTCCCGCTCCTCGTCCGGGATCCCCGGCCCGTCGTCGGCGACGTACACCCCTCGGTCATCGACGCCGACCCGAACCGCGGGCGCGTCGCCCGCGTGCTCGAACGCGTTGGCGAGCAGGTTCCCGACCGCACGCCGCAGGAGGGTCGGGTCCGCGAATACCGGCCCGCCGCCCTCCACGACGAGGGTCGCGCCCGCCGGCGGCTCGCCGAAGTCGCCGGACTCCCAGCAGTCACGCGCGAGCTCTCCCAGATCGACCGTGGTCTCGGCGACGTCTATCGCCGCCGGCTCGCGCGCCAACACCAGCGCGTCGTCGATCAACGCCCCGATCCGGTCGAGCGCGTCCTCGGCAGGGTCCAACCGCTCGAGGTCGCCGGTCTCGCGGGCCAGATCGACGTAGCCCTTCGCGACCGAGAGCGGGTTCCGGAGGTCGTGTGAGAGGAACCCGGAGAGCCGTTCGAGCCGCTCGTTGAGTCGCTCGAGTTCGCGCTCGCGCTCGACGCGTTCCGTGACGTCGCGGATGACTCCGACGACCCCGACGATCCGGGGGTCGTCCGGCGTGCCGTCGCGGCTTCGCTCTCCGCTCCCGACCCGATCGAGTTCGTCCGCGGTCAGCGGCGTGAGCCGCGTCTCCGTGGTCACGGACGACCCGTCGCCGAGCGTCGTCGTGAGCTGGACCCGCTCCTCGCGGGAGTCGCCCTCGAGGACGCGCTCGACCGCCTCGCGATACCGGTCGCCTTCGCGTTCGTCCCAGTAGCCCGCCTCGACGAGCCGCTCGGGGTGTTTCGCGAGGAGGAGGTCGTCCCCGAAGCCGGTCACCTCTCGGAGCCGGTCGTTGGCGAACACTCGGATCCGGTCGGCGTCGAGCACGTACGCTCCGTCGCGGATCGCGTCGACGACCGCGGCCGCGTACCGGGATCGATCGTCGGTGTGGGTCCGCCCGTGGTCCCGGGACCGTCCGTGATCCCGGTCCCGCTCGTCGTCCATGGTCCGAACACGGAGCCGAACCGTAAGTGTACGACGGTCCCCACGAAACGGTTAGGTCGCTGGCGACGCGACGGGTTCGCATGGACGACCACACCCGCGACCCGACCGTCGCGCCGCCGGTCTCGGGGGAACCCGCCGGCTGGCGGCGCGACCGGATCGAGTCGAACGGGTGGGAACACGGGACGCTCCGGCGCGCGGTGGTCCACGGCGTCCGGCTGTACAACGACGGCGCGTACCACGAGTCACACGACTGCTTCGAGGACGAGTGGTACAACTACGGGCGCGGCACCACGGAGAGCGCCTTCCTCCACGGGATGGTTCAGGTCGCGGCGGGCGCGTACAAGCGCGTCGACTTCGAGAACGACGACGGCATGCGGAGCCTCTTCGAGACCGCGCTCCAGTACCTCCACGGCGTCCCGGACGACTACTACGGCGTCGACGTCGACGACGTCCGCACCGCGCTCGCGGCCGCCCTCGAGGACGCGACCGCCATCGACGGCTGGCGGATCGAACTCGACGGCGACCGCCCGACCGCCGGCTCGGACAGCTACGCGTACGTGGAGAAGCTCGACTGAGCGACGCGGTGGTCGGAGGGAAACCGGCTCACTCGCCCGGATCGGATCACCCGCTCGGACGACTGGCTTATGTCGTCGGCGTCCGGAACGGGAGACAACGATGACGCGTCCCGGCTCCGACTCCCGGTCCCGCCGTCGATACCTCCGTGCGATCGCCGGGCTCGGGGGCGTCTCCCTCGCCGGGTGTCTGAACCGAGACGGACCGGCGGCCCCGACCGACGTCGATGCGGGCGAAGTCGACGCCGAAAGCGACGACGAGAACGCGACCGGGAGCGAGGACGGGAACGCGACCGGAAGCGAAGACGAGGACACCGACGGGGACGCGGACGACGCCGATGGCGACACCGGAAACGAGAGCGACACCGACGGCAATGAGAGCGACGCCGACGCCGACGAGCCCGCGGACGCGGAGGACCCGGTCCACCCCGACTACGAGACCCGCGAGGTAGTCGTCGAGACCCCCGACGGCGACGCACTCGGATCGGTGACCGCGGCGATCGCGGACACGGACGACCTCCGAGAACTCGGCCTGAGCGACACCGAGTCGCTTCCGGAGGACCGCGGCATGCTGTTCGTCCACGGATCGGTCCGGAACCGGACGTACTGGATGCGACGGATGGACTTCGGGATCGACATCGTGTTCGCGGACGCCGACGGCGTGATCACCGAGATCCACCACGCGCCGGCTCCGGGCCCGGGAGAGGACGGGACGGACCAGACGTACGGCGGACGCGGGAAGTACGTCCTCGAGGTCAACTACCGATGGACCGAGGAGCGCGGCGTGAGCGCGGCCGACGTGCTCGTTTTCGACCCGATCGAGTGAGCGGGCCCGAATCGACCGGCGGCCTCGTTGAATTCTGTGAGAGGGGATCGATCCCGATCCAGTTGCGGTCAATACAGGTGAGAGAGGTATCAATCCGGGGCGGTGGCGCGCCTCCGAGCGCCCGAACGGGCGCGAGGAGCCCGCGAGGGACGCCGCGAACGCTTGAAAAGCGTGAGCGGCGAGGCTGGGGAGGTGTGAGGTGCGGGGCTGTGCGGGG
>NZ_FOPZ01000026.1 GCF_900113615.1 Halorubrum aquaticum
CCGACGCCATGATCGTCGCGCACGTCGGCACCGCGCCGACCGCGGACCAGGTCGCCGCCCTGCGGTCGGTCGCGGACCGCGTCGTCGACCCGGTGGAGGCGATGGCGACGCGGATCCGCGACGCGGTCGGCCTCGACGAACTCGACTCCGAAAGCGACCGGACCCCCGACCGATCGGCCGAATCGGCGGCGTCACCGGAATCGACGGACTCACCGATATCGGCGGCGTCACCGGAATCGACGGACTCACCGATATCGGCGGCGTCACCGGAATCGACGGACTCACTGGAATCGACGGACTCACCGGAATCGACGGACTCACCGGGATCGGCGGACTCACCGGGATCGGCGGACTCACCGGGATCGGCGGAATCGGCGAGGCCGCCCGGATCGGCGGAGCGTCCCCCGCGGCTGATCCGAACGATACGGGGGCTCTCCGGGCCGCTCCTCGTCGTCGCCCACGACAATCCCGACCCCGACGCCATCGCGAGCGCGGTCGGACTGGCCCGGATCGCCGAGGCGATCGGCGTCCCCGCGGACCCCTGTTACGGCGGGGAGATCGCCCATCAGGAGAACCGGGCGATGGTCAACTTGCTGGACCTCTCGCTTTCGACCGTCGACGGGATCGACCTCGAGGAGTACGGCGGGATCGCGCTCGTGGACCACTCGCGGGCGGGGGTCAACGACTCGCTGCCGGAGGGAACGCCGGTCGACGTCGTGATCGACCACCACCCGCCTCGCGGGCCGGTCGAGGGGACGTTCGTCGACGTTCGACCGGACGCGGGCGCGACGAGCACGCTCATCGAGGAGTACCTCTCGCGGCTGGGGATCGAGCCGGACCGCGCGCTCGCGACCGCGCTGCTGTACGGGATCCGGATCGACACGCGGGATTTCACCCGCGAGGTGTCGATCCCCGACTTCGAGGCCGCCGCGTCGCTGACGCCTCACGTCGACGAGTCGACGCTCGACCGGGTCGAGAGCCCGAGCGTGAGCCCGGAGACGCTGCGCGTGCTCGCGACCGCGATCGACCGGCGCGACGTCCGCGGCTCGACGGTCGCCAGCTGCGTCGGCGAGATCACCGACCGCGACGCGCTCGCACAGGCGGCCGACCGGCTGCTCGATCTCGAGGGGATCGCCGTGACGTTCGTGTACGGCTACATGGACGGGGTGATCTACGGGTCGGCTCGCGCCCGCGGGACCGACCTCGACGTGGGCGAACTGCTCCGGGACGCGCTCGCACAGGCGGGCTCCGCGGGCGGTCACGCCAACATGGCGGGCGCGCAGGTCCCGCTGGGGATCCTGGAGGCCGTCGCCGAGGACGAGTCGCTCGTCGACGTCGTCGAGGAGTTCGTCGCGGGGCGCTTCTTCGAGTCGCTGTCGTCGCCCCCGACGCCCCCGTCCGGGACGACGCCGGAGGCGATCGACGCGGACTTCCCGGACTGACCGGGACGTTTCGTCCTCCCGCCGCGCCCGCGAACCGCCAGCGCAACCTACATATCCCGCCGCCACGAACAGTATAGTATGAGCGATGAAATACTCGAGCACCGACGGCTCCTCGTCGCCGGGAGCGGGATAGCCGCGTTGAGCGCGGCGATCTACGCGGCCCGGTCGAACAACGACCCGCTCCTGATCGAGGGCGACGAGCCCGGCGGCCAGCTCACGCTCACGACCGACGTGGAGAACTATCCCGGGTTCCCGGAGGGGATCTCCGGTCCGGAGCTCATCAACGAGATGCGCGCGCAGGCGGAGAAGTTCGGGACGGAGCTCCGGAGCGGGATCGTCGACGACGTGGAAAAACGGCCGGAGGGACACTTTCGAGTCGAGCTCACGAACGGCGACGTCTACACCGCCGACGCCGTGATCGCCGCCTCCGGAGCCAGCGCCCGGACGCTCGGCGTCCCCGGCGAGGACGAGCTGATGGGCTACGGGCTCTCGACGTGTGCCACGTGTGACGGCGCGTTCTTCCGCGACGAGGACATGCTCGTCGTCGGCGGCGGCGACGCCGCCATGGAGGAGGCCAACTTCCTCACGAAGTTCGCCGACACCGTCTACATCGCCCACCGCCGCGAGGAGTTCCGTGCGGAGGACGTCTGGATCGAGCGCGTGATGGACAAGGTCGACGACGGCGAGATCGAGGTCCTGCGGAACACGGAGCTGACGGAGATCCACGGCACCGCCGAGGACGGGATCACGGGCGTCACCCTCGTCGAGCACCCCGAGGGCCACCCCAAGGAGAAGCTCGAGGACCCGGCGACCGCCGGCGAGGTCGAGGAGTACGACTTCGACGTGGGGGCGGTGTTCTACGCCATCGGCCACACGCCGAACACGGAGTACCTGGAGGACACCGGCGTCGAACTCGACGACGCGGGCTACCTCCTGACGCGGGGCGGCCGGGACGGGAACCAGACCGCGACCGCGGTCGAGGGGATCTTCGGCGCGGGCGACGTGGTCGACCACCACTACCAGCAGGCGGTGACCGCCGGCGGGATGGGCGTGAAGGCCGCGCTCGACGCCGACGACTACCTCTCGGAGCTGGAGCGGGCCGGCGAGCTACACGAGCCCGCGCCCGTCGCCGCCGAGAGCGACGACTGAGTCGGGAGCCGAACGCGATCCGTCGCCGGTCGGCAGCCGGAAAACACTTGGTTCGTAACGGTCAGTACCCGGCATGGAACGCCGTGCCCTCCTCTCCGTACTCGGCGTCGGAGTAACGAGTATCGCGGGCTGTGTCGACGGAACTCCCGGAATGGACGGATCAACCACGGATGATCGATCGGATCTCCCCCGGGAGTATCCCGAGGGAGCGGGAGCGGACTCGATCGACTTCGCTGCGCTCGATTCGGACGACGAGACGGTCCTACACGCACCGAGGGACCACTGGGATTCGTACGCGATCCTCCACAGTGAACCGCCGGAGCGCCGTCGTGTCGAGGGGGACTACTACATCGACGCGACCACCGGAGAGGTGATCTCCGACCTGTGGCACGGCGCAAGGGACTATCGCAACGGTGATACGTACGCGTACGTCCAACCCGCCGATCGGATCCCGGACCACCAACCACGCGACGAGTGGGAGTCGGATCCGCAGTTCGTCTACGACGACGCCACCGACGCGTACTACCGATACGACCCCCACTACGGTCGGATCGCTCCGACGAACGTCGGTCGGCATACGGACCTCCTCGAGGCCTACGACTGGGAGGCGACAGGCACGACGACACGCCACGGCATCGACGTCGTCACGTACCGACTGTCGGACACCGAGCCTAACGACTCCCGTGGCGTCCCGGCGGTCGAGGGAACGCTCAAGCTCGGCGTCGAGGACGGGATCGTCTACGCGTTCGACGTCACGCTCGATGCGGAGGGAGAACCCCGCTATACCTACACCGTCCGTCCGGAGACGTTCCCGGACCACGATTGGGTCGAGACGGCCCGAGAGGTCACCGGCGCGAACGGCGCGTGAACGACCCCGGCGGTCGGGCGTGAGACCTGCGACTCTCGATCCGGGTCACGCGACGTCGACGGAGCATCCGGCGGAACGGGCCGCATCGGTCACGACAGCACCTCGACCTCGTAGCCGTCGGCCTCCAGCTCCTCGACGATGCTCGCGGCGTGTTCGGCGTCGTCGGTCTCGAGCTCGAGTTCGAGCTCCGCGGCGTTGACCGCCACGTCCCGGGAGGTCCGGTCGTGGTGGACCGCGTAGACGTTCGCCCCGGCGCGCGCGACGATGCTCGAGACGCGCTCGAGTTCGCCCGGCCGGTCCTTCAGGTCGACGGTGATCTTGAGGTACCGACCCATCTGGACGAGCCCGCGCCGGACCACCGTTCCGAGCCGGTTGAGGTCGATGTTGCCGCCGCACAGCGCGGCCACGATCGTCTCCTCGTCGTCGTAGTCGAACGCCTCCGAGAGCGTCGCCGCCAGCGCGACCGCCCCGGCTCCCTCGACGAGCGTCTTCGAGCGCTCCAGGAGCAGGGTGAGCGCGAGGGCGATCTCCCGGTCGTCGACGGTCACCACCTCGTCGACGTACTCGCGCATGACCTCGAGGGGAGCCTCGCCGATCGAGCGGGTGGCGATCCCGTCGGCGATCGTGTCGACGCCCTCGATCTCGCGGACCTCGCCCGCCGAGAGCGACGCGGCCGCGCTCGCCGCGCCCTCCGCTTGGACCCCCACGACGCGGACGTCGCCGAGGCGCTCCTTGACCGCGACGGCGACCCCCGAGATCAGCCCGCCGCCGCCGATCGGGACGACGACGGTGTCGAGGTCGGGGCGGTCGTCGGCGATCTCCAGCCCGAGGGTGCCCTGTCCGGCCATGACGGCCGGGTCGTCGAAGGCGTGGACGTACGTCAGCCCGTTCTCGCGCTCGAGGCCGTGGGCGGCCGCCTGTGCCTCGTCGTAGTCGACCCCCTCGAGCCGGACGCTCGCGCCGTACCCCCGGGTGGCTTTCACCTTCGAGACGGGCGCGAACTTCGGCATCACGACGGTCGCGTCGACGCCGGCGCGCTCGGCCGCCAGCGCGACGCCCTGCGCGTGGTTGCCGGCGCTGGCAGTGACGACGCCCGCCTCGCGGGCCTCGGGCGGGAGCGTCGCGATCCGGTTCGTCGCCCCGCGGATCTTGAACGCGCCGGTGCGCTGGAAGTTCTCCAGTTTGAGGTGGACGTCCGCGCCGCTCATCTCCGAGAACGTCCGGGACCGCTCGAGCGGCGTGTGGCGGGCGACGCCGTCGACCCGCTCGCGGGCGGCCTCGATGTCGGCTAACGAGATCATACGCCGTCGTGGCGACGCCGCGGGCTAATCGGTTCCGGTCGCCGGTGGTCCGTGGAGTCGTCGTACATCGCCCGCGGCACGAGCGGACCGCGTCGCTCGCGGTGGAGCGCGTGAAAGGGAATGGGGGAATGCACGCGTGTGACGTGCGAATAGAGAAAGCGGGGCGTGGCACAAAAAGGTCCGGCAGGCGGAGTGAAAGTGAAACTGATGGACGGCGTCGACTTCGATCCCTCGTCAGACCCGTGTCAGACGGTCGATCACGGGTCGAGACGGACGGCGACCTCGGTCCGGTCGAGGTACTCCCTCACTCGCTCGCGGAACCCGCCGTCGCCCGGCCACGTCGCGTCCGCCCCGAGTCGGTCGGGGTCGCCGACGTAGAGGGCCGCCTCCTCGGGATGGCCGTCGGGCGCGTCGAGCGGGACCGATACCCGGACGTAGAGTCCGTCGTCGACGCCCTCGTACGCGTCGAGCGTCCCGGTCTCGTCCGTTCGGAGGAGCCGACCCGCGGTCTCCCCGCCGGGCGCGAGCGTGGGGTATCGCCCTTCGACCGTCCGGAGACCCGAGAGCGTCGCCGGTCCGACGAAGACGAACGAGTCGAGGACCTCGCCGACCCGATCCGGCTCGGTGAGGGTGCCGTAGACGAAGACGTCCATGCGTCGTCTGCGTCGTTCGCGCGTTTCAACGTTCGGGGGGACGGCGGACGCTGACCGTCCGTCGCTCGCCGTTTCCGCCCGCCGATCGTCGATCCGCTCCTCTCCCGAGACCCCTAACACACAACGGTTTTTGTCGGAAGCCGCCGAACGTCGTACCATCGTGTGGAGACCGCGGGGATACGCCGTCGTCGTCGGGATCGGGTGTAGCCTGCTGCTCGCCGCGACGGTCCACCACGGTACCGAGATCGGGGCCGTCGAGGGAGCCCTCGGTCCCGCGCTCGCGCTGACGCTCGACGGCGGGATCGCCCTCGGCGTCGTCTACGCGGGGGGACGGGTCCGAGACGCCGGCTTCACTCGAGACGAGGAGGGACGTGTCGCTCGGTGGACCGCGGCCGGCACGTTCCTCGCGGCGGGCGCGATCGGCGCGACGCTTCTCGTCCGGGCGGTCGAGGGGCGTCCCCTCGTCGAACCCGTCTTTCCGCTTCTGGTCGCCGCCGGCTCCGGAGCGCTCGGCGGCGCGATCGCGGGGTATCTCGCCGTTCGCCAAGAGGCCGAGGCGCGCCGTGCGCGCGACGCCACCCGGGCGGTCTCGTTCGTGAACCACCTGCTTCGTCACGACCTCCGGAACGACCTCTCGACGATCCGCGGATACGCGGACCTCGCCGGGTCGACCGGTCACGGCGACGGGAACACCACCGGCGAGCGCGGCGACGACGGGAACTCCGACGACGGAAACGGTCCCGGCGGGCGCGACGCCTCGACGGTGATCGCGGCCAAGGCGGACGAGGGACTCGACCGCCTGGAGACGACGAGCGCCGTCACCGACGCGCTCCTCGGCGACTCCGATCTCCATCGGGTCGACCTCGCGGCGATCACCCGGGAGATACTCGAGGGACTCACGGAGCGCACCGACGTGACCGTCGAGGCCGACCTCACGGGGGAGGCTCCGGTCACGGCGAACGACGGCCTCCGATCGGTCGTCGACAACCTCGTCGAGAACGCCGTCGAACACGCGGGCGGCGACGTCACCCTCCGGGTCGCCGTCCGCGACGACGACGGAACGGTCACGCTGTCCGTCGGCGACGACGGCCCGGGGATCCCGCCGGAGCGGCGCGCCGCGCTGTTCGGAGACGACGACGCGGGCGACGCGGCCGCCGAGGGTGCGGGCGATCGCGACGGCGGCACCGGGAGTGGCGGGCTGTTCATCGTCGACAGCCTCGTCGAGGAGTACGGCGGCACGGTCTCGGTCGGGGACGCCGACCTCGGCGGGACGCGTTTCGAGGTGAGGCTCCCGCGAGCGGACGACGACTGAGACGACCCTTCGACGTGGTCAGCGACCGACCGGGACCGTCGGCGGACTCGACCGCCTCCGACAGCTAGAACTCGATTCCGCCCGTCGACGGTGACGCATGGACCTCCCGCGGCTCCGGCGCGTCTGGGAGCGCGTGTTCACGCTCGCCTGGCCGGTGATGGCCGAGCAGACGTTCCGCACCGCGATGCGGACGACCGACGTCGTCGTCAGCGCGCTCTTCTCGCCGGCGGCGGTGGTCGCGATCGGGCTCGCGGACCTGTACGCGCGGTTTCCGCTCCGGATCGGCCTGGGCCTCGGCGGCGGCGCGATCGCGCTCTCCTCACAGGATACCGGCGCGGCGGAGACGGAGACCCGCGACGAGGCGATCACGCAGGCGATCCTGCTCGGCGCGATCGCGGGGATCCCCTTCGTCCTCCTCGGGCTGTTCCTCGGTGAGGCCGCGATCGGCGTGTTCGGCCGACTCATCGGTCGAGAGACGCCGCCGGAGGTGGTCTCGCTCGGCTCGGCGTACCTCGCGATCGTCTTCGCGACGGCCCCGGCGAGACACGTCGCGCTCGTCGGTGCGCGGGCGCTTCAGGGCACCGGCGACACCAGAACGCCGATGTACGTGAACGTCCTCTCGAACTCCGTCAACATCGTCGGATCGGTCCTCCTCGGACTCGGGCTGTTCGGGCTCCCCAGACTGGAGATCGTCGGCGTCGGGCTCGCGACCGCGAGCGCGAACGTCCTCACGGCGACGCTTCTGTGTGCGGCGATATGGGGGCCGTGGACCGACGCCGAGTTCGCCCGTCCGCGGGACCTCACGATCGCGGGACAGCTGCTCCGCGTGAGCGCGCCGCGGGTGGCCGAGGGGTTCAGCTCCGAGGCCGCGGAGTTCCCCTTCAACGCCCTCCTTTTGGGCTTCGGCGAGGCGGTCAACGCCGGCTTCCAGATCGGCCGCCGCGTCTACCAGCAGGTGACGGGACCGCTCTCGCGCGGGTACAACGTCGCCGCCTCGGTGCTGGTCGGGCAGGCGCTCGGCGCGGGTGACCCGGACGAGGCCCGCTTCGACGGCTGGGCCGTCGCGGGGCTCGGGCTTCTCACCGTCGGCTCGATCGGGCTCGCGCTCGTCGCGCTCGCGCCGCGGGTCGTTCGACTCTTCACGTCCGACCCGGCGACCGTCGAGTACGCGGTCGACTTCGCGCGGGTGTACGGCCTCGCGGGCGGCGCGCTCGCCTGCTTCTCGTCGCTGTCGGGCGCGCTTCAGGGGGCGAGCGAGACCCGGATCCCGTTCGCGGCGCGACTCACGGGGATGTTCGGGCTCTTCCTCGGCGCCTCCTGGGTGTTGAGCCGGACCGCGGGGTTCGGCCCGGAGGGCGCGTACGTCGGGGTGTTCCTCGCGTACTGCTGGATGGCGACCGTCGTCGCCGTGGGCTTCCGGTACGCCGAGTGGGCCCCGCGGGCCGCGGCGATGATGGCCGAACGCGGCAGCGGCGAGGAGGCGGCCGCGGGAGACGGCGACTGAGCGGGCGGCTCGGGGCGTGAAAAACCGGAGGAGCGAACGGTGGTCGGACTGCGAAGGCCGGGTCGGCCGGATGGAACCGGATCCGGGCGGACCGGGCCGATCTACGCCGCGCGGCGTTCCTTCGCCTTCGGGCGGAGGTTGGTGTATCCGCACTTGCGGCAGCGCCCGGCGTCGGGCGCGTTGCGGGCGTTACAGCGCATACAGATCTGTCGGTCGAGGTTGCGGCGTTCCGCGGCGTCGAAACTGGCCATACTCGTCGTGAGCACGCGGGCGCTGTAAAAGGTTGCGAGACGCGGCGGCGCGGGGTCGTCGTCCGTGTAGCGTCGACGGCGTACCGACTACGACGCGCCGACTAGGCGCCGGCTTCCGAGATCGCGGCCGTGATGTCCTCCTTCTGGGTGACCCCGACGAACCGGTCGACGACGCCGTCGTCGTTCTCGACGATCAGCGTGGGCAGCGACCGGACCTGATACTGGTTGGCGACGTCCTGTTCCTGGTCGACGTCGACCTTCTGTAGCTCGAAGGCGTCGCCGAGCTCCTCCTGGACCTCCTCCAGAATCGGGTCCTGCGTCTTACACGGGCCGCACCAGTCGGCGTAGAAATCCAGCACTCGAACGGTCATGGTTCGCCGACACGTAACGTCGGCTCGCCGATAAGGGTTTCTCACGCGGCGGGGAGGTGGGGTGACCGACGACGACCGAGCGGGGAACGGGTCCCCGAGACGAAACGCTTACGCCCGATGGCGCGGAACGAAGGGACATGAGCAGCGGCAGCAACTCCGGCGGACTGATGTCCAGCGCGGGGCTCGTTCGGTACTTCGACTCGCAGGACCGCAACGCCATCGCGATCAACCCGAAGACCGTCCTCGCGTTCTGCGTCCTCTTCGGCGTCTTCGTCCAGGTCCTCTCGCTGACCGTCGCATAGGCGTCGTTTCGCGTGCCGAGGTCGGCCGACCGACCCGCCGCATCGATCCGTCACCGTCGGGCGGGACTCGACGAAACGGACTTATTCGCGAGGCTCCGCGTTCGGGTATGGACCGTCGTCACTACCTGCGGTCGCTCGCCGTCCCCGCCGTCGCCGGGACCGCCGGCTGTCTCGGCGTGTTGGGAAGTTCCGGGGCCGAGGGAACCGTGCTCGGCCCGCCGGAACGGGACCTGAGCGAGTCCGCACACCCGAGCTACGGCGACGAGATGCCGCACTTCACCGTCCCGGACCCGATCACCGGCGAGGAGGTGTCGACGGAGGACTTCGAGGGCGAGCGCGCCGTCCTGTGGACTTCCTTCTACACGAACTGCCCGGACGGGGTCTGTCCCGCGCTCATCCTGCGGCTCCGGCGCGCACAGGAGGTCGCGGTCGAGGAGGGGTACGGCGACGAAGCCGCGTTCCTCGCGCTCACGTTCGACCCCGAGCGGGACACCGCCGACGTCCTCCGCGAGTACGGCGGCCAGCAGGGAGTGAACCTCGACGCCGGAAACTGGCACTTCCTCCGTCCGGAGAGCTACGAGCGGGGCCAGGAGCTGCTGGACGAGAACTTCGGCCTTGTGATCGAGAAGGCCGACGCGGACGACTACGAGAACCTGGAGTACCAGTTCCCCCACTACGGGCTCATTCTCCTCGCGAACAAGGAGGGGATCGTCGAGCGGGCGTACCCGAGGGGGCCGCAGACGGACATCGAACGGCTCGTGAACGACTTCGAACGGGTGGTGAACGCGTAGGATGGAACGACGCCACCTCCTCGCCGGGATCGCGAGCGCCGGCGCGCTGGGTGCCGGCGGGGTCGTCGCGACGGGGAACGTCCCGGCCGCGCTCGGGGGCGGTACGTCGGCGGAACCCGTGGAACCGATAACGCTCGACACGATCGAGGCCCCCGGCAGCCGCGACGGAGAGGTGACGATCCCGGCTCCCGATCGACCGACGTTCATCGACTTCTTCGCGACGTGGTGTCCACCCTGTATCGAACAGATGCCGGCGCTCGGGGACGCCGCGGAGCGCGTCGGCGACGAGGTGCTGTTCGTGTCGGTGACACCGGAAGCGGTCGGCCGATCGGTGACCGAGGAGGAGGTAGCCGACTGGTGGCGCGAGAACGACGGTGACTGGCTCATAGCGGCGGATCCAACCGCGGAACTCACGTCGAGATTGGTCGATGAATTCCCGACGGCGGTGACGATCGATTCGACTGGCCGAGTCCAGTGGTCCGACTCCGGCGTCCACACCGCCGACACGCTCGTCGACGAGATCGAGGCCGTGCTTGACCGATGATCGGCGCCTCCGTCAGATGACCGGGACCGCGCTCGCGACGGACCTGTCGTTCGCGGTCGCCTCCGGCGTGGCGACGTTCTTCTCGCCGTGTGCGTACCCGCTTCTCCCCGGCTACGTCGGGTTCTACGTGAACCAGACCGACGCGGACGAGGTCTCGATCGCGGGCGCTGGAACCCGCGGGATCGCCGCCGGGCTCGGCGTGCTGGCGACCTTCACCCTCCTCGCGGGCGCGACCGTCCGGGTCGGTCACTCGACGCTCTCGAACATCACCGTCTTCGAGTCGCTCGTCGGGGGGCTGCTCGTCGTCTTCGGGCTGCTCGTCGTCGCCGGCCGGACTCCGTCGATATCGATCCCGCTCCCGAAGCGCCGGGCGAGCGTGTTCGGGTTCGGGGTCTTCGGCGCGGGCTACGCGCTCGCGGGCGCGGGCTGTGTCGCGCCGATCTTTCTCGCGGTGATCGCCCGGGCGATCGCGCTCCCCACGGAGGCCGCGCTGCTGTTGCTCGGCGTCTACGCGGGCGTCGTCGCCGTCCTGATGGTCGCGACGACCGTGGCGACCGGGATGGGACTCCTCACGAACGCCGGCCGGATCATGGCGCACTCGGGGACGCTGAAGCGGCTCGCCGGCGCGGTGATGGTGGTGGCGGGGATCGGCCAGCTGTACCTCGCGCTCGTCGTCTACTGAACCGAGTCGCCGGCGGCGGCTCCCGCCCCGCCCGGTAGCGCGCCCTTTTTGGACGTGCCCTGCCGAGCGGGGGTATGAAAGCTGGCGTCATCGCCGTCCAGGGCGACGTGGCCGAACACGCCGAGGCGGTCCGCCGCGCCGCGACCGCACACGGCGAGTCCGCGGAGGTCGTCGAGGTCAGGGACTCGGGGATCGTCCCCGACTGCGACGTCCTCCTCATGCCGGGCGGGGAGTCGACGACCATCTCGCGGCTGATCCACCGCGAGGGGATCGCTCCCGAGATCCGCGAGCACGTCGCGGCCGGAAAGCCCGTGCTCGCGACCTGTGCCGGACTCATCGTGCTCTCGCGGGACGCCAAGGACGACCGCGTCGACGCGCTCGGGCTCGTCGACGTCTCCGTCGACCGCAACGCGTTCGGCAGACAGAAGGACTCCTTCGAGGCGAAGGTCCCGATCGAGGGGCTCTCGGAGCCGTTCCACGCGGTCTTCATCCGCGCGCCGCTCATCGACGACGTCGGCGAGGGCGTCGAGACGCTCGCGACGGTCGACGACCGTCCGGTCGCGGTGCGGGACGGTCCCGTGCTCGCCACCTCCTTTCACCCCGAACTCACCGAGGACTCGCGGGTCCACGACCTCGCCTTCTTCCCCGAAAGCGAGGTGGAAGCGTGAGCGACGGCGGGTCGGCGGAGGAGGACGCTGACGTCCTCGACGAGCTGTTCGCGACCATCGAGTCGCGAAAGCACGAGCTGCCGGAGGGCTCGTACACCGCCTCGCTTTTTACCCACGAGAAGGGCGAGAACGCGGTGTTGGAGAAGATCGGCGAGGAGTCGACGGAGGCGATCCTGGCGGCGAAGGACGAGGACCTCGAGGAACTCACCTACGAGAGTGCCGACTTAGTCTACCACCTGCTGGTGTTGCTCTCGATGAAGGACCTCGACCTCGAGGACCTCCGCGGGGAGCTCCGCGACCGGTTCTAGTCCCCTCGAGCAGGCGTCACAGAACGGGTCACACCGGAATCGGATTCGCTTATTCGCGTGTCCCTATCCGAGATGTCGTTCTTCGCCTATCGGGGTGGATACCAGTCCTTTACTGGCGGCGCGAAACAGATCCGATAATGGCTACCGAAGCGACGTTTACGGTCCCGTCCGACCAGTTCCCCTTAGGAACCCTGTTCGAACCGTTCCCGGAAGTAACAGTCGAACTGGAGCGAATTATTCCGGCCCAAGACGTCGTGATTCCCTATTTCTGGGTTCGGGGGGTTGCCGTAGATAACATCGAAGACACGTTTCACGATCATCCGGGCGTGGAGAACATCCGTCTCGTCGATTCTGTCGGAGATCAGTATCTGTTGCGCGTCGAGTGGACGCTGGAGTACGACGGCGTTCTGAGCACGCTGATGGAAACGGGGGTTCCCCTTATTAAAGCGGTCGGCACGAGCGATCAGTGGACGTTCGATGTTCGGGGTGACGAGCGGCGGGACATCGCGGCGTTCCAAGGACGCTGTCGGGAGTTAGACATCCCGATTACGCTCACCAAGCTTCAGGCACTCACACCCATCGAATCGAAGGCTGAAACCGCACTCACCGACACCCAGCAGGAGGCATTGATGCTCGCGTACGAGCGGGGCTATTTCAACACGCCTCGTGACGTGACGATGGCAGACCTCGGCCAATGAACTGGATATTTCACAGCAGGCGGTCGCGTCCCGGCTCCGACGCGGAATCAGATCGATTCTCGGCAATACACTGACTGAACTCCACCCACCAGAGTGAGGGCGGCTTAAAATAGGATTGTATACACAAAAATAGAGGTAAAACATGTAGGCCGTTTATAGTAGCGTATGGTTGGGACCCATGAGTTAGAGACGGTTCTAGACGTCTGTAATCACAAACATCGTCGCATCGTCCTTGCGACGCTCGCAGATCAGGAACAGCCGATCTCGATAAACGACCTTACAAACGCGATCATCAAATACAATCACCACACGCCACCGACGGAGGCTGCTGACGAGACGGTCACAGAGGTCCAGATCAGCCTTCATCACCTCCACCTTCCGAAGTTGGCCGAGGCCGGGTTCATCCGATACGACCTTGAGCGGCAAGTGGTGGAGTCAACGCCTCAACTCGACCGAGAAGAGTCCGATCTTTCGACGATCCTCGCGATGGATTCTGACCTTCCAACCTCCTAAATAGCGAATAACGTGGTATCGGTGATTCATCGTAAGCCAACTCGCGCAGCCGATTCAGTCGCCGAGTTGCGGGATGAACTGGCGTGATGTGAGTTCGACGACACCCACTCATCGAGTACGAGTGCGTGTCACCGCTCCCGCTCGAGTTCCCGCTCGATGTCGTCGAGGTCCTCCGTCTCCAACTCGCTGGCGATCCGGCGCTCGAACTCCGCCTCGTCGATCTCGCCCTCGACGTACCGCCGACGGAGCCGTTCCTGCCGGTCCGTGGAGGTCTCGGTCGACGTGGACCGCGATCCGCCGACCGAGTCGATCGACGTCGGATCGCCGCCGCCGTCGCCAGATAGCCACGATCCGGCCCGGTACGCGACGTAGACGATCCCGAACAGGACGGCGAGGGTCACCGCCGTGGATATCACCGCCCACGCGAGACTCAGGATCGCCGAGACGACCGAGACCACGACGCTCACCGCTATCAGAACGCCGATCGCGATCGCGGCGTAGTAGAGGGCCCGCTTCGTGTCCATGACCGAGAGTGGCGGCTTCGCGCACAAATACGTTCTCCCGACGGCCGGTCGTTCTTCGATCCGGTTGCCGGCCGTCCGCGCGCTCGAGGGGCGGACGTTCAGGGATCCGGGCGTCAGAAGGCTTATTCCGTTCTGTCTCCCTCTCCGAACGAATGGCTTCGAGCGTGTTTTCGAACGATCCCCGAGCCCGTTCCGAACGAGAGGCGGACGCGGACTCCGGGGGGACCGGCTCGTGACGGGGAACCCGTCCACGGTCGACCGCCGGACGGTCCTCGGCGCCGTCGCCGGCCTCGGGAGTGCCTCGCTCGCGGGGTGTTCCGCCCTCCGGCGGGAGGACGACGGCGACACGACGGGAATGGACGAGGATCGGCTCTCCGAACTCGCCGAGCGGTTCGCTCCGACGCTGTACTTCGACGTACACGAGCCGTGGTTCCCGACCGACCCGCGGCCCTACACGAGCGAGCGTGACGGCGAGACGGTCGTCGACGGCTTCGACGCGCTGAACGGCTACCACGAGCGGTTCGAGGGGACCGCGGGCGATCCGGCGGGAACGCCGGCACCGCCCGAACCGACCGTGTTCTACCACGGCGTCGAGTACGAGGACTCCCCGCTCGAGGCCGTCCAGTTCTGGTTCTACTCCGCGTTCGACCAGTTCACGACCAACTTCCACTGGCACGACTGGGAGGTCCTCCACGTCTTCGTCGACGGCGAGACCGACGAGCCGCAGCTGTACGTCGCCAGCTCGCACTCGAGGCGGGTCCCGAACAACGAGTTCCTCGATCCGGATCCGGAGGTGGTCCCCCGGATCCTTCCGGAGCTCGGCTCGCACTCCTCGACGCTGTCGGTCAACGAGGTCCCCGATCGGTTCCAGCGCGTGAGCGCTGACGGGCTGCTCGCCGACATCACGAACACCGCGATCGAGGGGGTCGAGGACCTCGCGGAGGTGCCGCTCGCCTACGGACTCCCCCGCGACGAGGGAGCGCGGCTCCCGTTCGTCGTCCCGGAGTACGAGGGCGAGCCGATGTACGACCACGAGCGGCTCCCGGCGGTCGACCGCGAGTCGCTGGTCGACGACGCACTCACGATCCGGTCGCTCGACGCGCTGACGTCGCCGCCGACGGACCTCCCGACCCGCGAGACGGGAGTCACCTTCGAGCACGCCGAGCGACTCGAGACGGCGGGCGGAGACGCCGACGGGGGCGACGGCGGCGGCAACGACGACGGGGAGAATCGGGAGGACGGGGGAAGCCTCGTCGCCTACGACCTCGTCGAGACCGCGGAGCTCGAGGGGATCGACGCGTTCGTCGGGCCGCAACTGAGTTTCGAGTTCGCGGTCCCGGAGGCCGTCGAGGACGCGGTCGCCGGCCACATCACGACGACGGGGGTCCCCTGGGAGCAGTCACGCTACGACGCCCCGGCGGCGGACATCACCGCACCGAACCACCGCGCGGAGCTCGCCGACCGATACGACGCGATCGGCGAGCCCGCGTCGGTGAACACGGTCGTCACGCGGGTGACGGAGGCGGTGACGAACGACGACGCCCCGGAGAACGAGGGGCTGACGACGACCGACGCCGGCGTCGAGGCGGTCGCGCTCCTCGAGAGCGATCCGGAGGCGGTCCCGACGTTCGGCGGCGTGGCCGTCGTTCGGGACGTCGAGCCCGGCGACCACCGCCTCACGGTCAACGGCGCGGGCCGAGCTCCGCACAGCGAGCGAGTGGAGGTTTCCGGCGACGGGGACGAGGACGCCGGCGACGGCGAGGAAACCGGCGACGACGGAGACAACAGCGACGACGAGGACGCCGGCGACGGTTCCGGTCCCGTGACGATCGCGGGCGTCGACGCCGAGGTCCCCCTCGTCGCGCGTGAGAACGCCACGAAGCTGGCGGTCACGGACGAGGAGGCCGAGACCGACGTGGTCGCGACGGCCCTCGAGGACGACTTCGCGGGGCGGATCTACGAGTCGCCGACGGACGGATCCGACGCGGTGTACGTCCACGCCGGCGGCGCGTACACCGCGGAGGTTCGCGACGGTGACGACGAGATCGGCGCGTACCGGATCAATCCGGATCCCGCGTCCGACGACGGGATACGGATCGACCGTCCCGAGACCGGGAAGGCGCCGCTCGCGGGGTTCCTGACCGACATCGCCGAGGAGACGCGGGCGTCGGTCGCGACGGTCGCCACGGACGACGACGGCGACGGCGACGACGGCGGAGCCGGCGGCGCTGGGGGCGGCGGAGACGGCGGTCCCGAGAACGCGGTACGGGGGCTCGAACGGGCACTCGCCGCCGTCGTCGAGGCCGCGGAACGGGCCGAAGAGCGCGCCCGTGAGGGCGATCGCGGTAACGCGGACCGGCAACTGGAGGTCGTCGCGGAGCGGCTCGCTCGAGTCGCGGAGCGCCTCGAGGCCGCGAGAAGCGGGCTCCCGCCGGGACTCTCGAACGCGACGGGGCGACGGCTGGAGCAGGCCGACCGCCGCGCCGAGCAGGCGCTCGACGCCGAGAAGCTGTAGGACCCGCGAGTCAGTTCCCCTCGCCGTACCGCTCCACCACGTCGTCGAGCGCGGGATCGATCGCCGTCACCTCCCCGCCGGCCCGCATCGCGCTCGCGGTGTCCTTCAGCCCGGTCCCGGTGACGACGACCACGACCGACTCGCCGGCCTCGACGATCCCCTCCTCGCGGGCCTTCCGGAGGCCGGCGACCGGGGCGGCGCCGGCGGGTTCGGCGTAGATCCCCTCGGTCCGCCCCAGGAGCGATTCGGCGGCGAGGACCTCCTCGTCGCTCACGAGGACCGACTCACCGCCGCTCTCCTCGAGCGCCGAGCAGGCCTTCAGCGTGTTCCGCGGACGACCGACGGAGATGCTGTCCGCGACCGTTTCGGCGACCTCGTCGACGTCGTCGTGACCGTGGAAGGCGTCGTGGATCGCGCTCGCGCCCTCGGCCTGAACGCCGAGCATCCGCGGCGTCCCCTCGACGAGGTCGAGATCGGCGAACTCGCGGAACCCCTTCCACCCGCCGGCGATCGTACAGCCGTCGCCCATCGAGAACACCAGCCAGTCCGGGGTCTCCCCGCGGGTCTGCTCGGCGAGCTCGTGGCCGACGGTTCGTTTCCCCTCCACTTGGAACGGGTTGACCGCGGCGTTGCGGTTGTACCAGCCGAAGCGCTCCGTGACCTCCATGCTGAGGTCGTAGGCCTCGTCGTAGCTCCCCCGGACCCCGAGCACGTCCGCGCCGTAGACGAGCGGCTGGGCCAGCTTCCCTTCCGGCGCGTCGCCGGGGACGAAGAGCCGGCAATCGAACCCGCCGCGGGCGGAAAAGCCCGCGAGCGACGCGGCCGCGTTCCCCGTCGAGGCGCAGGTGACGACGTCGATCCCGAGCTCGCGCGCCTTCGTCACCGTGATCGCGGTCGCGCGGTCCTTCAACACGCCCGTCGGGTTCCGCCCGTCGTCTTTCACCCGGAGGTCGACGCCGAGTTCCGCGCTGAGTCGGGGCGCGTCGAGGAGGGGCGTCCCGCCCTCTCCGAGGGTCACGGGCTCGACGTCGTCGTCGACGGGGAGGAACGCACGGTACTTCCACTGTGAATCGATCCGACCGTCGAGCGGCTCCGTGAACCGGTCGAGGACGCGATCGTAGTCGTATCTCACCTCGAGGATCCCCTCCACGCCCGGGTGTTCGGGGCACGTGTAGATCACCTGATCGGGGTCGTATTCGGCACCACAGCGCGTACATTCGAGCGTTTCGACGTGGTCCATGCCCGGAGGTCGACCGGCGGGGAGGAGAATCCACCGGCCGCACGTCGTCGTCCGAACGCCGCGTTGCGATCGAGCGTTCACCCGTGGATGGAAAGGTATACGACGCCGACCGCATCACGGGTATATAAGCAGATGTCTCAGGAGGCCTACGACCACACCGCGGTCGAGAGTCGGTGGCAGGAGGCGTGGACGGACGCCTCCGTGTACCGCACGCCGGACGACGTCGACGACCCGACGTACGTCCTCGGGATGTACCCGTACCCGTCCGGGAAGCTCCACATGGGCCACGTCCGCAACTACACGATCACGGACGCGTACGCCCGCTACCGCCGGATGCGCGGCGACGACGTGCTCCACCCGATGGGATGGGACGCGTTCGGCCTCCCCGCCGAGAACGCCGCCAAGGAGCGCGACACCAACCCCCGCGACTGGACGTTCGACTGCATCGACACGATGCGCGGCCAGATGAAGTCGATGGGGTTCGGCTACGACTGGGACCGCGAGATCACCACCTGTACGCCCGGGTACTACGAGTGGAACCAGTGGCTCTTCTCCCGCTTTTCCGACGCCGGACTCGTCGAGCGCCGCGACGCCGAGGTCAACTGGTGTCCCTCCTGTGAGACCGTCCTCGCCGACGAGCAGGTCGAGGGCGACGCGGAGCTGTGCTGGCGGTGTGACACTCCCGTCGAGACCCGCGATCTGGACCAGTGGTTCCTGAAGATAACCGAATACGCCGACGAGTTGCTCGACGCCATCGACGACCTGGAGGGGTGGCCCAACTCCGTGCGCCAGATGCAGCGGAACTGGATCGGCCGCCAGCACGGGACCGAACTGGACTTCGAAATTGAGGAATACGGCCCCGTCGAGGCGTTCACCACCCGCGTCGACACCGTCTTCGGCGCGACGTTCTTCGCGCTCGCGCCCGACCACCCGATCAGCGAGGAGCTGGCCGAGGAGGACGACGCGGTCCACGAGTTCGTCCACCACGAGGCCGACCCCGACGGCGACGAGCCGAACGGCGTCGAAACGGGGCTGACCGCCACGAACCCGGTCACGGGCGAGGAGATCCCCGTCTTCGTCGCCGACTTCGTGCTCTCGGACGTGGGGACGGGCGCGCTGATGGCCGTGCCGGCCCACGACGAGCGCGACCACGCGTTCGCGACGAAGAAGGACGTCGAGATCCGGCCCGTGATCGCCCCCGAACCGGAGGGCGACGAGGAGCCGACGGCTCCCGACGTGAGCGAGGCGGCGTTCACCGACGACGGCGTGCTCGTCGACTCCGGCGAGTACAGCGGCCTCGACAGCGAGACGGCCCGCGAGCGGCTGACCGAGGAGATCGAGAGCGCCGAAGCGGCGACCCAGTACCAGTTGCGCGACTGGGGGATCTCCAGACAGCGCTACTGGGGGACGCCGATCCCGGTGGTCCACTGTGACGACTGCGGCCCGGTGACGGTCCCCGACGAGGACCTGCCCGTCGAGCTTCCGGAGTTCATCAACACGACCGGCAACCCGCTCGACGCCGCCGAGGAGTGGAAGGAGACGACGTGTCCGGAGTGCGGCGCGGAGGCGACCCGCGAGACCGACACGATGGACACGTTCGTCGACTCCTCGTGGTACTTCCTGCGGTACGTCTCGCCGGATCTGGCTAACGCCCCCTTCGACCTCGACCGCGCGAACGACTGGATGCCGGTCGACCAGTACGTCGGCGGGATCGAACACGCCGTGATGCACCTGCTGTACTCGCGCTTCTTCACCAAGGTGCTGGCCGACGAGGAGGGGCTCGAACACCGCGAGCCGTTCACGAACCTGCTCGCACAGGGGATGGTCCAACTGGAGGGCGAGAAGATGTCCAAATCGAAGGGGAACGTCGTCTCGCCCCAGCGGATCGTCGAGGAGTACGGCGCGGACACGGCGCGGCTGTTCATGATGCAGGCCGCCCAGCCCGAGCGCGACTTCGACTGGTCCGAGGAGGGCGTCAAGTCGACGCACCGATTCCTGGCCCGCCTCTCCGACCTCGTCGAGGGGTACGCCGCCGGCGACGCGGGGACCGCCGACCCGGACGCCGACCGCGGCACGATCGACGAGTACGTCGACGACGAGGTCGACGCCGCCGTCGCCATCGCCGGCGACGAGTACGACGACCTCACGTTCAACGTCGCGCTGCGGGAGGCACAGGACCTCGTCCGGACGCTTCGGGGCTACCGCGAACACGCCGACCCGCACCCCGCGGTCTACGAGCGCGGGCTGGACGCCGCGGTCCGGCTGCTCGCGCCGGTCGCGCCGCATCTCGCCGAGGAGCTGTGGGAGACGCTCGGACGGGACGGCTTCGTCGTCGAGGCCGACTGGCCGACCGCGACGGCCGACCGCGAGACCGTCGAGCGTCGTCGCCGGCTGGTGGCGAACACCCGCGAGGACGTGCGCGACATCGTCGACGTCGCCGACATTCGGGACCCGAAACGGATCGACGTCGTCGTCGCGCCCGACTGGAAGTACGACGCCCTCGAGATCGCGATCGACAGCGACGCCGACAACCTGATCGGCGAGCTGATGGGCGAAGACCACATTCGCGCGCAGGGCGACGAGGCCGCGTCCTACGGACAGGACCTCCAGGCGGAACGCGAGGCGCTCTCGGAGACCCTCTCCGGCGACGAGGAGTACGCCGCCTTGCGCGCGGCCGCCTGGCTGATCGAACGCGAGTTCGACGCGCCCGTCGTCGTCGAGCGCGCCGCGGACGCCGACCCGGAGACGGCCCGCCACGCCGAGCCGGGACGCCCCGCGATCGACATCGCGGAGTGAATCGGTCAACACACCACCTTTTTCTCGTCGAGTACCCTCGCTCACTGCGTTCGCTTCGGGAACCGCTCCTCGAAAAACCTGGAGGGGAAAAGCCGACTCCGCCGTCTTCGACGGCTCCGTCGGTGAACCGCTCGTGGTTCGAAACGGCGGAGCCGTTTCGTCATCACGAAAGACCTCCGGTCTTTCGAACAACTTCGCTCGCGGATGCTCGATCCTCACTGTTCAATACAGGCGAGGCAACGACCACTTGTAGTGCGGTGGCGTGCCGGTGAGCGCCCGGAGGGCGCGAACCCGACCGCGAGGGACGCCGCGAACGAAGTGAGCGGCGAGGTTGGGGAGGTGTGAGGTGCGGGGCGGTTGCGGTCCGGTGGGACTCAAAGGGGCAGTCGCCGGCGGCTCCGCCGCCGGCTGCCAGAGGCGCGGAGCGCCTCGCTGCCTCGGGGAGGAAGCCCGGCGAAGCAAGCACCGCAGCGAAGGAACGGGAGTGACTGAGCGAGGAGCACAGCGAGCCGCGCGAGTCCCCGAGGCTGGGGCTTTGGAGGCGGTCACCGCGCCAGCAACGACCTCGTTCTACTCACTCCGATCTCCATCAAAACGTCCGTCCTACAAGCAACGAACCCGTCCCGATCGACTTCGCCCCCACTTCGACACGAAACGCACGTCCGTCCCGGACCGCTCGCGACGAACTGACGAGTCCCACTAACCCGCTTTAGACCGTGTGTTTCGCCTCCTCCTCCTCGACGACCTCCAGCCCGCGGTTGTTCACGGCGTAGGGGTCGAGTCCCTGTTCCTGAAGGAACTGCTTGTAGAGGCGTTCGGCCGTCTCGCCGTCCTTCTGTTTGTCACTGGCTCGGTCACAGAGCTCGATCAGGTTCTCGGGCACGTCGTTCTCGTGGACGATCCAGTGGTTGATGGTGTCCGAGAGCCGGCGGATCGGCGAGGTGAAGTGGCCGTAGATGTCGAAGTTGAGCGCGTGGTGGCCGCCGAACGGGTCGTTCATGTACTTCGCGCGCGGCATCACCTTCAGCACGGCCCGCTGGATCTTGTTGAGCTGGCGCTCGGGCGACTCCTCCAAGGCGGCGTTGACCGCCTTCCGCGGGTCGTCGCCCCACGCCGATCCGGGGATCGAGACGCCGTCGAGCTCCTGGATCTCCTGGAGCGCCTCGCTCCACTGGTCGGGGGTCGGCTGCGGGTGGACGCGGTACATCGCCTCGACGCCGCGGTCCCACATCAGGGTGTGTGTCACCGCCTTGTTCGCCTTGAGCATCGACTCCTCGATGATGGTGTGTGCGCGGTCGCGCCGCGGGTTGAGGACGAGCGAGCCGTCCTCCTTGCGCTGTTCGTGCATGCGATCGGCGAGCTCGAACGCGAGCTCGTTCTCGTCGCCGAGGGGCAAGGAGGGGTCCTCGAGCCGCTCTTCACACTCCTTGTAGGTGAGCCGCTCGTCCGAGTTGATCACGGACTTGTAGATGTCGACGTCCTCGAAGGAGAGCGTCTCGTCGTCGATCTCCATCTCCACCGTGTGCGCGAGCCGGTCCTCGTTGGGGACGAGGGAGCAGACGGTCTCGGCGAGCACCGGCGGCAGCATGTGGATCGTGTAGGCGGGCAGGTAGACGGTGTTCGCGCGCTCGACGGCCTCCTCCCACATCGCGGTGTCGGGCGTGACGTAGTGGGTCACGTCGGCGATGTGGACCCACAGCCGGTAGGCGTCCTCCTCGCGCTCGATCGAGATGGCGTCGTCGAAGTCCTGCGCGTCGATCGGGTCGGTCGTCCAAGTGGTGAGGTCCCGGAGGTCCCGTCGCTCGTCGATCTCGCCCTCGATCTCGTCGTAGACGCCCCCGGTTCGGGCCTCCGCCTCCCGGAGGACCGCCGGCGGGAACTCGTCGCGGATGCCGAACTCCTCGAACAGGTCCTCCCGCTTTTCGGCCAACCGATCGGCCAACGCCTCGGTGACCGTCACGGGGCCCTGGTCCTCGGCGGAGCCCTGTTTCGGCTCGTCGTCTGACATACGCGGACCAACGCGGGTCCGTTAGAAAGGCCTGTCGGGGCGGATCGGACCGCGTCGCCGCCGGACCGCTTCGCGTTCGGCCGTCCGCCGCCTCACCCGTCGTCGGGTCGCTTCGCGGAGTCGGCGACCGCGTCGGTGTACCGGTCGAGGAACTCCTCCTGTGTGAGGCCGTCGGACTCGATGGAGAGGACGAGCGACTCGAGGCCGTCGCGGGGCTGGTGACAGAGCTCGTCGTCACAGTCGACACAGAGGTACTCGAACTCCTTGTCCCGCCGGTCCCAGCGGTTCCCCTCCTTGTCGTACTCGCGGGCGTCCTCGCGCAACACCGACTCCCCGCACGCGATACAGACCACGGTCCGACGGTCCCGACTCCTCGGGGAGCGCCACATGGGTGTCTCCTCGAACCCGGTCTACTTAGCGTTTGGTGCCGGCGGCAGACATCCGTCCGACGAACGGGTGCTCCCGGAGGACCGCTCCGACGGCGGACGGGTGGATACGGACGCGGTATACAGGACTATTACCGGGGGCGACCGTACACCCCGTATGACGATCACCGAGTCCGACCTCCCGGGAGTCGGAAAGAAGTTCGAGATCGAACTCGACGACGGCGAGATGATCGTCGTCATCCACAACACGGGCAAGCGGGAGCTGTTCTACCGCTCCGAGCCGAACGCCGACAGCGAGAAGACCTTCGAGTTCGGCGACGACCTCGCCCGGACGATCGGGTCGATCATCGAGGGGGCCCACTTCCAGCCGATCGAGCCGGCGACCCAGGAGACCACGCTCCCGGGCGGGATCCTCCTCGAGTGGTACGAGCTCCCGCCGGGCTCCCCGCTCGTCGACGAGACCCTGGAGAGCGCCGACATCGGCAACCGGACCGGGCTCGCGGTCGTCGCCATCCAACGCGGCGACGAGGTGATCGACAGCCCCGACGCGGGTACGGTCCTCCGCGAGGGCGACACGGTGATCGGGGTCGGCACCCGCGAGAACTGCGAGGCGTTCGAGGAGCTACTGACGGAATGACGGACGCGACCGAGCGTCATACGTCTCCCGACCTCGCCGGCCGCCGCGACGCCGGTCGCCGCCGCGCACGCATCGACGGAGGTGGTCGGTAGTGGCGCTGCTCGACGTGGGAGTCATGTTCGCCGCGATCGCGGTCGCGGGCGCGGTCGCGAATCGCCTCGGACAGTCGGTGATCCCCTTCTACATCCTCGTCGGGATGGCCCTGGGCGAGTACGTCCTCGGTCGGGTCCCGTTGCCGGCGGTCGGGACCGTCCACGTCCCGGAGACGGAGTTCATCGCGCTCGGCGCGGAGCTCGGGATCGTCTTTCTCCTCTTCTTTCTCGGGCTGGAGTTCAACCTCGACCGCCTGCTCGCTCGACGCTCGGAGATCGGGACCGCGGGCACGATCGACTTGGCGAACTTCGGCGTGGGGCTCGTCCTCGGCTGGCTCGTCTTCGGCGCGTTCCTGCCGGCGTTCCTGCTCGCAGGGATCGTCTACATCTCCTCGTCGGCGGTGATCACGAAGTCGCTCATCGACCTCGGCTGGATCGCCAACGACGAGGCCGAGCCGCTGCTCGGTACCCTTGTGTACGAGGACCTGTTCATCGCCGTCTACCTCGCCGTCGCGTCCGCCCTGGTGCTCGGCGGCGGCGACGTCGCCGCGGCGGCGACGGACGTCGGGATCGCGGTCGGGTTCATCCTCGTGTTGTTGGGGCTCGTCCGGTTCGGGACGCCGGCGTTCGACCGGCTGGTGGCGACCGACAACAAGGAGTTCGTCGCGCTGCGGACGATCGGGACCGTCGTGTTCATCGCGGGCGCGGCGCTCGCGCTCGGCGTCAGCGAGGCGGTGGCCGCCTTCTTCACCGGGATGGCGTTCTCCGCCACCGACTACGTCCACGAGATCGAGACGCTCCTGGAACCCGTTCGGGACACCTTCGCCGCGGTGTTCTTCTTCTGGATCGGCCTCGTCACCGACCCGGGGCTGTTCGGGGACGTCGCCGCGCTCGTCGCGCTCGCGGTGGTCGTGACGACGCCGACGAAGCTCGTCACGGGCTACTTCGCCGGGCGCGCGTTCGACCTCGACGTCCGGCGGTCGACGCGGGTCGGCCTCGGGATGACCACCCGCGGGGAGTTCTCGCTGATCATCGCGACGATCGCCGCCAGCGGGGCCACCGCGGGGACGTTCGACCCGGCAGTGGCCGCGACGATCAACGCCTTCGCCGTCGGCTACGTCCTCGTGATGGCGATCCTCGGCACCACGCTGATGGGCCACTCGGAGCCGTTCGAGCGGGCGGCCGTCTCGTGGCTCGGACGGGAGGCCCCCGCGGGAGGCGATCCGAAGCCGGGCGAGTGACCGCGAGGCCGCCTCACTCGGCGGTCATGTCGAACGGCGGCTCCGCCTCGGGGGGAAGCGGCGTCTCGTACGGCTCGCCGCCGGTCGCCTCCTCGAACTCCGCTCGCGCCGCCGCGAGCGTCTCCGGGTCGACCATGAGGTCGTGTGCCGCGCCGGCGATCACCTTCGCGGCGAAGAGCATCCCCTTCCTCCCGAAGTCGCCGTTGGCGGCGACGACCTGCCAGGAGTGGCCCGGGGCGCCGACCGGCCAGGTCGCCGCGTTGAACTGGCCGGTGGGCGTGATGTAGCTCACGTCGCCGACCTCGGTCGACCCGCCGGAGGTCACGTCCTCGTTGAACGGCGGGACCGGCTCCGAGTACAGCGCGTGCGGTTCGACCGTCTCCCGGAGGTCCTCGGGCAGGTCCTCGAGGCGGGACTCCCGACTGCTCTCGTCGACCGTCTCGAGGAGCTCGCGGGCGAACTCGTGGTCCGCCTCGTCGTAGTCGATCGGTCCCACCGCCTCCATGTTCTCCCAGATGGCGTCCGTGACGGGGCCGTTGGCGAGGTAGTCGTGACAGCCCGAGAGGAACCGTTCGCTGACCTCGGTCTGCGTCATCGTCGCCGCACCCTGGGCGATGTCGCGCAGCCAGTCGGTGTTGCGTTCGACCTCCTCGCGGGTCGGCGCCCGCACGAAGTACCAGACCGACGCCTCGGCGGGGACGACGTTGGGGGCGTCGCCGCCGTCCGGGATCGAGTAGTGGAGCCGGGCGTCGTCGGAGACGTGTTCGCGCATGAACTCGACGCCGACGTTGGTGAGCTCGACCGCGTCGAGCGCGCTCCGCCCGGAGTCCGGCGATCCGCCGGCGTGGGCGGACTCGCCCTCGAACTCGAAGAGGAGCGAGTTGAGCGCGTTCGAACTGCCGACCCGTGGCGTGTTCAGGTCGCCGGGGTGCCAGGTCAACGCGGCGTCGAGGTCGTCGAAGACGCCCGCGCGAGCCATGTACGTCTTCCCGACGAGCGTCTCCTCGGCCGGACAGCCGTAGTAGCGGATCGTCCCCTGGAGTTCCCCGTCCTCGATCGCCCGCTTCACCGCGACCGCGGCCCCGAGCGTCGCGGTCCCGAAGAGGTTGTGGCCGCAGCCGTGTCCCGGGCCGCCCCGCTCGATCGGGGACCGCTCGGCTTTCACCTCCTGTGAGAGTCCCGGAAGCGCGTCGTACTCGCCTAAGATTCCGATCGTCGGGTCGCCCTCGCCGTAGGTCGCGACGAACGCGGTCGGCATCCCGGCGACGTCCATCTCCACGTCGAACCCCTCCTCCCGGAGGGTCGTCGCGAGCGCCTCCGCCGACTCGTGTTCGTGGAGCCCCAACTCGGGGGTCTCCCAGAGCCGCTCCGCGAGGTCGTACAGCAGTTCCCGTTCCGATTCGACCGTCTCGTACACCGTCTTCTCGCTCATCGTGGTGACTCGCCCAACACGGGCGGAGTCATTGAATCTACCCCCGCACGCGGTAGGGTGAGTGAACCGGGCCGAGCCCGCGGATCAACCCAGCACCGCCGCGGCCGCCGCCATCCCGGCGAGCGCGGCCGGCGGGATCGTGAGGTTGTCGTCGAGGGCGACCCCGTAGACGATCGGCGGGATCCCGTCGGCGACGGTCGCGGGTACCGCGCCGGCGACCGCGACCGCGACGCCACCGACCCGGCCGAACGCGGGGACCGTGAACGGGAGCGTTACCGCGAGACAGACGGCGAACATCACGACCCACACGAGCGGGCGTTTCGCCTCCCGCGGGCCGTTCCCGCCGAGCGCGCCGCTTATCGGGTCGCCGACGGAGAGCATCCACATCGTCGGGACCGCGAGCGTCGGCGTCGCGACCGACGTGGTCGCGAGCAGCGCGACCGCGGCCGTACTGACCTGATAGAGCGCGTAGCCGCCGACCGCGTCCGCCTCGTACTCGCGGGTCAGCGCGCGGTACACCGCGTGGTCGAGCCCGACGACGAGCCGGAGGAACTCCAGGGTCGCGACGAGGAGGACGCTGGCGACGAGCAGGGCGGCCGTCTCCGTCCACGAGATCCACCCGAGCAGGTACGGCACGGGATAGAGGGTCCCGCTCGCGTGGACCAGCCGCCGCTCGAACTCCACGCGATCGCGCCACGCCGCCGCCGGAAGCGTCACGGTCAGTTTCGCGTCGTCGTCTCGACGTCCGTCTCGACGGAGTCGTACCGCTCCACGAGCGCGTCGAACTCGCCGCCCGCGCGGAGCGCGGTCAGCTCCTCGGCCAGCTCCGCGACCGGCACCCGGACCTGTGCCGCCGAGTCGCGCTCGCGGACGGTGACGGTCTCGGGGCCGTCGCCCTCGACGCCGTCGCGGTCGACGGTCACGCAGAACGGGGTGCCGACCTCGTCCTGTCGCCGGTACCGCCGTCCGATCGAGCCGGAGTCGTCGTACGCGACCGCCAGCCCGGCCGCCCGGAGGTCGGCGGCGACCCGGTCGGCGAGGTCGGTGAGCCGGTCGTCGTTCGTCACGAGCGGGAAGACGGCGGCGTCACGCGGGGCGATCTCGGGAGCCAACGAGAGGTACGTCCGCTCCTCGCCGTCGACCTCGTCGGTCTCGTAGGCGTGGGCTAAGAGCGTCTGGACCGTCCGGCCGACGCCGAAGGAGGGCTCGACGACGTGCGGCGTGAGGTGCTCGCCGTTCTCCGTGACCTCCTCGACCGAGAAGTCCGCGACGGCCGTCTCGACCTCGACCTCGCGGGTCTCGCCGTCGTCGCTGTTCCCGCCATCGCCGCCGACCTCGACGGTCACGGTGTCGGCCTCGAAGGCGTCCGGGTCGCGGCCGGCGAGCGTCTCGAGCGCCTCGGCGACCGCGGCCGCGTCGCCGCCGAACTCGGGGCCCAGAACGGACATGTCGGGGTCGACGGTCGCGCGCTCGACCGTCTTCGGCTCGTCGTAGCGTTTGAAGACGGTGAAGGCGTCGTCGCCGTACGCGTCGTGTTTCGAGAGGTCGTAGTCGCCGCGATACGCGAAGCCGGCGATCTCGATCCAGTCGCCGTCGACCTCGCTCTCCGCGTCCCAGCAGTCCGCGGCGTAGTGGGCGCGCTCGCCCGCGAGGTGCTGACGGAACCGGAACCGGTCCATGTCGACGCCGACGCGCTCGTACCACTCCTGAGCGACGCCGACGTAGTAGCCGACCCAAGGGGAGCCGATGACTCCCGCCTCGACCGCCTCGCCGACCGTGGTGTCGAGGTACTCGCCCTCGTCGTCCTCCTGCTCGGTCGCGGGGTAGAGGCGGACTTCCACGTCCTCGACCCGGTGGAGCGGGGGCTCGTCCGCCTCGGGGTCGATGAACTGCTCCAGCTCCGCCTGCGTGAACTCCCGGAGGCGGAGCAGCCCGCCGCGCGGGGAGATCTCGTTGCGGTAGGCGGGGCCGATCTGAGTGATCCCGAACGGGAGGCTCCCGCGGGCGTACTCCTTCAGGCGGGGGAACTCGACGAAGATCCCCTGGGCGGTCTCCGGGCGGAGGTAGCCGGGCTGGCCGTCGCCCGGGCCGATCGAGGTCGCGAACATGAGGTTGAAGTCCTCGACGTCCCGCCCCGCGAGCGGCGAGCCGCACGAGGGACAGGCGACGCCGTGCTCGCGGATCAGTTCCTCCACCTCCTCGCCCGGCAACGCCTCGGCGTCCTCGACGTCCGTGGCGCCCTCGACGAGGTGGTCCGCACGGTGGGACTCGCCGCACTCGCCGCACTCGACGAGCATGTCGTCGAACCCCTCGAGGTGGCCCGACGCCTCGAAGACCGCCTCGGGCATCACGGTCGGGGCCTCGATCTCGCGGTTCCCCTCCCGGAGCGTGAAGCGGTCGCGCCAGGCGTCCTCGAGGTTTCGTTTGAGCGCCGCGCCCTGCGGACCGTACGTGTAGAAGCCGGCGGTGCCGCCGTACGCGCCGTTCGCGCCGAAGAAGAACCCGCGGCGCTTCGCGAGCTCGACGAGGTCCGCGCCGGCCATCAGATGCCCTCCAGGAGGTCGATGTCCCGGACGACGCCGGACAGCTCCGTCCCGTTCACGAGCGGGACCTGCTCGATGTCGTTGGAGATCAGCTCCTTCGCCACCTCGCGTGCGGTCCGCGTGCCGCTCACGGTGACGAGGTCGGCGGTCATGAAGTGGCGGGTCGCGCCCGCCGGGATCTCGACGTTGCGGGTCGGGAGGTAGCGCGCGCCGGTCGCCTTGATCCCCTCCCAGGACCACTCGGAGTCCTGCTCGGCGATCGAATCGCCCGTGCTCGCCTCGCCCTCGACGACCCGCGCGACCTCGAGCACGTCGACCTCGGTGAGGATCCCCGCCATCTCGGCGTCGTCGTCGAGGACGACCGCGTACGGGACGCCGGCGAGACCGATCTCGCGTTCCGCGACCGGCAGCGGCGTCTCGACGTGGGTGGCGTTGACCTCGGGGGTGGCGAGCCCGCCCACCGCGCGGTCGCCGTCGACCTCGCCGCGAGCGATCGCCCGCACCACGTCGGTGACGGTCACGATCCCGACGAGCTCGTCGCCGTCGACGACCGGAAGCCGGCGGGAGCGCTCCGACACCATCGTCCCGGCCGCCTCCTCGATGCTCGCGTCCGCGTTCGTCGCCGGCACCTCACGCATCAACAGCGCGAGCTGGTCCTCGTCAGGCTGGTCGATGAGGTCGTCCCGGGAGACGAGCCCGCGGTACACCTCCTCGCCGTCGACGTCCTTGACGACGGGGACCGAGGAGAAGCCGTACTCCTGGAGGTACTCCAACACGTCGTTCCGGCTGCCGGGGATCTCGACGACGACGAGGTCGGCCCGCGGCGTCATGGCGTCTGCTACGTTCATGCTCCGTCTTTCAGCGTCACTCCTCTTGTATCCCCCGAAGGACGGCCACAGCCCGGATCGACGCCGGCGTGCCGTCGGCCGCCGCTCCGCTCTCGTATCCCGTCCCGCATCCCGCCGGCATACCGCACGTTCCTCTCGCCAGCATACCCCGTGTTCCTTCCGTCGGCATACCCCGCGTTCCGTCCCCTCGACGAACCGACCGTCGGATCGATGGGAATCCGTCGATCGCGTCGTGGATTCCGGCATGGATCGCCGCGTTTTCCGGCGGATCCGGGGATCCGGTTCGCAACGCTTTTGAAGGGCTGTGAACTAATCACAATCATGTCACGGAGTTCCACTCCCTGGGACGACCCGGACCCCGACCGCCGGCGGACGGCGCTGCCGACGGACGCGGAGCCGACGCCCTCCTCGGCCGACGTGATGGCGTCGATCGACTCCTCGGCGTCGCGACCGGAACTCGTGATCGCCGACGTCTCCCGCGAGAACGCGTGGCTCTCCGTCGACGAGCGCAACGCGACGGTCCTCGAGGAGTGGTGTTGACCGCGGCGTCCCGCTAGCGCCACGGCGGGTCCCGTCTTTCGTTTCCAGGCTCGTCCGACTCACTCCCCCGTGAGCCCGTGCCCCGCCTCCCACGCCCGGATCACGGACGCCAGCGTCCGGCACGTCGGCACCCGGATCCCCTCCGGATCGGCGCGCTCGAGGACGGCCCCGTAGATGGCTTCGACCTCGGTCCGTCGGCCGGCCGCGACGTCCTCGCACATCGACGAGCGGTTCGCGTCCGTGTCCCGAGCCACCCGCTCGAGCGCGTCGACCGCCTCGGGCGCAGTCAGACCCACGCCCTCCGCGTTCGCGACGCGGGCGACCTCGCGTGCCGCCTCGCGGGCGATCCCGCCGGCCGGCCCGGCGACGGCTTCCCCGTTCGTGACCCGTGCGAGCGCCGAGGGGCCGTTGATCCCCGCGTTGACAGCGAGCTTCTCGTACCGGCGTCGCGGCATGTCGGCGGCGGCCATCGCCTCGATCCCGGCGTCGGTGAACGCCCGAGCGACCCGGTCGGCGAGCGTGCTCGCCCCGCCGGCGAGCGACCCGACGACGACCTCGCCGACGCCCGTACATCGCACGCGCCCCGGCTCGAGGAGGCGCGCGCCGTAGCTCGCCGTCCCGGCGAGGATCGGAGGGTCGAGCGCCGCGGCGAGCCGCTCCTCCGTGAGCCCGTTCTGGAGCGAGCAGACCGCGTCGTACTCGCCGGTCGCGAGCGCCCGCGCCGCGGCGTCGGTGTCGTACGCCTTCGTGGTCACGAGCGCGAGGTCGGCCGACCGCCCGCGGCCGTCCGTCAGCGCTCGCGGCCGGACGCGCGCCTCGATCTCGCCGTCGATCCGCAGCCCGTCCTCGTGGACCCGCCGCACGTGCGGGTTCCGCCCGACGAGCGTCACGTCGTGGGCGCGCGCGAGCAACCCGCCGACGAGGCTGCCAAGCGCACCCGCACCGTACACGAGGACCTCCATGCGCGGCCGAACGACCCGCCGGCGAAAAGGGATGTCGGTGGCGGCGGTCGTCGACGGCGAGAGGGAGATCGTCGACGGCGAGAGGGAGATCGTCGACGGCGAGAGGGAGATCGTCGACGGCGAGAGGGAGATCGTCGACGGC
>NZ_FOPZ01000027.1 GCF_900113615.1 Halorubrum aquaticum
TCGACGGCGAGAGGGAGATCGTCGACGGCGAGAGGGAGATCGTCGACGGCGAGAGGGAGATCGTCGACGGCGAGAGGGAGATCGTCGACGGCGAGGACTCGCCGGTCCCGAGCCGTCAGCCCTTCAGCCCGCTTCCGGTCAGCGGGACGACGACGTCCTCGTCGGCGTCGACGGCCCCGCGATCGCGGAGGTCTCGGAGTGCGGCGGGAGCGACCGCGCACGTCGGTTCGGTGTAAAAGCCGGCGGCGTGGAGCCGGTCGAGTTCCGCCTCGCCGGCCGTCCCGGTGACGGCGACCGCGTCGCCGCCGGTCTCGCGGATCGCCTCGAGGATCTCCCCCCGTCGCACCGGCTCGGCGATCCGGATCCCGTCAGCCGCCTCGTTCCGCTTCCCGTCGGGGTCGGCCGCCTCGGGACCGTGAAGCTCCCGGACGATCGGCGCGGTTCCGGCCGCCTGTGCGCCGTAGAGCCGCGGGACCGAGTCTATCCAGCCGGCCTCGTGGAGCCGCTCGAACCCCCGATACGCGCCGAGAAAGAGGGTGCCGTGGCCGAGCGGGGTCACGACGGCGTCGGGTGCCTCCCAGTCGCGCTGGTGGGCGATCTCGTAGGCGACGGTGGCGGTCCCCTCGAAGAAGGCGGGGTTCCAGGCGTGGCTCGCGTACCAGGCGGAGTCGCTAGCGTCGGTTCCGTCCAACGCCGCGACGCACGCGTCGGTCACGTCCGCTCGCGAGCCCGCCACTCGAACGGGCGTCGCGCCGGCCCGCCGGATCGCCCGGAGCTTCGCCTCCTTCACGTCGGCGGGGACGTACACCTCGGCGTCGATCCCGGCGCGGGCGGCGTACGTCGCGATCGCGGCCCCGGCGTTGCCCGAGGAGTCCTCGACGACCCGTTCGACGCCCAGCTCGCGGGCGCGCGTGAGCGTCGTCGTCGCGCCGCGGTCCTTGAACGACCCGGTCGGGAAGACGTACTCGAGTTTGAACTCGGCGTTCCAGAGGTCCCCGCTCGTGCCGCCCGCGTCGTCCGCGTCGACGAGCGGCGTTCCTCCCTCGCCGAGGGTCACCCGGTCGGCCGGGTCGTCGCCGACCGCGAGGAACCCCTCGAAGGCCCACAGCCCCGATCGCGCGTCGAACGCGTCCGGGTCGGGCGGCCCGCCATCGGGAGCGGGGCGGGAGGCGAACCGGAGCGGGGAGCCGCACGTACAGCGCCAGCGGTCCGGAAACGTCGCTCCGCAGTCCGGACACGCCAGGGAGCGCGGCGTGGGGGTGGCGTCGGTCGAGTCCGGGTCGTCCGGCGGAGCGTTCGGACCCGCCATCAGTAGCGGTCGACGTTGGTGCCGACGGAGCAGACGTACTCGCCGGCGGCGACCTGCGGAAGCCGCCGGGTCCGCCAGAACACCCCGTCGGCGTCGGCGGTCACGCGCCCTTTCCGCTCGCCGAACACGTCGGTCACCTCGAAGAGCGTCTCGCCCGCGGACACGCGGTCGCCGAGTTCGGCCTCGAACCGGACGAGCCCGCCCGCCGGCGACCCGTACTGGTCGAACCCGCGGGCACGGACCTGCTTTTCCACCGCCGCGTTCCCCTCGAGGAAGCCGTAGTGGCGGAGCACGTTGAACGTCCCCTCGACGCCGTACCGGATCGACTCCTCGTCCCACCCGACGCAGCCGCCGAGCTCGGGGTCTATCGTCGGGATGCCCTGATCGGGGCCGGCCCGAGCGAGCTGGCCGTCGGGGCCCTTGATGTCGAGGACGTGCCCGCAGCCGAACACCTTCGCGAGCTCGAGACAGTCCCCGTGGAGGTGGTGTCTGATCCCACAACGGACCCGCGTCTCGTTTATCATGCGGCTCGTCGAGCCCTGGTGGAGGTCGACGATCAGGTCGGCGCGTTTCGCCTCCTCGAAGGTCGCGTGGGCGATCCGTTCGCTCGTCGTCCCCTCCTCGTCGCCGGGGTACCCGCGGTTCATCTTCCGGTCGTCGATCGGGTTCCGGTGTTCGGCCACCTGGAACGCGAAGTAGTTGACGACCCCGACGACGAGGACGGTCCCCGAGAGCTCCGTGGGGTCGACCCGGGGGACGAACCGGTTCACGACGCCCAACCCGTTGAGCTCGTCGCCGTCGCTGACCGCCTGTACGTAGAGGGTTCGCCCCTCCTCGGACCCGTTGATGACGGCGACGGGGAGCCGGACGGGGCTCCCGTCCCGCGTCTCGCCCACCTCGAGACGGCCGGTGTCCGTCTCGCCCGGGGGCGCTCGCGCCGTACCCAGCGTGATCATTACGCGGACGTGGGTCGGCGACCCCTTTATCCGTTCGGTCGGCGGCGGTTTCCGCCCGCCCGGTCGGTCGACGACGGCCGATCCGGCGACGGCGATCCGAACCGGATCGGTGGGAGCGGATCCGCGACACAAGGTTTACACACGCTTCCGCCGAACGGACCGTAACCAGCCGCGTGCCGACGGCCGACCGCGGCCCACCGCACATGAGCATCGACATCGACCCGCTGTGTGACGCCCCCGGCCTCACGGTCACGGACCACATCGAGAACACGCAGTTCGAACTCTACGCCGATCGGCCGGTCACCCCGCGGCCGTCCCCGGTCGATGACCACTACTTTCCCGTCGACGCGAGCGTGACCGTCGAGACCGGATCGATCGAGATCCCGCGGATCGCGGTGGTCGAGACCCGTTCCAGCGACGGGACGCTGCTCGCTCGCGGGGACGACCTCGCGATGCCCGACGGGGAGTACCACCTCGGCATAAACCCCGCGCCGACGAAGCTCTACACGCACTTCGAGTCCGGGTTCTCCGTCACGACGACGGACCGAACGACCCGGATCGACCTCGAGGAGGTCACCGACGTGACCCTCGGGTTCCGGTCGCTCCACCAACGGCCGGCGGGGACGATCACGACGCCGACGGACCCCGAGTCGCTGATGGACGCCGTCTCGCTTCTGGGGTCGGCGCTCCAGACGACGAGCCCGGAACGCTCGTTCCCGACGCTGCGCGGGCACCCGCCCCTCATCGAGCCGGGCGACCGGCTCCGCGTTCCGGACCGGATCGAGCGTCCCGAAAGCGGCGTGCGGATCGTGGTGCCACCCACTTACCGTGACCTCTACCCCGTCGTTCCCCTCGCGTACTACTTCGCGGCCGAGGTGGTTCCGGGCTCCGCCGCGCGGATCGAGGGCGACGGGTGGTCACACTCCCTCGAGCCGGACGTCGAGCGGCGGGCCGCCGAGGTCCTCCGGCAGTCGTTCCACTTCGACTGTATCGCCCGGACGGAGGGGTTCTACCCGGTCGACCTACACGAGCGGGAGATGACCGCGGCCGACCTCGACTGGGCCGCGCTGTACGAGGCCCCGCTCGCCGAACGGCTCGGGACGTACCTGGAGGTGCCGTTCGCCGGGATCGAACCCGAGCTTCCACAGTGGACGCTCACGACCGACGTTCGACCCGACCCCGACAACGTCGAGTCGCTCCCGTTCGTGGCCGGGGAGCTCTCCATCGTCCGGTCGCCGGAGACGGCCACCCCGGCGGAGTCCGGTCCCGGCGGCGGGGTCGGCTTCCTCCGGGCACCGGAACCGGGTCCGGGGACGCTCGTTCGCGGTGGAACGGACGCGGGGACCGCCGCCGCGGACGGGAGCGACCTGCGCGGAGCCGACGCCGGCGAGGCCGACCCGCGCGGGGCCGACGCCCCCGGCGACCGCGGAACCGCGCTCGGCTCCACCGGGTTCGTCCGACCCGAGCCGGTCGAGACCGTCGAACACGCATGGGTCGGCGACGGCGTCCCCCTCGACGCCAACAAGGCCACGCTCGACGCCTACCGGCGGCGGCTGGAGACGGGGACCGTCGAGCAGTCGCGCATCTCGGTGCTCGTCGTCTGTAACGACGAGCAGATGCGCGAGGAGGGGAAGGTCTCGGAGCTCTACGGGCTGCGCGACATGGTCCAGTTCGACATCGAGGTGCGCCACGACCTCACTCGCGCGGAGATGCGCGAGGCGCTCGCCTCGGACGTGGACTTCCTCCACTACGTCGGTCACGTCGACGACCGCGGAATGCAGTGTACCGACGACTACCTCGATCTCACGCAGGAGGACCTCCGGGTCAACGTCAGCGCGTTCCTGTTGAACGCCTGTCAGTCGTACGAGCAGGGCGAGGCGTTGATCCACCGCGGGGGCCGCGGCGGGATCGTGACGCTCAGCGACGTCGCGAACTCGCCGGCGACGAAGCTCGGTCGGATCGTCGCCCGGCTGATGAACAGCGGGTTCAACCTCCGGACCGCCCTCCACGTCGCGAAGCGGGAACTGCTCACCGGCCACCAGTACATCGTCGTCGGCGACGGGGCGACCACGATCTGTCAGAGCCGGAGCGGGATCGCGGCCGTCATCGACATCGAATCGAACGGTTCCGAGTTGGATTTCACGATGTCGGCGTATCCGAACGGACCGTACGGCGTCGGAACGATGTACAGTCCCACGATCGAGAACGTCTCAACGAACTATTCGGTTCCGACTGACGCGAAAATACACGGAATCAGTTCCGAGCAACTTACCAGTCTGCTTCAGCTCGAAACGGTTCCAGTTTTTTATGACGGTGAACTCCACTGGAGCGACGAGTTGCTCCCGCTTTGAGCCGCCTTCCGCTCTACGGGCCGGGGTTAGCCTGTGCCACGTTCGCCGCCGCGGGGGCCGCCTGCGTCAACAGCAGCATGGCGGTGAACAGGACGCCGGTCATCTTCGGGTGCTCTGCCAGGTATGCCGCAACACTTTCGGGCATATTACACCAAAATGCGCGTGAGATTAAGTTCTAGTCTTATGCGAAGTGTTATGTTTCAGATGTTTGAATCATATGATGATCGAAATAAACTCGTTCGCGACGCTCCCGCCGGTGCTCGCCCCGACGACACGGTTATCACGCGGGTGGTCGTACCTCCGTGACAGACGATGGCGTCCGACAGCGGACACGACGACGCACGGTATCTCGCCGGATCGCCGGTACGGGTCGCGATCCTCCGGGCGCTCGACCGGAAGCCGCGACGTCCGGCCTCGTTGACCGACGCGGTCGACGCGACGCGGACCACCGTCCAACGCATCCTGGCGGGGTTCCGCGAGCGACGATGGGTCGTCAAACGCGAGGGAGCCTACCACGTGACGCCGACGGGCGAGCGCGTCCACGACGCTTACGAGGGGTTGCTCTCCGAGATCGACCGCGCCGACCGCTACGGACGGTTCGCCGCCGACCTGGAGCGGGCTGGCGCGGACTTCCCCGCCGCCGGGCTCGAGACGGGCGACCTCACCGCGGCGACCGACCGCGACCCGCTGGCCGCGCTCGACCGAGTGGTGGAACTGATCCGTACGACTCGCGGGTCGGACATACGGGCCGTCTCGCCGATCGTCACGACCCAGTACAACGAGGCGGCCGGCGCCGCGATCGACGAGGGCGCGGAGATCGAGTTGATCATCGACCGGGAGGTGTTACAGACGTCGATCGCGGAGTTCGGACCCGCGACCGACCGGGCGCTGTCGGACGAACGCGCGACGGTGTACGTCTCGGCCGACCCGATCGAGTACGGGCTGTTCAGGTACGACGACGTCGCCTGCGTGGTCGCCTACGACGAGCACAACAACCCGCGTTGCGTGTTCGAGTCCACGGACGAGACGGTGGTCCGGTGGGCCGACGACCGGCTCGAGACGCTCACCGAGGGGGCCACTCTGCTCTCGGCGGTGGTCCAAGAGTCCTCGGCGACTCGGGAGTGACGGAGGTCGTCCCGCAACCGTCCGCGGCGAAGGACTATCGGTCGGCGGTTCCGCCGACGTCCGACTCGCGATCGTCCGTCCGGTCGCGCCGCTCCGGGTCGAAGTTGACCGGCACGACCGTCGGGTGATCCATGCCGAACGACGAGGTGGTGGGCGTCATGGTTCCGTCCGATACTACCGGCTCCGGCCTCTAAAAATTACCCATGCGCATAACACATCGGCGACGAGAGGGTCATACGTGCCGGTTATCTCGCCGTCGAGACGGGGTCGCTCGGACCCGCGTTCGGGCTTCGAATCCTCGGCCTTCGAACACTCAGGCCCCGAACTCTCAGGCTCCGAACTCCTCGTCGTAGAGGTCCTGGGCGTGCTCGATGGCCTCCTTCGCCGTCGCGCTGTCCTCCCAGCCCAGCGTCTCGACCTCCTTGCCCTCCTCCAGGTTCTTGTACGTCGAGAAGAACTCGTCTATCTCGTCGCGGATCTGCTGGGGGATGTCCTCGAGGTCCTCGATGTGGTCGAACCGCGGGTCCTCGGTCGGCACCGCGATCACCTTGTCGTCCTGCTCGCCGTCGTCGTCCATCTTCATCAACGCGACGGGACGGGCCTCGATCACGCAGCCGGGGAACGTCTGGTCCTCGACGAGCACCATCACGTCGAAGGGGTCCTCGTCGTCGTAGTACGACTGCGGGATGAACCCGTAGTCGTACGGGTAGTGGACGTTCGAGTGGAGCACCCGGTCGAGGACGACGCCCGGAACGTCCTTGTCGTACTCGTACTTGTTGCGTTCGCCCTTGAGACACTCCACGATCGCGTAGATCTCGTCGGGGGCGTCCGGCCCCGTCTCGAGGTCCTCCCAGAGGTTTACCATGTACCGAACACTGCGACGAACGCGTGGAAAATCCTTTCGGGACGGGACCGCGGAGTCGGCCTTCGGCACGGGATCGCGGAGTGAGTCCGTGACGGCGTCGGGCTCCTTGACGCCTCGGCTCCGGTATTCTCACGCGATTCGCACACGATCCTCCGGGACCGTTCGAGAGATGCGCTCGAGGGGAACACGGGAGGTCGTTTCCCGTTCGATCACCGTTGTGGATCCGTCACCGAAACGCCGGTTTCATCGAACGACGACCGTCTCGACCGAAGTGACGGCGACGGATCGCGGTCCGTGACGAGGATACCGGATCCCGCGGGAACGGCGGTCCGATCGACTGAAACACCCATTCGAGCGGATTCCGGTCGCTGAAAGCGCATAAATCCTATGAACGTTGAGAAAGGTTATAAGTCAGGGAACCATTCTCTCAGGCATGTCAGAGGCACGATCCGTTTCCGAGGCGTCGACGACCGCACACGACCTGACCGCGTTCCAACAGAACATCCTGACCATCCTCGCCGAGGAGCCGATGTACGGGCTCGCGGTCAAACGCGAGCTCGAGGCGTACTACGGCTCGGAAGTGAACCACGGCCGGCTCTACCCGAACCTCGACGACCTCGTCGAGGACGGCTTCATCGAGAAGAGCGAACTCGACAAGCGCACGAACCAGTACGCGCTCACCGACGCCGGCCACGACGTCGTCCTCGGCCAGCTCGAGTGGGTACTCGACCGGTTCGTCACGGACGACTCCCGTGCGGCCGAGGTACGGGCGCTCATCGAGGAGTAAGTCCCGCTCGGTGCGTGAGCCGACTCGACTCGTCTTTTCGCCCGGCGAGCCGCGGCTACGGTTCCGGCTCGTCGATCGCGGTCGCGACCCGCTCGATCGTCTCGAGCGACTCCTCGAGGACCGCCCGCTGCTCGTCGGTCGGCCAGGCGTTCCGCGGGAAGAACTCCTCGCGGAACTCCGCGCGCATCTCGGGGGTCGCGTCGTCGACCGTCCGGACGTAGTGGTTGCTCATGAACGCCGCGAAGCTCCGGGCGGTCTCGACGTGGACCTCGTCGGCCCGGTCGGCGATCGCGTCGACGACCGCGTCGTTGTAGGCGGCGACCTCGCGATAGCGGTCGGCGTCGCCGGGCCCCGAGAGCGACACCTCCACGGCCCGGTCGGTGTCCTCGATCCGGTCCAACTGGACCGTCCCCGACTCCATCCACTCCTCTGGGTACAACACGAGCGTGTCGTCCTCCTCGCGGAGCCGCGGGGTGTACTCGTGGTCGGCCGCCAGCTCGTCCCGGCGGTCGCGGTACTCCTCCACGGCCGCGGGGTCGACCGCCTCCCGCGCGAGTCGGGTGAGGCGTTCCGCCTCGTCGACGACCTCGGCAGGGACGTCCGGGACCCGGTCGGTCCCGTCGTCCTCGCCCGGTTCCCCGGGTCCGTTCTCGTCGACTTCGGTCGGTCGGCCGGCTTCCTCCTCGGCCGCCATCAGCTCCCGTGCCCGTTCTTTCGCCCACTCCGGTGGCTCGTCGTCAGTTCGCGTCATCGAGTGCCTCGTTCGCCAGATCGTCGGCGCGCGCGTTTATCTCCCGCGGAACGTGCGCGAGCGACCAGCGGTCGAACCGCTCCAACAGCTCGCGGACCCGCACGCGCCGCTCGCGAAGCTCCGGGTCGTTCGCGTTCCACTCGCCGCGCACCTGCTTCACGATCAGCTCGGAGTCGCCTCGGACGTCGATCTCGTCGAAGCCGTACTCGTCGGCCGCCTCCAGCGCGCGGATCAGCGCCGCGTACTCCGCCTGGTTGTTGGTGACGCGGCCTATCCGCTCGCCGCCCTCGGCGACGACGCCGTCGGCGGTGACGAGACACCAGCCGACCGCGCCGGGACCGGGGTTCCCCCGGGACGCGCCGTCGAAGTAGACGTGCGCGCGCCCTCCGCCCGCCGAGAGGAGGTTGCTCAGCCGGGTCGGGTCGCTCCCCTGGACGACCACCTTGTCCTCGTAGGCGACGGCGACCGCACCCTCCCGCTCGGCGCGCCACCGCTCGTGGGGGGTGTTCCCGTCCGCTATCCGGACGCCGGCGTCCTCCAAGCGGGCCCGCGCGTCGGCCGGATCGCAGTCGATCGTCGGCATTCCTCGGGGGTCGGTGCCGGCGGCCCAAAGCGTTGTCCGTCCGCGAGTCCGAACGCCATCGCGCGGGTCCGCCACGCCGCCACGCGCCCTCGCGTCCCCGCCGTCCCGTACCTCCGTGCCGTCTCCCGGATCCGATCGCTCACGAACTTTTAAGTCAATCGGACAGCTTAGTATATAAATGCGATGACACGGCCAACCCGGCAACGGGATCACGACCGGCAGCGCGTGCGGGACGAGGACGCGGAGGGATCGGAAACCGACGAGGTGGACATCGAGGAGGTCGATCCCGACGAGCTGGACCCCGACGACCTCGACCCGGCGGAGCTCACCCGGACGGCCGACGGCGAACTGATACACGAGGAGACCGGGATCATCGTCGAGGAGGAGCAGATCGACCCCGGCCCGGAGTGGCGGGCGTTCAACCACTCCGAGCGGCAGTCGAAGTCCCGCGTCGGCGCGCCGACGACGAAGACGATGCACGACAAGGGGCTGACGACCACGATCGACTGGAAGGACAAGGACGCGTACGGGCGCTCCATCTCCTCGAAGAAGCGCTCGCAGATGCACCGGCTGCGCAAGTGGCAGGAGCGGATCCGGACGAAGGACGCGGGCGAGCGGAACCTCCAGTTCGCCCTCTCGGAGATCGATCGGATGGCGAGCGCCCTCGGGGTTCCCCGATCGGTTCGAGAGGTCGCCTCCGTCATCTACCGACGCGCGCTCAACGAGGACCTCATCCGCGGGCGCTCCATCGAGGGCGTCTCCACCGCCGCGCTGTACGCCGCCTGTCGAAAGGAGGGGATCCCCCGCTCGCTCGAGGAGATCTCCGACGTCTCGCGGGTCGACCGCAAGGAGATCGGCCGGACGTACCGCTACATCTCCCAGGAGCTCGGCCTGGAGATGCGCCCGGTCGACCCCCAGAAGTACGTCCCGCGGTTCTCCTCCGAGCTCGGCCTCAGCGAGGAGGTCCAGTCGAAGGCCAACGAGATCATCGAGACGACCGCCGAACAGGGCCTGTTGTCGGGGAAGTCCCCGACCGGGTACGCCGCGGCGGCGATCTACGCCGCCTCGCTTCTCTGTAACGAGAAGAAGACCCAGCGCGAGGTCGCCGACGTCGCCCAGGTCACCGAGGTCACCATCCGCAACCGCTATCAGGAGCAGATCGAGGCGATGGGCATTCACGCCTAGATCGGCTACTGGCAGCGCGCAGCCGTCTTCATTGCTTCGTTGTCGTTGCTTTCGCGGAGAACGCCTCCAGAGATCCAGCCGCTCGGCTATCCGTTGTTGCTCCCGCGGAGAACACCTCCAAAGCCCCAGCCGCGAGGAGGCCGTACGCTCGCTGTGCTCCTCACTCGGTCGCTCGTTTCACTCGCTCCCTCGTTGCGGTCCTTGCGTCGGCCGCCGTCGTCCTCGCGGTTGCCCCTTTGAGTCCCACCCTGACCGCACAGCCCCGTACCTCACGCCTCCCCAGCCTCGTCGGTCGCCTCCGGCGACCGACTCCCTCGCGGGCCGGTCGCGGGCCGTCGGCCCGCTCCCGGACGCAGGGCGAGAGCGAACCTCTCGCTTGAAGCCGGCGCAAAGCGCCGGCGACACCACCGCACGGCGAAGTCGAGACGTCTCTCACGTCGGATCCGCGAGCCGCGACCGAAGCAACGTTCAAGCCCGCGCGCCGTCAAGGTCGGACGAATGCGGCTCGACGAGTACCTCGAGTTCGAGACGAACGAGCGCGCCGAGCGCCGGCGGCTCGCTCGCGAGAAGGACTACGGGATCCTGGATCATCTCGACTCCTTCGAGCGCCGGTTCGAGGCGGAGGTCTCCGACGACGCGGTCGTCGGCAGCGTCTCGCCGTCGATCTTCGTCGGCCGCTCCGACTACCCGAACGTCTCGACCGGACTGCTCTCGCCGGTCGGCCGCGAGGAGCGCGCCGCCAGTTTCCGGACCTCCGGCGCGTGGTACGACGAGGGCGTGTCGATCGCGGACGTCTTCGAGCGCCGGACCAGCCTGTTGAACGCCAACCGCGGCGTCGACGTGAACGACGCCGGGATCGGGGGAGAGCCGGGCGTCCACGACGCGTGGGACGGCTGGCTCGGCGTCCAACGCGAGGTCGCGATCGCGGACCGCCCGGTCGACGTCGAGATCGGCCTCGACGGCACTCCCGACCTCGACTTCGAGGTCGGCGTCGAGGACGTGAAGACGCCGACCGGCCCGCGGGCGGCGGCGCGGGACGCGTCGCTCGGGGAGAACCCGCACGTCCCGCGGCCGGTCAAGAAGACGCTGGAGGACGACGACTGGCGCGCCGAGGGCGCGATGACCTACCTCTACCGCCGCGGGTTCGACGTGTACGCGATCAACACGATCCTCTCCGCGGGCGCGCTCGGGCGCGGGGAGGACCGACGGCTCGTGCCGACCCGCTGGTCGATCACCGCCGTCGACGACACCGTCGGAACGTACCTCCGCGGATCGATCCGCGATGCCCCCTCGATCGACCGGATCGAGGTCCACCGCAACGAGTACCTCGGAAACGCGTTCTGGGTCGTCCTCGTGCCCGGGAACTGGGAGTACGAGCTGGTCGAACTGAAGGCGCCCGGCTCGATCTGGAACCCCGACCCCGACGCCGGCGTCTACCTCGCGGCCGCGAGCGAGGGCCGCGAGGGACGGACGGGCTACGTCGAGGAGACCGCGGGCGCGTACTACGCCGCCCGTCTCGGCGTCTTAGAACACCTCCACGAGCGCGGGCGGCAGGCGAAGGTCCTCGTCTGCCGGCACGTCTCGGACGACTACTGGGGACCGGTCGGCGTCTGGCAGGTGCGCGAGGCCGTCCGGAACGCGTTCGCCGGCGAACACGGGACCGCGGAGACGTTCGGCGAGGCGGTCCGCGGCGTCACGGAGCACCTGCCGATCTCGCTCGGTCGCCTCCGGCGGAAGTCGACGATGGCGGCCGGGCTCCAGGCGAACCTCGCGGACTTCGCCGGCCGCGACGAGTAGAGCGTTCCCGGCCCGAGGACTTTTGTTCCGTCCCGACGAGGAGGTCGGCATGCTCTCAGCCCTCCCCGCACAGTTCGGCGTTCCGGGCGGTCCGGAGCTCGTGATCCTCGCGTTGGTGCTGTTGCTGCTCGCCGCGCCCGTCGCGATCGGCGTGGCGGTCGTGTTCCTCCTGTTCCGTCGACGGGGAGCGCTCGAGGACCGGGTCGAACAGCTGGAATCCGAGGTCGACCGGCTCCGCGAGCGCGTCGAGAACGGCAAGTGAGCCGCCGAGTAGTCGGACGACGGGTGAGCCGTCAGGAGGTCGGACGGAAAGACGGTCGCCGGAAGTGTCGGAGGCCGCTCAGTCCTCGAGGCGGTCGAAGACCTCCTCGACCATCTCGCCCGTGTCGGCGACGATCGCGTCCATCTCCTCGTCGTCGCTCGGCAGGCCGAGCAGCCGCGCGATCTTCATGATCGAGACGTGGTGGACGACCTGCGTGCCGGGTTCGACCTGCTCGATGACCATGTTACACGGGAACAGCGAGCCGATCCGACCGTCGGTGGCGTCGAGCGCGCGGTCGGCCACGGCGGGGTTACACGCGCCGAGGACGTAGTAGGGGTCGCGGCCGGCGTCGACCTTCTCGTTCAGCATCTCCGAGGGGGAGAACTCGACCGGGAAGCCGAATCCCACGTCCGAACAGACCTCGCGGACGTGCTCGATGGCCGCCTCGTGGTCCATCTCGAGGGTCGCGCGTTTCTCGCCGAAGTCGTCGCCGTCCAGGTCGTCCGGATCGAACGGGAGCGTCATGGGTATCCATGGGGCCGGTACGGACAAAAGGGTGTGCGTGTCGGCCAGCCCTCACGCGGCCGATCCGTTCTCCGAACCGGTCACTCCGTGGCGACCGGGCCGCTCCCGACCACGTCCTCGACCGCCTCGCGGAACTCGCCGCGGCTCTCGAAGAGGGGGACCTCGGACTCCTCGAGAACGGCGTCCAGACTCGTCGGTCCGTCGGGGGTCCGCACGGTGGCGTCGCCCTCCTGGGCGCGCACGTCGCTTCGAGTCGCGGGCCACGTGAGCCGCGAGGCGACGCGGGCGACCGGCTCGCCCGCGACGTCGGGGCCGTCGCCGAGTTCGACTGCGGGCTCGGCGTCCTCTTCGGCCTCCGCGTCGGCCTCCTCGTCGGTGTCGCTCATGGCTCGGGGTTCCGGTCGGTCGATGGTAACGGTTTCGGTACGGGCCGTTTCGGTACGGCCGTCCCCCTCCTCACCGCCACCCGCGGTCGGTCGCGTTCAGCCGCTCCGCGCCGTCGTCCGTGACGACGACGAGGTCCTCGATCCGGCAGCCGAACCGCCCCTCGAGGTATATCCCCGGCTCGACGGAGAAGACCATCCCGGCCTCCAACTCGCGGTCGTTTCCCGCCACGATGTACGGCTCCTCGTGGACGTCGAGGCCGACCCCGTGGCCGGTCCGGTGGACGAACGCGTCGCCGTATCCCGCCGCCTCGATGGCTTCTCGAGCGGCCCGGTCGACGGCGGCCGCGGTGACGCCCGGCTCGACCGCGTCGACGGCGGCCGCCTGTGCCTCGCGAACGACCGCATGGACCGCCTCGTACTCCGCCGGCGGCTCGCCCGCGAACACGAGGGTCCGCGTCTGGTCGGACGGATAGCCGTCGACCCGCGTCCCGAAGTCGAGCACGACGGGGTCGCCGGCGCGGATCTCCCGGTCCCCGTGTCCGTGATGCGGTTTCGCCCCGTTCTCGCCCGCGCCCACGATCGTCTCGAAGGAGATCCCCTCGCCGCCGTGGGCCGCCAGCCGGTCGGCGATCCGTCCGGCGAGGTCGCGTTCGGTCATGCCGACCGCGTCGGAGCCGAGCTCTCGGAGGTCCTCGACGGTCGCGTCCGCGGCCGCGGCCGCCGCCCGCAACGCGGCCAGTTCCGTCCCGTCCTTGCGGACCCGGAGGTCGGCGAGCGCCTCGCTCGCGAGCCCCCACTCCGCGCCCGGCGCGACCGACCGGAGGTCTCGGGTGAACCGCGCCCACATCGTGTCGTCGACGAGGAGCCGTCCGTCACGGAGGTCGTGCGCCTCGAGGAGGTCGCCGACCGCGGCCTGCGGGTCGTCGCCGTCGGCCCAGGTCCGTACGTCGGCGACGCCCGTTCCCTCGCGGAGTTGTGTCCCGTACAGCTCCGGCACGAGGAGCGTCGGGTCGCCCTCGGCGGGAACGACGAACAGGAAGTGGCGTTCGCCCGGCTCGGCCTCGAACCCGGTGAGGTATCGGAGGTTCCGGCTCGGAAAACAGATCAGGGCGTCGGCCCCGATCGCCCGGAGCCGTTCTCCGGCCCGCTCACGACGGGTCGCGTACGCGTCGTCGGTCATACACGCACTCGGACCGTCGAGGGTATATAAATCAGGGAGTGATTACCGCCCCATCAAGCGGGTCGTAACTATAGGGACGTTCCCCGTCGGATGGGGCATGGCGACCGATCACTCCACGGCGTTCGACTTCGGCGACGGGACCGAGCCCTCCACGTTCCGCTGTCCCGACTGTGCGGCCACCGCGCCGTCGACGTCGGTGTCCTACGACGCCCTCGGGTACGCGGTGTGTCCCGCCTGTTCGTACACCGCTGGACCCGGAACGGACGAGGCACGGACAACGGGCGACGCCTAGATCCGTCACCTTCCGCGCCCGACTCCGCCACGGTTCGCGCCGGGATCCGTGACGGTCCACGGGAGATCTCGCGGCACTGTGAGAGGCGTGTGGAAGACCGTCGCGCTTTAGCCGTACTCGACCCTGTCTCCCGACATGGGCTGGTCTCTGAAGCGGGAGGACGCGACGGTCACGGAGTGGGAGCGCTCTGACGGGTACGCCACGGTTCGGCTCCGCGAGCGGGGCGACGGCCGGTTCGTCATGCGTCTCGACGTGATGGAACAGGCCGACGACGACCGCGCGTACGACCGCGTGGTCTTCGACGAGCGCGACGCGGCCGAGGATCGGGCCGCCGCGTGGCGCGAGGAACACGACCTCGAGGACTAGTCTCCGCGTTCGGACGGTTCCACGTCGTCGTCGGACGGTTCCACGTCGTCGTCGGGCAGTTCCACGTCGCCCGGCATCTCCACGTCGTCGTCGAGGAACGCCTGACACTCGACGGTCCGCCCGTCGGGGTCCCTAGCGAAGAACTGGTAGATGTCGTAGGTCTCGTTCTCGTGTGGTTCCTCCTCCACGGCGTCGCCGAGTCGGTCGTGGGCGTCGTCGACGCCCTCGCTGTCCGGATACACGACGGTCACGATCCCGCAGTCGTCGGTCCGGTCCCGGTCGCAGAACCCGACGAGGAGGTTCCCGTGGCGGAGTATCGTACAGTCGGGCTGTTCGAGCCAGCGGTCCATCCCCAGTCGCTCGCGATAGAAGTCGACGACCGTGTCGTGGTTCTCCGTCGCGTAGAAGACGATCCCTGCCATCGTCCGGGCGGACGTGACGATCCGTGTTAACTGCTCGGCTGGCGCGGGTGTCGGCCGCGACGGACCGTTCCGTCGAGGCCCCCCGCTACCGCTCCGGATAGGTCGGCGCGTCGAACCCGCCCCGCACGAGCGGCTTCGCGACGTGTCTGCGCGCGCTCGGCGGGACCTCGTACCACCCCGGCTCGAGCTCCCGGTCGATCGCCACCTCGACCTTCCCCGGCGCGGCGGTGTCACAGTCACGACAGCGATACCCCTGGTTTCGCCCGGCCGATGACATCGTCCGCCCGCACTCCGGACAGGTCGGCGTCGCCGGCTCCGTCCGGACGAGGTCGCGGACCGCGAACTTCTCGAGTTTCAGGGTTCCAGTCGGCCCCGGTTCGCCCTCGCGGACCTCGTGTTCGCCGCAGAGCGTCACGCGGTCGCCCGGACGGAGCGCGCGCACGCGATCACGGAAGCGCCCGGTCGGCGCGAACGCGACCGCCCGAAGTTCCGGACCGGAATCGAGGCCGGCGGCGACTTCGACGTGGACGTGTCCCCCCCGTTTCGTCTCCGGGTCGTCCGCGACGACGGCGGTCACGCGATAGCCCGCGCCGTCGCGCAGGTCGCCGAGGGTCCCGTCCGCGAGATGGGCGTCCGTGCCCTGGTTCGTCAGGAACGTCGCGGCGCGCTCGACCGGTTCGCTCGCGATCGCGTCGGCGACCCGACGACACGCGCCCGGGTCGTCCCCGCGGATCCCGTGGAGGATCGGCCCCGGCGCGTTCGGGACGCAGACGACCTCGCCGGTCCCGCGGTCGACGGTGTCCCACACGGTCGGGTATCCCTCGGCGGCGGCGGCGAAGACGCTCTCGGCGTCGACCTCGCGGGGAGTCCCACACCGGTCGAGCTCGCGGTAGGAGATCCGCTCGAACGTCCACTCGTCGTGGGCGGCGGGCGCGCCGACCGCGGCGAGCGCGCCGATCCGCCCGCGACCCGGCGTCTCGTCCCCGTCCGCGCCGCCGGTACCGAACCCGGCGTGGCGGAAGCCGTGTCGGTCCGCGATCTCCAGGGCCTCGGCGAGTTCCAGTCGCTCCCGGAGCGCCCGGCGGGCGAAGGACGCGACGTCGGCGGGGATCCGCCCAGCGAGGCCACCCGCGCCGTCGACGAACGAGTCGGCGTCGTCGCCGCCGTCGAGGGCGGCGTCGGCCGCCACGACGCCCGGCGAGGTCCGCGGGTCCTCGGCGGCCGCGAACTCCCGAACCGTCTCCCCGGCGATCTCGAACGCCTCGTCGGCGGCGAGGTCGCCGACGTGAAGCGCGACCGCGGCGTTCCCCCGCGTCTTGTGTTTCACCGCGGGGTTGAGCCGCACGAGCAGCCGCCGCGACACGTGCCCGCCGGCCGCCTCGAGCCGCTCTCCGAGCCGGACCCCGACGTACGTCGTACACATGCCGCGGTCCCGGGAGTCGGTGTCGTCGACGGCGACGATCGGCATGGTCGGGGTTTCGCGTCGGCGGACAAGCCGGTTTCGACCCGGTTTCGACGGCGCGGTCACGAGGCCGGGGTCGGCGTGAACTCGTATATAATCGTGTCGTCCATCGTGCTCGAGAAAAACGCAAGGTGGCACGGGTATCGGCGGAGATCGTCGACACAACGTATATATGCGCCGAGCCGCTTATCTCGGGTATGTCCCGGACTGCGCTGATCGAGAACGTCACCGCGATGCTGGAGGACGCGGGGTTCCTCGTCAGCGACCGGTGTGCGGTCCGGCCCAAGAGCTTCGACGTGGCCGTCCGGCGCGACGAGGACCTGCTGCTCCTCAAGATACTCGGCAACGTCGACGCGCTCGACGCGGCGACCGGCGCGGAGATGCGCCGGCTCGGCGAGTACCTGGAGGCGACCCCGATGGTGATCGGGATCCGGACCCGCGACGAGGAACTGAAGCCGGGCGTCGTCTACTTCAGACACGGCGTGCCGGTGGTCAACCCTGACACCGCCTACGAGCTGTTCATCGAGGGGATGCCGCCGCTCATCTACGCGGCCCCCGGCGGCCTCTACGTCAGTCTCGACGGCGACCTACTGGCGGACGAGCGCGAGGAGCGCGGCTGGTCGCTCGGCCGGCTCGCGACCGAGCTCGGCGTCTCCCGACGAACCGTCTCGAAGTACGAGGACGGGATGAACGCCTCCATCGAGGTCGCGATCCAGCTGGAGGAGCTGTTCGACGAGCCGTTCTCCAGCCCGGTGGACGTACTGGAGGGGGCCGACGACGTCCGCGACGCGGACCCGACCCCCTCCGCGCCCGACGCCGACCCCGACGACGAACACGTCGTCCACGTGCTCACGAGCGCGGGCTTCACCGTTCACCCGACCGCGCGCGCGCCGTTCAAGGCCGTCTCGGAGGACGAGGACGACCCCGTGACGCGGCTGCTCACCGGGCACTCGACGTTCACCCCGGCCGCGAAGAAGCGCGCGCGGATCATGTCCTCCATCGGCGAGGTGGCACACACCCGCTCCGTGTACTTCACCGAGGAATCGGAGGACAGGGAGTCCGTCGACGGCACCGCCATCGTCTCCTGTGAGGAGATCGAGGGCGTCAGCGACCCCGAGACGATCCGCGAGCTGATCCGCGACCGCGCGGAAGCGCCGTCGGAAGCATAACCGGGGACGGAGGTCCCGGCCCGGGAGTCACCGCCCGAGCAGTCGACCGAAGAACCCGCTACTCTCGTCCTCGTCGTCCGTGTCGTCCTCCGTCTCCGCTTCGCCGGTACCGTCGTCGTTCGAGTCTCGGTCCTCGTTCGAGTCTCGGCCGTCGTCCGAGTCGCGACCGTCGTCTCCCGCTCCGGTGAGCGCGGTCTCCATCGTCCCGGTGTCGTCGTCGCGGAAGGGGACGCTGCCGGCGAGGTCGTCCTCGTCGAAGTCGTCGGAATCGTCGTCTTCCGCGTCGTCGTCGGCCGGCTCCGCCTCCTCGATGAGTTCGTTCGATCCCTCGTCCTCGGCGACCTCCCGGGTCTCGTCGGCGTCGCGCTTCCCGGCGTCGTCGGGTATGAGGTCCGCGTCGCTCGTGTCATCCGCGTCGTCCGCGTCGCTCGCGTCATCCACGTCGCTCCCGGCGTCCTCGGCGTCCTCGACGAGCGTCTCCGACTCCGCGACGATGATGTCGTCGTCCGCGTCGTCGTCGCCATCGGTGTCTTCATCGATCCCCCGTTCGACCTCCGCATCCGATCTCCCACCCGAATCCGCTTCCGACTCCGTTTTCGCGTCCGCTTCCGATTCCGCTTCGGTTTCGGGTGCTGCTTCGGTTTCGGTGTCCGCTTCGGTTTCGGGTGCTGCTTCGGTTTCGGTGTCCGCTTCGGTTTCGGGTGCTGCTTCGGTTTCGGAGTCCGCTTCGGTTTCCGATTCCGCTCGCCCCTCCGGCTCCGCGACGTCGACGCCGGCCAGCGTCCGGACCAGTTCGCGGTACGCGCAGCTCGCCGGTGCGTTCGGATCGAACGTCGTCAGCGGCTCTCCGGCCGTGCTCGCTCGGGCGACCGCCGGGTCCTCGGGGATCCGTGCGAGCACCTCCGTCGCGAGGATCTCGTCGACGATGTCGACGGC
>NZ_FOPZ01000028.1 GCF_900113615.1 Halorubrum aquaticum
ATATGGTCACTAGATATTCCACACTCGCATGAGTTCAGGCGGTAGCTGGATCGCACGTATACACGGTAGTCATTACCGAGACAGGCGTCTCTCCGTCATGGAGAGTTCCGGTTCGAGTCCGGGAGTCGGCATGAAGGCGGCCAGAGCGGTGGGGGCACACCCGTACCCATTCCGAACACGGAAGTTAAGCCCACCCGCGTACCGGGAAGTACTGGAGTGAGCGATCCTCTGGGAACCGCGGCACGCCGCCTCACCATTCATCGGGATCATTCCCGTCCAAGCCCACGGACACCGCGTCCGTGGGCTTTTCGTCTCTATATCGCGAGCCGTGACGCTTTCCGACCGCTAGGCTTAAACGCTCGACTGCGGTACGTTCGATAGCGCCAAGGTGGCAGAGTCTGGTCAGACGCAGCGGCCTGCAGAGCCGCCCAACGCCGGTTCAAATCCGGCCCTTGGCTCTCTCAACTCTCGATTTAGAACCGACACGGACAGCCGTCGGCTCACCCCGAAGCCGTCCCTGTCACGATGGCGTTTCACGAAGGGGAACGGATCGTCCGTTCGGTTCGAATCGAGGCAGCGTGACCGCGTCCCGACCTCGTCTTCGGTTAGAAGGTGATGATCTCGTAGTCGTCGTCGACGAGCGAGCGGATGCTCGGGTGGCCGTCGTACTCGTCGAGGGTGACCAGACCGGAGTCGGCGACCGCCTCGTCGACGCCGAACGCGCCCGAACAGAAGTCACAGACGGCTGCGTCGTCGCGTACCGCCTGATACAGCTCGTGATAGTCGCTTTCCTCGTCCTCGAGTTCGGGGATCCACTGGGTACCCGCGCCGTCGAAGATCAGTTCGAGTTCGTCGCCGTCGGTCTCGGCGAACTCCTTTGCGGCCTCCAACGCGTTCGCGAGGCGGCCGTAGTCGGCGTGCGATTCGTTGCCGGCGAGGATCACTATCGCTGCTTTCGTCATCGTACCCGTCGTAGCCCGCGCTCGTACTAAACGCGTCCGCGGCTATGTGTCGTCGACGCCGACTCGATCCGTGTGAACGTCACACACGACAGTGCTCACGGGCAGTCGTCTTCGCCGAAGGAACGGGGCTCCGGTCCCTGATCGACGAACCGTCTCGCTCCCGAATCGAGTTCGACCAGGGCGGCTAGGCCCCCGTACCCGTGGGTTTGGTCGTGTCCTCGAACGACGACGCAGCCCGCGTCGTCCGGTATCGAGACGGTCTCGGACCGCGTGAACGGCTGCTGAGTGTGTGCGTGGAGGAGGTCTCGACGACCGAGGCGCGTCCCGTCGATGCGCTCGATCTGCCACCAGTTCGCGTAGCCGTCCTCGCCCTCGTCGTCGTGGTGGAGGGTCACGTCGAACGCGTAGCCGTCGGCTGCCGTCTCGAACGCGACGTCGACGACGTTCGCCTCTCGGAGGTCCAATTCCTCGCTTTCGGGTGGCTCAGACCCGTTTCCTTCCGGAGAACCCGAACCGCCGACGCCGGGATCCGTTGGATCGCGATCGACACAGCCGGCGAGGAAGGCGAGCGTGAGACCGCCTGCGTGTCCCGCCAGTAGCTGACGTCGAGAGGGGGTCGGCGGTCGATCCATGCTCTCGGTTCGTGTAGGGTCTTCCATCAGCCGTGATGGTGGTGACCGTCTCCGCCACCTCGCGAGAACTGGCCGGAGAACGCCCGGTCGACGACCTCGGAGAGCGCGGGGTGGACGTGGACCGCCTCGCGGACGTCCCGGACCGTCCCGGACCCCGCGGTCATCGCGACGACCACCTCCTCGATCAGGTTCGAGGCTTCCGGGCCCACGATGTGACATCCCTCGATGCCGCCGTCCAGATCGATGAGGACCTTCACGAAGCCGTCCGCATGCATCGCGCTCCCCCGGGCGGTGTCGTCGTACGCGTAGGTTCGGGTGGCGTACTCGGCGTCCGCCTCGCGGAGTTCCGCCTCGGTCGCCCCGACTCCCGCGACCTCGGGGGAGGCGAACACGGCGAACGGCATCCCCGTGTAATCGACCGGCTCGAGGTCGTCGCCGAGCAGGTTCCGGGTCACGGCTTTCGCCTCGTGGTTCGCGCTGTGTTTCAGCAGGTACTCCCCGACCACGTCGCCGAGCGCCCAGACGCCCTCCGCGCTCGTCCGGAGGTACTCGTCGGTCTCGATGAAGCCGGCCGCGTCGGTCTCGACGCCGGTCGCCTCGAGGTTCAGTCGGTCGGTGTTCGGACGGCGGCCGGCCGCGACGAGTAGCGCGTCGCCCGTGACGCTCACCCCGTCCGCGTCCTCGGGGGAACCGACCGGCTCGCCGTCCGCCCGGACCGACTCGGCCTCGGGATACGGTCGCGCCTCGACGGTGACCTCGCCGTCGTGCTCCGCGGCCGCGACGGCCTCGTATCCGGCGTACACGTCGAACCGCTCGGCGTATCGGTCCGTGAACGCCTCACCGACCTCCCGGTCGGCCTCGGGGAGGAGGTGCTCGCGCCGGCCGACGATCCGCACGTCGCTGCCGAACGTCCCGAAGAAGTGGCCGAGCTCGGCCGCGATGTATCCGCCGCCGACGATCACGAGGCGGTCCGGCGGCGTCTCCAGTTCGAGCGCCTCGGTGCTGGTGAGGTACTCGACGTCGTCGATCCCGTCGATCGGCGGGATCGAGGGGCGGGTCCCGGTCGCGACGAGGACGGTGTCGGCCCGGAGGGTCGCTCCCTCGTCCGCGCCGGCGACGACCTCCACCGTGCGATCGTCGACGAACTCGCCGGTCCCTTCGAACAGGTCGTGGCGGTCGGACGAGCGGAGTCCTCATCGGATCGACTCCGAGCTCCCCGACACGTCCTCGTTGACTTTCCGGACGATGTCGTCGAAGTCGACGCCGGTCACCTCGGCGTCGATGCCGAACTCGTCCGCGCGCTCGATCGTCTCCATCACCTCGGCGTGATACAACAGTTTCTTCGAGGGGATGCACCCCCGATTGAGACACGTCCCGCCCAGCGGTCCCTCCTCGACGATCGCGACCGAGTTCCCCCGGCCGGCCATCGCGTTCGCGACGTCGAGTCCCGATCCCGATCCGATCACGAGGAAGTCGAACTCCTGCATGTCCGGACTGACGCTCCCCACCGTCATCAAGTTCCGTCCGTGCTGGCGCGCATACGCACGACCGGGCGCGTGGCGCGTGTCGGGCGTTCGAAGATGCTACTCGTCTTGGGCGTGTTCCGCCGACACACGGTCGACCTCGTTTTATCGTTCGCCGACGCGTTTCGACGGCATGACTCCGGTGCTCTCGACCGATCTGCTCGCGATCGTCGCCCTCGTCGTCGTGCTCGCGGGCGCGGTGAACGGGGTCGCGGGGTTCGGGTTCGCGGTCGTGGGGACGACCGTGCTCGCGACGACGCTCGATCCCGCGACCGCGGTCGCGTTCATGATCCTCCCGATGTTCGCGGTGAACGTCGCCCTCGTCGGCGACCTCTCCGGCGAGGACCTTCGGACGTGCGGGAGGCGGTTCGTCCCGCTTCTCGTCTCCGCGCTCGTCGTTCGGCAGTAGATCCCCCTCGGGATCCGGCGGATCGCTGCTCGTTAGTAACCGTTATACATCGGGTGACCCACACTCGAACCATGCAACGACGCGCTGTAGCCGTATACGTCGCGTTCTTCTTGCTCGTCGGGAGCGCGACCGGTGTGCTCGTCACGACGGCCCAGACGCCCGGGATATCCTTCGAGAACCCGGACCACGACCTGTCGTCGGGTGATACGTTCGAGGTGAACGGAGAGGAGTACACGTTCACGGGAGCGAGCGAGAACGACGACGGCGAGATCGTCGGACAGGCCGAGCGAAACCGGACCACGGAACGGTCGGAGTCGTGGTCGAACGGCTCGACGGTCCAACTCGACGGCGGGGAGTGGACCGTCCGGATCTCGGGTGAGGACCCCGACTCGTTCACGCTCGTCGAGGTGCTCGACCGAACGGCGATCCTCGAGAACGACTCGAACGCCGACAACGAGACGATCGAGCGTGACGGCGAGGAGTACGTCGTCGTGACCGAGAACGGCGAGTCGCGGCTCGTCACGCCGGACGAGTACTTCCCGGCCCCCGAGGAACGTTCGTACGCGGTCGACGACGAGATCCAGTACGACGACCGGACGGTGACCGTCGACTCGGTCTCGAGCGACGCGGCCGTGGTCGTCTGGATGGAGACGGAGACGGTCTCGACGGAGATCGTCCAGAACTCGCGGGTGACGATCGGCGAGACGGAGTTCGTCGCACACTTCTCGGATACGTCCACCCTGACGCTCTCGACCGACTTCGAGTCGTTCGAGGCGCAGAACGCGGCGATCGATCGCCACGAGACGAACAGCGACGGGCTGTGGCGCGTGATGATCATCAGCCTGCTGTCGTCGGGGCTGTTCCTCGCGATGGCGTTCATGCCCTCGCGGTACTGAACCCCGATCGGTCGCTCCTCGCGTTTTTTCACCCCTCCCCGTTCGCGTCGTTTCCGACGGACCGACATCCACTAGCGCCCGGAACCGATAGCGGTACCATGAACTCCCTCGCCGAGACGGTGCGGCAGCTCGCGCCCCATTGGGGCGTCATGTTCGTCGCGATGCTGGCCGTCCTCGCCGTCGCGGAGCGCGTCGTCGACGGCGTCCCGCTGTGGGCGTCGCTGCTCCTCGTCCTGCTCGTCGCCGTCGGCTATCCGTCGTTCGTTCGCGCCGTCGGCGTCGCTCCCGACGTGTGGAAGCGGTGAAACGCGTGTGGAAGCGGTGAAACGGTCGTTCGACCGTGGCCGCGTCGACCGTGATCGTGCCCGACCGGACCGTCCGATCGGACCGGCCCGTGCTACTCCCGTTTGGGGCTCGCGTCGCTCGCCTCGTCGGCGGAATCGACGCCGAGTCCGTACGCGCCCACGCCGACGCCGAGGACGAAGGAGGCGACGGCCGAGACGGCTATCCACAGCAGTTCGGGATGCTCGTGACCGGTGTGTAACAGGATCTCCATGTCGTCTCCTCCTCGCCGCGACGTTAAACTCCGTCCATTCCGCGCGACTCCGAGGTCGGCCGGCCAACCCGTCCCCGATAACACCCACGTCAGCCGATCACCGTTCAGTCTCTCCCGGCTTTATTCCGATGGGTCCCCAAGGACGGGTATGGCAGACGAAAACGAGGCTCCGGTGACGCCGGAGCGACCCGACGCGCCGTTTCACACGACCGGAACCGACCACGTCACGGTCTGGGGGAGCAACGAGGCGGACACGATCGCGTTCTACCGCGACCTGCTCGGCATGCCGCTCGTCTTGCGCCAGCCGAACCTCGATGACCCCTCACAGACGCACCTCTTCTTCGACACCGGCGACGGCCGGATCCTCACCTTCTTCGTGAGCGACGACCGGCCCTCCGCGCGCGGCCAGCGCCCGGGAACCGGCGCGGTCCACCACCTCTGTTTCAGCGTCGACCCCGACGAGTACGAGGAGATAATGCGCGCGCTCGAGGACGCCGGCAAGGGGTACAACGTCTTCGACCGCGGTATCTTCCACTCGATCTACACCCAGGACAACAACGGGCTCGTGATCGAGCTCTCCTCGGACAAGTACGAGATCCCCGACGACCGCAAGGGAGAGGTGCTCGCGACCGCCCAGCGGCTCCGCGAGGAGGACGGCGCGGACTTCGCACAGGACCGCCACATGGAGGCGGCCTTAGAGGAGCTCGGCCTCCCGGTGAACAAGTACGACCTGCCCGAGGCGGACTCGGGCGTGGGCGTATGAGCCGCGGAACCCCCCACGCCGGCGACGACCCTCACGGCGACGAGGAACCGGTCGCGGCCGGCACGCCCGTGGCGGAAGCCGACGCCGCGGTCGTCCTCGTCCACGGTCGGGGCGCGACCGCCCGGAGCATCGTCGGGTTCGGCGAGGAGGTGTCGCCGCCGGACGGGAACGTCGCGCTCCTGGCACCGCAGGCGGCCGCGAACACCTGGTACCCGAACTCGTTTCTCGCGTCAGTCGACGACAACGAGCCCGGACGAACCTCGGGGCTCCGGGCGGTCGGCGACGCCGTCGAGAGGGCGACGGACGCCGGGATCGACGCGGGTCGCGTCCTCGTGGCCGGGTTCTCACAGGGGGCGTGTCTCGCGAGCGAGTTCGTCGCGCGGAACCCCCGCGAGTACGGCGGCCTCGCCGCCCTGAGCGGCGGGCTGATCGGCGAGTCGATCGACGTCGACGACTACGTCGCCGACGCGGTCGCCGAAGGCGGCGACGCGACTCCCGAGGACGCCCTCGCGGGAACGCCGGCCTTCCTCGGCTGTAGCGACGTCGACCCGCACATCCCCGAGGAGCGCGTCCACGAGACCGCCGAGGTGCTGGAGGCGCTCGGCGGCGACGTCGAGACCCGGATCTACGAGGGCATGGGCCACGGGATCAACGCCGACGAGACCGAGCGCGTCTCGGAGATGGTCGCGGCCCTGGCGTAGTCGTCGGTCGGACCGAACCGCCGTCCGGGCCGAACCGCCCTCACCGGGCCGAACCGAACCGCCCTCACCGGACCACACCGCTCCCGCACCTTTTCTTGCCGGCGGGCCCGATCACGGGACGTGACCTTCAGCATCTGCGTTCGCGAGCGGTACACCGACGGGTCGGGCGACGGGCAGATACGGTTCGGCGTGGCGGTCACGACCCGGCTGCCGGGCGTCGGCGCGCTGTGTCCGTTCGTCTCGGAGGACGGCGCGGTGGCGACGCAGTCACACACCAACGTCGACCTCGGCCGCAAGGGGCTCGCGTACCTCGCGGACGGGCTCGCGGTCGAGGACGCGCTCGACGCGCTGTTGTCGGCCGACGAGGGTCGCGAGCGGCGGCAGCTCCACGGCGTCGACGCCGACGGGACGTTCGCCTTCTCCGGGGACGAGTGCGGGGAGTGGTACGGGCACCGCGTCGGGCAGAACTACACGGTCGCCGGCAACCTCCTCGTCGGGTCGGCAGTGATCGAGGAGACCGCGGCCGCCTACGAGTCCGCCGCACACGGGGAGTCCCCGCTCGTCGAGCGCCTGATCGACGCGCTCGCGGCGGGCCAGGCGGCCGGCGGCGACAAACGGGAGGACCTCCCCGTCCAGTCGGCGGCGGTTCGGGTGGAGACCACGGAGGAAGGGGATCGGACCGGGCCCTCCTACGACGACCTCCGCGTCGACGCCACCGAGACGCCGATCGCCGACCTCCGGGAGACGTTCGAGACCGCGGTCCGTGGCTACGAGGACGCGCTGGCGCGGTACGCGGACGACGACGAGTGAAGGCAGCGACGCCGCACTACCGCGTCACAGCCGTAATCGTGCGAACACCGGCAGGTGATCGGAGGGGTACCGTCCCCGGTCGTCGCGGTCCGCGAGCGTCGCGAACGCCTCCGCGTCGACGTCCGGCGAGACGAGCACGTGGTCGATCCGTCGGCCGTCGATCAGCCGCGAGAAGTCGGTGAGGCTCGTCCGCGGCCCGTGTCGCACGTCGGCGGTCGCGGCCGCGTCCCGGAGGGCGTTCTCGGTATCGACGGTCGACCCGCCGACGGTCGCCCCGATTTCCCCGTCGTCGGGATCGCCGTTCGCCCCGCCGTCGGGCCCGTCGGCCGCTTCCGGGCGCTTTCCGGTCAGGATCCGGTGTGGGTCCGAGCCGGGGGTACAGTTGAAATCGCCGACGAGCACTCGCGGGACCCGCTCGGCCCCGTCGATCGAATCGCCGGCCGAGTCGTCGACCGGGTCCCCGCTTCGCCCCGCACCGCTCGCCGCGGCGAGTTCGGGGATCCGCTCGCGGAGCAGCCGGGCGGACTCGCGGCGTGCGCGCGCGCTCACGTGATCGAAGTGCGTGTTGACGACGAGCAACGACGAGTCGGCGGGTGCGGTCGGCCCGTCGACCCGCTCCCGCGGTCGGATCCGGACCCAGGTGGCGATCCGCGGGTGTGCGGCGTCCCAGTCGGTCGAGGGTTCCGTCGGCGTCTCCGAGAGCCAGAACGTCCCGTTCTCGACGACCCGCCAGCGGTCGGTACGCACGCCGATCGGACACCCCTCGCCGTCGTCGTCGCGCTTTCGCCCGCGCCCGAGCAGGTCGTACTCGGGGAGCCGTTCACGGAGGTCCGCCCGCTGGCCGGGCAGCGGTTCCTGAAACGCGACCACGTCTGGACGGTGAAACCGAACCACGGAGGCGACCCCGTCCCTGCGGGCGTGCCAGGCGTCGTGACCGTCGTGTCGGTTGTCGTAGCGGACGTTGTAGCTCAGGACCCGGATCCGGCTCATCGTCGACCTCTCGTGAGCGAACCGACGTAAACCGTGCGGCGCGCGCGAACGGCCCGACGGATCGGGCGACGCCTCCGGCTCACTCGACGGTCTCCTCCTCGGCACCGGGGGCGTTCCGCTTCACGCCCGTGACGGCCTCGACCGCGTTCGACCGGGACGCGTAGCCCTCGCCGGAGTCGGCGACCACGTTGCCGTTGCGATGGCGGAGCCGCCAGCGCCACTCCGCGGCGGCGTCCTCGTAGATCTCGAAGGCGGCGCTTCCGACCTCCAACACGTCGGCGTCGGGGGCGTACTCCCGGAGGCGCCCGATCGCGTCCCTCGCTCCGCCCTTCGAGGCGTATCCCTCGCCGGAGTCGGCGATCACGTTGCCGTTGCGGTGGCGGAGCCGCCAGCGGAACTCCCCGGCGTTGTCCTCGTACAGCTCGACGGTCGCTTTCGCCCCGCCGTCGCGGGACCCGGTCGCGTCGTCGCCTCCTCCGTCCCCCGACTCAGCGTCGAGGTCCTCGAGGTCGGCCGCCGTGACGTTCGACCGGACGCTCTCGAGTCCCTGTCGGGCCTTCGACCGGCTGCTGTACCCCTGTCCGGAGTCGGCGAGGACGTTGCCGTTCTCGTGGATCAGCCGCCAGCGCCACTTCCCGGCCCTGTCCCTGTACACCTCGAACGCGGCGGGATCGACTCGGAGGTAGTCGGCGGCGGCGACGTGCTCCCGGACCCGCGAGAGCGCGCGCTTCGCGTTGGACTTCGAGGCGTAGCCCTCGCCGGAGTCGCCGATGGTGTTGCCGTTGTCGTGGCGGAGCCGCCAGCGCCACTCGCCGGCGTCGTCCTCGAACAGCTCGAAGGTCGCCCGGCTCTCGATCGACTCGTCGTCGCTCGGGACGGCCACGTCCGGCTCGTCGGCGTCCGCGGGCTCGGGGCCGTCGTCGTCGGCGATCGCGTCGGCCTCCTCGACCGGCGTCTCGATCCGCAACAGCCCGGCACCCAGCGCGTTCCGCCTGACGCTGTGGAGCCCCTTCTGGGCCTTTCCGCGGCTGCTGTATCCCTGTCCCGCGGTCGCGATCACGTTGCCGTTGCGGTGGCGGAGCCGCCAGCGCGGCTTGCCGCCCGCGTCCTCGAACAGCTCGAACCGGGCCTTGCTCTCGCGGAGCGCGGCCGTCTCGGCCCGTGCGGTCTCGGCTTCGGCCTCGCGCTCCTCGGTCTCGGCTACGAGCTCGTCGATCCGCGTCTCCGCGGCCGCGAGCTCCTCTCGGGTCGCCTCGAGCTCCTCTCGGGTCGCGTCGAGTTCGCCCTCGGTCTCCTCGCTCTCGGCCGCGGTGGCGGCCGTCTCCTTTTGCATCCGCTTGTAGTCCTCGCGGACGGGGTCGGTCACCAGCGGCACGATCGTTCCCGCCAGGCCGATCACGACGATGCCCGCCGCGTACAGCGCGTTGACGGTCCCGTTCCCGGTCGCACGCGACCAGCCGTCGGGGAAGACGACGAAGAAGTACGCGACCGCGGCGAGCGTCAACAGCCCGCCGAGCGCCCCGAGCGTCGTCGCCGACCGTCGGAGCGGGAACCGCACGATCGCGCCGAGCATGACGACCGGCGGGGAGAGCGCGACGAGCGCGTACCCCACCGCCCGCGCGGTCGACCGTGGAGCGGTGACCGCGAAGACGAGGACGCCGAGGACGCCCAAGAGCACGCCGAACGAGAACAGCCAGTACCCCCGCACCTCGTCGTCGGTCGTCGGGGTCCCGATGCGGTTCTCGTACAGGTTCGAAAACGGTCCGTCCGGTATGTCCTTTGCCATGTCCGGGAGAATTCACGTCCAGCAAGTTATATATGTGGATCGATATCATCCCTCCTGGATCCTATTCCTGGGCTAATACCGTCCACGTCGGGTCCCGCTTCCGGGATCGACCGGCCCGACCCGACGCCGTCTCCCCGACCGGAGTTTCGCCGCTTCGACGCCGGTCTTTTTTAAAGGATACCGCTCCTACGACGACCCGATGACGCGCTCGTCGACGCGGCACGCGGACCCGGAGGAGAACCCCTACGTCGAGGACCCGCCGACGGAGTTCGAGCCGGTCGACGAGCTGTCGACCGAGGCGGCCGAGCGGCAGGCCGAACTCCTCCGGTCGGCGATCCGCGAGCACGACCACCGCTACTACGTCGAAGCCGATCCGCTCGTCGCCGACGCGACGTACGACCGGCTGTTCGACCGGCTTCGGGCGCTCGAGGCGGCCTTCGAGCTCGACGCCGAGCGGTCGCCCACCCGACGGGTCGGCGGCGAGCCGCTCGACGAACTGGCCACCGTCGAGCACGTCGCGCCGATGCGCTCCATCGACAGCGCGAAGGAGGCGGACGCCGTCCGCGAGTTCGACGAGCGCGTCCGTTCCGGACTCCGCGAGGCGGGATTCGACCCGAGCGACCTCCGATACGTCTGTGAACCGAAGTTCGACGGGCTCTCCGTCGAGGTGGTCTACGAGGACGGCGAGTACGCCCGTGCCGCGACCCGCGGCGACGGGGTCGCGGGCGACGACGTGACCGAGCAGGTCCGGACGGTCCGGTCGGTCCCCGGGAAGCTCCGGGGTACCCCGCCGAGCCGGCTCGCGGTCCGCGGCGAGGTGTACATGCCCCGCGACGCGTTCGAGGCGTACAACGAGGAACTGATCGAGCGCGGCGAGGAGCCGTTCGCGAACCCGCGGAACGCGGCCGCCGGGACGCTCCGTCAACTCGATCCCGCCGTCGTCGCCGAGCGGCCGCTCGACGTCTTCTTCTTCGACGTGTTGGGGTGGGAGACCGCGGGGGCGGACGGCGGCGAGGACGCTCCTGACCGACCCGACACCCACCGGGGCGACCTGCTGGCGTTCGACGACTTCGGGCTCCGGCGGACCGATCGCGTCGAGCGGGTCGACGACGTCGACGCCGCGATCGACTTCCGTGACCGGCTCGGCGAGGACCGCGACGGCCTGAACTACGGGATCGACGGCGTCGTGATCACGGTCGACGAGCACGACGCCCGCGACGCGCTCGGGTCGACGTCGCGGGCCCCTCGCTGGGCGTTCGCCTACAAGTTCCCGCCCCGGACCGCGACGACGACGGTCGAGGACGTGACCGTCCAGGTCGGTCGCACGGGCCGGCTCACCCCCGTCGCCGAGCTCGACCCGGTCGACGTCGACGGCGTCACCGTCTCGCGAGCGACGCTCCACAACCCCGCCGAGATCGAGGCGCTCGGCGTGAACGTCGGCGACCGGGTGCGGATCTACCGCGCCGGCGACGTGATCCCGTACGTGCCAGAAGTCGTCGAGAAGCGCTCTTCGGGGACCTACGCGTTTCCCGAGAGGTGTCCGATCTGTGGCGCGCCGGTCGAGCGGGAGGGGCCGCTCGCCTTCTGTACCGGTGGCCTCGGCTGTCCGGCCCAGTTGGATCGCGCGGTCGAACACTGGGCACGACGCGACGCGCTCGACGTCGAGGGGCTCGGGCCCGAACGCGTCGAGCAGTTGCGGGAGGCGGGGCTCGTCGAGTCGCTGCCGGACCTGTACGACCTCACGGTCGCCGACCTCGCCGAACTGGAGGGGTGGGGCGAGACGAGCGCCCGGAACCTGGTCGGCGCGCTTGAGGCGACCCGGGAGCCGCCGCTCGACCGGTTCCTCGCCGGGCTCGGGATCCCCGACGTGGGACCGACCACGGCCGACGCGCTGGCGCGGGCCTTCGGCGACCTCGACGCCCTGCTCGCGGCGGACGAGGCGGCGCTCCGCGAGGTCGACGACGTGGGGCCGGCGGTCGCGGCGTCGATCCGGGACTTCTTCGACGCCGAGGAGAACCGAGAGGCGATCGAGGCGCTCCGCGAGCGCGGGGTGGAGCCGCGACCCGTCGAGACCCCCGACGCCGCCGGCGATGACGCGTCCCTCGAGGGGATGACGTTCGTCTTCACCGGGTCGCTGTCGACCACTCGAGACGAGGCGCAGGCGCTCGTCGAGGCCCACGGCGCGAACGCGACCTCGAGCGTCTCGGGCAACACGGACTACCTCGTCGTCGGCGAGAGCCCCGGCCGGTCGAAGCGCGCGGACGCCGACGCCGAGGACGTGCCCGTCCTCGAGGAGGCCGACTTCGCCGACCTGCTGGCCGACCACGGGATCGATTGGCCGCCGGAGGACGAGGCGTAGCGGCGCGGGTCGTTCGACCTCGGCATCGCAGCGAGCCGCAACCCTTTATCAAATGCCGCGGAAACGGAGGGGTATGACCGCCATCGAGCTGCGCGGCGTGACGAAGGAGTTCCCGGGCGTCACGGCCGTGCGTGACCTCGACCTCACGGTCGAGGAGGGCGAGGTGTACGGCTTCCTCGGCCCCAACGGGGCCGGCAAGTCGACGACCATCGACATGGTGCTCGACCTGGTTCGACCGACCGAGGGGACGGTGACGGTGCTCGGCCGCGACGCCACCGCCGAGAGCGTCGAGATCCGCGAACGGACCGGCGTCCTCCCCGACGGGTTCTCGGTGTACGAACGGCTCTCCGGGCGGAAACACGTCGAGTTCGCGATCGAGTCGAAGGAGGTCGACGTCGAGCCCGAGCCCGTCCTCGAGCGGGTCGGACTCCTCGGGGACGCCGACCGCAAGGCCGGTGGCTACTCGAAGGGGATGCGCCAGCGGCTCGCGTTGGCGATGGCGCTCGTCGGCGAACCGGACCTCCTGATCCTCGACGAACCCTCCTCCGGGCTCGACCCCGCGGGCGTGAAGGACATGCGCGAGATCGTCGCCGCGGAGGCCGACCGCGGCACGACCGTCTTCTTCTCCTCGCACGTGCTCGCGCAGGTCGAGGCGGTCTGTGACCGCGTCGGCATCCTGCGGGCGGGCGAGCTCGTCGCCGAGGACTCCATCGAGGGCCTCCGCGACGCCGTCGGCGACGGGGAGACGCTGGAGGTCGCCGTCGACGACGCGACCGACGCGGTCGTCGACGCGGTCCGCGCGGTCGACGGGGTGTCGCGGGTCGACCGCGACGGCGACACGCTCCTCGTGAGCTGTGACCCCGGCGTGAAGACGCGGGTCATCGCCGCGGCCGAGGACGCCGGAGCCGTCGTCGACGACTTCCACACCGAGGAGGCGTCGTTGGAGGACCTCTTCTTGGCGTACACCGAGGGCGAGGAGACGCCGACTCGGCGGGCGGACGCGGCCACGGAGGAGGTGGACCGATGAGCCTGCTCGCGGTCGCGAACAAGGACTTCCAGGACACCGTCCGGTCGCGGGGGATGGCGCTTCTCGTCGCGCTGTTCTCGCTTCTCGTCGCGGTCTTCGCGTACGTCGTTCGGCCCCAGGGACAGGCCGACCAGTTCGCGACGGAGCTCCTCTTGAGCGCGTTCGTCGGACCGGTGCTCGTCACCGGGTTGGTCCCGCTCGTGGGCGTCGTCGTCGGCTACAACGCGGTGAGCGGCGAGCGCGAGTCCGGCTCGCTGAAGCTGCTCCTCTCCCTGCCCCACTCGCGGGCCGACGTCGTCTTCGGGAAGGTGCTCGGCCGGGGCGCGGCGATGGCGCTCGCGACGTTCGCCGGCTTCCTCCTGCCCGCGCTCGTGTTGCTCGTCATCCCGGTGACGTTCAACGCCGGGTCGTTCCTCGGGTACACCGTCTTCGCGGCGGCGCTCGGGGTCGTGTTCGTCGCCATCTCGGTCGGCTGCTCGGCGGCGGTCGCGACCCGCCAGCGCGCGCTCATCGCCGGCATCGGCGTCTACGCCCTCTTCGTGCTGTTGTGGGGGCTGTTCACCGGCCGGGTGATAGGCGCGTTCTCCGGTCCGATCGAGGCGCTTCCGGTCTCCATGGCACAGATCCGCACCTTCCTCGACGCCGCGAACCCGACGAGCGGGATCGAACTCCTCGGCAACGCCTTCCTGGGCGACCAGCTGTTCTCCGGTGACTCGGTCAACCAGCAGGTCTCCGCCGTCGCGATGTTGGTCTTCTGGACGCTCGCGCCGCCGCTCGCGGGACTGTTGAAGTTCGATCGCGACGACCTCTAGGCGGATCCGGGCGCGACGTGTCGGGGAACTCGCCCCTCCGTCCGCGTCACCGCGTCATTGATGTCCGTCCCGGACCACCCTCCATCCGATCCGAATGGACCGACGCCGATTCCTTTCGCTCGCCGGTCTCGCCGGAACCGGCACGCTCGCCGTCTGTGCGGGACGCGGCGGGGCCGGCGATGGCGATCCGAGCGGGGACGACGGGGACTCGACCGCGTACGCGGTCGAGACCGTCGCGACCGGGTTCTCGAACCCGTGGGCGATCGAGTTCCTCCCCGACGGCGACCTCCTCGTCACCGAGCGCGCGGGCGCGCTGGACCTCGTCGATCCCGAATCGGGCGAGGTCCGGGCCGTCGACGGGACGCCCGAGGTCGACGCCCGCGGGCAGGGCGGGCTCCTCGACGTCGCGCTCCATCCCGACTTCCCGGACTCGCCGTGGGCGTACCTCACGTACTCGGCGTCGAACGCGGACGGCGACACGGCAACCCACCTCGGCCGCGGGCGGCTCGACCGGGAGAACGGCCGTCTCGAGAGGTTCGAGGTCCTCCACGCCGCCGAGCCCTTCGTCGACTCGACGGGCCACTACGGGTCGCGGGTCGTCTTCGGCGACGACGACCGGCTCTACGTGACCGTCGGCGACCGCCAGTTCAAGGACTTCGGACCGGACCACGTCGCCCAGGACCTGGGCGTCGAACTCGGGAAGACGCTCCGGCTCGAACCGGACGGTTCGGTCCCCGACGACAACCCCTTCCTCGGGGACCCGGACGCGCGGGACGCGATCTACAGCTACGGCCACCGCAACGCCCAGGGGCTGACCGTCCACCCCGAGACGGGAGCGATCTGGGAGAGCGAGTACGGCGAGCAGGACGGCGACGAGATCAACGTGATCAGTCGGGGGGCCAACTACGGCTGGCCGGTCGCCGACGAGGGGTGTACCTACGGCGGGGGCGACCCCATCGGCGTCTCCCATGACGACCGCGAGGACGTGGTCGCCCCGGCGTACTCGTGGCCCTGCGGGAGCGGCGGCTTCCCGCCCGGCGGGATGACGTTCTGTTCCGGACGGGCGTTTCCCGACTGGGAGGGGGACCTGTTCGTGGGCGGGCTCGCCTCGCGGTCGCTCGGGCGGCTGACCGTCGAGGGCGACGAGGTGACCGCCGAGGAGCGGCTGCTGGCCGACCGGGACTGGCGGATCCGGACGGTCGTCGAGGAACCCGACACCGGCCATCTCTACCTGGCGATCGACTCCGGCGACGCGCCGGTCGTCCGGCTGACGCCGGCGTGACCGGCGTTATTCGGTCGCGGCCTCGATCGCCGCCTCGAGGTCCGCGACGATGTCCGCGGGGTCCTCGATGCCGACCGAGAGCCGAACCATGTCGCCGGTGACGCCGGCGGCCTCCTGTTCCGCCTCCGTCAACTGCTGGTGGGTCGTCGAGGCGGGGTGGATGACGAGGGTCTTCGCGTCGCCGACGTTCGCGAGCAGCGAGGCGAGCTCCGTGTTCTCGACGGTCGCCTTCGCGGCCTCGAAGCCGTCCTCCAGCCCGAACGTGATCATGCCGCCGTAGCCCCCATCGAGGTACTCGCTGGCCTCCTCGTGGGTCTCGTGGCTCTCCAAGCCGGGGTAGTTCACCCACGCCACGTCCGCGTGGTCCTCGAGGTACTCCGCGACGACGCCGGCGTTCTCGCAGTGCCGCTCCATCCGCAAGGGGAGCGACTCGGTCTGTTGGAGCGTGTTCCACGCGTCGAAGGGGGCCTGTTGATTGCCCAGGTCGCGGAGCCCGCGGGTGACCGCCGCGAAGGCGAACGCCGCGTCGCCGAACGCGTCGACGTAGTTGATCCCGTGGTAGGCGGGGTTGTCCTTCGCGATCTCCGGGAACTTCTCGGGGTACTCGGCCCACGGGAACGAGCCGCCGTCGACCAGGATGCCGCCGATGGTGGTCCCGTTGCCGGTGAGCCACTTGGTCGTCGACTCCCAGACGAGATCCGCGCCGTGGTCGAGCGGCCGGCAGAGCGCGGGCGTCGCGAACGTGTTGTCGACGAACAGCGGAACGCCGTGCTCGTGGGCGATCTCGGCCACTCGCTCGATGTCGGGCGTGACGAGCGACGGGTTGCCGATCGTCTCGAGGTGGACGTAGGCGGTGTCCTCGTCGATCGCCTCGGCGTACCCCTCGTAGTCGAGCGGGTCGACGAACCGGGTCGAGACGCCGCGGCGCTCGACGGAGTGGGTGAGGTAGGTGTAGGTGCCGCCGTACAGCGCCGACGAGGAGACGACGTTGTCGCCCGCGGACGCGAGCATGAAGTTCGCGAGGTCGAACGCCGCCATCCCGGAACTGGTGGCGACCGCGGCCACCCCGTTCTCGAGGGAGGCGATGCGCTCCTCCAACGCCGCGTTCGTCGGGTTCATGATCCGCGAGTAGACGTTGCCCGCCTCCTCGAGCGCGAACAGCCGCGCGGCGTGGTCGGCGTCGTCGAACTCGTAGGCGGTCGTCTGGTAGATCGGGGTCGTGCGCGCGCCCGTCGTCGGGTCCGGAGCGGATCCGGCGTGAACGCTTCGCGTGCGGAACTCGTGGTCGGGATCCTCGTCGCTTGGCATGTCGACACCTCCGTGCGCGATCCGGTTAAAGCCGATAGACGGTCACGGATGCTACCGGTAGCTCGGATGGCGGACGGAACGGTTCCCGCGGTGTCGGTTTCGTGGCTAGGGACCGGATGGTCCGTTCCGAGGTAAACGTCCACCGATCGCCACGACCGTCTCAGAAACCAGTGGTTCAGCGAGTCATCTGCTGAACGTAGAGCGCGAATGTGCCACTGATTGCCAGAAAACCCACGGAGTGGATCGACTACAGACGTTAGATTACACCGCACGACAGCAGCCAACCACTTCAGAATCACTCCCGTGGTTATTTTATACTAGCAGAATTTTAACATATGAGATATGGATTCCTGTGATTTCTGCGGGGACTCTGTAGAGCATACATTCTCATGTAACTATTGCGGGCAGTCGCTCTGTGGAAACCATCGGTTACCGGAAAACCACGAGTGTCCGGTTCAAACAACAAGTGGTAATTTAACCAGTTTTGCTGGAGAAGGGCCACAAATACGGGATCGGCGGGGAACGGGTCGGAAACGACGAGAAAGGGTTCAGGATAAAGAAACAAGCCGAATGAATCCACCCGAGAATGTTACTTTCCAAAACAGGAAAAATCAGAACAAAGACAAATCCGAGACAAATGTTTTAAATTGTCCGACCTGCGGCGGTAGTACTGACCGAATACTTGAATGTGAGGGCTGTGGTCAATCTATCTGCCCAAACTGTAAGGGAGTTAATGAACATGACTGTTCTAGAAACGATACGGTAGACGATAGTAGGTCTTCAGATGAGGTTTCTCTTTTCAATAAAATATATGATCTGTTCAGATGAGGCAGTCTGCCAGTAGTAGAATTGAAATGATGCCTATTTCATACATACGTGCTTCTCTCTCGATAAACAGTTTGTATATCTCTTTTATACATCATACTAATACGAAAACAAACGAGATATTTGTGCCGAATTCACTCTCTGTATCCAGCAGGCGATTTTTAACAGCTATCGGATAGATATCGGTTCGGTGTGATACTGTGATCGTCCGGATCGACCCGTCACCACCCAAAGCCCCAGCCACGAGGCGGGCGCACACTCGTTTCGCTCCTCGCTCGTCCGCTTCGCTCACTCGCTGTGGTGCTTACGTCGTCTGCGCCCGCCTCGTGGCTGCCCCTTTGAGTCCCTCCCCGCCTCGCAACCGCACCTCACACCTCCCCAGCCTCGTCGGCCGACCTCCGCTTCACTCCGGTCTGCCGACTCCCTCGCGGGCTCCTCGTGCCCCGTTGGGGCACTCGGAGGCGCGCCGACCGCTCCGCAGATCGACGTTTCATGTCGATCCCCGCGAGTCGCTCTCTCCGCTCGCGCTCCCGCACCGCTTTCGTGCGAACTGTTAACGTCGTCGAACCGTAACGTCGTGTATGGGAACACAAGGTCCGCGGAGTGACCCTCCAGAACTCGGCGACCTGACGGGGCAGATCCCCGACTCCGTCTGGCAGTACACGGCGTTGGCCTTCGCGCTCGTCGTCGGGCTCGCGGCGCTGAGCCAGAGCCTCGTCTTCGGGGTGGGCGTGCTGGCGGTCCTGCTCGCGCTGGTCACCGTCGCCAGCGCGGTCGAGGTGGTCGACGCCTACGACAAGGAGGCGTTGACGGTGTTCGGCGAGTACCGGAGGCTGCTCGAACCGGGCGTCCATCTGATCCCGCCGTTCGTCTCGCGGACGTACGCGTTCGACATGCGGACGCAGACGCTGGACGTGCCTCAACAGGAGGCGATCACGCGGGACAACTCGCCGGTGACCGCGGACGCGGTCGTCTACATCAAGGTGATGGACGCCAAGAAGGCGTTCCTCGAGGTCGA
>NZ_FOPZ01000029.1 GCF_900113615.1 Halorubrum aquaticum
CGCGACTGGGAAGAATACGTCCAAAGCCCCAGCCGCGAGGACTCGCGCGGCTCGCTGTGCTCCTCGTCACTCACTGCGTTCGCTTCTGCGGTGCTTACTTCACCGGGCTTCGTCCTTCCGAGAGACTTCGTCTCTCGACTTCCCGCTCGCTGTGCTCGCGGGAATCGCGACTGCCCCTTTGAGTCCCACCCTACACAGCACCGCACCCGCACCTCATGCCTCCCCAGCCTCGTCGCCGGCGGCAGAGCCGCCGGCTGCCAGAGGCGCGGAGCGCCTCGCTGCCGCTCGCTCCGCTCGCGGCGTCCCTCGCGGGCGGTTCGCGGTCGCCTACGGCGACCACTCACCGGCGCAGGGCGAGAGCGAAGCTCTCGCTTGAAGCCGGCGGCTCCGCCGCCGGCGACGCCACCGCAATCGATCGCTCACTCCTTAGACTGTACTGAACAGCGTGGATCGATCGAGTCCCCGACGGAGCCGTCGAAGACGATTGATTTGACCGTTCTCCAGCAGTTTTTCGAGGAGTGGTCCCGAAGAAACGGACGACGCGGGAAACGGGGCTACCGCAACCGGAAGTAGACCGCTCGCCACCCGCCGAGCGCGACCGCGCCGGTCACGAGGATGACCGCGACGAAGGTGGGGGCGACGCCGCCGCGGAACACGAACGCGCGCAACGCGAACCCGACGGCGGCCGCGGGGATCCACGACCGCACGACGAGCGGGACGGACGACTTCGCCGTCTCCACCGCGCCGGCGGAGTACGCGCCGACCAGCGGCGCGAGGAGGACCCAGCCGATCAGGAAGGGAGCCCACACGCCGAGCAGGTACGTCGGGTTGCTCGCGAGGAACTCGGCCGGTCTGTGGCTGAGCGTCCCCACCGTCAAAAGCGCCATCAACACCAGGACGTCGCCGATCGCGAGCGGCGCGGCCGCGCGATCGAGACGTCGTGCCAGAAACGACTGGTCGTCCATACGCCCCCGTCGGAACCGCCCCTACTTTGTACGTACGGATCCGCGCCGCGGAACGGGGTGGGGGAAACGGGACGGGGCGGGACGGAATGCGGAGTCGAGGAGCGCTACTCGTACAGCGGGTACTCCCGACAGAGCTCGACGACGCGCTCGCCGACCTCGTAGATCACGTCCTCGCTGTCGGCGTCGTCGATCACGCGGTAGATGAGGTCGCCGACCTCCTCGATCGCGTCCGCGTCGAAGCCGCGGGTGGTTATGCCGGCCGTCCCCGCGCGGATCCCGGAGGGGTCGAACGGCGAACGGGTCTCGTCGGGCACCGTGTTCCCGTTGAGGACGACGTTCGCGGCCGCGAGCGCGTCCTCGGCGTCACCGCCCGAGAGGTCCGGATGCGACTCGCGGAGGTCGACCAACACGAGGTGGTTGTCGGTGCCGCCGGAGACGAGCGAGAGCCCGTGGCCCTGGAGCGTCTCCGCGAGCGTCTCGGCGTTGTCGACGACTGCCTGTGCGTACGCCTCGAACTCGGGCTCGAGCGCCTCCTTGAACCCGACGGCCTTCCCGGCGACGTTGTGCATCAGCGGGCCGCCCTGTCCGCCGGGGAACACCGCCTTGTCGACGTCGTCGGCGAACTCCTCGTCGCACATCACGATCCCGCCGCGGCCGGCGCGGATCGTCTTGTGGGTCGAGCCGGTGACGAAGTCGGCGATCCCGACCGGAGACGGGTGGACGCCGGCCGCGACGAGCCCGGTGATGTGCGCGATGTCGGCGAGGTGGTAGGCGTCGGCCGCGTCGGCGGCCGCCTGTATCGCCTCCCAGTCGACCGTCCGCGGGTACGCGGAGTAGCCGGAGACGACGATGTCGGGGTCGAACTCCTCCGCGGTCTCGCGGAGCCCCTCGTAGTCGATGTACCCGGTCTCGGGGTCGACCTCGTACTGTTCGACCTCGTAGATCTGCCCGGTGAAGTTCGCCGGGTGGCCGTGCGAGAGGTGCCCGCCGTGGTTCAGGTCCAAAGAGAGGACCTTATCGCCCGGCTCGAGCACCGAGTAGTAGACCGCCTGGTTCGCCTGCGTCCCGGAGTGCGGCTGGACGTTGACGTGTTCGGCCCCCCACAGCTCCTCGGCACGCTCGATCGCGAGCTCCTCGACCTCGTCGGCGTACTCACAGCCGGCGTAGTAGCGCGCACCGGGGTAGCCCTCGGCGTACTTGTTCGTGAGGACGCTCCCTTGCGCCTCGAGTACGGCCTCGCTGACGTGGTTCTCGCTCGCGATCATCGCGAGCGTCTCCTCCTGTCTCGTTCGCTCGCCGGCCAGCGCGTCCGCCACCGCCGGGTCGACCGCCCGGAGGTTCTCGTTGTCCATACTCCTCGTCGCGTTCGACGGCACATTAAGCCTGTTCGTCCGCGATCGAGAGGGCCACAGGGGTGCCGATCTCCGGATCACTCGATTTCATCGGGTAGAAGCCCCCAGAAGACGTTGTTCGCTCTCCAATTCCCGTTAATATTAAATAGATATCCGGATTGTATACGAGGAGATAGATGGTGTCGAATTTATTGGAATCGGACGTGGAAGACGTCCTCGATGCGGCGTTCGCGGGGTCGGACGAGGAACTGTTCGTGGTCGACCCGCCGGCGTCGACGATCGTCTCGCTCGTCGACGCGGCCGTCGATCGAGACGACCTCCCGGAGATGTCGATGCTCGCCGACGAGCGCGTGCTGAAGGACGTCATGGACGACTTCCTCGTCGCCTCGAAGGCCGCCGACCTCCTCGAGTCCGGAGCGTTGACGCTTCGAGTCCTCCCCGAGGACGTCGAGAACGCGCTCTTCGTCTCCGAGTCGAAGGTCGTCGCGCTCGTGAGCGCCGGCGACCGCGTCGCCGCCCTCTCGACGACGGACGAGACGTTCGTCTCCGAGGTGTTCGAGACGCACCGCGCCGCGTTCGAGGACGCCGAGGAGTACGCGCTCCGCACGCCGTCGATCAGCCGCGTTCGCGAGACGATGGCGGCCGACATCGGCGAGGACGTTCGCGACGACTTCGACGACGTGCTCGCGTCCCTGGAGAGCGCGAGCGGGAACGACGTCGGGCTCGACGAGGTGACCGTCTCGCTCCTCGTCGCCGCGCGCAACGACGTCCTGTTGTACGACATCTCGAAGTGGGGCGAGGACGTGGGGATCGCCTCGAAGGCGACGTTCTCCCGGACGAAAACGCGGCTCGAGGACGTCGGCGTCATCGACACCGAGAAGGTCCCGATCGACGTCGGCCGACCGCGACTCCGACTCAAGCTCGGCGACGACCGGCTGGTCGGCGTCGACGCCGAGGAGTTCGCCGCCGTGGCCGCCGAACTGCTCGCGTAGTCGTCACCGTCTTCCCCGCCGCGATCACGTCCTCGCCCCTTCGCCGTTCTCCCGTCATCCCCGTCCCCGCGGGCTTTTTTTCCTTCCTTCCCGTCGACCGCACATGGACATCGGACTGGTCGGCGACGGCCCCGCGGTCGAGGCGGTCGAGGCCGCGCTCGCCGACGTCGACGTGAACGTGATGTCGGTCGAGCCGTCGCTGCTCGACGGGTTCGACCTCGGCGTCGTCGTCGACACGACCGGGTCGGCGGCGTTCGACGCCGCGAACGACCTGCTCGACCGCTGGGTCGCCGTCGAGGTCGGCGGGCTCGGCGGCGTCCCGCTCGCGGACGTCGACGCCGCCGTAACGGTCCTCGAGGACGCGTGTTACGACTGTCTGCGTGACCGGGTCGCGAGCGGCGGCGTGGAGGCGGCAGACGCGCCGAAGGGAACGCGCTCGGCGGTGCGGTACGCGGGCGCGGTCGCCGGCCGGACGGCGATCCGGCTGCTCGCGGGCGAGCCCGTCGGCGATACGGTCCGCGAGGTCCCCGGACCGACCCGGTCGCTGCTTCCGGTTCCCGGCTGTGGCTGCGGCTCCGAACCCGGTGCGGCGCTCCCGCGCGGGGGCGAGACTCGGTCGGTCTCCGCGGCGATAGAGCGCGCGGAGCGGGGGGTCGACCCCCGGATCGGGCCGATCGGCGAGGTGGGCGAACGCGAGTCGTTCCCGGTGCCGTACTACGTCTCACGCGTCGCGGACACGACCCGGTTCTCGGACGCTCGCGCCGCGGAGTTCGCCGCCGGGGCCGACGACGACTGGGACGCCGCGTACATGAAGGCGCTCGGCGAGGGGCTCGAGCGCTACGCCGCGGGCGTCTACCGGGAATCGGCGTTCACGACCGCGACCGCGGCCGACGTGCCGAACCCGGTCACGCCTGACGCGTTCGTCCGCCCGGACGACGCGGAACCGTACTCGTCGGAGGACCGGCTCGCGTGGACGACCGGCGAGCGGCTGGTGGCCGGGGAGCGTCCGGGCTCCGGGGAGGTCGTCAGCCTCCCCGCGGAGTTCGTCCGCTTCCCGCCGCCGGAGCGCCGGTACCGACCCGCGATCACGACCGGGCTCGGCCTCGGCAACACCGGGTCGGAGGCGGCGCTGTCGGGACTCTACGAGACGATCGAGCGCGACGCCACGATGACGACGTGGTACTCGACGACGGAGCCGCTCGGGCTCGAGGTCGACGACCCGGTCGTCGAGCGGCTCGAGAAGCGCGCCCGCGCGGAGTCGCTGTCGGTCTCGACGCTGCTCGTCACGACGGACGTCGACGTGCCCGTCGTCGCCGCCGCGGTCCATCGCGACGGCGAGTGGCCCCGCTTCGCCGCCGGGTCGGGCGCGGACCTCGACCCGGTCGCCGCGGCCCGGAATGCGGTCGCGGAGGCGCTCCAGAACTGGATGGAGCTCCGGTCGATGGGAAAGGAGACCGCCGCCGATCAGGGGGCCGCGATCGGCCACCACGCCGACCTCCCCGACGCGACCCGGGAGTTCTTCGACCCCGACGCGACGGTCCCGGCGGCGGGGCTCGGGGAGCCCGCTCTCGTCGGGGACGACGCGGGGGACGGCGAGACGGATGAGGCGAGAGACGGCGGGACGGATGACGTGAAGGGCGGCGGGACGGACGAGGCGAGAGACGGCGGGGTCGACGAACTCGACGCGGTCGTCGACCGGGTCCGGTCGGTCGGGCTCGACCCCGTCGTGGCGCGCACGACGACCCGCGACGTGGCCGCGCTCGGCTTCGAGGCCGTTCGCGTCCTCGTCCCCGGCGCGCAGCCGCTCTTCACCGGCGACCCGTTCTTCGGCGAGCGCGCCCGCGAGGTGCCCCGGTCGATGGGGTTCGAGCCGACGCTCGACCGGGAGTACCACCCGTTCCCGTGAGCGGTCTCGAGCGGTCCCGTGAACGAACGGAACCCCGGCCCGCCCCGCGAATTTAAGTGACGCCGCGTCGCGGTGGGTCGTATGGACATCGTGTCTTCCGACGAGGTCGAGTCGACGGAGGCGGTCCCGGGCGTCCACCTCACGCAGGGGGCCGCGGGCGACGAGGCGAGCATCCAGCGGTTCTACATCGAGCCGGGCGCGGAGGTGCCCGAACACGACCACCCGCACGAGCAGGTCGGCACGGTCACGGCCGGCGCGCTCACCTTCGTCGTCGACGGCGAGGAGCGGACGGTCCACGCGGGGGACACGTTCGCGATCCCCGGCGGGGAGCCGCACGCGGCGGTCAACGAGGGCGAGGTCCCAGTCGAGGGGTTCGACGTGTTCTCGCCGGCGCGGCCGAACCCCGACTGGGAGGAGTGAATCGGTCGGCGCGGTGAACGCTCGCCGCAACCACAACCGCACCTCACGCCTCCCCAGCCTCGGTCTCGGCGACCCGCCGAAACCGCTGGCGGGGTCGCCTCGACCTCCCTCGCGCGGTCTCTCGCCGGCGGCGTTGCCGCCGACTGTCGGAGGGACCTCCGGTCCCTCCCTACTCACGCCCCGTCGGGCGCTCGGAGGCACGCGCCACCGCACGGTCGGTTCGTGATCGAGAAGGCGGTTTTCGCCCCCGTCTCGGTTCCTTTTGTACGTCCGGGTCGAACGCGGGGACGACGATGGCACTCGCGAGCGCCGGCGCACGGCTCCACTTCGGCTTCTGTAACCTCAGCCTCTCACACGAGCGCCTGTACGGCGCGCTCGGGCTGGCGCTCGCGGAGCCGCGGGTGACCGTCGAGGCGGTCCCCGCCGAGTCGACGTCGGTGACCGTCGAGGACGACGCGCTGGCCGCCGCCGACGGCGGTGTGACCGGGATCCGCGCCGAGACGCGTGCCGACGCTCGGGACGGCGTCCGCGCCGACGCCCGCGAGTACGCCGCGACCGCCGCCGACCTGCTCGACGTTCCGGGCGCGACCGTCACGGTCCGGGCGTCGCTCCCGCGGCACGCGGGGCTGGGAAGCGGCACGCAGCTGGCCGCGACGACGCTCGCGGCGATCGCCAGAGCGCACGACCGGGAGCCGGCGGTCAGGGATCGGGCGCCGGCGCTGGGTCGTGGCGGTCGCTCCGGGGTCGGCGTCGCGGCCTTCGAGGCGGGCGGGTTCGTCCTCGACGCGGGTCACCCGACCGCGCGGTTCACGACCGACCGACCGGCCGACGGGGAGTGGACGGTCCCGCCGGTCGCCGCCCGTCACGCCGTTCCCGACGACTGGCGGTTCCTGCTCGTCCGACCGGACGCGGAGCCGGGGCGAAACGGGGAGAGCGAGGACGCCTCGATGCGGGCGGCCGTCGAGCGGGCGGAACCGAGACTCGCCGACCGGATCGCCGGGATCGTCACCCGCCGAGTGTTGCCCGCGATCGCGAGGGGTCGCACGGAGGCGTTCGGCGCGGCGGTCGCGTCGGTGGGACGGCTCAACGGCGCGTGGTACGCCGACGAGCAGGGAGGCGTCTATCGGCCGCCCGTCGGCGACGTGGTCGCGTCGCTGTCGGCGTCGCCGGCGGTCTTCGGGGCCGGGCAGTCCTCCTGGGGCCCCGCCGTCTACGGCGTCACCGACGCGGACCGCGCCGACGCGGCGAGGGAGGCGGGCGAGCGCGCGCTCGAGGCGGCGGGCGTCGGCGGGAGCGTCTCCGTCGTCCGGGGCGCGAACGAGGGGGCGTGGGTCGGGGACGGCTCGGAGAGCCCCGACCGCGACGAGGGACAACACTAAGCGGGCCCGCGACCCGTACCGAGGTATGTCGAGTGTCCCGTTCGGCGTCGCCCGACTGGATTCGATCCTGGAGGGCGGCGCGCCGCCCGGAAGCGTGGTCCTGCTCGCCGGCGAGTCGGGGGCCGGCGCTCGGGAGTTCCTCTACACGAGCGCGGCGATGAACGCCCTCGGGCGGACCGACGAGGAGCTGTTCGACCTCTACTACGGCGACCTCCCCGGCGACGCGACGATCCCGCCGGAGATCCATTACCTCTCGTTTACCGCCGGCGAGGAGGCGCTGACGAGGGAGATGGGGTACACGCTGGCCGAGGAGGTCGTCGACGCCGCCGCCGAGGGGATCGAGTTCCGCGACCTCTCGCCGGAGTTCTTCCAACTCAGCCCGATCCCGCGGGAGTGGTACGAGGGCGAGACGACGACGATCGCGGACCTGGGCGATCACGGGCGCTACGACGACGTGCTCACCGCCTTCGGCGATTACCTGACCGAACACGCCGCCGGCAACGTGGTCTGTATCGACTCCGTGACCGACCTCGTCTCCGCCGCCTCCGACGACATGGAGTGGAGCGACATCGCGATGGTGATGAAGGGACTGAAGAAGGCCGCCACCGGGTGGCAGGGGCTGATACTGGTGTTGGTCAACGAGGACGCGCTCACCGACCGCGAGTTCGGGACGCTGATGGACGCCGCGGGCGGGACCCTCCAGTTCACCTGGGAGAGCGGCGGGTCGAAACGCGCCCGGACCATGTTCGTCCGGGAGTTCCGCGGCGTCCTCTCGCGGCTCGAGGAGGAGAACATCGTCCGGTTCGAGACGGAGGTCCACGACGGCGGGTTCGACATCAGCGACGTCCGGAAGATCCGGTGAGCGGGGAGTATCGATCCGGAGAACCGCGCGACAGGTTACTTAAGTCTCGCCGCCGAACGTGACGTAGATGCAGGGGTATCGTGATGAGTGATCCCGACGGCGGGGGGACCGTCGAGGACGCGATCGAGAGTGCCACCGGGGGAAGCGACGGGGTCGACGCCACGGGTCCCGAGAGCGACGGCCACGGCGCGACGACCGCCGAGGAGGTCGAGGAGGTCCGCACGGCGCTCGCCGACCTCCGGGAGACGACCGATCGACTGGAGGAATCCGTCGGATCGCTGCGATCGGACCTCGAGTCGCTCGACTCGGCGATCGACGAGGACGTCGAGGACCTCCGGGAACGGTTCGTCCGACTCTACCGTGATCTGGAAGGGAAGGCCGGGACGGACCACGAACACCCCGAAACGGCCGACCGGCTGGAGACGGTCGCGGCCGACGTGACGGCCGCCGCCGAGCGGCTCGACGGCGTGGAGACGCGAGTCGAGTCGGTCGAGGAGGCCCTCGATCGGGTCGACGCGACGGTGACGGACCTCGAGACGAACGTCGGGGCGATCGACGACCGCGTCGCGAGCGCCGAAGGCCGGATCTCGGACACCGACGATCGAGTCGCGGACGCGGAGGACCGGCTCTCGACGGTCGAGGAGCGCCTCTCCACGGCCGAAGACCGCCTCGAGGACCTCGCGGCGGCGGGCGAGGACCGCTCGGAGAAGCTCTCGCGGGTCGCGAGCGCGGTCGTCCGGGCACAGCGGGAACTCCGGACGGTTCGACGCGACCGCGCCGACCGCGAGCGGCTCGATTCGGTCCTCCGGACGGCGAACCGCCACGGGGTTCGAAAGGCCGACTGCGCCGAGTGTGGGAACACGGTCCGCCCCTCGCTCCTCTCGGAGCCCGAATGCCCCTTCTGTGAGGCCCGGTTCGACGACCTCGACCCCGCGGACCGGTTCTACCGGCGGTCGACGCTGACCGTCGACGACAGGCCGGCGCTCGAGGGCGACGTCGCCCCGAACGCCGACGAGGGGGAACGCGATGGAGAGGAGACTCGCCGTGACGGGGAGGGGATCCGCCGTGAGGGAGAGGGGATCCGCGAGGACCCGGAGGGCGACGAGCGTGACCGGGGCGAACGATGAGCGACGGTCCCGGCGATCGAACGGACGACTCGACCGATCGGACGGACGCCGATCCCTTCGAGGAGATCGACGACGAGCACGGGACGGACCTCTTTACTCGAACCGACGAGGCGGACGGGATCGGCGCGGACCCCTTCTCGGCGCTCGAAGGCGAGGAGGCGTCCCCGGCGGACGACGCCGACCTCTTCGACCGGATGGAGGTCGACGAGGTCGACGTCGACGGCGTCTGGGAGGCGCTGGACGAGGACGTGAGCGACCTCGACGGAACCGCCGGAGCGTCGGCCGCGGCCCCGCGCGAAGCGACCGACCACGTCGTCGACAAGCGGACGTACTGTCACCGCTGTCCGTACTTCGCTGATCCGCCCGAGACCGCCTGTACCCACGAGGACGCGTCGATACTCGAGGCGCTCGGTTTCGAGGAGTTCCGGGTCCGCGACTGCCCGATGGTGACCGACGACGGTCCCCGGTTCGACCGGCACGGGCGGCTCGACGAGTGACGCGGGAAGCCGGGCGACCAACGGGGAGCATAAGGCCGTCCGGAGCGTATCGCGAGGAAATGCAGTTCTGTGACGACTGCGGCTCGATGATGGTCTCGCGGGACGGCGTGATGGTGTGTCGAAACGACGACTGCGGGGCGACGACCGAGCGCGACGAGGAGCTCGCCGAACGGTTCGAGTCGACGACCGAACAGACCGGCGAGGAGCTGATCGAGACGGAGGAGGGGGCGAACTTCGAGGGGAAACCCACCGCCACCGACGTCGTCTGTGAGGCGTGCGGCCACGACGAGGCGTGGTACACGATCAAACAGACCGGCGCGGCCGACGAGCCGCCGACCCGGTTCTTCAAGTGCAAGGAGTGCGGCCGCCGCTGGCGCGGATACAACTGAGTCCGATGCGCCCGCGACGCCGACCCCTGCTCGCGTTCGTGGCGGCCGTCGTTCCCGTCGTCGCGTTTCTGGCGGGGCGCGCCGTCGGCTTCTGGCGCGCCAGACTCGCCGCGGGGCGGCTCCTCGCACGGCTCCCCGACGACGTTCCGAACCACGTCCGGGTCCTCCCACCGCCCTCCGACGAGTACGTCGGAACGCTTCCGGTTCCGCCCGCGGCGGCGCGACGACGACTGCCCCGTGCCGGCTTCTCGGAGCTCGTGCGCGCGTACTTCCACGCGTACGACCGCGAGGGCGACCGCGTCCACGAGGTGGGCAGCTTCGTCCGGCGGCCGGACGGGCTGACCGGCGACCACCAGCTCCACGTGCGGCTGTTTCCCGCGTCCGACGGAACCACGGAAGTGTGGGCACACTGGGAGCGAAACCCGTACGTCGCTCCGCTCGCACACCTCCGAATGGAAGGGTACGACCCGGCGGAGGGAGAGCGACGGGTTCGCGACCTGCTCGACGACCTCCGGTGACTCCCGGTCGGCGAGGCGTTCCGAACGTCTCGAGTGTCTACGAGCGGAGCAGGCTCCGCCCGTCGAAGTCGGCCGACTCCGCGTCGACCTCGAGCATCTCGAGCAGCGTCGGCGTCAGATCGAAGAGGTCCACGTCGTCGATCGCGACCCGGTCGTCGTCGGTGAACAGGCACGCGTTCGAGAACTTGTGCATCCCGTTTCGCGGCCCCTGACTGAACACCGACTCCTTGCGGCCGAACCCGGACTTCAGGTCGAAGCCGTCCTCGGGAACGACGACCACGTCGGGCGCGATGTCGTCGGCCGGTCCGTCGAAGACGTCCTCACCCTTGTGGATCTGCGCACAGACGGGTGACCCGTCCGGACCGGTCATCGACTCGAGGTCCTCGATGAGCCGGTCGCGGACCGCCTCGTACTCCTCGTCCGGCACCGCGCCGTTCGGCTCCCGGCCCTCGAGGTTGACGAAGAACCGGCCGGGAATGAAGGAGAAGACCTCGGTGTCGGCGCCGATGTCGGCGAGCTCGTCGGGGTCGTCGCCCTCGTAATCCAGGTAGCCGTTCCGCGCGAGCCACTCGTTACAGTTCACCTCGTGGACCAGCTCCGTGAACCCGTGGTCGGAGGCGATCACGAGCGAGACGTCCTCGGGGAGGTCGTCGTAGATCCGCCCGACGTAGTCGTCGAGCGAGCGGTAGAACTCGAGGAACGCGTCCGCGTCGTCGGTGTCGTTCGCGTAGTCGCCGAACAGGAAGTGGTTGACCCGGTCGGTCGTCATGAAGACGCCGAAGAAGAGGTCCCAGTCGTCCGCGGAGAGGTAGTGGTCGAAGACGTCGTACCGGGCGTCGAGCGTGTCGTGGGCGTTCTCGAGGAACGCCGACTTGTCCTCGTCGTGGCCGAGCTTCGCGTCGACGTCGATGACGTAGTCGTGGTCCTCCAGGACGGACTGGACCTCGGCGTCGCTCGAGGCGTGCTCGACGGAGGGCGAGAGGAAGCCCGAGACCATCCGCTGGACGTCCTCCTGCGGCGGGAACGTCACGGGGACGTTGAGCACGGTCGCGTCGCCGCCGTCCGCGGTCACGCGGTCCCAGATCCGGGTCGCCCGGACGTGTTTGCCCATCGGCACGTACGTCTCGTCGGAGCCGATCTCGCGGTCCTGGAAGCCGTACACGCCCGTCTTGCCGGGGTTGACGCCGGTGGTGAGGCTCGGCCAGCAGGCGCTCGATTCGGGCGGAACGATGCTGGAGATCCGGCCGCCGGTTCCCTCGTCGGCGATGCGGTGGAGGTTCTCGAAGACGTCGGGGTGGTCCTCGACGAGGTCGTACGGTACGCCGTCGATGCCGAGGAAGACGACGCGCGGGTCGTCGTCGCCGCGGAGTCGATCGAACAGGCCCATGATACCGGGAGAGTCGCCCCCGCGGTGGAAAAACACGTCGGAGACGGCACGGACGGCGGAGACCTGTGACGCGTCCGCTTCCGCTCGATCCGCGTCGGTCGGTCGCTCGGTGCTATCGGCCGCCGATCGTTACATGTAGCCGAGGTCGCGGAGCCGCTCCATCAGGTCCTCCTTGTCCTGGGCGCGGCCGGCACGCTCGGTGGTGTTCTCGAGGTCCTGTAGCCAGGCGGGCTCGCCGGTGGTCTTCTCCGTGCTGACCTCGCTGCCGAGCGAGCGGAACCCGGCGAAGTACTTCGGCGAGATCGGCACGTCGGACTGCTCGACGCCCTCGGGGAGGTCGTCGGCGGACTCCGGGACGTACCCCTCCTCGGGGAAGCCCTCGACCGTCTCGGGGACGACGACCTGCCAGAACGCGTCCCACACGTCGCGCTCGTCGAACTGGAGGATGGGCTGGATCCGGTCGTGCGGCGGGTAGATGTCGGGGTCGTGTCGTGGCGAGAAGAACGTCTCGTCCGCGCGCGCCTCCTGTTCGTCCCAGCGGACTCCCGAGATCACGCCGTCGATGTCGTACTCCTCGAGGGCGTCGTTGAGCGCGACCGTCTTCAGCAGGTGGTTGCCGACGTAGGTGTCGAGCAGGAACGGGAACGTCTCCTCCTCGTACTCGAGGATCTCCCGGACGTGGCGTTGGTTGTGCTCTGAGAGCGCCGAGACCGGGACGTCGTCGCCCGGCTCGAGGCCGTGTTCCTCGACGTACGCGCCGACGTCGTCGTTGCGCGCGTACACGAGGTCGATCCCCCACTCGTCGGCCCAGTGCTCGACGAAGTCGGTGATCTCGTCGAAGTGCTGGAAGTGGTCGATGAACACCGCGGTGGGTTTGTCGTAGCCGAACTGCTCCGCGACTTCGTTGATGAAGTACAGCGTGAGCGTCGAGTCCTTCCCGCCGGTCCACATGACCGCGGGGTTGTCGTACTGCTCGAGGCCGCGCCGGGTGACCTCGATCGCCTTCTCGATCTTGTGCTGGAGCGACGGATAGTCGCCGGGATCCTCGCCCTCGCCGTCCGCGTAGTCGACGTCGATCGCCTCGGGGAAGTCGCTCATTCGCTTACGATACCGGGTGCGATGAAGAAGGGTTTTGTGATTCATCGCGCTCAGACCTCATGTACACGGTTCACACGGTCCGTGAGCGGAGTCTTCACGTGGAACGCGAGCGGAGGCCTTCGGGACCGCAACGGGGATCCGGCCCGAACCGCCTCGCCGCACACGTTTTTGTACGATCGGGCTGATGTCGTGTCAATGGCAACCACGACGGACGGGGCCACGACCGGCAGCGTACCGAGCGAGATGCGTCACCTGCTCCGGGTGAACCTCTCGGAACGAACCGTCGAGACGGAGGAGGTCCCCGAGACGTACCGGAACGCGTTCGTCTCCGGGAAGGGGCTCGGGGCCGCGATGCTCCTCGACGAGCTGCCGCCCGGTACCGATCCGCTCTCCCCGGAGAACCCGCTGTTCTTCACGTTCGGCCCGCTCACGGGACACGCGCCGGGCACCTCGCGGTACGGCGTGGTGACCAAGTCGCCGCTGACGGGCGCGTTCGTCGACTCGTACTCCGGCGGGCACTTCCCGTCGATGTTCCGGTTCGCGATGCCGAGTTACCTCGGCGTCGTCTTCGAGGGTAGCGCCGACGAGCCGGTCCTGCTCCGCGTCGACGACGGCGAGGTCTCGATCGAGGACGCCGACCACCTGTGGGGGAGCCACGACGCCCGCGAGACGGCCCGGGAGTTCGCCGACCGCGACACCAAGGTCGCCGCGATCGGGCCGGCGGGCGAGAACGAGGTGAAGTTCGCGACGATCTCGAGCGACGAGGCCTCCCACCACGCCGGTCGCGGCGGCGTCGGCGCGGTGATGGGCAGCAAGAATCTCAAGGCGGTGGTCGCCAGCGGGACGAAGCCGGACGACGGCGCGCTACAGGACCTCCGGATCGACCACATGCGGCGGCTCGGCAACGACGCGGAGGTCGAGTGGGCGCGGGAGGGCGGCACCCAACTCATCGTCGACTGGACCCAGGAGGTCGGCGCGCTCCCCTCGCACAACTGGACCGAGGGGACGATAGACGACGTCGAGACGCTCAACATCGACGCCTTCGAGCCGGGCCACCGGCGGCCCGACTCCTGTTACAACTGCCCGGTCGCCTGCGGGCACGTCACCGACTTCTCCGGCACCGACGTCGACGGGGCGTTCCCGGACGCCAGCGTCGCGTGGGGACCGGAGTACGAGACGATCGGGATGATGGGCGCGAACACCGACGTGACCGACGTGACGGGCGTGACGGAGCTCGCGGACCGCGCCGACCGGCTCGGGATGGACACGATCACGCTGGGGAACGTCCTCTCGTGGCTGATGGAGGCGAGCGAGCGGGGGCTCGTGGATTTCGACGTCGAGTTCGGCGACGCCGAGACGGCGGCGCGGGTGGTCGAGAAGGTCGCCCATCGCGAGGGGATCGGCGACGCGCTCGCGGAGGGGACCGTCGGCGCGGCCGAGCGCCTCTGTCCGGACGCCCCGGAAGCGCGCGAGGCCGCGGTCGAGGTGAAGGGAATGGAGCTGCCGGCGTACGACCCGCGCGCGTCCCTCAGCATGGCGCTCGCGTACGCGACCTCGGACCGCGGCGGCTGTCACCAGCGCGCCTTCCCGATCGGGTCGGACGCGCTGGGCGGGGAGCGCGACCCGTTCGACACCGAGGGCCACGCGGCGGCCGTCGTCGACGAGCAGAACGAGGGCGCGCTCTCGTTCAGCATGGTCGCGTGCGACTTCACCGCCTACGACTACGAGCGCGCCGCCGAGTGGCTCCAGCGGTTCGGCTACGACCTGACCGTCGACGACCTCGAGACGGTCGGCGAGCGGGCCTGGACGATGACTCGCCTGTTCAACCTGCGCGAGGGGTTCGATCGGGAGGACGACAGCCTCCCGGAGCGGCTGACGCGGCCGCTGGAGTCGGGCGGCCCCGCCGACGGCAACCGGGTCACCGAGGCGGAGTTCGAGACGATGCTCGAGGAGTACTACGACATCCGCGGCTGGACCGAGGAGGGCGTCCCGGAGGCGGCGACGATAGAACGGCTGGACCTCGAGTCGTTCGTCCCCGAGGAGGTCGATATCGGGGCATGACGACGATCGGAACCGGGACACGACTCGGAGCCGCCGGAGCGTGCTCCGGACCCGTTTCCGAACCCCTTAGTCGCTCGAGCCCCCACGTCAAGGTGTGCCTTCTTCAAAGCAGTCGTCCGATAGCGTGACCCGAGCGAGCGGGATGCCGGTCCTCGGGCTCGGCACCTGGGAGAACGAGAACCCGGACCAGTGCGCCGAGAGCGTCAGGACCGCCCTCGAGGCGGGGTACTGCCACGTCGACACCGCGCAGGCGTACGGCAACGAGGCGGCCGTCGGCGAGGGGATCGCCGCCGCCGACGTCGACCGCGAGGACGTCTTCCTCGCCACCAAGGTGTGGACCTCGAACCTCGCGTACGAGGACGTCATCGAGACGACGGAGGAGAGCCTCGAGAAGCTCGGCGTCGACGCCGTCGACCTGCTGTACGTCCACTGGCCGGCCGGAGCGTACGACCCCGAGGAGACGCTTCCGGCGTTCGACGAGCTCCGCGACCGCGGGCTGATCGACCGTGTGGGCGTCTCGAACTTCGAGCCCGACCACGTCGAGCGGGCCATGGACGTCCTCGATGCGCCCGTCTTCGCGAACCAGGTCGAGACGCACCCGTTCTGTAAGCAGACGGAGCTTCGCGCCCACGCCGAGGAGCACGGCTACGAGCTCGTCGGCTACTCGCCGCTCGCGCGCGGCACGGTGTTCGGAGACGACGTGATCGGGGAGATCGCCGCCGACCACGACGCCAGCGAGGCGCAGGTCAGCCTGGCGTGGCTCCGCGAGAAGGGCGTGACGGCGATCCCGAAGGCCACGAGCGAGGACCACATCGTCGACAACTGGGCGAGCCGCGGCCTCGAACTGACCGACGAGGACCTCGAACGCATCGACGGGATCGACCGGTACGACCGACAGGTCCACCCGGACTTCGGCCCGGACGCCTGGGAGTAGGTCGTCCGCGACGGAGTCGGCGGCGGACGCCGATCAGCGCGTTTTCTCGCCCGCGACCGAGCAGGTGTCGACCCCCAGAAGTGAGTACATCCCGCACGTCCCGGTCGCGGCGGTGACGAGCATGACGAGCGAGACGACGCCGAGGATCGGCGACGCGATCTCGGGGAGCGGGACGGCACCGGCGAGCGTCGCGAGCGAGACCGTTCCAAGCACCGCGCCGACCAGCGTCCTGACGAGCTTGTCCGTGTCGCCGACGTTCTTGTCCATACTGTACACTACTACTGGCACGGACTAAAGCCTGTCGACGATCGGTCCCGTGACGACGCCCCTGGAGGGCCGGCTTCACGGACGGTCCGGCCCGAGCCTCCCGGGAGGCGCCCGACGACCGTCACCGGATGACCGTCACCGGGACGACCGCCTTGTCGACGACGCTCTTCGCGACGCTGCCGACGACCTGCTCGCGCTCCTCGGAGAGCCCGCGGTGACCGACGAAGATCGCGTCGGCGTCGGTCTCGCCCGCGAACTCCGTGATCGCGTCCGCGGGCCGGCCGGTGAGCAACTGCGTCTCGACGTCGATCCCGGCGCCTTCTCCGTCGGCGACGTCGACCGCGACCGACCGCGCGTTCTCGAGGACGCGCTCGCCCTCCTCGACGGCCGCCTCCTCGCCGGGGAGGACGAGCGTGCCGTCGATCAGTTCGGAGTCCGGCGTCAACACGTGTGCGATCACGAGCGTGGCGTCGAACGCGACCGCCTGACGCGCGGCGTACCGGACCGCTTCGTCACCCAGCGTGGACCCGTCGGTGGCTATGAGGTAACGCATATCCGGAGGTTCCGCCGCGACCCACATAACTCCTGTCGGGCGTTCCCGTGCCGTGACTCTCCGCGGGTCGTCGCTCTCCCCGGGTCGCACTTCGCCCTCCGCTACTCCTGTTCCCAGTAGCCGACCGCGTCGTCGGCGTCGTAGTACCCCTCCAGCGAGCGTTCCTCCCGGCCGCCGGGCGGGGACCCGACGAACACGCCGAACGTCCCCGAGTCGGGGTACACGGTGACGTCCGGCTCGACCATCGTCGAGACGGCGAGGTAGCGGAGGACGCCCTCGGAGTCGTTGATCACCCGGTGGCCCCCGGACTCGTCGGCCGGGAGCGCGACGTACGTACCCGGCGTGAGGTCGTGGGTGTTCTTCGTCTCGAAATCGTCGTCTGCCTCGGCGTCGTCCGGGTCCGTCGCCAGCCGGATCGATCCGGTTCCCTCGAGGACGTAGATCGCCTCCTCGTTCGCGGCGTGGTAGTGAAACGGCCACGACTCGTGACCCACGGGCAGCTCGTACAGGCTACAGCCGAGCGCGTCGCCGCCGGCCGCCTCGCCGAGCTGCTTGCGCCTGAATCGCGCCTCGCCGCGATCCGTCTCGGTCCACTCCAGATCCGCCTCGTTCACGAGTCCCATGGCCCACCCACGGAACGGGAACGCAAAGTTCCGGGGGCGACGATGTCGACCGCGGCGTCGTTGACCTTTATCAGCCGTCCGCCCGAACCGAACGACGTGATCCCCTCCACGACCGGCCCGTTAGCACGCACGTCCCCGACGATTCACTTGAACCCGCCCGCCACCCGCCGATGTATCTGACCCTCCTCGGAGCCCTCTTCGCCGGGCTCGGCCTCGCGATGGCGTGGTACGGCCTCCGGCCGCTCGCGGTGCTCCCGCGGCTCCTTCGAGCCGAGGTCCGGCGACCCGAGGCGGTGACGGACGCCGACGAGGGGGCGTTCGTGGCGATCCGCGGAACCGCCCGCGCCTCCGACGAGGTCCTCTCGGCCCCGTTCACCGGCGACGACTGTCTCGGGTTCGAGTTCGAGGTCACCGAACGGCAGCCGTTCGCGATCGGGGTCTCGTGGCTCGACACCCACCTCGACGACGGGGTCGCGACGGGACCGTTCACGCTGGACGGTCCGGACGGGTCGGGCGGCGACCTCGCCGTCCGCCCGTCGCCGCGGCGGTTCGCGCTCGACACGGCGTCGACGGTCGTCCGCGTCGGCGCGAAGGAGACGCCTCCGGACCGGGTTCGACGGTTCGTGGACGCCCGGGAGGGACTCGATCCGGTCGCCGGCTGGATCGCGGCGATCCCCTTCTTCGGCGCTCGTCGCTACGTCGAGCGTCGGATCGATCCCGGGGAGACGTACCTCGTCGCCGGACGGGTCGATCGTGAGGTGGGTGGGGGACTCGGGCTCGCGGGCGACCTCGTGATCACGGACCGGTCGGTTCGCGGGCTCGCGCTCTCGCGGCTGTGGCGGGCCGCGTTCCCGCTCCTCGTCGCGGCCGTGTTCGTCGCCGTCGGACTGTGGGCGATCGCGGCGTGAGTGTGTGCCCGGCGGAGCAGTTCGCTCGGAGGTCGTTGTCGACGCGGGGAACACTGCTAAAGCCCCAGCCGCTCGGCTATACTCTGGTGCCTGCGCGGGGAACCCCTCCAAAGCCCCAGCCGCTCGGCTATACTCTGGTGCCTGCGCGGGGAA
>NZ_FOPZ01000030.1 GCF_900113615.1 Halorubrum aquaticum
CTCGCCGACCGCGTCGACGCAGGTCCTCCCGAGCACCTCGTCGTAGTTCGGGTTGACGGGGACCGTCTCGCCGTCGAAGTCCGCGAGCAGGTTCGACGTGACGGCGCGCCCGACCGCGCCCTCGCGGGCCGTCGCGCCGACGACCGCGACCCGATCCGGGTCGAACAGTTCGTTGAGCGTACCCATCGTCTTCCGTCTACGCGGACGGTCGGTTTAACCCCGGTGGCCGTTCTCCGCGTCGGGAAATCCGCCCAGCCGGACGTATCCGCGTCGTTCACGCACCGGCGCCGCGTCGTTCACGCACCGGCGCCGCGTCGTTCACGCACCGAGCCCCCACCGCTCACGGGCAGATCCACGTCACTCGGGGGCGATCCCGTCCCGCCGCCCGCGTTCGATCCGGAGTCGGTTCACGGGGTCTGCCGGCTCGGACGTCGCCTCGCCGCGGGCGCTCGGCACCGTGAGGGTGACCACGTTCCCGTTCCGGTGGGTGTCGAACGCGAGCTCGCCGCCGGACCGTTCCGTGATCCAGTAGACGAGCCACAACCCCATCCCCACCGTGTGTCTGAGACGGTCCATCTCCCACTCGTCGGTGATGACCCGCCGCTGTTCGACCGGGATCGGCGGACAGGTGTCCCTGACCGCGATCGCGACGCGGTCCTCGTCGTCGGTCACGTCGACGCGAACCGTCGGGGTCGATTCGGCGTGCTCGACGGCGTTCTCGACGAGCTCGTCGATCGCGTGGTCGAGCTCGGGGATCGTGAGCGCGGTCGCCTCCGGCGGACACGAGACGTCGAACTCGGCGCTCGGCTCGCGGGTTCGCATCCGGTCGACCGCCTCGGAGACGATCGGATCGACCGGGGTCGGACGCGGCGAGCCGTCCTCGCCCAGGAGGTCGATCACGTCGCGCTGTTTCTCCGCGGTCTCGAGGAGGTCCTCGGCGACGCGCCGGATCGTCTCCGCGTCGGTCTCGGGTCCGCCGGTCGTCCGCGCGGCGATCCGTTCCGCGGTCCCGGAAACGACGTTCATGTCGTTTCGGATGGTGTGACGCAACAGGTTGTCCATCACCGTGAGCTGGCGGTTCCGCCGGTACTCCTCGGTGACGTCGCGGGCGAACCCGGACACCGCCACGACCTCCTCGGACTCGTCGTCGAAGACCGGCTCACCCGGCACGCGGAGCCACTTGATCTCCCCGTCGGTCGGCTCGATCCGGTAGTCGATGTGGGTCGTCTCGCCGGCCGAGAGCCGCGCCATCGCGCGTTCGACGCGGGAGCGATCGTCGGGATGGACGACCTCGAGGAACCGGCGCGGGTCCTCGCGGAGGTCCTCGAGGGAGAGACCGAAGACCGTCTCGACGGACTCGTTGACGAAGAGCAGCTCCGACCACTCGGCGTCGAACATCCAGAGGACGTCCGGCGACTTCGAGACGATCGTCTCCAGACGCCGCCTCGACTCGACGTCCTCGGTCACGTCACGGGAGCGAAACACGTGGCCGTCGACGCCGGTCCGGTCGGGCGGGAACAGCTCGCTCCGTACCCAGACCCAGTCGTCGTCGGCGGTCCGGAACCGGTACTCGAAGGGCTCGTTCGGGACCGATCCGTCCGCGACGGCGCGCTCGAAGATCGCCCGGACCCGAGGGTCGTCGTCGGGATGAACGAGCGCGAACGCGTCCCGACCGACGAGTTCCGCCGGCTCGAACCCGAGGAGCCCCTCGATCGCCGCGTTGAGGTACCGGAAGGACCCGCGGTCGTCCACCACGACGACGGCCTCGTTCGTGAGATCGAGGAGGGTCGTGGCATTCGGTACCTCGGTCATACGCGAACCCTCTCGGAACGGGACATATAACGGTAGCCGTCCGGTTATCACGATCGAAAAGCACGGTTCGAGCGACGGACGCGGGGCGACGGCGGTCGGTTCAGTCCGCGGAGACGCCGGGCGTGTCGAAGGCCGCGAGCGACGCGCCGAGCTCCTCGGACTCCATCGTCAGCCGGACGCCGGCGTCGGTGAGTTCGACGGTCGCGTCGGTGACGCCCCGGGAGTACTCGGCCGCGTGGTCGCCGGACGGGTCGAAGCGGACGCCCTCGGTGAGAAGCGGCGTCTCGCTCAACCGTTCGACCTTGCGGTACGCCGTCGAGAGGGCGATGTCGCAGTCGTCGGCGATCTCGCTCGTGGTCATCGGCTCGTCCACCGCGGCGAGTATCCGCCGGCAGTCGGGGTCCGAGAGCGCGTCGAACGCGGTGTCCAGGTCGTCGTCGGCCTCCGTCAGCGTCGTCGGTCCACCCACGCGGGACGTGTCTCGTTTCATGTCTGTTGATCGGGGCTCCGTCCCCCCGAACCCCGTCCCTGTATATGCGGGGTATTTTATAAGCGAGCTCGAGCGCGGGCGGGGCGTCAACGTTTTGTCCGGCGGCGGGCACGAACGAACGATGGGAGCCGGCATCAGGGCGGAGGTCTCGCTGCCGACGTCGTCGCCGTCGCCGTTCGACGGCGTCGTCGACGGGTCGACGCCGATCTACAGCGTGGCGCGGAGCCGGCTCGCCCGCGAGGAGTCGGACGAGACGGTCGCCGGCGACGGAACCGAGAGCGGCCCGGTCGCCGGAGACGAGAGCGGTCCGACCACCGGAGACGAGGACGACGAACGCGAGCACGTCCCGACCCCCGGAATCCCGGCGAACGCCGCCGGCGACACCGTCGTGATCGAGTTCCTCGCGGACGCCGACCTCGAGGTTCCGGAGGGCGTCGAGACGGTGTTCGATTACGGTCGGAAGGCGGCCTACCGGTTCGAGGTGCCGTGTGCGGACGACTCGCCGTTCTCGGTGCTCGACCGCCACGGCGTCCCGGCGACGGAGACGGTCGTCCGCGACGGTCGGCTCCTCGTGACGTTTCACGCGTCCGACCTGCCGACGCTGCGGACGGTCCTGGAGGAGCTCCAGGAGTCGTGTGCGGACATGCAGGTGTTGCGGCTGTTACAGTCGTCGTCGACGCCCGAGGAGAGCGATCTGGTCACCTTCGACCGGAGCGAGCTGACGGAACGACAGCGCGAGGTCCTCTCGGCGGCCCACGACGCCGGCTACTTCGAGCACCCGAAGGGCGCGAACGCCGGCGAGGTCGCCGCGGACCTCGGCATCGACCGGTCGACGTTCAGCGAGCACATCGCGGCGGCCCAACGGAAGATCCTCGCGACGGTTCTCGACTGATCGGATTCTGACGGCGTGGGAACTCGATGATCGTTTGATAGGGACTACCGTCGTAACTCCATCCATGACGACACCCACACACACGTTCGTCTGCCCGGAGTGTCGCCACTCGTTCGAGGTGGACGACGCGATGCGGGAGGCGCTGCTCGAGGCCGGCTGTGTCGTCTGCGGGGCGCCCGTCGTCGACGCCGACCTCACCGCACCGACCGTGGAGTGACACGCGTCGGTCGCTTCAGTCGACCGCTCCCGTCGGCCGGTCTCGCATGGTACTCCCGTCAGCCGGTCTCGTGTGGTTTATCCCCCCGTGTGTAGAGACGTAGCGTATGACGACGAAGCGCGAGGCCGAGATGTCCGCGTCCGCGATCGACGCGTTCCTCGCCCGCCACGAGACCGGCGTGCTCTCGCTCGCCCGCGACGACGCCCCGTACGCGATCCCGATCTCCTACGGCTACGACGAGGACACTCGAGAGGCGTTCTTACGGCTGGTTTCGACGGTCGACAGCGAGAAACGCGAGTTCCTCGGGTCCGATCCCGACGCCCGGCTCGTGGTGTACGAGGAGGAGGGCGGGACCTACACCAGCGTCGTCGCCGTCGGGACCCTCGAACGGGTCGACCCCGCGGCGCTCACTCCCGAGCGGATCGCCCAGTACGGCGAGACCCGCCGCCCGCTCTTCGAGATCTGGGCCGACGACAAGCCCGACCTCGACATCCAACTCTACCGGCTCGCTCCCGACCGGCTGACCGGGCGGGAGATCGTCGTCGACCGAGACGAGTAGACCGCGATACTCCCGCCACCCCCGGTCTCCGCTCGATTCCTCCGTCCTCGTTCACTCCGCCCGTCGCCGTCGTTCCAGCTCCTCGATCAGCGTCACCACGTCCGAGACCGCCGCGTCGACGAGCGCCGCCCCCTTCTCCGCCGTCGCGACCGTCGGGTCGCCGACGTTGCCCGCGGGGGTGATGGACGCCATCTCCTCGGCGGTGAACGCCCAGCCGACCCGGTTCTCCCCGAGCGCGTCGTAGTCCGTGAGCGGGAGCGACTCCGCGGGCGGGTCGACCGCGGTCGCGGCGTCCATGTCGACGAGTTCCGGGAACAGTTCGAGCGCGATGCTCGTCTCGAACTCCGAGGCGTGAAACGAGACCTCGCCCGTCCGGACCTCCTCGGCGACGTCGGCGAACAGCTCCACGAGCGGGACGTGGAACGCCTCCACGCCGCTCTCGGTCCGGAGCCGGCGGACGACGACCTCCAGTTCGGGGTCCTGGGCGAGGTAGTGGCCGTTGACGAGCAGGACGTGTTCGATCCCCCAGTCGGCCGCCGAGTCACAGACGTCGAAGACGTACCGCTGGAACGTCTCCGTCGACACCGTGACCGTCCCCGGCTTGAACGTGTGGTGGGGAGTGACGCCGTACGGGATCGGCGGGGCGAGAAGCGCCGGGACGCGCTCGGCGACGAGCGCCCCGATCGCCTCGGGCATGAAGACGTCGACGCCGAGCGGCAGGTGGTGGCCGTGCTGTTCGACGCTGCCGACCGGAAGCAACAGCGTGCGGGTCCGCTCGAGCGCGGACTCGATCTCGCGCCACGTCAGCTCGTCGAGCCGGCTCGTCTCGAGACCGGAGGAGTCGTCCATGCGGCCGCTTCGCGCGCGCTCGACAAAAAGCCGGACGGAGGGCGGAGGGACGCGGACGGGATGCGCGGCCGGCGGGCGAGAGGACCCGAGGCTACGCCTCGGCGAAGTCGTCGTCGCTCACCGCGGTCGTACAGACCGGACAGCCGACCTCGAGGATGGTCTCGCGCATCTCGTCGTTCACCTCGATGGTCTGGTTACAGCCCGGACACGAGAACTCTGCGGTCGTCACGATGGTCCCTCGTTGGCCGAAAAACGGCGGCGGGCGATATAAACCACCGGCTTTCGGTTGGGGCGGCGGTCCGCCCTACGCGAACGCGAGCGAGTCGTCGGCGTCGGTCTCGTCGGTCTCCTGAAGCTTCTCGTAGGCCTCGAGGAAGTCGTCGAGCGTGACCTGCGTCCGGTCGTCGCGGATCGCGAACATCCCGGCCTCGGTACAGATCGCCTTGATGTCCGCGCCGGAGGCGTCCTCGACCATGCCGGCGAGTTCGGTGAAGTCGATCCCGTCGGCGAGGTTCATCTTGCGGGTGTGGATCCGGAAGATGATCTCCCGGCCCGCGGTGTCGGGTTTGGGCACCTCGATGAGCCGGTCGAAGCGGCCGGGCCGGAGGATGGCGGGATCGAGCATGTCGAAGCGGTTGGTGGCGGCGATGATGCGGACGTCGCCGCGCTCGTCGAAGCCGTCCATCTCGCTGAGTAGCTGCATCATCGTCCGCTGGACCTCGGCGTCGCCCGAGGTCTTCGAGTCCGTCCGTTTGGAGGCGATAGCGTCGATCTCGTCGATGAAGAGGACGGCGGGCTGGTTCTCGCGGGCGACCTCGAAGAGGTCGCGGACGAGCTTCGCGCCCTCGCCGATGAACTTGTGGACGAGCTCGGACCCGGCCATCTTGATGAACGTGGCGTCGGTCTCGTTGGCGACCGCCTTCGCCAGCATCGTCTTGCCGGTCCCCGGCGGGCCGTACAGCAGGACGCCGCTCGGGGGTGTGATGCCCACGTCCTCGAACATGTCGGGGCGTTCGAGCGGCATCTCGACGGTCTCGCGGACCTCCTGCATCTGGTCTTCGAGCCCGCCGATGTCGTTGTAGGTGACGTCGGGCGAGTGTTCGACCTGCATGACGCGGGCGCGGACGTCCGTCTCCTTCTCGAGCTTCTTGACGACGGACAGCGAGTTGTTGACCGCGACCCGGTCGTCGGGGTCGATCTTCTCGCGCATCTCGTCGGTGATCTCCGTCAGCGCCTCCTGGTTGTTGCCGTGCTGTTTGATGACCGCGCCGTCCTCCGTGAGCTCCTGGACGGTGGCCACGAACAGCGGCGACTGCTTGAGCTTCTTGTTCTCGTGGGTGAGCCGCTCGAGCTTCTGCTGGTACTTGTTGTTCTCCGCGTTGGCGTCGAGGAGCTTGTCGCGCATCTCCTCGTTCTGGGTCTCGAGGACCTCGAGGCGCTCCTGGAGGGTCTCGATCTTCTCCTGTCTCGACGCCGACCCCTCGTCGTAGGGCATGTCGACGTCGTCGACGGTGTCACTCATTGCCCGTAATAAAGCGTCTCGCGGATAAGAGGCTTCGGGTGGTGGCACTCGAGATCCGTCCTGTCGCGAGCATATTCCTAATAGTAATAAAACAGGATAGTAAATATTATCTAACGGCATGAGCTACTGACGATTACGCATGAGCACCACGGAAGCCGTCGCCGCCGACGAGGACGCCTCGGACCGTTGGGAGGCCGTTCGTGACCTGCCGCCGAGCGCGAAGCTCGTCGCGAAGGTCCTCGACTACAACGACACCCTGACTCAGAGCCAGCTCGCCGAGGAGACGCTCCTCCCGCCGCGGACCGTCCGGTACGCGCTCTCCCGGCTCGAGGAGGAGGACGTGATCGACTCCCGCTTCTCCTTTACCGACGCCCGCAAGCGGCTGTACTCGCTGGCAGTCTGAGCGCCGCTGATCCGAGCCGCGGCGCATTCACGAGCCGACCGATCACCCCGGATCCGGGTCCGAGGGTTTAAACCGGGTCCCGCGGCAGACGCCGCATGGTCTCGACGGACGACGTCAAGCGAGCGCTCTCCGCGTTGGCGACCCGGACGGACACCGCGACCCGCCCCCACGCGGCGGTGATAGACGAGGCCGACGCCGCCCGCTCGGACCTCCGCCGGGCGGCCGGGTTCGTCGAGGCCGTCGGGCTCGACCGGCTCGCGGCGGCGGTGGCGGAGGCGGACCGCGCGGGCGACGCCGGTCTCGCCGACCGCGGCCGCGAGGCCCTGGAGGCGTATCGCCGGTACCGGGCCGTCGCCTCGGGGGCCGAGAAGCGATCCGACCGCCCCGACCGCCCCGACCGCTCCGACCGCCCCGACCACCCTGACCACGCCGACCGGCCCGGAACCCCTAAACCCGACACGGGCCAACCGTCGACCCGATGACACGGGTGATCCACACCGGCGACACCCACGTGGGGTACCAGCAGTACCACTCGCCGGTCAGACGCCAGGACTTCCTCGACGCGTTCGGGGCCGTCGTCGACGACGCGATCGACGACGACATCGACGCCGTCGTTCACGCGGGCGACCTCTTTCACGACCGCCGGCCCGAGCTCCCCGATCTCATGGGGACGATCGCCGTCCTCCGGCGGCTCGCGGACGCCGACGTCCCCTTCCTCGCCGTCGTGGGCAACCACGAGTCGACGCGCGGGGGCCAGTGGCTCGACCTCTTCGAGCGGCTCGGGCTCGCGACCCGGCTCGGCGACGCGCCGACCGTCGTCGGCGACACTGCCTTCTACGGGCTCGATCACGTCCCCGTCTCCCGTCGCGACGAGCTCGAGTACGCATTCGAGCCGCACGACGCCGACTACGCGGCGCTCGTCGCACACGGCCTCTTCGAACCCTTCGCGCACGCCGACTGGGACACGGAGACCGTCCTCGCCGAGAGCGACGTGGACTTCGACGCGATGCTGCTCGGCGACAACCACAAGCCGGATCGCGCCGAGGTCGCGGGGACGTGGGTCACCTATCCGGGGTCGACCGAGCGCGCGAGCGCGAGCGAGCGCGAGGGCCGCGGCTACAACCTCGTGACCTTCGACGAGACGGCCGTCGGCGGCGATGACCGCGTGGAGATCCGGCGACGCGCACTCGACACCCGGGAGTTCGTCTTCGTGAGCGTCGACCTCCGCGAGGGCGAGGGCGAAGCGCGCGTTCGCGAACGAGTCCGCGAGCACGACCTCGCGGACGCCGTCGTGCTCGTCGAGATAACCGGCGAGGGCGACCCGGTCACCCCGGCCGCAGTCGAGGAGTTCGCGGACGCCGAGGGCGCGCTCGTCGCGCGCGTCACCGACCGGCGCACGGTGGAGACCGACGAGGAGTTCGACGTGAGCTTCGCCGACCCGGAGGCGGCCGTCCGCGAGCGGATCGAGGGGATGGGGCTCTCGTCCGCCGGACTCGACGTCGACGACGCGGTCCGGTCGGACTCGATCGCCGACGCCAACGTCCGCGAGGAGGTGAAGACCCGGGTCGAGGACCGGCTCGACGACCCGTCCGCGTTCGTCGGCGCGGGCGGCGGCGGAAGAGATCCGGAGGCGACGACGACGGAGGACGTCGACCAGGAGAGATCGACGGAGGAGGGCGAGAGCCACGGAGAAGTGACGGCTGACGACGACTCCGGAGAGGCGACCGAAAGCGGAGAAACGCCCGATGATGACGATGTGACTACCGAATCATCCGAGCCGTCCACGCCGGCGGACGGGCAGGTCTCAATGGAGGACTACCTGTGAAGTTCGACCGGGTCCGGCTCTCGAACTTCAAGCCGTACGGGGACGCCGACCTACGGCTCTCGGAGGGCGTCACCGTCATCCACGGGATCAACGGCAGCGGCAAGTCGTCGCTGCTCGAGGCCTGCTTCTTCGCGCTGTACGGCTCGAAGGCCCTCGAGGGAACCCTCGAGGACGTGATCACGAACGGTGAGGAGGAGACGACGGTCGACCTCTGGTTCACCCACGACGGGGCCTCCTATCGCGTCGAGCGGCGGCTCCGGCGGTACGACGACCGCGTCGACCACGACTGTACCCTCGAGACCACTGCCGGCGGCGACGTGACCCGTGACGGCGCGACGGCGGTGAGGCGGTTCGTGACCGAGCTGCTCCGGATGGACGCCGACGCGTTCGTCAACTGCGCGTACGTCCGGCAGGGCGAGGTGAACGCGCTCATCAACGCCACGCCGAGCCAGCGGCAGGACGTGATCGACGACCTCCTCCAGCTGGGTAAACTCGAGGAGTACCGCGAGCGCGCGGGCGACGCCCGGCTTGGCGTGGAGGACGTGTTGAACGCCAAGCGCGCCGTCCTCGAGGAGAAGGAGGCGCGGATCGATCGGAAGGAAGACGAGGACCTCCACGAGCGGCTCAACGGGCTCGAGAGCGACCTCGCCGAGGTGAACGACGAGGTTGAGCGCTACGAGGCCCAGCGGGAGCGCGCGAAGGAGACGCGGGAGGAGGCGGCCGAGACGCTCTCGACTCACGAGGAGAAGCGGTCCGAGCTGGCGTCGGTCGAGGAGGACGTCGAGTCGATCGAGACGGCTATCCGCGAGACGGAGCGCGAACGCGAGGGGCATCGGGAGGCGATCGCCGAGACCCGCGAGCGGGTCGAGGAGGTCGAATCGGCGATCGACGACCGGCTCGACGCCGCCGGCCTCCAGGCCGCGACGGACGAGGCGATCGCGAAGCGCCGCGAGGCGCTCGACGAGCGGGAGTCGGAGATCCGCGAGGAACTCGACGACCGGCGGGTGAAAGCCGAGGCGTTCCGCAACCAGGCGACGAACCTCGCGTCGAAGGCCGACGACCTCGCCGAGCGTGCCGCGGAGGCCGAACGCGAGGCCGAGAGCCTCATCGGGGAGGCCGACGCCGCCGAGGAGGACGCCGAGGAGCGAGCCGCCACGATCGAGGAACTGCGCGAGGAGGCCGACGCGCTCCGCGAGCGGTTCGCCGACGTCGACGTCGATCGGGACGAGGCGGCGGAGCGCCGTGACGCGATCCGGGAGCGGCGCGGCGAGGTTCGCGAGCGGGTCGCGGAGCTGTCCGCGGAATTGAAGAACGCCCGCGAGCGGGTCGAGGAGGCGGAGAAGCTGCTCGCGGCCGGCAAGTGTCCGGAGTGCGGCCAGCCGGTCGAGGACTCCCCGCACGCGACCGGGATCGAGGCGGACCGCGAGCGCGTGACGGAGCTGGAGACGGAGCTTTCGGACGCCCGCGAGCGGGCGAGCGACCTCGACGACCGGATCGAGACGCTCGGCGCGCTCGCCGAGGCGGCCGAGCGGCTCGACGGGATCGACGAGCGCATCGCGACCCTCGAGGAACGCGTCGCGGAGAAGCGCGAGGAGGCCGACTCGAAGCGGGACGCCGCCGCGGAGAAGCGCGAGCGGGCCGCGGAGCACCGCGAGGAGGCCGACTCGACGCGCGAGGTCGCTTCGGAGAAGCGCGAGGAGGCCGAGGCCGCCGCCGAGCGCGTGGCGGAACTGGAGGACGCCCTGGCGAGCGTCGGGGACGCCCGCGACGCGGTGGACGCGGTCGAGGAGCGGCTGTCGACCGTCGACGAACTGAACGCGGAGATCGAGCGTCGCCGCGAGAAACGCGAGAACCTCGAGGCGGTGAACGACGAGCGGCGCGACCGGCTCGCCGACAGGCGCGAGCGCCGCGACGAGTTGCGGGAGGCGGTCGACGAGGACGCGGTCGAGACGGCCAAAAGGCGCAAAGCGGAGGCCGAGGACTACTTGGAAAAGGTCGCCGAGGAGCTCGACCGGCTCGACGAGCGGCGGACCGAACTCCAGAACGCGATCGGGGGGGTGCGGGGCGAGATCGAGGCGTTGGAGGCGCTCCGCGAGGAGCGCGAGTCGCTCGCCGAGACCGTCGCGGCGCTCGAGTCGCTCCACGAGGAGACGACGGAGCTGGAGGCGACCTACGGCGACCTCCGCGCGGAGCTGCGCCAGCGCAACGTCCGGGAGCTCGAGCGAACCCTCAACGAGACGTTCGAGCTGGTGTACGGCAACGACGCGTACTCACACATCGAGCTCGACGGCGAGTACGCGCTCACCGTCTACCAGAAGGACGGGGAGGCGCTCGACCCCGAGCAGCTCTCGGGCGGCGAGCGGGCGCTGTTCAACCTCTCCCTGCGCTGTGCGATCTACCGGCTGCTCGCGGAGGGGATCGAGGGGGCCGCGCCGACGCCGCCGCTCATCCTCGACGAGCCGACCGTCTTCCTCGACTCCGGACACGTCTCCCGGCTCGTCGACCTCGTCGAGGAGATGCGCGGGTTCGGCGTCAAACAGATCGTGATCGTGAGCCACGACGACGAGCTGGTGGGGGCCGCGGACGAGCTCGTGACCGTCGAGAAGGACCCGCGGACGAACCGGTCGACCGTCACCCGGGAGGACGCCGCCGGGATCGACGTCGCGTCGCTCGCGGACGACTGAGACCGTCGTTTCGACGACGGAGACCGTCGATCGATGTGTCCGCATTGGCGCGCGCCCGTGAGCGGCCGCCGGCCGCGAACGGCCCGCGCGAGGGAGGTCGAGGCGGCCCGCCGGCGGCTCCGGCGGGTCGCCGAGGCCGAGGCTGGGGAGGCGTGAGGTGCGGTCGCGGCGCGGTCGCGGCGCGGTCGACAGTCGGGTCGACCCCCTACCACTCGTTCGTGCTCTCCGCGTCCGCGTTCTACTCGTTCGTGCTCTCCGCGTCCCCGCGCAGCAGCCGAACCGCCGTCTCGGCGACCGGCGTCGCCACGTATCCTCGCCGGCCGTCGACGTCGGCCTCCTCGATCAGTTCGGCGACGCGGAACTCCGCGAGCCGACCGTGGAGGTCGGACTCG
>NZ_FOPZ01000031.1 GCF_900113615.1 Halorubrum aquaticum
TACAGGTGAGAGAGGTATCAATCCGGGGCGGTGGCGCGCCTCCGAGCGCCCGAACGGGCGCGAGGAGCCCGCGAGGGACGCCGCGAACGCTTGAAAAGCGTGAGCGGCGAGGCTGGGGAGGTGTGAGGTGCGGGGCTGTGCGGGGTGGGGTGGGACACAAAGGGGCAGCCGCGAGGACTCGGAGGCCTCGTTGTGCTCCTCGCTCGTTCGCTTCGCTCACTCGCTGCGGTGCGTACTTCGGCCGCCGTCGCCCTCGCGGCTGGGGCTTTGGAAATGGTCACCGCGCCAGCAACGACTCCCTTCTCCTCACCTCGATCATCAATGAAACAACCGTACTAGTAGCACTCGAGATCTGACGGACGTTTCACTCGGCGGACGGTGATCGGGGGAGGACCCGTCGGAACCGCGACAGCTTTTAGGACGTAACGAACCTCCGATGACGTATGGTCTCGACCGGCGACACCGCACCGACGTTCACGGCGACGTACAAGGGCTCCGACCACGAGACGTTCGACCTCGAGGAGCACCTCGGCGACGGCCCGGTCGTCCTCGCCTTCTTCCCGGGCGCGTTCACGCCGCCGTGTAGCAACGAGATGGTGGCGCTCCAGGAACGATACGACGACTTCGAGGCGGCCGGTGCGACCGTCTTCGGCGTCAGCGCCGACTCGGCGTTCTCGCTCGGTGCCTTCGCCGACGAGTACGACCTCGGGTTCGACCTCGTGAGCGACATGGACGGCGGGGCGATCCGGGCGTACGGGCTCTCGATGGACATCGCCGATCTCGGGCTCTACGACGTGGCCAACCGGGCGGTGTACGTCCTCGACGACGAGGGAACCGTGACCTACGAGTGGGTCGCCGACGACCCGACGAACGAACCCGACTACGACGCGCTTCTCGAGGCCGTCGAGTCGGCCTGAGTCCCCGAATCGACCGGCGCCGCCGAGCAGGTTCGAGTCGACGATCCGGCCCGGGCCGCTAATCGTATCGTCGCTCCGAGACGCCGGTAGAAGCCGCCTAAACCGGACGACCGAACCGTCCTCCGTTCGACGACCGCGACCCCGTCCCGAGCGGCGACGACGGCGAGATCCGGCCGTCGCTCCGCCCTCTCGTTATCACGGCCATAACTTAGTCCCGATCGGTGGTGGGTCTCACCGGATACACCGGGACCCGTCCGAGTCGCGGACGGTTCGCCGGGGAGATGAGAGAGATGACAGATGACAATACATCCGGGAGGTGGCGGAACCCACGGAACGGGCGACGGGACCGGGCGACGAACGACGGGACGACACGCGACGGGGCGACGAATGACGGGGCGACACGCGATGGGGCGACTGACGGCGAAGCGACGGACGACGCCGGATCCGGCAGGACCGAGGATCCGTCGGGGGTCGCGTCGGCCTCCCGCCGGGCCGTACTGCGGGTAGTGGGCGGAACCGGCGTCGGCCTCGGGGCCGGCGTCGGTGCCTTCGCGGGCGTCGCGAGCGCCCACGAGGTCGCGAGGATCGGCTTCCGGGGGTGTACCGAGGTCACCGTGTACGGGGCGTTGTTGCTGGGCTCCGGCGAGCCCTCCGACGCACGGGGCGGCGGAAGCTACGAGGCGGTGTTGTACCGCGACGGCGAGCTCGTCCGGCGCCCCCTCGACGGGACCCAGCGACGGCAACACTACAGCCTCCGTACGGACTCCGAGTACGACTCCGAGGAGTGGCGGGTGATCGCCGTCGAGGGCGACACCTGGCATCCGGCACATCAGGGGATGACGTTCCGGATCTGCAACGAGCACTGCGGCTCCGACTGCGCCGCAGAGGGGATCGCCGACCGGAGCGACGACTGGTGTGACGCGCTCTCCGAGATCCCCTCCGGCGGCGGCCAGGGCGGCGTCGACGAGGACACGGAGATCGCCGTCGAGTGTACCGCCGACCGTTCCGATGGCGAGGTCGAACTCATCGAGGGACCGACGACGATCACGGAAAGCGGGGAGTACCGGATCGCGGGGGACATCGAGTCGGACGGGACGTGTCTCACGATCGAGTCGGCCGACGTGACGATCCACGGGGACGGCTACGCCCTCCACGGATCCGGGGATGGAACGGGGATCGACATGGCCGACGGGACCTTCATCGACGTCCGGGACCTCACGGTTCACGGGTTCGAGCGGGGGATCCGGGTCGGCTACGGGATCGGTCGACTCGAGGGAGTGAGCGTCGAGGAGAACGCGGGGGCAGGGTTGGTCGTCGACCGGTTGGGGACCGTGACGTGTGCCGACTGTACGATCCGCGGGAACGACGGGGCGGGCGTCGACCCCGGAGAACGGACCGAAACGGCGTTCACCGGCTGTGAAATCGTCGAGAACGGGGGAAACGCGGTCGGCAGCACCGTCTCAACCCCGGTTCGGGTCCGCGACTGCCTGATCGCGGACAACGGCGGTCCGGTGTCGATCTCTCCCGTCGTCGGACCCCTCGAGACGGAGATCCGCGACAGCGTCATCCGGGGCAACGACGGGGCGGGGATCCGGACCGGGAGGACCGACCGGCCCCAGATGGAACACGCCGTCCCGATACGGAACTGCGAGATACGGGACAACGACGGCCCCGGGATCGCTCACCGCCACAGTCACCTCGAGGTGCGGAACTGTACGATCGCGGGGAACCTGGACGGATACCGACTCGACGATCCCGACGGGCCGTACGAGGCGGTGCTTCGGCACAACGACGTCGAGGGGAACGAGCGGTTCGGTGCCGTCACCGAGGGTGAACGATACGCCGAGGTCGTCGACGCCGAGTGTAACTACTGGGGTGGCTCGGGCGGTCCCCGCGGGACGGCGGGCGACGACGGGAGACGGCGGGTCCGCGGATTCATCGAGTACCGCCCGTGGTCGACGGGCCGGTTCGGCGACGGGGAGGGGAACTGCGTCGGCGGCCTCGAGAACGAGGAGGACCTGGGAGGGAACGCGTGACGTGGCGCGGAGAGGGCATCACGAGTCTCAACACCTGACGGCCCGCTCATTCCCCCGGTATCGGCGCCGGCGGAAGGAGAGGGGCCGCCGCCAACCTATTTATCGCGGTGAGTCCATCCCCGGACATGGAGTCACACACGGTCGTCGGGAGCGGCAGGACGGAACTTCGTGTCGACGCCGCGGGGCCGCCGGACGCGCCGACGATCCTCCTCGTTCACGGCTACTCGCAGTCGCGGCTCTGCTGGTACGAGCAGTTCGACGGGACGTTGACCGAGGACTTCCGCCTGATCGCGCCGGACCTCCGCGGTCACGGCGACTCGGACAAACCGACCGGCAGCGACCGGTATCGAGACCCGGGGCGTTGGGCCGCGGACCTCGGTGCCGTGATCGACGAGCTGGCGACCGACGACCCGGTCCTCGTCGGGTGGTCGTACGGCGGACTCGTCGTCGCCGACTACCTCGCCGTCGAGGGGACCGACGACGTGGCCGGCGTCGTCTTCGTCGGGGCCATCACGGAGAAGGGAACCGACGCGGCCGCCGACGTCGCCGGCGAGGAGTTCGCCGCGATGCTCGGGGACCTCGAGACCCGAGACGCCGAGGCCAGCGTGGACGCCCTCGGTCGATTCCTCGACATCTGTACCGCCGAGCCGGTGCCGCCGCGCGAGCGCCACCTCATGCTCGGGTACAACGCGCGATGCCCCCCGCGAGTCCGGGAGGCGCTACAGGCACGGACCGGCGCGAACGCCGAGACCCTTCGCGATCTCGACGTCCCCGCGCTGTTCGCGCACGGGTCGGCCGACCGGGTCGTCCTTTCGCGGGCCGCCCGGCGTCACGCCGACCTCGTGCCCGACGGTGAGGTCTCGATCTACGAGGGGGTCGGCCACTCGCCGTTCCTCGAGGCCCCGGAGCGGTTCGACCGGGAGCTTCGCGAGTTCGTGAGGCGCGTCGTCGGGGAGTGACTCACGGATACGAAGCGGTCACTCCGAAGCGGATCGACCCTCTCGTCCCGGATCGACGGTTTCCACGCAGTCGGCCAGCATCCGCTCGCGGATCCGGTCGTCCGAGTCGCCGAGGAACGAACGGTCGCCCCGACTCTCGGGATCGTTCACTCGTCGACGTCTGACGTAGTACCCCTCCTCGAGTCCGAGGGCGTGTCGAAGGGAGGCATCCGCTCCCTCGTCGAGCGCCGAGCGCTCGTAGCTCTCCAAGTACTCGCTCGAGAGGCGGAGGTCGTCGAGGAACACGCGGCCGACGAACGCGGTGAACCCGACCTCCCAGTCGGCGCCGTCCTCGACGACGAGCACCGACGGGTCGTCGTGGTCGGCCGGCGCGGAACGGGTGTTCTCGGCGATGATGTCACTGAGGTCTATCCGGTCCGTGATCCGGTCGGTGGCACGGCTCACGACGCCCCCCGCCACGGGACGTTCACGTCTCGACATCGCCGTCGTGACCTGCCGCTCACGGAGCCCGCTGTACGTGGCGTCGCACACGCAACTCGCGAGCGCGTCCAGTCGTTCGCGGAGTCGTTCGCCCTCGTCGGTCGTGTCGAGTAGTCCGCTTTCCTCGATGTGCCGTGCCTCGGCGACGCGAGAGGGAGACTGCGGCCGTACGACCGTCACGTACGGAGACGGTTCCGACTCCGAGGGAGCGGGGTCGTTTCCCGTGGAGGCGGCCGTCCCTTCGTCGTCCCGACCCTCGTCGACGTTGTACCGAACGATCTGTGGAACGCCGATCACGAACGGTGTGTGACTCGGTGCGTCGGGGAATACGCCTCGTGGCGGGCCGGGATCGGCGTGTTCCATCGAGATTCGCCGCCACCGGCTGTAGTACGAAACGAGGAGGTAGGTGAACGCCTCGTCGAGTGCGTCACCGGCGAATCGGTTCGACGGGCGTTTCGCGTGCCTCTCGACGGCATCGGTGGGGATCAGAACCCGATCCTCGAAGAGCCGTTCCCGACGAAGGGAGAGGTACTCCAGCTCCGAGAGCGCGGCGTGTGCGTTGGCCTGTTCTCGATGGGACGATCCGCGGTTCGGGAGGGCGGCGAACAGCGTTATCGACACCGTCGGTTCCGACCGTGTCAGATCGCGTGCGAGATCGAAGATGACCCCCGAGGTCGCACCGCCCAGACCGCAGAGGACCGCGACCGTAGCACCCTCTGCGGGCGAGATCGCGGTCGGGAGGACGTCGTCCTCGGCCGACGCCTTGTAGTAGAGCGCCTTCGCGAGGGAACGCTTGCCGGAGAGCCCATGGTCGACGTCCGGATCCCGGGAGACGTGCTCGGCGTCGATCCACCAGTCGTCTGGATCCATCTCGTGTGCCGAGGCGATACGGCGTCGCGCGATCGGCCCGACGATGTCGAGAGGGTCCTCGAATTGGACCATGTCCGTCAGGGTCCGATGCTCGATCCGTATCTCGTCGGGGGCCTTCCCGTCGGCGGCCATCCGGTCTCTGGTCCCTTCGATCGCGGATCGGACCTCTCGAATCCGTTTCAGGTCCTCCTCACGCTCCGACTCGGCAGTATCGATGACCGTGACTGTCACTCCGGACGGGTCGGATGCGGGGTCGAGCATCGATCTCCGGACCCATTCGGTGGCGAGAAGCTCGAAAGCCAGTTCCTTTCCGGCCCCGCCGAGGGCGAACACGCGATCCGGCCAGTTCACACTGTATCGCTACTGTCACATCCGGGCGTATAACGTTACCGGGGACCGAGCATCTCAGCGTCGTTTCTTCATCCGCTCGCTTCGTCGCCGGCCTACGGCCGGCTTCCAGCGAGACCTTCGGTCCCGCACGGCTCGCGAGGACGGGGGACAACTCGATCCCGAGCCGATGCTCACGAATGCGGATCGCGCCGAAAAGGTATGCCGCCTCCCCGATTTGAACTCCGGAAGACGGTCGCGCTCACTCCGTTCGCGCGCTGCGACTTCCGTGCTCAACTCGGCTCGGCGTCGTTTTCTCGACGGTTCGCTACGCTCACCGTCTCGAAATATGCCGCCTCCCCGATTTGAACGGGGGACAGCTCGATCTTCAGTCGAGTGCTCTCCCAGTCTGAGCTAAGGCGGCTCGCGTTTCGACCAAGGCCGAATCGGGACAAAAGGATTTCGAAAGATGGCGGTCGTCTCCGACACGAAGGGACGCCGGACCCACACGACCCCGATCCGAAGGCGACGATGACGAACCGGCGTAGACGACGAATCCATTAGCACCGAAACGCAACCGAAGCGTCCGCCGAACGAAAGACTATGTGTCTCGGTACCGAACCACTCGGATCGATGCCACCGAACGAGGCCGACGACGACGCCGAGGAGGAGCCCGAGCCGTGGTGGCGTCGGCCGATCGAGGCGGTCGTCGCCGCGGGCCGATGGATCGCCGACACCTTCCGCGGATACGCGGGGATGCGAGAACTGAAGCGAAACCGGCGGTAGCAGGCGTCCCGATCGCGACGGCGACGCTCGTGAGTTGCTCGCGCGCTAAAAGTGGGACCACCCGGATTCGAACCGGGGTCACGAGCACCCAAGGCTCGAAGTATACCACTAACCCATGGTCCCGTGCCTCTGCCTACCCGGATGAGCCGCTAAAGCGTTTCGTTCGTCGCTCCGGGGTTCACTCCTCGTCGTCGTACAGCTCGAGGTCGGCGACGAGGTCGTAGGGATCGGTGCCCTTCCGGACCGCATCGAGGATCCGGAACGCCTCGTCGGGCGCGAGGAAGTGCCGACAGATCGCCCGCCCGAGCGGCGTCGGCGAGAAGCCGTCGATGAACTTCCACTCCAGCAGCTTCCCGACGGCGTGTTTCGTCGGCACGTCGCCGATCATCCGGTCGTTGAGCCGCTTCGCCTTCCTGCCCGCGACCACGACGTTCGCCAGCGTCTCCTCGACGGCCGCCGTCTCGTCGTAGTGGGTCGCCACGTCCTCCATCTCGCCTTTCAGGAGGGTGAACGCGACCTCGTCCTCGGTCCGGTCCATCGAGTTGTGGTAGACGGCGTCGGGCTCGACGAGGAGGTACACCCGCCCGCGGTCGTGGTAGTCCGGACGGCCGGCCCGACCGAGCATCTGGGAGAACTCCTGGACTGAGAGCCACTCGATCCCCATCGCGAGCGTGTCGAAGATCACCTGCGAGGCGGGGAAGTCGACGCCGGCCGCGAGCGCCGCGGTCGTGACGACCGCCGACAGCTCCTGGTCGCCGAACATGCGCTCGACCTTCTTGCGCCGGCCGTAATCGAGCCCGGCGTGGTACGGCGCGGAGTCGTACCGCAGCTTCCGGCTGATCTCGTGACACCGGCGGCGGGAGTTGGTGAAGACGATCGTCTGGCCGCGGTACCCCTTCGAGGACTTCGTGTCGAACTCGCGTTTGACGAGCTTGTCGGCGATGTCGGCCTTCTCGCGACCGTCCGCGAAGGTGACGTGGCGCTCGATGGGGACCGGTCGTTCCTCGAACTCGATCAGCGTCGCGCGGAGCCGCTCGGCGAGCCACTCGGGGTTGCCGACCGTCGCCGACAGGTAGACGAACTGGGTGCCGTCGTACCCCTCGTGGGTTTCCATTCGGTCCTCGCTGTAGTACTTGAGCCGGGAGATCAATCCGTCGAGCCGGTGGCCGCGCTCGCCCTCCTTCAGGGTGTGGACCTCGTCGATGACGACCGTCCCGACGTCGCCCAGGTCCTTCCCGGTGCGGAGCGCGTGGTCGATCCCCTCGTAGGTGCCGACGATCACGTCGGCGTTCGGGTCGAAGCGGTTCCCGTCGTCGGCGATCCGCGAGGAGCCCACGCGGATGGAGACGTCGAGCAGGTCGCCGTAGCGGTCCTCGAAGTCCTCGTGTTTCTGGTTGGCGAGCGCGACGAGCGGGACCAGAAACAGGAGCTTCCCGTCCCCTTTCAGCGCCCGGTCGATCCCGGCCAGCTCGCCGACGAGCGTCTTCCCCGTCGCGGTCGCGCTCACGACGAGCTGGTCGTCGCCCTCCAACAGCCCGTTTCGAACCGAGAGACTCTGAACGGGCAACAACTCCTCGAAGCGCCCTTGGACGCGTGCGGCCAGGTCGGGGTGGAGGTCGAGCTCGTCGGTCCGCACCGGCGAGACGTCGTCGACGGTGGCGGAGACCTCGTCGTACTTGGTCAGGTCCGGATCGAGCCCGCCCGAGAGCAGGTTGATGATCCGGTCGAGGTCCTTCGACTCGTAGAGGAGCTCCTCGAGCCGCTCCTCGGCGGCACCCGTGAACTCGCCCTTGTACGACAGTTCGCGTTCGAGCTCGCGTCGGGCGCAGTCCCGGCAGACGTGCTCGCCGTTGTGTTCGATCGCGGTGTCCTCCGTGATCGGGCCGTAGCGCCCGTCGTTCGCACAGCGCCGGCACGTCCGAACCGCCATCGCCTCCAGTTGGTAGCCGTCGAGCATCTCCCGGAGGCGCTCGCGGCGCTCCGGCGAGGTCTGCTGTGAGATCCGGATGCGGGAGGCCGCACGGGCGAGGTCGACGAACTCGTCGGGCGACCGGGGGTGGTCCTCGCCGTCCCTGATGACGCGGAACTTCCCGGGACGGGGACCCGCCGACGTCTCCTTGAGTTCGAGCCGTCCGCGAAGCACTCGGTTGCCGTCCCGGTTCGCGACCACGGTGTAGTCGCTCCGTGCCTCGTGGAGGAATAGCGTCTCGACCTCGGCCAACTGCTTTGACACTGCCCGAGCATACGCGAGGCGGGTATTTCAGCGATCCGTCTCGGGAGCAGTCGCTCTCGGCGGTCGGAGTCGGAGGGAGAACGCGGAATCGGACGGGACAGCGGAATCGGAGGCGAAGACCGAAACGGAAGGAGAGGGGGTGTCGTCTACGCGACGAGCAGCTCCTCGCCGCGTTCGACCGTGATCCGGCACGGCGGCGAGAGCTTGTTGTACGCGCGGCGGAACGCCTCCTTCACGACGGGGGCCTGGTCGACGGTACAGTACGCCGTGAAGACCACGTCGTCCTTGTCGAGCCGGGCGGCCGTCCCGACGGGCTTGCCGAACGCCTGGCGCATTCCGTCGGAGACGCGGTCCGCGCCCGCGCCCGTCGCCTGCTTGTTCTCCCGGATGACCTGGTGGGGGAACTTCCGGAGGGTCATCTTGTAGTTGCCCTCGCCGAGCTCCTTGATCAGGTGGCGGTTCGCCGACAGGCGCGCGCTCTCGAGCGAGCCGTGGCGGATCTGGAGCTCCTCCCCGACGCGGAGACTGATCTCGACCGGGTAGTCGTCGGGCTCCGTTGAGAGGTCGCCCATGTTGTGCTGGGCGATCTTCGAGCCGGGGATGCCCGTGATGTACTCGCGGCGGGTGTACGAGGGCTTGTCTATCGTCCGGTACATAGAGGCGGGTTTGTCGGACATGGTTACTTGTCCGATGTAGCCCCCGCTGCGTCGATAAAGCCTTCGATACCGCGACGGAACCGGCGGGACGGTCGGGCCTACGGCGGAAGCGGCTTCGCTCTCACTCCTCCGCGGTCGGCTCGAGCGCGACGTGGTCGAACCCGCGGTCCGCGAGCCGCTCCGCGGCGCGGTCGGTGACCGAGGGGGCGACGAGCACGCCGCGGACCTCGATGGCGGCGTCGGCGGCGTCGGTGGTGTCGGCGACGGGGTCTGTGGCCTCGCTCTCGCCGACCTCCGGCGCGTTCCCGTCGATCCCCAACTCCTCGCGGAGCGCCCGCACGTACCGGGCGAGTTGGCCGACCGCGTCGGGGCCGACCCGCCGGCGTTTCAACTCCACGACGACCGGGTTGCCGTCGGCGTCGACGCCGAACACGTCCATCGGGCCGGCGCTGGAGGGCCGCTCGGTCTCCCTCGGTTCGAAGCCCGGCTCGATCAGGTCGGGTCGCTGTAGGATCCGAGTCCGGAGGTCCTCCTCGCTGCCGTGGAGTTCGAGGTCGCGCCCGCCGGTGACCGGCATCGCGGAGAGCTGGTGGACGTCCGAGAAGCGGACGGTGAGGGTCTCGTCCGGGTTGGTGCGGGTCGAGCGCACCCGTAGGCGGCCCTCCCGGACCGCGGCGCGGTGTTCCGACCCCGGCGGCTGCCAGTTGACGGGGGTGCGTCCCTCGTCGGTGTGGACGAGCGCAGCCCCGTCGGGCTTCAACAGGAGGAGGCGGTCGCCGGAGCCGAGATCCGAGGCGGCGCGCCCCTCGTAGGAGACGGTACAGCGGCCAAAGACGCTTATCAGGTCCCCGCGGTCGAACGCCGCCTCCAGCTCCCAGAGGGCCTCGCGGTGGCTCGGGTCGTGGAGGCTCGTGACTGTCACTGCTACGTGTTGGTCGGTGACGTTCAAAAAGGGCGCGAGGACGACGTGGATACGGACGTGGGTGTTCGTGAAGGGAGATCCGGGTGAGGACACGAAGGGATCGTCGTTAGAGACGAGATCGCCGTAGCCCCAGTCGCTCGGCCATAGATCGTTGCTCGCGCGGTGAAGACGTCCAAAGCCCCAGTCGCTCGGATCTCCGCAGTTGCTGACGCGGTGAACACCGCCAAAGCCCCAACCGCGAGGATTCGGGGGCCTCGCTGTCGTTCGAAAGGTACTCCGCGCCTTTCGTGATGTCGTCAGAACGCGACGCGTTCTGACTGCTAGCCAGAAATCAGAGATTTCTGGCGATGACGAGAGAGCTTTGCTCTCTCGAACCACGGTCCTCAGTCACTCGCTTCGCTCATTCCTTGCGGTCCTTGCGTCGGCCGCCGTCGTCCTCGCGGTTGTCCCTTTGAAGCCCACCCCGCCCCGCACAGCCCCGCACCTCACGCCTCCCCAGCCTCGTCGGTCGCCAGCGGCGACCGACTCCCTCGCGGGCTCCTCGCGGCCTCCGGCCGCTCGGAGGCGCGCCACCGCGGTTAGACGGTACTG
>NZ_FOPZ01000032.1 GCF_900113615.1 Halorubrum aquaticum
CCGGCGAGTACGCCATGCTCCACGCCGCCGCCGAGAAGGGCTGGCTCGACCTCGAGGCGGTCGCCCACGAGTCGCTCGTCTCGCTCAAGCGCGCGGGCGCGGACCTGATCGTGACCTACTTCGCGGAGGACCTCGCCGACCGGCTGTGATCGCGGTCGGTCGTCGCTGACGCCGGACACGACCGACCGGACTCGACTGACGGGACCGACCGGACTCGACTGACGGGACCGACCGGACTCGACTGACGGGACCGACCGGACTCGACTGACGGGACCGACCGGACTCACCCGACCGATCCCGTCACTCGTCGCGCTCGAGTCGGAACCGCGTGGTCGCTCTGCCCTCGAACCGCGGTCCCGGTCCCGTGGCCGTGAATCCGGCGTTCTCGAGCGCGTCGGCTCGGCGCTCCTCGCCGTCGACGAGGACCGCCTCGACGTCCATCCCCTCGCGTTTCGCGAACCGCTTCGGCTCCTCGACCAGCCGCTCGAGCGCCGAGGGCGTCCCGGCGAGGTCGGTCACGTGAACGCTCCCCTTGCGGACGTCGAACGCGACGAAGCCGTCGAGCCCGTCGGTCGCGTCGAAACCGCCCTCCGTTCCGCGGTTCCCGTCGCCGTCGTGATCGCCATCGCGGTCACCGTCGCCGTCGAGCGCGACTCTGACGGTTCGGTCGTGTATCGTGTCCACGAGCACGTCCGCCGGTCGGCCGGTCACGTCGGCGAGCGCCTCGGCGTCCGACTCGAGTGCGTCACGGATCCGCATACCGGTCGTCTCTCGGCCGGGCGGATAAGTCCGTGGACGGACGGCCTCCGATGCGACCGGACGGACGGCCACCGCGGCCGTCGACCGAATGAATTTAACACGCCGGCGCGCACATCTCCACCATGAGCAAATCCACCAAGATCGTCCTCGGTACGGTCGGGATCTCGGCCGCGCTTTCGGTGCTTATCATCCTCTCGTACGTCTTCGGAACGGCCGGGTGATGTTCTCGGCTCGCGATCTCGACGCCGACCTGGCGGCGGTTCGCGACCGTCACGCGCCCGGCTCGCCGGTGGTCGACGTCGACGCCGAGTTCGAGACCCTCCCGCCCGCGGCCGCTGAGGACCTGGGACTGTTCGTCGACGCGCTCGACCCGTTCTCGTGTCCCGAGGAGTGGCTTCCGGCGGACGCCCCCGAGACCCTCCGACGATACGCGGGACCGACGTTCACGGTCGGGCTTCCCGGGGACGGAACCGCGGTCCGTACGACGCAGACGGACCCGCAGGCGGTCCTCCTCAAGCGCCGCGCGGAGGGGACGCCCGACGACTTCCTCGCCTTTCTGATCGCGGACCGGCTGGTTCGGATCGGGGTCGAGCCGGCGGCGGGGGCGGTCGCCTCGCCCGACGAACCCGGGAACCGGCTCCCCGAGACGTTCCTTCCCTTCTTCGGGCCGCGATACCGCGATCTCGACGAGGCGATTCGCGGATCGGCTCCGACCGCCGAGGGGTCCGCTTCCCCCGACTCCGCGACCGCCGGACCCGACTCCACGGCCCCCCGGTTCGACTCGGCGGCCGTCTTCCAGGTCGCGACCGCGCTGTACGACGCGTGGGTCGGCCTCCACACCCGGGAGGTCTTCGCCTCGTGGGAGGGGGAGTTCCCGCGGCTGTACGACGCGTGGATCGACGCCGGGGAGCGTCTGGAGGGGCGGCTCGGTGACCTCCCGAGCGAGGTCGCCCGCGGGGAGACCGACTTCCCGAGCGCGACGGAGTACGCCTGTTCGGCGGTGCGACACGGGCTCGAACTCCCCGCGCCCTTTGCCGCGCTGGACACCGCGGCGTATCGCGACCGGGGCGCTCCCTACGCGGTGAAGTGGGCGGAGAAGACGTTCGCCTCGCTACGCGAGGAGTAGTCGCAGCTCAGAGGTCGAAGTCGACGTTGCCGTCGCCGTCGAGCGAGATGACCCCGTCGAAGAGTTCCCGGAACCGGTCGAGCGTCGCCACCTCGTGGACCTCCTCGGAGAGGTGGAATATCCCGACCGCGTCGTGTTCCTTCAACAGCTCGAGGATCTCCCCGGCAGCCTCGTAGACGGCCTCGTCGTCCGCGTAGTACGCCATCTCGGTGAGCGAGTCGACGGAAACGCGGCGCTTTCCCTCCGTTTCGTCCAGGAACCGCTCGACCCGGTCGACCACGCCGTCGAGGTCGTCGGGGGCCGAGACGTAGTAGACGTCGTCGGAGGAGCGGCGCGAGTACCCCCGCTCGACGGAGAGCGTGTCGAGGATCGTCGCCTTCTCCTCGTCGACGTCGTAGTACTCGAGCTTCTGTTCGACCTCGCGCGCGGTCGTTCGCGTCGAGACGACGAGGAACGCGTCGGTGTCGGTCTTCAGGAAGTCGGTGTCGATCCGGTCGGTCTCGCCGATGCTCGGGTGTACGAGCAGGAGCCCCGTCCCCCCGGGGATCGTTTCGGGTCCGTTCTCGACGGCGAGCGCGTAGTCCATACACGGGGAACCGGCCGGACCGACTTAACGGTGCGGGCCGGAACCGGCTCGGTCGAACACCGCCGGACGGCTCCACCGCTGGACGGCTCCGTTGCCGGACGGCTTTTCACGGGGCCTCCCGTCGGTACGTCCGCATGGACGGTCACGAAAGCGCCCGGGACGTCTACCGGCAGGCGCTCCCCGTCGTCCTCGTCAGCCTCGTCGCCGGGCTGTTCGCGGGCACGATCCTCGGTTCCGAGACCATGCGGTCCGGAATCGAGAGCGTCCCCGGAATCCTGCTCCTCCTCCCGGCCTTTCTCGCGACTCGCGGCGGCGTCTACGGCTCGCTCGGGGCCCGGCTCTCGACCGGGCTCCACCAGGGCGTGATCGAGCCGACGTTCGAGCTCGACCGGCGGCTCACGAACGCGATCGTCGCCTCCTTCATCAACGGGATGACGGTCTCCGTGTTCATCGCGGTCATCACGTACCTCACCCTCTTCGTTCTCGGCGGCGGCGGGAACCTGTTCGAGCTCGTCGGCATCATGCTCGTGGCCGGCTTCCTCTCGGCGGTCCTGATGCTCTCGGTGTTGATAACCGTCATCTTCGTCGGATACCGACGCGGGCTCAACCCCGACAACGTGATCGGGCCGGTCGTGACGACGCTGGGCGACGTCTTCGGCGTCTTCTTCCTGCTCGTCGGGATCTACGTCGTGGGGGTGATCACGTGACCGATCCCCTCGCGGACGACTCGCCTGCCGCCGCCGGCGCCGAGGCCGACGTCGACGTTGACGCCGATACCGCCGCCGGCGCCGAGGCCGATGTCGACGCCGCCGTCGACGCTTCCGAGGCGGCTTCCGTCGGAACGACTCCCGTCGAGGCGGCTTCCGTCGAGACGACTCCCGTCGACGAGTGGTCGATCCGCCGCATCGTCCGGACGATGATCCCGCTTCTGGCGGGGCTGTCGGTCCTCCAGTTGGTCTCGGGAACGGTCCTCGAGAGCTTCGAGGCGACCCTGCTACGGTATCCCGCGCTTCTCGTCTTACTTCCGGTTCAGATCGGCACGGCCGGCAACCTCGCGTCGATCATGTGCTCGCGGCTCACCACGCAGCTATACCTCGGGACCTACGAGCCCCGCCTCTCGAACCCGGACGTGCGCGCCAACGTGGTCGCCGTCTTCGGGCTCGCGGGGACGGTCTTCGGGCTCGTCGGGGTCGCGGCCTGGGCCATCGGGGTCGCGCTCGGCGGGACGCTCGCGCTCGCTCGCGTGCTCCTGATCGCGCTCGTCTCCGGAATGCTCCTCGCGGTGCTCGTCGTGACCGCGAGCGTCGTCGCCGTCGAGGTCTCCTATCGGGTCGGGCTCAACCCCGACGACACGACGATCCCCGTCGTGACGAACGTGTGTGACATCGCGGGCGTGTTGATCCTGTTCGCGGTCGTCGCCGCGGTGGTGTGAGGTTCCGGCCGTGAACTCCCGGTCGATTCGCGTCCGCCGATCAGAACACGCTGTCGGCCGTCGCGGCCCCGACGACGCTGAAGACCGCGCCGACGGAGACCGCCTTGGCGGTCGTCACCCACAGGTCCGACCCGGTCACTCCCTGCTCGATGAGGAACGTGTCGGGCGCGTCGAAGAGGACGGCAAGGACGACCACCGACCCGAAGGAGACGGTCATCAACGAGAGGAACCTGACGGGGATCCCGACGATCTCCTGTTCGGCCTCGGGGTCGCGACCGGTGTCGGCACGGTACAGCGTGGCGTACCCGATCGCGGCGACCATGACGGCCGTGAGGACCGCCTGGATCCCGTTCATCCCGCTCGCGAGGACCCACACCTCCTCGGTGACGACGAACGGCCCGGCCAGGAGGAACCCGCCGACCATCTGCTGGGCGGAGTCGGCGACCCGAAATCGCGGTCGACGAAGGCTCGGGCGTTTCATACCCCTATCACCCGGGCTCGGGAGAAAAACGCGTCGTTCGTGCGATCCTCGGTCGCCGTCGGTCGTTCGTCCGGTTCCGGCTCGCCGCCCGTCGCTCCCCGTCGATCCGGTTTTGACCCCGCCGGCCCTCCGTCCGGTATGAGCGTCAGAGAGGAGTTCGACGAGTGGGCGGCCGCCGGAAAGGACCGCGGGATGGAGGACCGCCACTGGCACACCGCGAAACACGTCCTCGCGCGCATGCCGGTCGAGTCGGGCGACGTCGTCCTCGATCTCGGAACCGGCTCCGGCTACGCGCTCCGGGCGCTCCGCGAACGCGGGATCGGCCGCGGCTACGGTCTCGACGGCGCGCCGGAGATGGCCCGGAACGCCCGCGGGTACACCGACGACGACGCGGTCGGCTTCCTCGTGGGCGACTTCGACTCGCTTCCGTTCGCCGACGACTCGGTCGATCACGTGTTCTCGATGGAGGCGTTCTACTACGCGACGAACCCGAAAAACACCCTCGAGGAGGTCCGTCGCGTGTTGACCCCCGGCGGGACGTTCTACTGTGCGGTGAACTACTTCGCCGAGAGCGAGCAGACCCACGCGTGGCAGGAGAACATCTCGATCGACATGACGCTGTGGAGCCGCGAGGAGTACCGCGAGGCGTTCCGCGAGGCCGGGCTGTACGTCGCCGAACAGGACGCGATCCCCGACCGTGAGACCGATATCCCGCCGGCGTCGGCGTTCCCGACGGATAACTGGGAGCGCCGCGAGGCGATGGTCGACCGCTACCGGACGTGGGGAACGCTCTTGACGGTCGGCGTCGCGCCTTGATCGGAACGTCGGTTTCGAAGCACTGGACAGTTCCAAAGTCCCAATTGCTCGGATCTACGTCGTTGCTGTCGCGGTGAACACCACCAAAGCCCCAGCCGCGAGGACTCGCGCGACTCGCTGCGCTCCTCGACCGCTCACTCCGTTCACGGTCTGCGGTGCTTGCGTCGTCGGGCTTCGCCCTCGCGACAGCGAGGCGCTCCGCGCCTCTGGCAGCCGGCGGCGAAGCCGCCGGCGACTGCCCCTTTGAGTCCCACCCGACCGCACAGCCCCGCACCTCACACCTCCCCAGCCTCGTCGGCCGTCCTCCGCGTCGCTCCGGCCGGCCGACTCCCTCGCGCGCGTTGCTCGCGCGCGCCGGATCACTTGCTTTGATCGACCGCCGGGTTCCGGCGTAACCGAGGCCGTTAAGAGGGAACCGCGGGAAATCCCACCCGATAATGCCCAGCGGAGAGTACGACCCCGACACCGCCGAGCCGCACTGGCAGCGGCGATGGGTCGACGAGGAGACGTACGCGTACCCCGACGACCCCGTCGATCCGAACACCGCGTTCTCCATCGACACGCCCCCGCCGACCGTCTCCGGGAACCTCCACTGGGGCCACGTATACGGCTCGATCCTCCAGGACGTCGTCGCCCGGTTCCACCGCATGTACGACAGCGAGGTGTTCTACCCGTTCGGCTACGACGACAACGGGATCGCCTCCGAGCGGCTCACCGAGCGCGAGCTCGACGTCCGCCACCAGGACTTCGAGCGCCGGGAGTTCCAGCGGAAGTGCCGGGAGGTGTGCCTGGAGTACGAGGAGGACTTCACCGAGAAGATGCAGGGCGTCGGCCTCTCCATCGACTGGAACAACACCTACCGCACCATCTCGCCGGAGGTCCAGCGCGTCTCCCAGCTCTCCTTCATCGACCTCTACGAGAAGGGCCGCGAGTACCGCCAGGAGGCCCCGGCGATCTGGTGTCCCGAGTGTGAGACCGCCATCTCGCAGGTCGAGACCGAGGACGACGAACGGGACTCGCACTTCCACGACATCGAGTTCGGCGTCGTCGACGACCCGAACGTCGCCGACGCGGGCGACGCCCCGGACGCCTTCACCATCTCCACCACGCGGCCCGAGCTCCTCCCCGCCTGCGTCGCGGTGTTCGTCCACCCCGACGACGAGGAGAATCGGGATCTGGTCGGCCGCGAGGCGGAGGTCCCGCTGTTCGGCCACGAGGTCCCGATCATCGCCGACGACCGCGTCGACATGGAGACCGGCTCGGGGATCGTGATGTGTTGTACCTTCGGCGATCAGAACGACATCGAGTGGTACCAGGCACACGACCTCGACCTCCGGGTCGCCATCGACGAGTCCGCCCACATGACCGACGTGGCGGGCGAGTACGAGGGACTCCACTCCTCTACGGCCCGCGAGGCCATCGTCGAGGACCTCGACGACGCCGGCGCGCTCCTCGACCGCTGGGAGATCACTCACACCGTCAACGTCCACGAGCGCTGCGAGACGAGCGTCGAGTTCCTCGTCACCGAGCAGTGGTACATCGAGGTGCTCGACAAGCGCGAGGAGTATCTCGAGGCCGGCCGCGAGATGGAGTGGTTCCCCGACAAGATGTTCACGCGCTACGAACACTGGGTCGAGGGGCTCCAGTGGGACTGGCTCATCTCCCGGCAGCGCTCCTCCGGGATCCCGTTCCCGGTCTGGTACTGCGCCGACTGCGACCACGAGGTCGTCGCAGAGAAGGCCGACCTCCCCGTCGACCCGCTCTCCGACGATCCGCCGGTCGACGCCTGTCCGGAGTGCGGTCACGGCGAGTTCGTCCCCGAGGACGACGTACTCGACACGTGGGCGACCTCCTCTCTCACCCCGCTCATCAACGCCGGCTGGGACTACGACGAGGCGGCCGGCGAGTTCGTCATGGAACGCCCGGAGATCTACCCGATGGACGTCCGGCCGCAGGGCCACGACATCATCTCCTTCTGGCTGTTCCACACCGTGATCAAGTGTTACGAGCACACCGGCGAGGTGCCGTTCGAGTCGACGATGATCAACGGGATGGTGCTCGACGAGAACCGCGAGAAGATGTCGAAATCGAAGGGGAACGTCGTCGACCCCGACGCGGTGTTGGAGGAGTACCCCGTCGACGCCGCCCGATTCTGGGCGTCCGGCTCCGCGATCGGCGACGACCTCCCCTATCAGGAGAAGGGGCTCCGCGCGGGCGAGAAGCTCATCCGGAAGCTCTGGAACGCCTCGAAGCTGGTCGAGTCGCTCGCGCCGGAGCCGTACCCCGACGAACCGGAGGGCGGCCTCCACGAACTCGACCGCTGGTTGCTCGCGGAGCTCGACCGGGAGATCGGGACGCTCACCGAGCGCCTGGAGAACCGCGAGTTCTCGAAGGCGCGCGACGGGATCCGGAGCTTCTTCTGGAACACCTTCTGTGACGACTACCTCGAGATCGCCAAACAGCGCGAGGACGCCTCCGCGGCGTACACGCTCCGAACCGCCCACCGGCGGTTCCTGAAGCTGTTCGCCCCCGTGCTCGCGCACGTCACGGAGGAGCTGTGGCAGGACATGTACGCGGACGCGGCGGGAGCCGCCGACGTCGACGACGCGAGCGAGGGCGCGACCGACTCGGTCCACCTCGCCGACTGGCCCGAACCGCTCGGGCTCGACGCCGACGCCGACGCCGGCCGAGCCGCCATGGCGGTCGTGGGCGCGCTCCGCCGATACAAAAGCGAGAACCAGCTCCCGCTCAACGCCGACCTCGACGCGGTCGAGGTGTACGCCGACATCCGCGGGTTCGAGTCCGACATCACCGGCGTGATGCACGTCGGGGATCTGGAGGTCCATCCGGACGCCGAGGCGCCCGTCGAGACGGTGGTCACCGGGATCGACCTCGATTACGCCACGGTCGGCCCGAAACACGGGGACCGCGTCGGCGACATCGACGCCGCCCTCGCGAGCGACGACTACGAGATCGACGGCGACGAACTCCACGTCGCGGGCGTGACGCTGGAGGACGGGGAGTTCTCGATCGAGGAGGACAGACGGTACGCAGGCGAGGGCGAACTCCTCGACGTCGAGGACGTCGTCGTCATCGTCCGGAACGCGATCGAGGCCTGATCGGCGGCCCCGTCCGACGTCACTCGAGGTCCGCGCCGACCGCGTCCTCGACCGTCTCGAACCCGTCTCGGTCGAGCAGGTCGAGCAGTCCTCGATTGATCGAGCACGCAAGCCCCGGACCCTCGTAGACGAGCGCGGTGTACAGCTGGACCACCGACGCGCCGGCACGGATCTTCTCGTATGCGCCCGCCGCGTCGGAGACGCCGCCGACGCCCACGACCGGCACGTCCGTCCGTTCCGCGACGAATCGGACCAGGTCGGTGGAGGCGTCCTCGATCGGTTTCCCCGACAGCCCGCCTCGCTCCGCGCGGTTCGGGCTCTCCAGCGTGTCCGGGCGCGAGACGGTCGTGTTGGTCGCGATCACTCCGTCGAGACCGAGGTCGTCGACGACGGCGAGCGCCTCCACGAGCGCCTCCCGCGGGAGGTCCGGCGAGAGCTTGACTAAGAGCGGCGACGCTCCCGCCTCCGAGAGGCTTCCGAGGATCCCCTCGAGCGCCTCGCGGTTCTGTAACTCGCGGAGTCCGGGCGTGTTGGGACTCGAGACGTTGACGACGAAGTAGTCGCCCGCGGCCACGACGCGCTCGTAGGTGTAGCGGTAGTCGTCGGCCGCCTCAGAGAGCGGCGTCGATTTCGACTTCCCGATGTTGATACCGACCGGCACGTCCGGCATCGGCTCCCGGTCGAGGCGGTCGCCGACGGCGTCCGCGCCCTCGTTGTTGAACCCCATCCGGTTGATCAACGCGCCGTCCTCGCGGAGCCTGAACAGTCGCGGTCGGGGGTTCCCCGGTTGGCCCTCGGCGGTCACCCCGCCGACCTCGACGTGGCCGAACCCGAGCGCGGCGAGCGCCCGCGGCACCTCGGCGTTCTTGTCGAACCCGGCGGCCACGCCGATCGGGTTCGGGAACGCGGCGTCGAACGCCTCCACTCGTAACCGTTCGTTTTCGACCGCGTACCGTTCTCGGAGAACCGGCTCGATCGGAGTTCCCTGTACGCCGCGGAGGAGGCGATGTCCCGCGGTGTGTGCCGTCTCGGCCGGCAGCGCGAACAACGCCGGCTTCACGAGGTCGTAGAGACCCATCGGTCGGTTCTCGTCGTCGACCGGTATCAATCCGCCGACCCGCCGACGTCGGAGAGACGGCGGAGTTCGGTCCGAACGGCGACGGAGCGGACACCTCCGGACCCGTCGATGGCGGACCGCGATGGCCTCAGAAGTCGTGTTCGAGCTGTTCAGGGTCGGAGTCCGCCTTCTGGATGATTATCTTGCCGTCGCGGACGCGAACGAACACCTCGTCGCCGATCTCCATTCCGGCGACGGCGAGCTCGTCCTCGTGGAGGTTCACGTGAACGTTGTGGTACTCCCCGTCGTCGTCTTTGGCGCCACTCGGACTGAGCTTCTTTTTGCGAACCATCGCGGGTGTATGGCTCGCACTTCGCCACAGGAGACATATAAGTGTTGTTTACGTCTCCGACTCCTCGTATCCGAGGAGAACCGGCGATCCCGGGCGGTCGATCGTCGCTTGATCCCATCGGCCGACTCGACACCGTCTCGAAATCGCCAGCCCGTCCCGGCGCACTTATAAGTGACGTGCCGATCAGTTTTCATTTCGCCGATATATTTATTACGGGCTGTGTGTTGAGTTGACACGGAGGTAAAACCATGGTACGTGAAGACGGTAAGCGAAACTTCGCCCTCCGGGAGGAGGACGGGTCGGAACCGAGCGAGTTCTCCGGGAACATGCCGAGACAGGCCGCACTCAAGGCGGCTCGGACTCTCGAACCCGGCCCTTCCGAGGAGGAGGCGGAGCGAACCACGCTCAGGCTCCGCGAGAAGGGGACGGAAAAGGTACACGAGTACGAGGGGTGGGCGTGGAAGGCGAGCGCTCCCGAGGTCGACGAGGCCGACGACGACTTCTGGCTCAACGACCTCGACGACATCACGAAGGCAAACGTCTCCAAACAGGGAATCGAGTACCTCGACGAGGAGTAGCTCGCCCGTCCCGTTCGTCCGCTCCCGTGTTTCTTTCGTGCGACGCGCTACCAGCCACGCATCCGAGGCCGGACCGCCGTCACGAGACCCCTCATTCGCGCCATGAAACCGCATGACGTGGCGGGTTCGGTTCGACGGGGTTAAGTGTACACCGCGATTCGAATGGAATGCGAAGAGCCCCCGACGAGGGGGCACCGGCCGGCCGCCGACGCGGCCGGTCGACGCGTTCCGACGGGGTTAAATGTGTACCCCGATTCGAATGGAATGCGAAGAACGCACCGCGAACTCGGGCCGTTCAACCCGGCCCGGTTTCGCAGGACCGATGAAGTCCGATGGGTTTATGACCCATGCTGGACAACGTTCAGGTCCGCGAAAGATGAGGATTTCGCCCCCTGCGCTCCGGCGTAAGAGGAGATCTGAT
>NZ_FOPZ01000033.1 GCF_900113615.1 Halorubrum aquaticum
CCCTGCCACGTCTCGGGGAGGAGGATCCGCCGGAGGTCCGGGTGGTCGTCGTACTCGATCCCGATCAGGTCGTACGCCTCCCGCTCGTGCCAGTCCGCCGTCCGGAAGACCGCCTCGCCTGACTCCGAGACCGGGTCGTCCTTGTCCGCGGGCACGACGACGCTGACCTCCTGGGTCGGGTCGTCGAACTTCTTCAGGTGGTAGATCGACTCGTACCGGTTCTCGTACTCCTGGGCGGTGACGAGCGACAGGTGGTCGTAGCCCGCCTGCTCTTTCAGCGTCGAGAGCGTCTCCTGAACCGCGTCCGGCCGGATCACGAAGCCGGGCGCGTTCAGGTGGTCGTCGCGGTCGATGACCAGGTCGCCGAGCAGCGCCGCCAGCTCGTCGGGGGTCGGCTCGGGAACCTCGTCCGTCTCTGTGGTGTCTGGTGCTTCGAGGCTCATGGTGAATCGGCGAAGTTGTACCGCATGACGAGTTCGTCCTCGTCGATCTGGTCGGCGAGCGTCTCGACGAGCTCGTCCTTCTCGAGGTCGGAGAACTCCTCGAGCTCGTACGGCTTCACCGTCACGGGGGCGGCCTCGCCGTTGGCGATGCGCTCCTGGAGCTTGACGACCCCGTAGACGAGCGCCTCCGGGCGCGGCGGGCAGCCGGGGACGTGGATGTCGATCGGGATGACCTCCTCGGCGCCCTTGATCACGTTGTATCCCTCCTGGAACGGGCCGCCGGAGATGGTACACGAGCCCATCCCGACGACGAACTTCGGCTCGGGCATCTGGTCGTAGACGCGCTTCATCCGCGGGGCGAACTTCGAGACGATCGTCCCGGGGACGATCATCACGTCCGCCTGCCGCGGCGACGCGCGCGGGACCCCGCTGCCGAAGCGGTCGAGGTCGTGTTTCACCGCGTAGGTGTGCATCATCTCGATGCTACAGCAGGCGATGCCGAACTGTAGCATGAACATCGAGGAGCCACGACACCAGTTCAGGAACTTGTCGAACTTGGTGAGGATGAACGGGGAGGAGCCGAACGCCTCCCGGAGCCGGGAGTTGAACCGGTCCCCCTGCCCCGTCATGCGGCTGTCGCGGGTCTCTGTTACCACGCGCGATTCGTCGGTGATGAACGGTTGGTCGCTACTCATGTGTTGATGTCACGCTCCGTCTTCCTGCTGGCCGCACGGGAACTCCGGGCCCACTCGACCGCGCCGGTCCGCCACGCCCAGCCGAGCCCGATCGCGAGGATCCCGACGAAGGTCAACATCGGCCACAGCAGGTCGGTCATGGGGACGCCCGCCTCGATCGCCGGGCGGTAGATGACGGCCCACGGGAACAGCAACACGGTCTCGATGTCGAAGACGACGAACAACAGCGCGACCATGTAATACTGGATGTTGAACCGGATCCGCGTCCCGCCCGTCGGGGTCTCGCCGGACTCGTAGGTAGTACTTTTCCCGGTCTCAGGCACGCTCGGACGAAGCAACGCCGAAACCGTCATCATCCCGATGGGGATGAGGAGGCCGACGGCCGCCAAGGCGCCGATCGCTATCCAATCACTCATATAGGTCTCCGTAACGTGCTGGGGTTTGAACCGCCCCCTCATAAGCGTTGAGACTCGTGCGCGCGGGCACGCCGAAGCCGGCCCCGGACCCCGATCTCCGGCGGGTCCCGACCGCGACCGCGGTCCGGCCTACGTTCGTGGCGCCCCTCGAGGCAGGAACGGACAACAGCCGGCGGCGACGAGGGCGAGCGCCGACGACAGGAGGAACACCTCGTCGAAGAAGCCGGCGTCCGCGAGGGCGCCCGCGACGACCGGGCTCCCCGCGCCGACGGCCATGTACCCGGTCCGAAGCACGCCGAGTCCGGACCCGCGGACGGCCGACGGGAGCGCCGACGTGAGATACGAGAGCGTCGCCGTCGAGTAGCCGAGCAGGGCGCTGAGCCCGAGCGTCAGGACGGCCAGTCCGGGGAGCGACGCCACGAAGGGGAGCGTCGCGAGCGACGCGGTCGCGACCGTCAACACGACGGGCAGCGTCCGCCGCGCGCCGTACAGGTCGTACGCCCGACCGGTCACGGGCTTGACCGCGACGCCCATGGCGAAGAACCCCCCGAAGAGCAGCGTCGCCGTCGTCGGTGCGAGCCCCTTCACGTCGATCAGGTACGTGGGATAGAAGCCGGTGAACGCCTGCCAGGCACAGTAGGCGAGCGTCTGGATCGCCGTCACGAGGATCACGGGCCGGGTTCGGAGCGCGTCCGCGACGGTCCGGCCCGTCTCGACCGCGCGCTGGAGGGTCCCGGTCCCGGCGGCGGACGGAGCGTCGTCGGTGGACGCGCTCGGGTCGGCGGGGTCGGATCCGTCGTTCGACCTCGGGAGCGTCACGAACAGGCCGACCGCCGCGAGCAGGAACCCCGGGATCGCGAACGCGAATCCGAACTGCCAGGCGAACGTGACCGCGAGGAAGCCGGCGACCGGCGGCAGTACGGTGTTCCCGAGGTCGCCGGCGGCCATCGTGACCCCGATCGCGGTCCCGTCGTTGTCGGGATAGACGGCCGAGAGGATGGTGAACCGGGAAACCCCGTACAGCGCCGTGCTCAGCCCGAACAACGCCGTCGCGGCGAACAGGAGCTCGACGCCCGCGGCGACGACGACCAACCCCAGGACGGCCCCGGAGACGAGCGTGCTAGTCACGAGTACCGCCCGCTCGCCGAACCGGTCCGAGAGGACCCCGCCCGGGAGCTGCCCGACCGCGTACGCCAGCCACAACACGGTGAGCAGGAGGCCGGCCGTCGAGAGGGAGATCCCGTACGCGGTGCGGAGATGCGGGATCACCGCCGGATAGACGAGTCGAACGCCGAGCGAGAGGAACCATCCGCCCGCGACGGCGATCAGGACCGGCGTCCGCGGGTCGCCACGGAGGCCGTCGACGCCCGCCGCGATCCGCCGGAAGTTCGTTCTCACTGTCGCTCGGGCGTCGTTGACGTGTCGGTAATAAACCTCGTCGGGTCCCGGGGAACCCGGCCGGATCCGATCGTCACTCCCCGTGTCTCTCGCGGAACCCGTCGATCCCCAGGTCGTGGAGGTCGGCTGAGACGTCGGCGACGCCGCCCTTGAGGTCCTCGTGGGACGCCACCAGCCGCTCCTCGATCTCGTCGTGTTCGCGCGCGAGCACCTGGGCGGCAGACAGCCCGGCGTTGAACGACTTCCCGGCGTCGACGGCGACGATCGGCGCGCCGGTCGGCATCCCGATCACGGAGTCCACGGACTTCTCTTGGACGGGGACCCCGATCACGGGGATCGGGTACGCGATCGACGCGGTCATGTTCGGCAGGTCCGCCGACTTCCCGCCCGCGCCCGCGACGATGACGTCCAGCCCGCGGTCCGTGGCGGTCTCACCGTAGGCGTACATGAGTTCGGGGGTCCGGTGTGCGGAGACGACGTAGCTCTCGAAGGTGAAGCGCGCGTCCGGCGGATCCGCGAAGTCGGTCTGTTCGGCGAACCCGAGCTCCGTGAGCGCGTCGTACGCCCCCTCCATCGTCGGGAGGTCCGAGTCCGACCCCATGATGATCCCCACGTCGGGGGTCGTCTCCGGGTCGGCGTCCGCCGCGGCCTCCGTCTCGAGCCGGTCGATGAGTTCCTGGACCGTGGGCATGGATCCGGGATCGGCCGGCTGGGTGTAAGTCGTTGCGGCTTCGCGTCCCCCGCGGCAGCGTCCCTTCGTCGCCACGCGCTGAGGCGATGGTTTATCACGCGGGCGCTACCTGTCACGGGTATGACCGAGCAGGAGACGATCCACGTCGCGGACGTCAGCGAGGGGATCGGCGGCGACGCGACGGCGGAGCCGGGTTCGCCGGTGGAGCTTCCGGTGGTCGACGTGCTCACCGGCCGCTCGTTCATCACCGGCAAGAGCGGCTCCGGAAAGAGCAACACCGCGAGCGTCGTCATCGAGAACCTGTTATCCAACGGTTTTCCCGTCATGATCGTTGACACGGACGGCGAATATTACGGTTTAAAGGAGGAATACGAGATCCTCCACGCCGGTGCCGACGAGGAGTGCGACATCGTCGTCTCGCCGGAACACGCCGAGAAGCTCGCGAACCTCGCGTTGGAACAGAACGTCCCGATCATCCTCGACGTCTCCGGCTACCTCGAGGAGGACACCGCCAACGAGCTGCTCTTGGAGGTCGTCAAGCAGCTGTTCGCCAAGGAGAAGCGCCTGAAGAAGCCCTTCCTGCTCGTCGTCGAGGAGTGTCACGAGTACATCCCGGAGGGCGGCGGGATGGACGAGACGGGCAAGATGCTGATCAAGGTGGGCAAACGCGGGCGGAAACACGGCCTCGGGATCGTCGGGATCAGCCAGCGTCCCGCCGACGTCAAGAAGGACTTCATCACCCAGTGCGACTGGCTCTGCTGGCACCGGCTGACCTGGGACAACGACACGAAGGTCGTGGGGCGGATCCTCGGCTCGAAGTACGCGAGCGCCGTCGAGGACTTAGGCGACGGCGAGGCCTTCCTGATGACCGACTGGGACGAGTCGATCCGCCGGATCCAGTTCCACCGCAAGGAGACGTTCGACGCGGGCGCGACCCCCGGACTCGACGACTTCGAGCGCCCGGAGCTCAAGTCCGTCTCGAGCGACCTCGTCGGCGAACTCCAGTCCATCTCCGACGAGAAGGCGCGCCGCGAGTCCGAGCTGGCCGACCTCCGCCAGGAGCTCGAGAAGCGGGACCAGCGGATCCGCCAGCTCGAACGCGAACTCGAGGAGGCTCGTGACCTGAGCGACATGGCCGACCAGTTCGCGCAGGCGCTTCTGGGCAAGGCGGAGGCCCCCTACCGCGGCGGCTCCGGCCGGTCCGTCGCCTCGGAGAAGCGGCTGGACCAGTCCGGGCTCGGCGAGTACGACGGGGAGGCGAACGAGGGGGCCGTCGCCGTCGACGGCGACCCCGGCGGTGCCGACGAGGGCGTTCCCGACCCCGACGACGGAGCCGACGACGCCGACGGTGACGGAGACCCGTCCGACGGCGGAGACGACGGGGGCCCGGAGGACGAATCCCGGGACTGGGACGGGGACGGGCATCCCGAGGACGAGAGCGACGACGCGCCGGCGGCCGAGGTCGACCCCGTGACGCGTGCGGACGTGGCCGAGGGCGCGCTCCGGTTCGACGACGCGATCGAGCTCGGCACCCGCGAGGCGGTCATCGACGAGCTCCGCGGGCGGATCGAGTCGCTCCCGGAGCTGTCGCGCGGGATGTTGCGACACTACCGACGGGAGGGCGTCTCGGACCCGGTGGCCGCCCACATCGACGCCGGCGGCGACGGCGACGCGGGCCACGCCTACAGCCGGCACCGGCCGATCCGGAAGGCCGGGCTCATCCGCCACGCCGGCCGTGGCCACTACGCGTACGCCGTGCCCGACCTGATCCGCGAGGCGTACGCCGATCGGTTGGACGAGCCGGCCGTCCGCGAGACCGTTCGGGAGGTGGAGACCGCGTTCGTCCCGCCCGGCGAGCGGTCGTACCCGCCGGACGCGACGCCGGAGGAGATCGGCGACGGGATCGCGTCCACCGAGGAGACCGAGAGGACCGAGAGCGATGACGACTCGGTCGCGGTCGAGGGCGAAGCGGACGGCGAAGGCGGCGTCGAAACGCCGCCGTCCACCGGCGGACTGAGCGAGGCGGCCCGCCACATCGCGGAACGCGGCTCCGGGACGGCGGGAGACGGAAACGACGCCGGCGAAAAGTGACCGGAGGAGGTCCACGAGACGGAGGGGTCAGATCGCGTGAGCCGATGCCGGACGATCGGGAATCGGCGGTAGATACTTTCTCGTCGGTCCCGGAGATGCGGTATGACCGACACGATCCTCGTCCCCGTCGAACTACCCGACCCGGAGCCGATCGCCCCGGTTCTCGTGCGAGACCTCGCCCCGCTCGACATCGTGGTCATGGGCCATTTCGCGGTTCCCGAACAGACCCCGTCGGAGGCGGCTCGCGATCAGTTCGAGGACGAGGCGCGGGCGACGCTCGAGGCGGTCGCGGAGCCGTTCCGCGAGACGAGCCGCTCGGTGCGGACCCGTCTGGTGTTCGGGAAGGACCGGGCGACCGCGATAGATCGGGTGATGCTCGAGGAGGACTGCGCGGCGGAGCTCAACCCGGCCCCGACGGAGGGGATAGACCGGATCCTCGTCCCGATCCCGGCGGTCGCGGAGTTCTCCCGGCTCCCGGCGTTCGTCAACGTGCTCTGTGAGGACTCGACCCGGGAGGTCACGCTGTTTCACGTGGCCGAGGGCGACGAAGGGCGAGCACGCGCGGAATCGATCGTCGCCGAGACGCGTGAAGGGATGATCGAGGCCGGGTTGGACGCGGAGTTGGTCGACACCCGCGTCGTCGAGGGCGAGGAGCACGACGAGGAGATCCTTCGGCTCGCCGACGAGTACGACGCCGTCGTGATGTACCAGGCGGAATCGCGGCTGGGCGACCGGATATTCGGGACGCTACCGGACCGGATCGCCGACCGAACCGGCGATCCGGTGATCGTGGTTCGGCGGGATTACGAGACCGACGAGTTTGCGGGTAGCGGAGAGGGAGCGACGTAGGGACCGAACGCGGGCTCGCAACCGCGAACGGGTCACTCGGACGCGTCCGGATCCAGAAACGCGGCGAGCGCCTCGTCCGTGTCGACGGCCTGTGGGATCAGCGTGACGACGTCGTCCGCCTCGACGACGGTCGAGTCCTCGGGTTGGACGATCCGACCGTCCCGTTCGATCGAGATCAGGATCACCTGCTCGGGGAGCGTCCCGTCCTCGCGGGCGGCCTCGAGGCTCGCCCCGGCGATCGGTGCCGCCTCGGCGACGGCCACCTCGAACACCTCGGTGCCGTCTCCGAGGGTCACGAGACCCGTTTCCTCCTTCGATCTCGAGACGTCGTTCGGGCCGAAGGCGGCGTACGGGCTCCGGATCTCCGTCTGGACGAGTTCCTCGTCCTCGATCCGGATGTCGAGCTCGGAAAGCGATCGCGCGATCTCCCGGAGGTCCCGGGTGTCGTTTCCGACGGCGACGACCTGGAGGTCACGTCGACCGGCCATCAGGACCCGGACGTTGATCACGCCCGGGATCGACTGGGCCGCCAGCGCGAGCCGCTCGCGCTCCGCGGCGGGGACCGTACACATGTACAGCGAGGTCAGTCGCCCGCCCGCGCGCTCGAAGTCGATGGTCGCGGTGTATCCCCGGATGATGCCGGCCTCCTCGAGCCGGTCGATCCGGTTCCGAACGGTACCCGCGGAGACGTTCAGTCCCTCGGCGATCATCGGCGCGGAGGTGTTGCGTGCGTCCTCCATCAGCGCGTGGACGATACGCCGGTCGATCTCGTCCATCCGGTACGTCATGCCCTGACCTCCGCGAAGACGACGCTTATCGGTTGTGTCTCCGGAACCGTCCGGGAGCCACGGACGGTCGTCGGGTCGATCACTTCGGCTCCGTCGAGGCGATCCCGTCGTCCTCCTCGCCGCGGCGACGGTGGACGATGGTTCCGATCGCGCCGGTCCGTTCGGTCCGGGATCGGCCGTAGAGGAGGTATATCAGCGCGCTGCCGACGATGATACCGACCGCTCCGAGGATCGGCAGCGTCCCCATCTGCGTGAGCAGGCCGAGTCCGGCGAGGAACCCGAACAGCTGGACGTAGGGGTAGCCGGGCGCGGTGAACTCCGGCTCGTACGAGGGGACGTCGGAGACGCGAAACGCCACGAGCGCCAGGTTCTCGAACGAGAAGACGAGGATCTGAAAGGCGCTCGCCAGCTTCGCGAGTTCGATGACCGGGACGAACGCGATGAGGGAGACCAACAGCACGCCGGTGAGGAGCACCGCGTTGCGCGGCGTCTTGAACCGGGCGTCGATCCGGCCGAGCCCCGGCGGGAGCAGGTCGTCACGGCTCATCGCGAGCGGGAACCGCGAGGAGGACAACACGCCGGCGTTCGCCATGCTCGTGAGCGCCACGACGGCGATGACGGAGACGAAGACGACGCCGAACCCGCCGAGGAGCGTCCCCGCGCCGTCGGCCATCGGCGTGAGCGAGGCCGACCCGCCGGGACCGCCCGTGGTCAGCACGTCGGGATCGCTCAACCCGACGACCGCCCCGACCACCGCGACATACAGGACCGTCATGATCGCCATCGAGCCGAGCATCGCCCGGGGGAGGTTCCGACCGGGATCCCTCACCTCCTCGGCCACGCTCGCGACCTTCGTGACGCCGGCGTAGGAGACGAAGACGAACGCGGCGGCGGTGACGACCCCCATTCGCCCGTGGGTCGCGAAGGGCGTGTACGAGGCGGTATCGACCGCGAATCCGGCGTTGACGGTGTACGCCAACAGCCCGACGACGACGGCGCTGACGACGACCGCCTGGATCGTCCCGCTGAGTTTCGTCCCGGAGACGTTCAAGACCACGACCAGTGCGCCCAGTCCGAGCGCGACGTACACGACCGCGGCCTGCGAGACGGGAGCGAAGAGGAGCAGGTACGCGCCGAGGCCGACGAGCGCGAACGAGCTCTTGAACACGAGCGAGAACCACGCGCCGATCCCGGCTATCGTCCCGAAGAGGGGCCCCAGCGCGCGATCGATGTAGAGGTACGTCCCGCCGGATTCCGGCATCGCCGTGGCCATCTCCGCCTTCGACAGCGCCGCGGGCAACACGACGAGCGCGGCCAGCAGGTACGCGAGTATCACCGCCGGTCCGGCCTTCGAGTACCCCAACGCCGGCAGCACGAAGATGCCGCTGCCGATCATCGCCCCCATGCTGATCATCATCGTCGGATACAGTCCGAGACTCCGATCGAGGTCGTGTGCGGTCATGCGTATACCATACAATTATGTTTGGGCGATATACGTCCTTCGGATCGCGAAACTCATCCGGGTCGAAATTGCGCATTCCGAAAACACCGGCGGCGATCGTCTCCCCTGACGACGTTCGTCGGCGGTTCGACCACCCGACGGCGACCGTCGCCTCCCCGATCCTACCGGAGACGAGTGAGGGGATCCGCGCGGAGTCGTCCTATCGACCGCGAGAGAGGAGGTTCCGCACCTTCGAGAGGACCGCCCACCGGGATCCGTCCGCCGGATCCGATCGGTCCTCCTCGGTGAGCCGGCGGTTCTTCTCCGTGAGGAGCCGCTCGTACTGCCCGATGACGTGCTGGAGGCGTTGCTCCTTCCGCTCCAGTTCGGCCTCGAGGCGTTCGACCTCTCGAACCTCCGTCCCGTCCGGGGTGGAGGGCTCTCCGGCGGGCTGATCGGCCGCTCGGTCCGACGGGTCTTCCCGCCGAGTCGGCGGGCGGTTCCGGCGGTTCTCCCGATCCGACGACTCGCTTCGGAGGGCAGGGGGCGATCCGGAGGGGGTCTGGGGCCCGTCCCGTTGGTTCCTGTTCCAGTCGTCTCGACCGTGGACGCTCGCGACGGGGAGATCGGAGATCATGTGTCGAGATATCATATACCACGTCGGCGCACATAAACCCCAGTCAGACGAGCGGCATGCCGCCGTCGGTCACAGCACTCCGTCGGCGTTTGAGACCGTCGAACGGACGGATCCGTCCGCTCCGATCCCCGACCGACAACGACGGTCCCGAGTCCCGAGGGATCCGGGTCAGCCGGATCGTCCGCGTTCGGTTTCGGTTTCGAGCTTGCCGTCGGCGACGTCCCTCGTCCCGTCCTCTCCGGCCGTCCCGTTCGCCTTCGTCTCGGCCTCCTTTCGCGCCCGGTCGGCCGCGAGCTCGCGGTCGATGTCGTCCTCGACGTATCCCATCGACTCCACGGTGACGACGTTGCCGCCGCCGGGGTCGACGACCATCACCTCCTCGCCCTCCTCGATGGTCCCCTCGATGGAGCGCGCCGAGTAGTGCGGGTTGAAGCCGCCCCCCTCGAGTTTTACCTGTCCGCCCCGAGGGGTCACGGTCTCGGAGACCGTGCCCGTTTTCCCCTTCAGGCTGTCGCTGTCGCTGGTCTGTGCCTGTCCCTTTCCGCCGTAGAGGTCGAACTCGCGGTAGCCGTAGAACGCGGCCGCGCCGAACACGAGCGTGAGGAGCGCCATCGCGAACGCCAGGCCGCCGAAGGCGACGCCCAGCGTCGAGAGCAACAGTCCGCCGAGGCCCGCACCGATCAGCGCGATGCCGACGACGATGAAGTTCGCGCCCGGCGCGAGCGCCTCGGCCATCGCCAACAGGAGCCCCGCCGTCAACAACAGCAGGGGAAGCGTGTCCGGACCGATCAGGTCCGCCTGTAGGAGCACGTCCATGCGCCGTCATAGGATCGGGAGGCGGATAAGTGGTGGTACGAGGGCCGCCAGGGACGAGCCTCACGTCGGCGTGCGATCGTTCACAGGGGGAGCGGATCACCGATTCGCGGTGGCGCGCGCCCGTGAGCGGCCGCCGGCCGCGAACGGCCCGCGCGAGGGAGGTCGAGGCGGCCCGCCGGCGGCTCCGGCGGGTCGCCGAG
>NZ_FOPZ01000034.1 GCF_900113615.1 Halorubrum aquaticum
TCAGTTCCGTGTTCTCGCGTGCCTCGCCGTCGACGATGAACTCGTAGTCGGTCCACGTGCTCGAGTCCACGCCGTCGATGACGAACGAGTGCCAGCCATCGCTGGTGTCGCTGCTGTCGGTCGCGCCGCCCTCACCGCCCGTCGCGTCGTCCTCACCGGCCGTCGAGTCGTCCTCACCGGCCGTCGAGTCGTCCTCACTGCCGGAGTCACCGGAGGTGTCGCTCGTGTCGCCGCACGTTCCGTCGTAAGTGATGTTCCGGACCTTTCCGTCGGTGTTCGTCAGCTGGACGGCCTCCCCGGTGACGTTGATGTTCGAGTCCTCGATGACGACGTCGTCGCATCCGACGAACTCGATCCCGTCGACGTCGCCGCTTGGCGCGTGGAAACACGAGTTCGTGATCCGTGACCCGTCCCACCCGGACCCGACGTACATCATCCGAGGTCCCTGGCTGGTCGTGTCGTTGTCGAAGGTGAACTGGACGTTGTCGAAGACGTTCTCGCTGTTGATCGCTCCCGGCTGTCTGTCCTGTATCCAGACGTTGGGCGCGATGGTCTCGTTATGAATGCGCGTGTCCGTGACCGTGATCGGACCGGGCTCCGAGATCCCGGTTTTCGTCACCCGTATCGCACCCCACAGGTAGTACTCGTGTTTCATGGTCTCGGAGAGGTCGTAGTATTCGATGTCGCAGTTCCGGACGGTCGGGCCGTCGTACCCCTCGTAGCTGTCGACGAAGACGCCCGCACAGTGGTGTGGGTAGGACGTCGGGTCGCTCCCCAGTTCCTTCAGTCGGCTCTGGTCGTGGACGATCTCACAGTTGTCGATCACCGACCCCTTCGTCGGGTGGTTCCCGTTGTGAACGCGAGCGCCACCCATGTCGCAGTTGAGGAACGTGGAGTCGAAGATCCTGACGACGCCGTCGCCGCGGATGGATCGGATGGAGTTGTGACCACACTGCTCGAACCACACGTCTTCGAACCGCATCTCGCCGACGTGGGCGTCGTAGACCAGCACGTACGTGGTTCCCGGCTGGTCGTCGGTGTCCGCCGCGTGGCCACCCATGTGACCCCCGTCACGGCCGATCGTCACGCGTCGAGCCAGGTTCACCCCGTCTCGGGCCTCCACGTCCATCCGCAACAACTGTCCGTACGAGTGAGCGTTGGACGGGACGAAGCCGAGCCACTCGACGTCGATGAGCTTCCCGCCGTCGTCGGTCTGTAGGGACACGGAGACGGAGGTCGTCGAGTCCATGGTCTGCTGGATGGAGAAGTTCTCCAACAGGACGTTCGTTCCGCCGGTCTGTTTGAAGAACCACCAGCCCGTCCCCGACTCGTCGGCGTTCGGGAAGGTGAACTCGACGTCGGTGTGTGACTCGCCGAGACCGCGCATGCCGAAGTTGCTCTCGTCGTCCCGCCACAGGAGCTCCGTTTCGACGCGGTACGTTCCCTCCGGGAACTCGACGAGCGTTCCGCTCTCGTACGCACTGCTTAACGCGTCATCGATCGGATCGTTCCCGTTGGGATCCATCCCGAGGTCGTCGACCGCGTTCACCACGCGATCGAACCCGATCCCGTGCCGTTCGGTCGCGGCCGACCCAACTCCGGACGAGGCGAGAACCACGCCCGTCGTCACCGCACTCAGCTTCACGTAATCGCGCCTGTTCATCAACCGCCCGACGCCACCGTCACCGCTGTTCGTTCCGTCCGATTCGTCGCCCTCGATGGACCCGTCGCTATCGACGTCCTCGCGAACCAGCTTGCGTGCCATGCGAGTAGTAATCCTCCCCTAACCGTCATAAGTGTATTGTTAATTATATCTTTAGAGTTGTATGAATGTCACAGAAAAACATTAAAACGGCGAACACAATCCGTTCCGTTCACACGTTCGGGACCCCCTCCCGTGAAGTGGATCGAAGCGAGACGACGGCGTGTTAAGGCCCTGTTAACGTGGGATCATCGGGCCGTATCGGCTCGAAACGTCGATCGCGGCGCATGCGGCCGAACTCGAGCGAGGCCACTCTCCACGGCCCCGTTCGGCGATAGTTCGTCCGGCCGTGGAGCCTCGCGAGACGCTCGTGCGGATAACGGGGCCATAACGATACGTTTCGTCGGCTTGAACTCCGGCGATGGAAGACCACGACGACGTCGCGCTCGTCACCGGCGCCGCCGGATCCACCGGTGTGTATCCCTCGGAGGCTGCTGACCACGCCCTCGTGAACGGACGGACCCTCGTGACGCGTGACTCGCCCCGAGTTTCTCCCGGCATAACTCCCGTCGTGGCGGGGGCATGAGCCGACGATGGCGACGGCAGAGGGGATCTACGGGTCCGATTCCTGGCGGAACGAGTCCGGCCCCCGGCGAGGGTCGGAAGCGAGCACGACCGAGGAGGAGTCGGTCGAGCGAGTGCTCTTCGTGTACGGGCCGACGAACACCGAGAAGATAACGCGTCACGTGAAGCCGTTGGCGGACGCCGTCGACTCGACGACGCTCGTCTGTACCGATACCGACCCGGAGGTGGACGGCTTCCGACAGGTCGCGCCGCCCTCGACCGGCTACCGGCTCCTCGATCTGTTCTTGATGTCCGTTTTGACCGCCGTCGAATCCGTTAACGGGGAGTACGACGCCGTCGTGACGATCTCGCTGTTTCCGCACGGTTGTCTGGGGCTCCTCGCCGCCAGGTACAACGGGATCCCCGCGCATCTCGGGATCATCGGCTGTGACATCGACGTCCACGCTCGGGCGTGGTACGGCCGACCGGTTCGCTGGCTCATGCGTCGGTTCGACGTAGTGACCGTCCCCGGACCGACGCACAGACGACGGCTCCACCGGTCCGTCGGCGTTCCGTGGCACAGGACCGCCATCCTCGCCAATCCCGTCGACGTCGACCGGTTCACCGACGTGAAGCCCAACCGGGACCGCCGATACGACCTGTTGTGGGTGGGTCGGATGACGGCAGAGAAACGGCCGCTGTTGTTCGTCGACGTGGTCGCGGCGGTCGCGGAGGAGGTTCCCTCGCTGCGGGCCGTGATGCTCGGTGACGGCGCGCTCTCGCCGGCGGTCCAGGAGCGGATCGCCGAACACGGTCTCGAGGGGACGCTCGAGACGCCCGGATGGACCGAGGACCCGATCCCGTGGTACGCGGACGCCTCCGTGTTCGTGTTGACCTCCGAGCGCGACGCGCTCCCGCTGACGTTGATCGAGGCGATGGCGAGCGGGACGGTGCCGGTGACGCCCGCCGTTGGCAACGTCGGTGACCTCCTCGTCGACGGCTGGAACGGGCGGGTCGACGATCCTCTCACCGTCGACGGCGTCGCAACGGCGGTCGAGAACCTCCTGGCGGACCCGGACCGGAGAGCCCGGATCGGAACCAACGCACGCGGCGTGCGTGACCGGTTCTCGTACGACGCTGCCACCGAGGACTGGCGGCACGTGACCCGCGTGCTCGCCCGATATACCCGACGATAACCGGTCAACTACTCCATAACGAAATGGGAACGAACCGGCGTTGAAGCATGGACGAACCCAACGTCTTATTCGTCATCCTCGACTCGGTCCGGCGCGACCGGACCTCCGCGTACGGGCACGACCGCCCGACGACCCCCAACCTCGATCGGCTCGCCGAGGAGGCGACCCTGTTCGAGAACGCCTATACCCCCGCGCCGTGGACGCTTCCGTCACACTGTGCGATGTTCACCGGCCTCTTTCCGAGCGAGCACGGCGTCACGAACGGCTTCTCGGACGTGTCGCTCAGGCTTCCCGACTCCGTCGAGAGGCTCACGGAGCGGCTCTCGGCGGACGGGTACCGGACCGCGGGATTCTCGAACAACCCGTGGGTCGGACGGTTGTCGGGACTCGACAGGGGGTTCGACGAGTACGTGGAGTGGGACCTCGAGATCGGCGTCGACGGGGACACCGACATCAACACGACGCGGGACAGGCTGTACTCGGCCGCACACACGGCGCTCGCGCAGGCGGCCCGCCAGCCGGTGTTCCTCTTGAAACGCCGGCTGTTCACCTCGAACCTCGTCGAGCGGGCGACGCGGTGGATGCGGACGACCGCCGCCGACGAACCGCCGGCGTTCACCTTCCTGAACCTGATGGAAGCACATAGCCCCTACTTCCCGCCAGCCAAGGCGTTCACCGAGCTGGGGCTCTCGCCGCCCGGGCCGATCGAGCCGCGGCTGTTGAACACGAAGCTGCTGGCGTACGTCCTCGGGAAGGCCGACTTACCCCCGGAGCGACGACAGCGCGTGTTGGAGTTCTACGACGCCAGCCTCCGGTATCAGGACCGGAAACTCGGCGAGCTGTTGGAGACGATGAAGGAGACCGGAACCTACGACGATGCGCTCGTCGTCGTCGTCGCCGACCACGGGAAGACCCTCGGGGAACACGACCGCAACGGGACGCCCCCCCACTCCACCCGCTCGGTCAACACCGACGTTCCGCTGATCGTGAAACGACCCGGACAGGAGACCGCCGAACGGATCGACCACCCGGCGGAACTGACGGGGCTGTTCGACCTCATCTCCGACCCGACCATGTCACCGACCGCGGCGTTGAGCGGCGACGAGGGGGCCCTCGTCGAGGACTACGTTCCGCACACGGGTCGGACCAGCGAACCGACCACCAGATGGCGGGTCCTCACGGACGGCGAACACCGGTACGTCAGGTCCGACGACGGGCGCGAGTTCCTGTTCGGTCCGGACGGGAACCCCGTGCCGGAGGACCAGGAACCGCTGTCGTCGCGGTTTACGGAGATGATGGATAGCCGAGTGGCGAGGCTCTCGGAACCCGAGGAGATCGACGATTCCGACCACGAGGAGCTGTCGCGGGGCCTGGAGTCACAACTCGAGGACCTCGGGTACTTGGAGTGAGCGACCGGCGTGAGTCGTCGTCGCCGAGTCGCTCACGCGAAAAGCCGTAACGACCCGAAAAACGGCAGTGACACGTCTCGTGGGGGATCAGGAGAGGCTACCGGCGATGGACCGGATGTCGTTTTCGATCTTCCACGGTGAGACCTGCGATAACACGAGGGCCGCGGCCGTGTAGACGACGATGCCTGTCGGGATCAGGACGACGAGTTCGACCAGGGGAGTCACGTCCATGAGTCCGCGCAGCCGCCGGAGGGACACGAACATAACGCCGGCGCCGACGAGCGGGTAGAACCACTCGCGAAAGAACAGGAGCGGCCGAATCTCCGTCATCTTCGAGAGGATGTACACGTCGAGCGGGAGCATCGGGAACGCGTACACTCCGACGACGACGAGACCGACGCCCTCGATGCCGAACCGTGCGGCTGCCGGCCAGATCAACGCGGCAATACAGGCGACGCGCACCGCGGCCAGCTTCGCGATGACGTCCGGGCGGTCGAGCGCCTTCCAGACCGAGCCGAAGTTGCGAGTGATCGAGTGGAACAGGCCGTACAGTGCCAGCAGTTGCATGACTCGGATCATCGGCGTCCACTCGTCCCCGAGGACGACCGGCACGAAGGTCGGCGCCACGAGCGCGATCCCGATCGCCATCGGGATCGTGATGAACCCCGTGACGCGCGTCGTCGCGAGCAGCGCCTGGCGCAGTTCGACCGGGTCGTCCTGGAGCTTCGAGTAGGCGGGGAAGCTGACGCTGGCGAGGATCTCGGATACCTCCGAGGACGGCGTGTCGGCGATACGGTAGGCGTACTGATAGAAGCCGAGCGCCGTCGCTGACAGGAACCAGCCGACGAAGGCGTCGTCGCCCTCGCGGTACAGGAAGTAGAGAACCGAGGACGCGGTGATCCACTTTCCGTAGTCGATCAGTTCCCGGGCGATGGAGACGTCGAAGGAGGGCCACGGCCGGTAGTCGTGGACGACGTACGAGAGACCGAACTTGAAGGCGTCCGCGGAAACGTACGCGAACACGAGCGCCCAGACCGTCGGGGAGATCAGCGCGTACCCGACGCCGACGGCGAACTGGACGATACCCCCGCTGACTTGATAGACGAACTCCTTGTGGAACTCGAGGTCCTTCCGGAAGTAGACGATGCCCGGATTTCGAAGCCCGAAGAGCAGCGGGCCGAGTCCGATGACCCGTATCAACGGAACCGCGTTCGGCTCGTCGAAGAAGCCACCGATGAGCGGCGCGGCGGCGAAGAGCACGGCGAAGATCACGACGCCGCGGCCGGTCTCGAGACACCACGCCGTGTCCAAGTACTCGTCGACGTTCTCGTTTCTCCGCTGGATGAGCGCCGTCTTGAGACCGATCTTCGAGAAGTTCCTCGTCGCGCTCAGCGACACGAGCGCGATACCCATGAGCCCGAACTGCCGGGGCGCCAGCACCCGCGCGAGCACGATCAACATCAGTATCTGGAGGAATCGACTCGACACCTTGATCGCGGTGGCCCAGACGCCGCTCTGAACGGTTCGATCGAGCACCGAACCGCTCGGAACGATCCCGTCGAGGAGGGCACGGAGGCGGTCCCTCACTGTCACGTGGGTGCGCGACCGGCCATTGAAGTCGGATGAACGGACGTCTCGTGAACGGACATTGGTTACCGGAGTTTCACGGTGAACGGACAAGGTAAGCAAGCACCTGAATTCCGTTAAGCACTGTACAACCGATCGACGCCGCGACCGGCACACCGTCGGACCGGCTCCGTTGAACGCCGTACGGAGTGGCATCCACGTATGACCGTCGTAGGCGTCTGAAAGGCGGGACCTAAACGGACTCGCTCCTCTCCGAACCCTCGATCGACCGATCCGATGGGACGGAGAAAACAGAACGTATTTCACCGGAAACGCGGTGTCTCACCTATGGACGCAGCGGACGATCTCTTCACGAGGGAGGACCCGATCTTCGCCAACAAGGAACTCCTCGAGATCAGCCATCTCCCGGGTGAAGGTCGGATCGTCGGCCGCGACGACGAGATCGCCGACTTGGCCACCGCCGTCAACCCCGCGATATTCGGACAGAGCCCGAGTAACGTCCTTCTCTACGGAAAGACGGGGACGGGCAAGTCCCTCTGTGCGAAGTACGTCTCCAAGCGTCTGGTGTCGACGGCCGGCGAGGAGGGAGTCAACGCAACCTTCGCGTACGTCGACTGCGCACAGGACACGACCGAGACACAGGCCGTCCAGACCATCGCCGAGGGCGTGAACGATCCCGAGGCGACCGGAATTAACGTCCCCGACAAGGGGCTCTCGACGTCGACGTACTACAAGCGGCTCTGGCGGATCCTTGACCAGCGGTACGACGTGGTGTTGATCATCCTCGACGAGATCGACAAGCTCGACGACGACGCGATCCTGATGCAGCTGTCCCGTGCCGGGGAGGCCGGGAAGATCACCGACTGTAAACTCGGCGTCGTCGGGATCAGCAACAAGATCCAGTACAAGGACCGGATGGACGAACGGGTCAAATCGAGCCTCTGTGAACGCGAGTTCGTCTTCCCGCCCTACGACGCGAACCAGCTCCGAGCGATCATGCAGGCTCGGTCCGACGCGTTCCACGACGACGTCCTCGAGGCGTCGACGATCCCGCGGGCGGCGGCGCTCGCCGCCCGCGAGCACGGGGACGCTCGGAAGGCCATCGACATCCTCCGGTACGCGGGCGAGATCGCGCAGGCCAACGGCGAACCGACGGTCAGAGAGGAGTTCGTCACGCAGGCACGCGAGCGCGCGGAGACCGACCGATTCCGCGAGCTCATCCGCGGGTCGACCCCGCACTCGCGGTACGTTCTCCAGGCGCTCGCGTTGCTCTCGCTCTCCAACGAACGGAAGGACGGGTTCCGAACCAGCCGCGTGTACGAGATCTACGAGAACATCTGCCGACAGGAGGGATCGGACAGCCTCTCGCTGCGTCGCGTTCGCGACCTACTCAAGGAGCACGCCTTTCTCGACATCATCGAACAGTCGAAACACAGCGGCGGCAGCGCCGAAGGAAGCTACACCAAACATCAACTCCTCGAGGACCCCGGCGTCGTCAAGGAGGTTCTCGTCGAGGACTCCGCGAGCAGCTGACGGCCGTCCCGCGAATCGCTTCAACCCAGCAGGCCGAGACCTTCGATCCGTTCGACGATCTCCTCGACTGCCCCCTCCGCGTCGTCGGTACGCTTTCCGCCGGTGATGACGATCTTCCCGCTGCCGAACAGCAGGATCACCACTTCCGGTTCGTCCATCCGGTAGACGAGCCCCGGGAACTGCTCGGGCTCGTACTCGACGTCCTCCAATCCGAGCCCGATCGCGAGGGCGTTGAGGTTGAGGTTGTGGCCGAGGTCAGCGCTCGAGACGATGTTCTGGACCGTGATGTCCGGATCCTCCTCGACGGGGATCTGGAGCCCGCGGAGCTTCTCGAAGATGATCCCGAGCGCCTCGTGAACGTCGTCGATGCTCTTCGCGCCCGTACAGACGATCTTGCCCGACCGAAAGATGAGTGCCGCCGCCTTCGGTTCCTGCGTCCGGTAGACGAGCCCCGGGAAGTTGTCGGGGTTGAAGTCAGCTCCCGGGAGGTCCTCCGCGAGGGCCTCCAGGTCGAGTTCCTGGCCGATCCCCGTCGATGCAACTACGTTCTGGATCTCGATCGAGTCTGCAGGGTTCGTCATCGTTCGCTTTTATATGTGACCCCCTCCCTTATAAACGCCCGTGGTATAAACGGCTCGGTACGTGCCACTCCCGACCGGGCGCACGCGCATACGTCGATCGGGCCCGAGCGTCGGTTCGGGACCGAGGCGGAGTACGGGACCCTTCCGGGCCACGGATCCCGGACGCGTTCGAGCGCCGACCGGTACGTCGTCAGTCCCTCGTTTCCACGGTTATGGCTCCCATGAAACCGCATGACGTGGCGGGTTCGGTTCGACGGGGTTAAGTGTACACCGCGATTCGAATGGAATGCGAAGAGCCCCCGACGAGGGGGCACCGGCCGGCCGCCGACGCGGCCGGTCGACGCGTTCCGACGGGGTTAAATGTGTACCCCGATTCGAATGGAATGCGAAGAACGCACCGCGAACTCGGGCCGTTCAACCCGGCCCGGTTTCGCAGGACCGATGAAGTCCGATGGGTTTATGACCCATGCTGGACAACGTTCAGGTCCGCGAAAGATGAGGATTTC
>NZ_FOPZ01000035.1 GCF_900113615.1 Halorubrum aquaticum
GGGGGCACCGGCCGGCCGCCGACGCGGCCGGTCGACGCGTTCCGACGGGGTTAAATGTGTACCCCGATTCGAATGGAATGCGAAGAACGCACCGCGAACTCGGGCCGTTCAACCCGGCCCGGTTTCGCAGGACCGATGAAGTCCGATGGGTTTATGACCCATGCTGGACAACGTTCAGGTCCGCGAAAGATGAGGATTTCGCCCCCTGCGCTCCGGCGTAAGAGGAGATCTGATGTGAGCCGTGGACGTTCGGTGTCATCCGGGTCGCCGGTGAGACTGGACTCCACATTGGACCATGCAATGGTGTGTTGACAACGAGTCAACACCCGCCAACATAACCCCCTCCGTTCCGGGAATCAGGAACGGAGGCATTCATTCCGGTTGATCCTGCCGGAGGCCATTGCTATTGGGATCCGATTTAGCCATGCTAGTTGTACGAGTTCAGACTCGTAGCGAATAGCTCAGTAACACGTGGCCAAACTACCCTTCGGAGCACGATACCCTCGGGAAACTGAGGCTAATAGTGCATACCACACTCCAGCTGGAATGAGGAGTGTGCCAAACGCTCCGGCGCCGAAGGATGTGGCTGCGGCCGATTAGGTAGACGGTGGGGTAACGGCCCACCGTGCCAATAATCGGTACGGGTCATGAGAGTGAGAACCCGGAGACGGAATCTGAGACAAGATTCCGGGCCCTACGGGGCGCAGCAGGCGCGAAACCTTTACACTGCACGACAGTGCGATAAGGGGATCCCAAGTGCGTAGGCATAGAGCCTACGCTTTTGTCCACCGTAGGGAGGTGGACGAATAAGGGCTGGGCAAGACCGGTGCCAGCCGCCGCGGTAATACCGGCAGCCCGAGTGATGGCCGATCTTATTGGGCCTAAAGCGTCCGTAGCTGGCCGCACAAGTCCATCGGGAAATCCACCCGCTCAACGGGTGGACGTCCGGTGGAAACTGTACGGCTTGGGACCGGAAGGCGCGACGGGTACGTCCGGGGTAGGAGTGAAATCCCGTAATCCTGGACGGACCGCCGATGGCGAAAGCACGTCGCGAGAACGGATCCGACAGTGAGGGACGAAAGCCAGGGTCTCGAACCGGATTAGATACCCGGGTAGTCCTGGCCGTAAACAATGCCTGCTAGGTGTGGCTCCCACTACGAGTGGGTGCTGTGCCGTAGGGAAGCCGCTAAGCAGGCCGCCTGGGAAGTACGTCCGCAAGGATGAAACTTAAAGGAATTGGCGGGGGAGCACTACAACCGGAGGAGCCTGCGGTTTAATTGGACTCAACGCCGGACATCTCACCAGCATCGACTGTGGTAATGACGGTCAGGTTGATGACCTCGCCACGAGCCACAGAGAGGAGGTGCATGGCCGCCGTCAGCTCGTACCGTGAGGCGTCCTGTTAAGTCAGGCAACGAGCGAGACCCGCATCTCTACTTGCCAGCAACGCTGTGAAGCGGTTGGGGACAGTAGAGAGACTGCCGTGGCCAACACGGAGGAAGGAACGGGCAACGGTAGGTCAGTATGCCCCGAATGTGCTGGGCAACACGCGGGCTACAATGGTCGAGACAAAGGGTTCCAACTCCGAAAGGAGACGGTAATCTCAGAAACTCGATCGTAGTTCGGATTGTGGGCTGAAACTCGCCCACATGAAGCTGGATTCGGTAGTAATCGCGTGTCACAAGCGCGCGGTGAATACGTCCCTGCTCCTTGCACACACCGCCCGTCAAAGCACCCGAGTGAGGTCCGGATGAGGCTCGTTACACGAGTCGAATCTGGGCTTCGCAAGGGGGCTTAAGTCGTAACAAGGTAGCCGTAGGGGAATCTGCGGCTGGATCACCTCCACAGACCCGAGACCTCCCTCAGGGAGGCTCACCTTTCGACCGTCCGCGGTCACACCGACCACGAACGGTCACTACTCATTCGCATGCGTCCAATACGGAGTCCGGCCCACCGCCGGCCCGGACACTTACGAGCGTCCACGGCTCACACTACACACCCCACACCCTCTCCACACGGAGAGGTGGGCTCATAGCTCAGCGGTAGAGTGCCTCCCTTGCAAGGAGGATGCCCTGGGTTCGAATCCCAGTGAGTCCATGTCACCCCCGCCGCGAAACCGTCCCCTTAAGTGGGAGACGCGACTCGGTTGGGGTACGACGACCGATGCACCATCCCGGGAAACCGCGGATGGGAAGGGTTAGACGAACACGCGCTGCCACGCGTGATTCGATGACGACCGTGTATACGTGCGATCCAGACGTCCACTGAACTCATACGAGTTCGTGGAACGTCAGTGAACCAATTACAGTCGGTGACTATTATAGTCACTTGACACCGTCAGTATGCTCTTCGGAGCACACTGACACACTACTGGCTACTGTGCCAGCTGGTGAATGGCTCGGCTCGAGAGCCGACGACGGACGTGCCAAGCTGCGAAAAGCTCGTGGGACCCGCATGGAGGGAAAGAACACGAGATCTCCGAATCGGAATCCGTTAACAATTGCTACGCGCAATAGGGAACCCCCTGAATTGAAACATCTCAGTAAGGGGAGGAAGAGAACGCAACCGCGATGTCGTCAGTAACCGCGAGTAAACGCGACACAGCCCAAACCGAAGGTCTTCGGACCAATGTGGTGTTCGGGTTGACACTCAAGCCGCGAACCCGCATTCGAAGTCTCCTGGAACGGAGCGTGAAACAGGGTGACAACCCCGTAGAATGCGATAGTACCGGTGGCGTCAAATCCAGAGTAGCAGGGGTCGGATATCCTCTGTGAACACTCCAGGCATCCCCTGGAAAGGCTAAACACTCCTCGAGACCGATAGCGAACAAGTAGCGTGAGCGAACGCTGAAAAGCACCCCGAGAAGGGCGGTGCAATAGGGCCTGAAATCAGTTGGCGATCGAGCGACAGGGCGTACAAGGCGTCTCCGAAAACGACCGAGAAGCGATTCTCTAGTAGGAACGGAGACGAGCCGGCGTCGTGTCGTGCGTTTTGAAAAACGACCCAGGGAGTGCACTTGAATGGCGAGTCTAACCCGTGAACCGGGGAAGGCGCAGGGAAACCGATACGGCCGCAGTACTTCGGTACGAGGGCCACCGTGTCCAAACGCGGGGAGTCATTCGGGTGCGACCCGAAACCAGGCGATCTATACGCGAGCAGGGTGAAGCGTGGCGAAAGCCACGTGGAGGCCCGTTAGAGGTGGTATCCTACAATATCCTCTCGTGATTCGTGTATAGGGGTGAAAGGCCCATCGAGCCTGGCAACAGCTGGTTCCGACCGAAACATGTCGAAGCATGACCTCTTCCGAGATAGCCCGCGGGGTAGAGCTACCGATTGGATGACTCGCCTCCGAGAGGAGTCGACCATCCTGTCGAACTCCAAACCCGCAGGCGTCGCAGACGAAGGGAGTCCGGTGCGCGGGGTAAGCCTGTGTACCGTGAGGGGAACAACCCAGAGCCGGGTTAAGGTCCCAAAGTGTAGATTAAGTGCGATTCGAAGGTGGTCTCAAGCCCTAAACAGCCGGGAGGTGAGCTTAGAAGCAGCTACCCTCTAAGAAAAGCGTAACAGCTTACCGGCCGAGGTTTGAGGCGCCCAAAATGATCGGGGCTCAAATCTACCACCGAGACCTGGCCGCGCCCTTGACAGGGGCGACCGCGTAGGTCGGCGTTCTGTTCGGATGGAAGCACGGGTGAGAACTCGTGTGGACCGTTCAGAAACGACAATCCTGGTCACAGTAGCAGCGATAGTCGGGTGAGAACCTCGACGGCCTGATGAGCAAGGGTTCCTCGGCACTGCCAATCAGCCGAGGGTCAGCCGGTCCTAAGACACACCGCAACTCGACTGTGTCAACGGGAAACTGGTTAATATTCCAGTGCCATCATGCGTATAAAGTCGACGCCGTGTGGAACGCTGAGCCGGGCATTCGCCCGGTCGAATCGTGGAACCTCGTGGAGACCGTCACGGTAAGAAGCGAGAGAAGCGCGAGATAGCGAAAGTCAGCCGTACATAGGGCCCGTGAAAAGACGAGCATGATGTCCGTACCGAGATCCGAAACAGGTGCTCTGCCAGCGCAAGGCACGGCCTGTCGGGAGAACCGACGTTAGGGAATTCGGCAAGTTAGTCCCGTACCTTCGGAAGAAGGGATGCCTGCTCTCTGAGGAGCAGGTCGCAGTGACTCGGGCGCTCCGACTGTCTAATAACAACACAGGTGACCGCAAATCCGCAAGGACTCGTACGGTCACTGAATCCTGCCCAGTGCGGGTATCTGAACACCTCGTACAAGAGGACGAAGGACCCGTCAACGGCGGGGGTAACTATGACCCTCTTAAGGTAGCGTAGTACCTTGCCGCTTCAGTAGCGGCTTGCATGAATGGATAAACGAGAGCGCCACTGTCCCAACGTTGGACCCGGTGAACTGTACGTTCCAGTGCGGAGTCTGGAGACCCCCAAGGGGAAGCGAAGACCCTATAGAGCTTTACTGCAGGCTGTCGCTGAGACGTGGTCGCCGATGTGCAGCATAGGTAGGAGACATTACACAGGTACCCGCGCTAGCGGGCCACCGAGTCAACATTGAAATACTACCCGTCGGTGACTGCGACTCTCACTCCGGGAGGAGTACACCGGTAGCCGGGCAGTTTGACTGGGGCGGTACGCGCTCGAAAAGATATCGAGCGCGCCCGAAGATCATCTCAGCCGGGTCGGGAACCCGGCGAAGAGCGCAAGAGCAAAAGATGGTCTGACAGTGTCATTCCCAACGAGTGACGCTGACGCGAAAGCGTGGTCTAGCGAACCTACGAGGCTCCGGAATGGGGCCCGTAGATGACAGAAAAGCTACCTTAGGGATAACAGAGTCGTCACCCGCAAGAGCACATATCGACCGGGTGGCTTGCTACCTCGATGTCGGTTCCCTCCATCCTGCCCGTGCAGAAGCGGGCAAGGGTGAGGTTGTTCGCCTATTAAAGGAGGTCGTGAGCTGGGTTTAGACCGTCGTGAGACAGGTCGGCTGCTATCTATTGGGGGTGTAATGGTACTTGACGTGAACGGTCGTATAGTACGAGAGGAACTACGACTGGTCGCCACTGGTGTATCGGTTGTCCGGAAGGGCAGATGCCGAGTAGCCACGCGACACGGGGTAAGAGCTGAACGCATCTAAGCTCGAAACCCACATGGAAAAGAAGTACCGACGAGGTCACTCGTAGAAGACGAGTTAGATAGACTCGGGATGTACGCGCCGAGGCAACGAGGCGTTGAGTCCACGAGCACTAACAGACCGAAGCCACAATCATATGGTCACTAGATATTCCACACTCGCATGAGTTCAGGCGGTAGCTGGATCGCACGTATACACGGTAGTCATTACCGAGACAGGCGTCTCTCCGTCATGGAGAGTTCCGGTTCGAGTCCGGGAGTCGGCATGAAGGCGGCCAGAGCGGTGGGGGCACACCCGTACCCATTCCGAACACGGAAGTTAAGCCCACCCGCGTACCGGGAAGTACTGGAGTGAGCGATCCTCTGGGAACCGCGGCACGCCGCCTCACCATTCATCGGGATCATTCCCGTCCAAGCCCACGGACACCG
>NZ_FOPZ01000036.1 GCF_900113615.1 Halorubrum aquaticum
CGTCAGAACGCGACGCGTTCTGACTGCTAGCCAGAAATCAGAGATTTCTGGCGATGACGAGAGAGCTTTGCTCTCTCGAACCACGGTCCTCAGTCACTCGCTTCGCTCATTCCTTGCGGTCCTTGCGTCGGCCGCCGTCGTCCTCGCGGTTGTCCCTTTGAAGCCCACCCCGCCCCGCACAGCCCCGCACCTCACGCCTCCCCAGCCTCGTCGGTCGCCAGCGGCGACCGACTCCCTCGCGGGCTCCTCGCGGCCTCCGGCCGCTCGGAGGCGCGCCACCGCGGTTAGACGGTACTGACCGTCACAGTCGCTCGCCATCGTTGCGAGAATCGGCATCGAACGTGGTGTGGCCGTCTACGTCCCGTGTTCCCAGCTACCCATGTACTCGCGCTGCGTCTCGGAGAGCGAGTCGTGGGCGACCCCCTCCGCGGCGAGTTTGATCTCGGCGACCTCGCGGTCGAGGTCGTCCGGGACGTCGTGGACGCCGGCCTCGTAGTCATCGGCGTTCTCGGCGAGTTCGCGGACGACGACCGCCTGGACGCCGAAGCTCTGGTCCATGACCTCGACCGGGTGGCCGAGCGCGATGGGCGCGGCGAGGTTGACGAGCCGTCCCTCCGCGAGCACGTTCAGCACGCGGCCGTCGGGCATCTCGTACCCCTCGACCCCGTCGCGGGCCTCGAAGCGGTCGACCGCGAGGTCCGCGAGGTCCGCGAGGTTGATCTCCACGTCGAAGTGGCCGGCGTTGGCCAGCAGGACGCCGTCCTGCATGACCTCGAAGTGCTCGCGGGTGATCACGTCGCGGTTGCCCGTCGTCGTGACGAACACGTCGCCCTTCTTCGCGGCCTCACGCATGGGAAGCACCTCGTATCCCTCCATGTGGGCCTCGAGCGCCTTTCGCGGGTCGACCTCACAGACGATCACGTTGGCGTTCTGTCCGGATGCCTTCTTCGCGACGCCCTTCCCGCAGTAGCCGAACCCGCCGACGACGACGTTCTTGCCCGCAAAGGAGAGGTTGGTCGTCATCGCGATGGTCGCGAGCGAGGACTCGCCGGTGCCGTGGACGTTGTCGAAGAGCCGCTTCATCGGCGTGTCGTTGACGGCGAAGACCGGGTAGTGGAGCTCGCCGTCGTCGTCCATCGCGCGCAGACGGTGGACTCCGGTGGTGGTCTCCTCGGCCCCGCCGAGGATCGAGTCGATCAGCTCGGGGTACTCCTCGTGGACGAGTTTCACCATGTCCATCCCGTCGTCGACGGTGATCGTCGGCTCGTGGGCGAGACACGCGTGCATCGCGTCGTAGTACCCCTCGTCGTCGACGCCGCGGACCGCGTAGGAGGTGATCGCCTCGTGGTCGTTCAACGCCGCGGAGACGTCGTCGTGCGTCGAGAGGGGGTTACAGCCGGTGATGGCGACCTCCGCGCCGCCGTCGGCCAGCAGCTCGACGAGGTTCGCCGTCTTCGCCTCGACGTGCATCGCCATCGCGATCGTCTCGCCCTCGAGGGGCCGCTCGTCGACGAACTCCTCGCGCAGTTCGTTCAGGATGGGCATGTGCTGGAGCGCCCAGTCCATCTTCCGGCGTCCCTCCTCGCGAGCCGTCTCGGGGTCCGACAGGTGCTCCGTGACCGGCGGATACGTGCTCTCGCTCATGGCTCTCGATTCGCTCACGTCGCACTAAACCCTGCCGACACCGACGCGTGCGTCAAAAGAACCGAACCGGAAAAGCGATGGTCCGAGCGCCGACGAATCGGAATCCGTCGACGATCGGCGTCCGTCACGGTCGAGACCGTGTGCCCTCAGTTACGGCGGACCGTTGCCGTTCCCGGGACCGTCGGCGTTTCCGGCGTCGTCCTCGTCGTCATCGTCCGAATCGTCCTCGTCGTCGTCCTCATCCGACTCGTCCTCCTCGGAATCGTCATCCTCCTCGTCGGCTTCGTCCGCCTCCGTTTCGTCTTCGTCCGCGTCGTCATCCGACTCGTCCTCCTCGGTCTCGTCATCGTCCGCGTCATCTCCATCCGCGTCGTCCTCCTCGGTCTCGTCCTCGTCGGAGTCGTCATCGTCCGCGTCGTCACTGTCGTCGGCGTGGGCCGGCGGGCCGCGTTCGTCGTCGTCCTCCTGTCCGGCGTGATCGGGCGCGTTTCCGGGGGCGTCACTCTCGTTTTCGGCGTCGTCACCGTCGTCGTCGCCGTCATCCGGACTGCCGGGACCTCCCGCGTGGTCCGGCGCGTTACCGGGGTTGTTCTCGGTCACGAAGTCCGAGACCGCGCCGCCGACCCCGCCGTCGCGGTTCTCGATGCTCTCGATGAAGTCGCGGAGCACCTGCCCGAACGGCCGCTCGTCGGCCTCGTCGTCGCCGACGGTCAGGTCGACGGTCGTCGAGGCGGTCTCGTTCTCGAACGTCGCGGTCACCTCGACGGTGACGTTCTCCTCGGGAGCGGGCAGCTCGACCGTTCCGTTCTCGTCGGTCGAGTAGTTCCCCTCGCCGACGTAGGTGGCGTTGGTCGTGTCGTTCTCGTCGGTCGCGTTCTCCCCGTCCACGGTCGTGACGTTCACTGAGGCGTTCGCGACCGCGGAGTCGTCGTCGGTCACCGTGACGACCGGCTCGTCGTCGGTTTCATCCACGTCGACCTCGAATCCGTCCGGCGCGTCGAGGTCGGTCGTCGTCGAGGCGGTCTCGTTCTCGGCCACCGCGGTCACCTCGATCGTGACGTCCTCCTCGGCGGCGGGCAGCTCGACGGTTCCGTTCTCGTCGGTCGCGTACTCGCCCGTCCCCGCGTACGAGGCGTTCGCCTCGTCGTTCGCGACGCTCACGACCACCGTGGCGTTCTCGACCGCGGTGTCGTTCTCGGTCACCGTGACCGTCGGTTCGTCGTCGGTCTCCTCGACCGCCACGCCGAGGCCGCCCTCGGCGGCCGCGACGCCGGTCACCGCGCCGATCGCGACGACCGCGATCAACAGCAGGCCAATGGTTCGTTCGCTCATGTCCACTCGGGTCGTGCGGCCGGTTCCCCATAAGGAGGGAACTCCGTTAAGCCCGATTAACTCGGATTGTATTCGGGTTAACCCGGCTCTACGGGCCGTTCCCGGATCGGAGACGATCGCGGGGGATCCGAGCGGTGCATCGGGAGGATCTCACCTCGGTCACGGCTCGTCCGCATCGGTCGCCGGGCGTCGGGACCGGCCCAGCGCCAGCCCCGCGAACGCGACGACCGCCAGTTGGACGCCGACGCCGACGCTCGACCCGACGGCCATGACCGCCGTGATCGCGCCCTGCTGGGGACCGAGCCAGTGGAGCGTTCCGGCGGTCACGACGAGGTACGTGACCGCGGCGATGACGCCGGTGGCGAGCGCGATCGATCCGTCGCCTCGGGAGCCGTTCCCCGCTCGACCGATCCCGTAGGCGACGCCGAGGAGCAGCCCGTAGACGAGCGCGAACGAGACGAACCGGCCGCCGGCGATGTACAGGGAGAGGGCGCTCGTGGACGGGAGATCGATGGACGACTCGAGCAGGATCGGAGCGATCCGACGCGTTACGGAAGTCGTGCCCGCGGCGACGGCCGCGACGGCCGCGGGGAGGAGGGCTCGGCTCACGCTCCGATCCCGAACCGAGGACGTGTTGAACGTTGCGGTCGGATGGGTCACGGGAACGGTCGGGCTACGTCCCGGCGTCGGGAACGACCCCGTACGTCTCGGGGTCGACCCGGTAGGTCGGCTCCGCACCGCGGAGGTACCGGCGGGCCTCCTCGGCGGCCTTGCGCCGAACCTCGCGTTTCGACTCCTCCGAGTACCACGCGATGTGCGGGGTGACGACGACGTCGTCGCGCCCGGTGAGTCGGTCGTCCGCCGGCGGCTCCGCCGGGAGGACGTCCAGCCCGGCGCTCCGGACCGTCCCGTCCTCCAACGCCGCGAGCAGCGCGTCCTCGTCGACGACCTCGCCACGTGCGGTGTTCACGAGGATCGTTCCCGGCTCGGCTTCGTCGCGCTCGCGCATCGCGTCGAAGGCGGCCTCGTCGAACATCCCGCGGGTCTCCGGGGTCAAGGGCGTGTGAACGGAGATCACGTCGCTCTCGCGGAGGACGTCGCCGAACCCGACCGGCTCCGCGCCGAGTCCCCGGATCTCCTCGTCGTCCACGTACGGGTCGTGGACGAGGACGCGGCCGAACTGCGGGTCCGCCTTCCGCACCGTGCGCCGGCCGATCCGCCCACAGCCGACGACGCCGACGGCGAGTTCCTCGGGTCTCGAGAGCGGCGCGCTGACCTGCCAGTCCCAGCCGCCCGCCGTGGTGTCCGCGTCGGCGGTCGGTATCCCGCGGACGAGCGCCGCACAGAGCGCGACGGCGTGTGCGGACACCTCGTCGGTCCCGTAGTCCGGGACGTTCGAGACGGCCACGTCGTTGGCGGCCGCCGCCGCGAGGTCGACGTTGTCGACGCCGACGCCGGCGCGGACGACCGCGCGGAGGGCCGAACAGCCGTCGAACACCTCGGCGGTCATCGGCGTCCCGGCGTCGATGACGATCGCGTCCGGGTCCGCCTCGATCACCGCCTCCGGCGAGCGAAGCGGTTCCTGCGTCAGAACGACCTCGTCGCCGAAGACCTCGCGCTCGGTCGCGAGGCTGGTGAGCTTCGTGTCGCTGATCACGACTCGGGGCCGGTCGTCGTCCCCGTCGGACGGAGTTGTCTCGGTCATCGTCCTCAAGGATCCTCCGGGGTGCCATAATACCTCGACTCGAAGCCGGCGGCTTCCGGCGGCGCGAAGCGTCCCGGCGCGCCCGGGAGCGGGCCGCCGGCCCGCGACCGGAACGCGAGGGAGTCAGTCGCCAGAGGCGACTGACGAGGCTGGGGAGGCGTGAGGTGCGGGGCGGAGCGGTGCTGTGCGGGAAGGGTGGGACTCAAAGGGGCAGTCGTGAGGCCGAAGCACGGCGACGTAAGGACCGCAAGGAGTGAGCGGAGCGAACGACTGAGGACCGTGGTTCGAGAGAGCAAAGCTCTCTCGTCATCGCCAGAAATCTCTGATTTCTGGCTAGCAGTCAGAACGCGTCGCGTTCTGACG
>NZ_FOPZ01000037.1 GCF_900113615.1 Halorubrum aquaticum
TCGTTGCTGGCGGAGTGAACACCGCCAAAGCCCCAGCCACGAGGACTCGCGCGGCTCGTTGTGCTCCTCGTCGCTCACTTTGTTCGCTCCTGCGGTGCTTACTTCGCCGGGCTTCGTCCTCGTGGCAGCGAGGCGCTCCGCGCCTCTGGCAGCCGGCGGCTCCGCCGCCGGCGACTGCCCCTTTGAATCCCACCCGAACCGCAACCGCACCTCACACCTCCCCAGCCTCGCGACTCCCTTTCGGTCGTCGCGTCCCTCGCGGGCTCCTCGTGCCCCGCTGGGGCACTCGGAGGCACGCCACCGCTCCGGCGATCGCTCGTTCCTTCGCCTGTATTGACCACGGGAAGTCCATCAAAACGGCAGGTCCGGATATCGTTCCGACTCGCTCACGCGGTCGACTCCGAGGTCTCGGGATCACTCGAGGTGAATGCCACGAACCGGTCTCTCACGGTCAGAAGTGACGCTCGAGCCGCATCGAGCGGGAGGATCGGTCCGCGTGTGGTTCCTCGTCCGTGTACGGGACGGCGCTGCGAGAAGGAGGCCGTTCTCTCAGGCGACGATCGCCTGGTTCCAGAACCCTTCGACGAGGAAGAACAGCGAGTAGTACGAGGCGTACAGCAACACGAGCCCTGAGGTGACGATCGCGCTCTTGGGCGCTTCGACGGTCATGTCGTTACGGGCCTCGACGTTGCGGGCCTCGAACTCGAACACGTCCGCGATCATCATCGTCACGACGAGGAACGAGAGGATGGTCCCGCCGGTCGGCGCGTGAACCGCGAACAGGAAGCTCAAAAGCGCGAGTCCGAAGTTCGTGAACACGTGCGGACCGTACTGTTCGACGGCGTCCCCTTCCTTCGCCTGTTCGACGTGTCGCCGGTGTCCGAGGTGTCGGGTCGCCAGGTTCGCGACCGCCATCACGAGGATCGCGTACGGCAACGCCGGCCCGACGGCCGACAGCCAGCCGAACGGAACGAGGAACTGCAGTGGATCCATACCGATCCTTCCGTTCACGAGTTATTAGAACCTTTCCGATCAGCGCTCGGTTTCGGCCGGTGGGGACGGGGCAATCGAAGCGTTTCGACCCGGTCGACGACCTCGATCCGGACCGGTCGCCCGGGGGTCACGGTCCCCCGACGGTCGCCGTCGACGACGATCGAGACGGTCTCGGCGTCGCGTCGGACGGAGACGGCCGTACCGTCGGGGACGACCCACGTGTCGCTCCGGGTCGTGAACGGCGCGATCGGGACGACCGCGATCCCGCTTCCGGCCTCGAGAAGCGGCCCGCCCGCGGCGGCGGCGTACCCGTCGCTCCCGAGCGGCGTCGCGACGACGACGCCGTCCGCTCGGAACGCGGCCTCCCGATCGACGGCGAGATCGACCGCGTACTCCGAGATGCGTGCCGGCTCGTCGGTGACGAATCCGACGTCGAAGACGGCGCGATGGACCGTGTCTCCGCCGAGATCGACGGAGAGAACGGGGTGTCCGACGCGGCGTGTCTCCCCGCCGAAGAGCCCGCGGATCGCGTCCCGGAGGTCCGCCGGATCGACCGCGTGTCGTCCCTCTCGGACGGGGAGGACGGGTGCGTCGACGCGCTCGGGCGGGACGGAACCGACGTGGTCCGCGGATGCGGAATCGACCAGGGCGTCCCGGATCGCCTCGTCGCCCACGGCGACGATCGCGTCCGAGGCGGCGGGCTCGTCCGTCCGCCCGCCGGCCGCGCGGACGGCACGCTCCGCGCGGTCGGCGAGGGACTCGTCCGCGCCGACGACGGCGACGCGAGACACCGGATCTCCCATACGGGAGGGCTCCGCGCGGCACGATGGAAAAACCCCCGATTCCGATCGGAACCGTCCGGGTGCCACACCACGTCGGCCGACGGGGCGGGTTCTCCGCTTCCCGAATCCTCAAGCGGCGGCGCTCGCATGGGTGACTCATGACATCGTGGATCGGAGAGACGTTCACGAGCGACGCGGGATGGACGCACCTCGAGACGCTCGTCGACATCGGGAACCGGATGGCGGGAAGCGACGGTGAGCGCCGCGCCGCCGAGGAGACACGCGACGCGCTGGATGCGGTCGGAGCGCGCGACGCGCGACTGGAGTCCTTCGACATCCAGGGGTGGGAACGCGGGTCGTCCGCGGTCCACGCCGGTGACACGACCCAGGACAGCATCGCGCTTCCGCGGAGCCCGTCCGGCGAGGTCACGGGCGAGTTGGTCGACCTGGGGTACGGCCTCCCGGAGGACTTCGAGCGGGCCGACATCGAGGGGAAGGTCGTGATGGCCGCCTCGAACGTCCCCGACTACTACGACCGGTTCATCCACCGCCGGGAGAAGTACTACTACGCCGTCGAGGGCGGCGCGGCCGCCTTCGTCTTCCGGAACCACGTCGAGGGGTGTCTCCCGCCGACAGGGAGCGTCGGGACCGCGGACGCTCCGATCGGCGAGGTTCCCGCCGTGGGCGTCTCGAAGGAGGTCGGCTCGCGGCTCTCTCGACGCTTCGACGGGGAAGACGTGACGGTCGAGGTCGACGCCGACGCCGGCGACGCGACCAGCTACAACGTCCACGCCGACCTCGGTCCGGACACCGAGGAGGCCGTCCTGGTGACGAGCCACGTCGACGCCCACGACATCGCCGAGGGCGCGGGCGACAACGGCGCGGGGACCGCTATCGTCCTCGAGGTCGCGAAGGCGCTCGCCGCGCGGGAGGACGAACTCGACACGCGGGTCCACTGTCTGGTGTACGGGGCAGAGGAGGTCGGGCTGGTGGGATCGAGCCACGACGCGGCCGAGCGCGACCACGACGCGATCAAGGCGATCGTGAACAACGACGGGGTGGGTCGCGGCCGGACGCTGAAGTTCTTCACGCACGGCTTCGACGACCTCGACGACGCCGCGGAGGCCGTCGCCGACCGCTTCGACCACCCCGCCGGCACCGTCCCGCGACTCGGCCCCCACAGCGACCACTGGCCGTACGTCCAGTGGGGCGTTCCGGGCTACCACGTGATGAGCGAGACCGGCGACGAGGGCCGCGGCTGGGGCCACACCTTCGCGGACACGCTCGACAAACTCGAGGTCCGGAACCTGCGCGAGCAGGCGATCCTGCTGACGGAACTGGTCGTCGACCTCGCGGACGACGAAACCGAGATCGATCGGCGCGAGCCGGCGGAGATCGCGGAGCAACTGGAATCGGAGGACCTCGCGGCGGGAATGAAAGTCATCGGCGACTGGCCGTACGAAGGATAGCCGCCCGGACGAACCTCGTCGGTGTCGGATCCGGCGTTCCGATCGTCAGATGCCGGGAACGAGCGGGAGGAGGAGGCTCGCGGTCTCGGTCGCCGTCTCGGCGGCCTCGAACGTCGAGTCGTACACGTGGTTCAGCAGTAGGTACGTGACCACGCCGAGCACCAACGAGAGGAGCCACGCGCTCGCGGCGATCCGGCCGACCCGCGCGTGGGGGACCTCGTTTCGGAGTTCGCGTTCGGAGTGCGTGAGCCCGAGCAGCAGCGCGTAGAGGACGACCGGCACGGAGACGATCGAGAGCAGGATGTGGACCGCGAGCATGAGGAGGTACGCGTAGTAGGCCGGGTCGGGGCCGACGAAGTATTTCGTCCCGCCGCCGGCGACCTTCGGGAGGTACATCCCGAGGAAGACGAGGATGAGGACGAACGAGGTCGTCATCGCGGCGGCGTGTCTCTTCACCTCGCCGTTGCGGATCCAGTACCACCCGAGCGAGAGCGTGGCGATCGTGACCGTGTTGACCGCGGCGATCGCGTGAGCGAGCAGGTCGACCGTCTCGCGGGTGAGGTCCGGGAACAGCGCCTGGAACCCCGGCACGAGAAAGACGCCGCCGACGGCACCGTAGCCGACGACCGTGAGGAGCACGGTGAGCGCGCCCGCCCGGTCCTTGAGGCGGGTGCGCACGCTGGAGGCTGACATGTAGCGGAACTCGGGTCGGGACGCTAATCCGTCTTCGGGTTCGGGCCGGGATCGTGCGGGAGATGTCGGATCCGGCCGCGGCGCGGAGGTCGGTTCGCCGGGGTCGATTGGGGGTTCTCACGGGCCATCATCGGAGTGAGACCCGGCTTTCGAAACGCGTTCGATTCGTGCCGATCCACACGGAGCAACTGAAAGAACGTATCGCTTGTAAGACGGTTGTTTCATTGATGATCGAGGTGAGGAGAAGGGAGTCGTTGCTGGCGCGATGACCATTCCCGAAGCCCCAGTCGCGAGGACTCGGGGGCCTCGCTGTGGTCTTCGTCGCTCACTATGTTCGCTCCTGCGGTCCTTGCTTCGGCCGCCGTCGCCCTCGCGACAGCGAGGCGCTCCGCGCCTCTGGCAGCCGGCGGCGAAGCCGCCGGCGACTGCCCCTTTGAGTCCCATCCCTCACAGCGCCGCACCTCACGCCTCCCCAGCCTCGCCGCTCCCTTCGGTCGCGGCGTCCCTCGCGGGCTCCTCGCGCCCTCCGGGCGCTCGCAGGCGCGCCACCGC
>NZ_FOPZ01000038.1 GCF_900113615.1 Halorubrum aquaticum
ACAGCCTCCAGCGCGTCGGCGTTTCGCTCCCGGTCCTCGGGATGGACGAACTCGAATCCCTCGTGGCCAACCAATTCGCCGGGGTCGTAGCCGAGAATCCGTGTGATGGCCGGACTGACGTAGGTTATCGTTCCGTCGGTATCGACGACTGTCGCGAGATCATTTACCTCCTCAACGAGCGTCCGATACCAGTCAGACTTGCGTTTATTATTTTCTCGGTGGGTCGCATCGTCATCCAAAAAATATGATGAGTCCAGCACACGTGTAAGCATGTTGGAATTGTGTACCATCTCCAGTGAAAGCACCACTCTTTGTAGCATATATGGGTGTGGTGGCCAAGATCTTGGTGAGTGTACCCTCTGTATCTCGCACGACTTTCCTGACAGGTAGCGGGGAAGTACGCGATCGGTACATGAATTCCCTGTAGTGAGCGATCTGGTCCCACGGAGAACGTGCGCGAGTTGTTCTATAGCGTCCTGACGGAGTCCCACGCGAGCGGTGCGAGGGCGACCGAAGGGAGCCCTCGAAAGTGAGCGGCGAAGCCGCGAACGAGCGAGCGTGGGGCACGTCAGGACCGAACGCGGCGGCTGTCGAACGAAGTGAGACAGCCGCAAAGTGAGCGTCCTGACGGAGATTTGAACTCCGGTCCCTGGCTCCGCAAGCCAAGAGGATAGTCCACTACCCTACCAGGACTCGATTACACGTATCGCCGAGATACTTAAGACGGTTACGGTCCGCTCCGCCCCGTGCCCGGCGGTCGCACGGAACGCTCCGTGGTCTCACGAGGGGACGGACGATCCGCCTGAACGTTTTTGTACCGAACCGGGACGAGTGCGGGGTATGCCGAGCGAGAACGCGACTCGAAAGCGGGCGGAGAACGCGACCGGCGAGGGCACGGAAACGACGCAAGGACAACGCTTATCCGCGGAGTCGACGACCCTACGAGGTACGCGTATGGGAGCCATAGAGGACGTCTACGAGGACCTCGAGACCGATGTCGAGTTCGAGGAGTTCGCGGCCGCCGTCGAGGACAAAGTCGAGCAGATGGGCGGACTCGCCGACGAGGAGACCGCCGCGATGCTCATCGCGCACGAGCTCCGCGACGAGGAGGCCGACACCATCGCCGACATCGAGCCCGGCATGAACGACGTGAAGTTCCTCGGGAAGGTCACGTCCATCGGCGACGTCCGCACGTTCGAGCGCGACGACGAGGACGAGGAGGGACGGGTCTGTAACGTCGACGTCGCGGACGCCTCCGGCTCCGTCCGGGTCGCGCTCTGGGACGAGATGGCGACCGCGGCCGAGGAGCAACTGGAGGTCGGACAGGTGCTCCGCGTCATGGGTCGACCGAAGGAGGGATACAGCGGCCTCGAGGTGAGCGCCGACAAGGTCGAACCCGACGAGGATGCCGAGGTCGACGTCCAGGTGCTCGACACCTACCGCGTCGAGGACCTCTCCCTCGGTGCCTCCGACGTCGACCTGGTCGGGAAGGTGCTCGACACCGACACGGTCCGGACGTTCGACCGCGACGACGGCTCCAAGGGACGGGTGGCGAACCTCACCGTCGGAGACGAGACCGGTCGGGTCCGGATAACGCTGTGGGACGACAAGGCGGACCTCGTCGAGGAGTTCGATTCCGGCGAGGTGGTCGAGGTGGGAGACGGGTACGTCCGCGAGCGCGACGGCGACCTCGAGTTACACGTCGGCGACCGCGGTACCGTCGACCGCGTCGACGAGGACGTCGAGTACGTCCCGGAGACGACGGACGTCGCCGAACTGGAGATCGGCCGGACCGTCGACATCAGCGGCGGGGTCATCGAGACGGACCCCAAACGGACGTTCGACCGCGACGACGGCTCCGAGGGACAGGTCCGCAACGTCCGGATCAAGGACGACACGGGGGAGATCCGCGTCGCGCTGTGGGGCGAGAAGGCGGACAGGGACATCGAGCTCGCCGACCGCGTCGTCTTCACCGACGTGGAGATCCAGGACGGCTGGCAGGACGACCTGGAGGCGTCCGCGAACTGGCGATCGACCGTCTCCGTGCTCGACGCCGACGGTGACGGAGCCGGCCGCTCGAACGACGGACCGGACGCCGACGCGACGGACGCGACGAACGGGACGACGGCCGACACGGGTCTGGGCGCCTTCGCCGATTCGCCGGGAGCGGACGGCGAGGCCGAGGCGGCCACCGGCGGGGACGGGGCGGTCGCCGATGGCGACGGCACCGCGGTGGCGACCGCCGACCCCGCGACCCAGGACGAGGTGGAGTTCACGGGAACGGTCGTCCAGACGGGGGACCCGGTCGTGTTGGACGACGGGGAGCGGACGAAGAGCGTCGAGACCGGTGCGAGCCTGCGCCTCGGGGAGGAGATAACGGTCCGCGGTCCGGAACGCGACGGGACGATCCACGCCGAGGACGTGTTCTGAGTCGCGGGGACGGGAACTCAGTCGTCGGAGGGACGCCGGGACGCCGGAAGGTCACGACCGACCCGAACGGAACGACCCGCAGAGTGGCTTCGAGGCCGTCGTTCGGGCGCGTAGACGCCGGTAACGGAAAGCGTTATACGGTGGACGAACCCGACTGTGTGTATGAGTGTCGAGTTGCCGTTCGCGCCGGTCGATACGATCATCCGGCGAAACGCCGGCGAGCTCCGGGTCAGCGCCGACGCCGCCGAGGAGTTGGCCCGGCGGATCCAGTCGCACGGCGCGGAACTGGCGATCGACGCGGCCGAGCGCGCGACGGCCGACGGACGGAAGACGCTGATGGCGTCGGACTTCGGCGTCGAGCAGGTCATCCCTCGCGAGGAGCTCTCCCTTCCCGTCGCGCCGATCGATCGGATCGCGCGGCTTCGCATCGACGACCGGTATCGGGTCGGCGTCGACGCGCGGATCGCGCTGGCCGACATCCTTGAAGACTACGCCGACAACGTGGCGGGCGCCGCCGCGACGCTGGCTCGCCACGCGGACCGCCGGACCGTACAGGCCGAGGACATCGAGACGTACTTCGCGTTGTTCGAATAGATGCGCTTCGGCTACAGCGAGCGGTGTCTCGACCACGACACGGGCGATCGACATCCAGAGAACCCGGACCGGTTGCGCGCGATACGGCGAGGGCTCACGAAACGACACGGCGTCGAGTACGTCGAGGCGTTGCCGGCGGCCCGCGAGGCGGTGACCGCCGTCCACGACGAGGACTACGTCGACGAACTCGAGGCGTTCTGTGCGGACGGCGGCGGCAACTGGGACCCGGACACCGTTGCGGGCGAAGGGACGTGGGAGGCCGCGCTCTCGGCAGCCGGGCTGGCCCAGTGGGCGGCGGACGCGGCGTTGGACGGCGAGAACGGGCGAAAGACGCCCTTCGCGATCGGTCGTCCGCCGGGTCACCACGCGGTCACCGCCGACGCGATGGGGTTCTGTTTCTTCAACAACGCCGCGGTCGCGGCCCAGCACGTCATCGACGCCGGCCGGGCCGACCGGGTGGCGATCCTCGACTGGGACGTTCACCACGGCAACGGGACCCAGGACGTCTTCTACGACCGGGGTGACGTGCTGTACGCCTCGATCCACGAGGACGGGCTCTATCCGGCGACGGGTGAACTGACCGAGATCGGAGAGGGCGACGGAGAGGGAACGACGGTGAACCTCCCGCTCGCGGCCGGCGCGGGCGACGCGGACTACCTCTACGCGATCGACGAGGCGATCGAGCCGGCCCTCGACGGGTTCGACCCCGACCTCCTCATCGTCTCGGCGGGATTCGACGCCCATCGCCACGACCCGATCTCGCGGATGCGGGTCTCCTCGGAGGGGTACGCGCTGTTGACCGACCGGATCCGTGCGGTCGCGGAGGAAATCGACGCGGCCGTGGCGTACGTCCTCGAGGGCGGGTACGGTCTCGACACGCTCGCGGAGGGCGTCTCGATGGTCCACGAGACCTACGACGGGCGCACGCCGGTCGAGCCGGACGGGACGCCGGACGAGAAGACCGAGGCCCGCGTCAACGACCTCCGGTCGGCGTTGGGGTTGTAGCGAACCCGTCCGACCGGTGGTGAGGAGTTTCAGTATCGGACCGGGCGGTGGCGTGCCTCCGAGCGCCCAGCGGGCGCGAGGAGACCGCGAGGGACGCGGCGAGTGGAACGAGCCGCGAGGCTGGGGAGGCGTGAGGTGCGGTTACGGTGCTGTGCGGGGTGGGACTCAAAGGGGCAGTCGCCGGCGGC
>NZ_FOPZ01000039.1 GCF_900113615.1 Halorubrum aquaticum
TGCCAGAGGCGCGGAGCGCCTCGCTGCCGCTCGCTCCGCTCGCGGCGTCCCTCGCGGGCGGTTCGCGGTCGCCTACGGCGACCACTCACCGGCGCGCCACCGCTCGGACGATCGCTCATTGCTTCGCCTGTAGTGAGCGGTTCTCCGATGGCGTGCGAACGGTTCCATGAATCCGTATACGGGAGCGTTAAACCGCCCCCGGTCGTCGGAGGGGCCATGAACTTCGACGCCACGTTCGGCACGGACGCGCCGGTGATCGGCATGATACACCTGCCCGCGCTCCCGGGCGCGCCGGGCGCGCCCGACGACGGCGCGGCCGCGATGGATGCGGCCGTCGAGCGCGCCGTGAGCGACGCGACGAGACTCGAGTCGGGCGGGGTCGACGGGCTGATGATCGAGAACTTCGGCGACGCCCCGTTCTACCCCGACGACGTGCCGAAACACACGGTCGCGGCGACGACTCGCGCGGCGACCGAGGTCGCGGCGGCGGTGGACCTGCCGATCGGGATCAACGTCCTCCGGAACGACGTCGAAGCCGCCGTCTCCGTCGCCGCCGCGGTCGATGCGTCGTTCGTCCGCGTGAACGTCCACACGGGCGCGCGAGTCACCGACCAGGGGATCGTCGAGGGGCGCGCACACGAGACGGTCCGGCTCCGCGACCGGCTGGGCGTCGACGTCGGCGTCTTCGCCGACACCGACGTGAAACACTCCGCGCCGCTCACGCCGGCGGGGTACTCCGCGGAGTCGTTCGCCGACACCGCCGAGCGCGGGCTCGCGGACGCCGTGATCGCCTCCGGGTCGGGCACCGGCCACGCGGTCGACGACGACGCGCTGGAGGCCGTGGTCGACGAGCGCGAGCGACACGGGCTCGACACGCCGGTCCTCGTCGGCAGCGGCGTCCGGTCCGACACGATCGGTGACCTCCTCGGCGTCGCGGACGGCGTCATCGTCGGGACCGCGCTGAAGGAGGGCGGCGAGACGACCGCCCCGGTCGACGTCGATCGGGTCGCGGAACTGGTCGCGCGGGCGGACGAGGTTCGGTGAGCGCGGGTTTCCCCGTTCACCTCCCCCGTCACCGCAGGTCCGCGTCGCGCTCGGCGAGGAACCGCCGGACCTCCTCGCGAGTCGGAAGCCCGGTCTGTGTGAACCGCTCCGTACAGTTGATCGCCGCGACCGCGGATGCGAACCGGGCGGCGTCGACGAGCGTTCCTCCGGCCGATTCCTCCGTCGAGCCGCCGTCGGCCAGGAGCAACCGGTCGATCAGCCCGGCGAGGAACGCGTCGCCCGCCCCGGTCGTGTCGACGACGTCGACCTCGAACGCGTCGACCCGGGTCGCTTCGCCGTCGGCGATCACGGTCATCCCGTCCGCGCCGTGGGTGAGAACCGCGGGGCCGACGGATCGAGTGCGGACCGCCGAGAGCCGGTCGACGGCCGCGTCGACGCCGCCGAAGTAGGCGGGCGCGGCGACGCCGCCGGCGACGAAGAGGTCGGCGCGGTGGAGGTACCCGTGGACCGTCTCCGGCTCGGTCCCGCGACCGGCGAGCTCCTCGACCGGTCCCGAGAGGTCGAAGACGAGCGCGGGACGGTCGGCCTCGGGCGCGTCGAGGACCCGGTCGAGCACCGCCCGCGCGACCCGGTCGGGCGTGTACGCCGTGAGGAAGACGACCTCGCTCTCGACGATCGACTCGAGGGTCGTCGGGTCGAGCCGGAGCTCGCGGAAGCTCTCGCCGGCGGTGACGATGGCGCGCTCGCCGTCCGGCGCGCTCAGGATCACCGAGCGCGTCGTCGGGTCGTCCCCGACCGTCACCCGGGACCCGTCGACGCCGCTCTCGGCCAGCCAGGAACGCGCCAGGTCGCCGTACTCGTCGTCGCCGACCCGGCTGACGAGCCCGACGTCGCGGCCGAGTCGATCGAGTCCGACCGCGACGTTCGCGCCGACGCCGCCCGGCGCGGTCTCGACCTCGCTCGCGTACGCGCCGCCGTCCGGCTCCGGGAGGTTCGAGACGGCGTACCACTCGTCGACCGCGGCCGCGCCGATGGCGGTGACCCGGGGCGGATCGCGTTCGTCGCTCGAAGCTCCCATCACGCCCCGAAGAAGGACTCGTGGACGGCCATCGCGGCCTCGGTCGCGATCGGTCCCTCCACGTCGGCGTCGCCGTCGGCCCGCCGGATCACTTCCTCCGCCGGGATCGGGACGCCGCCGCCGGTGAGCTCGTGGAGCGTCTCGCCCGCGACGCCGAAGACGACGCGGCCGATCCCGGCGTAGTGGATCGCGGCGGTACACATCGGACACGGCTCGGTGCTCGCGTACATCGTACAGTCGGCCAGCTCCTCCGGCGAGAGCTCGCTGCCGGCCCAGCGCGCCAGCTTGAGCTCCGGGTGTGCGGAGACGTCGTCGTCGGTCAGGGTCGTGTTCCTCGCCTCCCGTCGAACCTCGCCGTCGACGACCAACAGCGCGCCGAACGGGGTGTTTCCGTCCTCGACCGCCTCCTCCGCGAGTTCGATCGTCCGCGCGACGTGTTCGTGGTCCGTGGTCATGTCGCCTCCTTCGGCCCCCGTGACCTAACGCTTCCCGTCGCCGGCGCCGGGGTCGGTTGGAGCGTCGCCGGCGGAGGGATCGATCGGTTCCTCGTCGTCGTCCGCCGCCTCCGAGGACCCGGTCCGCCGGACCTCCCGAAGCTTGTCGACCGCGTCGTCCGTCGCGGCCGACCTGGTTTCTTTCACGGCTCCGGGGTCGAGCCGGTCGTCGTCCGGCCCCTCCGGTTCCGATCCCGCGGCCTCTCCGTCGGCCGCGTCGTCCGGTTCCTCCGGCCCCGAACCGAGGAGGCCGCCGATCCACTCGCGAAGTGCCGTGAGGAGTCCCATGGTCAGTAGTTCCGGAACAGGAGCGCCCGCACGTCGTCCTTGGTGCGGGCCGTTTCGACGCTTCCGTCGGGCAGTTCCACCTCGTATCGCACGTCACCGTCGCCCTCGTGCCACTTGTCGTCGTGGGTATCGAGCAGGCTCATCATCGCGTTCAGTTGGCCGGCTCCGCCGTCGTCCTCGGAGGTCCCGTCGTTGCCGACTGCGTCGTCGCCGCCACCGTCACCGGGATCGTCGGGCGCGGGGTCCTCGCCCGCCTCGCTGGCGGCCTCGGCGTCCCCGTGCTCGTCGTTCGCTGGATCGGCGTCGGGAACCTCCACGTCGACGCGGGCGAAGGGGTCGACCGCCAGCTCCGCGGCCGCGTCGAGTATCGCCTCGACGAGTTCGTCCTTGGTCATGTCGCTGCGGCCGGAGACGTCGAACGCGGCGGCGATCGAGTACAGATCGGAGCGGTCCGCTTGCTCGGGGTCGCCGTGTTTCCGGTTGCGCTCGCCGAGCGCCTCTCGTGCCGCCTCCCGGTCGAAGGGGAGCGAGTCCTCGTCGGCGGCGGAGTCTCCCTCGTCCTCCCCGCCTGCCAGCCGATCGGGGTCGGCCGAGCGGTCCGGGTCGTCGACGGCCTCGGCGAGGTCGAGCAGGTACGAGAGGACCTCCTCGGTGCCGACCGTCGCGTACGGGCCGGCGTGTCGGTCCGCCAGTTCCTCGCGCAGGCGCTCGATGCGTTCTCGGTGGTCGTCGGTGATCTCAAGCGGTGGCATTCGTTACTCCTCTCCGTCCGCTTCCTCGTCCTTCTCCTCTCCGTCCGCTTCCTCGTCCTTCTC
>NZ_FOPZ01000040.1 GCF_900113615.1 Halorubrum aquaticum
GAGTCCGGTCGGTCCCGTCAGTCGAGTCCGGTCGGTCGTGTCCGGCGTCAGCGACGACCGACCGCGATCACAGCCGGTCGGCGAGGTCCTCCGCGAAGTAGGTCACGATCAGGTCCGCGCCCGCGCGCTTGAGCGAGACGAGCGACTCGTGGGCGACCGCCTCGAGGTCGAGCCAGCCCTTCTCGGCGGCGGCGTGGAGCATGGCGTACTCGCCGGAGACGTTGTAGGCGGCGATCGGCCGGTCGAACTCCCGGCGGAGGTCCGAGACGACGTCGAGGTACGGAAGCCCCGGTTTCACCATCAGCACGTCCGCGCCCTCCTCGGCGTCGAGCCGGGCCTCGCGGAGCGCCTCCCGGCGGTTGGCAGGGTCCATCTGGTAGTGTCGGCGGTCGCCGAAGGCGGGCGCGCCGTCGGCGGCGTCGCGGAACGGCCCGTAGAAGGCCGACTCGTACTTCGCGGCGTAGCTCATGAGCGCCACGTCCTCGTGGCCCGCGTCGTCGAGCGCCGAGCGGATCGCCGCCACCTGCCCGTCCGTCATCGCCGATGGCGCGACCATGTCCGCGCCGGCATCGGCCTGCGAGACCGCGGTCTCGGCGAGCAGCTCCAGCGTCTCGTCGTTTCTCACCGTCAGCGTCGGGTCGGCGGCGGCGCCCTCCTCGATCACGCCGCAGTGGCCGTGGTCGGTGTACTCACACAGACAGACGTCGCCGACCACGTACGCGTCCGTCTCGGCCGAGATCCGGCGGATCGCCCGCTGAACCACGCCGTCGGCGGCGTACGCGCGGCTCCCGGTCGGGTCCTTCGCCTCCGGGACCCCGAAGAGGATCACCGCCTCCACTCCCGTGTCGCGGACCTCCTCGACGCGCGCGACCGCCTCGTCGACGGGGACGCGCTCGTGGCCCGGCATCGACTCGATGGAAACGCGCTCGTCGGTCGTCGCGTCGACGAACACCGGAGCGACGAGGTCGGACGCCGACAGCGACGACTCGCTGACGAGCGGGCGGATCCCGTCGGTGCGGAGCCGTCGCGGACGGTCGGTCGGATACATGGACGGAGGTTGGCTCCCGACCGTCTTTTAGGGTTCGTTCGCGGGCGACTCGGAGTCCCCGGCAGTCACCGAGTCACTCGCTCTCCGTCGATTCGACGTCGAGCCGTTCCGAGAGCGCCGCCAGCCCCTCGTCGTCGGCCAACTCCTCGACGCGCTCGCGGAAGTGGTCCGCACAGAGCCCCACGACGACGCCCGCCTGTTCGGCCTCGTAGGCCGCCTCGCTGTCGCAGTAGTGACACCGCATGTGTCGTCCTCGGTCGCGCCCGGAGTTAACCCTGTTCCCCGGCAGGATCCGGAGACCGTCACGAGGGTCCGGCGCCAGCTCAGTGCGGAGCCGACGCCCGCTCAGCGCGGGTCCGGCAGCCGTTCGCGAACCGGCGCGAACGCGGCCTCGGTCAGCCCGGCCGCACCGAACGTCCGCTCGTGGGCGTCGCTCCCGCCGGTCGCGAGCAGGTCGCTCGACGCGACGACCTCGTCGATCCGGCCGGTGTCGACCGGACGACCGTACGGATAGAAGCGCTCGATCGCGTCGAGATCGCGGGCGACCTCGAGCGCGGCGTCGACGTCGTCGTAGCGGAACGGGTGAGCGAGGCCGACGAACGCGCACGACTCCCGGAGCAGTTCGACCCCGCGGTCGAGGTCGATCACGTCGCGGGCGACGTAACACGGCCCGTCGTTGCCGATCAGTTCGTCGAAGGCCTCGGCGTAGTCGTACGGGGCGGACGACTCCTCGATCGCGCGGGCGACGTGCGGCCGGCCGAGGCCGGGACGGGGCTCGACGGCGAGGTCGACGCCGAGCCGCTCCTCGACGCGACGGAGGATCGCCGCGCCGCGCTCGCGACGGTCCGTCTGGAGCCGGTCGATCTCGGCGTCGAGCGCGTCGGTGTGTTCGACGGCGTACCCGAGGAGGTCGAGTCGCTCGAAGCCGGCGTCGACGCGGAGTTCGATCCCCCGGACGATCCGGACGCCGTCGCGGTCGACGACGGGCGCGTCGATCCCGGGGTGGATCCGGTCGTGGTCGGTGACGGCGACCCAGTCGAGCCCGGCCTCGTGGGCGGCCGCCGGGACCTCCTCTATCGTCAGCGTTCCGTCGGAGACCCTCGTGTGGGTGTGGAGGTCGGCGACGAGTCCGGGATCGGTTGTGGAGTCGGCCGAACCGGTTGTGGAGTCGACGGAGTCGGGAGGGTCGGATCCGGGATCGCCCGAGTCGGCCGCGGATCCGGAGTCGTCAGCGGTCATATCGGCAGTTTCCCCCGAGTCCACTAAGCAGCGACGGAACCGTCTCGTCCGGGATCGTGTGGCGTCATGTCGTACACCGTACGCGGTATTATGACGTATAAGGGAGTAACGTCCGACTAAGGTCGTACATGGACAATCATTAAGAACCTCCGGCGACTCGGCGTAATCGATGCGCTTGAACGGCGTCGACGACCGGATCGAACGGCACCAGTTCCCGACCACCTCGGAAGAACTCATCGCGGCTCACGGCAACGCGACCGTAGAGCTCGCCGACGGATCGGAGCGGCTCGGGGACGTGCTCGAGCGGTTCGGCGATCAGACGTTCGACGCTCCCGACGAGGTCTTCGAGACGCTGCGAGCCGGCGTCTGTCACCGCGGCGTCGGCCGGCGGTTCTACTCGGACCGCGATCCGACGACGGACGGCGAGAACGGGCCGCAGCCGGTCTCGTTCTGAGACGATAGCGGCAGTAGCTGCAGTAGCGGTTCCCGTTTTTCACGAAGCTTCCCGGCGAGCCACGGCGGTACGACTCGCGCGGTCGAGAGGGGGTCGTTGCTGGCGCGGTGGACACGATCACGGGGAACGCGTCCGAAGGCCCGACCTCGAACGCTCCGCGCCGCCGGCAGCCGGCGGCAACGTCGCCGTCGACCGTCCCGTTTCGTCACGTTTCGTCACGTTTCGTCCCGCCACGTCCTCGCACGACCCCACACGACTCCGCACCTCACGCCTCCCCAGCCTCGGCCTCGGCGACCCGCCGGAGCCGCCGGCGGGCCGCCTCGACCTCCCTCGCGCGGGCCGTTCGCGGCCGG